>JAJVIM010000039.1 GCA_022071955.1 Anaerolineae bacterium
GTTGTGCCCCATCCCCCTCCCCGTTGGGAATTCAGGGGCGGACAGGTGTTAAAAATTGGCGTTTTTTGCCCCTCCCCCCAACCCCCTCCCCAAATTTTTGGGGAGGGGGAGCGATTAAACGGGTGTGGTTTGGGCGGCGTAGCCGCCCAAACCACACCCAAAACTCTTTTCTCCCCCTTCTCCCTCAGGGAGAAGGGGGCCGGGGGGATGAGGGTGAATGAGACGCATTTCAAAATTTGGTACTTGTGCGCCCCTGAACCATTGGGAAGGGGGGTAGGGGGATGGGGCAAATAGTCACCATATTGATACCAACTTATGCTTCCACACTGGCTCATTAAACTCGGATTCCATTTGCTGTACAACCAACTGGCCTGGACGTATGATCTGGTAGCCTGGCTGGTATCGTTTGGCCAGTGGGCCGCCTGGCGACGGCTGAGCCTGCGGCACATGCGCCCCGGCCCCACGCTGGAACTGGCCTTTGGCACCGGCGGCTTTTTTGTCGATATGGCCCGCGCCGGCTACCGCCCGGCCGGCATCGATCAGTCGCCGTTTATGGCCCGGCTGGCCCGGCGCCGGCTGCACCGGCACAACCTGCCCGCGCCGCTCAGCCGCGCCCAGGCCCAGTTTTTGCCGTTTCCGGCCGGCCTGTTTGTCAATGTGGTGGCTACGTTTCCCACCAACTATATTTTTATGGACGAAACTCTGGCCGAAATCCGGCGGGTGCTGGCGGCGGACGGCCAGTTAATTGTGGTTTTTGAAGGCCAGTTGCGCGGGCCGTGGCCGCTGCGTCCCTTTATCGATTGGTTGTACGCCATTACCAACCAGCGCGGCTTTCACACGCTGCGGCCGCTGTCGGCGTTTGAGGCGCAGGGGCTGGCCGCTCGCTGGGAAATGGTTGACCACAACGGCGCGCGTGCCCGGGTGCTGTTGGCCCGCAGGCAGTAGTTTTTCTTATCTAAATACCTCGTGGTATAATGCGCTCCCCCCGTTAGATTGCCCTTCTAACGGGGTATTGTTTGTGGAGAATAAACTTGAGCGAATTTTCAAACCCGTATCGGCCCGATGAACCGGTTTCAGACCCGGCAATGCTGTTTGGCCGCCAGACTGCCGCCGATTGGCTGGACACCCAGCTTGTCGGCAACGCCCGCACGCTGGCGCTGAGCGCCCTGCCGATGGTCGGCAAAACATCGTTTTTGCGCCACGTCGGCTCGTTGCAGATCAAAAAAACCATAAATTTGCTGGTTACGTTGGTGGGGCCGCCCCCCGCCAAAGACGGCCCGCCGCCGCTCAACACCGTGCTGCAAACAGTCATCGACCAGTTGGAGCCGCAACTGGAGCGACACAACCTGCTGGCCGGCGCGGCGCTGCCGGCGCGGGTGCAAACCGCCTCGGCGCTGCGCGAAATTTTTGGCCGAATCAGCGACAATCTGCCGCCCGATACGCCGCTCGTTCTCTATTTTGATGATTTGCACGCGTTGGTCCGGCCCGATATGTCGCTGGTGGCCAGCTTTTTAACCAGCCTCATGCCCCTGCTCGATGAGTGCCCGGCGTTGCATCTGGTTTTTGCCGTCAATCAGGACGCGCTCAAGCAAATTCGACACCCGCTGCTGGACGGCGCGCCGATTTACAGTTTGGGCACGCTCACCGCCGACGCCTCCATTTCGATGATCACCGGGCCAACCAAAGGCATCCTCCGTTTTGATTACGGCGTTACCAAACGCATCGCCGAAGTTTGCTCGCACCATCCCTACTACCTGTCGTTGTACTGTTACCGGCTGCTCAACCGGCAGGTGCACGATGGCTGGGTGAATCAGCAGGATTTTGACAACACCCTCACCGAAATTCTCGACTCGTCCATTGCGCCGTTCACCAAAATCTGGGACGACTCAACCTGGGCCGAGCGAGCCGTGCTGGCCGGAATGGCCGCCATTCAGGGCGCGCACGGGCCGATAACCGGCATCGAAGTGGTGCGCTATTTGCAGCGGCAAACCACCGGCGTTGATGAAGAAGTGGTCAAACACGCACTCAAAACGCTGGCCGAGCGCGGCGTACTGGTGCCGATGGGCGCGGTCAGCTATCGCTTCCACGTTGAAATGCTCCGTTTTTGGCTGCGCGAACACACCGACCTGTCTGAAATTCTGGCGCAGGTAAATTGGGGCAAAGTGGCGGCCGGCATCAAACCGGCGGCCAAACCTTCCGTCCGGCCCGAACCGTACCGGCCGGCTTCAAAAACTCCGCCGGCCCGGCGCGGCTGGCTGCTGCCGGTGGCGCTGGTGGGGCTGCTGCTCTGCGGCGCGCTGGTGGCCGGGGGTGCGCTGGCCGCGCAGATGGCCGGCGTGCCGCTGGCGTTTCTTTCTGCGCCAACGCCTACCCCAACTCCAACCGCCACGGCGCAGCCCGGCGATACCGCGGCCCCGCTGGCCGATGCCGCCGTCACCGCCACCGCCGAACCTTCGCCCACACCCTCGCCCACGCCGGCGCTGGTGGTGGCCCGCACCCTGCCTTCCATCACCTACATGGCCCGCGATGTGGACCAAAACTGGCGGATTTACGTGATGGACTCCGATGGCGGCAACCAGACGGCGCTCACCCCCGTGGAAGAAGGCGACGACGCCAGCCCGGTCTGGTCGCCGGATGGGCAGAAAATCGCTTTTGTTTCGCGGCGCGACGGCAACCGTGAAATTTACGTGATGGACGCCGATGGCCAGAACGTGGTCAACGTTACCCGCCACCCCGCCGACGACTGGACGCCGGCCTGGTCGCCGGACGGCAGCCGGCTGGCCTTTTCTTCGTTCCGCGACGGTAGCTGGGAAATTTACCTGCTCGATACCGCCTGCCTGCCCCAGCCGGAAACATGCCCGGACAGCCTGACTCAGGTTACCAACGATGGCAACGGCAACCTGTCGCCGGTTTACTCGCCGGATGGCAGCCGCTTTGCTTTTAACAGCAAAGCCAACGGCAATTGGGATATTTACACCATGGCCATCGATGGCACCGACATCCGGCAGGTCACCGTTGACCCGTCCAACGATCTGGCCCCGGTCTGGTCGCCGGACGGCAGCCGGCTGGCTTTTGAGTCCAACCGCGACGGCAACGTTGAGGTGTACGTCATCGGCGCGGCCGGCGGCGCGGCCCAAAACATCACCAACGAATCGCAGGCCAACGACCACGGACCGGTCTGGTCGCCGGATGGGCAGCAGTTGGTGTTTTACTCCAACCGCGAAGGCAACTGGGATATTTTCACCATCACGTTGGATGGCGGCGTCACCCAGAATTTAACCAACACTCCCGCCCGCGACGAGCAGACGCCCGCCTGGCGGCCGTAAGCGCACACAGGCCCGCCGGTGAGCCGATTTCACGCCAGCCCCGCGATACTGGCCGCCCTCATTTTGCTGGCGGCGTTTGCCCTGCGGATGGTCGCTATTGACCACGCCCCGGCCGGCCTGTCCCACGACGAAGCCGCCAACGGCATCGCCGCGCTGGACGTGCTCCACGGCCAGTTCCGCATTTTCTACGAAATCAACAAAGGCATTGAACCGCTCATTATCTGGCTCGAAGGGTTGGCCTTTTACGGGTTGGGTATTGGCCCGGTGCAGCTCCGGATGGTCAATATTTTTGCCGGGTTGCTGACCGTGGCCCTGGTTTATCCGCTGTCGGTGCGGCTGTTTGGCCGGCGAGTGGCCCTGCTGGCGCTGGCCGGGCTGGCCGTTTTGTTTTGGGCGGTGTTTGTCAGCCGGCTCACCCTGCGGGCGGTGCTGCTGCCCCCGCTGCTGCTGCTCACCCTCTACCTGTTTTGGCGGGCGCTGTTTGGCCGCCGGCCGCTGCTCTTTTTTGCGCTGAGCGGCGTGGCTGCCGGCGTAACCATGTACACCTACCTTTCCAGCCGTTTTGTGCCGCTCATTTTGCTGACCCTCTTTGCTTACCAGCTTCTCTGCCGCAAAATCACCCGCCGCCACTGGCTGGGGTTGCTCCTGTTTGGCCTCATTTGGGCGGCCATTTTTTGGCCGCTGGCCGCCTATTTTGTTGACCACGCCGACAGCTTCAGCCGCCGCGCCGATCAGGTATCGACCCTGCCGTATTTGCTCAACGGCGACTTGTGGCCGACGCTGCGCAACACGGCCCGCACGCTGGGCATGTTCAACCTGGCCGGCGATACCACCGACCGCTACAATCTCAACGGCCGCCCGGTGTTTGATGCCATCAATGGGCTGTTTTTTTTGCTGGGGGTGGGGCTGGCGCTGGGGCGGCTGGCGCGCGCGCCGAGCCGGTCCGCGCCGATGGTGCTGCTGCTCAGCACCGCCTTTTTTATGCTGCTGCCGGATTTTATCACCGATGACAGCCCGCATTTTTTGCGCACCATCGGCGCGCTGCCGGCAGCCTGCATATTTTGGGCGCTGGGCGTCGATGCCGTTGCGGCTCAACTTGAGCGCCGCTTCGCCACTGGATTTGGCCGCGGCGCGCTGCCGGCGCTGGCAGGGTTGCTAATTGGTGGGATGGCTCTGCACACCGGTTACGATTATTTTGTCCGCTGGAACAGCGCGCCGGAGGCCCGCAAAATCTACGGAGCCGATATTGCCGCGGTAGCCCGTTACCTCAAAAATTCGCCCAGCACCGATCTGCCGGCCATCTCCGCCGAATATTACCGCGATTTGGACCGTTTCCGTTTTGATCTGTATTTTGGCGGCCGGCCGCCTTTTGCCATTTGGTTCGATGGCCGGCAAAGTTTGGCCTTTCCGCCGCCGGCGGCCAACCTGTCGCCGCGCTACATTTTCCCGGCCTCCGCTCCCGCCCCCGAGCCGTGGGCCGCGCTGCTGCGCCCCGTCCCGGAAGAATCCGGCCCGGAGTACAAACTCTACCGCCTGCCCGCCGACTTGCCCGCCCGGTTGGCGCAGTTGCAGCCGGTGGGCGTGGTCATCAACAATGAATTGATTTTGACCGGTTATCAGGTGCTGCAGGCGGTGGTGACCGGCCGGCAGTTTGAGGTGCTGTTGGGCTGGCAGGCGCTCAAGGCGCTGCCCCCCGGCACCGATTACACCTTGCAGGTGCAAATGCACGACGGCCGCGGCCAGTTGTGGCTGCAAACCGATGGCCTGGGCTTCGACCCCGGCGACTGGCAGCCGGGCGTGGTTGGGCTGCAACTGCTCACCTTTCGCCTGCCCGGCGACCTGCCGCCGCTGGTTTACCAGCTTTCGGCGCGGCTGGTAAACCGGCAAACCGGCCAACCCCTGCCCGCCAGCGACGGCCGTTCGCTGATCCCGCTGGGAATTGTCACCGCTGACCTGGCCGGCACGCCGCGCCCGGTCAACCCGGACCTCATCCCCAATTTCAGCGAGTTGCCGGAGGTGGAACCGGCTGCGGGGCTGGCGCTGCGTGGCTATCACATTGATCAACTCAGCCCGGATGTGGAAGTTTCGCTGCACTGGCAGGTGTTGCGCCGGCCGGCGCAAAATTATCGTCTGCAGTTTGAACTGCTGGCAGATGGTGATGAGATTGCCTATCGCTGGCCGCCGGTTGAGCCGCTGGGCGGCGAGTGGGCCACGTCAAACTGGCCGGCGGAGTACTGGGTACAAAACAAGCTGTCGTTGCCGGTTGGGCCCGATGTTCCCGCCGGCGAATTTGCGCTGCGCGGCCGCTGGCTCAACCCAAACGGCCAGCCGGTTGGCCAGCTGTTCGGGCTGGGAGTGGTCCAAATCGGGCCGTGAGCCGTGGGGAAGAATTAGTTCTTCTTTGCCTTCCGTAGGTTTGATGTTATAATTGAGCATATTTTCTGCCACATTCATCGGGGAGCGTGTCCATGCCAACCTTAGAGGACGCCATTCAACACATCCGCATGGGTAACCGGGCCGAAGGCCGTGCCCTGCTGGAGGACTTGCTTGACGCTGACGAGAACAACGAAGATATCTGGTTATGGTTAAGCACGGTGGTCGATTCTGATGACGACCGGGAGATTTGTCTGGAAAATGTGTTGGCGTTGGACCCCAACAATGTAGTTGCTCTGCGTGGGATCGAAGCTCTGCGCTCCGGTATTTTTGACACCGATGACCTGCTCAGAGAGTTGATGGAGGATACTTCGCCGGAGTCAACTGAGCCGGCGGGCACATTTCTCGACGATTTTATGATTGGTGAAGATGAGGGCCTGGTTGACGACGATGACCTGTTACTCCCCAGTGAGGTCAGAAAACGGGCCAAAAAGAAACGTGGCGGCAAGGTAAATGTTCGGTTGATTATTTTGGCAGTGCTGGGCTTAATTTTGGTGGTTATTTTGGGCGGTCTGGCTGTCGCGTCGATCTTCTTTTTTGAGAATAGTGGTGGTGGCCCGGAAGCCACGGCGGTGGTCACTGAGGAAGCGCCCGGCCAAAACCCGCAGGTTGAACCATCGGCCGCGCCCACCGATACACCCACTCCCGGCCCAACCGATACGCCCACAGTGACGGCTGTGCCCAAACTGCAACTGCCAACGCCCAAACCCACGGATTTACCCACGCCAACGGCAACCCGGGTTGTGTCGCCAACGCCGATCAGATAATTGGCGACAAGGCCAGGAGGGGTGGGGCGCCGGGCAACTGCAACAATCAAATGGTCTACCTCGCTGGTGCAATGTGGCCCGGATTGCGTTTGTTGCAGAGTTACAGATATTGGGGCAATGTAAAACGTAAAAAACAAGTGCAAACCGGCCATCTTTAACTCAAGAATGGCCGATTTTTTTTGTGAGGCTGATGAACGTTAAGAAATATCTGACAGTTATTTTATTAATCTTGCTGACGACGCTGATTTTGCCGGTGGCCGGCAGTTGGGCGCAGGATTTTCCCCGGGTTTGTCTGGAAGACCCGGCGAATCTTATGCCCAACTGTAAATTCGACAATGGGCTGGATGGTTGGCAGCCTTTTCTCGAAGATGGTGCAGCAGCGCTCTCGTACTTGCAAGGCGGCGGCGAATGCCACGCCCCACAATGCCCGGCTGCCTACATCGTCACCGAAAGTAATTTTGTGGGTGGCATTTATCAACAAGTCCCGGTTGTGGCAGGAAACACTTATTATGCCAATATAAACTGGCTCGTATTTGACTCATACGCCAATGATGCTTCGGTGAACAGCGCGGTGGGGAGCATTGGCCGCCGCGTGGGAATTGACCCTTTTGGCGGCACCGATTCGCGCTCATCAAATGTTATCTGGGGTCCCGACAACTGGCGCACCGATTGCAAAACTTGTCAGGTTGAATACGCCATAGCCACCGCCCAGGCTGATACCATTACCGTGTTTGTCAGAATCGATGACAGGTGGCGCCAGCGTGCTGCTGAAAAGGGATTTACGGTTCCCTTCAGTAAAGACCAGTTTTGGCTTGACGAAATAGGTTTAAAGCAGATTTCTGGTGATGCTGCGCCCGCCCAGCCGGTAGAAGCGCCCACCGATACGCCCGTGCCGGCCACCGACACGCCTGTGCCGGCTACCAATACTCCGGCCCCCGCTGCCGACGCGCCCAAACCAACGGCCACACCCACCGCCACCGCCGCCGAGATCGCTCAGGTTGAAGAGCCGGTTTCGCCGGTGGAAACCCCCACCGCCACCAACACGCTGCCGCCTCCGCCGCCAACACTCACGCCCACCACCGCGCCGTCGCCCACCAACACGGCCTTGCCGCGGCCAACGCGACCGCCCGCGCCAACGCGCGCCAGCCGGTCGCCCTCTACCACGCAGTCCGAGTCAAACACGCCGATGCTGCTGGGAGCCGTGGGCACAACCGTTTGTCTGGGTGGGGTTGGGTTGCTGCTGGCGGCCGTGGTCATTGCCGGCCTGGTTTGGCTGTACCGGCTCGGCTGGAGCCGACCCAAAGACAACGAATAGAGTTTGGTGAGTTTAGAGAGTTTGGTGGGTTTGGTAAGTAAAAGGATATTGACCTGCTCTAACTCACCGAACTCACCCAACTCATTCAACTCACATAAACGGAGATGAAAATGCCAACCAACGCACCCGATACCATTTCATTACAATGCATTCAATGCCACCGCTCCTACCCCACCACCGAGGTGCGGTATGTCTGCGACTGCGGCGGCCTGCTCGATGTGTGGCACGATTTGGAGGCGCTGCGGCCGCGCATCAACCGCGGCCTGTTCGATGGCCGGCTGAGCGGCGCGCCCGGCCCCAAAGTTGTCCCCACTACTAACTCCGGGGTGTGGCGCTACCGCGAAATCATCCTGCCCACCACCGTTGACAACATTGTTTCCCGGCCCGAAGGCAACACCCCGCTGTACGAGCACCCCCGTGTGTCACAGTACGCGGGGCTGAGCGATTTGTACCTCAAACACGAAGGCGAAAATCCCACCGGTTCGTTCAAAGACCGGGGGATGACTGTTGGGGTGACGCAGGCCAAAATTATGGGCGCTACCGCCGTAGCTTGCGCCTCTACCGGCAACACCTCGGCCTCGCTGGCGGCTTACGCTGCCCGCGCCGGTATCCCGGCCCTCATTTTTATCCCGGCCGGCAAAATCGCCGCCGGCAAATTGGCCCAGGCACTGGCCTACGGCGCGCACACGCTGCAAATTCAGGGCGATTTTGACGACGCGATGAATCTGGTGCAGGAAGTGTGCAACAAGCTGGGCGTTTACCTGCTCAACTCGCTCAACCCGTTTCGGCTCGAAGGACAAAAGTCGATTGTGTTTGAAATTTTGCAGGGCTTTCAGTGGCAGCCGCCGGACTGGATTGTGCTGCCGGCGGGCAACCTGGGCAACACCGCCGCCTTTGGCAAAGCCCTGTTTGAAGCCCAACAGCTCGGTTTGGTTGACCGCATCCCGCGGATTGCCGCGGTGCAGGCCGCCGGAGCCAGTCCCTTTTACCAGAGCTACCAGCGCAGCTTTGCCGAGCGAGTGACGGTGAAAGCCAACACCGTGGCCACGGCCATCAATATTGGCAACCCGGTCAGCTATCCGCGGGCCATCCGCACTTTGGAATGGGCCAACGGCGTGGTTACGGCCGTGTCTGACGATGAAATTATGGACGCCAAAGCCGTGGTTGACAGCGCCGGCATTGGCTGCGAACCGGCCTCGGCGGCGTCTGTGGCCGGGGTGCGCCAACTGGTCAGCGCCGGCGTCATCAAACCAGATGAAACGGTGGTCAGCATTCTCACCGGCCACGTGCTCAAAGACCCCACCGCCACGGTAGATTATCACACCGGGCAGTGGCCCAACGCCCAATTTGCCAATGCGCCGGTCAAGGTAGAAGCGAACCTGGCAGCGGTGCAACAGGCGTTAGAGGCGCGTTTGTAACATCCGTGAAACCGTTTGTCACCGTGATTATGCCCGTGCTCAACGAGGCGGGCTTTATTGCTGAAAGTTTAGGGGCGGTGCTGGCTCAGGATTATCCGGCCAACCGGCTGGAAATTTTGGTGGTCGATGGCGGCTCAACCGACGACACCCGAGCCATTGTGCAGCAATTGATGGCCGGCCAGCCGCATCTGCGCCTGCTCGATAATCCGCGCCGGATTCAGGCGGCGGCGCTAAATATTGGCATCCGGGCGGCGCAGGGCGAAATTATTGTCCGGGTTGACGGCCACACCATCATTGCCCCGGATTACGTGTGCCAGTGCGCGCGCCTGCTGGCCGAAGGCCGGGCCGATAACGTGGGCGGGATGATGCGCGCCCGCGGCGAAACATACGTGGGCCAGGCCGTCGCGGTGGCCACGCAGTCGCCCTTTGGCATTGGCGGCTCCAAATTTCACTACACCGACCAGGAGCAGTTTGTCGATACGGTGTATTTGGGGGCTTACCGGCGCGACGCGCTGTTAGCCATCGGCCTGTACGATGAGCAATTTCACATTAATGAAGATTACGAGCTGAATTACCGGCTGCGTCAGTCCGGCGGAAAAATTTTGCTCAGCCCGGCGATTCAGTCGGTGTACACGCCGCGCGCTTCGCTGGGGGCGTTGTGGCGGCAATATTTTAAGTACGGCCGCTGGAAAGTGCGCACGCTGCAAAAGCACCCGGCGTCGCTGCAATGGCGACAGGTAATTTCGCCGTTGTTTGTGTCGCTGCTGGCGGTGAGTGGAATTTTGGGCATGTTTTTTACGGCGGCGCGCCGGGTGGGGGCAGCCGTGGCTGGCTGTTATTTGCTGGCAAATATTATTGCCAGTACAATAGCCGCAGGCCGGGCCGGCTGGCGGTACGGGCCGGTGTTGCCGCTAATTTTCGCCTCGATCCACCTGGCCTGGGGCCTGGGTTTTGTGGCGGGCAGCGTCCGAACGCTGTTGACCCGCAAACCTGGCCCGCAATAACCACCCCTCCACGCCGACCACTTTTACCCCGGGTTCGGTTGATCTGTCTCGGTAGAGGTCATTCTGAGGAGCGTAGCGACGAAGAATCTCCGGTAATTTTGTTTGACTCAGCCTTTAACCGGAGATTCTCACCTGCACTGCGCGCAGGCGCAAGTGTCGCTCCCATTGGTCGCTCAGAAAGACATTGTCGAGACTTGCAAGGTATTTGGGCCGGAACCAATTGTAGCGCGTGAGTTGAGTGATGATGGTCGATAAAAAACCTCTGCTGCAAATCAACGGCAATCGCCGGGCGCTGTCGATGCAGTTGACCGAACACCGCAACATTTTATTTGTGGTGGACGGCCTGCTGGTGTTTGTGTCGCTGTTGGTGGGGTTGTGGCTCGGCGCGCAGCGTTCCGGCTGGGATTTTTCGATGCAGTTGGTAGGGCAATATTTGCCCTGGTTTGCGGCGATCGCATTGGTCTATTTTGTGTTGGCCTCGGCCAACGACGCCTATCGCCTCCGGGTGGCGGCAGATACCGCGGCCAGTTTTCTGGCCATTGGTAAAACTGTGCTCCAGATTTTTGCCGTCTATCTGCTGATTTATGCGCTTTTCCCCCCCTGGTTTTTGCCGCGCCATTTTATGGGCTTTTTTACGCTGATTGCGCCGATTTTGCTGTTGAGCTGGCGGCGAGTGTACAGCAGCATGTTTGTGTCGGTGTTTCAGCGCACGGCCATTGTGGTGGGCGCGGGTTGGGCCGGCGAAACAATTGCCAAAACGCTGCAAGAATTTGGCTCGATGCACTTTAAAGTCGTCGGCTTTGTTGATGACGACCCGGCCAAGCAGCAGTTGCGCCTGCACGGCGTGCCGGTCATTGGTACCACCAGCGAACTGCCCGGCCTGGTTGAAGCGCAGGGCGTCACCGATATTGTGATGGCCATTAGCCGCGATGTGCCGGGGCCGGTGCTGGCCCGCGTGATGGATTGCTACGAGCACGGCGTGCAGGTTTCTACCATGCCGGAGCTGTACGAACGCTTTACCGAGCGGGTGCCGGTGGAGCATGTGGGCGACAACTGGTTTGTGGTACTGCCGCTCAACGGCAACAGCCGCAATCTCACTTTTCGGCTGGTGAAACGGGTTGTCGATGTACTGGTTGCGCTGGTGGGGCTGGCAATTTTTGGGGTGATGCTGCCGGCGCTGGCGTTGGCCATCAAACTGGATTCGCCCGGCCCGGTGTTTTACCGGCAGCGGCGGGTGGGGCGCGGCGGCCAGATTTTTGAGCTGGTTAAACTGCGTTCAATGGTAACAGACGCCGAAAAAGACGGCGCGGCCCGGTGGGCCGAAAAGTACGATGCCCGGGTAACAATCACCGGCCGTTTTTTGCGCCGCACCCGGCTCGATGAAATTCCGCAACTGCTCAACGTGCTGCGCGGCGAAATGAGCCTCATCGGCCCGCGCCCGGAGCGCCCCGAATTTATGGCCGAACTCCAGGCCAAAATCCCCTTTTACCGCACCCGGCTCACGGTTAAGCCGGGACTGACCGGCTGGGCGCAGGTGAATTACGATTACGGCCGGTCGGTGGTGGACGCGCTGGAAAAACTCCGCTACGATTTGTACTACATCAAACACCAGTCGGTGCGGCTGGATTTGATCATCGCGCTGAAAACCATCAACACAATTTTGCTGCTCAAAGGCGTTTAATTCAACTTTAACACCGAGGGGCGCAGTTCCAGCTCGTTGACCAGGGCCAGCAGTTCGGCGTCGGTGAGCAGGCGGCCGTGGCCGGCGTAGGCCACCAGCGCGGCTTCCAGCATATTGGTGCCAAACGAGCGGCCGTCGATGCGCGGGGTGGTGGTGACCAGATAGGCCAGCCCGCGCTGGCGCAGCAACTCGGTATCGGCCTCGGTGGTGGTGTTGGTGATCATAATCCGGCCGCTCAAATCGGCGGGCAGGTTGCGCCGGATGTACAGAAAATCGCCGGCAATGACCGGCCCGTAGTTGAACCATTTTTGGTATTTGGGCACAATTTCGTCCTGGCTGTGGCCGGTGGGGTAGAGCATGCTGATCGGCATTAAACCGATGACCGGCATTAAAATTGAGGCCAAAAAACGCAGCCGGGGCAACCCTTTGACCGGGATGGGCAGCCCCAGGCCAAACATTAAATCGCAAAAGACCAGATCAAAGCCGGCCCGGTCCAGCGATTCGGCCAGCCCGTAGCGGTCGGCGGCCAGCGGCATCATCGCTTTGCGCGGGGTGATGTTAGCCGGCAGTTGGTTGGCCACCCACTGAAACACGTGGCCTTCCATCATCTGTTTGAGGCCCCGGCCATCGGTGCAGGGCGTCTGTTTGACGTTTTTAACCAGATTCAACCCCGAGCGCAGCGGATAATTTTTGTCGCCGACGCGCACGTACAGTTCCACGCCGCCCACGCCCAGCGCATCCACTTGGCCGTCAAGCTCGGTGAACATGGCCTGCGCCCTTTTTTCATCGCCGTCGCAGCCAATGCGTTCCAGCACAATGATTTCCCGGCCCAGTTGAAACTCCACTTTTTTGTCACGTTTGGAACTGCCCAAACTGACACTGACCACGTGTTTCATCCGCTGCCTCCAGTTTGAAGATAGACGCCGGTCAGCGTGGTCAGCAGCGCCATCAACACAATGGCCAGCATCGCCCCGATAAATGAAATGATGGTGGCCTGCCAGCGCGGAATCTGTTTGGAGGCTTTGGAAATGTGGTAGTTGGCAATGAAAACCACCACAAACACGCCGGTGATTTGCCAGAATATTCCGGGTTGGAGCATCAAAAAACCGCCCGAGGCCCCGGCCACCAGCCCCCATTTAAACAGGTCGCGGCGGATGGGATCAAACGAAAACAGGCCCTTGTCATCCAGCTTTGGCGCGGGTTTGCCCCCTTTTTTAAAACGGTTGGGATCGAGTCTGGGTTTTTTGGCCATGTTACGGAATGATATCTGCCACAGAATCAAAAACCTGGTTGGGCCGGTACGGAAACTTGCCAATCAGTTCCGGCGTGGTCATACCGGTGAACACCAAAATTGTTTGCAGGCCGCTTTCCAGGCCAATTTTCACGTCGGTGTCCATACGGTCGCCAACCATTACCGCATTTTCCGAATGCTCGTTCAAAAAGCGCAGCGCCGAGCGCATCATCAGCGGGTTGGGTTTGCCCACAAAGTAGGGCTTGTAGCCGGTGGCTTTTTCCAGCAGCGAGGCGACAGCGCCGCAGGCCGGCACCACGCCGGATTCGGTGGGGCCGTTGGGGTCCGGGTTGGTGGCGATGAATGGCACGCCGCTGGAAATGAGCTGGGTGGCTCGCGTCAGTTTTTCAAAGGGGTAAGTCTCGGTTTCGCCCAAAATCACGTAATCGGGGTTGTATTCTGTTAATGTGTAGCCGACATCGGCCAGCGCCTGGTACAGCCCCGTATCGCCGATAACGTAGGCCTTGCCGCCCGGTTTTTGCGATTGCACAAAGGCGGCGGTAGCCAGCGCGCTGCTGTAAATATTGTTGGATTCCAGATCAAAGCCGATGGTTTGCAGCCGGTGCTGCAAATCGGTAACGGTGTAGCGGGGGTTGTTGGTGAGCACCAAAAATTTGTGGCCGCCCTCGCGCAGCCGGTTAATAAATTCAATAGCGCCGGGGATGGGCCGCTGGCCGTGAACCAGCACGCCATCCATATCAATCAGATAAGTTTTTTTAGGTGTTGACATTTGTCCTCGTTGTTAATAAGCCGCGCCCAAAGTGGGCAGCAGTTGAATTTTTATGGAATGGACTCCCGCACCCATTGCAGCGGGTTCACGGCAATGCCGTTTAAGCGCAGCTCCCAGTGCAGGTGCGGGCCGGTAACCAGCCCCGTGCCACCAACATAGCCAATTATGTCGCCGGGGCGCACGGTTTGGCCCACCTGCACCGCCAGTTGCGATTGGTGCCAGTAGCCGCTGTACAGCCCCAGCCCGTGGTCAATTAAAACGGCGTTGCCGCGCACCGTCAGCGGTTCGGCCAGTACTACCACGCCCGCGGCCGGAGCGTAAATGGGCGTGCCCGCGCCGCTAAAATCCACCCCGGCGTGAAAACTCAGTTCCTCGCTGCTGTTGTAGGTGCGCCGGGTGCCGTAATAGCTGGTTACTTCCGGGTTAGCCGCGGGATACCAAAACGGGCCGCCCCAGCGGGGAGTCGATGAAACCTGACTCCACAGGGCCACCAGCTTTTCCCGCTCGGCGGCGAGCAAATCAGCATCAAGCAGGGCGGCGCGGCTGTTATCGAGCTGGATGTCTTCAAAGCCGTACGGCCCGTCAATCACGGTTATAATTTCAACGCGGGTACTGATTTGGCCATCGGGCCGGGTAGCGGTGATGACTACCGGGTAATCGTTGGGCGGCAGCAAGGCGTGAATCGCGGTGATGGCCCATTTTTCGCCGGCGGCGCCCTCGTTAAAAATGAGGGGCTGGCCCTCAAACCAGCCGCCCAGCGTGGCCGGCTCAGACAGCCACACTTTTACCACCAATGTTCGCCCCTGAAAAATCTCCCGCTCCGAAAATTCTACCGCGGCAAAAGGCGGTTCCGGCGGCGCGGGGGTGGGAATGGCCCCCACCGGGATGCGCAGCGATTGGCCTGCTTCCAGCCGGTCCGGGTTGGGCAGGTTGTTAACCAGCACCAGGCTGCCCATCGGCACGCCGTAGCTGGCGGCAATGCTGTAGATGGTTTCGCCGGGTTGCACCACGTGCGCCGACTCGGCTACGGGCATGTTGAGCAGCGGCGCGGGCGTTGGCGTGGCCGTCGGCGGCGGTGGGGTGGGGGTAGGCAGCGCCACGCCGGGCAGCACCAGTTGCTGGCCGGCAAAAATCATTCCGTTGGCCGGCAGGTTGTTGGCCAAAATTATATCGGCCAGCCGTAAATTGTAGGCCAGGGCGATGTTCATCAGTGTATCGCCGGGCTGCACGGTAACAACCATTGAGTTGGCCGGTGTTTGGGCCAATACCGGGCGGCCGGCAATCGCCAGCAACAGGGCCAGTAAAAATCCGGTTATAAGCACGGGGCAGCGTTTGCAGTGGCTCATCAAAATTATTGTAACCGCAACGGCAGAATCGCGCTAGTAGGCCGGCAGGCCGAAAGGTATAAAAAACCGCCCGGAGGGGCGGTTTTTGGCGATAGAGCCGGGATTAAACCACCGGTTTAATGCCCTCGTAAACAATGCCGCGGCCAATGGTGCGCAGGATCATTTCTGGCGATTTCTTTTGGATGACATCGTGGATTTCAACCGGAGTGAGCGGTGTGTTGTTGTTAAGAATGAAGGCTCGGAAGATAGCCGAGGTCAGCGGGATGCGTGCATCAAAAAAATCGGGGTCGCTGCGGCAATTTTTGTAAAGCACGTGCCACAGCAGATCAATTTCAAAAACTTCGCCGGTAATAGGGCTGATCCAATCAAAGGTTTGGCCTTCGCTGTCCTGGGCGGCAGGTTCGCTATCCGGGCACACCTGGGCCTGGAGTGAGGCTCGCAGATTTTTGCCGGGCTGCTGCCACCAGGAAAAGTCGATGTGAAATTTGGTATCGAGCGTGGGTTTAATGTATTTAGCCATAAGGTTAATCTCTCAGAGTGGGGTCATAAGTCCAGTAGCCGTGATTCATGGGGATAAAGCAGCGATGCGAAGCCAGCTCTTGAAAAATGACGCCGGGACTAACCCGTTTGACGACATTGACCGCACTGTAAAGGGTTTTGGCGTGGACTGTACTTTGCGGGTTTAATTTGGATAATTCCGGGAAAATATCACACAAAAGTTGGAACAACGATCTGTGCCGCTCTTCGGCCGTAACCCACAATTTGTCTGTATCTTCCGGGGTAGCATCGCCAATAATCATCAGGTCATCATATTTACAGCCAATCGGCGAAGGATTCATCTGGAAGGTGAGTTTGTGGTTCACAACTTTGGCCATTCGCACCCAATCACGCTGGGTACGGGTGGCTTCAAAATCAACCACAATCTGCATTGGGCTGTTGGTGCGTTTCAAAATGATGTACGCGCCAACCGGCAGCTTGTTTTTTTGGTACCATTCTTCCAGCCCAAACACGTAATTGTGCTCAGATACCGTCCAGCCGGGGAAGGTGTCGCCGGTGCGGCCATCGATGAACTCAAACAGAACCGGGTTGTAATTGCTGGTGGGGAAGAAAGACCGTGTTTTGGGCGTGATCGGCAGCGTGCCAACCCGCCAGTGAGGGTAGTTGAGCACCAGCGTGGTTTTTTTGGCGGTTGGGTCGGCGGGCGCGGCGTCTTCCGGCCGGGTAACTTCGTCGTCAATTTCAGCCAGCAGCGTGTACAGGTCTTCGTCAAACGCGGCCGGGTCGTAATCGTTCTGGCTCACCTGCAAGCGGCGCGGGGGATGAGTAACTTCCGGCGGCTCAATGCGTTCCAGATACCACGCCACCTGCCCCGACGGCCCAACGTCGATAAAACGCTCATCGTTGGCCAGGTGATAGTTTACCGTAAAGCGGGCTACATCGGTAATTTCATCGGCGTTGGAGAACATGCCCATCTGCTCGATCAAATCATCAATGGCCAGCGGCCCCTGGTTAATGTCGATGGCGGCATCGGCGATATTGAACAACCCTTCGTGAAACTCGTTGAGGCCGGCTCGCAAAAAGTAGGTGTCGTGAAATTCAACCAGATCGTCGTTGCGGCTCAGTGAGGATTTGATTTTTTTGGAGATAACTTCGCGATACGCGCTGTAAAGTTCTTCCGGCGATTTCAGCCCCTCGACGCTGGCCAGTATCTGGCTGCCGGCATTGAGCGGGTGGTCGTGCGTAAAATTGGCCGCAAACTCGCGGTTGTCGCCGCTGCCAAAATCAACGGTAATCACGTTGAACGAACCAAAATCCGGGTGGCGGCCGGGCCGGCTGGCGGTTACTTTGCCCACGGCGTATTCCAAAGCCGGAAAAATAAGGGTTTCATCAACGGCAAAGGAGCCTTTTGGCTCGTAAAGTTTCCCTTCCTGAAGTTCGCTGCGGCTGGCCAATTCTTCGGCGTCACAGTGACGCTGAACCAGAGCAACGGCAATGTCCTCCAGCTTTACGGCCTGATTTTGTTCGATGATTTGCTGATAAATGGCTTCAATGTCCTGGCTGGTTACTTGAAACTGCTTTTGCCAGTATTCTGCGGTTTGTGTTTTCCGTTGGTTCAAGATGGAGAGTTCCTTCAGTTGATTCGTTGGAGTCAATTCAACCTCAAAATTATACTCGCCATCAAAACGCTTGACAAATCGACTTTTTTTGCTTGCAAAAAAAAAGAAGCGCGCTCACCTGGGAGGAAGTAAGCGCGCTTTCATATAGCCTGTTGCGTCCAAAAATATTTGAGGAAATTTTTTCCAGCGTCAGTCAGGCCGATAATTTTTAGAGGCTTTTTTGGCTGTGGGTGCAGCCATTATTGGGAGGGCTTGACGCAACAGGTTATAAGCTTAAAGTGACCTCAGTATAGCACAGGGTTATAAAATTTGTCCATAAAGGTGGCGTAAATTTTATCATGATGCCAATTGTGTTTTTTCGCACAATTGGCAGCCTGGTTTTGTGCGGCAAAAATGTTTGCCCACCTACCCCGGCCGTGCTACACTGATCTTTTGTCGCAAAATCCAATCCGGTAGAAAATTATGTTCCGACATCGACGGGCCACGCTGGCCGAACCAGAAGCAAAAATCCGCATCGACCGGGAACGACTGGCCGATTACAAACGCCTGTTGCGCTACGTGCGCCCCTATCGGCGGCAAATGGTAATGGCGATCATCGCCCTGATTTTTGGCACATTTCTGCGGCTGCTGATGCCGCTGGTGGTGCAGAGCGTGGTTGACGTGGTGTTTGTTGAGCGCAGTTTGAGCCTGCTCAACCGTTTTGCCATCCTGCTGACCATTATTTTTGCGGTGCAGGCTTTTTTTAGTTTTATCAACCGCTATTACCTGGCCTACGTGGGTGAGCGGGTGGTGGCCGATCTGCGCGAGCAGTTGTACGAGCACCTGGTTAATTTTTCGTTGCGCTTTTTTAGCGACAACCGCACCGGCGAAATTGTTTCCCGTGTGACCAACGATGTGACCACGCTTCAGGCCGCCGTCACCGAAAATGTGATCAGCCTGTTGCAGCAAACCATCACCCTGGCCGGCGGGGTTGTTTTTTTGGTGTGGCTCGATTGGCGGTTGACCAGCATCATTTTGGTGGGGATTCCGCTGGTCACGCTGACAATGGTCTTTTTGGGCCGAAAAATCCGGCGGGTGTCGGTGCTGGTGCAGGACCGGCTGGCCGAAGCCTCGGCGGTGGTTGAGGAGAGCATGGCCGGCATCCGCATTGTTAAAAGTTTTGCCCGCGAAGCCTACGAGGTATCCCGCTTTTCTGACCGGGTGGAGGCCACCTTTGCCGCGGCCATGCAGCGGGCCAAAATTGCCGCGGTATTGGCCCCAATCATCGGCTTTTTGGCGTTTATGTCAATTACTATCACCCTCTGGTTTGGCGGATATGAGGTGATCCAGGGCCGGCTGTCGCCGGGCGGGCTGGTGGCGTACATCATTTACACCATGCTGGTGGCCGGGCCGATCGCCGCTTTTTCTGGCCTGTACAGCCAGTTTCAGGCGGCGCTGGGCGCGACGCAGCGCATTTTTGAGTTGCTCGATACCCGGCCGGAAATCAGCGACGCGCCCGATGCCCAACCGTTGCCCACCATTGTGGGCCGGGTGCGGTTTGACGAGGTAAGTTTTGAGTACGACTCAGACCTGCCGGTGCTGCACAATATTTGCCTCGATGTGCGGCCGGGGCAGGTGGTGGCGCTGGTGGGGCCGAGCGGCGCGGGCAAAAGCACACTGGTCAATTTGATTCCCCGTTTTTACGATGTAACCGCCGGCAGCATCACTATCGATGGCACCGACATCCGGCAGGTGACCAGTTTGAGCCTGCGCGGGCAAATTGGCATTGTGCCGCAGGAAACGGCGCTCTTTTCAGAAACCGTCGCCCAAAATATCCGCTACGGCCGGTTGGATGCCACCCCGGCTCAGGTGGAAGCCGCCGCCCGCGCGGCCAACGCCCACGACTTTATCGCGGCCACGCCTAACGGCTACGACACGCTGGTGGGCGAGCGCGGCGTTAAATTGAGCGGCGGCCAGCGGCAGCGCATCGCCATTGCCCGGGCCATTCTCAAAGACCCGCGCATCCTCATTTTAGACGAGGCCACGTCGTCGCTGGACAGCGAGAGCGAAAAGCTGGTGCAAGAGGCGCTGGAACGGCTGATGCGCAGCCGCACCACGTTTGTGATTGCGCACCGGCTGAGCACCATTATCAACGCCGACTGGATTGTGGTGCTCGATGGCGGCCGCATTGTCGAGCAGGGCAGCCACGCCGATCTGCTGGCGCAGCATGGCCTGTACCACAAACTCCACGAGATGCAGTTTCGGTTTGTGCTGGAAAATTAGTTGGGCGGCAGTTCGGTGTCGGCGGTAACGGTCCACGCGCCATTGTTTTGGTGGGCCAGTGTCAGTTCTCGACCGTGGTAGCTGCCGTTACTGCCACGATACACTTTGACTTCGGCTTGCGTATAGTCAGCATTGTATTGTGGCGATTGGACGTATAAAAAAGTGCGGTCGGGCGGCAGCAGGGCAAAGTACTCTTTAACCGCCAAATCGAAGAGCCACACGGTTCGGCCGCCGTTTTCATTTTGCCCCTCAAATTTTACCCGCGGCTCGGTGCGGTTAAACTGGATGACCAGCTCATCGGCTTTGCCGCGGGCATCGCGTTCGTAGCGGTAAACGGCCTCGCGTACCGGGTTGTTAAACTGGTACCCCGCCGACAACCAGCCGCAGGCCAGCGCCGGCAGCAGCGCCAGCGCCAAAACCAGGGCGGCGCGCAGCCGGGGCGTTACTGCCCGTTGCGTTCGATGTGTTTGGCCTGTTCCCACAGTGCATCCATCTCCTCAATTGACAAGTCTGGCAGGCGTTGGCCCCGGGCCGCGGCCAGCGCCTCAATTTGCCGAAAGCGGCGGCTGAAACGGGCGTTGGTGGCCCGCAACGCGCTTTCGGGGTCAATATTTCGCCAGCGGGCCAGGTTGACCACGCTGAACAGCAAATCCCCAATTTCACTTTCCAATTGCTCCGGCTGGTCGGCCTCAACAATTTCGCGGGCCTCTTCGATAACTTTGTCGAGCACGCCCTCAATGTTGGCCCATTCAAAGCCAACCCGCGCCGCCCGTTTGGAAACGGTCAGCGCCTGGGCCAGCGCCGGCAGCGCCGGGGGCAGGCCGTCCAGCGCCGAAGGCGGCGCTTCGGATTGGCCGTTGGCCGCTTTTTCTGCTTTTTTGATGGCTTCCCAGTTGGCGGTTACGTCATCGACCCCATTAACCACGACATCGCCAAAAACGTGCGGGTGACGGCGCAGCAGCTTGCGGTTAATATGGTCAATCACCTGCCCCATATTGAACTCGCCGGCATCGATGGCCACCTGCGCGTGCAGCACAATTTGCAGCAGCAAATCACCCAGCTCTTCGGCCAGCGCCGCCGGGTCGCCGGCATCGAGCGCCTCCAGCACTTCGTAGGTTTCTTCCAGCAGGTAGGGGCGCAGGCTTTGGTGGGTTTGTTCCCGGTCCCACGGGCAGCCGTCCGGCGCGCGCAGGTGGGCAATGGTTGCCTGAAACGCCGAAAAACCGGCGTGCCGGTCGGCGGGCAAATAGAGCGTGGTTAGCGTGTTCAAATCGGGCTGTTTGGCCAGCAAAAACAGCGGGCACGACCAAGCCTGCTGCTGCTGAGTACCGATGTGCTGCACCAGCCACACTTCAAAATTACCGGGATAGGCGTTTAACAGCGATTGCTCAATGGCCACCATTTGCGCCGCGTTGGTGATGTCTGTTACCAGCGCCGGCCGGTCCGGTTCGAGCGGTGGGTGGTAGCAGTTGGCCAGTTGGCCGGCGGTGGTTACTTGCAGGTGGTCCGGCGCATCCAGGCCGAGCGCGGCCAGCGCCGGCTCGATCACGCTGAGGCCGGGCACAATTTTTAGCGGCAGGTTGTGCGCGGCGGCGTGCTGGCGGATTAACGGAATCAGCGGGTCGCCCAGGCCGGGATGGCCCGGCACGGCAAAAATCACGCCCTCCGGCCGCTGGCCCAGGCGCACCACTTCGGCGGCCATTTTTTCCGGCGAGCCGCATTCGGGTCGGCAGTCAAAATCAAATATTTCGCCGGGAATATCGCCCACGGCGGGATGGTTGGCGGTGAGCAGATAAACTTCGTCGGCCTGTGTGAGCAGTTCGTAGGCGGCGCGGGTCCACAATTGGCTGCCGCCCGGCCCCAGGCCAACCAGAGTAATGCCACTGGACATAACTTTCTCCTTTCTTCATCCCTCATCCTTCTCGCTTCATTTCTCACTATCGACCGCCGCAAAAACCATTCGAGATTATACGCCGTGATAGTACTTTTGGAAAAAGTAATTGACAACCGCCGTTAATAATGATATGTTGAGTACGGCTATAATTTTCCACTGCCAACCTCCCCAGCCTCAATGATACGAGCAATCTCAAACTATTAGTTCTGGATGGTCGCGGTTAACCCGTGCCACTATTTATTCATCGAAAAGAGGAGAGAGACTGTGAAAAAAGCATTCTTGTTGGTGTTTGCGATTCTGGCTTTTACCGCGCTGGCGTGCGGATTTAACGTCAGCACGGCCAATATCGCCAGCGCCAAAATGGCCAAAGACCCCGATGGCAATTCACCAACCACCACATTTGCCCAGAATGATGTTTTTTACGCTGTTGTCGAACTGGCCAACGCCCCGGACGACACCAAAGTCAAAGCTGTGTGGTCGGTTGTTGAGGCCGAAGGTGTTGACTCCAACACCACCATCGACGAAGCCGAATTGACTTCTGGCAGTGGCTCGCTTCAGTTTAATTTGACCAACGACAAATTGTGGCCGGCCGGCAAATACAAGGTCGATCTGTTTTTAAACGATAAAGCGGACCGCACCCTTGAATTTACCGTTGAGGGCGACTCCGCAGCGGCGGCCGAACCCACCCCGGAAGCACCCACGCCGGAGGAACCGACTCCGGAGGAGCCAACCCCGGAACCAACGGCCGCCCCGGCGGCTCGTATTGCCAGCGTTCAACTGGCCAAAGATGCCGATGGCAAGGAACCAACCACCACCTTTGGCCCCGACGATGTATTTAACGCCATTGTTGAACTGGTTGACGCGCCGGAGGGGACCAAAGTCAAAGCTGTGTGGTCGGTGATTGAAGCCGAAGGCGTTGATCCGAATCAGATGATTGATGAAGCAGAGCTGACTTCCGGCACCAACACGCTTTACTTTGATTTAACCGGCAATCAGGCCTGGCCGCCGGGCCAATACAAGGTTGACCTGTACCTGAACGGCGACCTGGACCAAACCGTGGAATTTTCGGTTGAAAGCGATGCTTCGTCTGCGGTGGCCACGCCCACTCGCCAGGGTTCGGCGGGCGATACGCTGGGCGGCAAAAAGGAGATGGACGTTACCCCGGAAGCCGCCGGTGCAGAACCGTTGCCGCTCAAGGACGACACTTACACCCATCCGTCCGGCGCGTTTTCGTTTGGGGTGCCAGAGGGGTGGGATTCATACAGCGAAGATGAAGCCAGCGCCGCTTTTGGCGACGACCAATCCCGCTTTGGCGTGGTGTTTGTTAACACCGATGCGGCCTATTCGGCCAAAGAGTTCAAGGATTTTATCAAAAAGTCGCTGGATATTATTGTCGATACCTTTGCCGACAGCTACGATATTACAACCGAAAACGATAAGCTCAAAGAAAACAACCTGTATTATGTCGGTGTTTCTTTTTCCGATGGCGATGGCAACGCCGACTTCTTCTTTGAGCAGTACGACCGGACAATATTTATTTTCTATTTCACCTCGCTGGCCTACGCCGATATGCTGCCCACCCGCGACGCAATTCTGGACACTTATCAGATTGATGTTGATGCTGCGCTGGCCGCCGAACCGACCGCTACGCCCACGCCCGTGCCCGTGCCGCCCACGCCCAAACCGGCTGCCGCCAATCCGTTCAAGCCGCCGGCCGGGGTGGCCCGCGTTTTTATGCAAAATGAATACGGCAACGAGTACAATATCGACTTTGGCGATGGCGCCGGTTCCATTCAGGTAATGCCGGGCGCGCAAAACTTTTACCACGATGTACCTCCCGGCAAATACCGGCCGGGGTTGAGCCTGCCCGGTGCCGGCGCGGCCAATATTGAATTTGAAATTCAGGCAGACCAATCCTATTTGATCATCGTTACCAACGATGCCCGCATCAAAGCCGGGCAGGTGTATCCCTGATAATTAACGCCAATGTTGGGCGATGTGATTTTGTGGGACAATTTAACCCGGCGCTGGCTCTCTTTTACCCAACCGGTGCAGGTGATCAGCGCCGGCGCCGTGGCCGAGGTGCTGCCGGCCCTGCAAGCCGTTGAATCCGCCGTTGAGCGGCAGGGTCGGTACGCCGCCGGTTTTATCGCCTACGAAGCCGGGTCAGCTTTTGACCCGGCTTTGGCCTTTCAGCCGCCAACGCCGCTGCCGCTGCTCTGGTTTGGGCTGTATCACCGGCCTGCCCAGGTTGAACCGCCGCTCGAAGCGACCGGTTTTTCGGTGGGGGAGTGGACGCCCAGCCTCAGCCAGGCCGATTACGCCCGCGCCGTCCGGCGGATCAAAACCTGTATTGGCCGCGGCGAAACGTATCAGGTCAATTTTACCCTGTGCCTGCGCGCCACATTTACCGGCCACCCGCTGGCCTATTTTTGGCAACTGGCCCGCGCCCAGCACAAAGGCTACCCCGCGTTTGTCGATGCGGGCCGCTACGCCATCTGTTCCGCCTCGCCGGAGCTGTTTTTTAAGCGGGACGGGCTGCGGGTTGAGATGCGCCCCATGAAAGGTACCGCGCCGCGCGGCCTCACCCTGGCCGAAGATAACCGGCTGGCCGCCCAACTGGCGGATTCGGCCAAAGACCGGGCCGAAAATGTGATGATTGTCGATATGATCCGCAACGATTTGGGCACCGTGGCCGATTTGGGCACGGTAAAAACTCCCCGCCTGTTTGAAGTGGAGCGTTACCCCACCGTGTTGCAAATGACCTCAGCGGTGACCGCCCACACCGAAGCAACGACTACTCGTCTTTTAGCGGCGCTGTTCCCCTGTGCGTCCATTACCGGCGCGCCCAAAGTGCGCACCACCCAACTCATTGCCCAGTTGGAAGATTCGCCGCGCGGGGTGTATACCGGCTGCATCGGCTTTTTGGCGCCGGGGCGGCAGGCTCAGTTCAACGTGGCCATCCGTACCGTTACCATTGATACCGCCGCCGGCACGGCCGAGTACGGCGTTGGCAGCGGCATTGTTTGGGACTCTGACGAGGCCGATGAGTACCGCGAGTGCCAAACCAAAGCCAAAGTGCTGACAACCGTCCGGCCGGCATTTGATCTGCTCGAAACCATACTTTGGGAGCCGGCCGACGGCTTCTTTTTGCTCGATCTGCATTTGACGCGGCTGGCCCAATCGGCCGAGTATTTTGAAATTCCGGTCGATCTGGCCCGCATCCGGCAGGAACTGGCGCGAACCGCCGCCACATTTGCTGCCGCGCCGCAGCGAGTGCGGCTGTTGGTTTCGCCGGCCGGCGCGGCCACAGTTGAAGCGACGCCGCTGGCAACGTCAACCCGTCCGCCTAAATTTAAGGTGCCGCTGGCCGCCGGCCCGGTTGACTCAACCAATCCGTTTTTGTACCACAAAACCACCCATCGCCAGGTGTACCAGCAGGCGCGCACCGCCTACCCGGACGCCGACGACGTGCTGCTTTGGAACGAGCGCGGCCAGATCACCGAAAGCACCATTGCCAATGTGGTTGTTCAATTTGGCCGCAAGTGGGTGACTCCGCCGGTAAGTTGCGGGCTGCTGGCCGGCACTTTTCGGCAGCATTTGCTGGCGCAAGGGGCCATCCGGGAAGACATCATCACTCCGGCCGATCTGGAACGCGCCGATCAGGTGTATCTCATTAATTCGGTCAGGAAATGGATCAAGGTAACGCTGCTGCCGGCAGTTGGCAAATAGCATTTGCCAGCTATTTAAGGGCTGTGGTATAATCAACGGCTGTTTGTTACGGTAAGAACGATCTTGCGCCTCGCAACAATAAATGCCACAAACCGGCATTTCTTCATAAAATTTACCCCGCGCAAGTGGTAGGAGAAAAGCAATGAGCGATCAAGAATTAATTATGGACGACCCAACAGCGGAAGTGGAAGCGCCCGCCCAAGAAGTATTGCCTGAAGCTTCCGCCGCAGATGCCGATGAGTCCGGCGATGTCGGCACTATTTTTAACCTCCAGTCGAGGCAGCAATTGTCGGGCAAAGTGAAAAACATTACCCCGTTTGGCGCGTTTATCGACCTGGGGCTGCCGCAGGATGGTCTGGTTCACATCTCTGAACTTTCCCGCAAAAAAGTGGACAAAGTAGAAGATGTGGTCAACGTTGGCGATGAGGTTGATGTTTGGGTTAAGAAAGTTGACCGCAAACGTGGCCGCATCAGCCTGACCATGATCAAACCGGTGACGCGCCGCATCAAAGATGTTGAGGAAGACGAAGAACTGGAAGGGGTTGTGACCCGGCTTGAGTCTTACGGTGCGTTTGTGGATATCGACAGCGAGCGCGACGGTCTGGTTCACATTTCGCAAATTACGCACGGTTTCATCAACCATCCTCAGGAAGCCCTGGAAGTAGGCCAAACCGTTCAGGTGAAGGTGCTCAAGGTTAACCGCAAAAAACGACAGGTTGACCTGTCGATCAAAGCGCTGTTGCCGCCACCGGTGGTTGAAACCCCGGCTGAAGAGCCGGCGGCCCGGTCTCGCCGCGAGCAGCAACGCGCCGAGGAAGAGGTATACGTCCCGGACGAAGAACCGGTGCCCACGGCAATGGCCATTGCCTTTGCTAACCTGCAAAATCAGGATGCCGGCGATGACAAAGATAAAAGCCCCGCTGTTACCAAAGAAAGCCTTAAAAAGAAACAGGAACAGGAAAGCTTAATTGCCCGTACATTGGCGGCCAATAAATAAGGTTTTCCCCTCAAAAACAAAATGCGCCGGCCAACCAGGCCGGCGTTTTTGTTTGAGCGAATTTTAGCGCTTATTTTTGGCTGGCTGCAAACGCCCGCTCAAATTTGCTGCGTTTTTCCCCCGGCAGCGACCATTCCGCTTCCAGTTCGGCCACAAACTGGGCCAGCATCTCTTCCGTGCCGCCGCCGATCAATTCTGCTTCAAGTTCCAGATAATCCACCGGGCCGTCTTCGGTCAGGCGAACTTCGTCGAGGCTAAACTCGATGACCGGCTGGCCGGCCAGCAGCGTTTGGAATTTGTGGCGAGTCTGTTTAATCACAAACAGCACGCTGAGTTCTCGGCCGGCCGAAATTTCACGCACCATTGTTTTTACCTGGCTGTCCGGCCAGCTTTCGGGCTGCGCCGAGGGCACTTCGGCCTCAAATTCCTGGCGGCGATGCACGGCGTCGCTGGCCGGGGTCAGCGATTTTAGGGTGGCAATCTGTCTGCCACCCGACTGCCGCAGCCGGAAGGCGGTATTAGCGGCCAGAAAACGGTGGTCGGGGGTATCCAAATACCGGTCGGTCACCTGTTTAACGCCGAGCGGTTGCAGTTCAAACGGCCCTACCCGCGTTAGTTGACGCAAAGCGTCAAACGTTTCGCTATCGGGAACGGAGAATTTTGCTTCAGTTTCGATCATTGGTCTCACCAGATTCAAGTTAAAAGGATTTTACAGTTATCAACTGGGTTTAACAAGTTACAAACAATTTGGCCGGCGGGCGACCCAAAGCCTGCGTGATCGCCAATTTCAGTAAAATTTTTCCGCCGGTGAAGATATGCTATAATGCTCCAATCCCACTAACTTTTTGGAAATATTGGATTATTCCGAAACTAACAGGGGGTTTAGGGTTTTAAATATAGTGTTGGAAAATTTTCAAACACCTGTGCAGCTTGCACCTGTAACAATTTCTTAACCGGAGGGGATACATGAGTCTGGACCCAAAAATTCAAAAACTGCGAGAGCTAAAAGACCAGGCGACGCAGGGCGGCGGCGAAGCTCGCATAAAGGCTCAAAAAGAGCGCGGCAAACTGACAGCCCACGAGCGAGTTGAAATTCTGCTTGATGAGGGATCGTTCCGGGAGATTGACGCCTTTGTCACTCACCGCACCACCGATTTTGGCCTGGCCGACAAAACGTTTTTGGGTGACGGAGTGGTAACCGGCTACGGCACCATCGATGGCCGGCTGGTGTATGTTTTTGCACAGGATTTTACCGTGCTGGGCGGCAGCCTGGGCCGGGCGCAGGCCAACAAAATTGTAAAATTGCAGGACCTGGCCCTAAAAAACGGCGCGCCGATCATCGGCCTGGAAGACTCCGGCGGCGCGCGGATTCAGGAAGGCGTGGTCAGCCTGGGCGGCTACAGCGACATTTTTCTGCGTAACACCCTCAGCAGCGGCGTTATCCCCCAAATCTCATCGATTATGGGGCCGTGCGCCGGCGGCGCGGTTTACTCGCCGGCCATCACCGATTTCATCATTATGACCCGCGACTCCAGCTACATGTTTTTGACCGGCCCGGATGTGGTCAAATCCGTTACGCATGAGGAGGTCACTTTTGAGGAACTCGGCGGGACCAGCACCCACAGCGAGATCAGCGGCGTGGCCCATTTTGCCGCCGACAGCGAAGCGCACGCCCTGTTTCTCATTCGCAAATTGATCAGCTACCTGCCGCGCAACAACATGGAAGACGCCCCTATTGTGCCCTGCGACGACGACCCGTTGCGCACCGAAAGCCGGCTCGATACGCTGGTGCCGGATAACCCCAACAAACCCTACGATATGCACGAAGTCATCACCGCGATTGTCGATGCCGGCGAATTTTTGGAAGTCCACGAACATTACGCCCGCAATATCATTGTTGGCTTTGCCCGCCTCAACGGGCAGAGTGTGGGCATTGTGGCCAACCAGCCGGCGGTTTTGGCCGGCGTGTTGGATATCGATGCCTCTAAAAAAGCGGCCCGCTTTGTCCGCTTTTGCGATTGTTTCAACATTCCCATCATTACCCTGGAAGATGTGCCCGGCTTTTTGCCCGGCGTTACCCAGGAACACGGCGGCATCATTATCCACGGGGCCAAGCTGTTGTACGCCTACGCCGAAGCCACCGTGCCCAAAATCACGGTGATCACCCGTAAAGCCTACGGCGGCGCGTACTGCGTGATGAGCAGCAAGCACCTGCGCGGCGACATCAACCTGGCCTGGCCTGCCGCCGAAATCGCGGTGATGGGGCCAGAAGGCGCCATCAACGTGCTCTACCGGCGCGAACTGGCCAGCGCCGAAGACCCCGAAGCCGCCCGTGCCGAGCTGGTGCAGGAGTATCGAGACAAGTTTGCCAACCCCTACGTCGCGGCCAGTTGGGGCTATCTGGATGACGTTATCGAGCCGAGCGAAACCCGGCCGCGCTTGATCAACGCGCTGGAAATGCTCAAAAACAAACGCGACGAAAACCCGCCTAAAAAACACGGCAATATCCCGCTGTAGCAGAGAGGTGACCCACTTATGCCGATGCTAAAAAAGATTTTAGTAGCTAACCGCGGCGAAATTGCCGTCCGTATTATCCGGGCCTGCCAGGAGCTGGGCTACGAAGCCGTGGCCATTTACTCCGACGCCGACCGGATGGCCCCGCACGTGCGTATGGCTCAGGAAGCCTACCGGCTGGGGCCGGCCCAGGCCACCGAAAGTTACCTGCGCGGTGATAAAATCATCGAGATTGCCAAAAACGCCAAAGTCGATGGCATTCACCCCGGCTATGGTTTTTTGGCTGAAAACGCCGAATTTGCCGAAGCCGTGGTTAACGCCGGCCTCACCTGGATTGGCCCGCCGCCATCGGCTATCCGCATGATGGGCGATAAAGTGGCCGCCCGCCAAACCATGGCCGCGGCCAATGTGCCGCTGGTGCCCGGCACCCTGGCCACCGAACGCCTGACCGACGAGGAGCTGATTGCTGCCGCCGACCAAATTGGCTACCCGCTGCTGGTCAAAGCGGCTGCCGGCGGCGGCGGCAAAGGCATGCGTAAAGTTTTTCAGGCCGACGAACTGCCGCCGGCTATCCGCACCGCCCGCCGCGAAGCGCAGTCGGCGTTTGGCGACGACCGCATTTATCTGGAAAAACTGATTGAGAACGCCCGCCACATCGAGGTGCAAATTTTGGGCGATATGCACGGCAACGTCATCCATCTGGGCGAGCGTGAATGCTCCATCCAGCGGCGGCACCAAAAGCTCATCGAAGAAGCGCCCTCGTCTGTGGTGGATGAAGAACTGCGCCAGAAGATGGGGCAGATTGCAGTCAACGCCGCCAAAGCGGTCAATTACTATTCTGCCGGCACAATGGAATTTGTGCTCGACAAAGACCGCAACTTCTATTTTTTGGAAATGAACACCCGCTTGCAGGTAGAACACCCCGTTACCGAAATGGTCACCGGGGTAGACATTGTCAAAGAAATGCTGCGGGTGGCCTCGGGCCGGCGGCTGCGCTACAGCCAAAAAGACATTCACGTAAAGGGCTGGGCCATGGAGTGCCGCATTTTGGCCGAAGACCCGGCCAACAATTTTATGCCCTCCATTGGCCGGGTTATCGGCCTGACCACGCCCACCGGCCCCGGCGTGCGCATTGACAGCGGCATTTACTTTGGCTCAGAAATTACGCCCTACTACGATTCGCTGATGGCCAAGTTGATTGTGCTGGGCGAATCCCGCGGCGAGGCCATTTTGCGCATGCGCCGCGCGCTCGATGAGTTTCGCATTACCGGCGTGGCCACGGTGCTGCCGCTGCACATTCAGTTGATGAACTCCACCCGTTACCAGGCCGGCCAAATTGATACCACCTTTTTGGAACAACACTTTTCCTTTAACCAGACCCCCAGCTCGGCCAATGCCAAAATTGCCGCTGTGGCAGCCACGCTGATGGCCCACCAGCGCAACCGGCGCGCCATATTGCTGCACGAGGGCGGACCCAGCCCGTGGCGGCTGTACGGCCGGCGCGAGGCGCTGGATCGGCGGCTGCGCTGATGATTCCAATAGATACGAGGCACACGCGATGAAATACGTAACCAAAATCGGCGGCCAGCAGTTCGTCATCGATATTAACCAGTCCGGCGAGATCACCGTTGATGGCGAAGTGATCAATGTTGATATGCAAAAAATGGAAGACACCACCATGTATTCCATGCTCATTGAGGGCGAGTCGCACGATATCCGTATGAATGAGGGCGACGGCTTTTTTGAGGTACAGGTGAGCGGCGAGATTTACCACGTAGAAGTTGAGGACGAACGCTCTCGCCTGCTGGCCAGCGTTAAACGCGGCCCCACCCTGGAATCCGGCGAAATCCACATCAAAGCGCCCATGCCGGGCGTGGTGGTAGACGTAACGGTGAAGCAGGGCCAGCGCGTGGTTAAAGACGATATTGTGCTGGTGCTGGAATCGATGAAAATGCAAAACGAGTTCAAAGCGCCGCGCGATGGCGTGGTTCACCTGGTGCGCGTTAAACCAGGCGACACCGTTGATCAAAACGAGGTGTTGTTGTCGCTGATTTAACCGGGGGTGTCGAGCTATTATCAATCCTGTAAAGTTATGCTATAATCTCAACACATTACACAGGACAGCTCAACACGTGGCAGACAAAGAACCGCAGTCCGGCCTGCAAAAATCAAAAATGTGGCCCCTGGATATGTTTGAAGCGGCCGAAGAAATCGGCAACAGCAGCGATGAGCAGGCGGCCGAAAAGCTGGCTCAGGAATTAAAAGAAATCACCGCGCTGTACAATGTCGGGGTGGTGCTTAACTCCAGCCTCAATTCCAAAGAGGTGCTGTGGGCGGTGTACAAAGAGTGCAGCCGCCTGGTAGATACCTCTAACTTTGCCCTGGCCATCCGCGACTCCAAAAAAGACGAGCTTATTTTTATGCTGGTGCTGAGCAACCGCCAGACCCTGCGGCCGTTTTCGGTTAAACTGTCCGGCGAACCCGGATTGGCCATCACGGTCCTCACCAGCGACGAGCCGCTATCGGTAGGCGATATTGTGGCCTTTGGCAAACCCTTTGAAATCAGCCGGGCCTACACCAGCGTTAAAGCGCAATCCTGGCTGGGCGTGCCCATCATCAACCCGGTGCAGGCCGGCGAAACCTCGCAGGGCGTGATCATGATCTGGAGCGAGAAGCCTCACGCCTACACCAACCATCACCTGTGGCTGTTATCGGCCATTGGCACCCAGGCTTCAATTGCCATCCGCAACGCCCGCCTGTACGAAAGCAGCCAGCGCCGCGCCACCGATATGGCCCGCCTTAAAGATATTGCCCAGCGTCAGGCCGAGGACATGCGCTTTCTCAACGAAGTTGGCCGCACCCTCTCCTCTACCCTGCACCTTGACAAGGTTCTCACCGCGGTGATGGAGCAGGTGGATGAGCTGCTGGCCGTGGAGGCCGGCTCGCTGCTGCTGACCGATCCGGAAACCGGCGATCTGGTGTTTCAGGTGGCGCTCGGTGAAAAGGCCAAAGAGGTTAAACCGTTCCGCGTGCCTAAAGGGCAGGGCATTGCCGGCGAGGTGGCCGAAACCGGCAAGCCGCTGGTTATTCAGGATGTTAAGCAAGACAGCCGCCACTTTAAAGATGTCGATGAAAAAACGCAGTTTGACACCCGCAATATTTTGTGCGTGCCGCTGGTTCTGCAGGAGCAGATTGTGGGCGTGCTGCAGGTGCTCAACAAAAAAACCGGCGGCTTTACCCAGCACGATGTTGACCTGCTCGGTTCGATTGCCTCATACGCGGCCATTGCCATTGAAAACGCGCGCCTGTACGAAAGCTTGCAGGGCGAACACGAACGCAGCATTCAGGCCGAACAGGACGCCCGCCGCCGGCTGGCCAGCGATCTGCACGATGGCCCCACCCAGTTGGTGGCCGCCATTATGATGAATCTGGATTTTGCCCAAAAGGCGCTCAGCAAAGACCCGTCGCTGCTGCCGCCAACCATCACCGAAATGCAGGAATTGGCCTCGCGGGCCAGCCACCAGATGCGGACTCTGCTGTTTGAGTTGCGCCCGCTGGTGCTGGAAACACAGGGGTTGGGCGCGGCGCTGCAAGTGTTTCTGGACCGTCGCCAAAAAGATGCCGGCCCCAAAACCCGGCTCAAACTTGAAATTGATACCATCAACCCCAACGGCGATATTTCGCGGCAGGACGGCAAAATCGAGGCCACCATTTTTGCCATTGTGCAGGAAACCGTCAACAACGCCATCAAACATGCCAATGCCAACGTTATTGAGGTGCGGCTAAAAGAAACCGAAAAGGATATTTCGGTGCAGATTATGGATGACGGCAGTGGCTTTGATGTTGACGAAGTGATGGACGGCTACGAAAATCGCGGCAGTTTGGGCATGCTCAACCTGCGCGAACGTTCCGAGGCCATTGGCGGCGAGTTTACCATCGACTCGGTGGTTGGGCACGGCACCAATATCCTGCTGGTGATTCCCAAAGAGTTTGATGAACGCGAGATGCGGGTGAAGCAAACGGTGACCGGTATTTTGAAAACGTCACCCGACCTTCGCCGCGCCCGGCAGTAGCAACTGGTGATTATAGTCATTCAGAAATAATTTACGCCGGGATTTGAGGCTTAGGTAGTTTTGACTGTTGCGTGTTGCGTGTTCCGTATTTCACTCAATACGGAACACGCAACACGCAACATTTTATTGTGAAACCCATGCAAAATATTGCGCTTGATCGCTTACGAAACTGGATAACCGCCGATGACCCGCGTGTGGCGCTGGCCGGTGTGATTTTTGTGGTTGTGCTGGCCGGCGTGCTGGCCGGCGCGCTCTTTGGCGGGTTAGGCCCCATTCTGGCCATTGGGCTGGTGGGCGGGCTGGTCATCGCCCTGCTGATGCTGCGCAGTACCCAGGTGGGGCTAACGGCGCTCATCGCCCTGATTGCGCTGTTGCCTTACGGCGCGCTGCCGTTCAAACTCGGCTTTCGGCCCACTTTCATCGATTTGGCGCTGGGCGCTATTTTTGCGGTGTGGCTGCTGCGGCTGATCACCGGCAAACAGCACACATTTATTACCTCGCCGCTGGGCGGGCTGGTGTTTGCCTTTGGGGGCTGGTCGCTTTTTATTTTTATTTTTGGCCTGCGTTACGGCGGGTTGAACATCACCGTGGCCCGCAACTTTGCCGAAATCCTGCTGGCAATCAGCCTTTTCTTTTTAGTGATCAATCAGGTGCGCACCGTGGCCCAACTTGAGCAGCTTTCGCGGGCTATCATTTTGGCCGGCGCGGGCACAGCGCTGCTGGGCATTGTTTTTTACGTAATCCCCGGCGATTGGACGGTGCAGATGTTGTCGCTGTTGCGGGTGTTTCAGTACCCAACCGAAGGCATTTTGCGCTACATTGAGGACGACCCTACCCAGCCGATGCGGGCCATTGCCACTTCGGTTGACCCCAACGCGCTGGGCGGGCTGATGGTTTTTTTAACCATTATCGCTGTCTCGCACCTGTTTGCGGCTAAACCGGTGATTGCCCGCCCCTATTTGCTGCTCATTTCTGGTTTGATGCTGGGCACGCTGTACCTCACCTTTTCACGCGGTTCGCTGCTGGGCGTGGTGGCCGGGCTGGGTGTTATCAGCCTGCTGCGATACCGCAAACTAATTTGGGTGATGGTGGCGGTGGCGGCGCTGGTGGTGATTTTGCCGCAAACGCAGTTGTACGTGCAGCGCTTCATCGAAGGTATTCGCGGCGAGGATTTGGCCACGCAAATGCGTTTTGGCGAGTACAAAGACGCGCTCAATTTGATCGGCCGCTACCCGCTGACCGGGGTGGGTTTTTTTGGCACGCCGGATATTGACGTGTACGTTGGGGTATCGAGCGTGTATTTGCTGCTGGCCCAGCAAATTGGGCTGGTGGGGGCCGGGCTGTACGCTCTGATTGGGGTGAGTTACCTGCTGCTGGTGGGAGCCACATTTCGGCGGCTGCCGCGCGGCCACCGGCTCGAAGGGCCGCTGCTGGCCTACGGCGCGGCCATTTTAGGGGCCATGATCGGCGGCGTGTTCGATCACTTTTATTTGAACCTCACCTTTATTCACATTGCCTGTTTGTACTGGCTGGTGCTGGGGCTGGGAACAACCGCGGTGCTGCTCTGGCGTGAAGAAGAGGCCGGAGAATATATTACTGCCCCACCGGCAATTCCACCCAAAAGGTAGAGCCTTTGCCCGGCGCGCTGTCAACCCACACTTTGCCGTTGTGAGCCTCAACCACGGCTTTCACCAAAAACAGGCCCAACCCCGTGCCGGGCGTTTGCCGGGCCAACCGGTTGTCAACCCGATGAAACCGCTCAAAAATCCGCTCCTGCTCGGCCGGCGGAATGCCAATCCCCTCATCTTTTACAAACAGCCGCACCGTATTGGCCGGCCCCAACCGGCCGCCCACCTCAATGGCTCCGCCGCCGGGGCTGTATTTGATGGCGTTGCCCAGTAAATTGGTCACCACTTCGCGCAGCCGTTCGTGGTCGGCTTGAATCGGCGGGAAATTGGCCGGAAAGCTAACTTTGATGGTGTGCTTTTCTGTGGTGGCTTGCAGCTTTTCCACCGACGTGCGCACCATATCTTCCAAACTGAGCAGGCTGAGCTTGAGCTTTACTCCGCCCGCCTGAAGCTGGCTGGCTTCCAGCAGGTTGGTAATCAGGTGATCCAGCCGGTCGGCTTCTTCTTCAATCACCGCCAGCCCGTCGGCCAGCGTGGCTTTGTCCCAGTTGGCGTCTTCGCGGGCCAGGGTGCCGGCGTAGCCTTTGATGATGCTCACCGGCGTTTTAAGCTCGTGGGAAATCACCGACAGCAGAGTTTGTTTGAGTTCCTCGGCTTCACGCAGGCGGGTCATATCACGAACATTGGCCACAAACTGGGTCACTTTGCCCTCGTTGTTGGTTTGCGGCGAATAATTATCGGCCAGGGTAATGGCCAGCCCATCGGCGCGGTGGTGCAGCCCTTCTGCGTAGAGGCGGCCATCTTCCGGCGGATGGACCAGCGGGCAGGTGGTGTGGCACACGCTGCCGCCCTGCTTGGTTCGCAAGTCCAGCACTTCGTAGCAGGGCCGGCCAATGGCCTCTTCGGCAGAGATGCCGGTCAGGTTGACCAGCGCCTTGTTCCAGGTTTGAATGATGCGGTAGGGGTTGATGATCATCACCCCGTCGCCGCTGTTTTCAATGATGGCGTTGAGCCGTTCGCGTTCGGCGCTCACCTGCTGGTACAGCCGGGCGTTGTGGACGGCCACGGCGGCCTGGTCGGCAAAAGCGGCCAGCACGTGGCGGTCGTTGGGGCTAAAGGCCGCGCCGCGAGTGCGGAAAATAAAAATAAAGCCGATCAGTTCATCGCCAATTTGCAGCGGCAGGCTGACCACCTGGCGCATTTGCACCCCGGCCGCGCGCGAAGCCAGCGCCAGCCGCAGCGAAATGTCGGCCGCGGCGTCGGTTTCTGTGTCTTTGCCCAAATCACGCCAGAGGGGTTCAAACAGCGGCACCGCGCGGATTGGCAGCCCAATGCTGGCCCACGGCACCATTTCGCCGTCGTCGCGCCGCAGTGTGATCAACCCGGCCTGGCCGGCCACAATCTCCACCGCGCTTTTGAGCGTTAACTCCAGCAGCGAAGATAAATCAAGCCGGGCGCTCATAGCCCGGCTGATTTCTAACAGGTATTCTCGTTGTCGTAAGCGGAAATCCGGGAGCATTCTAGCCACCGGCCAGCGAGGAGAGCAACATGTAAACCACGCCGCTGCCCAGGGCAAACACCACCACCGACAGCGCCAGCCCCAGCGCTACCAGTACCGGCGTCGCCGGGCCGGTGCCGGTGTCTGCCTCAAAATCAATGGCGGGCCGGTTGGTCACCATCGTTTCGTCGGCTTCGTCAAAGTCATCGTCAAACTCGTCGTCTTCCGATTCTTCTTTAACCGGTTGCAGCGCCTGGACAAAGGGATTGGCCTGCGGCTCCAGATTGCGCAGGCCTTCTCGGGCGGCGCGGTTGTTTTTGTTGATCTTGAGGGCATTTTCATAGCAGATGCGTTTGTCCTCGTTATCGGTCAACACCTCGGCCAGCCCCAACCACGCCTCTTCGTTGCGCTTGTTTTCCTGCAGAATCGCTTCGAAGATAAGCCGGGCCTGCTGGGGATTCCCCTGTTCTATTGCGTTTCTTCCATCTTGGATCGTTGGCATTGGCGGCTACCTCTTTACATAAGTCTACCAAATTTTAGCACGATCGCGCGTTTTTGTACAGCGGTACGTTTAAATTATAGCACAAACGCCACATTTTTGTTGACAACCTAATATCTCACCCGCTGGGTTTGCAGCAGCGACTTGCACGTTTCCAGCGCCGCGCAGTATTTGCTCACCCGGCGCAGCGTAAAACGATATTTGCCAATCATCTCGGTGAGCCAGTACGGTATCCGGTAATTGACCTTGATTTCCATAATGCACCATTCGGGCGGGATAAAAAATTTATTCTCGCTGTTGTCGGTGCCCAGCAGAGTTAAATCGTGGGTGCGGCCTTTGAGGTTGGTGTCAAAAGTAATTCGCAAGCCGTCGTCGTATTCACTGCCCTCAAACGCCATCCGGTCGTAGCTCACCACCGCCGCCGGCCGCAGTTGCAGCGTCGATTGCAGGTAGCGGATTTCGCTCACGGTTTCAAGGTCAACCCCCGACATTCCGGTCTCTTCCGGGATGTCGTCGCTGGCCCCGCACAATGCTTCGGCGGAAGCGTAGCTGATGTACACCCGCTTTTTTTGCAGCGTTTTGTTAATGCGCTGCTTGATTTCGGCAAAGCACAGGGTTTCGGGGGTGGCAGTCGGGTTGCCGTAGATTCGCACCCGCACCTTGCGCCGAAATTTATGCCCTTCAATTTTGTCCCAGTAGGCCTGGTAGTCGTCGGTGTCGTAGTACAGGCTGGTAATAGAATAGCGCCCGTATTTGTCACCGCTGCTGTCTGGTTCAATATATTCGGGCAGGATGCTGGCAAAAAAATCCTGCTGTTCGCGGGTTAAAATGTATTTCAGTTCAAATCGGCTGAATTGTTTGATGCGCATAGTGTGCCGGTATCCAGGTTAAATAAAATATTAGTTTACTGGCAATTTGTATTTTGCCAAAATCAGGTGATTTCACGGTTGCTCGTTACCCTGTTCAATTGGCGGAACCCTCTCAACCGCAATATAATACGGCCCATGGCTTGGCTGCAAAGATTACATAAAATTCGATTTGAACTGTTAGCTGTCCTGCTGCTGATTGTGGGTTTTGGCGTTAGAACAGGCTTTTGGCTGGGCAACCTGTACCACATCGATGAATTTATCACCATGCTGGCGGCGGTGATGGTGGCCCAAAAAGGCGCTCCGATTCTTCCCTCCGGGCTGTTTTATGACCACGGCCTGCTTTTTTCTTACATTTCCGGCATATTTGTGGCGCTGGTCGGTTTTACCGAAACAACCGCGCGCTGGCCGTCGGTGCTGGTGGGCACGCTGGCCATCCCGGCCTATTACGCGGCGGCCCGCCGCCTGTTCAATTCGCGCCTGGCCGGGCTGCTGGCCGCGGCACTCATCACCTTTGACGGCCTGGCCATTGTCTGGAGCGGGCGGGCGCGCATGTACATGCTGGCAAATTTTTTTGTACTGCTCAGCCTGTTGTTTTTGCTGCAAAACACGCTGCACCGCCCCAGCCCCAAAGGCCGATACCTGTTCCTCATTATTCTGGCTACAACGCTGCTCTCGCACACGGTCACGCTGCTGATACTTCCGCCGCTGCTGCTGTCGTTGCTGTTTTTTACGGGGGTTTATCACCGCACCTGGTTTCTGTACAAACGAATCTGGCTGGAAATTATTGCCGCTGCGGTTATTTTGGGCGGGGTGATGTTACTTGTGGCCCAGGGGCAAATCAGCAGTACGGTCTCGTATCAGGATGTTACCGCTACCACGCCGGCCCCGTTTGGGCTGGAATTTTTGCGGGGCATTCTTGACCCCGGGCTGAACTTGAGCCGGTATGACAGCCTGCTCGATTATTTTAAAGACCCCGATTATAGCTGGATTTTGCCCTTTATTGCGCTGGCGATGGGCGTGGCGTGTTATCGAGCGCTCCGGCGGCAACTCCAATTTGCCGATATTGCCGTTTTGTTTTTGGCGCTGTTCATCGCGCTGGCCATTACCGAGCAGGCTCTGCTGTTTAGCAGTGCCTGGCAAAAAGCACGCTATCTGTTTATTACGGTTGTCCCGGCATATTGGCTGGTTGGTGCGGCCGGCGCGGCTTATTTTCTGAGCGGATTGAGCCGCCTGGCGGCAAAACTGTTACCGTGGCCAACGGCCAAAACCTGGGCCAAAACCGCCGTGCCGCTGCTCGGCGCGCTGGTGCTGACGCTCTGGTGGGCCAGCGATGACTGGTCCAAGGCCTTTGTGCAGGGCACCGGCGATTACAACACCGCATTTAAATATGTGCGCCAGCAGCTACAGCCCGGCGATAAAATTATGACCATTCACCCGGCGGCGGCCTATTTGTTTGCCGGGCAGTCAGATTATTACGCCAATCAGGTTTCGGCCAAGGTTTTGCACGAGGATAATAGCGAAGACTCAGAAGATGCTGTGGTTGACCGCTATGTCGGCGGCCAGTTTGTCGGCTCGGTTGATGAGTTTAACCGGGTGCTGGCCCGGGAACCACAGTTGTGGTTTGTGGTAGATGATGCCCGCCTCTACAAACGTTACGACACGTTTTTTACCCAGCAGATTTTCGCCCAAATGGACATTGCTCAGCGCAGTGGGCAAATTTACATTTTTCGGCGCACCCCGCACCCGGTCCCGGTACCCAAAGACCCGGCCGCGCCGCTCGATGTCAACTTTGCCAACCTGATTTATTTGCAGGGGTACAGTGTCGATCTGGCCAATATTGGCTCCGCTGGAATTCTGCCGGTGGCGCTGTATTGGCGGCCGGCTGTCGAAATGCCGCAGGTGGCGGCGATGCCCAAAGTGTTTGTGCAGCTTCGGGACCGCGATAATCAGGTTGTGGCTCAGGCCGATCACTTTTTCTACGAAGGGTTGTTCACTTTGGGCGAATGGCAGACGCTCGTCAAAACTAACGAGTGGCTGCGCGACACCGCCGAATTGTCGCTGCCGGCCGATTTGAGTCAGGGGCCGTATCACATTTTTGTGGGGTTGTACAATCCGCAAAATCTGGAGCGGGTGCCGGTGATCAATGATGCCAGCGGCGAAAACGCGGCTGTAATCGACCTGCCGCCCGCTAATTAATGGGCGCCCGCGCCGAAACTTTGCCTCCGGCCCATTCTTAACCAATTTGACAAAACCCCTCAACAACGATACGCTATGTCCGTTTTCAACTAAAGGATTGCCTGTTGTCACTTTATCCCACCGAATCGAATCTGGTACGGCACGGTCGGGACCGCTGGTGGACTGTACTGACCTCGGAATGGTTTATTCTGGCGTTAGTCCTGCTCATCGCGGTCTTCTTTCGTTTTTACCAACTCACCATGATTCCGGCCGAGTTTGAATTTGATGAGTGGGCCGAAAGCGCCGACGCGCTGGATATGATGGCTCACGGTTTGCGCGTTTTTTCTACGCTCAACAACGGCCGCGAACTGCTGTTTGCCTATTTGGTGATGGCCGGTTTTTGGCTGGTTGGCCCCCAGGATATTGTGTTGCGCCTCATTGCCGCCACCTCCGGGGTACTCACCGTTGGCGCAACCTATTTACTTATCCGGGAAATGTTCCGTCGCGAACTGCCGCAGCAGGCCCGCTGGCTGGCGGCGCTGACCAGTTTGGGGTTGGCGGTTAGTTTTTGGCAGGTGCTGCATATCAGAATGGGCCGGCGGCACACCCTGCTGCCGCTGTTGCTGGCCCTCTGTTTCTATTTTATGTGGCGCGGTTTCAACACCGGCCGCCGCCGCGAATTTATCCTGTCCGGCCTGTTTTTGGGCGGCAGTCTGTACACCTACCCCTCGGCCCGCTTTATTCCGGTGGCGATTATCGTTTTTCTGGCGCTTGATGGCGTCATCCGCTGGTGGCAGGGTCAGCCTGCCGCGGCGCTGTGGCGCATCCATTGGCGCTCGTGGCTGTGGTTGGGCAGTGTGGCCGCGTTGGTGGTGGCCCCGCTGGCCTACTATTTTATTTTCATTGGGCCGGAGCAGTTTTTTTACCGCACCAATCAGGTGTCGGTGCTCAACCCGGAGCTTAGCCAGAGCGGGCTGCTGGGCACCGTTTGGCGCAGCATCGCCGGGAATCTGGCTGGATTGGTGTGGCGCGGCGACGAGGACCCGCTGTACAATATCCCCGGCCGGCCTATGCTCGACCCGCTGCTGTTTGTCGCCCTGCTGGCGGGGACGGTACTGGCTGCGTATCGTTTGCGCCGGCCGCCCTATTTGTTCGCGCTGGTCTGGCTTGTCGCCCTGATACTGCCATCGTTTCTGGTTACCGACCGGATTCCGGCCTTTAAACGGGCCGTTGGCATCGGGCCGGTGTTGTACCTGTTTCCGGCCATCGCCTGGCTGGCAGCGAGCGATTGGCTGCTCAAACGCTGGCGCAGCCGGCCGTGGGCGGTGCGCGCCGGGGTGGTGGTCATCCCGCTGCTGGTGTATGCGCTGGTCGGTGCGGTTACCTATCGCGATTACTTTTTGCGCTGGGGGCCGGACCATTCGCTGTATCAGGATGTGTTGATGTACCACGACATCGGCCAAAAAATGCTGGCCGACAGCCAGCCCGACGAGTTGTGGCTCTTTCCGCTCGATGTACGCAACATTGTGCGGCGCTACTATCGGCTGTACGGGTTTACCAGTTACGCCGGGCTGCCGCCCCGCGCCTTCATCCCGGTGGATGAGCAGACGATGTTCGATGAACTGACCGCCGCGGCGCGGCAGGCCAGCCGCGTCATTCTTGTTCGGGTGGGCAGCGGCCAGGAGTGGCAGGCCGATTTAAAAAACGTCTTTCCGTTTTTGCTGGCCAAATATGGCACGCTGGAAAAAACGTATATCAGCCCCGATTATCCCTACCGCCTCGATACCTACCGTTTCACTTCAACCGGCGTCAATTTTCAACCGGCCAGCCAGTGGCAGCCGGTGGAAACAATTTTTGGCGGCCAGCTCAAATTGACAGACGTCGCCTTTGGTCAGGCGGCCAGTCCGCAGCCCGATGCCGTGCAGCCGCTGCCCTCCGGTGAAACGGCCTGGGTGGTGTTGCGCTGGCAGGTGGTTGCCCCGGTTACCGGCGATTATCAGGCCAGCGTCCGGCTCACTTCACCCACGGGCCACATTGTGGCCCAGGCCGACCGGCCGTTGATCAACGTCCACCAGCGTCCGGCCAGCTTTTGGGAACCCGGCGCGCAGGTGCAGGATTACTACCTGCTGCCGCTCGAAGCGGGCACGCCGCCCGGTGACTACCAGTTGGAAGTGCTGCTGTACAACCCGGCCACCGCCGCCACTATCCCGCCCGATCAACCGTCGTCTATTACGCCCGGCGCTGCCGGCGTCGCCCAATTGGCGGTTGCGCCCGCGCTAACCGTGCCGCAGTTAACCGCGGCCAACCCGCTCAACATTCGCTGGCGCGATGGGCTGCTGCTGGCCGGCAGTAGCAACCTGCCGGTCTCACTCCAGCCCGGCGACCGTTTTGAGCTGGGGCTGGCCTGGCAGGCCGATGGTCCTCAGCCGGACGACGCTGCGTTCAACCTGCGGCTGGCCGGCCCGGCGCAGGTAACTTTGCTCGATGATATTCCGGTGGGCAGCGACAGTTATCCCACCGGCCGTTGGCGGCCCACCGAAGCGGTGCAGCAATGGCTGCCGGTGCAACTCCCGGCCGATACCCCGCCGGGCGATTACCAGTTGCAGCTTGTCTCGCCGGCCGGCGATGTTTCCGCTACAATTGGTCCGGTGGTGGTCAACGCTGGCCGTCCCCGCGTGTTTTCTCCGCCGGCCAGCCTGCAACACCCGCTGGACGAAACGTTCGGCGGGCAGATCAAACTGCTAGGTTTCGATGTTACTCCGGCGGCAGATCATTTATCGCTGACGCTGGTCTGGCAGGCGCTGGCCTCGCTGTCACAAAGTTACAAAGTGTTTGTCCACGTGCTCAACCCGGGCGGCGAAATTGTGACTCAGCAAGACCAGATCCCACAGGCCGGGCAGGCGCCCACCACCGGTTGGCTACTTGGTGAAGTCGTGGCCGATGGCTACACCTTTACCCTGCCGCCGGGAGCGCTGCCGCCGGGCGAATACCGGCTGGCGGTGGGGCTGTATAATGAAATCACCGGCCAGCGTCTGCCGCTCGCCGGCAACACCGCCGATGAGTTGGTGCTGCCATATTCAATTGAGATTGGCAGCACGCCATAAACATATGATTAAGCAACAACCAAGCTGGTTGGAAACCAAAAACTTCAGCCTGATATTTGCCGCCGGATACGCGGCCCTTTACCTGCTCACCCGGCTGGTCAACCTCACCCTGTTGCCGGCTCATTTTGACGAACTGGTCTACCTGCAATACGCCGGCCAGTTGGTCAACGAGGGGCATTGGCTGGTGGGGCTGGAAAACGAATTAAAGTGGACTCACCTGTGGCTGATCGCCGCGTTTTACTGGCTGCCGGCTTCCCCGCTGTGGATTGGCCGCTTTGCCTCAACACTGATGGGCCTGGCCGCCGGTTTGGGATGTTACGCGCTCGGCGTTGAGCTTTTTGGCCGGCGGAGTGTCGGTGTGCTGGCCGCGCTGCTTTATTTAATAACACCGTTTGTGGTGTTGTACGACCGGCTGGCGCTCTCTGATGCCCTGCTCACCGGCCTGACGGCGTGGGTGATGGTTTTCAGCCTGTGGGCTATTCGGCGGCGGCAACTGCGCTGGGCGACGGCGGCCGGACTGGTTATCGCTCTGGCCAGCCTCACCAAAACGCCCGGCCTGTACAATTTGCTGGTGCCGGCAGCAGTGCTGCTGCTTTTTTGGCCCGGCCGGTCGCGGCGATTAATTGGCGTGCTGGCACTAATATACGGGCTGGCCGCGTTCGGGCCGCTCACGCTGCTGCTGGCGGTCAATGCCACGGCGTTATCTATTATTTTGCCGCACGTGGCCACACCCGGCACAGCCGATGGGGCGCATATCCTGCTGAACGCGCAAAACGCGCTGAGTTGGCTAACCAATCTGGTCACCCTGCCGCTGGTTGCGTTCGGGCTGCTGGGGGCGGTGCTGGTGCTGGTTCGCCGTTGGGCCGGGCTGCTTTTGTTTGCGCCGTTGCTGATCATTCCAACGGCATTTATTGTCGCTTCGGACATCTGGTATCCGCGCTACCTGCTGCCGGTGGTGCCGCCGCTGCTGTTGCTGGCGGCGGTCGCGCTGGACGAGGCCCGGCGCTGGCTGGCCGAATTTTCGTGGGGCAGGTTTGCCTTTGCGCCGCTGTTGCTGCTGGCGCTGCTGCCATCGCTGCAAATGAGTTTTTGGCTGCTGGTGGATCCCCCCCGCGCCGCCCTGCACCCGGAGGAAAGGCGGCAATACATTGAAGGCTGGCCCAATGCGTACGGCCTGGCCGAAGCCGCCGCTTTTGTGACCGAGCAGGGCAAAACCACGCCGCACCTGTATTTGGCCATCAACGATCATTCGTTTTTGGTGCAGCAGGGGTTAAAATATTATTTCGATGCCCCGCCCAATGTTGAGGTGGTAGAGTACGATCCGTTTGGTGGGCAGGCGTTGCAGAAGCTCAACAACTGGGCCATGCAGCAGCCCACGTATCTCATTCTCAATTCTGCCCGCGAAAAGGGGCTGAACGAGCTGGAAACCAACCCGGAGCTTTTTATTCAGGGGCGCGAGCGGGCCAGTTTTACCAAGCCCGGGGGTCAGGCCAGCATAGACGTGGTGCAGTGGCTTTCGGCGCCGGCGCTGGCCGAATGGTGGGCCCAGCGCAGCGGGATTACCGCGCCGGTGATTGCCGCCAGCCTGCCCGCTCCCGGTGATGCGACCGGTGCGGCCCGATTCACGCCATTCGATCCCGCCAATCTGGCTAACGCCGATTTTGTGTTGCTCGATGCAGCCACACTCAATGCCGGAGCAGCCGCTGTTTTGGGCCAGCCGGCTAGTGGCAGCGACTGGCTGAATCAACTGCCGCCCAATTGGGAGTTGACGCTGGCCGTGCCCGGCTTCTGGTATTTGTGGCGCATTGCCGATAACGCCCCACCGCAGCAATCGCTACAAACTTTGCTGGCGGAGCAGATTGAACTGACCGGGTTTGATCTGCCGCAAAAGCAGATCGCCGCCGGCCAGTCGGTGGCGATCACGCTGCACTGGCAGGCCCGGCAGGACATGCTGGAGGATGTTGTGGTTTTTGCCCAACTCATCGGCCCGGATGGCCAGCTTTACGCCCAGCAGGACGCCGCGCCGTTTTGGCCCACCAGCCGCTGGCGCGCCGGCCAAAAACTGGCGGCGGCTATCGACATTCCGTTGCCGCCGGACATGCCGGCCAACAGCTACCAGCTCATCGGGGGGATGTACCAGCCGGCCAGCGGCCAGCGCCTGCCCGCCGTTGACGCGGCTGGCCGCGAGTGGCCCAACGATGCTGTGCCGCTGGCCACTGTCGAAGTGACGGCTCCGTAATACTTTCACGTTTGGAGTGAACTTTAATGAGATTAATCCTGCTATCGTTGCTGCTGATGCTGGCCAGTATGGTCAGCGCGCCTGTTGCTGCGGCTCAAAGCACGCCGCCAGTGCTGGCCTTTTACTACGCCTGGTTCGACCAAAACACCTGGGCCTCCGGCCAGTCGGTTGACCAGCCGGCTGTGCCCTACAACTCCGCGGATCCGGCCACCATCGAGCGTCACGTGGCCGAGGCCGCCGGGGCAGGCATCGACGCGCTGGTGCAGAGCTGGTACGGTCCGCAGGTAGAAAACAACCAGACCGAAACCAACTTTCGGCTGCTGCTCGACAAAGCGCAGAGCCGCGGCCTGCAGGCCGCCGTCAGCGTTGAGGTTAGCGGCCCGTTCTTTGCCGATGCCGGCGCGGTGACTGCTGCCCTGTCTACCCTGCTCAGCACCCACGTGCAGCATCCGGCTTATTTTCGCTACCTGGGCCAGCCGGTCATCTTTTTTTGGCGGCAGCAGCGGTTTTCGGTAGCCGAGTGGCAGGCCATCCGCGATCAGGTTGACCCCGGCCGCAGCACGCTGTGGATTGCCGAAGGCACTGATTTGAGCTATCAGGCCGTGTTCGACGGCCATCACCTGTACAGCATTGCCTGGGCCGACTCGCCGGCCGGCCAACTGGCCACCTGGGGCGACCGGGTGCGAGCCTACGCTGCCGATAACGGCGTGGCCCGGCTGTGGATTGCCACGGCCATGCCCGGTTACGATGACACAAATTTGCCCCGCGCCAACGCTTTTGCCGTGCCGCGCCGCAACGGCGACTTCTTCCGTGAAACATGGCAGGGCGCAATCGCCAGCCGGCCGGATATGGTCATCATTACCAGTTTTAACGAGTGGCCGGAAGGCACGCAGATTGAGCCGAGCGCCAGCTACGGCAATTTGTATCTGGATATTGCCCGCGAACTGACAACCGGGCTAAAGGGCGCGGCTCCGGCGGCAGCCATCCCGCCTCTGGGAGCGCAGGAACTCCCCGCCGCCCAGGCCGATGAAACCCCAGCCCCGGCGCTGGAACCACCGTACATTCAAACCAGCGGCATCACCAACGCACGCAGCGCCCCGGCCACCTCAGCGGATATCGCCGGCCGCCTGCCCGAGGGCAAACAGGCGCGAGTGCTCGGGAAAAATGCCGCCGGCGACTGGTGGCAGATTGATTTTGACTCCGGCCCGGCCTGGGTGGCCGCCGAAGTGGTTGAATTTGTGGGCGATGCCGCTGCCGTGCCGGTGGTCGAAGTGGAGGCCGCGCCGGTGGCCACGGCCAGCCCCACCCCCCAACCGGCCTCGATTTCCGTGCCGGCGGGCGGGGTGAACGTACGCAGCGGCCCCGGCCTCAATTTTGAACTGCTCGGCCGGCTGAATGAAAACAGCGTGGTTACGGTCATCGGCAAAGATGAAACCGGCGAATGGTGGCAGGTTGATTACCCCGCCGCCAAAGACGGCACGGCCTGGGTGGCCGTCGCCGTGGTCAAGTTCAGCGGTAACGCGGCCGGCCTGCCGGTGGTGCGCCCGGTTGCGCCCAACGCCACACCCACGCCTTCCCCTTCGCCAACGCCAACCGTGCCGGTTATCGCCGGCTCTGTGGAGGCGCTGGACGCCATTAACGTGCGGGCCCAACCCAACACTGATGGCGAACTTATGGGCGGGATGTATTTGGGTGAAACCGCCGATGTGCTGGCCATCAGTGAAGATGGCAACTGGTGGCAAATTGAGTTTGGCGGCGATTTGGGCTGGGTGGCCGCCGAATTTGTGCGCTTTACCGGCGATAAAAACGGTGTGCCGATTTTTGGCCTGGGCACGCCCACGCCCACGCCGGGGCCAACCCACACCCCGGCGCCCACGCCCACGCCGGCCCCGGTGGTTTTGGAACAGCCCACGCTGGCCCCTTCGCCCACCTCAGAATATCAGGCCACGTCGGCGGCGCTGCTGGCCGCCCACGGCACCCCGGAACCGCCGCCGACGCCATCATCGGCGCGCCCGGCTGCCTCGTTTTCGTGGAGCGACATTCCCTGGGGGCTGCTGGCGATGGTGATTATCGCCGGGTTTGTGGGTTATCAGTTTTGGTATCGCCGCCGGCGATAATAGCCGCGTGTCCCAATCCTTATGACTCTGACCGAAGCTCAACAATCGCAATTGAAAAAGCTGGGCGAGCTATTAATTATTGCGGCGCTGCTGTTGCTGGTGGGTCGATTTATGACCCAAACCTACGCCCGCATGCTCACCAACTCCAATTCCAGCGACGGCGATCAGGGGGCGTTTTTGCAGCTCAGCCTGGATTTGCGCGAGCACGGCCAACTGACCGATGGTACGCGCAGCCCCCTATGCGCGGCGGTACTGGCGGTGATCGCCCGCCGCGACTGGTCATTTTTTACCTGGGCCAAGCTCATCAGCATGGCTTTTGGCGTGCTGGCCATTGTGGCGCTGTATCTGCTGGCCGGCCGCTATTTTAACCGCTTTACCGGGTTGGCGGCGGCCTATCTGCTCAGCATCAATGTTGAATTTATTGTTCACAGCGCCACCGCCCTCACCGAGTCGCTGCTGGTGCTGTTGTTTATTTTGGCCTGGTTTGCCATGCTCAAAGCGCTGGATGAGCCGCAGCGACCCCGCTATTGGCTGCTGACCGGGCTGCTGGCCGGGCTGGCCTATCTGGCCAAAGGCAGCGGGCAACTGCTGGTGTTTGCTTTTCTGGCAACTGCGGTGCTGTTTTTTCGTGGGCGGCTGCTGCACTCGAAAAGCCTGTGGCTTTTTGTGGGCGGTTACATTTTGGTGGCCAGCCCGTTGTGGCTGTATAACTCGGTTCACTACGGCAGCCCCACTTTTAATTACGCCATCACCCATCAAATGTGGATGGATAGCTGGAACGACTGGCACCCCGACGACACTGCCAATTTGCCTACACTGGCCAGCTATCTGCAAACGCATTCGGCCGCGGAGATTTTTGAGCGCCAGTGGGCCGGTATGCGGGCCATGCGCAACATTCTGATCAAAACTTTGTGGCCCACCCGCACCCTCAAAATGGACGAATTTTTGTTGTCGCCGGTCAGTGGGTACACGTTGGTGCTTTTGGCGCTGCTACCCTTTGTTTTTTGGCCGGCAACCCGCACCTATTTGCGCCGTTACGGCCGGGCCGCCTGCCTGACGCTACTGACCGTAGCCATATTTTTTGTGTTGTTTGCCTGGTACGTGCCGATAGTGGCGCTGGGGCAGCGTTTTATGTTGCCGGTGATCCCGTTCATTTTTGTGGGGCTGGCCCACATCACCGGCCAGATTGGCCAATCAGTGCTGAGCCGCGGCCGGTGGGCCAAACGAGCCGTGCTGGCGGCGGTGACCGTAGTGGTGCTGCTGCAATTGCGCTGGGCGGCGCTGACCACTGTTGAGCCGGCCCGCGCCGCGCTCGCTGCCAACGTTTTTGAGGTTGACCGCCAGTTCAACACCGATGCAGCCACGCCGCTGGCCTGGCTGGTGGACCAGTCTCCGCCGCAGAGTGTGGTGGCCTGGGGGCCGGCGGGCAAATCGCTGCCCACGTGGGCTTTCTCCGACCGGCTTACGTTCAAGCGCTATCCTCCCCGCGCCGACAGCATTTCGGCGCTGACCACCGATTTTGTGAATCGCGGGGTGGATTTTGTGATTATCGCCCCGGAAATGATGTCTCGCTACGGCGAGTTGTTTGCACCGTATTTTGAAACCGATGGGACGCGGGTGGAGCTGGCGGCGTTTCCGCCGGGCTGGGCTTTAACCTACGCCTATCGCCAGATGCCGTGCGATTGGTGCGTTTTCCGGCTGCTGCCGAACAACCCGCCCCAATACGCCGCCGATTATCAAATTGGCCCGGCGATGACGCTGACCGGCTACGACCTGCCTTCCCCCGAACTCAAGGCCGGAGAAACGCTGCATCTCACGTTGCATTGGGCGGCGCATGCCCCCATCGAGCCGGATTTTACCGTGTTTACCCAACTGCTCGGCCCGGACTTTCAACTGCACGGCCAGCTCGATAACCAGCCGCTCAACAATTTGTGGCCAACCAGCCGCTGGCAGCCCGTCGCCCCCCTGGCCGATACCTACGCCATCCCCATCGATGCGCATGCGCCGCCGGGCGTTTACCAGCTTTTGGTGGGCATGTACGATGGTCAAACCGGCCAGCGCCAGCCGGTCACCTTCAACGGTGCGCCGGTGGCGGATAATGCCATCCCCCTGGCAACGGTTACTGTAATCCCTTGAGGAGGCCGGGTGCTCCTCCACTCGTGTTTAGCGGCGGACAGGAGTTAAAATTGCGGTTTGTTTACCCCTCCCCCCACCCCCTCCCCGTTTGCGGGGAGGGGGAATAATGTTTTGGTTGTGCTTTTCGGCGGCTTTGCCGCCGAAAAGCACAACCTCAATCAAGTCACCCCCTTCCCCAGGGAAGGGGGTAGGGGGATGGGGAGACCGTTCTGGTTTAAAACCAAAAACAGCTCGCCGGCGCGAGCTGTTTTTGGTGAGTCAAAGAATGTTAGCTAAACCAACGCGGCGTCAACATTGACTTCTTTGACAGCGCCGAGCGCCTTGGACACCGGGCAACCTTTTTTGGAGACGTCAACTTTTTCCATAAAAGTTGCTTGATCCACGCCCGGCACATCGGCCCGGCAGGTGAGGTTAATTTTGGTAATCCACGGCGCACCGTCAACCTGCTCCAGGTACACTTTGGCCGAGGTTTCGATGCGGTTGGGCGGGAAGCCCGCGCCGGTGAGCACCGCGCTGAGAAACATAGAAAAGCAGCCGGCGTGCGCCGCGCCGATCAACTCTTCCGGGTTGGTGCCGGGTTCTTCTTCAAAACGGGTAGCATAAGTGTACGCGCCTTCATATGCACCGCTGCCCAGCTTCATTACTCCTTTGCCTTCTTTTAAGGTTCCTTCCCAAACTGCTTCGGCTTTTCTGACTGGCATTTTTTTCTCCTTTTAAAATTTAATTACATATTGTAACGGGCGGATTATCCCGCCACTTCTTTAAGCACGATCAGCGCGGCCTCGTAATTGGGGTGCTGAGAAATTTCCGGCACGTATTCGGCGTAGCGAATAATGTCATCGCCATCCACCACAAATACGGCGCGCTGTTCCAGCCGCAGTTCTTTGATGTAAGTACCGTAGGCTGCCCCAAACGACATCTCCCGGTAATCTGACAGCATCTGAATGTTGCTGATGCCGGCGGCTTCGCACCACTGCTGTTGGGCCACGGGCAGGTCAACACTGATGGTGTACGCGGCCACTTTGTCACCGTAAGCGCCCACCTCTTCGTTAAAGCGGCGAGTTTGAGCATCGCAAATGCCCGTGTTGAGCGATGGCACTACGCTGATCAGCCGGGTTTTGCCGGCACTTTCTGCCAGCGAAACGGTGTCGACAAAAAACAGTTTGGTGGCCAGAGCGAAGGCGGGCGCTTTGTCGCCGGGTTTCAGTATTGGGCCAATTACGGTAAACGGCCTGCCTCTGTGAGTAACGCCTGCTGCACGTTCGATCATGTAAAAACGGGTCTCCTTTGTTGGATTGAGTTTTTGATTGGAGTAGAGGAACTTTAGTAATTATAAAGGTATTAAAGTCGGAGTCAAAAATTCAATCCGACTCAGCCGAGCCGCCGGGCTGCGGCTTCATCGACAAACCAGGTGAGCTGGCCGCTGGCGGGCTGCACCAGTCCTGCCGGCAGCGCCGAACCGGGAGCCAGCACCTGCGGTAAAACATCGGCTTTGCCCGCGCCGGCGGCCACAAAAGCCACGTGCCGGGCAGCGTTGAGCACCGGCAGAGTCAGAGTGATGCGTTCCGGCGGCGGCTTGGGCGAGTTAAAAATGGGAGCCACGTTGCGGGTTGTTTCTGACAGGAGGAGGTGGCCGGGAAAAAGCGAGGCGGTGTGGCCGTCTTCGCCCATGCCCAACAGGATCAGATCAAACCGGGGGAGGGCATCGCCAAAAACCTGCCGCAGTTTGGTTTGGTAGTCATCGGCGGCGGCGGCGGCGGCGGGTGACAGGGTGGGGTTAATGGGGAAAATGTGCTCGGTGGGCAGGTTGGCCGGGCCAAACAGCAGTTCGAGGGCCAGCCGGTAGTTGCTGTCCGGGTGGTCCAGCGGCACGCAGCGCTCATCGGCAAAAAAGACGCGCCAGCTTGACCAGTCAATATTAGCCGCAAGCAGGCCGGGCGCAATCAATTTGGGCAGCGAGCCGCCGGACATAGCCACGGTGAAAATGCCGCGGGCGGCGCTGGCCTCGGCGGAAAGGCGGGCTGTGAGTTCGGCGGCGGCCCGGCCCAGGTCATCGATATTGGCAAAAATTTGCACAGTCATCGGTCAGCAATCGCTGCAGGCGTAGTGCCACTTGCGGCCATCGGCCTGCATAAACTCATCGGATTTGCCCGGCCCCCAGGTGCCGCTTTCGTAAAACGCCAGCACCGGGGAAAATTCGCTGTCCCAGCCCTGCAAAATGGGATCAACCAGACCCCAGGCCAGCTCAATTTCGTCGCTGCGGGTAAAGAGTGTGGCGTCACCGTGCAGGGCATCAAGGATGAGGCGCTCGTAGGCGTCGGGCAGGGTGTTTTTGCCAAAGTCCTGCTCGTAGGTAAAGTTCATATCCACCGAGCGGGTGCGCATGCCCGCGCCGGGCACTTTGGTTTCAAAACGCAGGTTCATGCCTTCGTTGGGTTGAATGCACAACCCCAGCACGTTGGGCGGCAACTGCTGGCCCGGCTTGAGCGGGAACATCAGGTGCGGCACGTGGCGAAACTGGATGTTGATCTCGGTCATTTTGTCGCCCAGGGCTTTGCCGGAGCGCAGATAGAAGGGCACGTTGCGCCAGCGCCAGTTGTTGATAAACAGTTTTACGGCGGCAAAGGTGGGCGTGTTGGTCCCTTTGGCCACGCCCGGTTCGTCGCGGTAGGTGCGGTACTGGGCCCGAACCGTGTACTGGCCAACTTCTTCTGGTTTGATGCGCTGCATGGCCTTGAGCACCTTCACTTTTTCATCGCGCAGGGCGGTGGCGTCGTATTCGGCGGGGGGTTCCATCGATACCAGCGTGAGCAGTTGCAGCAGGTGATTCTGGAACATATCGCGCATAACGCCGGCGGTATCGTAGTAGCCGGCGCGGCTACCCAGCCCCACTTCTTCGGCCACAGTGATTTGGACGTGGTCAATGTAGTTGCGGCTCCAAAGCGGCTCAAAAATGGCGTTGGCAAAGCGGAACACCAGCAGGTTTTGCACGGTTTCTTTGCCCAAATAGTGATCGATGCGGTAAACCTGATGTTCGTCGAAAACGTCGTGAACCTGCTGATTCAGCTCGGTGGCCGAGGGGAGATCGTGGCCAAACGGTTTTTCTATGATGATGCGCCGCCAGTGGCCATCGCTTTGCTGAGCCAGCCCGGCCTGGCCCAATTGTTTGACAATGATCGGATAAAGCTGCGGCGGGGTAGACAGGTAAAACAGCACATTGCACGCGCCGCCCACATTCTTGTCGATTTTAGCCAGCAGTTTGCTCAAATCTTTGTAGGTTTGGGGGTCGTCGTAATTGCCGCGGTGGTAGAGCATGTTTTTGCTGAACGCGTCCCAGAGATCGCAATCGGCGGGTTTGAGGCGGGCAAATTTTTCCACCCCGGCCCGAATCTGGTCGCGGAAGCTGTCGTCGGTCATTTCGCTGCGGGCCACACCAACCACGCTGAACTGCTCGGCCAGCAGCCCCTCGCAGGAGAGGCTAAAGAGCGAGGGCATTAATTTGCGCTGGGTCAGATCGCCGGATGCGCCAAAAATTACCACGGTGCAGGGGTCGGCTACTTTGCGGATTTCGTCTTTTTTTGCTGCGGATATTTGGTTGTTCATTGGATTTCCCCCCAAGAAGTAGTCCGGGGCGGCAGCGCCGCCCCGGTTTTTATTAATTAAAACCACTGAGCGTGAAAGACGCCTTCTTTATCGGTGCGTTCAAAGGTGTGCGCGCCAAAATAATCGCGCTGGGCCTGGATGAGGTTGGCTGGCAGCCGGGCGGCACGGTAGGAGTCAAAATAAGCCAGCGAGGCGCTCATAGCCGGCACCGGCACGCCCATTTGCACGGCGGTGGTTACGGCAAAACGCCAGGCCGCCTGCCGGCTTTCGACGGCGGTTTTAAAGAAATCATCCACCAGCAGGTTGGGCAGGTTGGGGTTGCGGCGGTAGGCATTGGTGATGTCGTCCAGCAGTTCGGCGCGAATAATGCAGCCGCCGCGCCAGATGCGGGCCATTTCGCCCAAATCCAGATTGTAATTGTACTCGGCCGACGCTTTTTTCAAAAGGGCCATTCCCTGCGCGTAGCTGCAAATTTTGCTGGCGTAGAGGGCGTCGCGCACGGCGTCAATCAACTGCTGGCGGTCGCCGCTGTAGACCGGCTTCGGCCCGGACAACACTTGGCCGGCAGCCACGCGTTCATCTTTAATGGCCGAAATGTAACGGGAGTCTACCGCGGCGGTAATGGTGGGGATGGCCGAGCCGATGTCGAGCGCGTTCTGGCTGGTCCATTTGCCGGTGCCTTTTTGGCCGGCCTTGTCCAAAATCAATTCCACCAGCGGCTGGCCGGTGACGTCGTCCATTTTGGTGAAGATGTTGGCCGTAATTTCAATGAGGAACGATGACAGCACGCCCGCGTTCCATTCGCTGAAAATCCGGTGAAATTCTTCGGCCGAAGGGGCCAGCGCCTGTTTGAGCAGGTTGTAACTTTCGGCGATGAGCTGCATGTCGCCGTACTCAATGCCGTTGTGTACCATTTTTACGTAGTGTCCAGCTCCGCCCGGCCCCACGTACGTGACGCACGGTTCGCCGTCGGCCTGAGCTTTGGCCGAGATGGCCTGCACCAGCGGCTCGATAAACTGGTAGGCTTCGGTGGTGCCGCCGGGCATCATGCTCGGGCCAAAGCGGGCGCCCTCTTCGCCGCCGGAAACGCCCATGCCAATATACCGAAAGCCCTCGGCTTCCAGTGCTTTGGCCCGGCGTTCGGTATCGGGGAAAAACGAGTTGCCGCCGTCGATAATGATGTCGCCGGGGTCCAGCAGTGGTTTGAGCTGGTCAATCACCAGATCAACCGGGCGGCCGGCCTGCACCATAATCTGGATGCGGCGCGGTCGCTGTAAACTGGCCACAAACTCTTCCAGCGTGTAAAACGCTTCGATGCTTTTTTCTTTGGCTTCGCCCCGCATAAACTCTTCGGTTTTGGAGCCGGTGCGGTTGAAAACAGCCACTTTGAAACCGTGATCGGCGGCGTTGAGCACCAGATTTTGGCCCATCACGGCCAAACCAATCAGGCCAAATTGATTGTTGGACATAACTATCTCCCTCTCGATTAAATTTTGAATAAGCGCGACGCGCAGGGTGCCTAATGATTGTAGCACAATTTGCAAGGATGCAAGAATTTTTTATTGGGAAGCTGTTCACGTGTGCAGGGGATTTTACTTCTTGACGCCAGTTCGGTATTGAGCTAATATATGAGTAACTGCTCATATATTAGCGTGCTGGAAGATGACCGACAGAAACGACCGCTGTGCTGAAACCGTTATCGATGAAAGCCGGGTGCGCCAGGCCGAACAGGCGCTGCTCGATGGCCTGACGGCTACCTATCTGGCCGACACCTTCAAAGCGCTGGCCGATCCGACCCGGGTGCGGATTATTTCTGTACTGGCCCGCACCGAGTTGTGCGTGTGTGATCTGGCGGCGACGCTGGGCATGACCCAGAGTGCGGTATCGCACCAACTGCGGTTGCTGCGCCAGATGCGGCTGGTAAAGGCGCGCAAAACCGGCCGCATGGTTTACTATGCGCTCGATGACGACCACATTAAAGATTTGTTTCTGCGCGGACTGGAACACATTCAGCACGAATAGCGAAGGACGAAGGATGAAGAATGAAGGATGAGTCAGTGAATAGCGAATTGCGAATGACGAATTACGAATGAACGCAACACGAAGGACGAATGAACGAGTCAGCGAGTCTGTGAATTACGGATTACGCATCACGCATTACGCAACACGAATTACGAATTAAACGAATCAAGTAAAAAATTATGACCGATCAAACCTCATCCCATACCCTTAACCTGCGTATAACCGGCATGGATTGCGCCGATTGTGCGCTCAAACTGGAAAAAGGCGTGGCCAATCTGGCCGGCATCAGCCTGTGCCGGGTCAATTTTACCGCCGCCAAAATGCACATCGAAGGCGATATTAACGAGGCCGTCGTGCGCCAGCGCATCCAATCGCTGGGCTACGGTGTGGCCGCCGCCGATGCCCGTTTCATTCCGCGCAGTCGCCGCCGGCAAGTCATCGACCTGCTGCGCCAGCCGCGCAACACCCTCACCCTCATTGGCGCGTTGTTTTTGCTGGGCGGCTTTGCCGCCCAATACGCTGCCGGCTGGAGCGCCGTGCCGCTGTTTTTGGTGGGCGGGCTGTTTGGGCTGTATTTTCCGGCCAAATCCGGCTGGGCGGCGCTCCGCAGCGGGCAGGGACTGGACATGAACGTGCTGATGACCATCGCCGCGGTGGGCGCGTTTGCCATTGGCGAGTACGGCGAGGCAGCCACGGTGATAGTGCTGTTCAGTCTGGGCGAGGCGCTGGAAGGCTACACCATGGAGCGCGCCCGCGACAGCATTCGCAGCCTGACTCAACTGGCCCCCGCCGAAGCCATCGCTCTGCGGCCGTGCCTGGATTGCGCCGGCCATTTGGGGCAGGAATTGCCCGATGGCTCGGGGCTGTACACTGGCGGGCCTTGCCCGTGGTGCGGCCTGCACGAGCAGACCGTACCGGTGGAAGAACTGGCCATCGGCGACCGGATCATGGTTAAACCCGGCGAGCGCATCCCGATGGATGGCCGGGTGCTGGCCGGCCAATCGGCGGTGAACCAGGCGCCCATCACCGGCGAAAGCGTGCCGGTGGCCAAACAGCCCGGCGACGAGGTGTTTGCCGGCGCCATCAACGGCGACGGCCTGCTGGACATCAGCGTGACTCATCTGGCGGCGGACAACACCCTCTCGCGCCTGATTTATTTGGTGGAAGAGGCGCAAACGCAAAAAACGCCGGCCCAGCGTTTTGTCGATAAATTTGCCCGCGTTTACACCCCGCTGGTGGTGGTGGGCGCGGCGCTGGTGGCGCTGCTGCCGCCGCTGCTCTTTGGCCAGCCCTTTTTTGACACGCCGGAGCAGCACGGCTGGCTGTACCGGGCGCTGACGCTGCTGGTCATCGCTTGCCCCTGCGCGCTGGTGATTGCCACGCCGGTGGCCGTGGTCAGCGCCATTTCTGCGGCGGCGCGGCGGGGTGTGCTCATCAAAGGCGGCGCGTATCTGGAAGCGCTCGGCCGGGTCAAAGTCATCGCTTTTGACAAAACCGGCACGCTGACCGAAGGCCAGCCGCAGTTGGTGGGACTGGCCTGCACCGACAACTGCTGCGCCGAAGCCCGGCAAACCGATTTGCTGGCCGGCTGCGCTCACTGCGACGAAATGCTGACCGTGGCCGCCGCACTGGAACGGTACAGCACTCATCCGCTGGCTCAGGCCATCACCGCCGCCGCCGACCGGCGTCAGTTGCCGCAACTGGCCGCCCTCGGCGTGGAAAATTTGCCGGGGCAGGGGATTCGTGGGCAGGTGGGGCCGCACCGGGTTACGGTTGGCAGCCACAACCTGCTGCACAGCGACCGGCCGGAACACGCGTTGCTGCACCGGCTGGTGTCATCGGCCCAGGCCAGCGGCCAAACCACGGTGCTGGTGGGCCAGGACGACAGCCTGCACGGCTACCTGGCCGTGAGCGACCCGCCGCGCCCGGCCAGCCGAACCGCCATCGCTGCGCTCAAAACTATCGGTATTGAAAAAACAGTGATGTTGACCGGCGATAATGAAACCGTGGCCGGGGCGATTGGCCGGCAAATGGGGCTGGACGAAATTCGGGCCGGGCTGCTGCCGGAGGACAAAGTAACCGCCGTGCGCGGCCTGGTGGCAGACCACGGCGACGGCGTGGCGATGGTGGGCGACGGCGTGAACGATGCGCCGGCGCTGGCGGCGGCCAGCGTGGGCATTGCTATGGGGGCCAGCGGTTCGGCGCAGGCGCTGGAAACCGCCGATGTGGCCCTGATGGCCGATGATCTGTCGCAGCTTCCGGCGGCCATTCAACTGGGCCGGCGGGCCGCCAATACCATCAAATTTAATATCTGGCTGGCTATTGTTATCAAAGCCATTTTTTTGGCAGCAGCAGTTTTGGGTGTGGCTACGTTGTGGATGGCCGTGTTTGCCGATGTCGGCGCGTCGCTGCTGGTGACGCTCAACGGTATGCGGCTGCTGCGGCAAAAATTCACGGTTCCCTCAATGACGGTTGAGAAACAGTAACCGCTAGACAAATCGTTTTTGTTCCGCTAGAATTAGTTTAATATTTGGTGCTGGGGGGGCGCGATGGATGCTTTTATATCTTATTCCCGCAAAGACAAACAATTTGTCCAGCGGCTGCACGACACACTGATCGGCAGCGGCCGGAATGTATGGGTCGATTGGGAGGACATCCCGCTGACCGCCGACTGGTGGGCCGAAATTCAGGAGGGCATTGAGGGGGCCAATGCCGTTATCTTTGTTATCAGCCCGGATTCCGTGGCCTCCAAAGTGTGCGGTCAGGAACTGGAGCATGCCATTCAGCACAACAAACGGCTGATCCCGCTGGTGTACCGCGACTGCAATGACGCGCCTCACTCAATTTCTCACATCAACTGGCTCTATTTCCGTGATAACGATGACTTTGACGCCGCCGCCAAAAATTTGCTGGCGGTGATGGACACCGACCTGGAGTGGACCAAAGCTCACACCCGGCTCACGCAGCGGGCCGTTGAATGGGACAAGCAGGAACGCAACAACAGCTATCTGCTCTACGGGGATGACCTGGCCAACGCCGAGGGGCTGTTAACCCTGACCAACAAAACCCCGGCGCTCACTCAACTGCAACGTGATTATATTTTGGCCAGCCAGCAAAAACAGGCCGCCGATCTGCTGCGCGATCTGGAACAGGCCAAAGCCCTGGCCGAAACCGAAAAGCGCCGGCGCGAAGAAGAGCAACGCTATACCGCCCAACTGCGCCGGCGCTCGATGATTATTATTGGCGCGCTGGCGTTGGTCATTGTGGTTGGCGTGGCGGCGGTAATGTTTGCCCTGCGCAGCGGCCGGCTGACAATGGGCACCAACGAACTGGTCGATACTATTGTTGAATTTGGCGATTCGCAGGCCAACAGCGATTTGTGCTGGGCTGGCGCGCTCAGAGAACTACCCGGCGAGGTGCTGCCCGCCTGCAACAAAGCCATCGAGCTGGACCCGGAGGTGCCCGAATTTTTTGAAAGCCGCGGCCTGACCTGGGCGGTGATGGGCGAGTATCCCTCGGCCATCTCAGATTTCAACAGCGCGATCAAATATGCGCGCCAGTACCAGGAATCTGAGGACCGGATTCCGATGTGGCAGGATTGGATTGCCCAGCTTGAACAGGGCCAGAATCCGTTTCACAAAGAAGTGATGCAGCAATTGCGCGAAGACTGGGACGCTGAAAAAGCGTATTTCAACAGCCCGGAATCTCAGTCAAACTAAAACCTATCCCAACAGACCGTAACGATGCCCGCCCCGGTTAACCTTAACACTTTTCCGGCAGAAACAACCCTGCCATCCCCGTGGAACACGTTTATCAAAGGCGGCGGCGCGCTGGAGCCAAGCGGCCCAACCCTGCGATTGGTCACGCGCAATTGCACCGCCCGCCGCTACACCGACGCCCAGATTGACGATTACCAGCAGTTTCGGCGCGCCCAGTTTTTGTGGCGGCCGCCGCTCACAATGACGGTCACTGCGCGCTTTTCTCACCCTGCCGGCGAACTGCGCGGCACGGCCGGCTTTGGCTTTTGGAACGACCCCTTTATGATGACCGGCAAACGCCGGCCCGCCCTGCCCCGGGCCATCTGGTTTTTTTACAGTTCCCCGCCGTCAAACATGAAGCTGGACATGCAAACGCCCGGCCCCGGCTGGAAGGCCGCCACCATCGACGCGATTCGCTGGCCGTTTTTTGCCTTGCTGCCGCTTGCGCCGCTGGCTGTGCCGCTGATGAACGTTGGGCCGCTGTACCGGCTGTGCTGGCCGTTGGGCCAGCGCGCCATCGGCGTGCGTGAAAAGCTGGTTGAAGCCGATATGACCGCGTGGCACACCTACGTGATTGAATGGCGGGCAACTTCGGCGCGCTTTGCGGTTAATGGACAGCCGGTGCTGGCCGCCGATATGTCGCCGGGCGGGCCGCTGGGGTTTGTAATGTGGCTGGATAATCAATTTATGGTGATAACGCCGTGGGGCCGGTTTGGCTACGGGCTGATAGACGCTCCCGGCGAGCAGTGGCTGGAAACCCGCCGCATCGAGATTGCGCCGGGGTAATTAGCGGTGGTTGGCGTTGAGCAGGGTGTTCATTTTTTGGATGAGCACCGGCAGTTCAAACGGTTTGGTTTCGTATTCATCGCAGCCGGCGGCCAGCGCTTTGTCGCGGTCGCCGACCATGGCGTGGGCGGTGAGCGCAATCACCGGAATGGACCGGGTTTGCGGATCGGCCTTGAGCTGGCGGGTCAACTCCCAACCATCGATTTCGGGCAGGCTTAAGTCCATCAAAATCAAATCCGGCTGTTCGCGGTAAACCGTGGCTTTGCCCTGCGCCCCATCAACGGCGATGAGCATTTCAAAGCCGTGCCGGGCCAGTCGCCGCACGAGCATGTCGCGGTTCATTTCGTTGTCTTCAATGAGTAGTATTCTGGCCACAGGTTGCTCCTGACAATCAGATTTTAGCCGGTTTGCCTCAATCAATCAACCCCGACATTAGGGCTAATTTAAAAAAACAAAAAGCCCCGGCGGTTTGCCGAGGCTTTGTTGTTGGGTTAAAAATTTAGCCAATCAGGGTGCGGCTTTGTTCGTGCAGGTAGAGAGGCAGGGTGTAGTAGCCGCCAATCCCTTTGCCGCTGGAGCCACTGCCTTTCCAGCCGCCAAAAGCCTGCACGCCCGGCCACGCGCCGGTGGTGGCCCCGGCCGCGCGATTAGAATAGGTGGTGCCGGCCTGAATATTGTTGAAGAACCAGTCTACCTCGGCTTTGTCTTCGCCAAAGAAGCCGGCGGTCAGGCCAAAATCGGTATCGTTGGCTTTGGCCATCGCTTCATCCAGCGTTTTCACTTTGGCCAGGTGCAAAATTGGCAGGAACAACTCGGTTTTGACCAGTTCGTGGTCTTCCGGCAGCCCTTCAACAATGGCCGGTTCGACAAAGTAGCCTTTGGCCATATCGCCTTCGGTGAGCACGTTGCCGCCAACAAGTACCGTGCCATCGGCCCGGGCTTTGTCCATAAAGCGCTGGTAATCCTGATAGGCGTTTTTGTTGACCACTGTGCCCATAAACACATCGCGCCGGGTCGGGTCGCCAATTTTAATGGCCGCGGTAATCTGCGCCAGTTTGGCTTTAAATTCGTCGTACACTTCTTCCTGAACGTACACCCGCGAGCAGGCCGAACATTTCTGCCCGTCCAAACCAAAGGCGGCGCGCATCACGCCGGTGGCGGCTTTGGTCGTGTCGGCGGTTTTAGAAACGATGGTCGGGTTTTTGCCGCCCATTTCAATGATGGCCGGGCGGGGATAGCGGCCGGTGGCGGCGGTTTTGACCACGGTCATACCCACATCATACGAGCCGGTAAAGGTCCAGCCATCGATATCCGGGTTTTCTTGCAGTTCCTGGCCCACGGTGCGGCCCGGCCCGCTGACATAGTTAAAGACCCCCGCCGGCAGGCCGGCTTCGGCAAACAGTTCGGCGGTTTTCCAGCCGTCGTAGGGCGTGTCCGATGAACCTTTGAAGACCACGGTGTTGCCGGTAACCAGCGCCGCGGCAATCGGCGCGGCCGACAGCGCCATCGGGAAGTTGAACGGGGAGATGACCACCCACACGCCAAAGGGGCTGAGCACGCTAAAGTTGTTTTCTTTGGGGTCGTCCGGGTTGTTTTTACCCAGCGTTCTCACGTAACCGTTGTTCTTTTCCATCTGGTCGGCGTACCAGCGCAGCAGATCGGCGGTTTCTTCCACTTCGCCCAGCGCCTCGAGCCGGTTTTTGCCCACCTCAAAAATCATTATGGCGCTGAGTTCAAGGCTGTTGTCGCTGATTTTTTCGGCGATGTTGCGGATTATGGCGACTCGCTCTTGCCACGGGGTGTTTTTCCAGCCGGGAAAGGCTTCGCGGGCGGCGGCAATGGCCTGTTTGGCGTGGTCGGTGGTGCCTTTTTGGGCCTGGCACAACAGCCAATCGGTGTTGATGGGGCTGTATCGGCTAAATTTTTCGGCGGCGTACACTTTTTCGCCGTTAATAAACATGGGCACTTCTGCGCCAAACCACTCTGCTTTTACCTTGGCCACAGCCTGATCATACGCCGATTGCAATTCCTCATTGTCCGCGGACATAGTCGCATAGGTTACTTTAAATTTTTGAGCCATTTTGACCTCCTTATCAAAAAACTTTAGACTTTATTTGGATTTTTTGTAATATATTTCTGAAATATGCCAATGTTAGACATATTCGGTCATTACAATTTTGCATTAAGCATCGTAGCACTACCCTATCGACCTGTCAAAACCACGGTAATCGTATGATTTGATTCCCACAGGTCCAAATAATGCCTTCCTGCGCTTGTGAATTTTGGAAACCGGAGTAGAATTAAACATAAGATGTTAGGGGAGACAGCTTTCAAGATGGGTATCTCTAGACAACAACTGTTAATCTTATCGATACTGTTATTTTTTGCCGTGCTTATTCTGGGTTGTCTGTGCATGCTGGCGGTGCCCAGCCCCACCACCGGCGGCCCGGCTTTTATTTTTTAGGCAATTTATAACAGCCCTGTTCTTTCGCCATTATTTCATCTCTCAAACCGGCGCACCCCAGCACCGGTTTTTGCTGTCTTTTTCTCCCAGCGCCATCTATCAAAAGTCTGTCCAAATTTTTGGGCAGACAGGGGGGAAATGGGGGGACACCCCCCATCCCCCGGCCTGCGGCGCTTTTCCTAAAATTCTGAACACACCTATCCATCAAAATAGAATTGGCAAAAGCTATCCGTGTTGCTATAATAGCTCGACTGCTGCAACACCTGATATTAATTGGGAACCTATCAGGATTTTAGCACGTTGCGCAATTTTGTGAAGGAGAACGATTAACCCATGCGCAAATGGGCCTTATCTGAATTTGCCAACCACGCCCGGCGATTTTTTTTTGACCGCGCCTCGTTACATTTGCTTATTCTGTTTGCGGCTGCGCTGCTGGTAACCCTGCTTATTACCGATAACAGCGCTCTGGCCGAGGCGCTGTTCCAGTCGCCGGCGTCACCGGTGGAACAGCCATTGCAACCCCAGGCCGTGCCGCCGCAACCGCAGTCGGTGCCGCCGCAACCGCAGTCGGTGCAGCCACAACCGCAACCGGTTCAGCCGCAACCGCAACCGGCGCAGCAACAGCCGGTGCCGCAGCCGCAGCCGGGTGAAGCGCCGGTTGCCCCACAGCCCGCCGCCGGCGAGAGCCAACCCGTTCAACCCAATCCCGCCGAGGGCGCTCCGGCTGTTGAACCAGCGCCGCCGCCTTTGCCGGCCCAGCAGCGCCAATCACCGCCGGACCGAACCCGGGCAACTGAGGACCCCAATTCGTCAAACCTAACCGTGGACCAGGCCGAGTTTATTGACACGGTAGTGGTGAGCCTGGCCTGGGTGTGGCTTTGTTGCGGGGTTATTCTAATTTTACTCATTCCGCTGGCCTTTTTGTTCCTGCACATTCGGGGACGCAGTAAAATCAGCAAAGAGGAACAAACTTAGCGCCAGCCGGTTGTATTGAATTTTGACCGCCAAAAAATCATCTGCCAATCCATTAGCCTCAAAAAAGGCGGCCCGGTGGGCCTTGTTGGGTCTCACCTGGGTCGCTTTTTTGTTGCGCGTGCCGGGGCTGGCCGGCCAAAGCCTGTGGCGCGATGAAGTGGATAGCCTCTATTTTGCCGGGTGGGAGCTGAGGCTGCTGCTGGAGCAGCTAACCGCCACCGGCCACAACGGGCCGCTTTACTATTTGCTGCTGCGGCCGTGGCTGCAACTGACCGGCGCCACTGAGTTTGCCCTACGCTATCCCTCGGCATTGATGGGCACGCTGGCCGTGCCGCTGGGCTACACGCTGGTGCGGCAGCTCGGCCTGAGCCGTCGCGCCGGGCTGCTGCTGAGCCTGCTGCTGGCAACGTCGCCGTATCTGGTGTGGTACAGCCAGGAAGGCAAAATGTACACCCTGCTGCTGGTGATGGTGATGCTGGCCGTAATTGCCCACACCAGGGCGCTGGCCGGCGAGGGTGCTCGCTGGTGGGGTGTGTTTGTGCTGGCCACGACGCTGTCGTTTTATCTGCACATTTTGGCCCCGATGATGCTGCCGGTGTACGGGGCGGCGGCGCTGATTTTTTTCTCGCAAACCCGGCGGCGCTGGCGAGGCTGGCTGGCCAGCATGGCCTGTTTGACGCTGCCGTACCTGCCGCTGGTCATCTGGCAGGCGTCGATGTTTCGGGCCGGGGTGAGCCAGGGCCATCCTTTTTACCCGTTTAAACAACAGTTTTCTTTGCTGCTTGAGCTTTACAGCGGCGGCCTCATAAAATTTGCCGGGCCAACCGGGCTGGTGCTGGTGGTATTTTTGCTGCTGGCCGGATTATTTCTGGTCAACCCCCGCGCCCGCGCCGAAGCCTACACCCTGCGCCGGCGGCTGCTGCTGGCGGCGTGGCTGCTGCTGCCGCCGCTGGCCATTTATCTGATTTCGCTGCGGGTGCCGGTTTTTGAGGACCGGTACGTAATTTACATCACGCCGGCGTTTTATCTGCTCCTCGCGCTGGGCCTGATTTTGATCCGGCATCACGCCCGCTGGCTGGCCGGCCTCTGTTTGGGCTTGCTTTTGGCCCTCAATTTGCTGGGTATCTGGCAGCAGCAGCGCCAGCCCATCAAAGCCGACTTTCGGGCCGCGGCGGCCTACCTGGCCCAGCAGCCCACTCGCCCGCAGGCCATCATCATCCAGATTCCCTACCTCAAACGCACCTTTGATTATTACTACCGGGCCGAATACAAATTTTTGGAGGGGTTGTGGACTAACGGCGGCAAACCTCCGGCGGAAGTGGACCGCGATATGCTCGGCCTGACCGCCGGCCTGCCGGAGGTGTGGCTGGTGGTCTCCGAGGAGGCGTCGTGGGACAGCCGCCAGTTGATGCGCTCGTGGCTCAACCAGCATGCGTCGCTGGCCGGCGAAGCGCATTTTATGCGGGTTGACGTGTACCACTACCGCTTCGCTTCCGGCAATATCGATGCCTCGGCCAACTAGCGCTTTTGGGGGGTTGTCAGCGGCTGGTAAGGCTGGTATACTGACTCCTGCCAAAATTGTAATTGGATCAGGTGGGCGTGAGTACAAATCTGTCAGTTCCCGTTTGGGAAATATTGGATCAAATAGATTCGGCCTTAAACGCCGATACCCCGTTTGACGAGCAGATTCAGTCAGTCAACCATATTTTAATTGAAGCGCTCAATGTTGACGCCATTTGGTGCAAATCCTATCCACCGCTGCCGCCGGCGGCCTGCGGGGTAGTGAAAACGCCGCTGAGTATGGCTCCCCATGCCGAAATTTGCCTGTCTGACCAGGGCTGCAACGGCGCGGCGACGGGCAGCACCCTGCTGGATAAAGCCGTGGCCGGCCAGCGCCCGCTGTTCATTTCTGCGCCGGAAGATGGCCATTTTGACGCCGATTTGGGCGACACGCTATTTAAAACATTTGGCGCGATGCCCACGGCCATTATTCCGCTGGTGGCCAGCCAAACCACCTGGGGCGCGCTGGTAACCGGCCAAACCGAGTCCGGCCAGCTTTCTGCCGAACAACGAAGCCTGCTGCTGCTGTTGAGCAAGCATCTGGCGACCACCCTGCACCAGCGCCACCTGCTCAATGTGGCCCGTCGCCACACCGATACCTTTGCTACCCTCACCCAAATTGCCCAAACCATCACCTCCAGCCTTGATATTGATGATGTTATCCAGCGCACTATGGCCGGGATCAACACCGTTTTGGATGTTGAGGCCGGGTCGCTGCTGCTGGTTGATGAGCACAGCGGCGAACTTTATTTTAAAATCACCCTGCGTGGCGAAAACAAGCAGATCACATCCTTCCGGTTGCGGCCTGGCGAGGGCATTGCCGGGTGGGTGGTAACCCACAACCAGCCGACCATTGTCAACGCGCCGGCCAGCGACCCCCGTTTTTCCAGCAAAATTGATCGGGCCATTGGCTTTACTACCAGAATGCTGCTGTGCGCGCCGCTGATTGTGCAGGGCAAGCCCATCGGCGCGCTGGAGGTGCTCAACAAACGCAGCGGCCCGTTCAACCAGACCGACCAAAATCTGCTGGTGTCGATGGCCGCCTCGCTGGGGATTGCCCTCAAAAACGCCATGCTGTACGATACCGCCCAGGCCCGCGCCCACAAAAATGAAGTCATCAACCAGGTGACTACCGCCATTAACGCCGGGCATGGCCTGTCGGACACGGCCCGGTTGATTTTTAACCAGCTTGGCCGGCTGCTGGATTTTCAGCACGTCAGCCTGTCGATCATCGGCTCCGGCAAAACAATTTCGCAATGGTTGTTTGACGAAACCGGCGCGCATGCCGCCAATGACCCGGCCAGCATCGAGTTGGCGGGTTCAAAATTGGCCCGGCTCATCGACGCCGGCGGCAGCTACGTTGAAACTGAAGCGCCGGCCACGGCCATATTTGCCGATGATGAAATTTTGCGCGCCCACCGCGTCAACTCCCGGCTGACCATTTTATTGGATACCGGCGGCCAGCCGTTTGGCGCGCTCACGCTGGGCCATCGCCGGCCCAACGCCTTTGGCCCCGCCGATGTGACGCTGCTGGAGCAGTTTGCGCCCCATTTGGCTATCGTTATTGAAAAAGCCATGCTGCTCGACAACATGGCCCAGCACACCGGCGAACTCCACACCCTCAACCGGCTCAGCGAAATGCTGGTCTCCAGCATCGATCTGCCCGGCATTGTTGAAACTACCGTTAATATGCTGCCCAAAATTTTGCCCAGCGATGTGCAGGGCGTGGCCATTGCCGGCGAAGATGGCATTCATTTGGGGTTGGCCCTGCCCCAGGATTTTGCTCAAACCGAGCAGGTCAGGCAGACCATTTTGGCTACCCTGGCCGAAGTGAGCCAGGATTACAACCCGGCCTCGGCGTCGGCCAAAATTGTGGCCGGCAACCCGCCCGTTTCGCCGGATTGGACGCCGGGCAGCGCCCTGTCGCTGCCTGTTTTAACCCACTACGGCGCCGAAGGCGTGATTTACGCCGCCGCCAACCGCGCCGAAAGTTTTGACGGCAATTTTCTGCGCGTGTTCTCGCTGCTGGTCTCGCAGATTTCGGCGGCCGTAGAAAATGCCCGCCTGTTCCAGCAGGTTGAACAGGAACGCGCCCGGCTGGCCTCGATTTTGGCCAGCAGCACCGATGCTGTGCTGGTGGTCAACCGCAGCGGCCGGATTGTGCTCGATAACCCTGCCGCGTGGACCATTATGGGCGTCAGTGAGTCGCAGCGCGGCCGCCGCCTCACCGAAGTGACCCGGCTGGAGCGGCTCATCAACCTGTTTAACATTGCCATCAGAGATGGCGAAACCACCGGTGAAATCCCGCTCGATGATGGCCGCACTTTTTTTGCCAATCTGTCGCCGGTGGCAGCCGGGGCGGTGGGGGTGATTGGCTGGGTGGCCACCATGCAGGATGTGAGCCACTTTAAAGCCCTGGAACAGCTCAAAGACGAATTTGTCAGCACCGTCTCACACGATCTGCGCTCGCCGCTATCGGGCATTTTGATTGCCACCCGGCTGATTGAGCAGGTAGGCGACGTGACCGCGGAGCAGCGCGAACTGCTCGATCTGGTTGACCGGCGAGTGCGCAACATGGGTGATCTGATTGATAATCTGCTCGATGTGGGCCGCATCGAAGCCGGTATGGACATGGGGCTGGAGCCATGCGACATCTCGGAAATTGCCACCGAGGTGGCGCTCACCCTGGCCCCACAGGCCACCGATAAAGGGCTGGCCCTCAATACAGATTTTGACCACAGCCTGCCCGCCGTGATGGCCAACCCCTACCGCTTGCAGCAGGTAGCTCACAACCTGCTGGGAAACGCCATAAAATATACCCCAAGTGGGGGCACAATTACCGGCCGAACTTTCCTCCACAGCAACGAAGTCCGTTTTCAGGTTACCGACTCCGGTTCTGGCATCCCCGCCAGCGACCAACCCCACATTTTTGAAAAATTCTACCGGGTCAAAGGCGAACACGTGACCGGCATCAAAGGTACCGGCCTGGGGCTGGCTATTGTCAAGGGCATTGTCGAAAAACTTGGCGGCCGGATTTGGGTTGAAAGCGTGTTCGGCGAAGGCAGTACCTTCACTGTAGCGTTCCCCTATCAGTAAATTCTTAAACTTTCCCCTAATTTTTAAAACTTTATTGCCGAAAACTATTGTCAGCAATCGGATTTTAGTGCATAATACCTCCAATTTTTGCACCCCAACAATAGCTATAAGGTAGAAACATATGGTTCTAGCCGCAGTTTTATCTGGATTTGTGCTGGCAGTTTTTGCTCCCTGGATTAATAAAATGGCTCGCGGTGCGGCGGGCTGGATCCTGGCGCTGCTCCCCCTCGGATTATTCATCTATTTTGCCAACTTCATCAGCCCCATCGCCGAAGGTGAAACCTTCATCTTTTCCACGGCCTGGGTGCCGGCCATCAACATTAATTTGTCCTTTAATGTCGATGGCCTCAGCCTGCTGTTTGCGCTGATCATCACCGGCATTGGGGCGTTGGTAATTATCTATGGGGGCGGCTACCTGGCCCACGATGAATTTGTGGGGCGTTTTTACGTGTATATTTTGATGTTCATGGCCTCGATGCTGGGCGTGGTGCTCTCTGATAATGTGCTGACCCTCTTCATTTTTTGGGAACTGACCAGCATCACCTCCTATATGCTCATTGGCTACTACCACGAAAAAGAGGAGTCGCGGGCGGCGGCGTTGCAGGCGTTGCTGGTGACCGGCCTCGGCGGGTTGGCCCTGCTGGCCGGGCTGGTGATGATGGCTGTTGTCGGCGGCAGTTGGGAAATTTCAGAGTTGCTGACCCGCGGTGATGTGCTGCGCGGCAGCAACCTGTACCTGCCCATACTGACGCTGGTGCTGCTGGGCGCGTTCACCAAATCGGCCCAGTTTCCGTTCCACTTCTGGCTGCCCAACGCAATGGCCGCGCCCGCGCCCGTGAGCACCTACCTGCACGCGGCTACAATGGTCAAAGCCGGCATTTATTTGATGGCCCGCATGAGTCCGGCGCTCGGCGGCACGGAGGCCTGGCTCTACACGGTGACAATTTTTGGGGCCATCACCATGCTGCTGGCGGCGCATTTGGCCTGGCAGCAGTTTGACCTCAAACGGATTCTGGCCTATTCCACGGTCAGCGCGTTGGGCATTTTAACCATGCTGCTGGGGGTGGGCAGCCACACCGCCGTTGAAGCCGCGGTGGTCTTTTTAATGGTCCACTCGCTGTACAAAGGCTCGCTGTTTATGGTGGCCGGCGCGGTTGACCACGAAACCGGCACCCGTTTCATCGACAAGCTGGGCGGGCTGCGCCGGCTTATGCCGATCACCGCCGCCATCGCCGTACTGGCCGGCCTGTCGATGTCGGGCATCCCGCCGTTTCTGGGTTTTGTCGGCAAAGAACTTATTTACGAAGCCACCACCAAAACCGAATTCAGCGCGGCGCTGCTCACCCTGGTTGGCTTTCTCACCAACGGCCTCACCATTACCGCCGCTTTAATGGTGATGGTTAAACCGTTTTTTGGGCCGGTGGTAGACACCCCCAAACATGCCCACGAAGCCCCGCTGAGCATGTGGCTGGGGCCGGCCATTTTGGCCGGTTTGGGGCTGTTATTGGGGCTGGCCGCCGGCCCGCTGGGTGAGCTGATTGTCTCGCCGGTGGCCTCGGCCATTACCGCTGAGGAAATTCATGCCCACGTGGCCCTGTGGCACGGCTTTTCGCTGCTGCTGGTGCTGAGCGCCGTCACCATTGCTTTTGGTCTGCTGGTTTACTGGCAGCGAGGCGCGCTGCAAAAACTGGCCGCGCCGGGCAATATTGTTTCCACCTGGGGGCCGGAGCGGATGTACGGCTGGACGGTCGATGGCACGCTGGCCTTTGGCCGCTGGCAAACCCGCCTGCTTCAGAGTGGTTATCTGCGCAACTACCTGCTCATCATCATTGCCAGCACGGTTGGCGCGGCCTTTTACACGCTGGCCCGCTACGATGTTTTTGCCACCAACATTCTCTTCCGTCCCATCGATGTAACCTGGTACGAGGGCCTGTTTATGGTGATGATTGTGGCCGGGGCGATTATGGTGGTTCTGAGCAAATCCCGGCTGGCGGCGGTGGCGGCGTTGGGGGTGGTTGGCTACGGCGTGGCCATCATTTTTGTCTTTTTTGGCGCGCCAGACCTGGCCATGACCCAGTTTTCCATTGAAACGCTGAGCGTGATTTTGCTGGTGTTGGTGCTGTACCGGCTGCCCCGGTTTGTCTCGTTTACGCGTAGTAAAATGGCCCACGTTGTTGATATTACCGCCGCCGTAACCGGCGGGTTGGTGATGACGCTGCTGGTGCTGTTTGTCACGGCCCTGCCGGCCAACTCGCGGCTGGCGCCCTACTTTGCCGAAACCAGCTACCTGCTGGCCCACGGTCACAACGTGGTCAACGTAATTCTGGTTGATTTTCGCGGCTTTGACACGATGGGCGAAATCACCGTGTTGGGGCTGGCGGCTATCGGCGTGTTTGGGCTGCTCAAGCTGCGGCTGGAGCAAAACACCGAGCCGGTGGCCCCGCGCGAACGGCTGGCCCGCACCCGCACCTCTACCGATGTGTTCCCGGTGATGAGCCGGGAAAATGAAGATGCTGTTTTAGCTTCATCCAAGGAGAAGAGCTTATGACCACTGTCATTTTAGCTACCGCAACCCGCTACATGCTGCCGCTGCTCTTATTGTTTTCTGTGTTTTTGCTGCTGCGCGGCCACAGCGAACCGGGCGGCGGCTTTGTCGGTGGGCTGGTGGCGGCCGCTTCATTTGCCTTTTACGCCTTTGCTTACGGGGTGCAGGAAGCCCGGCGGGCGCTGCGGGTTGACCCCAAAGTGCTGATCGGCGTGGGCTTGTTGCTGGCGGTGAGCAGCGCCACATTGTCGCTGCTGCTGGGCATGCCGTTTATGACCGGCCTGTGGACCAAAGGCTCGTACTTTGTGTTTGGCCACATCGGCACGCCTTTTATTTTTGATGTGGGGGTTTACCTCGACGTGCTGGGCGTGATCCTGCTAATTGTCTTTTCGCTGGCGGAAGGAGAGCAATAATGGAAGTTTTACTGGCTGTTGTTGTGGGAGTGCTGTACGCCACCGGCTTTTACATGATTATGCGCCACAGTATTTTTAAGCTGATATTGGGCCTGGGCCTGCTGGGCCACGCGGCCAACCTGCTCATCTTTTCGATTGGCCGGGTAACTCGCGGCGTGCCGCCGGTGATGCCGCACGGCCACGATGTGCTCACTCCGCCCTATGCCGACCCGCTGCCCCAGGCGTTCATTTTAACGGCCATCGTTATTGGTTTTGGGGTGCAGGCGTTTGCCACAGTGCTGGTTAAGCGCGCTTACCAGACTGTCGGCACCGATAATTTTGACGAAATGATCAGCACCGACCTGCCGTCGTAATTCGGCAAAGACAGGAATTTATATGAACATTCTGGTAGTTCTCCCCATTGTTATACCGTTTACCACCGGCATCATCCTGATATTAGCCTGGAACAACCGCCCGTTTCAGCGGATTTTCAGCGTGATTGGCGCCGCGGCTCTGCTGATTACCGGCCTGGCCTTGCTGTACACCGTGTGGAATTACGGCATTCAGGTAATGCAGATGGGCGGCTGGCCCGCGCCGTTTGGCATCACCCTTGTGGCCGATTTGCTCAGTGCGATTATGGTGATTTTGGGCGGGTTGATGGGCCTGTCGGTGGCGGTGTACTCGCTGGCCAGCATGGATGAAGAGCGCGAGATGTTTGGCTATTACCCGCTGCTGCACATTTTGCTGATGGGCATTAGCGGCTCGTTCCTCACCGGCGATCTGTTTAACCTGTACGTTTGGTTTGAGGTAATGCTGATGTCGTCGTTTGTACTGCTGGCGCTGGGCGGCGAACGCGGCCAGCTCGAAGGCGGCATCAAATATGTTACGCTCAACCTCATTTCATCGGCGGTGTTTCTGGCGGCGGTGGGCACCATTTACGCCCTGCTCGGCACGGTCAACATGGCCGATCTGGCCATTCAGGCTCGCAACAGCGATCAGGCCGGGCTGGTGCAGGTGCTCGGTATTATGTTTTTGGTGGCCTTTGGCATCAAAGCGGCCATCTTCCCTCTCTTTTTCTGGCTGCCGTCATCGTACCATACCCCGCCGGTGGCTGTCTCGGCCATTTTTGCCGGGCTGCTGACCAAGGTTGGGGTGTACACCCTCATTCGCGTCTTCACCCTGATTTTTGTGCTGGATGTGGGTTACACCCACAACATTATTTTGGCGCTGGCCGGTTTTACAATGGTCAGCGGCGTGCTCGGTGCGGCCACCCAAAACGAATTCCGCCGCATTCTCTCGTTTCACATTATCAGCCAGATTGGCTACATGATTATGGGGTTGGGATTGTACACACCGCTGGCGCTGGCCGGCTCGGTGTTTTACATTACCCATCACATTGTGGTTAAAACCAACCTGTTTTTGGTGAGCGGTGTGGTTCACCGGCTGCGCGGCTCGTACCAGTTGAAAAAACTGGGCGGGGTGTATCGCCTCCACCCGATGCTGGGGGTGCTGTTCCTTATCCCGGCCTTTTCGCTGGCCGGCGTGCCGCCGCTGTCCGGGTTTTGGGCCAAATTCGCCCTCATCCGCGCCGGCATCGATACCCACAGCTACATTGTGGTGGCGGCGGCGCTGGTGGTGAGCCTGCTCACCCTGTTTTCGATGACCAAAATCTGGGCCGAGGTCTTTTGGAAGGCCGACCCCAACCCCGACTCCGCCGAGGATCAACCCCTGACCAGTTTAACGTACTATCTGGTGCCGGTTATCACCCTGGCGCTGATTACTGTGGTCATCGGCCTGTTTGCCCAGCCGTTTTTTGCGGTGGCCGTCCGCGCCGCCGAACAGTTGCTCAATCCCGCTGAATACATTCAAGCCGTTAACCCGCTTGTGGGAGGGTCGCTATGATTTTCTTTTTGCTCAACGTGCTGCTGGCGCTGGCCTGGGCGGCGCTCGTTGGCGATTTTACGCCGATGAATTTGCTGGCCGGTTTCATTTTTGGCTACGCCGCCCTGTGGATTATGCAGTTTGTGATGCAGTCATCCAATTACTTTGGCAAATTTCTGCAAATTGCCCTGTTTGTGCCCTACTTTTTGTGGGAATTAGTTAAAGCCAACGTGCGCATGGCCTATCACGTGTTGATGCCGCTGAACAAGCTGCGCCCCGGCGTGATCGGCATCCCGCTGGATATTACCACCGACGCCCAGATTACTATGTTGGCGAACATGATCACGCTCACGCCGGGCACGCTCAGCCTGGATGTGTCGACCGACCGGCGGGTGCTGTACGTTCACAATTTTGTGGTTGATGATCCCGAAGCGTTTCGGCAGGAAATCAAAAACGGTTTTGAGCGCAAAGTGCTGGAGGTTACCCGCTAATGATCAATGCCGCTGCAATGTATTTCTTTTTGCCGATGATGGTTTTGGCCGTGGTTATCAGTTTTATCCGGCTGGTGCGTGGCCCCAGCCTGCCCGACCGGGTAGTGGCGCTGGATTTGATGACTACGCTCGGTATTGCCGTGATCGCCGTGTACGCGATGGCCTTTAACCAGCCTATCTTCATCGATATTGCCGTGGTTGTGGCCCTGATTTCATTTTTGGGCACAATTGCCTTTGCCTACTATGTGTACAGAAGGGTAGACCAATGATTGCAGAAATTTTAAGCCTGTTGTTTTTGGCGGCCGGTACGGTGTTTATTTTGATTTCCGCGGTGGGCGTGGTGCGCATGCCAGATATCTACCTGCGCATGTCGGCCTCTACCAAATCGAGCACGCTGGGCGTTGGTTTTATTTTGCTGGGCGCGGCGGCCTACTTTTTCCACGACTTAGGCGTTTTTAGCCGGGCTATTGCCATTATTGTCTTTTTGTTGCTGACCGCGCCGGTGTCGGCGCATATGATTGGCCGGGCCGCCTACCACACCGGCGTGCCGTTGTGGCGCAAATCCCGCTATGATGACCTGTACGGCAAATTTGACCCGCAGGGGAAACACCTGGATAGTTCGCTGGAAAGCACCCAACGCAACCCCTTGCTCGATGAATTTTAAACAGCACCCGTTGATTTTGTAAACCCGGTTTGATTTTTAACCGGGTTTTTTGTTGGTGATTTCTTTGCCCCTCACCCCCCCGGCCCCCTTCCACCCTTCGGGTACTTCGTCCCCACTGGGGAGAAGGGGGAGAAAAGAGTTTTGGGTGTGGTTTGGGCGGCGTAGCCGCCCAAACCACACCCGTTTAATCGCTCCCCCTCCCCAAATTTTTGGGGAGGGGGTTTGGAGGAGGGGCCGGGTAGTTGCGATTTTCTAATTAAATGTGGGGTATGCTATAATTCCCGATTGGACAATAATCAGACACAAAAAAGGACATTTTAAATGAAGATTGCTCTGGATGTGATGGGCGGCGACCATGCCCCGGCAGCGATAGTTCATGGGGCGGTATGGGCCGCCCGTGATTTTGGGGTAGCTATTCAACTGGTTGGCCAGCCCGACATCGTTACTGCCGAACTCGCCAAACACGATACCCGCGGCCTGCACCTGACCATTGTGCCGGCCAGCCAGGTGATTGAAATGGACGAATCGCCGGTGGCGGCGGTTAAGGCTAAACCCGATTCGTCAATGTCGGTGGCGCTGCAACTGGTCAAAAAGGGTGAAAGCGATGCCTTTGTTACCGCCGGCAATTCCGGCGGGGCGCTGGCCGCTGCCCTGTTTGGGCTGGGCCGGATCAAAGGCATCAAGCGCCCGGCGCTGGGTACCATTTTCCCCACCGACTCCAAATATGGCTTTTGCTTTTTGCTGGATGTGGGCGCTAACAGCGATGTTCGCCACGAGCATTTGCACCAGTTTGCGCTGATGGGCCATCACTACGCCCGCCACGTGCTCGATATTCCCGCGCCGCGGGTGGGGTTGCTCTCCATTGGCGAGGAGGAAGAAAAAGGTAATCTGCTCACCCAGCGCGTCTCGCCCCTGCTGCGCGACAGCAACGTGATCAATTTTGTGGGCAACGTTGAAGGCAAAGACATCCCCACCGGCATGGCCGATGTGATAGTGACCGACGGCTTCACCGGCAACGTCTATATTAAAGGGGCCGAGGGCGTGGCCTGGATTATCCAGAAATTTCTGGAACGCGAAATCAAAGCCCGGCCCACGGCGCTGTTGGGCGCGCTGCTGGCTCGCGGCGCGATCAAGGCGTTTCGCACCCGGCTCGATTACCGTGAATTTGGCGGCGGCCCGTTGTTGGGCGTTAACGGGGTGGTGATTGTGGCCCACGGCCGCTCCGACCCCTACGCCCTGCGGCACGCCATCCGTGTGGCCAAGCAGGCCGCCGAACACAACCTGGTCAGTGTGATTGCCAACGGCCTGGACGAGAGTATTTCAGCCAATGGCAAGTAGGGTGGTCATCACCGGCATTGGCGCGATCACCCCGCTGGGCCACACCGTAACCGATACCTGGCAAAATTTAGTCGCCGGCCAATCCGGTATCACCCGCATCAGCCGTTTTGACGCTTCGGCGCTGCCGGTGCAGGTGGCCGCCGAAGTGAAAGAATTTGAGCCGCAGCGCTATATTTCGGCCAAAGATGTGCGCCGCATGTCGCGGGCCTCGCATCTGGCGCTGGCCGCCGCCGCCCAGGCCGTGACCGACGCCGGGCTGGCGTATCCCTTTACCGGCCCGTTGGCCGAACGCACCGGCGTGATGCTCGGCACGGCGATGGGCGGTTTTGACAAAGTTGAACAGGGGGTAAAGGATTACGGCCGCGGCCTCAACAAGGTCAACCCCTTCTCGCTGCCGGCGGCCTCGCCCAATTTATCAACTTTTCACGTCTGTGTTACACTAAACGCGCAGGGCTACACCAACACGCTGTCAACGGCCTGCGCGGCCGGCACAATGGCGCTGGGTGAAGCCGCCGAGGTGATCCGGCGCGATGAGTGCGAGGTAATGATCAGCGGCGGCACCGAGGCCCACATCAACGAGCTGACTGTGGCCGGCTTCATCGCTTCGCGCTCGTTATCAACCGCTTTTAACGCCGACCCCGCCCGCGCCTCGCGCCCGTTTGATGCGCACCGCGACGGCTTTGTGCTGGGCGAAGGCGCGGTAATTTTTGTACTGGAACGGCTCGACCGGGCGCTGGCCCGCGGCGCGCCAATCTACGCCGAAATTCTGGGCAGCGCCCATTCGTCGGACACGCATCATATTTTGGCCCCCGATCCCGACTCGGCCGGGGCGCTGCGGGCCATGCGCTGGGCGCTGCAGCGGGCCGGGGTGCAGCCGGAGCAGGTTGATTACATTAACGCCCACGCCACCGGTACGCCGCTGGGCGACGCCGCCGAAACGCAGGCCATCAAATCGCTCTTTGGCGAGCGGGCCTACCGGGTGCCGGTCAATTCTACCAAAAGCATGGTTGGGCATCTGTTTGGCGCTGCCGGAGCTATTGAGGCGCTGGCCTGTGTGAAATCAATTGAAACCGGCATTGTGCATCCCACCATCAATATTGACACCCCCGACCCGGCCTGCGATCTGGATTACGTGCCCGCTCAGGCCCGGCGGCATGCGGTAAATATCGCTCTGTCCAACTCGTTTGGGTTGGGCGGGCAAAATTCTTGCCTGGTTTTGGGCAAATACTCAAAAGGACTACATTGATGAAAGTAATCACCAACACCACCCTGGTCGAAAATCGCGCCAAATGGGCCAAACGCATCGCGCCGGTAACCATGCTGCTGCTGATTGGCGGCCTGGTCACCAACTTCCTCAGCATCAACAATCCCGACTATTTTCGGCCCACGCTGATTTTGCTGGCGCTGGGTTTCATTTCGGCGATTGTCAGCAGCCACATGGTCAATAACTGGGTGCGCGAACCCCGCGCCGACCAGATTCTGGAGCAAATTCTCAAAAAATTTGGCAACGATTACCTGTTGTTCAATTACACCGCCCCGGCGCCGCACGTGCTGGTGGCCCCCGATGCCGTTTACACCTTTGTGATCAAATCGCACGAGGGCGAGATTTCGGTCAACGGCGGCAAGGTGTCGCGCAAATTCACCTGGAAGCGTGTGTTTCGCCTCTTTGCCGATGAGGGGCTGGGCCTGCCGGTAAAAGACGCCGAGAACCGGGCCGCCAAACTGCAAAAATATCTGCACGACAAGCTCAACAGCCAAGATGTGCCCGAAGTTAAACCCGTGCTGCTTTTCTCTAACAAAAACGTGCAGCTAACCGTCGATCGCCCCGATGTTCCGGCGCTGCAAACCAACCAGCTTAAAGAATTTCTGCGCGAAGGTTCAAAGAGCCGGGCCATCTCCGCAGAGCAGCGCAAACAACTGGCCGATATTCTGGCCGGCTAGCGGAGGCCGCCGGTGACGCTCATCTGGCTGCTGGCGCTGGCCGGGCTGTGGGCCGCATGTTATCTGGCCGCCCGAAACATCGCGGCGCGCCGGGGCGGAAACTGGCCCTTTGCCGCCGAAGGGGTCGCCGCCGCCGGCCTGCTGGCGCTGGCGGTGGTTGGTTTTTTCTGGCAGATTATTTTTACCCCCAATACCTGGATGCCTGCCGGCGGCGGCGATCTGGCCCCGTTTTTGTACCCCAACTATCGTTTTGCCGCCGAGCAGCTCGGGCAGGGCAACCTCCCGCTCTGGAATCCCTACCTGTACAGCGGCGCGCCCTTTGCCGCCGATATTCAATCTGGCCTGTTTTATCCGGTCAACCTGTTGCTGTTTTTACTGGTGCCCAACTTTGGCTACGGCTGGCTCGAGGCGCTGGCCATGTTCCATTTTTGGCTGGCCGGCGTAACTATGTACATTTTGCTCAGATGCCAGCCAGGAGTCAGGAATCAGGAATCGGGAGTCAGGAATCAGGAAGTAGAAGATGAACGTATTGTAGGGGCGCTTCGCGAAGCGTCCCTGCCCGGAAATCAGGAGTTAGTGACCAGTGACAAAGGACAACTGGCCAATGACTCGCTTCACCCGCTGGCGGCGTTTGCCGGCGCGCTGGCTTTTGCCTTTTCCGACCTGTTCATTGTCCATTTTGGCAATTTAAATTTGATCGCCGTGGCGGCCTGGCTGCCGCTGGTTTTTTTGTTGTTCCAGCGCAGTTTGGCCCGCCGCAGCCGGGGGCTGGCCGCCGCCGCCGGCGTAATACTGGCCATCGCCACGCTGGCCGGCCACATTCAAATCACGCTATTCATTTTGCTCACGCTGGGGCTGTACGCGATTTACGATTTTGGATTTACGATTTACGAGAGTCTGCCCCGCAGTATCGGGCATTTTGGATTTTGGACTAACCCTCTCTCCAACTCACCCAACCCACCCAACTCCGTTAACTCAAAACTCATCCTTCATCCTTTCATCGCCCTGTTCATCACCCTGCTGGTTACCGTCGCCCTGTCGGCGTTGCTGCTGCTGCCCGCTTTTGAAATGAGCCGCTATACCCCCCGCGCCGAACTGCCTTACGAAGAAGCCGCTCGCTACTCGCTGCACCCGGTGCAGTTGGCCGGCCTGCTGGTACCCAACTACTTTGGCCGCGATCCTGCCCTCCACTGGGGGCCGTGGGAGCGGGTGGAAACCGGTTACATCGGGGTGGCCACGCTGCTGCTGGCCGTGTTTGGCGCGCTGGCCGTACCGGGCCGGCGCAAAGGTTTTTTTGTGGCGCTGGCGCTGGTTTCGTTGCTGCTGGCGCTGGGCGGCTACAGCCTGTTGCACGGCTGGCTGTATGCCCTGACTCCCGGCTTCAACCAGCTTCGCGCGCCGGCCCGCTTCATTCTTCTGCTCGATTTTGCGCTGGCCGCGCTGGCCGCGCTGGGCATTAACCAATTGCTCCGTTCCCGGCTCGATGACTCACCGGCGCGGCTGCTGGGCCAAACCGTGCGCGTTGCAACCTGGGGCATCGGCGGGCTGCTGGCGGTGGCCCTGCCGCTCAGTTATTACGCGATGCTGGTGACGCAGGACCGCAACCCGGCCATTTTCAACCGGGCCACCGCCGCGGCTTCGGGCGTGGCCACGTTTGCCCTGTTTGCCATCGCCGCGCTGACGGTGCTGGGGCTGATCAACAGCCGCCGCCTGCGCCAAACCGGGGCCGGGCTGGCCCTCATCGCTGTAATTGGACTGGATTTATTCACCCTCGGGGCCAATGTCGATGTCGGCCACACCGATCCCACCGCCGGTTTCAACCACCCGGAGGCCATCGCTTTTTTGCAGAACGACCCCAACCTGTTCCGCGTTGAAGTGACCACCGACGTGTGGCACGCCTGGCAGCCCAACACCGCTCTGGTTCATCGCCTGTTTGATGCCTGGGGGCTGTACAACCCGCTGACCCTGGCCGACACCACCCTCTATTGGAGCGGCGCGCCGCCGCGCTCCACCGGCCGCTACAATTTATTGGGTATCAAATACATTATCGCCAGCAAGGCCGGCGCGCCCGCCGATGGCGACATCGTGCCGATTTTTGACACCGACCCGCAGGTGAACATTTATCTCAACCAGAGCGCGCTGGCGCGGGTGTTGTTTGTGGGGAACAGTACGGTGGTGGCCAATCACGACGCCGCCTGGGAGGCCATTCGCGCTGACGATTTTGACCCCGCTACCGGCGTGATTTTGGAAGGCGGGCAGGCGCTCGCCGGCCGGCTGGACAGTGAGCTGGCGATTTTGGCTTATCAGCCGGAACGGGTGAGCGTGGGGGTGACTACCGATGCGGCCGGTTATCTGGTGCTGGCCGACGCCTACTACCCCGGCTGGCAGGCCACCGTCGATGGTGCGCCGGCGGCCATCGAGCGGGCCAATTACGCCTTTCGGGCGGTGTTGGTGCCGCCCGGTGAGCACACGGTGGAGTTTGTGTTTGCGCCGGCCATCTGGCGGCTGGGGCTGGCCATCAGCGGTGCGGCGCTGCTGGCGCTGTTGGGTTGGGCCGGCTGGAGTCTCAGGCGATAACCTCAGCCTGTTTTCGGGCCTCTTCGTCCATCAATTCACGGCGAAAAATCTTGCCGATGGCCGTTTTGGGCAACTCGCGGCGAAATTCAACGGTTTTGGGCACTTTGTATTTAGCCAGCCCGGCGCGGCACCACGCCACAATATCTTCTTCAGTTGTGGCCCGGTCGGGGTGGAGCACCACAAATACTTTGGCCCGCTGGTTGGCGCTGCCCACCGGCACGCCAATGGCTGCCGCCTCCAGCACATCGGGGTGTTCGTACAACCGGTCTTCGATGTCACGCGGGTAAACGTTGTAGCCCCCGGCGGCCAGAATCATATCTTTTTTGCGGTCGATCAGGCGGAAATAGCCATCTTCGCCCATCACGCCAATGTCGCCGGTGTGCAGCCACAGGTGTCCATCGGCGTGGCGGCGCAGCACGTTGGCGGTTTCAGCCGGCATGCCCCAATAGCCCCGCATCACCTGCGGCCCGCGCACGCACAACAGGCCCGGCTGCTCCGGCCCCAATGTTTCGGTTTCGGTTTCAAAATCCACAATTTTGGCGTCGGTGTCGGGGATGGGCACGCCGATGGCGCCAATCCGCCCGCCGCGGCTAATCGGGTTGGCAATAACGCCCGGCGAGGCTTCGCTCAGGCCGTAGGCTTCAACCAGTTTGCCGCCGGTAATCCGCTGAAATTCCTGCTGCACTTCAGGCGGCAGTCCCGCGGCGGCGCTGACACAGGTGTTGATCGATTTCAGGTTGAATTTACCGGCCTTTACCTGCGGATGGTTGTTGATGGCGTTATAGAGCGTGGGCACGCCCGGCACAATGGTTGGTTTGTGGACGTTGATGGCGTGCAGCAGGTGGTTCAGATCACGCGGATTGGGGATGATCACCTGCGTGTGCCCAAACAGCACCGAATAGTTCATGCAGGCGGTCATAGCGTAGCTGTGGGTGAGCGGCAGGGCGGTCAGCATCACGTCCCGGCCGGCTCCCTCGCCTTCGCCGCCGAGCCAAACCGCCTCTTGCATGGCGTTGGCGATGATATTTTTGTGGGTCAGTTCAGCGCCTTTGGGCACGCCGGTGGTACCGCCGGTGTACATCAGCACCGCCGTATCATCGCCGGTCAGATCGATCGGTTGCGGCGCGGCGGGCGCAGTCGCCAGCACATCCTGAAACCAGCGGGTGTCCGCGTCGCCGGAAATATCCACTTTATGCCCGTCCTTTTTTTCTTTGGTCAGGCTGAACAACTGCCGGAGCAGGCCGGGCAGATACTCTTTAATGTTGGTAACAATCACGTGCGCCAGCGGGGTGTCGTCCCGTACCTGTTTGATATTTCCGTAAAACAGGCTCAGCGCCACCGCGAATCTGGCCCCGGCATCATTGATTTGATGTTTAACCTCGCGGGCGGCGTACAGCGGATTGCAGGGCACCACAATACCGCCGGCCCGCAGCGCGCCGTAATAGGCAATAACATACTGCGGGCAGTTGGGCATATACAGCGCCACCCGGTCGTCTTTTTGCAGCCCCAGTTTTTGCAACCCGGCCGCAAAGCGGTTAACCAGCTCGTTCAACTGGCGGTACGTGATCACACTGTGGCGCTCGCCCAGCAGCGGCAGCATACCGCCAAAAATAAGTGCTCGCTGAGCTGGAAATTTTTGGGAAGTTTGGGTTAAAAAATAATCAATCGGCCGGTTGGGGTAGTCGATTGTAGTAGGCACACCGGGGTCATATTGTTGATGCCATATTCTTGCTTCCATAGCTCTGCTCCAATCCGCCGTCGGATTTCCAGTTCCCGATACCCCCAAATGCCTCAATTTGACCTGTTTGAAGCCAGACGCACCGCAACAGCGGGCCGGATTACGGGGTGGTCAGGGTTAAGTGTGACGGGTGCGCTGGCAACTCACAGCGGTTAATTTCAGACGCTTTCATTATAGTGATTGTTGGTTCGACAGGCCACCTCAACCAAATTCCACCGCCATCGCGACCGTGCTATAATTTGGGATAACGGTTAGTGTCACGGAATGTTTGCCACAGTGTACCTGGTTGGAGTCGGTGGCGAGTAGCGGGTAGCAAGTGGCGCGTTTTTACCAGCCACCCGCCACTTGCAACTCGCCACCTTTTTAAGCGGCGAAAAAATTAAAGGCGCTAACGGTAACGCTAACTTTTGCGAAGCCATTTTGGATGAAAAAATGATGACCATTCAACCCAAATCCACTCTGGCCCGGCTTGGACTGGGGCTAATCTTCACCGCAACCCTGCTGGCCTGCCGTCTGAGCGCCTCGCTCACGCCGCCGCCGGAACTCCCCCCCGCCGCCGAACAGCCGCCGCCCGCCGATACCCCGCCGCCCGCTGCCGCCGAACCGAGCGCCACGCCCGTCCCCCCGGACGCGCTGGCGGAACAAATTTTGGCCAGCCTGGTTGACCGCGGTCTCATTGAAAACGACGCCGCCTTTGTCGATGCCCTTGGCCGCGACATCGCCGAAAAACGGGTCATCGATGTTTACCAGCGCGTGTCGCCGAGCGTGGTCAACATTACCACCCAGGTATTGCAGCGCAACTTCTTTTTTGAAGCCATCCCCGCCGAGGGGGCTGGCTCCGGTTTTGTGCTTGACCAGCAGGGGCATATCGCCACTAATTTTCACGTGATCCGTGGCGCGCAGCGCATCGAGGTCACTTTTCTCAACGAAACCACTTTCCCCGCCGAAGTTGTTGGCAGCGACCCGCGCAACGACATCGCCATCATCAAGGTTGATGCGCCCGTGGAACAACTGACGCCGGTTGAGCTGGGCGACTCGGCCAATTTGCAGGTGGGCCAGCGCGCCATTGTGATTGGCAACCCGTTTGGCCAGTTTGGCGGCACACTCACCGCCGGCGTGATCAGCGCCCTCAACCGCAGCATTGAAGGGCAGGACGGCCGCCAGATCAGCAGCATCATCCAAACCGATGCCGCCATCAACAGCGGCAACTCCGGCGGCCCGCTGCTCGATAGCGCCGGGCGGGTTATCGGCATTAATTCCGCCATTTTCAGCCCCAGCGGCACCAGCGCCGGCGTCGGCTTTGCCATCCCGGTCAACACTCTGCGCCGGGTGCTGCCCGATTTGCTGGAATTGGGCCGCTATCGACACCCGTGGCTGGGGGTGCAGTACGCCTATCGCCTTACTTCTGGCCTGGCCAATTTGCTGACACTGCCGGTGGATCGGGGATTGCTGCTGGTTGAAATTTACCAGGGCAGCCCGCTCGATACCGCCGGGGTGCGCGGCGCGCAAAAAGAAACAATTGTGGGCAACCAGCGGATTTATGTGGGGGGAGATATTTTGACAGCGGTGAATGGCCAGAAAATTACCAGCCTCGACGACCTGCAAACCCTGCTGGAAACCCAGCACCGGGTGGGCGACGCGGTTGAGGTCACCTTCGTTCGAGACGGCCAGCCGCAAACCCTGTCGCTATCGCTGGCCGAAGAGCCAACTACGCAGTAACATCCGCAAACAGGCGGGCAAAACCGGGGTAGGCGGTGAGGGGAATCAATTCAAAATCGATGAGGCCAGCCTGCACCAACGGCAGCGTGCCCAGCGCTGCCCGCGCCTCATCCGGGCCGGCGCACTCCAGCACCAGCACCGCCTCGGGCCGGTCCGCCCGAAAATAGAGTTCGCGGATCACGCCGGCCTGGTGCAGTTCCCAGGCCCGCGCCGCCTCTGCCCGCGCGTGGCGCTGAAAATCCTCTGCCGTCGCGCCGGGCCGCTCTCGCTCAAGGGCTAATAGTTTCATCCCGCATATTGCCTCAAAATAGAATCGACGCCGCTGCCGTAGCCCTCGCCAAACAGGTTGAGGTGGTTGAGCAGGTGGTACAGGTTGTACAGCGGTTTGCGCGTTTCGTAGCCGGTCTCGAGCGGCCAGGCTTCGGCGTAGGCGGCGTAAAACGTGGCCGAAAAGCCGCCAAATAACTCGGTAAAAGCCAGCTCGGCTTCGCGGTGGCCGTAATACACCGCCGGGTCAATCAGCGCCGGCTGGCCGCTGGCCGTGGTCAGCCAGTTGCCGCCCCACAAATCGCCGTGCAGCAGCGAAGCCGGCGGCCGGGCCGGCAGCCAGTTATCCAGCCGGGCCAGCAGCTTTTCCAATCGCTGCCACCGCTCCCGGTGCAGATAGCCGTTGCGCCCGGCCAGTTCCATTTGAAAGCCCAGCCGCTGCTCGCGGAAAAAGTCTACCCAATTACCGGTTTGGCGGTTTGGCTGCGGGTTGGCCCCGATAAAGTTGTCGTGGTTCAGCCCAAATTTTTCGGCGGTGGAGCGATGCAGTTGAGCCAGGCCGCGCCCCAGCGTCTGCTCAATTGACGGCGTGGGCCGGCCCTGCCCCAGCCATTCAATGGCCAGAAACGCGGGCGTACCGCTGTCGGCTTCCTGTTGGGCCAAAACCGCCGGCACGGTTAGCGCGTTGGCCGCGGCCAGCAACTCCAGCCCGCGCCGCTCGGCGCTGAACATGCCGGGGATGCCGGTTCGCCATTTGACCAGTATTTTGCGACCGTCGGCCAGTTCAGCCCGGGCTGCCTGGCAAATGCTGCCGCCGCCGACCGGGGCATCGGCCACAATGGAGCTGTTGAGTTGGCCGGCCAATACCGCGGCCAGCGTTGCGGGCAGGGCGCTCATTTAAATGCCGTGGTCCCGCCGAATTTGCTCCAGCAGCCCGCGACAGCCGGTTTCAACCAGGCTGAACACTTCTTCAAAATTGCCGCTGTAGTAGGGGTCGGGCACATCTTTAAAATCAATCTGCGGCGCAAAGTCCAGCAGCAGGTGAATGTGGTGCTCGGCCGGTGTGCCTTTGGTGCGAAACTGCAAATCCGCCGCGTTGGAGCGGTCCATCGCCACAATGTAATCCGCGCTGTCCATATCGGCGCGCGAAATCTGGCGGGCGATGTTGTGGCACTCGATGCCGTGGTTGGCCAGCACCCGGCGCGTGCCGGGGTGGGCTTTGTCGCCGACGTGGTAGCTGGAGGTGCCAACCGACTCAATGTTGAATTTCTCTTTCAACCCCTGTTTTTCCACCATATCCTGAAAAACAGCTTCGGCCATTGGCGAACGGCAAATATTGCCCAAACAGACAAAAAGCACGTTAATCATAGATTTCTCCTTAAAAAATGTTCCGGCACACCGCCTCGGCGATGGCCTGCGTGCCGCTTTGGGCCGAGCCATCCGGGTTTAACACGATGGCTTTGCTCAGCAGCGCCTGTTCTACGGCCCGCTCAATCTTTGCCGCCGAGTCGGGCCGGCCCAGATAATCGAGCATCATTTTGGCGGCCAAAATCGCCGACAGCGGGTTGGCCACGCCTTTGCCGGCCAGCGCCGGCGCGGAACCGTGGATCGGTTCAAAATAGGCGTGGTCGCGGCCAATGTTGGCTCCGGCGCACACCCCAATGCCGCCCACCGTGGCCCCGCCCAGATCGCTCAAAATATCGCCAAACAGGTTTTCGGTGACCATCACGTCAAAGCGGTCCGGTTCCAGCACCAGCGCCTGCGCGGCGGCATCCACGTACAAAAAATCAGTCTCGATGTCCGGGTATTCGGCGGCGATTTCTTTAAAAATGCCGCGGAAAAAGGCAAACGAGCGCAGTACGTTGCTTTTGTCCACGCAGGCCACCCGCTTTTTTTTGTTGCGCCGCCGGGCCTCTGCAAAGGCGTAGCGCACAATCCGCTCGCTGCCCAGGCGGGTGATCATCAGCGTGTCGGTGGCGGCCTGGCCGGTGTTGGCCACAATGCCGTTGCCCCGGCTGGCGTACAGCCCTTCGGTATTTTCACGGACCATCACCCAATCGATGTCGCCCGGCTGGCGGTTGGCCAGCGCGGTGGGCACGTTGGGGTACAGTTTGATGGGCCGCAGATTGACGTACAAATCCAGCCCGTTGCGGAACTTCCCGCCGAGCACGCCGGCTTCGGTGCCATCCGGCAGGCGCACGTGGGGCAGGCCGGTTGGCCCTTTGAAAATGGCGCTGGCCTGCCGGCAGGCGGCCATCGATTCCGGCGGCAGGGCGTTGTTGTATTTTTGGTAGGCGGCGGCGCCGGCTTCAACCTCAATCATCTTGAGCGAAAACTCATCACGGCTGGCTGCCTGCTGCAAAACGGTGATCGCCGCGCTGATAATTTCCGGGCCAATGCCGTCGCCGGGGATAACGGCGATGGTAAAACTTTGGTGACTCATCGATGCCCCCCTCAATTTTTGGCTATTTTACCTGACATTGTGATTACTGTCACGTAGATGGGGAGTAAATTTTGACCCTCATCCAGAGAAGGGGGCTGGGAGTGTGGCGACCGGGCGGCAAAGCCGCCCAGTCGCCTCACTAAATTCTTTTCCCCCTCCCCCATTTTGGGGGAGGGGGAAACATTACGTGGTCAGTTTGGGGCGGCTTTGCCGCCCCAAACTGACCACAAGAGATAAATTCCCCCTTCTCCCCAACGGGGAGAAGGGGGGGTAGGGGGGATGAGGGGGAATTTATCACCTCCGCCCCGATTCGCCGAATCACAACGAATTGGAGTAGCATAACGGCAGCGTCCGCGCTGCGACACTCAATTCATCTGTCTTTAAAGATAACCGGGTAAATTATCCTCAACTGCGTCCCGTTGGGACGTTTTTACTCTCAGCTTATGTGGCCATTTAAACAAACTTCGCCGCCAACCGAATTGACCCTGTTTGATGAGGCTTTTCTGCGCCGGCTGGAACGGCTCAGTTTTCGCACCGCGCCCTCGCTGCGCGGCGAACTGGGCGGCGAGCGCCGCAGCCGCAACCTGCGCCCGGCCCTCGATTTTAGCGACCACCGGCCCTACGCCCCCGGCGACGACCTGCGCCACGTTGATTGGAACGCCTATTCCCGCCACGAGGAGCTATTTGTGAAGCTGGGCGAGGCCACCCAAAGCGTCAACGTTCACATTCTGCTCGATGCCAGCCCGTCGATGGCCTGCGCACCGTTGGCAGAGTCGGCGGAGCGCGAGTCCGGCAAGTGGCGCGCCGCTCGCCGGCTGGCCGGAGCGCTCGGTTATTTGGGGTTGTCCGGCGGCGAGCGGGTGGAGGTGGCCACCTTTGCGGCTAACCTGCACCGCACCTTTGGCCCCACGCAGGGCAAAAAACAGGTCATCCCTCTGTTGAAATTTTTAACGCACGTGCCGCCGGCTCCAACCCCGGACGACAGCGGGCTGGTGCAAAGCCTGGCCGGCTACGCCCGGCGCCATCCGTACGGCGGGCTGCTGATACTGGTTTCAGATTTGCTCGATACCGCCGGCGCGGACGAGCGCCAGTTGGCCGAGGCGCTGGCGTTCTTTTCGCCGCCGCGCTGGCAGGTGCTGGTGCTGCACCTGCTCACCGAAGCCGAAGTCAACCCCACCCTGGAAGGCGATTTCGATCTGCGGGATGTTGAAACCGGCCAGAGTTTGCCCTTCCATTTAGATGAATCAACGCTGGCCCAGTATCGCCTGCGGGTCAAAAGCTGGTGCCGTCAGGTGCAAAGCGCCGCCGGCCAGCGGGCCGCCATTTACGCCCGGGTGCTGGCCGAGTGGCCGTTGGAAAAATCGGTGATCCCCTACCTGCGCCAGCGGGGAGCCGTCCAGTGACGCTGTTGTTACCGCTGGCGCTGCTGGGTCTGTTGACCCTGCCGGCTATTTTGCTGCTGCACCTGCTGCGCAATCGCCGCCAGGAGTTGCCCATTTCCAGCCTGCGGCTGTGGCAGGGCTTGCAGCGCGCCCGCAGCGGCGGCCTGCCGCGCCACATTCCGCTATCGCTGATGTTGCTGCTGCAACTGCTCGTCGCCGTGGCGCTGACGCTGGCGCTGGCCCGGCCGGCGCTGTCGTTTGTGCTGGGTACGCCGGCCCACACCACTTTCATTTTGGACGTGACCGGCAGCATGCTGGCCGGCAGCGGTTTTGAGCAGGCCCGGCAGTTCATCGCCGGCCGGCTTAATAATTTGCGGGATGGCGACAGCGCGGCCGTGGTCAGCCTGGGGCCGGAGCCGCAAATTTTGCTGGCCGGCAGCGGCGCGCAGAAAGCCGCCCTGCTGCTGGCGCTGGATAACCTGACGCCCGGCGAAACCGGCGTCAATCTCAGCGCGGCGCTGTCGCTGGCCAACGGGCTGATCAACCCCGACCGCACCAATCGCATCATTATTGTCACCGACGGCCATTTTGCCGCCGATCCGGCCCGCCTGCCGGCGGCGCTGGCCCCGGTGGAGTGGCAGTTTGTTGGGTCCGGGCCGGCCGCCAATCAGGCGCTGGTCGATGTTTCCAGCCGGCCACTGCCCAACGGTGACCAGCGCATTTTTGCCCGCGCGGTCAACTTTGGCGATGCCCCGACCCGGCGCACGCTGCGGCTGCTGGCCGATGGCCAGCCCTTTGCCGAAACATCGGTTGATATTGCCGCCGAGTCCGACGCGACCGCGCTGTGGACGCTGCCGGCCGGCACGCAGGCCGCCGCCGTCGAAATCGCCGAGACCGACGCGTTGCCGGCGGACAACCGGGCCGATTTGTTTTTGGCCAACCGCACCACGCGCCGGGTGCTGCTGGTCTCGGACTCGCCGGCGGCGCTGGCCCGCGCCTTTGAGGCCCAGCCCGGCGTGGTGTTAACCGTTGCGACCGAGCCGCCGCCGGAAACGGACGGCGTTGACCTGCTGGTGCTCGATGGCCTGCCCCCGGCGCTGACCGCCTGGCCGCGCGGCAACGTGCTGGTGATCAACCCGCCGTTGCAGCATTCGCTGTTGGGCGGCGGCACTTTTGCCCGCGCGATCCACCCCACCGCGGAAAGCGCCTCGCCGCTGCTGGCCGGCATCGACCTTTCCGGCGTTTATTTTGAGCGCGCGCCCAATCTGGCGCTGCCGGAATGGGCCAGGCTCGATCTGGCCGGCGCGGCTGGCGAAAATTCCGTCCCGCTGATTTTTCACGGCCAGCCGCGCAACGGCTCCACCGTGATGGTTTGGGCTTTTGATCTGTCGGCCAGCAATTTGCCCAACCGGCTGGCGCTGCCGCTGCTCACGGCCGGCACGCTCAACTCGCTGCTGGCGCCTTCGCCGCCGGCGGTGGTGGGGTTGGGCCAGCCGCTATCGCTGCCGGGCAATTTTAGCGTGGAGCTACCCGATGGCCATCGCCTTTTTCTGGAATCCGCCGCCGAAACGCAGTTTAATCGCACCCGGCAGCCCGGCCTCTACAAAATTTACAACGATAATAATGAACTGGTGGCCGGGTTTGCCGTGCAGGCCGGCTCGCCGGAGGAATCAAATTTGAACCGCACGGTTGAGCCGGTGGCGCTGGCGGTGCAGGCGTCAACCGCGCCCAACATCCAAACCGACATGGCCGAATATTGGCCGTGGCTGGCGGCGGCGGCGCTGCTGCTGGTTGTGGCGGAAGGCTGGCTGGCATGGCGCAAATAGTGCTGCAACAGCCGTGGGCGCTGGTTTTGCTGCCGGCCGGCTGGCTGCTGCTGCTGGCGTTTGCCTGGCGTCGGCGATTTAAACCGTTCAGCGCTTTTTTGGCTCGACTGTTGATCATTGTGTTGGCCGCGCTGGCGCTGGCTCAGCCGGTGATTCCGCCCGCCGATGCTCTCCCCGCCGCCCCGCCCGACCGGCTGGTGCTGCTGGTCGATCAATCGGCCAGTTTGGGCGCGGCCGGCCAGCAGGCTCTCCGCAGCGAGGCCGCCCGGCTGGCGCAGGCCCACCCCGATGCCCACACGTTGCTCTTTGCCGACCAGCCGGTGCTGGTGGCCGACCCGCTGCCCGCGCCCGCCGCCGGTCTGCTCAACCCGGAGGTGTCTGATCTGGCCGCGGCGCTGGCCATGGCCCGGCAGTTGCTCGGCGCTGGCGATGGCCCCGGCCGGGTAATTTTGCTGTCCGACGGTGTGCCCACCCGCGGCAACCTCCAGCCCGAACTGGAACGGCTGGCCGGGCAAAATGTGCCGGTCGATGTGCTGCTGCCGGCTCCGGCGGAAATTCAAGCCTGGCGCGACGGCATGAACGAAGTCAAAGTGGTGGAGGTGCGAGTGCCGCCGGTGCTGCGCCAGGGTGAAAGTTACGACATCGATACCCTGCTGCACAGTGAGCGGCCGGTCAGCGTCACGCTCAAACTGGTCCAAAATCAGACCACGCTGGCCGAAGACGTGATCGCGTTGGAGGCCGGCGATAATCGCTTTAGCGTGCCGGTCACCGCCAGCGAGGCCGGGCTGCACACCTTCCGCGTATCTATTGCCGCCGCAGCCGGCGACGACCGCCAGTTGCAAAACAACAGCATGTCGGCCTTTACCCAAATTTACCCGCCGCCCAAAATTTTGATCGTCGCCGCCGAGCAATCGCAGGGCAGCCGCCTGGCCGCGCTGCTGCGCAACGCCGGCTACCAAACCGAAGTGGTGGGGCCGGACGGGCTGCCGACCCGCATTTCTGAACTGGAACAGTACGCCGGGATGGTGCTGGCCAACGTGCCGGCCCCGGCGCTGAAACTGGAGCAGATGATCGCCGTGCAGGAGTTTGTGTCCGGGCTGGGGCGCGGCTTGCTGGTGACCGGTGGCCGCAACAGCTTTAACCTGGGCCGCTACGACGGCACGCCGCTGGCCGACGTGCTGCCGCTGTCGCTGGAACCGCCGCCCCGCGAGGAGCGCCCGCCGGTGGCGCTGCTGCTGATCATCGACCACTCCGGCAGTATGCTGGAAATTCGCGGCTCCACCACCGACCGGCTGACGATGGCCAAAGAAGCGGCCATTCGCGCCACCGATATTTTAGGGCCGGATGATTTGATCGGCGTGCTGATGTTTGATAACCTCTACCAGTGGGTGATCGATTTTCAGCAGGTGAGCGACGGCGCGGAACTGCTGGGCATTCAGCAGCGTATTGCCCGCATCCCGGCCGGCGGCGGTACCCGCATTTTGCAGGCGCTGGAGGTGGGTATCCCGGCGCTGATTGAGCAGGACAGCGCCGCCAGCCGCCACATTGTACTGCTCACCGATGGCAAATCGTTTGACGGCTCATCATCCATTGCCGACTACGATAAAATTGTCGATCAGGCCGTGGAGGCCGGCATCACCCTGTCAACCATCGCCATTGGCGGCGGGGCCGATACCGACCTGCTCAGCTATTTGGCCGAGCGGGGCCGGGGCCGCTATCATTTTGCCGAAACGCCGGAGGAATTGCCGGCGCTGACCATTTCTGAAAGCGACATTTTGCGCAGCGAGGCGCTCCAGCAGGGCGATTTTGGCGTGGCCGTCGCCGCGCCGCACCCGCTCTTGCGGGGTCTGTTTTCAACCCGGCCCGGCGATGGCCGCGACCGCCCGCCGGACGTGACCGGCTATCTGGCCATGTCGCCCAAACCGCAGGCCGAAGTGGCGCTGCAAGTTGGCCCCGGCGACCCGTTGCTGGCGGTGTGGGGCTACGGGTTGGGCCGGGTGGCGGCCTGGAGTAGCGATTTGGGCGCGGAGTGGGCCGGCGCGTGGCGCAGTTGGGACAAAGCCAGCCGCTTTTGGGGCCAGGTTGTCGGTTACACTTTGCCCGCCCCCGATCTGCCCACCGGCTTGCGGCTCGATACGGCGGCGCGGGCCGATGGTACGCTCAGCCTGCGGGCCGATAGTTTGACCGCGGCCGGCCAGCCCGTGGATAACGCGTCACCGCAGGCATCGCTGCAAACGCCCGCCGGCGAGAACGAACAGTTTAACCTGCGGCAAATTGCCCCCGGCCTGTACGAACGCCGCCTGCGGTTGCCGGCCGATGGCGCGTACCAGTACCGCGTTACCCAGAATCAGCCGGATGACGACTCACTCAGCGCCGCCACCGGCTTTGTGCAGCCTTACCCGGCCGAATACGGCCAGCCCGATTCGGGCAGCGGCGCGCCGCTGTTGCAGCAGATTGCCGCGGTTACCGGCGGTCGCGTGCTGGCGCTGGGCGAACTCTTTGCCGCCGACAGCACGGTCGAAGCCGTGCAAGCGCCGCCCAGCGAGCCGCTGGAATTGTGGCCGTATTTGCTGCTGGCGGCGCTGGTACTGTGGCCCATCGAAATTGCGTTACGGCGCTGGGGCCGGCTGCGCATCCAATAAAAAGTTGTCGCTACTGCGATTGCGTTCTTCTACCCCCGGAAAAAGGCTGGCTGCGAGTGGGGCAGCGAAGCTGCCCCACTCGCAGCCAGTAAAGCACCCCTTCTCCCCTCAGGGGAGAAGGGGCAGGGGATGAGGGGTATTTATCACCGGAGGAAATCTTATGGACACACCCTACACCGAATACGACCGCCACGCGGCCACCCGGCCCACCGAGCCGGCCGTGGACGTAGACGAATTCCGTGAAATTGTCACCGACATCGAGCGGGAAGTGGGCAAAGTGATTGTTGGCCAGCAGGAGCTGGTGCGCCAACTGCTGCTGACGCTGCTCGGTGGCGGCAACGCGCTGCTCGAAGGCGCGCCGGGGCTGGGCAAAACGCTGCTGGTTAACACCCTGGCCGATGTGATTCATTGCTCGTTCAGCCGCATCCAGTTTACGCCGGATTTGATGCCGGCCGATATTGTCGGCACTACCGTCATCGCCGCCGACGAGCGCAACCAGCGCTATTTTCGCTTTGAGCCGGGGCCGATCTTTGCCAACATTGTGCTGGCCGATGAAATAAACCGGGCCACACCCAAAACCCAGTCGGCCCTGCTGGAAGCGATGCAGGAGCGGCGAGTTACCGTGGCTCGCTCTACCTACGAACTGGACCGGCCATTTTTTGTGCTGGCCACCCAAAACCCGCTGGAAATGGAGGGCACTTATCCCCTGCCGGAAGCCCAGCTCGACCGCTTTTTCTTCCAAATTCAGGTGGAATTCCCCACCCACGATGAACTGGTGGAGATTGCCAACCGCACCACCGGCGCCGAGTCCGACTCGCCGGCGGTGGTCACCAGCGGGGCCAAAATTGGGGCCATGCAAAAGCTGGCCCGGCAGGTGCCCATCGCTCAGCACCTCACCGCGTACGCCGTCAATTTACTGGAAGCGACCCACCCCCACAACGGCGGCGCGCCCGAGCTGGTGCGGCGCTACGTGCGCTACGGGGCCAGCCCGCGTGGCATGCAGGCCATGATTCTGGCTGCCAAAATTCTGGCGCTGATCGATGGCCGGCACAATGTGGATTATCCCGATTTGCAGGCGGTGCTGCTGCCGGCGCTGCGCCACCGGCTCATCCTCAATTTTGAGGGTCAGGCCGAGGGAGTTTCCGCCGATGGAATTCTGCAGCAGGTGCTCAAACACGTAAAACTCCGGCAGTAGCTTGCCAAAATCCCGCGAACTTCTAAACTATACGGTCAGAAAGATGCCCGGTTTATCCGATGACTCAATTTACGCCCGAAGAATTTGAACAGTTGGTGGGCCAGGCGCTCGATGACCTGCCCGAGGCTATCCACGAGAAGCTGGCCAACGTAGAGGTGGTTGTGGCCGACTGGCCCACCCCGGCCGAACTGCACTCGGTGGGCATGCGGCCGGGCCAACTGCTGCTGGGGTTGTATCAGGGTGTGCCGCTGACCCGGCGCGGCGCGCATTACGGGTTGGTGCTGCCAGATAAAATTACCATTTTTCAGGGGCCGATTGAGCGCGTTTGCCGCAGTCGCGAGGATGTTATCCGGCAGGTGCAGCACACCGTGCGCCACGAACTGGCCCATCACTTTGGCATTGACGATGACCGGCTCCGCGAGCTGGGGGCATACTGAGGACGCAATGGCTCAACCAACCAAAGGTAAAACTGTTTTTTCTACCCGCAGCGGCGATCAGCGCAAAACGCCGTCGCCGTCCGCCGGCCCGCGAGTGTCGCTGCCGCCGCAGCAGCACAACCTGAAAATTATGCGCGACCGCAAAGGGCGCGGCGGCAAAACGGTGACAGTGATTACCGGTTTTTCGCTGACCGAGGCCGATTTGAGGGAGTTGTCCAAACAGCTCAAAAACCTGTGCGGCGCGGGCGGTACGGCCAAAATCGAAGGGCCGGAGCAAAGCATCGAAGTGCAGGGCGACCACCGCGAAAAAATTGCCGACAAATTGAAGGCGCTCGGTTACAAAGCCAAGCTGGCCGGTGGCTGACCGGCCACGCAAATTAACAAATTGAGGGGGTGCGGATGAAACTGCTGGCTCGGCTGGCGGGAATTGCGGGCGCGGCGCTGCTGGCGCTCGGGGTGGTAATGGCCCATGTTTTGGCTCAGGAAGTGAAACCCCAGGTTGCCCCGCCGGTTTTTGGCGGTAGTCCGCTGCTGTCGCCGGCGGAAGGGATAACGGTCACTACGCCCCGGCCCACCTTTGATTGGGCCGATGCTACCGGCGAGGTCGTCAGCTACACCCTGCTGATCACCCGCACCGGCGCCACGCTGGCGTTCACTTCAACCACTTCGGCGCTGACCCTGCCGGTTGATTTGCCGGGCAGCGGCGGTTATTTTTGGACGGTGCAGGCCCACAATTCGGCGGGCGATAGCGGTTTTGTCTCGCCGGCCGGCAGCTTTACGCTGGATTACACCTGGCAGGTGTTTGTGCCGGTCGTCTTTAAATCACCCGCCTGCCCCACTACCTCTGCTAACAGCTACTCGCTCATCCCCTTTGCCGGCGCCCGCGCCGACCGGCCCGGCCCGCAGCACGCCGATTTGAATCTGGCGCTGCGCGGTTACAGCGTTACCTCTGCGCCGCAAGTGCTGGTGCAGTACTCCGGCAGCACCGATCCCAACGCGCCCCAGCTTGACGGCCTGTTTGAGCCGAACAATTATCCCGGTATTTCGGCGGTGTTCCGAGTGAATGATTGGGTCTGGACCGGGCCTTATCCCGACCCCGGCCACGTCGGTTCGGTGATTAGCACCTGGCCGGTGACCCTGCTGGAACTACCGGCCAGTTTTGGCACCCGGCTGTATCTGCCGGAACGGCCGGCGGAGATTTACGGCGGCGGTTACAGAGCGATGGTACTGTACGCCGAATCCAATCGAATCACGTTGGGCTACACCCGCGATGACACCATCGCTTATGGGTACGCCGTCCATCTTGAAAATATTTGCGTTGACCCCAACTTGTTAGCCCTGTATCAGGCTCAAACTGATGCCGCAGGCTGGCATGTGACCGGCCAATTGCCGGGGCTTAAAAATAATCAGCCGCTGGGCACTGCCTTTATCGGTGGCGTGCGCGTAGCCATCAGAGACCGGGGCGCGTTTATGGACCCCCGTTCGCGCAAAGATTGGTGGGTCAATTACGCCGCCGGTTTGGAGATACAACGATCTCACGACACGTTATTAAAGTAAGCGTTTTAATTGTCATCATTGGGGCGGGGCTGGCTCTGCTGGGACTGACCCTCATCGGCTCGACGCTGGTTTCCCGCTATTTTTGGGCCGATGACGGCGCCGAAGCCGCTACCGCCTGCGCCGGCGACTCCTGCCCGCAGCCGGTGCGTTACACCATCCAACGGCTGCCCTCGCCCACACCCACCGGCACGGCTACCAATACGCCCACGGCTACGCTCAGCCCAACCGGCACTCCGGCCCGGCTGGGCAGCGCCGTTACGCCGACTCCGCGGCTCAGCCCAACCGTTGAATCGCTGGCCGAGACGCTGGTGATCACCGGCACCACCGAGTCGACCGCCACTGCCGCGCCGGCCAGCACAATTGTTATTGCGGCGGATGTGGTAGCCGATGAGGCGTACACCTCCACCAACCAGGTTGCGCCGCCGCCCGCCCCTGCAACACCGGAACCCACGCCCGCGCCCGCCTGTCCCACCGAGTCGACCGCGCAATTTGAGCTGATCCCCATCGAAGGTGTGCCCGCGCGCGATCACCCCGACGCGGTTCACGGCGATTTGAATCTGGCCCTGCGCGGTTTTATTCCCGCCGCCGCGTCGCCGGAACTGGTGACCTACAACGGCAACACCGACGGCGACCCGCCCTGGCTGCCCGGTTTGTTTGAGCCGAATCGTCCGGCGCGGATTACCGGCGTTTTTCGGGTAAACGATTGGCAGTGGGACCCGGCCATGTGCGGCGGCCACCCGCGCGGCTGCCCCGCGCCGCCCTCGGAGCAGGAAGCCTGGCCGGTCACGCTCATCGCGCTGGCCGCCACGCCCGGCGAATCCGTTTACGTGCCAAAACGCGGCGCGCAAATTTACCCCGGCGGTTTTGTGGCGATGGTGCTCTACGCCGAAGAGCAGCGGCTTACGCTCGGTTACACCCGCCGCGATACAGTCAGCGCCGGTTACACGGTGCATCTGGAGCACGTGTGCGTTAACCCCAACCTGCTGGCGCTTTATCGCGCCCAGCTCGATGCCGAGGGCTGGAATCACTCCGGGCAGTTGCCGGCGCTGCGCAACAGCCAGACGCTGGGCACGGCGCTGGATCACCAACTCGGCGTGGCTGTGCGTGATGTCGGCACGTTTATGGACCCGCGCAGCCAAAAAGATTGGTGGCGATGAAGCTGACTCCCCATTTGTTGCTCAATGCCTACGCTCAGGGCGTGTTCCCCATGGCCGACCCGGACGGGACCATCTACTGGTACGATCCCAACCCGCGGGCCATCATCCCGCTGGACAAGTTTCATGTGCCGCGCCGGTTGGCCCGCCACATACGCCAGGGCGAGGCTGAGGTGCGCTTTGATACGGCTTTTCGGCAGGTGATGACGGCCTGTGCCCGGCCCGCGCCTGGCCGCGAAACCACCTGGATCAACAATGAGATCATCGACGTGTATTGCGACCTGCACGAATTGGGTTTTGCTCACAGCGTTGAAACCTGGGCCGACGACCGGCTGGTCGGTGGGCTGTACGGCGTGAGTCTGCGCGGCCTGTTTGCCGGCGAAAGCATGTTCAGCCAGCAAACTAACGCCAGCAAAATTGCGCTGGTGGCACTGGTAGAGCATCTCCGACGGCAAAAATTTGTGCTGTTGGACACCCAGTTTATCACCCCTCACCTGCACCGCTTTGGCGCGGTTGAAATTCCCCGCGCCGAGTACCTCCGCCGGCTGGACGCCGCGCTCCGCACCGAGACTGACTTTTGGCCTGTCACTGGCCCAAAAGTAGTCATTTAATACCCTTGACAAACAATTTTTTATTCCTTATACTGGATTTTGCCTGACAATCCCAACTCTTCGCTGCCCCATCTCATTGCAGGCACATTTATTATCACCAGCGTCCTGCCACCTCTCAACTCTATTGCAGTTAATGCCCAATCGCCAGCTTTTATTGCCTGGCCATTGTATTACTCCTACAACTCACGGTTGCGTTATTTCAACATCCACCTCTGTTTTTAGCAGGGGCGGTGTGTGTTGGTATTGTAATTGTAATTGTAATTCAATAGAAAAGGAGATTATTGGTTATGACTGATCAAGTACAGGCAGACTACGAGCAGCTCGATGACGTTGCTCGGCGGTTTGACCACCAGTCGCAAGAAATCCAGCAAATGATGCAGCAAGTGCGCAACGGCATGCAGCGGCTCCAGAGCGACTGGATTGGTCGCGGCTCAGAGGCATTTTTCAGAGAGATGCAGGGCGAGGTTTTGCCGGCCGTGCAGCGCTTGCAGCAGGCGCTGGAAGAAGCCAGCCGCGTGACCAAAGACATCGCGCAAACCATGCAGCAGGCTGAAGAAGAGGCCAGTTCGCCTTTCCGCAGCCACACGTAAGCTAACCAGACCAAAACAGGCCAAGGAGATTTGTTGATATGACCGACAAAATAAAACTTGTTTATGAAACGGCTGAAGATATGATCCATACTTTTCAGCAGGGGTCGGAGCAACTGGAAAAAACCCTCCAGACGATGCAGGGCGTGGCCGATTCTCTGGAAGGTGGAGCGCTGCTGGGGCGCGGCGGTGATGCCTTTGCCGACGCGATTCGCAGCAAACTGGTACCGGCTATTGCCCGGCTCGACCACAAATTCAAGGAACTGGCCGGCGATGTCCACAAGGCCATTGAATACATGCAACAGGCGGACAAAACTTCCGCCGGCAAGTTTTAGGCTGAGGAGGAATAGCTATGTTTGGTGCAATTAAACGCGCATTAATTCGTTTTGCCCGCAAGGTTGTGCAGGGGGTAATGTCTCAGCTAATGCAGCAGCTCAATATTGTGCAGGAACAGGCCATGGCCCCCATGCGCCAGATGATTCAGCAGGTGATGGGCGGTGTTTGGGTTGGCGACGGCGCTAATGCTTTTGTCGAAGAGGTGTCGAGCCTGATGATCCCCGGCGTGGGTAAAGTGGCGGAACACATCACCACGATGCACAAAAACATCCAGCACGCCTGTGACGTGATTGATCAGGCCGATGCCAATGTGCAAAGCAAAGTTAATGGCCTGGCCGATATTTTTGGCGCAATTTATTCAGGTTAAACGACCACCCAACAAGCCGATAGTTAAATCAGGAGGAACCCCATGGCAGATGAAGTTTATATGGAAATTCCCGCTGTACGCGGTATGGCCAAAAACTTTGGCAACATCAGCGAGATACTGAACGCAGTGGCCAAAGTGCTTGAAGGATTGTCGATGATTCTTAAAACCACCGCATTTATTGGGTTGGTGGGCGGCTACGCGCTGGCGGCTTTTATTGATATGATCAAGCCTCACATTGAGCAGATGTCTCAAAAATGCCAGGAATTAATGGATGATTTAAACAAGTCTGTTGATGCCTACGAGCGCGGCGACGCGCTGGGCGCGACCCGGTTTTATTGATAGCGGGCCAAAAAAAGAGGCGTTGGTTGCCGGTGCTGCTGGTGGCCAACGCCTCTGTTTTGTTGAGTAACGGGAAAAATTTACACCACAAAATTGTACAGCGATACCGCCAGCGCCAGCACAAAGGCCACCGACAGCAAACCGGCCACAACCAGCATAATGGTGCGGGTATTGGGCCAGCGGCTCGGTTTTTCGGTGGGAATCTGGCCAAAATAATCGAGCAATTGTTTGGCCAGCACCGTGGCATCAGGCTGGCGACGGGCCGGCTGCGGGTCAACGGCCTGCACAGCAATATCAGCCACCATTTTAACATCTTCAACCCGGGTCATGCGGGCCAGCCGGTTGCGCTGAATTTCGCGGTACACATCCACATCACTTTGTAATTTGTAATCAATTGCCGGTTCACCGACCAGCAGTTCGTACAGGGTCAGCCCCAGCCCGTACACGTCGGTAGCGTAATCCGGCCGGATTTTGGGGGCGTTGATCAGTTCCGGGGCGGTATAGGCCGGCAGCGCGGCAAACGGATACCAGTTGGTATTGAGGCTGGCCGCGTTGCTGATAAGGCCCAGATCAAACAGCAGCACTCGCGGCACATTGGGTTCGTCATCAAAACGAACCAGCACGCCTTCGGGGCTGAGGCCAAAATGATACACGCCTTTGCTGTGCAAAAAAGCCAGCGCGTAGGCCAACCCCAGCACAATCCAGCACACGTGGTTAATCCACAACTGCGGGTTTTCGGTGATAACGTGGCGCAGCGGCTGCCCTTCGAGGTGTTCAAACAGGTAAAAATAGAGCAGGTGGCCTTGCAGCATAGTTTTGCCGTAGGCATCAATTTTTATCGATGTGCCGGTGTACGGGGGCAGCAGCGTGGGTAAATATTTGCTGGTTTTTTTGCTGAGCTGAACATCGCGTAAAAATTCAGCTTCGCGTTTGAGCCGTTCCTTGTTTTCCGTGCCGGGATGGGCCACTTTGAGATACACCTTTTTCTTTTGGTGCGTGGCCTCGTACAGCACCGACGAGCGCAGCACGATCACCGGCTTGATAATCTCGATGTCGCCCACCCACTCGCCGTAGCCCAAAATGCTGGGCGACATTTCCGCCGGGCAGTAGGTTTCCTGACAGTAAAGGTTGTTGTCTGGTGAGGTGCGTTCGCACAACAGGCACACTTGTTTCATTATTACCCCCAAATTGGCTGATTCGCTGGTGACATTACACTACCGTTATTTTGGGGGCGTGTCAAGTTAAAAAATAGTACTGTGAGTTTGGCGACTCCGCCTTTGTCCCCATCCCCCTACCCCCTTCCCCAGGGAAGGGGGTATGAACGCGGTGCCGGGCTGGGCCGTATGCGGCCCAGCCCGGCACCGCGCCTGAAACGCCCCTCCCCATTTATGGGGAGGGGTTGGGGGAGGGGACACAATCCACGACAGGAGCAAAAGTTCGTATGAACGAACCGATTTACATCGACCGCCCGCCGCGCATTCAGCCGGAACTCCCCTTTGACGAAATCGAAATCCCTGCGCCGCCGGAAAAACAGGAAGACGGCAACGCCCGGCTGGTGCAGGTGGCTCTGCCGCTGATGACCATCGTTGGTTATATTTTGGTGGGGTCGCTGGGCGGCGTGGGCCGCAACCCGCTCTTTATTTTGCCGATGGCGCTGTCTGTGCTGGCCTCGGTGGCCTATTCGTTTTACAGCTTCCGCAAAGAAAAGCAGAAGCTGGCCGAAATGGCGCAAGCCTATTCGGACCGGCTGGTCGAAATGACCAAAGAAATGAATATTTCGCACGATATGCAGCGCCGTTTTTACCGCTATAACTACCCCGACCGGCTGACCACCTTTCGGCTGGTCAACAGTGCCCGCGTCGAGGCTGAAAAGGCCGAGCGCACCCTCCGCTCCGAGTCGCGGCTGTGGGAGCGCCGCACCGAAGATGACGACTTCGGTGTGATCCGGCTGGGGATGGGCACGCTGCCATCAACCGTCACTTACGCGCTGAGTCAGGTTGATAATTACGAAGACCCGCAGGTGCGCGAGGCGCTCAAGCTGCAGGATGACTCGCAATTTGTCACCGACATCCCGGTCATTATTTCGCTGCGCACGCCGCACGAGGACAAAAAAGAAGAGGACGAAGAAGCCAGCAGCGGCGATCAGGAAGAGAAACAAAAAGAGGAGGCCTGGGCCAGCCGCACCCCGGTGACTCACGCGCTGGGCATTGCCGGCGACGCGCAGGCGGTGTACGCCTACGCCCGCTCGATGCTGGCCCATTACGTGGTTTTTCACGCGCCGGGCGACGCCAAACTGTACGTGCTGGCCGGCGGCCGCAAAGAGTGGGGCTGGACCGAAAACTTGCCCCACAGCCGCAAAGATGACCAGAGCCAGTACCTCTGCTTTACCGAGGATATCAAAGAAAGCGCCGAAGCCAACTTTTTTGCCGAGGACGAAGAAGGCGCGCTCGGCCAGTATCTGGAGGGCATCCGCAAAATTTTGGCCCAGCGCAAAATCCGCCTCTCCGAGCGCGATGAAAACGCCAGCGGGGCCGACCCAACTCTGCCGTTTTTGCTGATGGTGGTGGATTTGCTCGATGCCGGCGGCGACGACTCGCCGCTGAAAGAACTGGAGTCGGATGCGGCCATTTCGATTATGCTGGAAGAGGGCGCGCAGTTGGGCGCGGCGGTGGTTTTTTTAGTGCCGGAACGGAGCAAAGTGCCCGGCGGCTGTACCGCCGTCATCGAAATTGAGCGCACGACCCCGGCCACTAACAGTAAAATTGAGCAGGTGCAAAAGCTCCACTTTCGCTACGCCGAAGTTGGCGTCAACTCGTTCCGCTACGTAGGCCAGGCCGACGCCGTGGGCCGCCCGGAAGAGATGCTCTTTTTGTCCGGCCAGTTGGCCCAACTCCGCATCCGCGAAGGTTTTGGGGCTAACCTCAACCGGGCTGTGCCGTTTATGGATTTGATGGGTTACGGCTCGCTGAAGGAGTTGCACGACGACACCTGGGCCAAGTGGCAGGACAGCATCAAACCCAAATATGGCAACTGGCTGCGCTGCAAAATCGGGATGATGGCCGGCAACAAGCCGCGGACAATGGTCTTTTCGGCCAAGCGCGATGGCGTGCACGGCATGGTCGCCGGCAGCACCGGCTCCGGTAAATCCGAGCTGCTCATTTCGCTCATCAGCGGTATGGCCATCACCTACGACCCGACCGTGCTCAATTTTGTGCTGGTTGATTACAAAGGCGGCGGCGCGTTCAAAGGTTTTGACGAGCTGCCCCACTGCGTTGATATTGTTACCAACCTGGCCGCCGACGGTGTAACCCGCATGTTCACCGCCATCCAATCGGAGATGATGCGGCGGCAGGCGCTCAACGTGGAAACCGGCACCAAAAATATTGTCGATTACCGCCAAAAAGGGCTGCACCTCACCCACCACCCCTACCCCTTTTTGTTTATCATCATCGATGAATTTGCCGAGATGATTGCCGACCGGGCCGAATTCAAAGGCCAGTTGGAGAGCATCACCCGCGTGGGCCGGGCGCAGGGCGTCTCGCTGATTTTGGCGGCGCAACGGCCCAGCGGCGTCACCGACCAGATGCGCTCCAACATCAAATTCCGCATCAGCCTGCGGGTGGAAACGCCCGGCGAAAGCCGCGAAATGCTGCGCCGCTCCGAGGCCGCGTTTCTGCCCAGCGACATCCCCGGCCGCGGCTATTTGCAGGTGGGCAACGATGAAATCGAGCTGATGCAGGTGGCCTACACCGGCGATAAAGTCATCGACCCCAACCGCGGGCCGCAGGCGCCGGTTATCTGGCCGGAGCGCGGCGACACCTACGACGCGTCCGCCGATCAGGAGCCGCCCGAACTGTACAAATACATCGTCACCATGCTCGATAAAATGTCTAAAGAGCACGGCATTGAAAAACAGCGCGCCCCGTGGCCCGATTTTCTGCCCAACCGGCTATCGCTGTCGGAACTGCTGGTCTCGCCGGACCAGACCATCCCGGCCATCACCTCCGCCGAATATCTGGCCGGCGTAGACAAAATTATGCTCGGGCAGGCCCACGACGAAACGCTGACCCTCAACCCGGCGGTTAACAAGTGGCTCAACGGTGAAAACGGCTGGCTGCCCCGGCTCGATTGGGAAAATTACGCCATGCGCCCGGTCGTGGGGCTGGTGGATAACCCCTACGCCGCCAAGCAACTGCCGCTGGTCATCGACCTGCCGCGCGGCCACGTAGCCCTGTTCGGCGCGTCTGGCTGGGGCAAAACATCGTTTATCCGCACGCTGGTGGTCAGTTTGGCCGCCAGCCACTCGCCCAACCACGTCCACATGTACCTGCTTGATTTGGGCGGGCGCAACCTGGGCGTGCTCGGCGAGCTGCCGCACGTGGGCGCGGTCATCATCCCCGATGCCGAAGGCTACGAGGAGCGGGTGGAGCAGCTTTTGCGCGAGCTGGATGACATTGTTGAGCAGCGCAAAACTATCCTCAATAACGCCGGCGTGCCGGACCTGTACAAATACAACGATGCCAACCCCGCCGACCCGCTGCCGGCGATTCTGGTGGCCATTGACAATTTTGTTGAATTCCGCGAAACGTTTGGCGGCGACGGCGACGCCGATGTGGAAACCGTATTTGATAAATTTGTGGGACTGGCCCGGCAGGCCAAGCCCTACGGCATCCATTTTGTGATTACCGCCAACCAGTTGGGCATCCTCTCCAGCCAGTTACAGAGCCTCTTTACCGAGCGGCTAACGCTGAAGCTGGCCGATCCCACCGAATACCGCACCGTGGTGGGCGGGGCCGTGCCGGACATCGGCGATGTGCCGGGCCGGGGCTACGCCAAAATTGGCCACCTGCCGCTCAGTTTGCAGATTGCCCAGCCCATCGACCTGCGCCGCGACGGCGGCGAGGCCAACGAAACCCGCGAGTTGGAACAGTACGCCCAGAGCATGCAGGAATTTATCGCCAGCAGCGGCTACCAGTACCGCGCTCCGGTGCGGGTGGATGCCCTGCCGCGCTCGATTTTATTCAAACAGATTCTGGCCCGCGATTTGGAGCTGGAAATCAACGAATCGTTTTTGCCGGAGTTGAAGCAGCGCGCCGCCCAACGCTGGGCCGATAGCCTCAACCCCGAGCTGGCCGACTGGCTCAAAGTGACCGTGGGCGTGGTTTCCGGCAACCGGCTGCGCGAAATGCATTTTGAGGCCAAAAAAGATGGCGTCCACGGCATGATCGCCGGCGGCACCGGCTCCGGTAAATCGGAACTGCTGATGACGCTTATTGTTGGGCTGGCGCTCAATTACGACCCCAGCGTGCTCAATTTTGTGCTGGTCGATTACAAAGGCGGCGGCGCGTTCCAGCCGTTCCGCGACTTGCCCCACTGCGTTGATATTATCACCAACCTCAACAAATCGGCGGTCAAACGCTTTTTCACGGCCATCAACGCCGAAATGCAGCGCCGCCAAAAACTCAACGCCGATACCGCCACCAAAGACATTGTGGAGTACCGGGCCAAAGGGCTGCACCTGACCAACGAGCCATACCCGCACCTGTACATCATCATCGACGAGTACGCCGAGATGATCACCGACAACCCCGAATTTAAAGACGAACTGGACAGCATCACCCGCGTGGGGCGGGCGCAGGGCGTCAACCTGCTGCTGGCCTCGCAGCGGCCCACCGGCGTGAGCGATCAAATGCGGGCCAACATCAAATTCCGCATCTGCCTGCGGGTGGAGCAGGTGGACACCAGCCGCGAAATGTTGCGCCGCTCCGACGCCGCCTTTCTGCCCAACGGCATGCCCGGCCGCGGCTACTTGCAGGTGGGCAATGAAAACATCGAATTAATTCAGATGGCCTACACCGGCGAAAATTACGAGTTCGCCGAGGTGCGCGAGGGCGGCCGCCAGCCCAAATTTTACGATGTGGTGGTGGACCTGTGCAACGAACTGTTGCAGGGCGAGCGCCCGCGCACGCCGTGGCCGCCCTTCCTGCCCGCCAAAATGACCCTCTCCAGCCGGCTGGTGGAAGCCTATCTGGACAAGGAATACGAGCCGCTGCTGAGTTTGGGCCGCCACCTGCAACCCAACTGCCTCAACCCGTTTGTGCAGGACTGGCTCGGCGGCAAAATGGCCTGGCCCGGCGTCAACTGGCAGAAAACGGCCATGCGGGCCATCGTCGGCCTGGCCGACGACCCGTACAACGCCCGGCAAATGCCGCTGGTGGTCGATGTGACCAAAGGCCACGTGGTACTGTTTGGCGCGTCCGGCTGGGGTAAAACCACGTTTATGCGCACGCTGGTGGCCTCGCTGGCGGCTACCCACTCGCCCGCCGAGTTTCACGCCCACGTGCTGGATTTGGGCGGGCGTAATCTGGAAGTGCTGCGCGCCCTGCCGCAGGTCGGCACCATTATTATGCCGGACGAGCGCGGCTACGAGGAGCGGGTGCAGCAAATTCTGCGCGAGCTGAACGATATTGTTGACGCCCGCAAGCGCCTGTTCAGCGAGGCCGGCGTCAGTACGCTATACGAGTACAACATCAGCCACCCCGAAAAGATTGAGCCGGCGATTTTGGTCGTCATCGACAACTTTGCCGAGTTCATTGAAACCTTCGGCGACGAGTCCAAAAAAGACAGCGAGGACAACCAGCTTGAGGCCTTTATCTTTTTGGTGCGGCAGGCCAAAGCCTACGGCGTCCATTTTGTTATTTCGATTGGCCGGCTCAACGAGCTGTCGAGCAAATTGTACAGCCTCTTCACCGAGCGGCTAACCCTGCGCCTGTCCGATGGCGGCGACTACCGCTCGATTGTCGGCGGGCACGTGGCCGAAATCGATGAAATTCCGGGCCGGGGCTACGTCAAAGCCGGCCGCCAGCCGCTCGAATTTCAGGTGGCTTTCCCCACTGGCGCGGTTGACGACCAGGGCCAGCTCAAAGGCGAAATCCCGCAACTGCGCGAACTGGGCCGGTTGATGCACGAGTTGGGTAAAGACGCCTGGCAGGGCCGCGAACCGCTGCGCATCGACGCGTTGCCCAAGTCGTCCTCGTACCGGCAGGTGCTGGCCGAACTGTTTGGCATCAGCGCCGAAACCGATTTTTTGGACGGGCTGAAAAACGCCATCGCCGCCAAATGGGCCGACACCGGCTCGGCCAACGGCGCGGACTGGCTGGAAGGTGTGCTGGGCATCACCTCCGGCAACCGCAAACGGACGCTGCACCTCAGCGCCAAAACCGATGGCGTGCACGGCATGATTGCCGGCGGCACCGGCTCCGGTAAATCGGAGCTGCTGATGACGCTCATCGTTGGGCTGGCGGCCTACCAGTCGCCCGATATTCTCAATTTTGTGCTGGTCGATTACAAAGGCGGCGGCGCGTTTGTGCCGTTCCGCAAACTGCCTCACTGCGTCGATATTGTGACCAACCTCAACAAAGCGGCGGTGGCCCGCATGTTCACCGCCATCAACGCCGAAATCCGGCGGCGGCAGGCGCTCAACGCCGACACCGGCACCAAAGACATCATCGAATACCGGCGCAAAGGGCTGCACCTCACCGGTGACGCCTACCCGCACCTGTTTGTCATCATCGATGAGTACGCCGAAATGATTGACGACAACCCCGAATACCGCGCCGAACTGGAAAGCATCACCCGCGTGGGCCGGGCGCAGGGGGTCAACCTGATTCTGGCCTCGCAGCGGCCCAAAGGTGTCAGCGACCAGATGCGGGCCAACATCAAATTGCGCATCTGCCTGCGGGTGGAGCAGGTAGACACCAGCCGCGAAATGCTGCGCGCTCCGGACGCCGCCTTTTTGCCCAACGGCATGCCCGGCCGCGGCTATATTCAGGTGGGCAACGAAAATCTGGAATTGATTCAGGTGTCGTACACCGGCGAAAACCAGCCCGATGACCGCGAAGCGGCGGTGCTGTGGCCGGACCGTCCCGCCGCGGACGCCCCCGCCGGCGAGGATGTGCCCAAACTGTTCGACGCGGTGGTCATGCTCACCTCCGAACTGGTCGGCGGGCAAATGGCCCCCAAACCGTGGCCCAACTTTTTGCCCGCGCAGTTCAGCCTGCAATCGCCCATCCGCGACTCGCAGAAGAACCGCGATTTTGTGCTGGTGCCGACCGTGACCGACTGGCTCAACGGCGACACCGACGGCCTGTGGCCCGGTGTTGACTGGCGTAAAGGCGCGCTGCGGCCGGTAATGGGCCTGCTCGACAACCCCGCCGAAGCCCAGCAAATCCCGCTGGCCTTTGATTTGAGCCGCACCCACCTGATTGTGATGGGCGATTCGGGCTGGGGCAAAACGATGTTTTTGCGCTCGCTGCTGGTCAGTTTGGCCGCCACCCACTCGCCCAATGAGTTTCATGCCTACGTCCTCGATTTGGGCGGGCGCAACTTCCGCAGTTTGGAAGAGCTGCCGCACGTTGGCGCGGTTATCTACGCCGATGAGGAAACCTACGAAGAGCGGCTGCAGCGGCTGCTGGCCAAACTGGAAAAGCTGGTCGATGAACGCCAGCAAATTCTGAGCAACGCCGATGCCAACAGCCTGTTTGATTTCAACGAGCGCAACCCGGAGCAGGCGCTGCCGGCGGTGCTGGTCCTCATCGACAACTTTGCCGAGTTGCAGGAAAATTACGAGCTGCTGGTGGAAGGCACGGTGCTGCCGCTGGTGCGCCGCTCGCTGAGTATGGGCGTCACCTTTGTGATCACGGCCAACGTGCCCACCAACATGCCCAGCAAACTGTACAACCTGTTCGGCGAGCGCATCACCTTTAAACAATCCAACCACGACCGGCTGACCGATATTGTGGGCCGCGGCGCGATTGAAATGGACGATATTCCGGGGCGAGGCTACATCCGGGTGGGGCGGCGGCCGCTGCTGTTCCACGCCGCGCTGCCGCTGGGGCTGTTCCACGCCGAAGACGGCCGCGACACCCTGCCCGAAGCCGACGAAATCCGGCTGATGGCCCGCACCATGCGCGAGCAGGTTGAGGCCCGCGGCTGGCCGCATCAGCCTGACCCCGTCGCCACGTTGCCGGAGTTGGTGCCGCTGGCAGCCATGCTCGACGCCGCCGGCCCGGTGCATCCCAGGCGTGTCCAGGCCGTGCTGGGGCAGGATGCCAGCCTGCGCCCGGCGCTGTTTGATTTGCAGCGGATGGGACCGCACTTTGCCGTGGTCGGCCCGCCGCTGTCGGGCAAATCGACGGTGCTGTACAACTGGGTGCTGTCGCTGGCGTGGCGTTACGCGCCGCGGCAGGTGAAGCTGGTGCTGGTCGATTTTCAGCGCAAATTTGTGGAGTACGATGGCCAGCGCCGGCTCGATGAACTGCCGCACGTGCTGGCTGCCATCTCCGAGGCCGAGCAAATGGAAGGGCTGCTGGCCAACCTCAAAACCGAGTGCGAAGCGATGGCCGCGGCCGGCGATTACGAGTTATTTGTGATTATTGATAATTACGATGACATGGCCGAGGAGATTGAGCGGCTGCGCGATTTGCCGCGCGATCTGGCCGGGCTGGCTCGCCGCTACGGGCGCGACGGGCTGCACTTTATCATTGGCGGCACGCTCGACAGCGGCATCAGCGAGCTGCGCCGCCGGGTGCAGGCGGCCAATTACGGCCTCGGCTTGCGCACGGCGCAGGCGGTGGAAACGCTGCGGGTGGGCCGCACCCCCGCCGAAGTGCGCAACAAAGAGCTGCAAATTGGCCGCGGCTTCATTGTAAAATCCGGCCAGCCGACCATGATTCAGGTGGCCACGCCGTACCAGGGCAAAGGCATCCCTGTGGCCGCCGCTGCCGGCGAGGACGACGAAGAGCCGGTCGGTATTGCGCTGGATTATTGGGTGGAAAAAATCTGCACCCGCTACCCGGATCAACGCACGGTCTGGGCCGCGCCGGTGGAAGGGGCGCTGGCCGAGGCCGGAACGGGCGGGGCCGCGCCGCCGCCCAGCGGCAAAGCCACGCGGTTGATGTCGCTGTTGCAGCGCGGGTTGCAGCAGGAAATGGAGCATCTGCGGGAAGGTAACGGCGCCGGCGAACTGGTCACGGCCAAGCTGGTGCAGCTCGACCCGGCCAGTTGGGGCAACGAGGACAAGCTGATGACGCTGCTCAAAGAATTGTGGGTGAGCCAAAAGCGGGCCAGCGGTCTGCCCGATGAAATGATCCAGCTCACGCTTGATGTGATGGACGATGAATCGATTTTGCTGGATGTGGAGGCGGCCCTGACGGCCCCGGAAGAAAGCGAAAAATAGAAGTAACTGTATACCCCCCCCCCCCCCGCCCCCCCCCCCCACTGGGGAGAGGGGGGAACTTTTTGCGTTATTTTGGGGCGGCGTAGCCGCCCCAAAATAACGCGTTAACTCCACACCCCCTCCCCAAATTTTGGGGAGGGGGCCGGGGGGAGGGGCCAAAATAAAGGAGATTAACCGATGAGTTCCAACCCATCCCGGCTCGATCTGCGAGTTGATGTTCTGGACAAGAAAGACCAGCGCGCGCTGGCGCTGGCCAACCTGACCACTACCGAATTTGTCGAAGCCATTCTGCGTGAGTTCCGCGAGCTGGAATATCTGGGCGATGTGCCCGCCGATTACCAGCTTCTCAAAGCCGAGGATAACGCGCCGCTGGAGGCGCAAAGCCAGTTGCAGCAGCAAGTGGCCAGCAACGGCCGGTTGCTGCTGGTAGAGAACAAACCACCGCTGCCCTCCGGCACGCGCCGGCCCAGCCACGATGTTTACCTGCGCGATTTGACCAGCGGCAAGGTGTACAAGCTCAACTGGCAGCCGGCGGTCATCGGCCGGCCCGACAAAAACCAGCCCCACGATGACTGGTTGGCGGTCAATCTGGAACCGTTTCAGGCCGGGCTGCGTGTGTCGCGGCGGCAGGCCATGATCACCGAGCAGGACGGTCGTTTCTTTATCGAGAGCCTGTCGCGCAACCCAACGGCGCTCAAAAAAGAGAACGGCGACACCATCGAGGTGGGCGAGCAAAAACAGTCGCTCGCGCCGGGCGACGTCATCTTTTTGGAACGGAGCAACATTTCGCTCAAATTCATTGTGCGGGATGAAAAGCCGCAGGAGTGAAAATGAAAATTTGGCGCGTGGCGAGTTGCGGGTGGTGAGTGATTGGTAATTCGTAATTCGTAATCCGTAATTGTATTTTCAGAGGAGTCCGGCGGAACCGGGGTTCGATACCAAAGCGTAAAAATTTACATTCAACTGGTCGGGAGATCCTTCGGGCTTGCGCCCTCAGGGCCTGCCCCGCGTGGTGTTGGCGGGGTGACATGCCTGAGTATTTCCCTAATTCCTGAATCCTGACCCCTGAATCCTTTTTTCAAAGGAGACAAACCGAATCTGCGATACTGCAACGAGCAATGAAAATTTGGGGTAGGGGCGGTTCGCGAACCGCCCCTACATTCGCTGATTCGCAGATTCGTTTATTTTCAGAGGAGTGTGACCAATGGCCGATATTGTCCAGATTAATCACGAAGTGCTGGAAACCATCGCCGGCAAATTTACCCACGAGTCCGAGGACGTGGCGAATATGGTGCAGGCCGTGCAAAACGCCATGAACCGGCTCAAAAGCGATTGGATTGGGCGTGGCTCCGATGCCTTTTTTAAGGAAATGGAAGGCGAAATCCTGCCGGCGCTGGTGCGGCTGGTGGATGCGCTGGCCCAGGCCGGCGCGGTAACCAAAGAAATCAATCAGATGATGCAGCAGGCCGACGAAGAAGCCTCGTCACCGTTTAAAGACAGCAGCCAGGCAGGCGGCGGCGCGGGCGTATTTGGTGGCGGCGGCGCGGGCGCGTTCGGTGGGGGCGGTGGCGCGGCCGGCGGCGGTGGGGGCGCGGGCGCGCTGGGCGGAATGCTCGGCAGGCTGGGCGCTTCGGTATTTAACAACCCCGGTATGCTGGGCAGCCAATTGGGCAACGCGCTCGGTAACAATTTTTTTGGCGGCAATTTGTTTGGCGATGGTTCGGTGATGCCGGGCGGCGGCATGTTTGGCGATGGCTCCGTATCGCCCAACGATTACGGCATTCCCCAAAACTGGCTGTCCGGCGTCAAGGATTCGCTGCAAGGGTTTATGCAGGATAACTACAACGATTACGGCATCCCCAAGGATTGGCTGGCCGGGGTAAAAGAAGCCTTTGGCGAGCAGCCGGCCGACAGCCAGCCCGGCCAGGATTCCGCACCGGCCGACAGCGGCGGCGGGAGTTCCGGCGGCGGGGGGGGTGGCGGCGGCGAAGAACAGAAACAGGACAGCGGTGGTTCCGGCGGCGGTTCCGGCGGGGGTGGTTCGCCGCCGGAAAGCACCACGCCTACCGAGCCAGGCATGCCCGCCAGTTTTGGTAGCGGCGGTGGGGGCGGGGGCGCTGCAGAATTTAGCAGCCCCTTCTCCGGTCGCGGCTCGTCCGGCGGCGGCTTTTCCGGCGGCGGTGGCGGCAGCGGCGAAGCCGCGCCCGCGGCGGCCGACCGGCTGCGCTATCAGCCTTTTGGCGGCGTCATCGGCGGCGGGCCGGGCGGTGCTGCGCCGGGCGGTGGCGGGCCGGGCAGTCATTTTGGCGGCGGCGGAGGTGGCGGCGGCCAGCAGGCTGGCGGCCCCGGCCAGGCTGGTTTTTTGCCCATCGGCCTGGCGGCGGCCAGCCCATTTTTAGCGCTGCTGGGTAAAGCCATCAAAAAGAAATCCGGCAATGACTAACTATTTGCACAAGGATAATCAATGAACGGCAAAACTAATCAGGAACCGATCAACTTGCTGTTGTCGCGTGACGAACTGTTGTATGCCCTGCGCGGGCTGGACGCCGAATTTGTGCCCGGTTTGGACCCCGAACCATTGGGCGAGCGCACCCTCGCCGAACAGAAACTGGCTCTGACCGTGGCCGAGCGCTCGCTGCGGGCGCGGGAACTGGTGCGAGTGCTGCCGGATGGCAACCGGCAAATTCACACCGCCATGCTGACGATGGTTGGTGTGTGCGCCTACCCGCAAACCGCGGTGCTGGCTTACCACTGGCCGGCCGGGGCCGATACCCCGCTGCGCTATTTTGGCCACCTGCGCGGCGATGACGTGGTCTCTCACCTGCGGCCGGAGGAGGCGCTGCACCTGTTTTCGCTGCTGCCGGACAAAGCCACGCTCATCGACCAGCTTTTGGCGTTTTGTAACTGGCAGGATACTGCTGCTGTGGCCAAAACCGAATTTACCGTTGACAGCGACACCTTTGCTGCCGCCCGGGCCGCCGCCGACAGCGGCGATACTGCTCGCGCCGCCGAATCGCTGATTGGCGGCGGGGTCGAAGGCGCTGCCGCCGGGGCGCTGGCCGTAACGCTGGCCAACTCGCCGCGGGTGTCTATTTTGCAGATTGTCCGGCCGGCCGCCGGCGGCGTCGAGAAGCAGGATGTGACGCTGCTGCAAGATGATAACCGCACCTGGCTGGCCGTGGCCGCCGCCAATCAACCGCTGCGGGTACAAAGCGCCGTCCGCGACGACGTTCGGGAGCTGCTGGCCGGGTGGCTGTAAGCGCCGCCGCGCCGGTTGAGTATCGCGGTCTCAAGGCTTTGAGCTGGGACCTGTTTTTGGGGCCGGCCACGTATTGGGAAGACACCTTCTTTTTCCGGGAAATGCTGGCGCGATTCGGCCAGCCCGCGCTCGAAGTGGGCTGCGGCACCGGGCGGGTGCTGCTTCATTTTCTGGCCGATGGCTTTGACATCGACGGGGTGGACAACGCGCCGGAGATGCTGGCAATTTGCCGCAGCAAAGCGGCGCGGCTCGGTTTGCGGCCCACCCTTTTTCAGCAGCCGATGGAGGCGCTGGCTCTGCCGCGTCGCTACCGGGCAATTATCATTCCGGCCGGCTCGTTTCAACTGGTTACCGGGCCGCCGCTGGCCCGGGCAGCGCTGCGCCGGCTGGCCGCTCATTTAGAGCCGGGCGGCGGGCTGGTGCTGCGGCTGGTCCAGTTGTGGCAGCCCGGCGAGCCGGAGGAAACCGATTGGACGCTGGTTCGCGCCGCCACTCGCCCGGATGATGGCGCGCTGGTGCGCTGGTGGCAGCGGGTGTGGCGCGATGTTGGCCGGCAGCTCGAGCACACCGAAGACCGTTACGAAGTGGTCATCCAAGGCGAGGTTGTTGCGACCGAACATTACCGCCAATCACCGGCGGCGCGCTGGTATTCGCCGGAGCAGGCCGCCGGGTTGTGCCGCGCGGCCGGCTTTGGCCCGGTTGAGGTGATTGACCAGCCCGGCTCGCTGCCGGACAGCCGCCACTTTGCGGTAGTGGCCATAAAAGAGTAAATTTTTCGGTTCTCTTCCCTCACCCCCCTGCCCCCCTCTCCCATTAATGGGAGAGGGGGGAGAAAAGCTTCTTTGATGTGGTTTTGAGCGGCGAAGCCGCTCAAAACCACATCAATTCAATAATGCTCCCCCTCCCCAATTTGGGGAGGGGGTTGGGGGGAGGGGCAAATTAAGCATCTTTTCTTTACTTGCCCCTCCTTAAACAAATCTGGGTCAGGGGAGAGGGACAATTAGTATTGCATTATTGTGTGGTACCTGTTACAACATAATTATCCATTACCAACCGGATAACATCCCGACAGAGGAGAGGAAAAGCGCCCGATGTTGAGTAAAAAGGTACTGAAACTGGTGGTGATCCTGGCCTGTTTGGCGGTGCTGTGGCCGGCGGCGGCAGCGGCGCAGGAGCCGGCCGCGCGAGTCATTGTGATTTACCCCGCCGCCGAACCCCAGGCCGACGGCATGGCTTTGAGCGTTTTTTTCACCATCACCGATGAAAGCGGCCGGCCGCTGTCCCGGCCCGGCATCGACACGGTGGAAATCCAGATGCTGGAGGGCAACACCACGCCGGTACCGGCCGCCTATTCCGAGGCCAACACCCCGTTTTACATTGCCCTGCTGCTCGATGCCAGCGGCAGTATGGCCAACGTGATGCCGGCCGTGCGCGAGGCGGCCCAGGCGGCCATCGACAATGCGCCGACTAACGCTCGTGTGGCCGTGTACAAATTCAACGACCTGAGCATTGATCAGGAACTGCGCCCCATCGAACCATTTACCGATGATATGGTGCTGGTTAAAGGTAGCATCAACGCTGTTCAGGCCGACCCCAATGCGCCCACCTGTCTGTACAACGCCCTTTACAACGGCATCGAGCAGTTAGACGTGGCCACCACTCAGCCCCAGGAACGGCAGGCTATCATCCTGTTTACCGATGGCAAAGACGAGCGGGCCGATGGTTCGCCATGCAGCCAGCGCAAATATGATGATGTGATTAACCGGGCCGTGCGCGATCAGCCCATCACCCCCATTCACACCATTGGCCTGTGCGCCGATGCCAGTTGCAGCAATATCAAACGCGAAGAGCTGCGCGGCATGGCCAAAGAAACCTCCGCCTTTGCGGCTATCGGCACCAAAGAGAGTTTGGGCCAGCTTTTTGGCGAAATTATGGACGGCCTCAACAGCCAGTTGGTGGCGCGAGCCACGGTGTTTCCCCGGCAGGGCGATAACCAGGCTGTGCTCAAGGTGAAGTTGCGCGACAGCGACCGCCAACTGACCACCACCTTCAATTTTCAGTCTGACCGTGATTACGCCCCACCACCGCCGCCGGTCACCGCCCAGATTGGCAGCATTGTTTACGATGCGGCCAACGATGTTTACAAGCTGGCGCTGAGCGTAACCAGCCCGGACACCCTTTCAAAGGTGGTGGTTGAGGTGTGGGACGAAAAAGGCGGCACGCAGGTGCCGCCGGCTCAGGAATTTGAAAACCCGCAAACCACCCTCCAGTTTGAACGCGATTCCACGGGTCTGGTTTCCGGCCGGGATTACAGCTTTCGGGTGAAGGCCGTTGATAAAAACGGTTATCTGGTAACCGATGCCGAAGGCCAGAACATCCTCGACAAAAAAGAGTTTGTGTACGAACCACCGCAAGTCGATGTGATCAAGTTCAATATCCGTTCGGTGCAGGCCAATTTTAAAGACAGCCGTTTGGTCATCGATTTGGATGTGCCCGATGCCAGCAAAGTGAATAGCTACGAAGGTTTTATTGTTGACGAAGAAACCGGCGCGGGTGTATTTGAATTTCCGCCCACCCTGTTCAACGGGGCCCAAATTGTGGCCGATTTGCCGCCAGGTATTCGCCAAATTCCCGAAACCCGCGGCTACCGGCTGACCCTGTTTTTAACCGATAAAGACGGCCGCCGGTTGCAGGCCGATCCGTACCAATTCAAAGCCGTTCCGCCGCCGCCGCCCGGCCTGCTGGCCCGGGTTTGGTCGGTGTTGCAGCTTCCGGCGGTGCTGGTGAGCATTTTTGTGATTATTTTGAGCGTGGTGGTGCTGGTGATTTATTGGAACCGGCCCGCCCGCAAAGAGTCGCTGCCGACGCCGATGCCTCGCCCGCCGGTAGACCACACCATCATCAGCAGCCCCGCCGCCAGCGCCGAAATGGCCCGGCTACGACAGCAGGCGCAATCGCCGGCTGTGCCCCCGCCGCCCCCGCCGCCGGCCCGGCTGCGGCTGCAAGTGATGCAAACGCCGGTGGCCGTGCCGGAAATGAACAAAGTGATCGCTGTTTTTCCGTGTGTGATTGGCCGCAGCGGCTGCGACTTTAATTTCCCCGGCGACCAGCACATCTCTCGCCAGCACGCCGAAATTACCCGGCAGGGCAGCACCTTTTACATCACCGATCTGGACAGCCGCAACGGCACGTTTATCGGCGAAACCCGCCTGCCGCCGCGCACGCCCACGCCGTTGCCCGGCGCAGCCGTAGTCCGGCTGGGCCGTCAAACTCAAATAAAGGTTGAGCCGCAATGAGCCGATTCCTGCGATTCTTTGTTCCGCTGCTGCTGTTGGCGCTGGTAGTTTTGCCGCCGGCCCGCGCTCAAACCGGCGCGCCGTCGCTGTCCATTACCCACATCGCTGCCCAGGCGCAAAACACCGGCGAAGTGCGGGTGTCGGCGCTGGTGTCCGTGCTGGACGAGGCCGGCCAGCCGATGAACGGCCTGACCGCCGACGAATTTTCTGTGTCGGAAAACAATACTCCGGTTGAGGCCCAACGGCTCACCGTTTCCCGCGCCGACGAACCGTTGACCGTGGCCCTGCTCATTGATACCAGCAACGGCATGGCCAAACCCGGCCCGGACCGGGTGCGGGCCATCGACGCGGCCAAAGATGCGGCCATCGCTTTTATTGAGCGGTTGGGCGACGACGATCAGGTGGCCGTGTACGAGTTCAACGAGCGGGCCAGCCGGGTGCAGGATTTTACCTACGACCACAACCTGGCCATCGACCAGGGGGTAGTTAAGCTGGATGCCCGCGAGGCCGCCGGCGTTTGTTTGAATGACGCTCTGCTGCAACTGCTCGACCAACTGGCCGCCCAATCCGACACGCCGCGGGCGATTGTGGCCATCGGCGGCGCGCCCGGCGGCGATGGCTGCGGCGGGGCCGTGGTGGATGATGTGCTGGCCAGCGCCACTACCGTGGGCAACGCCGTGCCGCTGTTTAGCGCGGTTTTTGGCAAAACCCTGCCGCAGGATGACCTGCTGCGGCTGGGCCAGCGCAGCGGCGGGCGCTCGCTGTTGGGGGCCGACTCGACCAGCCTGGCGCAAAATGTGGCCTCAATCTCCGAGCAGTTGCACAGCCAGTACCAGCTCAGTTATGCCACCCAGGCTGCGCCGGGGCTGGCCACAGTCATCATTTTTGAGAACGAGCTGCAACTGTCGGACCGCCGCCAGATTCCAGTGCCGGCCGCGGCTGAACCAACGCCCACGCCTCCGCCGCAGTTTGCCATTAGCCTGGCGGTTAATCAGCCCAGCGGCGACACGCTGGAAGTGAGCGTAGAGGTGCCCGACGGCGTGACGCTGGCCCAAACCGAGTTGTTTGTTAATGGCGAATCGGTGCAAAAAGCCACCGCGCCGCCGCTGGACAAATTTACGCTCAATGTCAATGATTTGGGGTCGGGCAAGCACACGCTGCGGGTTGAGGCGGTTGATACCAACCAGGTTACTGCCTCGGCGGAAGTGGAGTTAATGCTGACCATCCCGCCCACGCCCACCCCCGCGCCCACGGCCACGCCGCAACCGGCTGCTGCCGCCGCCCCGGCCCAACCCGCCGAGCCGGAAGCTGCCCCGGTGCGAACCATGCTGCCGCTGGCGTTGATTTGCGTGGGAGCCGTTTTGCTGCTGGCGTTGGGTGGGGTGATGGTTTACCTGCTGATGTCCCGCTCCAAACGGCCGCCCGCGCCGGCGGCAGTTCCGGCTGCGCCGGTTAGCCCGCCGCCGCAGCCGGCATCTGCCCCGCGCCCGGCAACCGCTCCACCGCCGCCCACTATCGCCGCCGACGACGATTGGGCCGACCGGACGCTGCTGGCCCCGGCTGCGCCCGGTGCGCCGGCTGCGGCCAGCGATGGCCCGGCCCGGCTGGTAGTAACGGCTTATCAGCCGCTGGTGCCGCAGCCGGAGTTCAGCCTGTTTCAGCCCGAAACCCGGCTGGGCCGTAATACGGCCAAAGAAGCCGCCAACGACATCCCCATCGGCGATCAGGAAGTGTCGCGCTCGCACAGTTTGATCGTTCGCCGCGGCCAGCAGTATTTTATTCAGGACCTCAACTCGACCACCGGCACCCAGGTTAACGGGCAGCGACTGCGGGCCGGCCAGGAGGTCGCGCTGCAGCACGGCGATGAAATTGCGGTTGGGCCGCGGGTTAAATTCCGGTTTGAGTCGGCTTCGTCGGTGGATAACTCGGAGACTCTGCTGGATATGGATATTGATCAGCTCAAATCAAAATTTGGGGCCGAAGACCCCTTCCGGACTCAATATGACTGAACCGCAAGCATCGTCTAAAAAAGTTTTGTTGATCCTGGCCGGAGTGGGGATTTTGGGCGCGTTGGTGCTCATTGGGCTGGGGTTGGTGCTCTATTTTACCGCCAAAGACTCGCCGCCGGAGGTAGCTCAAACCACGTCTACCTCTACGGCCACCGCTGCCCCGCCGCAACCCACGGCCACCACAATGGCCGGCGTGGTGATTATTGCTTCGGCCACGCCCACCCCGGCCGCGGAAGTTTTGCCGGCCCAAACCGCCGAAACGCTCAACCGCAACCCTACCGCCACCCGGCTGCCAACAAATACGCCTTCGCCCACCGTTGCGGTTGTCCAGCGCTGGCCCACTGTGGTGACGGTAGATGGGTCCATCGAGCTGATTGCGCCGCCGGATAATACCCAGGCCGCCGGCGGTATTGTGGAATTTAAATGGATATGGCACGAAAACAAAGGCTGCGAGCAGCCGCCCGACGGTTACGCCTTTGAAATACGGGTCTGGCGCGATCTGGACTATGCCGCCCCGATGGGCGCGATGGACGCCCAAACGCAAAAACCAAATATTACCTGCGACCCGGCTTCGGGGATCCGCTCGCTGACCATTGGCCGTATCGCCACGGTGCCGGGGGCAGAAGGAGTCACATCTGGCCGGCTGCGCTGGGACGTGGCGCTGGTGCAGCTCAGCCCGTACCAGCCCATCATCACCACCCAGTACCGAACGTTTTTCTATTAATTCAAAGAGTCAGTATGACCATCAACTTTGCGGCCCAAACCAATATTGGCCAGAAACGCCAGATCAACGAGGACAGTTTGTGGCCGCGTACGGCTCAGCACAGCCACACCGCTGCGGACCCACGCGGGATGTTGTTTATTGTGGCCGATGGCATGGGCGGCCACGGCGCGGGCGATATTGCCAGCGGGCTGGCCGTTTCTGAAATTTCTCAAACGTACTACAGCGCCGGCGAGGGCTATGCCGATATTGGCGAGCGGCTGGAAGCATCGATTCAGGCAGCGCACACGCTGATCTGTGAGCGCGCGGCGCAATCGGCCGACACCGAAAATATGGGCACCACGGTGGTGGCGGTGGTGGTGCGGTACGATGACGCCGACCACTACGGCGAAGCGTGGGTGGCCTGGGTTGGCGACAGCCGGGTGTACCTGCTGCGGCGCGGCCAGTTGCATCAGGTTAGCCGCGATCATTCCCGGGTGTGGCCGTTGATTGAAAGCGGCCAGATTAGCTGGGACGAGCTGAAATTTCACCCCGACCGCTCCAAAATCACCAATGCTCTGATCGCCCGCCGTTCGCAGGCCGAGCCGGAAACCAAGCGCCTCGATTTGCTGCCGGGCGACCAGCTTTTGCTCTGCTCCGACGGGCTGAGCGGCGAAGTTCGCCCCGAAGATATTGAAAAGACGATGGCCCTTTACCCGCCCGAACAGGCGGTGGCCATGCTTATCGACAAGGCCAACGCGCCCAAAGCGGTCTTTGCCCAGGGGCAGCAGCAGCAACTTGAAGGCGGCAACGACAATATTACAGCCATCATCATCCGGATTCCCGCCGACCACACCGAAACCCAGCCGCTGGCGGTGCCGCCGGCCCTCAAAGATAATGCACCCACGCTGGTTGACGTGCCGAAAGCCAAAAAATCGGCCCGGGCCGGGCTGGTGCTGGTGGTGCTGTTGCTGCTGCTGGGGCTGGTGGGTGCGGGCCTGTATCTGGTCTTTGCCAATTCGGCGGTGGTGGGGCGGCCCACCGAGGCGGCCGTAGCCGCGCCGCCGCCCACCAACACAGCCACCGCTGCCGGTAATTCGGTGATTATTGCCGTTGAGTCGGGCGACAATCCGCCTCCGGATACGCCACTGCCGGAAGCCACCAACCCAAACGACGCGCCGGTTGAGCAGACCGGGCGTGAACCGACGGTCACTCGCGGGCCGGTCACCTCGCCAACTGCGCCGCCCACACCCACGGCCACGCCCAGCCCGCCGCCCACGGCCACACCCACCGCGGCCCTAACCGCCACGCTGGCGATTGATGTTTACAGCCTGCCCACGCCCACCCTGCTTGAACCCAAAGCCGATGAGTTGGGGCGGTATCCAATTGATACCACCCGCGAGACTAATTTTGTCTGGCAGTGGCCGGCAGAACTGACCGACGAGCTGAGTTTTCAAATTATGGTCTGGCTGCGCGACGCCGAACCGACCGGCGCGCACGACGCCCGCTTCTTAAAGCAGGATTCGTCGTTTAAGGCGCTGGGTGAAGGCCAATATTCGGTGCTGCTGGCGCTGGATGGGGCCAGCGGCGTCACCACCACCAGCGCCGATTATCTGTGGGCGGTGAGCGTAGTGCGGGTTCAACCGCAGTACGAGTGGCTGGGGATTGTGTCTGAGGCGCGGCCCATCAGCCTGGTTGTGCCAGACACAGCCGGGCCGCGTCCCAAATAGCCATAAAAAAACTGCGCGCCGCATTTCGGCGCGCAGTTTTTAGTGCCTCAAAATAACCTCTATTTTGGCCCAATCATTTGCTCGGGCCGGACAACTTCGTCAAACTTTTCACCGGTCAGCAGGCCCAATTCAATGGCCGCTGCGCGCAGCGTGCTGTTATCGGCGTGTGCCTTTTTGGCAATTTTGGCGGCGTTGTCGTAACCCACGTGCGGGTTGAGCGCCGTCACCAGCATCAACGAATTATTGAGGAAGTGATTGATCCGGTCGCGGTTGGGTTCAATGCCAACGGCGCAGTTGTCGTTAAAGCTCTGGCAGGCGTCACCCAGCAGCCGCACCGAGTTGAGCAGGTTAAAGATCATCACCGGTTTGAAAACGTTCAGCTCAAAATTACCGCTCAACCCGCCAATGTTGATGGCGACATCGTTGCCCATGACCTGGGCGCAAACCATCGTCATGGCTTCGGATTGGGTGGGGTTGACTTTGCCCGGCATAATCGAGCTGCCCGGCTCATTTTCCGGGATGAGCAGTTCGCCGATGCCGCAGCGCGGGCCGGAAGCCAGCCAGCGGACATCGTTGGCAATTTTCATCAGGCTGGCGGCCAGGGTTTTTAGCGCGCCGCTGGCAAAAACGACGGCGTCGTGGTTGGCCAGCGATTCAAATTTATTGGGCGCGCTGCGGAAGGGCAGGCCGGTAACTTGCGCAATTTTGGCCGCGCCTTTTTCGGCAAAGTCGCGGTGGGTGTTCAGCCCGGTGCCAACGGCGGTGCCGCCCAGCGCCAGTTCGTACAGGCCATCGAGCGCCAGCTCAATGCGTTTCATATCGTTGTCGAGCATTTGCACGTAGCCAGAAAACTCCTGCCCCAGCGTCAGCGGCACGGCGTCCATCAGGTGGGTGCGGCCAATTTTGATGATGTCCTGAAAGGCATCGGCTTTTTGGGCCAGCGTATCGCGCAGCAGTTTAATGTTGGGCAGCAGGTGATGCACAATCTGCTCGGCGGCGGCAATGTGCATGGCCGTGGGGAAGGTGTCGTTGCTTGACTGGGCCTTGTTCACGTCGTCGTTGGGGTGAATGGGTTTTTTGCTGCCGATGACGCCGCCGGCCAGTTCGATGGCCCGATTGGAGATAACTTCGTTGGCGTTCATATTGGTTTGGGTGCCGGAGCCGGTTTGCCAGACGACCAGCGGGAAATGCTCATCCAGTTTGCCGGCGATGACTTCATCGGCGGCGGCCACAATCAGGTCGGCCTTTTCGGCGGGCATGGTGCCCAGCTCTTTGTTGGTGAGGGCGGCGGCTTTTTTGAGAATACCCAGCGCGCGGATCATTTCACGCGGAAAGCGGTCGCCGCCAATTTTAAAGTTCATCAGCGAGCGGGCGGTTTGGGCGCCGTAATATTTGTCGGTAGGAACCTGAATTTGGCCCATTGTATCCGTTTCAATTCGATATTCCATCATCAAATCTCCTTTATTCAAAATGTGAGTTTAAAGCAAAAAACGTGTTGCGCGTTGCGTTGAAAATAACGTAACCCGCAACACGTCGAGGTGGCACCAGGAATTTGGCCGGATTCAGCCAATGCTCATCACCCGAAAGCCTTCGCGGGCTACTTCCTGCCCGTATTCGTCGATGGCTTTGGAGCGTTCGGCCATGCGCGCCGGGAAATTTTCGGGGTCCTGAATCTGGCTCACGTGGCACAGCAGCGCCTTGATTTTGGTTTCAAACACGCTGGTGATGTCAACCCAGCGATTGGGGTTGTCTGTGCCAGACAGGTACACTTCTTTAACGGTATGCGGTTCCAGCCCCTCGTCGAGCAGTTCCGGGTGGTACATGCGGTTGCGGGCGGCGGGGAATACGGCGTCGATGGTGACCAAACCGGCGGCGCGGTGGTCGGCGTGGTTAATGTAGGTGTGGGCAAAAAAGTAGCGGCTGGGGTCCGGGCCAATTACAATATCGGGTTTATAGCGTCGGATTTCGGCCACAACCCGTTTGCGCAGTTCAAGCGTTGAAACCAGCTCGCCGTCAGGCTCATCAAAAAAGATGATGTTTTTCACGCCCAGCACATCGCAGGCGTTGCGCTGCTCCTGGTGCCGAATTTCGGTGAGGCGGGCCGGAGTCATGGCCGGGTCGTCGCTGCCTTTGTTGCCGTTGGTCAAAATAAGATAGGTGATTTCCGTGCCGGCGGCGGCCCACAGAGCCATTGTGCCGCCGCATGAAAATTCGGGGTCATCGGGGTGAGCCATAATGACCATCGCTCGTTCTGGTGCTTGAATAGTCAACCTGAATACCTCCAGACAAAAATAAAAAGCGGCCCCAAGTAAGTGAGCAGACCGCTTTTTGGTTCGATTATTGAAGTGAAGTTCTCAACTGTCCAACGGGTCTGTTGAGATTATTTCGGTTCGCCTTTGTAGGTGCCGCGCTCCTCATCAAGATCGTAGTCCCAGTAGCCGGGGCCTTCGGAGAAGTAGGCTGCGTTGCGGGCGGTGTCGGCTTCGTATTCTTCCGGCACGTCTTCTTCCGGGAAGATGGCTTCTGGCGGGCAAACCGGCACACATGCACCACAATCAATGCAGGTGTCGGGGTCAATAAAGAAAAGGTCGTTCCAATCGGGATCATTGGTTGGACCGGGAATAATGCAATCGACCGGGCAGACTTCTACACAGTCACCTTCGCGGGTGCATAAGGCAGTAATAGTATGTGTCATTTAAGAGCCTCCTAAATTTGATTATTGGATTGATAAGCCAAGATATTTTTACGGTGAAGGACGTTTCCATTTTAGCCCTAACACCTTGAATTGTCAATAAAATTCCGATGCGCAATCGCGCATCCATACCTGACTATAGCGGAAGAGAGGAGGCTTAGCCAGTAACAAATGTCACTAATTATACTGACAAACGACACGTTTCACCGGCCAAAACGGCTGGTCACCCGGCCCAAAATATGGCCGGCGGGAACTGCGCCAAAAACGCGGCTGTCGGTGCTTTCCTGTGGGTTATCGCCCTGCAAAATGTAGTCACCGCGGTCGGTATCGGTGATAACCCGTTTGATCAGCCGAACGGTGGGCCGAAGGGGGTGGCGGGCAATAACAATATCGCCGGGTTGAGGCGGGCTGTGACGGTAGGCGTGGGGGTCTACCAGCACTTCGTCGGTGGGTTTGAGCAGAGGCAACATAGAATTGCCGGTAACTCTGAATCGCCGGCGTCGCCGCAGCAGCCACAGCAAAAATTCTTTATAACCGGCCGGTTTGAGGGGTGTGGTCATGGTGGATAACAAAAGAGAAGGCGGCAGATGCCGCCTTCTCCAACAAATGTGAGCAGTAGTGAAAATTATGCGGCGGTGTACCAGGCCACGCTGCGGTTTTTGGTGGCCCAGAAAATGTTGTGGATATTTTCAATCGCTGCCATCAGCCCTTCGGCGTCGGCCAGGCTGACGCCAACCTTTGCCGCCGAGCACAGTTTGGCGGCTTTCCAGAAGGTATCGTGCAGGTCCGGGTATTTTTCCAGATGGACGGGTTTAAAGTAATCGGTCCACAACACCAGTAGTTCGGTTTTGGCCAGGTGGGCCTGCTCTTCTTTAATGGCAATGTAGCGAGACATAGTGTTATGGTAGGCAGCCATCGCTTCGGCATTGCCGGGATCGGGCGGCTGGAGCGCCAAAATTTTCTTGGTCATCGACAGCACGGCTTCGGCGGCAATCCGGGCCGAGGCTGGATCATACACGCCACAGGGGCCATCGCAGTGAGCTTCTACTTCCGCAGCCGGAAAATAAGCTTTAATTTTGGCAGTCACTTGGTTTAACATGGGTTTAGCCTTTCCTCTTTAATTATATATTTTTTGGCACAGCTGGTTGGGCTTTAGCAAGCTCAATTAAACACTGGAGAAGAACTGACAACACTGGGGATTATAAACAGCCCCAATTGCGATGTCAAGGAATTTTCTAATTTTGCTTAAATTCTGTATCAATTGACGAGATGCCCCGGCTAAAGTAAAATCTCGTTTAGCTGATTAAGGAGGCTCGCTTTGATACATCACTCTTGTTTTAAGTGTAAACGTCGCTTTGAACTCGACCCGGTATTTGTTGGTTTTGAGTTAAGCAAATTGAAAAAGAAACGCCCCAGCCACTACCAGGCCGTGTGTCCCGCCTGCCGGGCGGTGAACAAGGTTTCGGTGCAGGCCATGCAGCCGGAACTGGACGCGGTGGAAGACGAAATTAAAAAAATGATGGCCGAGTATGAAGAAAGCAAAGCCCAGGCCAAAGCAGAGGCCCGGGCCAGAGCCGAAGCCAAAAAAGCTGAAAGCCAAGAAAAGCAGTAGACTCGCTGGTAGAACGGTGTTAAAACGCGGATCGCCCGGGTTGAGCATATTGCGGTTTAGCCCGGCGCATCCGCGTTTGATTTGCGGGGGGACGGATGACCTTTGATTTAACCACGATTGAGAAGTTAGTTATCCAAATTCACGCAACGCCGCCCCGGGTGGTCATCAATTTTGCCGGGGCCGGCGCGCAGGCGCTGGCCTGGCTGCACAGCGTGGGCGGCTCATCCCGAACGGTGTTGGAAGCAACGGATTGTTATGCAGCTCCGTCGGTGACGGGATTGATTGGCTTTGAGCCGGAGCATTTCGCCTCGTCGGAGGTGGCCCGGGCGCTGGCTACCCAGGCGTTTATCCGGGCCGGCGCGTTGACCGAACCCGGCGCGCCTGTGGCGGGTGTGGGCTGCAGCGCAACCATCGCTACAGACCGCATCAAACGCGGCGAGCATCGGGCCTGCGTGGCGGTGTGCGATGCCAACGGTATAACAACCTGCTCGGTAACGCTGGCTAAAGGGGCGCGCACCCGCGTTGAAGAAGAAACGCTGATCAGCCTGATCATTTTGCGGGCAGTGGCCCGCGCCTGCGGCCTGGCTAACCTGCCGGAACTGCCGCTGCTGCCCCCCGAACGAGCCGCTATCCATACCGACCCCATCGGCTTGCTGCCGCGCCTGGTTAACGGCGAATTTGCGCTGCTCACCGCCTGGCCCAACGGGGCGCTGATCCCGGCCAAACAGCAGCCTGACGTGGCCATTTTATCCGGCGCGTTCAACCCGCTGCACAACGGTCATCGCCAGTTGGCGGCTGTTGCCGCCGATTGGTTGGGGCAGCCGGTTTATTTTGAACTGCCACTGGTCAACGCCGGCAAACCAGCCATCGACCCGGCTGAAACCGAGCGCCGGCTGCTTCAGTTTCAAAATGGTGCCCCGATTTTTTTAACAACCGCGCCGTTATTTGGCCAAAAGGCGCGGCTGTTTCCACACAGCGTGTTTGTGATCGGTGTTGATACCGCCGCCCGGCTCATCGAACCGCGCTTTTATCAAAACAGCCATGCCAATATGCTGGCCTCGCTGGCCGAAATTCGGCGGGCAGGTTGCCGTTTTTTAGTCGCCGGCCGGCTTCAGGGCGACCACTTTTTGACGTTAGGCGATTTATTGCTGCCGGCGGGGTTTCACGAGCTGTTTGAGCAGGTCCCGGAGCACGCGTTTCGGGCCGATGTCTCGTCTACAGAAATCCGGCAGGCGAATTAAACGAAGTTGGCTAATTTTCACCTGTTTTAACTTGGCAAGGGCCAAAAATTATGGTAAATTGAAGGGCGTCGTTGGCAGTCGTTCTTTGTAGAACGTTTTGGCTCGATTAAAACGCAAGAAAGGAGGTAACTAATCGTGGCAGAACGAGAGGTGGGTACAGTCAAGTGGTTTAATAACACCAAAGGCTTTGGCTTTATTACCCGCGGCGATGACGCCCCTGATATCTTCGTCCATTACAGCGCTATCCGTGGTGACGGTTACCGCAGCCTGGAAGAAGGTCAACGTGTGGAATTTACCGTGGTTGATGGCCAAAAAGGCTTACAAGCCCAGGATGTAATGGTTATCAACTAATTTGAAAAATCCATTATGATGCCTAAAGGTGCAACTGCCCGGTTGCACCTTTTTTTATTGGCCGGCCAGCACCGCCTGAATCAGGCCGCGTTTGCCGTTTACCCGCCAGGCCGGGTCAACGCCATCTAACGCTTCGGCCTGGCCGGGCTGCAAACCAATCACCGGGTCGGATTTCATGGTGCGCAGCGAAACCAGCGGCGCGGGGAAATAGTTGATAACGTTTTGGGCCAGCGCTGCCGCCGGCCAGCGGTGATCACCAAGCAGACGGCGGTAGTTGGCATCGCCTTTCACCACCACCAGCCGGGCCTGGGCCAGTTGGCGGCGCAGGTTGGGCGGCAACTCCCAGAAAAATTGAGGGCCGTTCCAAAAAATGTCGTCGTGCAGCGGCAGACGGCCGCTTTGGCGGTAGCTTGCCAGCCGCTGCCCCAGCGCCGCCAGATCGGCCTCAGCCCGCTGCTGAATCAGGCCGATGGTCCAATCCACGTCGGTTGGGGTGGCGTCTGAAACGTAGGTGGGGTGAAATTTAACGTGCAGCGTTATCTGGCTGCTCCAGCCAAAGCGCAGCAGAAAATCGGCCAGCGCCAGATCGAGCAGCAGTTCGGTGCCGGAGTTATCGGCAATAAAATCAACCCGCCCGCCGGTTGGGGCAAGATGGGCCAGCACTGCCTCGGTATCGTCTACCAGCAGATTGGCCTGTTCCCGCTCAATGGCAATTTGCCGGCCGGCATCTTGTGCCACTTGGTTGTAGCTCAAATCAACCCGATTTCCCCAAACCGCGTGGTGCAGCAGCGCCCTGAAACTATCCGCGGTGTTATCGGCAGAGTGGGCCAGCGCCAGCCGCAGCACCTGCCACGGCGCAGGCTCAGCCAGTTCGGCCTGTTTGCGGGGTAAAAACGGGTCGATGCCCTGCCAGCGGGCCACGGCGGGGTCGTCGCTGCCAAAATAGCCGGTGGTTTCCAGCAGCCGGCGATAGAAGAACACCTCGGCGAAAAACCAGGGGATATTGAGCCAGCTTTGGCCGCGATGGGGTTCCCAGGCCTCAGCCCAGGCCGGGCCATCGCCGGCGCGGGTGCGGAGCGGCTGCACCGGCTGGTCGTCAGCCAGCTCGGACCGTAATTGCTCCAGCCCGGCGACAATGGCCGGCGGAAAATCGGGGAAATCGGCCAGCACTTGCTCAACAATGGCCGGCTTGCGCACGGCGATGGTGTTGCGGGCAAATGAGCCGGGTTCGCTGGTGTGCAGTGGCGGCGGCGGGCTGGCCGGGTTAAACACAATGTCGGCGGCGTGAGTCATCAATTTTGCTCAGGGTGTGTAATTTTTCAGCGCGGTCACCAGCGCCGGCAGCACCCGGCCCGATGGCGTTTTTAAATGGTAATCGGCGTGAGGCGACAGAGGCGTGGTATCCGGGTTGATTTCAACGGTCATTATGTTGTTGTGGATGGCCGCCGCCGGCAGCGAGGCGGCCGGTTGCACCAGCCCGGACGTGCCGATGCACAAAAACACGTCGCAGTGCTGGGCGGCGTGATAAGCGGCCATTAACGCGTCCGGGGGCAAAGTTTCGCCAAACCAGACCACATCGGGCCGGAGCAGGTTGTTGCAAAAGGGGCAGCGCGGGCAATCGTTGTTATCGTCCCAATTTTGAATGACGGTTCTTTCTTTGGAACAGATAATCCGGCTGATGTTGCCGTGCAGCTCGATGACGCGGCTGCTGCCGGCCCGCTGATGCAGACTGTCAACATTTTGGGTGATCAGCGTAAATTTGGGGACGAGCTTTTCCAGCTCAACCAGGGCGTAGTGGCCCGGATTGGGTTCGGCGCGGGCGACCAGTTGCCGCCGCCAGGCGTACCAATCCCACACCAGTTTGGGGTTGTGCTGAAAGGCCTCAGGAGTGGCCAGTTCCTCCGGGTCGTACTGGGCCCACAGCCCGGTTTGGGCATCGCGAAAGGTGGGCACGCCGCTTTCGGCGGAGGTGCCGGCGCCGGTGAGTACCGTTACGTGGCGGGCGGCGTGCAGTTCTGCAAGTAATTCTTTTGGGAAATCAAATAGATTTTTCATCGGTTCGCCTCGGCGCTGATTATAGGCTAAATGAGCGGATTTTGGCAAAGGCGCGTCGGGGCAAAAAAAAGCGGCGTGGTGATGAACTTCGCTGCCCATTGCCACGCCGCTTCAGCTTCGCAGGTCACGCTTTAAGCGTGACCTACTCTGAGTCTTGAGAGGTTTACCCCAATTATTTCAACAACCCGGTTTTGGCGTTGAATTCTTCAATCAGCGCGTCGATTTCATCGGCTTTGTTGCGGGCGCTGGGCCAGTAGTTGGGATCGTACCACTGGGCCTGAATTTCCTGGTAGGTTTTGCCCTGCTGTTCTACCCAGGTGTAATACTTGAGGTTGTGAACGCGTTTGCGGTCCGGGTAGGTTAGCTCCTGCATGTTGGCCGTATTTTCGCCGAGCAGGTAGCGGTGGTAGGCCACCGCCGCGTCGGTTTCGGTAAATTCGCCGCGTTCTTCGTTCAGTTCGCGCAGGCGGCTGCCGTACATTTCCATCGAGTCGGTCAGCACGGCCAGCACGACATCGTTTTCGCCCAGCTCAAACCACTTGGCAAATTTGATGGCCCCCAGCAGGTTGCCCACACCGCTGATCCCGAGCAGGTTCAACTGCTCCACCAGCGCCGGAGCGACGCCCTGTTTGGCCAGGAATTTTTTGCCCGCCGGCTCATTGAACAGGCGGATCAGGCTGATGGTCGCTTCGTCGTCGATGGCGGCGACAACATCCGTGTTTTTGGCGTTGTGAATCCAGGGGACGTGCTTGTCGCCAATGCCTTCAATGCGGTGCTCGCCAAAGCCGTTGTTGAGCAGGGTGGGGCATTGCAGGGCTTCCAGCGCCACAATTTTGCTGGCCGGGAAGGTGTCTTTCAGCCGGTCGCCGGCGGCAATGGTGCCGGCCGAGCCGGTGGCGGAGATGAAGCCGGCAAAGGAATCGTTGGGCCCCATGGTCCGTTCCAGAATTTCCAACAGCGCCGAACCGGTGACATTGTAATGCCACAAGTGGTTGCCCAGCTCATCAAACTGGTTAAAAATGACCAAATCTTCGCCGGAGTTGCGCAGCTCCCAGCATTTGTCGAAAATCTCTTTGACGTTGCTTTCGGTGCCGGGTGTGGCGATAATTTCGCCGGCTACGGTTTTGAGCCAGTCAAAGCGTTCCTGGCTCATGCCTTCGGGCAAAATGGCGATGGACTGGCAGCCGAGCAGGGCGCTATCGTACGCGCCGCCGCGGCAGTAGTTGCCGGTGCTGGGCCACACCGCTTTTTGGCTGGTGGGGTCAAACTGGCCGGTCACCAGCCGGGGCACCAAACAGCCAAAAGCTGCGCCAACTTTGTGCGCGCCGGTGGGGAACCATTTGCCAACCGGGGCGATGATGCGGGCCGGAACGCCGGTCAGTTCGCTGGGGAATTCAATGAAGTTGACCGGGCCAAAGCCGCCGCCGTGGGCCACCGGCTCGTTGTGCCAGGTGATGCGGAACAGGTTGAGCGGGTTGAGGTCCCACAGCCCTACATTTTTCAGTTTGGCCACAATCGCCGGCGGAATCAGCGACGGGTCTTGCTGTTGTTTGAGGGTGGGGATAATAATGTTGCGCTCGCGGGCGCGATTCACGGCCCGGTTCAGGGCATCTTCGTAAATAGTTAAATCGATCATTTTACCGTCCTTTTTGGAAGTAATGCGTAACGCGTAATGCGTAATTTTTTATGAATTACGCATTACGAATTACGAATTTGTATTTTTTATTATTTGCCGGAGCGCCTCAATATCCGGCGCAACGTGGTAGGCTTTGGTGCCAACCAGCTCCACGCCTTTCATCGCGCCGGCCACGTCTTTGAGCCCGTTACCGGTGTTGATAACTACAATTCGTTCATTGGGGTGGACCTGCCCCTGTTCGATGGCTTTGAGCAGGCCGGCATAGGCCGCCGCGCCGGCCGGTTCGGCAAAGACGCCGGTACCGCGGGCCAGCGCCGGAATGGCCGCCAGAATTTCGTCATCGGTCACAGACAGGTACGCGCCGCCGGTTTCGGTGACGGCGGCCATCGCTTTGAGACGGTCACGGGGCAGGCCGGCGCTGATGCTGTCGGCGGCAGTTTGCGCTTTGATGGCCGGTTTGGTCAGCACGTCTTCGCCATTTTTCCAGGCCTGGTACAGGTAGCTGCTGCCCTCGGCCTGCACGCCCATAATTTTGGGCATGTGGTCAATCCAGCCCAGGGCCAGCAAATCTTTTAGCCCTTTGTGCACCCCACCGATGATACAGCCATCGCCGACGCTCACAAAAATGCGGTCGGGTGCCTGCCAGCCCAGTTGCTCGCAAATTTCAAAGCTGACGGTCTTTTTACCTTCGGTCATGTAGGGGTTAAAGCCGGTGTTGCGGTTGTACCAGCCAAACTCGTCGGCGGCAGCCAGGCACAATTCAAAGGCATCGTCATACGTGCCCCGCACCAGCATTACCTGCGAGCCAAAGGTGAGCAACTGCGCAATTTTGGCCGGCGGCGCGGCCTCTGGCACAAAAATTACGTTGGGTTGTTTCACGCTGGCGCAAATGCCGCTGAGCGCCGCCGCGGCGTTGCCGGTGCTGGCAGTGGTGATGATCGCCGCCCCTTTTTCCTGGGCTTTAACCACGGCCACGGCGCTGGCCCGGTCTTTGAAGCTGGCGGTCGGCAGCCGGCCATCGTCTTTAACCCACAGGTGTTGCAGGCCGATTTCACCGGCCAGCCGATCGGCGCGGTAGAGCGGGGTCCAGCCGACGCTCAGCGGCGGAACTTTGGCGTTGGGCTGCACCGGCAGCAGCGTTTTATAGCGCCAAATGGTAAAGGTGGTGGAGTGGAACAGATCGCCTTTGCTCAGCCGCCGGCCAATCAAATCGTAATCGTACTGCACATCCAGAATGCCTTCGCGGCCGTGGTCGGGGCAAACGTAGTCCACTTCATCGGGTTGGTAGGTTTTGCCGCAAATGAGGCATTTTAGGTGAGAGATGTGATCCATTGTAGTTTGTCCGTAATACGTGATGCGTAATGCGTAACTCAGAAAAATTACGGATTACGCGTTACGCATTATTCATTTGTAATATGCGTGCCGGTTTCGCCGGCCACGGCGCGTTCAATGTTTTCCGGGTTGGTGATGATGGCTCGTTTGCCGCCGCGCTCCAAAAAGTCGATGCAGGCCTGCACTTTGGGAGCCATGCTGCCTTTGGCAAAATGGCCGCCTTCGGCCAGGTAGGCTTTGGCCTGGGCCACGGTCAGGTGATTGAGCCACTGCTGGTTGGGTTTACCGTAATTGAGCGCCACTTTTTCTACGGCGGTGCTGATGATAAACGCATCCGCGCCCAAATCGCTGGCCAGCAGCGATGAAGCCAGGTCTTTGTCGATGACCGCGGCGGTGCCGCGCAGGTTGCCTTCGGCATCGGCCAGCACCGGCACGCCGCCGCCGCCCACGGCAATCACGGTGATGCCCTGTTCGATGAGGCTTTTGATAACGCTTTCTTCAACAATGCGCACCGGTTTGGGCGAGGCGACCACGCGCCGCCAGCCGCGCCCGGCGTCTTCTACCACGTGCCAGCCGTCCTGCTCCTGACGCTGCATCGCCGCGTCTTCGTCCATAAATGAGCCGATGGGCTTGCTGGGGTTTTGAAAGGCCGGGTCATCGGCCGAAACTTCAACCTGGGTAACAACCGTGACCGCGTTTTTGTTGATGCCGCGCTGTCGAAACTGGTTGTACAGGTTTTGCTGGAGCGCGTAACCGATCGCACCCTGCGTGTCTGCGCCGCAGGCATCCAGTGGGACTTCGTGCAGTTCGTGGCGCGACAGCTCGGAGCGGCGCAAAATAAAACCGACCTGCGGGCCGTTGCCGTGGCTGATGACCACGTTCCAGCCCTGGCTGATCAGCCCGGCAATGTGCTGGCAGGTTTCGCCAGTAGCTATGTACTGGTCTTCTACGGATTGGTGTTGTTTGTCTTTAATGAGCGAGTTGCCGCCAATGGCGATAACTGCGATGTTGTTGGGCATAACTTGTGCCTCGGACTTTCTAAGGTAATGTGGAATTTGTGATGCGTAAAACGTAATGCGTAACTCGTAATTTTTGTACGAGTTACGCATTACGAATTAGGTGTTGATTTAGCTCATGGTCAGCGCCATCACGGCTTTTTGCACGTGCAGGCGGTTTTCGGCTTCGTCGTACACCACGGATTGCGGGCCATCGATGACGCCATCGGTCACTTCAATGTTGCGGTCGGCGGGCAGGGGATGCATAAAAATGGCATCGTCGGCGGCCATGGCCATACGGCGTTCATCGGTAATCCAGTCCTGGTAGCGGTCGGTGATTTCTTTACCCTTCACCGGGTCGTCGGTGGTGAGCAGCGGGCCCCAGCTTTTGGCGTAAATCACGTCGCTGCCTTCGATGCCGGCTTCAAAGTCATCCATAATTTCAAAGCTGGTTTTGGCGCGCCGGGCGTTTTCCTGCCCTTGAGCCACAATATCGGGCATCAGTTTAAATTCCGGGGGATGGACCAGCCGCACGTTCATGCCAAAGCGAGGCATCAACAGCAGCAGGCTCTGCGGCACGCTGATGGGTTTGAGGTAGCTGCTGGCGTAAGCCCAGCTCACGGTGATGGTTTTGCCGCGGGGATCGCCTTTTTTCTCGATGATGGTCATCAGGTCGGCCAGAATCTGGAAGGGGTGATAGATTTCGCACTGCATGTTGAGCACCGGCACGCGGCTGGCTTTGGCTACGTCGCGGATGTACTCGTTGCCGGCGTTCCAGTCGCAGTGGCGAATGGCGATGCCATCGTAGTAGCGGCCGTAAATTTCGCCGATCTCTTTGGCGGTGTCGCCGTGGCTGATCTGGGTGGTTTTGCTGTCGATGAAAGCGCCGTGGCCGCCCAGTTGGGCAATGCCGGCCTCAAAGCTGGAGCGGGTGCGGGTGCTGGAAAAGAAGAAAAGCAGGGCCAGCACTTTGTCGCGCAGCGAGGCGTGGGGAATGCCCATTGCCCGGGCGCGTTTCAGCTCAAAGGCCACGTTCATCACCGTGTCGAGCTCGTCTTTGGTCCACTCCTGAGTGGTGATCATATCTTTACCGCGAAGGTAGGTTTGCATTTTTTTGTTCCTCTTTAAGTTCTAAATTTTGAGTTTTGAGTGTTAAGTGATGAGTACATCGTTAAATAAATAAGTTACACTTTGGTGGCCGTCATGCCCGAATGTTTTTATCGGGCATCTACAGCAGGGATTCCCGCTAAAAGCGTGCGGGAATGACGCTCAAAAACCTCAGAAAATTTATTTAACGGTGTACTGAGTTTCCTGATTCCTGATTCCTGACTCCTGACTCCTACTTAACCATCGCCGGCAGCAGCGTGTAGAATTCCGTGGCTTTGACCACGTCGTCCAAAATGACGCTGTCTTCGGTGGTGTGGGCGGTTTCTTCTTCGCCGGGGCCAAAACCAATGGACGGTATCCCGGCTTTGCCGGCCCAGTAGATGCCGTTGGTGCTAAAGTTCCATTTGCCGGCGGGTTCGTGTTCAAAGCCGATGGCGTCGCGGGTGGCCTGCGCGGCCTGCACAAAGGGGTGGGTTTCGTCGTAAGCCCAGGCCGGGAAATATTTGTCAACCGGGAAGATGAAGCCGGTGTAGCTGGGTTCATCGTAAAACAGCTCTTCAAGTTTGATGCTGGCTTTGTGCTCGGCGGGGATGAGCGCCTCAATTTGGGCCATCACGCCTTCTTTGCTTTCGCCAAAGGTCATGCGCCGGTCGATGAAAATGGTGCATTCGTCCGGCACGGCGTTGATCGATGGCGTGCTTACGGTCATATCGCTAACGGTGATTTTACCGTGGCCCAAAAATTCGTGGTCGCCCAGTTCCGGCTCCAGCTTGCTGATGGCTTCGATGACCGGCAACATTTTGTAGATGGCGTTATCGCCCAGATGGTTGCTGGCGGCGTGGGCGCTTTTGCCTTTGGCCGTAATTTTCATTTCCAGCCGCCCTTTGTGGCCGCGGTAAACTTTCATTTTGGTCGGTTCGCCGATGACCACAAAATCGGGCCGGATGGCCGGGTCAACTTCCACAAATGTATTCGGGGCGATGCCGTCGCACCATTCTTCCATGTTGCCAAAGTACCACACGGTCAACCCATCCAGCAGGCCGAGCTGGTTGGCCAGCGCGATGCCGTAAATCATGCCGGGCGTCGAGCCTTTTTCGTCGCAGGCGCCGCGGGCAAAAAAGCGGCCGTTATCGTCAATTTTGCCGATGAACGGGTCCCACTGCCAGGCGCTGGGGTCGCCAATGCCAACGGTGTCAATGTGGCTGTCGTACACCATCACTTTGGAGCCGTGGCCCATGCGGCCCATAATGTTGCCCATTTTGTCAAAGCGCACTTCTTCAAAGCCGAGCTTGTTCATTTCTTCGGCAATACGCGCGCCAACCGCGCCGAGCTGGCTGTCCATGCTGGGGATGGCCACAATATCGCGCAAAAACTGAATGATGGTCTCGCGCCGGGCTTCGACTTCTTTATGAATTTTTTGAGCTAAAGTTGAGTCTGTCATTTGAAAACAATCCTCTCGGTAAAAAATTTAGTTATTGGTCATTAGTCACTCGTCATTGGTCATTGGTTGATGCCGCTGGCTGGTACAGACCACAAATGACCAGTGACAGATGACCACTGACAAGTTACGTATTCCGTCTGATAAGCCGCAGCCGCAGCAAATCATCCCGAAAATAGGAGGTGGCCTTTAAAATGGGAGCGTTATCCAGACTGTAACCTATTTCTTCAAAGGAGATGAGCGCGGTGGGGTGCGGCGGCAGGTGCAGCAGTTCGGCCAGCCAGGCCGGGGCGATGAGCGGCACAATTTCGCTGAGATACGAACCCAGCTCAAGCTGGCAGTTAACCGACAAAAACTGGCTGACCGGCTGGTGAAAATCGTCGGCGCTGAACTGGCAGGTGATGTATTGGGCCGGGATGTCGTTAACTGTAAAAATAACCGGCTGGCCATCGGCCAGGAACAGTTTTTTTACGGTGACCACCTCCGCATCCGGCGCAATATTCAGCGCGGCGGCGGTGTCGCCGGTGGCGGGCTGGCGGGTTACCTCGATGATGCGGTTGGAGGGAGTGTAGCCGTGCGCCTGGAGCATTACCTCGTAATGCCAGATTTCTTCCAGCCGGGTGTGAATTTGCAGGCTGGCTTCATTAACAAAGGTGCCGGCGCCCTGCTTGCGAAAGATGGTGCCTTCCAGTTCCAGCCGGCTCAACGCATCGCGGATGGTGGTGCGACTCACGCCCAGTTCGTTGGCCAGTTCGGTTTCGGAGGGGATGCGCCCTTCGTCAAACTCGGCATTGAAAATGCGCTGTTTGATCAGGGCTTTGGCTTGTTCAGTTAGTGAGGGCGAGCGTCGAATCATTTAATAAACGTATGGTTGTATGGTTGTATGACAACTTTGAGTTTACACCCAAAATTCGGTTTCGTCAAGAGTTAATTTTTGGAATAGAGGTGGTTGTCCCCACCCCCGACTCCAGAGAAAGGGCCGGGGGAGCTTATCATTACCCATAAGTGGCGTAAGTAACAAACCGGGTAAATAAGATTAACCCCCACCCCCTGCCCCCTCCCCCAAAATGGGGGAGGGGAAAACATTACGTGGTCAGTTTTGGGCGGCAAAGCCGCCCAAAACTGACCACAAAAGACAAATCCCCCCTTCTCCTTAACGGGGAGAAGGGGGGGAGGGGGGATGAGGGGTGAAAAAAAATTACCCAACTTATGGGTAAAGATAAGCCGGGAGATGGGGCAATTACCCCAACCTCTATTGAAAAAATCCGGGGAAGATGGGATAATGAAGTACGGGGTTGTATACAAACAAATAATTTTTGGAGGAGCTTATGAAATCGATTTTTGGCGTATCGCTGTTGTTGCTGACCACAATTTGCTGTTGCTGCGGCGGTAGCTGGAGCGGTGGTTTTGATCGGGCCCGGTTGGAGGAGTTGTTGGGAGGCAATTTTGAGCAGATTCTCAAAGATGCGGATGTGGATTTAAGCGAGGTGCTGGGCACGCCCACGCCAACTGCTGACGAAGCCGAGTCGCCGGCCGAGCCGGTGCTGCCCGATAGCGTCGAATCGTCGGCGGAACCCGCCCAGGAATCGGCCGTCGTTGAACCGTCAACCGGTGAGGGCAGCAGTGACCAGCCGCCCGCCACCGAAGAAGGCAGTATGGCCCAACCCCCCGCTGCCGATGAAGGCAGCGCCGACCAGCCGCCGGCGGATGCCGAATCGTTGCTGGAGGAATTGCAAAAGCAGGCCGGCGATGGCAGCGGCGAGCCGCTCTCGTTTGGCTGCGAGGATGTTACCCTGCCCATGCCCGCTGATGCGGAGGGTTGTGTCAGCATGGCCGGCTTCACCACCTATTCCACGGCATTGAGCAAAGACGAGATTAACAAGTTGTACGATGACTATTATAAAGGTCAGGGTTGGAGTCAATTTGCGCCGATGATTCAGGAGGATGTGATCAACGCCTGGAGTTCTGACAAGGGCTTTGCGTTTGTCTCATATGTGGCTGAAGGTGGCGACAACGGCAAGAATCTGGTGAGTGTGGGTGAAGTGACCCAGTAATGCGGATGCCTGTTTTTGATTTTTCGTTCACGGTCCGGGCGTCGCTGGCGCGGGTAGCCGGGTTTCACCACGATACCCGCGCCCTCAAACAGCTCACCCCGCCGCCGATTTTTGTGCAAATTCACCGGCTTGAGCCGCTCGGCAACGGCTCGGTGTCTGAGTTTACGTTGTGGTTTGGACCGCTGCCCATTCACTGGGTGGCGGTTCATTCCAACGTTGACCCCCGGCGCGGTTTTACCGATACACAGCAACAGGGGCCGCTCAAACAGTGGGCGCACACCCATACCTTTTCCGCCATCAGCCCCACCGAAACCCGCATCAGCGAGCACATTGAGTACGAGCATTTCCCCGGCTGGCGCGGCCTGTTAAGCCGGCTGCTGTTCCCCACAATCGGCCTGACGCTGCTGTTCCATTATCGAAAGTGGGTTACTCGCCGCGCCATTGAATCCACAAAATGAAAAATCCGCGTCACAAAATCGCACAAATAAACGGAGTCCAAAACTACAGTTTTGGACTCCGGTAATTATCAACCCACCGCCGCCATTTTTAGCGTCCGTTTGAGCCACCGGCCAGTGTAGCTGCCGGGGTGGGCCGCCACCTGCTCCGGCGTGCCGGCGGCCACAATTTTGCCGCCCTGCTGGCCGCCCTCCGGCCCAATATCAACCACCCAATCCGCGCATTTGATCACATCCAGATTGTGTTCAATCACCACCACCGTGTTGCCGCCGTCCACCAGCCGGTTGAGCACCGCCAGCAGCCGTTCCACATCGGCAAAGTGCAGGCCGGTGGTTGGCTCATCCAGAATGTACAGGGTTTTGCCGGTGGAGCGCCGGCTCAACTCTTTGGATAGTTTGATGCGCTGGGCTTCGCCGCCGGACAGCGTTGTGGCCGGCTGGCCCAGCGTGACGTAGCCCAGCCCTACCGCGTGCAGCGTTTCCAGCTTGTTACGGATGGAGGGAATGTTGGAGAAAAAGTCCAGCCCTTCGGCCACGGTCAAATCCAGCACTTCGGCGATGTTTTTGCCCTTGTACCGAATTTGCAGCGTTTCGCGGTTGTAGCGCTGGCCGTGGCAAATTTCGCAGGGCACGTACACATCGGGCAGAAACTGCATTTCAATTTTGATGATGCCGTCACCCTGGCAGGCTTCGCAGCGGCCGCCTTTGACGTTAAAACTGAAGCGGCCCGATTTGTAGCCGCGCAGTTTGCTGTCGGGCAGGCTGGCAAACAGGTCGCGCAGCGGTGAAAACAGACCGGTGTAGGTGGCCGGGTTGCTGCGCGGCGTGCGGCCAATGGGGCTTTGGTCAATGTCGATGACTTTGTCAATCAGCTCCACGCCTTCCAGCCGCTCGTGTTTGCCGGGCCGGGCGGTGGCCCGGTAGAGCAGTTGGTCGAGCTTTTTGTGCAGAATATCGATGACCAGGCTGCTTTTGCCGCTGCCGCTGACGCCGGTTACGCAGATGAATTTGCCCAGCGGAAAATGGGCCTCGATGTTTTTGAGATTGTTTTCCCTGGCCCCGACCACGACGATTTCTTTGCCGTTGCCCGGCCGGCGCATGGGCGGCACCGCGATTTGCTTTTCGCCGCGCAAATATTGGGCCGTCAGCGAGCTGCTTTCGGCCAAAAAGCTGTCCCGCGCGGCGGACCAAACCACCTCACCGCCGTGTTTGCCGGCCCCCGGCCCCATATCGACAATCCAGTCGGCGGCGCGCATGGTGTCTTCATCGTGCTCCACCACCAGTACGGTGTTGCCCAGATTGCGCAGCCCTTCCAGCGTTTCAATCAACCGCTGGTTGTCGCGCTGGTGCAGGCCAATACTCGGTTCATCCAAAATGTACAGGCAGCCCATCAGTTGCGAGCCAATTTGGGTGGCCAGCCGGATGCGCTGCGATTCGCCGCCGGACAGGGTGGTGGCGGCCCGGCTGAGGCTGAGGTAATTTAGCCCGACGTTGCTCATAAATTTGAGCCGGGCCGTGATTTCCTTCAAAATGGGCGCGGCAATGAGCTGTTCGCGCTGGGTTAACTCCACATTTTGGGCCAGCGCCTCAAACCAGTCCAGCGCGTCGGTTACGGCCAAATCGCTAACCTGATGGATGCCCAGCCCGTTGATGGTCACGGCCAGCGCCTCCGGCCGCAGCCGGTAGCCGCCGCAGGCCGGACACGTTCGCGTAGACATATACTTCTCGATGTCATCGTACTGGTCGGCATTGTTGGATTCTTTGTAGCGCCGCTGTAAATTGGGAATAACGCCCTCAAACGGGGCCTGATAGCTGCGGGTGTCGCCGCTGGCGTTTTTGTAGCTCAGGGTGATCCGGTCATCGGGCTTGCCGCCGTACAGAATGATGTCAAGTTGTTTGGGGCTGAGGTCGGCCACGGGTTTGTCCAGCGGGAAGCCGTAATGTTTGGCCATCGACTCAACCAATTGCGCGTAGTACCCGTTGCTGTGGGTGCGAATATGTTTAGCCCAGGGCCGGATAGCGCCGGTGGCCAGCGTGCGCTCCGGGTTGAGCACCAGTTCGGGGTCAATTTCGGCGCGGACGCCCAGCCCATCGCAGGCGGGGCAGGCCCCGTGCGGGCTGTTAAAACTGAAGGTGCGCGGCTCAATTTCCGGCAGGTTGGTGCCGCAGTGCAGGCAGGCAAACTGCTCGCTGTAGAGTTTGTCCCACGGCTTTTCGGGGTCGGATACATCCAGCACAATCAGCGTGCCGCCGCCCAATTTGAGCGCCGTTTCCACCGAGTCGGCCAGCCGCGCCGAATCGTCGAACGCGCCGGCCCCGTCCGGCTGGCGGATGATCAGCCGGTCAACCACGGCCTCGATGGTGTGCAATTTGTATGGCTCCAGGCGGATGTCGTCATCAAGATCAAAAATTTCATTGTCAACGCGCACCCGCACAAAACCGGCTTTGCGAATATCTTCCAGCACGGCTTTGTGCTCGCCTTTGCGGTCACGCACCAGCGGAGCCAAAATCATAATCCGGCTGCCATCGGCCTTACCTTGAATCGCCTCGATGATCTGCTGGCTGGTTTGCACGTTCACTTCGCGGCCGCAGTTGTGGCAGTGGGGCACGCCAATGCGGGCAAACAGCAGGCGCAGATAATCGTAAATTTCGGTGACGGTGCCCACGGTTGAGCGCGGGTTATGGCTGGCCCCTTTTTGGTCAATGGAAATGGCCGGGCTAAGGCCCTCAATTTGGTCAACATCGGGTTTATCCATTTGCCCCAGAAATTGGCGGGCGTAGGCCGACAGGCTTTCAACGTAACGGCGTTGGCCTTCGGCGTAAATGGTATCAAAGGCCAGGCTGCTTTTGCCGCTGCCGGATAACCCGGTGATGACCACCAGTTGGTCGCGGGGAATTTCAAGGGTAATGTTTTTTAGGTTGTGGGCGCGAGCGCCGCGGATGATCAGTTGTTTTTGCATTGCCGGCTGCCGTGAAAAGTGTGTAAAACAAACTGTTACTTTACCACCAAGCCGCCGATTTTGCAATGCCAATTTTTTCCCCTCAGCAAATTGAGGTGTTTGACGCCCGGCTAAATAGTTTACATAAAGCAACGGAACAGGTATAATGGCAGCAGAGTTTTTGTTATGTCGTGTTGTTTTTTCTGCTTTTATGTGGCATAATGGGTATGGTTACATTGGCGTTTAAAAAGCATCATTTATAAATCACTGTTACGCCAAGTGTTGTACTGTACGCTTTTATCCGCTACCCAGACCGCTGTTTGCCAGATAGTTGCCTCATCCTGGTCATCTAACAGAAAAGTAACCGGCCGCGCACTAACTTTGGCGGCCGCCTTTAAATTTCAAGTGCGAGTGAATTGCTTATGAGTAACGTAGATGTCCCTCAGGATAATGACTCACCCGAAGATGAAATTGAGTCGCCTGTTGATGGCCCAACCCCGGATTGGATGAAAATGGCTACCTCGTCCAGCAGCAAACCATCGCTGACGGAGGAGAACACACCGGCGTGGCTCAAAAATATCAAGGCGGGTAAATCCAAAGATGAACCGCAGCCAGCAACCCCGCCCCAATCCCAGGAATCCGCCTCGACAATGACCGATCTGGAACGGCTGCTGGCCGAAGAAGGCGTTGATTTAGACAGTGTGCCGGAATCTCGCCCGCCGGGTGCCGAAGGGATGTCGGCCCGCGACTGGATGATTGCTACCTCTGATGATGAAATGATTCGAAACCGAGTAGGGGAAGAACCGTTTATGGATACTGATGAATTCGACACCGAAGACCCCTATGCCGGGATGTCTGATATTGAGCGGTTGCTGGCTGAAGAAGGCGTTGACCTGGGTTCGGTGGCCGAGAGCCGGCCGACCGGTTCAGAAGGGATGTCGGCCCGCGACTGGATGATTTCCACCTCTGATGATGATATGATCCGCCGGCGTGTTGGGGCCGAACCGCTGACAGATACTTCGCCGTCAACCCCCACGCCCCTACCGGAGCCTGAAGAGCCGGCCGAGTCAATCCTCGATACCGATTTGCCGGATTGGCTGCAGGATGAGGCCGAGGCAGAATCCGGTTTTTCAGAACCGGTGGCCGGCAGCGATGACGAGTCCTTTTTCGATGCCGATTTGCCGGACTGGCTGCAAGAGACCCCGGACGAAGAGGAATTTGCCAAACCGGCCGCGGAGCCGCTTGTCGATGGGATGGTGGTAGAGGATGATCTGCCGGATTGGCTGCGCGACTTTGGCACAGAGGAAGAGGAACCCTCCATGCCGTCGATGGCGGCCGAGTCGGAAGACGATAAAATGGTGGTCGAAGAGCAGTTGCCGGATTGGCTGCGGGATGTGGAAGAAGAAGTTTCGGCCGCGCCGCCGGTTACAGTTGATTTGGCCGAAGATGACGACATGCTGGACGAGGACCTGCCCGACTGGCTGCGGGACGTAGAAGAAGAGACTGCTACCGGTGAGCCATCTCTGGCTTTGGCCGGAGAAGACATCGACGACAAAATGGTTGTTGATGAAGACCTGCCCGACTGGTTGCAAGAAGCAGAGGCCGCTGAACCGGAACCCTCGGGCATTGTTGAGCCGGTAGCCACGGCAGATGACCACATGATTATTGAAGAAGACTTGCCCGACTGGTTGCGGGATGTGGAAGAAGAGGCCGCCGAACCGGCTGCTGAAACCGAAACCGGGCTACCGGCCTGGCTGGAGAACCTGCCCGAAGAAGCAGAGGCCGAGGTGCGGTTTGAACCCGCCCAACCGGTTGAAGCTCGCATGGCCGATGACAACCTGATTGAAGAAGACGAACTGCCGGATTGGCTGCAAGAGGTGCAGGAAGAATCGGGCGAGGAGTTGTTTGAAACAGAAGAAATGGAAGAGACGTTAGCCGAAGAGGCAGAACTTGACGACGTGTTGCCCGAATGGCTGGCTGAAGTTTCCGTGACTGACGACGATGGTTTTGAGCCGTCTGAACCAAGCCCCGACGATCTGGATATTCTGGACGAAGACGAGGAAGACCTGCCCGATTGGCTGCGTGAAGTTCAGGCCGAGGCTGATCTGTTGGAAGAGTCCGAGCCGGAAGAAGTGGAAGAGGAAGAAGAAGCAGTCGAACCAGAAGAAGAAGCAGTTGAGGTTGTAGAGGAAGAATTACCGGATTGGCTGATGGGTATCGAAGAGGAACCGGAAGCCGAAATGCCGGAACCGGTGGCCATGATGGAAGCCGAACCGGAGCCGGAAATTCCCGTAGCTGAAACAGCCGAACCGGAACTTGTGGCCGAAGCAGCAGAAGCACCCGCCGTTGAAGTTGAAGCCGAACCGGCCATAGCAGAGCCGGAGCCGGTGAAAATTATTGAAGAAGCGCCTGCCGTGGCCACCACCGGTTTGCCGGATTGGCTCAAAAAATTGCGCGAAGGCGATAAACAGCCCGAACCCGCGCCGCTGCCCAGGCCGATGGCTGCGCCGGTGCCGGAACCGCAGCCGGTGGCTCGCGTGCAAATGGCCGCCGAACCGGTGGCCGAACTGGTCGAGCCGGAACCGGCCGACCTGCCGACCGATCCCGACGAACGCCTCAAACTGGCCCGGACGGCCCGCGATGGCGGCGAGCTGGATGAGTCGGTGCGGGTGTACGGCAGTTTGGTGTCGAGCGGGGCGCATTTGGACAGCGTCATCGACGACCTGGAATTGACTATTCGCCTGTACCCGGCCAATTACAAGCTTTACCAGGTGCTGGGCGACGCCATGATGAAAGATGGCCGCCTGCAAAAATCGCTCGAAGCCTACCGCAAAGCGCTGGAAAAGCTGTCGAGCTAGTTTTACCAAAACGCAATCCAGAAAAGGCCGGCTCAGCAAAACCGGCCTTTTTGTTATGCTCAAAAACTTGTCAACTTCTTACAAGTTTGTTATTCTCCCCAACGAAGCTACAAAAAATCAATCCTCCGCAGGAGATCAAAAAATGGAAAGAACGCTTATTATCATCAAACCCGATGGAGTTGAACGCAATCTCATTGGCCCCATCATTACCCGTTTTGAACAGCGTGGGTTAAAAATCATCGGCATGAAACTGGTGCGGGTGTCTGATGAACTGGCCCGCAAGCATTACGCCATCCACGAAGGCAAGCCGTTTTTTGAGCCGCTCATCGCCTACATCACCTCCGCGCCGGTAGTGGTAATGGCGCTCGAAGGACCGCAGGCAATCCAGGCCGCCCGCAACACCATTGGCGCGACCAAACCCGTCGAAGCCGCGCCCGGCTCGATTCGTGGTGATTTTGGCATGATGGTTGGCCGCAACCTGGTCCACGGCTCCGACAGCGTGGAAAATGGTGAGGCCGAAATTGCCCTCTGGTTTGCCGAGTCTGAACTGGTCAGCTACGAGCGCGTCCTCGACCGCTGGATTTTGGAGTAACCGCGGCGAGTTGGGTGAGTTTGGTGGGTTCGGTGAGTTGGGTTCGCAATTCGCTTATTTTCAAGGGAGATGGGCCGAAGCTGTGTTACCGCACCAAAGAATGAAAATATGGTAGGGGCGCTTCGCGAAGCGCCCCTACATTCACTGGCTCGCTGATTCGCAGATTCGTTTATTTTCACAGGAGTGCGACAGACCCTTACGAGACAGCAACGAGGATGAAAATTAACTTTTAACCGGTCGGGAGACCCTTCGCTTTGCTCAGGGTGACACCATTGAACGCACACTAATTCCTAACTCCCAACTCCTGACCCCTATTTTCACAGGAGAAATCTTATGGCAGAGCACGCATCGGCGCAGACGCCTTTAGAGCAACAAAGTGAGATTCGGGTACGCAGCCAGGATGTCAACAACATTCAGGCCGATTACGTTACCCTGCAATATGGCAGCGCGGCCGAGATTCAGGCCAAAACGGTGCAGGTGTCGCAGGCCGGCGCCGGCCGGATCAAGGCCGAGCAGGTGGAGATCCGCCAGGGCGGGGCGCAAACCATCGAAAGCGACAGCATCAATGTGCGGCAGGGCGGCATTGTGCAGGCCCACGCCGAGCAGATATCGTTAACCCAGGGCGGCATTGTCTTTGCCGAAACCCAAAACGCCTCGCTGACCGCCTCGTCGGCGGGCGCGGTATTAGCCGGGGGCAATGTCACTCTGGACCAGAGTATCGCCCGCGCCGTAATTTCGCGCGGTGATATCACCATCGACCAGGGCGGCGGCGGCATTGTGCTGGGCCGGACGGTTAAAACCGGGGCTAACAGCGGCACGGTGTTCATGTTGGCCGGCCGGATTGAAGGCGATGTAAACGCGGTGTTCGGCCCACTGTCCAGCGCGGCGTTTGGTGCGGCGTTTGGGCTGGTGCTGGCCCTGATTATCTGGCTTAGAAACCGGTTGTCCTCTTGAGGAGTGCACTATGTATATGACAATCTTTAAATTGATCTGGCCCTATCTGGCCCGCCAGGGAGCGGCCTACGCCGCCGACTATCTGGAATCCCGCCGGCAGCAGCGACAGGCCCAGCCGGAAGAGCGCCCCGCCGACCGCCCTCCCTACCCTCCCTGCCCGGAACCCGCCGCCGCTGCCGAAAAATCAGCGGCCAATCTCATCTGGTTTTCCCTGTCTGGCGTGTTGCTGAGCGCGGCGCTGGGGCTGGCGGGCTACCTGCTGGTGCGCGACAGCCGCTAAGGAGGCGGTGATGTTTGTTGTTTCAACCGGGCAAATGCAGGCCGCCGAGCACGCCGCCGACGCGGCCGGCCTGAGTTATGATCAGATGATGGAAAACGCCGGCATCTGCGTGGCGCAGGCCATTATGGCCGCGATGGATGTGGCCGGCTTGCCGGTAGTGGTGCTGGTTGGACCCGGCAACAACGGCGGCGACGGGCTGGTTGTGGCCCGTCATCTGGTGCAGGCCGGCGCTGATGTGACCACGTATGTGTGGAAGCGTAACGTTGAAGGCGACCCCAACTGGGTGCGGCTCAACGAGACCGGTGTTCGGCGGATTTTTTGGGCCGATGATGACCGGCAGCAGCAGTTGGCCAGCTTGCTGGCCGAGTCGGCCATCATTGTTGATGCCTTGTTGGGCACCGGCGTTTCCCGGCCCATCGAAGGCACGCTGGCCCAGCTGCTGGACAAAACCCGCGCCGCGGTTGACGCCCGGCGCGCGCCCCGCGATGGCGTGCTGGTGGAGCCGGCCCGGCCCCCGGATGAGCCGGAGTTAGGGCCGCTGGTGGTGGCGCTGGATGTGCCATCGGGCTTAAACAGCGATACCGGCGCGGTTGATCCCCACACTTTGTCGGCCAATTTCACCGTAACGCTGGCTGCGGTCAAACGCGGCCACATCCTGCTGCCCGGCCCCGATGTGGTGGGCCAGTTGGTTGTTGGCGATATTGGCCTTGGCCGCGCCCACTACCCGGCGGAGTCGCTGCCGGAAATGGCCACGCCGGCCAAAGTGGCCCGGCTGCTGCCGGCTCGCCCGGCGTCGGCGCACAAAGGCACGTTTGGCACGGCGCTTATCGCCGCCGGGTCGATGAATTATACCGGCGCTGCCGTACTGGCCGGGCAGGCCGCTACCCGCGCCGGAGCCGGGCTGGTGACAATGGCCATCCCGCAGACAATTTATCCGGTGGTGGCCGGCTGGCTGGCCGAAGCCACCTATTTGCCCCTGCCGGATGAGGCCGGCTACCTGGCCCCGGCCGCCGCCAGCGATATTCGTGCCGGATTTGGCCGGGCCACGGTACTGCTGGTTGGCCCCGGCCTGGGCCACACCGAATCAACCGCTGCTTTTGTGCGGCAACTGCTTCAGGCCGATGACCTCCCGCCGCTGGTGCTCGATGCCGATGCGCTCAACATTTTGGCCCGACAGCCCAACTGGTGGACGCTGCTGCCGCCGGGTTGTATTCTCACCCCACACCCCGGCGAAATGGCCCGCCTGACCGGCGATTCTACCCGGGAAGTACAGGCCAATCGACTGGAATTGGCCCCGGAAATGGCTCGCAAGTGGGGGCAGGTGGTGCTGCTCAAAGGGGCGTATACGGTGGTGGCAGCCCCGGATGGGCGGGTGATGGTGCTGCCGTTTGCTAACCCGGCCATGGCCAAGGGCGGCTCCGGCGATGTGCTGGCCGGCGCGATTGCTGCGCTGCGGGCGCAGGGGCTGGCTTCTTTTGAGGCGGCCGTGGCCGGCGGCTATCTGCACGGTCTGGCCGGTGAAATGGCCCGCGAGGAGCTCGGCGTTGCCGGGGTGGTGGCTGGCGATTTGGCCGGGCTGCTGCCAGACGCATTTCTGGCGGTGACCGGCGATTAATCGCGGCCTGCGGTTTTTCTGCAAAAAAAAACAGGCGAAGGAATAGTCCCTCGCCTGTTTGTATTTTGTGGGGCGATGATCAGGCTTCGGCGGCGGCTTCGGATTCAGTGCCGTCCGCTTTGGTGCGGCTGACCACCTGCTTGCCTTTTTCGATGGCTTCCGTCGCGCTTTGCTTGCCTTTTTCCAGAGCACTGGTGGCGCTTTGTTTGCCTTTTTCCAGGGCTTCGGTGGCGCTTTGTTTGCCTTTTTCTAAGGCTTCAGCCGCGCTTTGCCGGCTCTTTTCGTAGGTTTCTTTGCCTCTTTCCTGCAAAACAGATACCTGTTCCTGCGCTCGCTGGCGGGCGGTGATGATGCCGTCTTCCGCCCGATCTTTGTATTCAAGGCTCTTGTCTCTGATTTGAGCGCGAGTTTCTTCACCGGATTGCGGGGCCATAAGCAGCGCCAGCGCCGCGCCAACCAGCCCACCGATAACCAGACCTGCAAAAAAAGCAGCACCTTCGTTATTATTTGCCATTCTTTTTCTCCTTTCGTTCAACCAGGAATAATTTTAGCATGTCACAACCAAACTAGCGCCGGAACAGGTTTTGAAAAATAGCCCGTACCGCCGCCGCGGTCGATACCGTTGATATAACGGGTTTTACAGCCTGCTCGCTAATAAAGGATGTTGTGCCCCGAACCGTGCCAAAAGTTTCGCTGGCTTTGGCCAGCATCGGTTTGATTTCCCGATCCAGCAGTTGAACCAGATCATTCACTTTTATTACCAGATAGGCCGTAATCACAATCAGCATAATCAGCAGCAAAATGATGACAAACACCCCCAACCCCATAAAGATAAGGAAAATATCGCGGATAATGGCGGTTGAGACGGGGTTAACAAAAAGCCACCAGCCAATCCCAAAAAACAGCGCCACAATCACCAGCGCCACGATAATGCCAATAATTATCGGGCGTTTGTCCGCCGGTTTCGCCGAAAGTTCTGGTCTGGGGTTTGCCGCAGATTGGGGCATATCGTACGGTGCAATAGTTTGGTCGGGCATACGGATTCTCTTTTTCTTAAATGGGATACAGTTACAATTTTAACCTTTTCCGCAGAAATTGCAATTGTGACAATTTACACCGATAGCCGACTCAGGATGGTTGGGAAGGGGGAAAAGGTTTTAACCACTGAATGAGGAACAGGCTGACCCAACTGGCAGCGGTAGCCAGCACAATGTGGATTGGCCCTAACAGGAAAAAGTTCAGCCCCAGCAGGCTGCCCAAAATTTGGCCCGCCACAAAACCGATGATGCCGGTTAAAAAATAGATGATCAGATCGCGCAGGGTTTTGCCGCGCCACAAATGAAACAGCGTGCCGTACACCCCACCCAGCAAACACGAGAGCAACACATACGGCGGCATCGCGCTACCCGGCCAGCGAGCGTTCAATGGTGCCGCCGCCCAATGTTTGGTCGGCCTGGTAAAAAACCACCGCCTGGCCGGGGGTGATATCGCGCAGCGGCTCGTCAAACTCAAGCCGAAGCCGGCCATCGGGCAGCGGGGAGAGGGTGGCCGCGGCGGGCCGGGCTTTGTACCGGATTTTGGCCTCAACCCGAATTTCTGTGGCGGGCGGCCGGCCAATAAACGATACGTTGGCGGCGATGAGCGCCGCCTGCCCCAATTCGGCGCGGCTGCCCACAATCAGGCGATTGGCCGGCACATCTTTGCCAATCACAAACAGCGGCTCCGGCGCAGACAGCCCCAGCCCTTTGCGCTGGCCGATGGTGTAAAAAGCCAGGCCATGATGCTCGCCCAGTTGCTCGCCGGCGGAGTTCAAAATAGGGCCGCTTTGCACCACCTCCGGCGCGTGGCGGGCCAGAAAAGTGCGGTAGTCGCCCGCGCCCAAAAAGCACAAATCCTGGCTGTCGGGCCGGTCAAACACGGGCAGGTTTTTGTCTTTGGCAATCTGCCGGATTTTGTCTTTGTGGTACTCGCCCACCGGCAGCAGCACCCGGGCCAGCCGTTCCTGAGTCATGGTGTAGAGCATGTAGCTTTGGTCTTTGGCCGGGTCGATGCCTTTGAGCAGTTGATAGCTGCCATCTTCGGCGTGGTGAACGCGGGCGTAGTGGCCGGTGGCCAAAAAATCGCCGCCCAAACTGAGCGCCTCGTTGAGCAGCCGGTCAAAGCGGATGTCGCGGTTGCACACAATGCAGGGGTTGGGGGTAACGCCGCTGGCGTAGCCATCAACAAAAAAATCAACCACGGTTGATTTGAAAGTGTCTTTGTAATCGCGCACGTAAAAGGGAATATTCAGCGCGTCGGCCACGCGCCGGGCATCGGCGATGGCATCCGGGGTGCAGCAGCGGTTGGCCTTGCCGCCCGGCTCGGCCCACAGCCGCAGCATCAGCCCAACCACGTCATAACCCTGCTCCACCAGCAGCGCTGCCGCTACCGAGCTATCGACGCCGCCGCTCATGGCAACCACGACCCTTTTTGGCGAATTTCCGTTTGGGTTCATCATCAACTCTATTTTTATTTCTGCCGGGTGAGTACCGTGCCGCCCTGCCCCAGCAGAACCGTGCCGGGAAACAGGTGCAGCCGCTACGGCTCCAGCCGCGCTGCACCACACAATCCGGTGGGCCATATTTACAAATGCCAGAGCAACCTCTGCAAGTGTATTCAAAATGAAACTCCTGGGCAAATAAGCGAGATGTAGGGGCGCTTCGCGAAGCGCCCCTACCCTGTTACGCCGGGTTAAGCGCCCGAATTTTCTGCACAATATCCGGCAGCAGCGCCAGCACCGTGTCGATGTCTGCATCTGTGGTTTGGTGGCCCAAACTCAGCCGCAGCGCGCTCAGGGCCAGTTCAAAGGGAACGCCCATCGCTGTGAGCACGTGGCTGGCGGTGGGCATGCCGGTGGTGCAGGCGCTGCCGCTGGCGGCCTGCACGCCGGCCAAATCCAGATGCATTAAAATGGCGTCGGCTTCACAGCCTTCAAAAACAAAACTGGCGTTGTTGGGCAGCCGGTGGGCCGGGTGGCCGGTGAGCTGGCTGCCGGGAACAGCGCCGAGCACGCCGGCAATCAGCCGGTCACGCAACGCGGCCACGCGCGCATTTTCGGCGGCGCGGTTGGCTTCAATCAGCGTCAGCGCCGTGGCGATGCCGGCGATGTACGGCACGTTTTCAGTGCCGGGGCGACGGTTGTGCTCGTGGCCCCCGCCGGTGAGCGCCGGCAGCAGCGGCGTATTTTTGCGCACGTACAGAATGCCAACGCCTTTGGGCGCGTAAATTTTGTGGCCGGAAATGGCCAGCAAATCCACGTTTAAGTCATCGACATTAAGCGGCAGGTAGGCCGCCGCCTGCACCGCATCGGTGTGAAAAATGATGCCTTTTGCCCGGGTGATCGCGCCAATTTCGGCCACCGGCTGCACTGAGCCGACCTCGTTGTTGGCCATCATTACGCTCACCAGCACGGTGTCGGGCCGGATGGCTGCTTCGATGTCGGCCGGGTTGACCACGCCGAATTTGTCAACCGGCGCCACGGTTTGCTCAAAGCCAAATTTGTCGCACAGTTGGTCAAAGGTGTGGCTCACGGCGTGGTGTTCGATGGGCGTGGTGATGAGGTGCTGGCCTTTGCCGGCCAGTTTTTGCGCCCAGGCCGCGCCGCGAATGGCCAGGTTGTCGCTTTCTGTGCCGCAGGCGGTAAATACCACCTCCCGCGGCGAACAGCCCAGTACATCGGCCACCTGCTGGCGGGCGTCATCGAGCGCGCGGGCGCTGGCGCGGGCCTGCCGGTGCATGCCGGAGGCGTTGCCGTAAATTTCGGTAAAATAGGGCAGCATCGCTTCAACCACCCGCGGGTCGGTGGGCGTTGAAGCGGCGTGGTCCATATAAATTGATGGCTTATTCATAGGGCCTCCTTCCCAATTGATGGCCTTAAAACGGAAATTCTATCACGCCGGGAGGGGCGAGTCAAGATGTTCGCATAGCGAACAAATATACTGTCGGGATCGCTTGCTCAGTTGATTAACGTATCTAACCCATTAAACTATTTGGTAGAGTGCCGGAACTGCGCTAAAATAGAAAACAATCCTACCCTACAGAGCCACAGGCCATGCAATTACCCGTAGTTTTTAACGACCGTTATCAGTTATTCAGAAAAATTGGAGAAGGCGGCCTGGCCGAAGTTTTCCAGGCCCAGGATATGTCGTTGGGCCGGATGGTGGCGGTGAAGGTGCTGCGCGAGCAGTTTACTCGCGACGCCACGTTTTTGGTCAACTTTCACCGCGAAGCGCAGAGCGCGGCCAAACTGAACAACGCCTACATTGTGGCCGTGTACGATTTTGGCCAGTACAGCAACCGGCCCTACATTGTGATGGAGTGGATTCCCGGCTCGGATTTGCGCACCCGCATCAACGATCAGGGAGCGCTGCCGGTAGAGCAGGCCATCGAATACACCATCCAGATTTGCTCGGCGGTGGGCACCGCGCACCGGGCCGGGCTGGTTCACGGCGATTTGAAACCGGGCAATATTTTGATCACCACCGGCAACCAGGTTAAAGTGACCGACTTTGGCCTGGCGCGGGCGTTGGGTGAAAGCTCGATGGACGAGGATGAGGTGGTTTGGGGCACACCGGCCTATTTTGCGCCGGAACAGGCCTCGGGCGATATGGTGCTGCCCGCCACCGACGTGTACGCCATCGGCATTATTATGTACGAAATGGTCACCGGGCGAGTACCGTTTGTGGGCATTGACGATCAGGACGTGGCCCGCAAACAACTTTACGAGGCGCACATCCCGGTTGACCAGCTTGACCCGCGCATCCCCGAGCCGCTGGCCCGGATCATCGATGCGGCGATGGCCAAAAGCCCCAACGAACGCTTTTTAACCGCCGACCATTTGCGCGAAGCGTTGATCCTGTACAAGCAGGGTAGTTTAACGCTCACCTCCCAGCAAGCGCCTATTTCGGCGGTGGTCGGTTCGCCGGTGCAGGGCCGCCGGAGCGCCGCGCCGCCCAAACCCCGGCCCAAACCCCAGCCGGCTCAAACCGGGGGTGGTTTTGATTTTGTGATGCTCTTTTTGGGGCTGGTGGCGATTGTGGCGGTGCTGGGGCTGGTGCCGCTGTTTGTGGCCGTGTACGATGCCTACGCCAACCCGGCTTCGGCCAGCACCGGGCGGGTGCAAATGCCCGATGTAGTCGGGCTGGAGGAGCCGCAGGCGCAGGCCGCGCTGCAGCGGCTGGGGCTGCAAATGACGGTGCAGGGCGAAGCGCCGCATCCCACGTTTCCGGCGTTTACAATTATCAGCCAGTCCGTTCCGGCGGGGGCGGCGGTTGAGCGTGGCACAGCAGTTTCTGTGGTGGTGAGCCAGGGGCCACCGCTGGTTGATGTGCCGAATGTGGTGGGCAAGCAGTTTGACGAGGCCGAGCAGATTTTAAAATCGCTGGACGTGGTTCCCCAAAAATACGAAGATTGGAGCGTTGAACCGCCGGGGCAGGTTATCAGCCAGGAACCGCCGCCGGGGTCGGTGGTGGCCAACCGGAGTCTGGTAACGCTGGTGGTTAGCAGTGGTTCGCGCACGCCGGTGGGGGCCAATTTTGGCGGCGAAATTTTGCTCAGCGCCTACGAAATTCCCCGGCTGCAATTTCAACCCGGCGAACCGATCCGGCTGGTATTTTTCTGGCAACCGCTGGCGGTGCCGGCCGCCGATTACAACTTGTTTATTCAATTGACCACGCCGCAGGGCGGTATTGTGTCAGAAATTGATACCCAACCGCAGGGCGGGCCGCGTTTAACCAGCAACTGGCAAATCGGCGAAGTGATTGTTGATCCGTACCAGTTGGAGGTGCCACCGACCACGTCCCCGGATAATTATCAGATCCGCGTTGGGTTTTACAACCCGCAAACCAACACGCGCGTGCCCATTCTGGAGCCGGGCCGGGCCGAAAAAGACAACCTGGGTGGCCTGATGATCAGGACAATTCAGGTGATTCAGTAGCGGCAACCAAATTTTAATTTGTGTTGGCGATTCGTGGGTGTTTTGGTATAATACCTCCCCACTGTGAGTTTTGTGGAGGAAAATGTGAATTCAGGTCTCTTTAAAAACAGTATTGTCTATTTGCTAATACTTTTGGCGGTAGCCGCCCTAATTTTTAGTATCTTCTCAAATCCCAGAGACAGTAATGAACTTGATATTACCGCTGTGGCTGAGCAGATAAAAGCGGGTGAAGTCTCCAAAGTCAAAGTTGACGGCGAAGAAGTTACCGTTGAATATAAACAGGCCAGCCGCCAGCCGGCCAAGTCTCGCAAAGAGGCAAACGTCAGTATTTTTAAAACGTTCACCGAATTGGGTGTGAGCGACTCGGAACTGAACAATGTCGAAGTGGTGGTGGTGCCGCCCGGAGTCTGGAGCGACTGGGGCACGCTGGCGATCACCATTTTGCCGCTCGTTATTTTTGGCGGGCTGCTCTTTTTTATGATCCGGCAGGCGCAGGGGTCAAACAATCAGGCTATGAGTTTTGGCAAAAGCAAGGCCCGGATGTTCTCCGGCGATAAACCGACGGTGACTTTTGAGGACGTGGCCGGCGCGGAAGAAGCCAAACAGGAACTGGCCGAAGTGGTTGAATTTTTGCGGGAGCCGGAAAAGTTCATCTCGCTGGGGGCGCGGATTCCCAAAGGCGTGCTGATGGTTGGCCCGCCCGGCTGCGGCAAAACGCTGCTGGCCAAAGCTGTCTCCGGCGAGGCGGGAGTGCCCTTTTTCAGCATTTCCGGCTCGGAATTTGTGGAAATGTTTGTGGGCGTGGGCGCCAGCCGCGTGCGCGACCTGTTTGATCAGGCCAAGCGCAACAGCCCGTGCATCATTTTTATTGATGAAATTGACGCCGTGGGCCGCCATCGCGGGGCCGGGCTGGGCGGCAGCCACGACGAGCGCGAGCAAACCCTCAACCAGATTCTGGTTGAAATGGACGGGTTTGAAACCGATACCAACATTATTATCATCGCC
>JAJVIM010000032.1 GCA_022071955.1 Anaerolineae bacterium
AGGGGGTGAATTTGGTCATAAAAGTACGTCCACGGTTTAATGCAGAGTTACCGCGTTTACTTTGACAGTTAATTTGGGAGCAAAAATGACCACGGAAGCTTTGCCGCCGCGCCGTCCCTTTAAATTTTTGGGCGGCTGGCTGTGCCTGGATTTTACCAATACCTGCAACTGGGACGACCCCTCGCTGGAGATTGAGCGCTTTCGCCACTACGCCGATGTGCTGGACTGGCACTCGGCCGCCGGTTCGCTGGCCGGGGCAGAGGTGGCCGCGCTGCGCCAACAGGCCGGCCAGCAGCCGGAAGCTGCCGCCGCTGCGCTGGCCCAATGTTTGCGCCTGCGGGAGACAATCCACCGCATTTTTGGCGCGGTCGCTGCCGGGCAGCCGCCCGCTGCGCCGGACATAGCCGCGCTGAATGAGGTGCTGGCGGCGGCGCTGGCTCATCTGCAAATTGAAAATGACGGCACAGAATTTAGCTGGGGTTGGGCCAACCCGGCCATCGATTTGACCCAGGTGTGGTGGCCGGTGGTTCGCTCGGCGGGGGAACTGCTCACCTCGGAGCGGCTGGCACGGGTGGGGCAGTGTGGCGGCACGAGCTGCGGCTGGCTCTTTTTTGATACCACTCGCAACCACAGCCGCCGCTGGTGCGAAATGAAACACTGCGGCAATCTGGTGAAGGCCCGCCGCCACTACCGGCGGCGCAAAACCGCAGAGTCGTCAGGCCCAGGGGGTTGAGGCCGCCCGGTGCAGGTGGATTTCATCGATGACGGCGTTACCGCGCCGGGTGACCAAAAACAGCACCGCGTCGGCAATTTCATCGGCCTGCATCAGCAGCGAGCGGTCCAAATCGGGCCGGGCGTCGCCGATGAATTCGGTATCTACGCCGCCGGGGCAAATGGCGTGCACCCGAATGCCATCGGCCTGCACTTCTTTGGCCAGCACCTTGGTTAGCCCCAGCAGCGCGTGTTTTGACGCGCCGTACAGCGCCTGATTCACATACCCCTTCACACCGACCACGGAATTCATATTGATGATGAAGCTGCGCGGCTGTTGTTTGAGGTAGGGAATGGCCTCGCGGCAGAGCAGAAACGGGCCGCGCACGTTCACCGCCATCACCCGGTCCCAATCGTCGGCGCGGGTTTCGGCCAGCGGGCCAAACACGCCAATGGCCGCGTTGTTAACCACAATGTCCAGCCGGCCAAATTTTTGCACGGCGGCGCGCACCAGCGCCTTCACCGCTGCCTCATCGCTGACATCCGCCGGCAGGCTGAGCGCCTGCCCGCCCCGCGCTTCAATTTCGGCCTGCACGGCGTGCAGTTGGGCCTCGGTGCGGGCCACCAGCGCCACGCGCGCGCCCTCTCCGGCCAGGGCCAGGGCAATGCTGCGGCCAATGCCGCGCCCCGCGCCGGTCACCAGGGCCACCTGTTCGGTAAGTTGTTGCATTCTGTTCTCCAAAAAATTTATGGGTTACGTTACGCCCCGGTGGCGGCAGGCGCGTCCACGGTTTTAAGATGGCGGATGGTGGCAAACAGCAGCCCAAAGCCAACAAAAAACGATAGCGGAAAGAGCAGCAGCGCCGCTTGCAACGAGAACTGCTCGGCCAGCAGCGACATCAAAAACGGGGTGACGATGCCGCCAATGGGAATGGCCACCTTTACCGCGCCCAGCACCGTGCCGGCCAGGTGCGGAAACAGCAGCCCGGCCAGAGTGATCATCAGCGGGATCAACGCCGACATGCTCAGCCCGGCCAGGTAGACCGCGCCGTAAGTGAGCGCGCCAAAATCAAGTACAAACAAACCCAGAAAAACCAGCCCGGCCAGCCCAAACGAAGCCAGCGTAGTTTGCACCACCTGCTCGTTTTTGGAGAAAAAGCCAACCAGCAGCCGCCCGCTGGCAATGCCCATCAAAAACACAATCAGCCCCATATTGGCCGCAAATTCGGTAAAGCCGCGAAGGTTGGCCAGAAAAGTGCTGACAATGCCAATTGAGCCGGCCTCCACGCCCACCGCCAGCGCGGTGGCAATAAACAGCACAATCACCGTGCGGTTGCGGGTGAGGATTTTGAGCCGGGCCAGGTACGGCTCGGTTTGGCGGCGATGGTTGGGCAGCCGGGCCAGCCCAAAAAAGAGGGCCAGCAGCAGCACTACCAGCCCGGATTGCACCAGCGCGTTGCGCCAGTTGACCTCCAGAAAGGTCAGGTAGACGGCGATCATAATTGAGCCAAAGGTGACAAAAAAGTGGTTCACGTTGATGTGCAGGCTCTGCCGCGCAACGTGGATTTCCAGCAGCATGGCGTCGGTCACGCCTTCGTAGGTGCCAATGCCCACGCCGATTAAAAACATGATCAGCAGGTTCAGCCAGAACAGGCCGGTGAGGTAAAAGGTGAAAAAAGCCGCCCCCAAAATCAGGCTGCCGCCGAGCAGGATTTTGGGTTTGTCGGTGCTGTCGCTGAGCGCGCCGGACACCAGCACCGACACGGTAAAGCCAACGTTTTGGGCGGTGATGAGCAGGCCAATCTGAAAGGGCGTCAGGCCGATGTTTTGGGCTACCGCGCCCACCAGCGTGGCCGATACGCCCAGAAAAAACATCGACATGTAAGAGGAGGCAGTTAAAGCTTTGATATTGTGGATCATAATGGGTTGCCTGTAGCTTTCAAGTAGCAATTTAGGTGACCGGCACTTGCTTCAAAACGGTGAACCTCTTTTTATGTTTTTTGCGGTAAAAGTGCCGGTCACCCTGTAAACTGAATAGTTGCATTTTCAAAAAATGAGCATCTTCAGCGTATAGCCTCTGAAGATGCTCCGGGATGGTGATTTTGGCAAATCCGGCGGTTGTCTACTCGATCAGGATTTTTTCCTCGGTGAGCAGGTGCATCCGCGCCGAGCAGTGGGCGATGGCGTCTTCGGCGGCGGCTTTACCCTGTGGGGTGGCAAAAGCGGCCTGGCGGGCGGCGTCATCGTCAAACCACATTTCAGAAACGGCGTCGGCGGGGGCGGCGGGGTTATCGCTGAGGGCCACACTCATGCGGTAGTGGCGAATGCCGGGCAGAGCTTTGCCTTTGGGCGGGTGTTCTTCCAGCGCCCACTTGCGGAAATCTTCAAGGCTGATGTCTTCTTTGCGTTTGAGCAGGGAAATAACTTTGAGCATTATTTTTTCTCCGTAAAATTTTTTAATTTGGCAATTAACCGGGAACAGCAGGATTTTGACTTTACCGCTTTGCCCCTCATCCCCCTGCCCCCTTCTACCCTTCGGGCACTTCGTCCCTCAGGGAGAAGGGGGATTTTTTTAGGTGTTGTTTGGGGCAGCTTTGCTGCCCCAAACAACACCGTTAATCTTACTCCCCCTCCCCAAATTTTGGGGAGGGGGATGGGGGGAGGGGCAAAGAGTGCGCTAATTAATTAGGGTTTTTCGCTTCCAGCCCCTGCAAAACCTTCTCCGGGGTAACCGGCAGTTCGGTGATGCGCACGCCGCAGGCGTTGTAAATGGCGTTGACAATGGCCGGGATAGGCGAGTTGGCCGTCATCTCACCGACGCCTTTGACCCCGTACGGACCGTTTTTGGATGGGAACTCCAGCACCACGCTTTCAATTTGCGGCAGGTCGGCGGGGCCGGGCATCAGGTATTCGGAGAAGCCGCTGGGGGCGTGGTCGATGGCCGGGTAGTAGGGGGCGGTGGTTTCGTATAGCGCGTGGGACATACCCATCCACGCCCCGCCGCGAATCTGACCTTCGACCAGCGCCGGGTTGACCTGCTGGCCCACTTCGTAGGCGCTTTTGATGCTGAGCACGGTCACTTCGCCGGTTTCGGTATCAACCTCCACTTCGGCCACGGTGCAGGCGTGTGCTTCCGTCGAGTCGGGGTCCATCGCCCCGGTTTCGGGGTCCACATCGCTTTTGGGCTTCATGTACATGCCGCGCCCGGAAATGGTCCGCCCGTGTTTAAAGTGGGCCGCCAGCGCCAGGTTGATAATATTAATCGACCGGTCGGGCATGCCTTTCACGTGGATGTTGCCTTTGCCGTCGGTTTCTAAATCTTCCGGGCTGACTTCCAACTCGTCGCCGGCCACTTCCAGCATCACCTGGCGGGCCTCTTCCGCGGCCTGGATAACCGCGTTGCCCACGCGATGGGTGGCCCGGCTGGCAAAGGTGCCCATGCAGTGGGGGCCGGTGTCGGTGTCGCCGGTGTCGATGAGCACGTTTTCAAAGGGCAGCCCCAGCGTTTCGGCGGCAATCTGGGCGATGACTGTTTTCAGCCCCTGGCCCAGATCAGTGCTGGCCAGCGAAATAACAAACGTGCCGGTGGTGGTGGAGTGGATGAGCGCCTGCGACGGGTCGCCGCCCAGGTTCATGCCGGTGGGATAATTTACGGCGGCAATGCCGGTGCCTCTTACTTTGGCCATTTTATTTGCCTCCATTTCTGGGCGCAGACGTCATCGCCCTGAATTCTGCCGGTAGTTCGTGGCCGGCCAGTTTGGCCGCGGCCTGCATCGTTTCGATGAGCGTGGCGTCCTCCGCCACTTTGCGGTGGGGCTTGATGTCGCCGTTGCGGTAAGCGTTGATAAAACGGATGGCCCACGGATCGACGCCCACGGTTTCGGCGATTTTGTCCATTTGTACCTCCAGCGCAAACGAGGCCGGCGTTACGCCAAAACCGCGCATGGCGCTGCCTACCTGCCGGTTGGTGTAGACGCAGTAGACATCAATCCAGACATTGGGGATGTTGTACGGCCCGCCCACGTTGGCCGCGTGTTTGGTAACGGCGTAGGGCGTGTGGCGGCTGTACGCGCCGGAGTCGGCGTAGGTGGTTACTTTGCGGGCAATAATGCGGCCATCTTTGGTGACGCCATCTTTAAAGTAGATGCGCCACGCGCCGCGCGTTGACGACACCTGCATCTCTTCCGAGCGGCTGTATTTGTACTTGACCGGCCGGTTGGTTTTCATCGCCGCCAGCGTGGCAATTGGCTCGGTGATCACATCCACTTTGCCGCCAAAGCCGCCGCCCACCGTGCCGCCGACAAAGCGCAGCTTGTTGAACGGAATTTGCAGGATGAGGGCGGTGTTGTCCAGGCTAAAGTAGAGCGCCTGGGTGTTGGTGTAGACGGTGTAACGGCCGTCGGCTTCCGGTTTGGCGATGCAGGCCGTCGTTTCGGTGGGCGCGTGCTCAATGGGGCTGGTCTGGTAGCGGCCTTCGACAATGAAATCGGCCTCGCCAAAGCCTTTGTCCACATCGCCCAGCCGCACCCGGCGGCAGTCGTGGCCTTCGTACACAAAGTAGTTTTTGCCCCAGTGAGTCACAACCGGCGCGCCCGGTTTGAGCGCCTCTTCCACGTCGAACACCGCGGGCAGCTCTTCCAGATCGAGCTTTACTTTGGCCGCGGCTTCCAGCGCCGCCTCTTCGGTTTCAGCCACAATGGCAGCAATCTGCTCGCCTTTGTAGCGCACCCGGTCTTCGGCCAGCACCGGCTCGTCGTCCGGCTCCACGCCAATGAGGCACAGGATGGTGTAAATGTTTTTGGGCACATCTTTATAGGTGAGCGCCCGCACAAAACCGGGCACTTTTTCGGCCTCAGAAAAATCGATGCCTTTAATCCGGGCGTGAGCCAGCGGGCTGCGCACCATTTTCAGGTGAAGCATGCCCGGAAAGCTGAGGTCATCGACGTACTGGGTGCGGCCCGTCACGTGGCCCAGCCCGTCGCGCCGTTCAACCGATTGCCCGACAACGTGCAAATATTCTTTGGTCATGGCTAGGCTCCTTTCCCGTTCATGCTGTCGGCGGCAGCCTGCACCGCCTGAATGATCGGCTCGTAGCCGGTGCAGCGGCAAATGTTGCCCGACAGCGCCTCAACAATTTCCTCGCGGCTGGGGTGCGGGTTGTGGTCGAGCAGCGCCTTGGCGGCCACAATCATGCCAGAGGTGCAGTAACCGCACTGCACCGCAAATTTATCCAGAAACGCGGCCTGAATGGGATGCAGCCCCTCCAGCGGGGTCAACCCTTCCAGCGTGGTCACGTCCTGGCCGGCCACATTTTCCACCGGCAGCAGGCACGAGGTCATCGCTTCGCCATTAACCAGCACGGTGCAACTGCCGCAGCCGCCCTGTTTGCAGCCGGTTTTGGTGGCGGTCAGCCCCAACTGCTCGCGCAGCAGCGCTTGCAGGGTGGTTAGCGGCTTCACCATCACCTCCACTTCCCGGCCATTCAATTTAAAGCTGACAATTTTTGATGCCATCGTTACGCCTCCTCTCCGGCCAATTGGGTTAACGCCCGGCGCACGTAGACCGCCGTCATTTTGCGCCGATAGCTTTCGGTGGCCACGGCGTCGGTGAACGGCTCGCTCTCGTCCGCCGCCGCCTGCGCCGCCGCGGCAATGGCGGCCTCAGCCAGCGTTGCGCCGATGACCGTGGCTTCGGCGTTGCGGGCGCGCAGCGGGTGCGGCCCCACCCCGTTCAGCGCGATGCGGGCGCTGGCTACCTGCGGGCCGTTAAAGACCAACTGGGCGGCCACCGCCACTACCGACGGCGTGTTGGCGTGTTTGCGGCCGTATTTCAGGTAAACGGTTTTGCCGGCGGGCAGCGGCACCTGAATTTCGGATAGAATTTCGTTGGGGTTAAGCTGATGGGTCATAAAGCCGGTGTAAAAATCGGCCAGCGGCACAATGCGCTTGCCGGCGGGGCCGGCCAACTCTACCTGCGCATCGAGCGCCAGCAGCGCCACGGCCACGTCGCCGGCGGGCGGCGGGGCAAAAATGTTGCCGCCCACCGTGCCCATATTGCGCACCGCCATGCTGGCGGCGTTGCGGGCGGCGGTTTGCAGCAGCGGGATGGCGTTCTGCTTTACCAGTTGGGCCAGCGGCGTCGTCGCGCCAATGGCCAGCGCGTCGCTGCGGCGGTCGATGTAGCTCAGGCCGGCCCGGCGCAGCCCCATCACCTTTTCCGGCAGCGAGATGCCTTCGTTGATGAGGGGCATGGCGATGGTTCCGCCGGCCATCACCAGCAGCGAGGGGCCGTGCTGGGCCAGCAGCCCCACCGCCTCGGCCAGCGATTTGGGGAGAAAATACTCTTTTACAGCCACATTTATACCTCCTTGTATAAAAAAGTTCCCAATTTTGAATTCTGATTACTGACTCGCCTGAAAAAGCAACACCCTCACGCCAAGACGCAGAGACGCAAAGATTTTTTGTGTAAAATAAACCTCTTTCTTTGCGTTTTTGCGTCTTGGCGCGAGAAATAACCTTTTTTCAGGGGGGTCACTCCTCCAGCAGCGCAAAAAAGCGGGCCGGCGAGCCTTCGGCCCCGGCAATTTTGATGAACGGCGCAAAAAACTGAAAGCGGCGGCCGGTGGGCAACTGCGAAAAGTTGGTGAGCTGCTGCATCAAAATTGCGCCGTTTTCCAGAATAACCTTGTGAATAATAAAATCCTCCGAGGTGAAATCGGGCAGGCGGGCGCAGTACTCGCTGAAGCAGTCAAAGCCAATGGCCCTGGCCCCGCGGTCCACCAGCCACTGCGCCGCCGCCGCGGAGCAGTAGGGCGATTCCATGTAGTAGGTGGGGAAGTTGCCCCAGTGCTTTTCGGTCCAGTCGGTGCGCACCAGCACAATATCGCCCGGCTCAACATCGGCGGCGTGGGCTTCCATATCGGCCACGGTGATTTCGTGGTTGGCCCCGGCAAAGCTCAAATCGACCACCCGCGCCGGGCCGCAAACCCGGTCCAGCGGCACATCGACGGCGGTTTCGCCGTTTTCCTGCACGTGCAGGCTAAAATCTACGTGCGAGCCGGTGTGCAGCAGCATTTCTATTTTGCTGGCCTGCCAAAAGCCCGGCCCGCGATGGTAGCTGGTCATCTTTAACTGCAAATTGACCGACGGCGGGCTGAGCGTTTTCTCGCCAATCGGCACCGACAAATCGACAATTTTTGGCATTCATTCCTCCTTGAATTGGCCGCCCGCGATTGCGCCGGGGGCGGCGTCTGCTTGCAATTGTTTGTCTAATTGGGCCAGGCCCTGCCCGATGAGCGTTTTGGCCAACCCGGCCACAAAGCGATCATTCAGCCGGGCCAGCGCGCCGGTAATTTGCCCCTGGCCGCGGTAATTAATGACTGTTTGCCCCGCTTCGTTTTCAGTCAGCGTAAAAGAAGCTGTGCCGCTGATTGCGCCCGGCGCGCCTTCTACCCGGCCGGCAAAGGTACAGCTTTTCGGCGCGCAAAAATCGGTTAGCCGGACGCTGGTAGTGTAATCGCCAACAATGGCCGGCAGTTTGAGCTGAATCCGCCCCCGGTACTCGGTGGCCGAAACCTGCTCAACGCCCTGGCAGCCGGGAATAATTTCGATGAGCGCCGCCGGCGAGTGGATCAGCGCCCACACCTGCTGGCGCGGCGCGGCAAAGGTGTAGCTGCCGGTTACGTTCACGGCGCGCCCTCCAGCTTTTTCAACCCCTGCTCCACGTTGTTTAAATGCTTGAGCATGGCCTGCTGGGCGGCGGCGGGATCGCGGGCGCGGAGCGCGGCCACAATGGCCCGGTGATCGTCGGCGCTTTCGCGGGCCAAATTCTCAATGATCACGGTGCGGCGGCGGCTGGCCAGGCCAAGCTGGCTGATCGAGTCCATAAATCGGTTCAAAATGGGATTTTTGGCCGCGGCGGCCACCAGCTTGTGCAACTCAAGATCGGTTTGCAGAAAGGCTTCGTAGTTATCGGCGGCGGCAGCGGCCAGCGATTTGTGCAGGCAGACGTCCAGCGCGGCCAGCTCGTCATCGGTGATGCGCTCGGCGGCCAGGCCGGCAATGCCTACCTCCAGAATTTTGCGGGCCACAAACAGCTCCAGCAGGGTGGAGTTATCCAGCGCAAACACAAAATCGAGCGGCTCAACCAGCAACTCCGGCTCCAGCGAGGTAACAAACGTGCCGGCCCCCTGCCGCATGTCGATCACATTTAAAATAGACAGGGCTTGCAGCGCCTCGCGCACCGACGGCCGGCTGACCTGCATCACCGCCGCCAGTTCACGCTCCGGCGGCAGTTTGTCGCCGGGGTGAAGCTGTTTTTCCTTGATGAGCGACAGGATTTTCTCGGCGATTTTTTTGGGCAGCACATCTTTTTCAAATGTACCAAACACAGGGCCGGAGTCGGGTGGGTTCATGGTCGGTTAGTCAATGATCCGGCAGGTGTTGCTGAGGCTGCCGATGCCTTCAATGGTCACGGTCACGGCGTCGCCATCCTGCAAAAAGATTTGCGGCTCGCGGAACACGCCGACGCCGTGCGGTGTGCCGGTCAAAATGATGTCGCCCGGTTCCAGCGTGAAAGCCTGCGAGCAGAAGGCGATCAGCGCGCGCACCGGAAAGATCATTTCGGCGGTGGTGCTGTTTTGCAGGCGCTGGCCGTTTACCTCGCAGCGAATGGGCAGCGTTTGCGGGTCGGGCAGTTCGTCGGCGGTCACCAGCCACGGCCCCAGCGGGCAAAACGTATCCAGCGATTTGCCGCGCACCCACTGTTTGTCAGAAAACTGCAAATCGCGGGCGCTCACGTCGTTGGCAACGGTGTAGCCAAACACGTAGTCCAGCGCCTCGGCCTCGGAAACGCGCCGGGCCGTTTTGCCGATGACCACCGCCAGTTCGGCCTCAAAATCAACCTGTTGGGTGAGCGCGGCTGGCCACTCGATGACGCCGCCGGGGCGGTTGATGGCCGTGGTAAATTTGGTGAAAATCAGCGGCTTTTCCGGCGGGGCAACATTTTGCTCACGGCAGTGGTCCATGTAATTCAGGCCGATGGCCACAATTTTGCCGGGGCGCTGCACCGGGGCCAGCAACTGCGCGTCGGCCAGGGCGATCACCGTATCCGTCAATGGCGGCGGGCCGGTCACCACCGAGTGGTAATCCGGCGCGCCGGCAAACAGGCGGATGTCGCTGCCAACAAGGGCGCCAAAGGCCGGGCCGGTGGGCGTTGAAATTTGAACAATGCGCATAGGACTTCACCTTTTAAGAAATTTTGGCGTTGGGGAGCGGAGGAAGTGATAAAATGGCCAAATGGTAAGACCATTTTAAGCCCAATTATTGCTCCTGTCAACAGGCCAGATAAGGGTGTGATTGAGGCGGGCCTGGCCCGCCTCAATCACTTTAATTTCTACACCCGGTCAATAAACTCGCGGTTATGTACCTCAACCGGCACTTTCATCAATTCCAGAATACCGCGGGCCACGTGGTCGGAGTAGCGGCGAAAGGCTTCTTCGCCTTTTTCGGCGGTGGCGCGCAGCGGGTTGCCAATGGTGCCGGATTCAATGAATTCGTGGTGGTCCATCGGAAAGGTGAAGTATTTGTAGCCGTCAAATTCAATATCGGGCATGCCGTCTTTTTTCTCAAAGCTCTTGGGCAAAAAGGCGGGGATGTGGGCCAGCGTCTTTTCGGCGCGGTCCATGCGCACGTAGTTGGTGCCGTCCACCACATCGCGGGCCAGCATCTGCGAGGTTTCCAACTCGCTGGCGTGCCAGCCGGGGGTCTCTTCCGGCGGGTTTTCCATCAACCCTTTCATCAGCCCCACGTAATTTTCCATGTAGGGTTTAACAAAGCTGATCAGCGCGCCGGTCTCGTAGCGCAGTTTGCGCAGCACGGGGTCAACCACTTTTACGTTTGAGCCGTGGCCGTTGATAAAAATGATGCGGTTAAAGCCGTGATGAATGAGGCTGCGGGCCACATCGTGCATGAGGTTGAGCAGGGTTTCGGCGCGGATGGTGATGGTGCCGCGGCCCATGCCGGGCTGGTGCATGTGCTGCGGCGAGTAGCCGGTCCAGATGCAGGGGGTGTAAAGCACGTGGATTTGCTGGGCCACCCGGCGCGAAACCTCTTCGGCGGTGACGGTATCGGTTTTGAGCGGCAGGTGGGGGCCGTGCTGCTCGGTGCTGGCTATCGGCACCATGATGATGTCTTTGGTTTTGAGGTACTCCTGAATATCGACAAAAGTCAGATCGACGATGTTGTATGAACGGAATTGTCCGTTGTCACTCATAGGTTTTCTCCTTTGAAAATAGACCCCCTCCCCAACCCTCCCCCTGCCAGGGGCACAGGTGGGCAGGGGAGGGGGTTAGTCATATTCAGTCAATCAAATCAAGCAGCAGCTCGGCTGCCTCCACCCCAAAATCCGGCGCATTGATGTGGGTGTCGTATTCCAGCAAGGGCACATCCCGGCGCAGATTGGCCCGGAGTTCGGCCAGAAAAGCGGCGTCGGCATCGGGGTCCCAAAACACGCCGGCGGGTTGATCGTTTTGGGGCGGATAGCTGGGGATTGATAGCCCCTGCGTGGGATAGGCGATTTTCAGTTTGCCGGTCGCCGGGTTGAGGCGCTCGGCAAAGCGGCGGCCCAGCTCCTGCATTTCCGGTTTGAGCGTGCGCACCAGGGTAAACACCGGGTTGTGGGTGTAAATGGGCCGGCCGCGCAGTTTGTCCGGCACTTCCTCAGGTGGGCCGTGCACGGTAAAATCGATGCAGCCCGGCACCACCACCTGCGGCAGCCCCAACTGGCCGATGGTGCGCAGCCGGTTTGGCCCGCCGTTGTGAAAGCCGCCTACCAGCTCGTCGGCCAGCTCATCGGTGGTGTAATCAATCACACCAATGAACAGCCCCTGCCCGGCCAGCTCCTCCATTGCCGGGCCGCCGACGCCGTTGGAATGAAAAATGATCGCCTCGATGCCCTCTTCGGCCAACCGCTTTTTGGCGGCCATCACCGCTTTGGTGGTGTTGCCCAGCATGGTAATGGCCACGTATTTGGTGTCGCCGGTCAGATCGATCACGTGGCCGTGTTCGGCCATGCCTTTGAGCGCGGCCGCCATATTATCAAAAATGGTGGTGCTGATGGGGTTCAGCCCCAAAATATCAACAATGGAGTGGATGACCATCACATCTTTCAGGCCGATAAGCGGCCCAAAGTGACGCTTGCCGGAGGCGATGGGCGTGGCGATGAGTTTTGGCACACCCACCGGCAGCGCCTGCATGGCGTGGCCGCCCATCACCGCGCCTTCCGCGCCGCCCAAACAGGCAGCGCCGTGCAGCCGGCCCTGGGCGTACAGATTGAGCAGCACTTTGCGCACGCCCTGCATCATCTGGTGCACGGCCGCGCCGCGGCTGCCGGCGTTGCGGATAGCGTCGATGGTGCTGCCGGCGGCCTCCGCCACCACCTCGCGGCTAAAGTCCGGCTCAATATCGAGCGGGCCGCCCAAAATGCCGGAGTCGATGACCAGCGCGTTTAGCCCCAAATCGCGGCAGCGGTCGCGCAGGTAGGCAATCTCCGGCCCTTTGGTGTCCAGCGTGCCAATCAGGGCAACCGTTTTTGGCATAATTCTCTCCGAGTCATTGTTTGCTGTGACAAGGTTTTTTGCCCCTCCCCCCAACCCCCTCCCCAAATTTTGGGGAGGGGGGCGATTACACGGGTGTAGTTTGGGCGGCTCTGCCGCCCAAACTACACCCAAAACTTTTTTCTCCCACCTGTGCCCCGCAGGGGTACTTCTCCCTCAGGGACGAAGTGCCCGAAGGGTAGAAGGGGGCCGGGGGGATGAGGGTGAATGAAACGCATCCCAAGAATTTAGTGCCTGTCCGCCCCTGAACACCAGTGGGAGAGGTGGCCGGGGGGTGAGGAGGCTGAGTAGTTACCAGGACGCCACGCCCACCTTTTCAATGGCGTGGCGCAGGGTGTCGCCGGACTCTTGCACCAGCCAGGTGTAAAACTCGTCAGACAGCACGCCGCTGCCGTGGTCCTGGATGAACTTGAGCTGTTCCGGGGTCAGTTCGGCTTCGGCGGCGGCCACGGCGTTTTTGTAGGGGTTGGCCGGGGTGCGGTCGAGCGGGGCCACAAATTCAACGGTCAGCGCGTCGTTGTAACCGGCGGCAGCCAGGGTGGTTACCAGGCGCACCCAGTCGTAGTCGCCCTGCCCGCAGGCCATGCGGTTGTTATCGGCCACGTGGAAGGCGCGCAGCCGGGGGGCGGTGTTGAGGATGGCCTGCCACAGGTTGGCTTCTTCAATATTGATGTGGAAAGCGTCCAGGCAAACGCCGCAGTTGGGGCCAACGGCTTCGGCCAGCAGCAGCGCCTGATCGTGGCGGTTGAGGAAGTTGGTTTCAAAGCGATTGAGCGGTTCCAGCCCCAGCACCACGCCGGCGGCTTCGCTGTGGGCGTAAATTTCCTTGAGACCCTCTACCGCCCAGGCCCACTCTTCTTCCGGGCTGGCCATCGGTACCACCTTGCCCACCTGCGACGGCACAATGGTCATCTCCCGGCCTTCCAGCTCTTTGACCATTGTCACACAATCTTTAATGTACTGGACGCTGCTGGCGCGCACGGCTTCATCAGCGTGGATCAGGTCTCGCCCGGCAAACATGAGCGACACGGAGCCAAAACAGAACAGATTATTTTCTTTGAGCAGCTTGCGCACTTCTTTGGTATTGTATTTTGACGGTTCGCCCTCAATTTCAATACTCTGATAGCCGCATTTGGCCAGCCGCCGAATGGTAACGTCAATCGGTTCGGCCCTCATCCAGTTGTGCATCGACAGAAACATAGTGATTTGCCTCCTTGGAAATAATTGTTAATCGACATTGATTTATGCAACCGCACCCGGTGTGCGGATTGGCAACAACAGTGTTGACCCGCCGGTTAGCCCAGCAGTTCGGCCAGCAGCCTGATTTTGAGTTTGCGCCCGGCCAGTTGGCTTTTGAGATAAGCGGCGGCCAGCGGCGAATCGGTGACGATGGTTTTGGCCCCCAAATGGAGTGCGTAATCCAGCCGTTGGGCGGCCAGCCCCTGGGCCAGTTTGGGGTAGGTTTGCCACAGACCATCGTCGGCGCCGCTGGTTTTGGCCAGCGCCCGGGTATATGTACCAAACAACCGTTTGCCGCCCAGCGCATCGACCAACCGGCGGGGGGCCTCAAACACCTTGCCTTTGCCAAATTCGGCTTCGTTGGCCAGGTAGCCGGGCATTACCGCCAGGTTAGAGGGCCAGGCATCGGCAATGAGGCAGGCCGGGCGGCTGTCGTGGACCATCACCGGGCCAAGGCCGATGTCGTCCAGCGTGCCGGTCAGCTTGTCGGCCAGCACCGCCGACAGCAGTTTGACCGACATGCCGGCGGGCAGCTCAACCCCCAGCGCCGGGTAGGCTTTGGTCAGTATCCAGGCCGTTTCCGGGCCATCGGCAATAACCGTGGTTATTCCCGCCGCTTTCAGCCCGCCAACCACATGCTCGGCGCGCTTGCGGGCCACATCCCACGCGCCCAGCACATAGGCCAGCACGCCGGTGGAGGTGTTCCAGGTGGTGGCCGCAACACCGGCCAACCTGAGTGCTGCTTCCAGCGGTTCCAGCGCCGAATCGTCTTCCAGTTGGGCCACTTCGCCGGCCAGCAGCAGCGTGTCGCTGTGCTTTTCCGGGGCGGCAGTAACCAGCGGCTCGGTACCGGCGACAACTTTTTTGACCACCTCCGGGGCCAGCCCGGCTTCCCAAATATCGGCGCGGGCAGCCAGCATGTACTGGCTCACGGCGTAATGCTGAATTTCAAAGGCTTCGCTGATGCTGTCGAGCGTGGATTGGTAAATCAGCTCCACGCTGCGGGGGTCCCAACTGATCATATTGTGCGCGGCGCGCCACATCATAATAATCCGGGCGCGGGTAGTGTGGCTTTCCAGTTGAGTGAGGTTTGAGACTTCACCGACCGGTTTGGCCTGCGGCGAGAAGCGAAGCTCGTACAATTCCTGGGTAAATGGTTGCAAGTGGCTCATTGGTCTCCCTCTCTATCGTGTCGGGCCAAACCCCATTTTGCCGGGGTTAAGAATATTGTGCGGGTCGAGCGAGTTTTTCAGCCCTTCAAATACCTGAAAGGCCGAGCCGTACTGGCCGCGCACGTGACGGGCCAGCTTCAGGCCAACGCCGTGGTGTTCGTTGAGCACCGCGCCGTACTCCAGGTTTACCCGCACGGCCAAATCCCAGATTTCGTTGTGCAGGGCCAGGGCTTCGTCGGCGTCCTGCGGCGGGTTTTCAATGATAAAGCGGTCGTAAGACATCACCCCCCACGGATACCAGTGTGAAAAGTGGGCGTAGTAAAACAAATCCCACTGTTTGTAGGTTTCTTCCAGCGCTTTCTTTTTGGCGTAATACAGCGGTAGCAGCTTTTCGTAAGTGCATACGGTATCCAGCGTGCCAAACATCCACGGCAAATCGAGCGCCTTGGGCGAAAAATAAAAGTCGTAACGGTGTTCCCACCAGTGGCGGCCGTGTTCTTCGCCCAGGTCTTCGCCGCCCAGCTCTTCGCAAATGTTAAACGCCAGCCGCTCCTGGGCGTCAACTACATCGCGCCAGCCATCAAAGCCGATGACCATGTACGAGCCGTGGTCTACATCCGTGCCGAGCACGCGCCGCACGGTTTTAATGGTCGATGGCTCGTCGTATAGCCGAATAACTAACGGCTGCAGCCGGTCCAGCATAATACGGCGGCCGGCTTCCATGCCGGATTTCATATCCGGGAAGAGAAACGAGCGGAAGCGGCGTTCTTCTGGCAGGCGTTCCAGCCGCATGGTGGCTTCGGTGATAATGCCAAAGCTACCTTCCGCGCCCACAAACAGTTGCAGCAGGCCCGGCCCGGCGGCGTGATTGGGCACCGGCAGGGTGCGAATGACATCGCCGTTGGGCAGCACCACTTCCATCGCCAAAACCATGTCTTCGGCTTTGCCATATTTGGTAGAGACCGTGCCGGAACCGCGGCAGGCCAGATAACCGCCCAGTGTGGCGGAATGCACCGAGGCCGGGTAGTGGGGCAGGGTAAAGCCTTTTTCGTTGAGGGCGCATTCCAGATCGTAGCCGTTAATGCCGGCCTGCGCCGTAACGGTGTACGAGGTTTCGTTGATTTCAACAAGGCGGTTGAGCCGTTTCATATCCACAGAAATGCCGCCGTACACCGGCATGGTGCCACCCTGCGTGCCGGAGCCGCCGCCCCACGGCACCAGCGGAATTTTGTGCAGGTTGGCCAGTTTAACCACCCGAGACAGCTCGTTAACGGTGTTGGGCGCCACCACGTAATCCGGCAGAGGGGGTACCTGGCCGCGATCGATGAGCATGCGCGGCAGCCAAAAATAGTCGATGCCGTAAATAGTGCGGTCGGCTTCGTCGGTAAGCACGTAATCCTTGCCGACAATATCCTTTAATTCATTGGCAATCATCTGTTTCTGAAGGGGATACATTGATTATTCCAACTCCTTTGGATGAAAGTTGGGTTTACCAGCCGGTAAACCGGAAAAGAAACCGATCCAACACACCGGGATTGGGCCGATTAATAACGTACCAGCCGTTTGAACATACTCTGCCGGAGCTGCTGGATGTGTTCGCGGGCCAGGCTCTCGGCCTCTTCTGGGTTTTTGTTGAGAATGGCATCGATAATCTGGCGATGTTCAACGGTGCAGGCCACAATGCGGGTGTCGGTGGTTTGTTCGTCGATGGCGGTGTAGTGGACACGGTTTCTGGCTTGCAGTACCAGTTGGCCCAGCAGCCGGTTGGGGCAAAAATTGCTCACGGTTTCGTGGAGCGTGCTGTCGGCGCGTGACCACGTGGAGCGATCACCCGCAACAGCAGCCTGTTCCATCACTTCAATACATTCTTTTAAAATAACTCGGGCTTCGGGGGGAAGCGCTTCGGCAGCCAGCCGGTAGAGTTCCGGCTCCAGCAGTTCGCGGATGTGGACCACTTCCAGCACTTCCTGAATGGAGGGCGCGGCCACGGTAATGGCCCGGCCGGGGATAATTTGGACAATACCTTCCTGGGCAAGCTGTTGCAGCGCTTCGCGAACGGGGGTACGGCTGATACCGAGGGCTTTGGAAAGCCGGTTTTCAGAGAGCGGGTCACCGGGTTGGAGATCGGCGTGGCGGATGGCGTCTTGTAGCCGTTCGTAGGCTACTTCACGGAGCAGGCGGGAGTCGGTTTCTTCCGGGGAAGCTTTTTCGGCAAGATACCTTTCAATTTTTTCCATTGAGTCTGCCATAGAAAACCTGCCTCATTGCATGGGATTTTGTTGGGTTCAAACCTGATTTAAAGAATTCCCCGCTGCAAACCGTTTGGGGAAGTTCTTCTACTACAGGCGGGGTTCTTATACTGCCTGTATACAGGCAGTGTGGAAAAATAATACAATAGCTATGCCGATTTGTCAAAAACAAAAACCATTACTTTTTGCGCGGCCGGTATTTGCGCCGGCCACCCCGCGCGCCGCCGCCCAGATTCTCGGTGAATGTGCAGCCTTCGGCGTAGCGCGAACAGCCCAAAAATGGGCCGTATTTGCCTTTTTTAACCACCAGACTGCCTTGCCCGCATTGGGGGCAGGGCTGCCCGGCTTTATCCGATTCCGGCAGGGCGGCCGGCTGGCCCGATTTTGACCGGCGCGCGCCGCCGCGTTTGGGGCGCGCGGTTTCGGCGGTTTTGGCGGCCGGCTGGCTGGTGGCCGCCGCGGCCACCAGCGCCCGGTCTACTACCGTTTTGAATGGCGCGTAAAATTCCTGCATAATCGCCAGCCGGTTGGCCGCGCCGCGGGCAATCCGGTCCAGATTTTCTTCCATTGCGGCGGTAAAACCCACATCCACCGCCAGTTGCACGTGCTGCTCCAGCAGCTCGCAGACCTGCATCCCCAGCGGGGTAGGGAAGAGCCGCTTTTTTTCCAGCCCCACGTATTTGCGGTCTTTCAGGGTTTCAACAATGGTGGCGTAGGTACTGGGCCGGCCCAGGCCCAGTTTTTTGAGCGCGCCAATCAACTGCGCTTCGGTGTAGCGAGCCGGCGGCTGGGTAAAGTGCTGCTGCGGCCGCAACTGGTGCAGCACAAGGGGGTCGCCCTGCGCCAGATCGGGCATCTGCTCGTTTTCAATGCCCTCAGCCTGCCCGTTTGCGGCGACCGGCCGCGCCGCGGGGCGCGCTTCTTCGGCATCGGCATCAACCCCGTACACCTTCAAAAAACCGGCAAAGCGCAGAGTGCTGCCTGTGGCCCGGAACAAATAAACGGTGGGCCGGCGGCTGATGAGCGTTTCAATGTCTACGGTGATGGTGTCGTACAGGGCCGGTTTCATCTGGCTGGCAATAAAGCGCCGCCAGATGAGCCGGTACAGCGCGTGCTGCTGGGCGGTTAAATAGGGTTCGATGCCTTTGGGCGTGCGCTGCGGGTCAACCGGCCGGATGGCTTCGTGCGCCTCCTGTGCGGTTTTGTCGCGGGTTTGATAGATGGGCGGCTGGGCCGGCAGGTAGGCTTCGCCAAAATACTGGGCAATCACCGCCCGCGCCGCTTCCTGTGCTTCGGGGGCCACGGCCACGCTGTCGGTGCGGATGTAGGTGATCAGGCCGACGGCTTTGCCCTCACCCAGAGTCACGCCTTCGTACAATTCCTGGGCCAGTTTCATGGTTAAGCGCGGATTGAAGCCGAGCTGGCTGGACGCCGCCTGCTGCAGCGAGTCGGTGGTAAAGGGCGGGTAGGGTTTGCGCAGGCGCGTGCCTTTTTCCACACGCTGTACCCGCCAGTCAGCGCCGCGCAGATCGGCCAGCACTTGCTGCGCGTCGGCTTCGGTTTTGAGCGCCGGCTTTTCGCCCTTGATTTTAAACAGCGACGCCCAGAATTTTTGCCGGGCCGGGTCGCCGGTTTTTGAAAGTTCAGCTTCAATACTCCACCACTCTTCCGGCACAAAGGCCGCGATTTCGCGCTCGCGGGATACCACCAGCCACAGCGCCGGCGACTGCACCCGCCCGGCCGACAGCCGTTTGCGCCCCGACAGCCCGGCCCACAGCACCGGGCTGACCATATACCCCACCAGCCGGTCGATGACCCGGCGGGCGGTTTGGGCCTCAACCAGCCCGCGGTTAATGGGGCGCGGCGCGGCCAGCGCGGCCCGCAGATCGGCCTGGGTGATGGCGCTAAAGGTGATGCGCTGGATTTTGCCGGCGGCGCTGCGGCCCAACCGCTCGGCCACATGCTGGGCAATGGCCTCGCCCTCGCGGTCCAGATCGGTGGCCAGGTACACGGTTTCGGCGGCGGCGGCGGCTTTTTTCAGTTCGTCCAGTTTTTTGCCTTTGCCGCGAATAAGCTGCAAAGTGGGCGTAAAATCTTGCAGATTGACGTGCAGATCATCGGCGGGCATTTCCAAAATATGGCCGCTGGTGGCCTGCACGCTGTAGCCCGCGCCGAGCATCCCTTTGATGGTGCGGGCCTTTTTGGCCGATTCGACAATGAGCAGGTTTTTGGTCACAATTCAATCCTGGTGTTTTTTACTGCTGGGGATTATACACCCGCGCCGGTGGATGATCCCAGTGGGGCGTTTCGACCGGGATGACTTTCTGCGATATAATGACCCGGCAGAGCGCAGCCTTCCGGTGGGACGGGTAAAAATTGGGTAGGGGCGCTTCGCGAAGCGCCCCTACATTCGCAGACTCGTCTGTTTTCAGAGGAGACCGACCCAGCGTGCGGCACGCTAACGATGACCGAAAAATTGGAGTCCAAAACTACAGTTTTGGACTCCTGTCGCGAACTTTTGAAAACCGGGACAGGAGCCTATCCTGACTCCTGAATCCTGATCCCTGAATCCTATTTTCAACGGAGTCAAAAAAGGAGAGAAAAATGGCCAAATCAGAGATTTATCAGCTCAAGCTCACGCTCAAAGAGAGCAAGCCGCCAATCTGGCGCAGAATTCTGGTGCCGGCCGACACCAAATTAAGCCAACTGCACCTTGTTTTTCAGGTGGTGATGGGCTGGGAAAATTATCACCTGCACCATTTTGTGGTTGGCCAAACCTTTTTTGGCGAGCCAAGCTCTGAGGATTTTTATGAAGTTAAAAACGAAAAAAAATTCACGCTGCGCCAGATTGCCGCCGGTGAAGGGGCCAAATTTATTTACGAGTACGATTTTGGCGATTCCTGGCAGCATCAGGTGCTGGTTGAAAAAATTCTGCCGCCAGAGGAAGGCGCGCGTTATCCGCACTGTATCAAAGGTAAACGGGCCTGCCCGCCGGAAGATGTGGGCGGGGTGTGGGGTTACGATGATTTTCTGGAAGCCATCGGCGACCCCGGCCATCCGGAACACGAGGGCATGCTCGAGTGGGTTGGCGGCGAATTTGACCCGGAAGCCTTTGATTTGGAGGCCATCAACGCAGCCTTGCGGTCGATATAAAAATTTGCCAATCGTTTATCCCAACTGGAGACAACCGTGACAACAGATTTGCCTCATTCCACCACTGCCGGCGATGACATTTTTACCCTGCTGGAAGAGATTCAGGGGATTGCCCGCACCGGCCTGAATTTTACCGAAAACGTCTACGACAAGGAGCGCTACAATCACCTGCTTCAATTAGCCAGCCGTCGCTACGCCGAGTTGTTGGGTTTAGCTGAACCGGCCGTACGGCAGCGCTTTGCTGAGGAATTGGGCCAGATTACGCCCAAAGTGGGAGCCGACGCCGCCATTTTCAATGAGCGCGGAGAAATCTTGCTGATGAAGCGCAGCGATGACCGCAAGTGGTGCCTGCCTTGCGGCTGGGTGGAGCCAAACGAACCGCCGGCCGAGGCCGCCGTGCGCGAGGCTCGCGAGGAGACCGGCCTGCATGTTGAGGTGGTGACGCTGGTGGATGTTTTTTCTCGCAAGGCCAATGCCGGCTTTGGCCCGCACTCAATGATTGCCGTGGTGTACCTGTGCCGCATCACCGGCGGCGAACTGACCCTCTCGCACGAGGGGTTGGATTTGCGTTACTGGCCCATCGACGCCGTTGCCGCCAGCGATTGGCACGGCATCCACCGGCAATACGCGCTGGCCGCCTATCCGGTGTGGCAGGCGCACCCGGCCTAATATTTGCGGCGAAACATCAAAAAATACCATTGTTTATCGGCCTGGGTGGTGTTAAACGGCACGTCATCGGAGAGGCGGTTGCCTTGCGCGTCGGCCAGGTGAATTACCCACGCCGTATCCTCGATGCCGCCGGGCGGTTCAAATTTTACGTTGCCGCTCTTTCTCACCGACCCCGGCGCGTTGTAGCCCTCAAAATACCAGGTTGATAAAGGACTCTCGTAGGTCAGGTTGTGATCTTTGCGGGTGCCGATGATTTTCATATCGCCAATGGGGATGTTATTGACATCAACAATGGCGACGTACATCACCAAAAATGAATTGGTGGTGGGGCTGTTGTAAAACTCGCCCAGCAGAAAATCGTACTCGGGCAGCGGGGTGGCCGTTGGCAGCGGGGTTGCGGTTGGCGACGGCGGCGCTGTCGGGGGCGGTGGGTTGGTGGCCGTGGCTGTGGCCGTTGGTAGTGGCGATGGCGTAAACGTAGGCGTTTGGGTGGGGGTGTCGGTTGGCGTTGGGGTGAGGGTGCTGGTAGGCGTCGCCGATGGCGTGAACGTTGGCTTGGGGGTGGGCGTGGCGGTTAAGGTGGGCAGCGTGTTGGCCGCCGCTTTAACCGGCGTGGGTTCATCGAGCGCGCTCAGCAAGCCACTGACCAGTTCGTCCAGAATGCCGGCCGGGGTGGGCGTGGCGCTGGGCCGCGGTGTGCGGGTGGCGTAAGGCGTGCCGGCGTAAACGCTCAGATCGAGGGCCAGCGTGGCCGTTGGGTCAAGTTGTGCTGAAGCGGGCAGGGGGTTTGCCGGCGCGGCGGCCACCGCTGGCGGTTCAACCGCGTTTGGCGCGGGCGGCGGGGCGGGGCTATACGCCTCGACAGGGGTAACGGGCGTGGCTGTGGGCGGGCTGAACGCTGGTTGTCTGGCGGTGTTTTGGCCGGTTGTTGCTGATGGCTGGCCGGGTTGGGGCTGGGCCGCGGCCGGCGCGGTGGGAAGCTGGGCCAATCGATACGAACTGCGCGCGGCGGTTGGGGCTGGGTTGGGGCTGGTCAAGCGAGCGCCCACAGCAAAACCGAGTCGGCAGGTTAAACTACCCAGTACTAAAATTGCAATCAGCACCGGATAAATAGACAGATAGGCCAAAATCTCGGTAATTAAGGCAGGATGGCGTTTCATTGTTGCGCTCTCTTTCTGTGTCATTACCGCACACACGGGCCAACAAGCACATCCCCCTTCCCCTCCGGGCAAGTACGGACGTTTTCTGTTTTCAGTGTAGCAAAAACCAACCGGAACAGAATTAATAAACTATAGGAAAATCGTTATAGTTTGTACCTAAAGCTTATTTAATTTTCGGCGGGGTTTCAATAGAACTTTAGAAGTATTTTTAAATTATTTGCCTCCGTGAACAACAATTGCAGGTTTCAGTGCTTACTCCTCGCTGGGATGTAAATCAACAATATTGAGCTGCATGGAGCGGGTGCCGTTCCACTCGTTAAACTCCAAATTGTAAACAATGTCGATGGCTTGCGCCGGGCGCAACTTTTCGGCCCAGTGCCCCTGCCTGAAAGCGATGGCGCTCCATTCCTGCCTGCCATCGTGCAGGGTTAACCGCAGGTGTTTGTTGTCTCGCCCCACAAATCGCAAGTGGCGGATGTGCAGGTTTTTTGACATAAAACGGGGCGTTGGGTTGCCGTAACCAAACGGCTGCAACTCGTTGATCGATTCAACAAGCGCCGGCCGCACGCCGCGCAAATTCACTTCGGCGTCAATTAAAATAGTAGGGCGCAGTTCATCGATATTGAGCTTTTGCCGGGCAAATGCCAGCAATCGCTGCTCAAAGGCCGCCAGGTTTTCGTTTTTTACGGTGAAGCCGGCAGCCGCGGCGTGGCCGCCGTAACGTTCCAGCAGGTCGGCGCATTGGTCGAGCGCCTCGGTAATGTGGAACTCGGCAATGCTCCGCGCCGAGCCTTTGGTGAACTCCGGTCCGTGTTCGGCTACCAGAATGGGCCGGTAAAATTCATCGCACAGGCGCGAGGCAGCCAACCCGACCACGCCGGGGTTAAAATCGGGGTGGCCGATAAGGTACAGCGGGCTTTGGTTGTTATCCTTTAAAATCACGTCGCGGGCCATTGCCACGGTCTGTTCGGTTAAAAGCTGGCGTTCGCGGTTTTGCTGGTCCAGTTCTCTGGCCAGCGGCGCGGCCGGCCCGGCCTCCCGTTCCATCAGCAGGCGATAGGCGGCCAGCGCGCTGTCGAGCCGACCGGCGGCGTTGAGGCGTGGCCCAATGGTAAAGCCGATGGTTCCGGCGGTGATGGTGCGGCTGCTGTTGGTGTTGTTTTGGGCCATCAACGCGGTTAACCCCGGCCGCAGCGAGCGGTTGAGCGCCTCCAGCCCCTGCCGCACCAGCTTGCGGTTTTCGCCGTAGAGCGGGGCCAAATCGGCCACGGTGCCCAGCGCCACCAAATCCAGATACTCGTCGGCCTGAAAATTGGCCTGGCGCATGCGCGGGTACAATGCTTTGGTTCTGACCAGCGCCTGAGCCAGCTTAAAGGCCAGCCCCACGCCGGCCAGTTCTTTAAACGGGTAGGGGCAATCATTTTGTTTGGGGTTGATGACGGCCAGCGCCGGGGGCACTTCCTTACCAACGTGGTGGTGATCGGTGATGATGATGTCCAGCCCCAGGCTGTTGCCGTATTCAACCTCGGCCACGGAGCGAATGCCGCAATCAACGGTGAGCACCACCGCCACGCCGCGCTCGGCCAGCTCGGCCAGGGCCTCGTTGTTAAGGCCGTAGCCTTCGTCAAAACGGTTGGGGATGTACGGCTCCACCTGCCCCCCCAACGCGCTCAAAAGCTGCATCATCAAAGCTGTGGCGGTCACGCCATCGGCGTCGTAATCGCCATACACGGCGATTCGCTCGCCGTTGAGCAGGGCGCGGGTTAAACGGTCAACCGCCTGGGGAATGCCTTTCAGCGTAAAGGGGTCATCGTGGGGCCAGTGGTGGTTGAGAAAAGAGTCAATCTCGTCCGGGGCGGTGATGCCGCGGTTGAAAAGAATCTGGACGATCAAAGGGGGAACATCGGGAAACTGGTCAAAATGATTTTTGGGGGCTTTTAGGGCTACCTCCCACTTGGCACGCATAGGCATACAAACTCCGGACAGGTGGAATGAGAGCCTATTATAGTGGAGACCGGCTGCAAAAAAAAATCCCCGGCTGGCCGGGGATTAAGGAGAAAGAGAATGGCGATCAGGGTTTGGCAATCCATCCCTGTTTGATCATAAAATCGGTCAGCACGGGCAAAGTTACCCATTCGCCCTGGTAGGCTTTGATGGCCCACCAGATGACAATAAACCACAAAATACCCAGGCAGCCACCAAACCCAAACGTTACAATCGACAGAATGGTGAGGATGACAAAAAAGACTACAGAAAATGCAATTGAACTCACGGCGTGCCATTTTTGAAATGGCCGGTTCCTCATATCTTCGACCAGTAAAATCACAATGCCAACAATCGGAATGATCCAGGTTACCGCTGACATCAATTTATCTTGATCGTTTACTTCTGTATTCATAAATTGTTCCCTCTCTGTTTATAAAATGAAATGGAATATATGTTTAGCAACGATTTCAGTTTTCCCAAAACCACTGCATATCACCAACAGATTGACCTTTTTGGAGCTTGTCGGCAATGATGTAGGCATCTACCGCGCCCATTACAGCCGCCAACAGCGGCCCAACACAGGGAACCAGCCACAATATCACCCAGGCTGCAATCAGAATAATGCCTTTCTTTTGCTGCCCCAGGTACAGTTGCCCCACCCCACCGAGCAGCACCAGGCTCAAAATTGCGGCAATAATGGGATTTTTGGGCGGATTACTGGGCTGAATTTGAACAGTTGATTCAAACATGATCCGTGTCTCCTTTGGTAATCCGGCAAGAGGCTTCGAGTCATTCTAGCATAGGTAGTAACGGCTTGCAATATCCCAACGGTTTTTTTAGGATTTTTGGAAGAGCGGGAATTGCCAGCCATTACAGCCAATGTTATCATGGGGTTTTATGTGCTATACGTACTACAAGCGCCAAAGGTTGCGGAGCCGGGGTTGAAAATTTGGCGGGCAGCGAGTGGCGGATACTCAACAATTCATAATTCATAATTCGTAATTGTATTGAGGGAGTTTATTTTGTCTGCAAACGTTGTATTTATGGGTACCCCGGAATTTGCCGTCCCTTCGCTTGAGGCGCTGATTGCCGGCCCCTTTTCCGTGGTGGCTGTGGTCACCCAGCCCGACCGGCCCAGCGGTCGGGGTAAAAAACTGACCCCGCCGCCGGTTAAACTGGTGGCGCAGGCAGCCGGAATACCGGTTCTCCAGCCAAAATCGTTGCGCAAGGCCGATGCCTTTGAATCGCTGGCGGCTTTCCGGCCGGATGTGATTGTGGTGGCGGCCTTTGGCCAGATTTTGCGGCCCAACGTGCTCCAACTGCCGCCGCACGGCTGCATCAATGTTCACGCCTCGCTGCTGCCACGCTGGCGTGGCGCTGCCCCGATCAATGCCGCCATCCGCGCCGGCGACGCCGAAACGGGCGTAACCATTATGAAAATGGATGAAGGGCTGGATACCGGCCCCATGCTGGCCAAACGCGCTGTGCCGATCACGCCGCAGCACACCGCCGGTTCGCTCACCGCCGAACTGGCGTGGGTGGGCGGCGAGTTGTTGGTTGAAACATTGTCGGCCTGGCTGGCAGGCCGGCTTCAACCTCAGCCCCAAAACGATAGCCAGGCCACGTTTGCGCCCCGGCTCAATAAAGAAGAAGGTAACATCGACTGGAGTCTCGCCGCTGTGGACATTGAATGGCTGGTCAGAGCGTTTGACCCCTGGCCGGGTACTTTTACCTTTGGCCCGCGCGGGCAGCTCAAAATTTTGGCCGTCGAGGTGGTTTCACTGCCGGATCTGCCAGCCCATCCGCCGGGCACGCTGTTCAAACACCACAAAATGCCGCTGGTTGCCACCGGCAACGGCGCGGTACGGCTGCAGTTGGTTCAACCGGCCGGCAAAAAAGCTATGTCCGCCGAGGCCATGCTCAACGGCATGCCGGATCTGTGGGGCGCGCAACTGGGAGAAGCCGCCTGATGCCGTCCAACCGTTTCATTGATCGCTTAAACCTGACCGACTCCGAAAAGGCGTTTCTGTATGTGGTTGAGCAGCAAATGAGCATTGTAGCCGATCTCAGCCGGGCCGATCTTTTGCTGTATGCCCGCAAAAATCCACACAATTTCGTTGTGATTTCGCACGCGCAACCCCACTCGCTGGCCCACGTGTACAACCAGGGGCGCGCCGGCCGGGTGGTGGCCGCAGACATTCGGCCGGAAATCCAGGAAACGCTGCTTATTGGCAGCAGCCATACCGGCCAGCGCAGCGTTATTACCGAAGGCGCGCCGGTTGTTCGGGAAACGCTGCCGGTTTATTTTCCGCCGCTGCACAACCCGGATTTTGCCGGCGAGCGAACAAGCCCGCGCGTGATCGCCGCGCTGGTAATTGTTACCAACCTGATTGAGCACGAGCGCCATAAATTCCGCAGCGAACTTTATCGCAATGAGCTAAAAAAACTCCAGGCCATGCTGCTGAACGGCATCATCAAAGGCGCCGAAAATTTGTCGGCATTTGGGGAGCAGGATGGCATAATTTTTACCGATACCGCCGGGATTATCCGTTACGCCAGCGGCATTGCCGCCAACCTGTACCGGCGGGTGGGCTACATTGATACGCTGGTTGGCCGTCCCTTAAAAGATTTGGATACGCAGGATGAAGAATTGCGCCGCGATGTGCTGATGGCCGGTCACTGCCTGGAACGCGAGTCGCAGGAGTCTGATCGCTACTGGGTGCGCAAAGCGATTCCGGTTACAAACTTTGCCCCCCGCCACTGGCCGTTGTGGCGGCGGCTGCGCCACTTTGGCAAGCCCCACGACAGCGGCGTGTTGATCATTATTCACGACGATACGGAAATTCGCCGGCAGGACGAAGAAATCCGCATCAAAAATGCCATGCTACAGGAGGTGCACCATCGGGTAAAAAACAACCTGCAAACTATCGCCGGACTGCTGCGCATGCAAATTCGGCGGGTTAAATCCGACGAAGCCAAACAGGCCCTCGATGAAGCCCTCAACCGGATTCTGAGCGTGGCCGTTATCCACGAATTCCTGTCGAGCGGCGGCTCCACCATTATCAACATTAAAGAAGTGTGCGGCCGGATCATCAACCAGTTTCAAATGGGCATGCTCAACCCGGAACAACAAATTCGCATTGAACTGGTTGCGGAGTCTATTTTTTTGCCGGCCCGGCAGGCTACCGCCTGCTCGCTGATTATCAACGAACTGCTGCAAAATTCGGTGGAGCACGGCTTTGAAACCAAAAATCAAGGGGTCATTCAGGTAAATTTGGCGGATAACGGCGATGAGGTTATGATTACGGTAGCCGATGATGGCGATGGCGTCCCCGAAGATTTCCGGCTGGAACAATCTACCAGCCTGGGCCTACAAATTATAAAAACACTGGTTGAAAGCGATCTCAAAGGCCATATTCATTTGAGCAGCAGCCCCGATAAGGGCGGCCTGGCCGTTGAGATTGTATTCCCCAAAATTACATTTGAAGGTGAAGAAGGATGGAAAGAACACGTATCATTATAGCTGATGATGAGTCTATTGTCCGGGCCGACCTCAAAGAGATGCTCACTAACCTGGGCTATCTGGTGGTGGGTGATGTTGGCGATGGGCAGAGCGCGGTCAACCTGGCCCGCGAACTGAAACCCGACGTTGTGCTGATGGACATCCGCATGCCCAACCTCGATGGCATTGAAGCCGCCAAAATCCTCACCGAGGAACAAATTGCGCCGGTGGTGTTGCTCACGGCCTACGGCCAAAAAGAACTCATCGACCGGGCCAAAGAGGCCGGTGTGGTGGGCTATCTGGTTAAACCCTTCCGCGAAACCGACCTGCTGCCCGCTATCGAAGTGGCGCTGTCGCGCTTTAAAGAATTCCAGTCGGTGCGGCAGGAAGTGGCCGATCTGCAAAATGCGCTGGAAACGCGCAAACTGGTTGAGCGCGCCAAAGGCATTTTGATGGATTCGCAGGGTATCGAAGAAAACGAAGCCTTCCGCAAAATCCAGAAAATGAGCATGAACACACGCAAGCCGATGAAAGAAGTGGCCGAAGCCATCATTCTGGCGCACGAAGCCGCCAGTTAATTCAATATGGCAAATTTGCGTATCGCGCTGGCCCAGATCAATGTAACTGTTGGCGACATTGCGGGCAACGCGGCCAAAATAAAAGAATATCTCAACCGGGCCAGGGAACAGCACGCTGATATTGTGCTGTTCCCCGAGCTGACTCTGGCCGGCTATCCGCCGGAGGATTTGCTGCTCAAGCCCGGTTTTGCCGCAGCTAACCGGCAGGCCCTGCACGAGCTGCTGCCCCACACCCACAACCTCACCGCGGTTGTGGGTTTTGTTGATCGCGGCGATGACCTGTTTAACGCGGCGGCGGTGCTGCACAACGGCCAACTGGCCGGCATTTACCACAAAAACCTGCTGCCCAACTACGCCGTGTTTGACGAAGACCGCTATTTTGGCGCGGGCGACACCCCGATTCTGTTCTCGTTTCACAGCCCGGGCGGCGAGCGGCAGGCCTCGTTTGGCGTGAGCGTCTGCGAGGACATCTGGTACCCGGCCGGCCCGCCGGAAGCGCAGGCTGCCGCCGGGGCGGAACTGCTGCTCAATATTTCGGCCTCACCCTACCAGAGCGGCAAAATTGCCAGCCGCGAGCGGATGCTGGCCACCCGCGCCGCCGATAACGTGGCGATTGTGGCGTTTTGTAATCTGGTGGGCGGGCAGGACGAATTAATTTTTGATGGCAGCAGCCTGATTATCGATGAGCGCGGCAACGTGCTGGCCCGCGGCAAATCGTTTGCCGAAGATTTTGTGCTGGCCGACCTCAACGTGGGCAACGTCTTTCGGCAACGCCTGCGCGACCCGCGCCGCCGCAAAGATTCGCTCACCCAAATTTACGCCGATGCCTTTGAGCGGGTGCAGCTTACCCCGGTGGATTATCCGCTTCCCCGGCCGGCGTTGCCCAAAACGCCGCCGGCTCCGCGGCTCGAACCGCTGGCAGAGGTGTACCAGGCACTGGTGCTGGCCACCGGCGATTACGTGCGCAAAAACGGCTTCAAACAGGTGGCCATTGGCCTGTCCGGCGGCATCGACAGCTCGCTGGTGGCGGCCATCGCCGCCGACGCGCTGGGGCCGGAAAATGTGGTCGGCGTGTCGATGCCGTCGCGCTACTCCAGCGATCACTCCAAAAGTGACGCGCAGGAATTGGCCGAGCGGCTGGGTATTCGCTATCAGACCATCGCTATTGAACCGGCCTATCAGGCTTATCTCGATATGCTGGCCGGCGCGTTTGCCGGCACGTCGCCCGGCGTGGCCGAAGAAAACCTGCAAAGCCGGGCGCGCGGCAACGTGCTGATGGCGCTCAGCAACAAATTTGGCTGGCTGGTGCTGACCACCGGCAACAAAAGCGAAATGGCCGTGGGCTACGCCACCATTTACGGCGACATGGCCGGTGGTTTTGCGGTAATCAAAGATGTGCCCAAAACACTGGTTTACAACTTGTGCCGCCACCGCAACCAGACTCGCGGCGAGGCTATCCCTCAAAACGTGCTCGATAAACCGCCCTCGGCGGAGCTGCGGCCGGACCAAAAAGACACCGACTCGCTGCCGGAGTACGATATTCTCGATGCGATTTTGGCGGCTTATATTGAGGATGAGTACAGCACGGCCGAGATCATTGCGCTGGGGTTTGATGAGGCCACGGTGCGGCGGATCATCCGGCTGGTCGATTTAAACGAGTACAAGCGGCGGCAGGCTCCGCCCGGCCCCAAAATCACCACCAAATCGTTTGGCAAAGACCGCCGCCTACCGATCACTAACCGCTATCGCGGCTAGATTTGATTTCTGGCTGCCATATCTTCCCCAGATCAACCCCCACCCCCTGCCCCCGCCCCCAAGCTTGGGGGCGGGGAAATTAATTGCGGTGTTGCGGGCAGCGAAGCTGCCCGCAACACCGCCAAAAACTACCTCCCCTCTCCCATTGGGAGAGGGGGTAGGGGGGTGAGGGGCAAACTGCTATTTAAGCCCCCGGTTTTTTTGTGCCGGGGGCAACTCAGCTTTGAGCCGGTTGGCCGCCGACTCGGCGGCGGCGGCCTGCGCGATATTGGGAGCGACGGGCCGGTAGGCAGCCAGTTCGGTCAGCTCGGTCAGTTCGGCCAGCGCCGGCAAGTGGCCCACACTGGCGGCGTATTCGGCGGCGGTTTCTCCCGGCCGGCGCGCCCGGTATTTTTGACCGCGCAGAATTCGGCCGGCCTGCCGGTACGCCTGCAAAATACGGCGGCGGGTTTCATCGGCGGGCGGCGGGCTGTAGCGAAGACCCATTTTGGGCCAGGTAAAATTCAACCGTCGCGCCAGAGTCCACAGCAGCCAGACCAGCCCCACCAACAGCGTCGCGCCCACTAAAAACGGGGCAAAAAAAACGATGCCGCTGGCCGCGCCGGAAGCGATGGCGCTGACCGGGATTTGCAGGCCGGTGAGCTGGTTAAATAACTGGCCGTTGTTGGCAAACAGCCAGTTTTGAGCCGGCGTGGGGTAGGGCTGCGACGTCCAGCCGGGGGTGGGGTCAAACGGCACCCAGCCCTGCCCCGGAAAATAAACCTCAACCCACGAATGGGCGTCACTGTAGCGCACCTCGTAATAGCCGGTAACCGGATTGTGCGTGCCCGCGCCGTAACCGGCGGCCAACCGGGCCGGTATCCCCAGCGAGCGGGCCAGCACCACCAGCGACGTGGCGTACTGTTCGCACACACCCTCTTTGTCCACAAATAAAAACTGATCAACAACTTCCGCGCCGGGCGGGTGGGGTGGCGGGTAAAAATTGTACGGGTATTCGCTGCGCAGGTAGTTGGTGAGCGCCGTTACCTGGTCAAACACATTGTCGTGCGGGGCGGCCAGTTGGCGAGCCAGCGCCCGGGTGCGCTCGGAGATGGTGGGCGGCAGTTGCAGGTAGCGGGCGGTAATGTTGGGCGGATAAACCGAGGTATCGACCCGGCGCAGCACGGCCGGGTCAAATTGAGGCCGATAGGAGACCACGCTGTAGGTCATACCGGCTTGCAACGGTTGCGGCAGGCGGAGGCCATCGCCGCTGTCCAGCGACAGGGTTTCGGTGGACAGAAAAATTTCGGCGGGGCGATAGGCGGCAAAAATAAGGTTGGGCTGCTGCCGGACAATGTTGAACGTTTGCACAATTTGCTGGTCGCTCTGCCAGCTTTGCACGGGCGCGCGTGAGTCATCGATATTGAGGGTTTCCTGCAAATGGCGCGGGATACCGGGCGGGTCTTTGATCAGCCGGCTGCCATCGGGTTGGACTTCGGCCTGCATAGTTTGCGCTTCCGGCGAGCCGAGCGGCGCGGGCAGTTCAAAATACACGCCGCGGTCTCTCAGTTTGGCCAGGGTGGTGTCGCTTTGGCTCCAGCGCGCGCCGTCGTAGGTGTCGTAGCTGTGGCTGCGCCAGTAGCTGCGGCTGGGGCTGCGGACGTACATCACCAGTTCATTGCTGAGGCCGCCGCGATAGCGCAGGTCAAGGCTGGTGTCAAACCCGTAGTAGTAGTCGCTGGTGCCGTTGCTCCAGCCGTTGATTTGCACCAGCGGCACGCCGGGGTTGATGATCTCCGCCGAAGTGCCGCCGCTGAGCGGCAGATTGAGCGAAAAGGGCGGGACGATGGGCCGGTTGGCGTAGCGCGGGGTCAGCAGAAAAACCAGCACCAGTACCAAAAAGGTGATGGCGGCAAAACCGAGACCAAACAGGGTCAGCGAGCCGGCGGCGGGTTGGCCCGGTGAGGCGGGAGTGACACGAGCATTGCGCCGGCCGGATTCGGCCTCGCCGGCGGCGAAGGCGGCCAGGGCCAGCCCGACAAACAGCAGCAGGTAAAGGGCCAGCTCGGTGGTGCGGCTGAGGGTGGCGGCCACGTACAAAATGGCCAAACTGTGAATGAGCGTGTTGTACAGGCTGGTGCGAAAACGGAGATCGAAGCTGGTGATGGCCTGGGCAAAAATGGCAAACTGGGCCTGCGGCACCGTCGCGCCGATAGCCAGGCCGGCAAACAGCCAGCACAAGGCCAGGTTAACCGCCACAAAGGTTAACAGCCGCACAATCTGCCGCACGCCGTGGCGGCTGTGGTAGCTGGTCCAGTGGCCGGCGGCCATCACCAGCGCGGCCAGCAGCACGTGCGGGGTCAGATCGGGCCGGGTACGGGCCAGCGCCAGCAGCGGTACCAGCATGGCGGCAAACACCAACCCGCGCAGCCGGCGGGAGTGTTCGGGTTCGGTTTGTTTTTTTTGTTTGCGCCAGTTTAGCATCGGTTGCCTTTTGGCCCCTCCCCCCAACCCCCTCCCCATAACGGGGAGGGGGAGAAAGTTTAATGGCGTTGATTGGGGCAGCTTTGCTGCCCCAATCAACGCCTAAATAGTTTCCCCCCTTCTCCCCAGCGGGGACGCAGTGCCCGAAGGGTAGAAGGGGGTTGGGGGATGAGGGGAGAAAAAACTCATATCGCTTGCAGTCCCTCAACCCAATTGTGCGGGCTGACGGTTTTTATTTTGAGTCGCTCGCTGCCCAGGCCGAGCGCGGTTGCCGGCAGGCTGCCATCCGGGGTGATGAACACAGCCAGCGCGTCGGTGCCGCGATTGCCCAGCGCGGCCAGCTCGCGGATAGCGGCGGCTTCCGGCCGGCTGACCAACACCACGGCAAAAGGCACGGGCGACAGTTGGCGCAACACCTGCGCCAGCGGGCGGTCGCCATTATTTTGAACGCGGGCCAGGTAGTGCAGTACGCCCCACCAGCTCAGGGCGATGTTGGGCGGCTGCCACTGTTCGCTGTGGCCGGCCAGCCGGAACGGCACGTTGTGGTGGGTGGCGTAGTAGCCCAGGCTGGCCGCCAACCGGATTGCTGTTTCAAAGGTGGAGTATTTGCCCTCGCCGGCGCTGCCCCCCGCCGATAGATCAAGCACCACGGTCAGTGACAGGTGGTCCTGATCGGCAAATTCTTTGACCACCAGCCGGCCGGCGCGAGCCGTGCTGCGCCAGTGAATCTGCCGCAACGAGTCGCCGGTGCGGTATTCGCGGATGCCGATGACTTCGCTGCTGTGGCCCACGCGCAGGGCGTGGCGGTCGGTGAAACCGCGGTTTTCCAGCAGCCGAAAGCGGTTGAGCGGGTGGTAACGGGGGTAAACCAGCAGTTCGCCGGGGGCGGCCAGCCGGCGGCGGCTGCGAAACAGGCCCACCGGCCCGTTGGAGGTGAGCGGAACGGGCGGAAAAGTGTGGATGCCGCGCCGGTCGCAGGTGGTGGCGTACTCCAATTGCGCGGGGCGCCGGCCGTGAAGCAGCGGCACAAAAAACGATTGGCGGCGCTCGGCGGGCGGGGCAAAGGGGCAGTCATCGACCCCGGCCAGCATAAAGGCCGGGCGCAGGCCGGCCCGGCTCACCGCCAGCGCCACCGTGACCGGATCGTCTTCAAAAAAATCGGGCGGGCTGAGGTCATCGAGCGGCGGGGTCGCGCCGTGAAAGGTGCGCCGGATAGCAACGCCGCGCAGCACCCCCACCGAAAAAAGCCACACCGCCAGCAGCAGCGCCAGCAGCAGATCGACCATAATATAAACCCAGCCGACCTGCGTTTGGTTGGCGACAAAATAGAGCGCCACAGCCAGCAAAAAAATAACGAGCGCGCGCCGGGTGGGCATTACTCAACTTTTTTACTGAGCGCCAGCCAGCGCTCTGAAAAGGCGATGAGCCGCTGCTCAACCCGGGTGTTGAGGCTGCCCTCCGGGAAGTGGCCGTCGGCGTTACGCTCGCCGGCGGGCATGCCGGTGAGAATTTCCAGCCCGTCATCAATGGTGGCCACCGGATAAATGTGGAACTGGCCGTTGGCCACGGCCTCTACCACATCGTGGCGCAGCATCAGGTGCTGCACGTTGGACTCCGGGATGAGCACGCCGTGCTGGCCGGTGAGGCCGCGGGCGCGGCATAAATCAAAAAAGCCCTCGATTTTTTCATTGACGCCGCCAATAGCCTGTACCTGGCCGCGCTGGTTCACCGAGCCGGTGACCGCCAGCGATTGTTTGAGCGGCACATCGGCCAGCGCCGACAGCAGCGCGTACAGTTCGGCGGAGGAGGCGCTGTCGCCATCAACCCCGCCGTAGGATTGCTCAAAGACCAGGCTGGCCGTGAGCGACAGCGGGTAATCCGGCACGTAGTGGGCGTTGAGGTAGCTGGACAAAATGAGGATGCCTTTGGAATGGAGCGGCCCGCCCAACTCTACTTCTCGTTCAATATCGACCACTTTACCCCGGCCCAGCGACACGCGGGCGGTAATCCGGCTGGGGCGGCCAAAGGAATATTGGCCCATACTGATGACCGACAGCCCGTTGATCTGGCCCACGGCTTCGCCGGCGGTATCAATGAGGATGGTGCCGCGCTCAATTTGCTCCTGCATGCGCTCGCGCACGCGGCTGGCCCGGGAAATCTGGGCGTCGATGGCTTGCTGCACGGCGTCGGCGGCGACAATTGTTTCGCCATTTTGCCCGGCCCAGTAATCGGCCTCGCGCAGCAAATCGGCCACGCCCTGCATGCGGGTAGACAGCTTGGCCACGTCATCGACCATGCGCGAACTGTGCTCGATGACCCGGGCGACGGCGCTGCGGTTAAAGTGGCGCAAATTTTCTTTGCGGGCCAGCGTGCCAATGAGCCGGGCGTAAAGCAGGTTGTTGTCCGGGGTGCGGGCCATGTCCTCTTCAAAATCCACGGCCACTTTGAACAACTCATCAAAATCGGGGTCGTAAGCGGACAGCAGGTAGTAGGTGTAGCGGTCGCCCAGCAGGACAATTTTGACGTCGAGCGGCAGCGGTTCCGGCTCCAGCGAGATGGTGCTGAGCAGCCCCATTTGCTGGCCCAGCGCCTCGATGCTGATTTCGCGCGAGCGCAGCGCCCGTTTGAGCGCCTCCCAGGCGTGGGGCTGCATTAATATTTTGTGGGCATCCAAAATGAGATAGCCGCCGTTGGCCAGATGCAGTGCGCCGGGCCGGATGAGCGTGAAATCGGTGATGAGCGTGCCCGCCGGCGAGGTGACGTGCTCGATGCGGCCAATCAGGTTGGGGTAAGTGGGGTGATCCAGATAGATGACCGGCGCGCCTTCGGTGTGGCTGTTGTCTACCAGCAGATTCACCTGATAGCGACGGGTTTTGGGCGGCCCTTGCAGCGAGCGGGGCAGGGGGATGCCTTGCAGCAGCGGGGCGGCTTCCTCGTCTGGCTTGCGAAAGTCATCGACGTTTTCAACCATATCGCGCTGGGTGGCGCGCAGGTGGGCAACAACATCCGGCAGGGCGCTGTGTTTTTCGCATAGCTCATCGAGCAGGTGGCCGACGGCAAACAGGGCAATTTCACGGTCGAGGGCTTTGATGCGCTCGCGGTGTTTGTGCTCAAGCTGCTGCACTTTGCGGATGGCCGCCTGTAATTCGTTTTGCAAAACGCCGAGCCGACCTTCAATCTGGTCCTGTTCGGCCTGGGGCAGTTTTTGGTATTCTTCGGGGTTGAGTACATCGCCGTCGGGGCGGAGGGGGGCAAACGCCAGGCCGGCCTGGGTGCGAACGAGGGCAAATTGTTCTTCTTTGGCCCGCTGCTGCATGTCTTTAAAAATCTGTTCCTGCTCTTTGGCCAACCCTTCTTCGATGGCGGTTTTACGGGAGCGATAGTCGTCACTTTCAAAAGCGGCCGGGATGGCGGTGTGCAACTCCTGCACAAATCGTTCGATGTCGCGCTGAAACTCAAGCCCCCGGCCGGTGGGTAGCGCCAGGGCGCGGGGCTTGTGCGGTTGCTCAAAATTGTTTACGTAGCAGCGATCAACGGGCGTGGGTTCGGTGGCCGATTTCTGCTCCAAAAACTGGCGCATGGCGGTGTGTTTGCCGGTGCCGTATGGCCCCAGCACGTACAGATTGTAGCCTTCCTGCCGGATGCCGATGCCAAATTGCACGGCCTCAACCGCGCGGGATTGGCCGATGAGACCCTCCAGCGTGTCCAGGTCGGCGGTGGTTTCAAAGGTAAATTCGGCCGGGTCACAGCGGCGATAGAGTTGTTCGGGTGACAGCGATTTGACGGTATTCACAGATTGACCTCCATTGAAAATAGGATTCAGGGATTAGGGATTAGGAGAGCGTTCGGAAACTGACTTTAGTGAAAGATTAACCCCATCCCCCCTACCCCCCTTCCCTTTGGGAAGGGGGGTATTTATGGAAATGGTGTCAATTTTGGGCGCAAAGCGCCCAAAATTGACACCAAATTCCCTTTTTCCCCTCCCCCGTTTACGGGGGAGGGGTTAGGGGAGGGGGTAAACAAGATGATTTTAGTACATTTTCAGTTGCTCAAATACTTCTGCGAAGTTTTTAGCATTTTCATTGGTTTACCCCAGCGGCACGGGCACGGTGGACAAAATGCCGCCAATCAGGCTGTGCTGCAATTCAGAAGAGCGTTCGTGGGTGATGAGGCGGTGGGTGAGCACGCCCGGCGCTACGGTTTTGATGTCGTCCGGGGTGACAAAGTCGCGGTGATTGAGCAGGGCCATACCCTGAGCGGCGCGCTGCAAGGCTACGCCGCCGCGCGGGCTAACACCGAGCAGGATATCGGGGTGGTTGCGGGTGGCGGTGAGCAACTGGATAATGTATTCTTTGAGCGGCCGCACCACGCCAATTTTGCGTACCAGTTCCTGCAAGCGCAGGATGTCGGCGGGGGAGATCACGGCGTCCACGGTATCGAGCGGGTCCTGGTGTTCCTCTCGCTCCAAAATGGTCACTTCTGCGGCAAACTGGGGGTAACCCAAACTGAGCGAAATCAGAAAACGGTCGAGTTGGGCTTCTGGCAGGGGAAAGGTACCGGCGGTTTCAACCGGGTTTTGGGTGGCAATCAGAAAAAAGGGTTGGTCGAGCGGATAGCGCCGGCCATCGACAGTGACCTGCTGTTCGGCCATGCTTTCCAGCAGGCTCGATTGGGTACGCGGCGTGGCCCGGTTAATTTCATCAACCAGCACAAACTGGGCAAACAGCGGGCCGGGAATAAATACAAATTCCTGCTGTTTTTGGTTGTAAATGGACGTGCCGGTGATGTCGCTGGGCAGCAGGTCCGGGGTGCATTGAATGCGTTTGAAGCTGGCGCTTACCGAGCGGGCCACGGCTTTGGCCACCAGCGTTTTGCCGACGCCGGGCACATCTTCCAGCAACAGGTGGCCGCCGGCCAAAATTGTGGCCAGAATGAGCCGCAGTTTGCGCGGCTCAACGACCGCCACCCGGGTGACGTTGTCTTGAAGTTGGTCGATCAGGCGGGCGGCAATGGGAATCGTTAGAGCCGGCGATTCGGCGTTATTGAGCACAGTCCGGGGAAAAGTCATCATTTTTGCCAGTTTCAAAAATTAGGCCGCATGATGAGTCGGCGGTTATTTCATTGTAGCGTAGACATATTGGGATTGCAAAGGGGTGTGAAATTTGTGGCGAGCCGTTGGTGGCGGCTCGCCACAAATTTCACGTTGGGCTTTTGGGCAACAGTTAAATGGCGTGTGCCAATATTTTTTCCGGAAGGGTTAAGCTTTCAACAATTTTGGCTTTGATGGCCAAAAAATCCTGCGGGAAACGCACAAAGTCGAGAGAGTCGGTTTCGATGGTCAAAATAGGGCACAGGGTAAAATCATCAATCCAGGTGTTGTACAACTCGTTGAGCTGCTGCAAATAGAGTGGCGAGATGTCCCGTTCAAAATCGCGACCGCGGCGGTGAACGCGCTCAATCAACGTGGGTACGCTGGCTTTGAGGTAAACAATCAGGTTGGGCGGCGGCACAATCTGGATAAACTCATCGTACAGGTCACGGTAAAGCTGATAATCGCGATCGGCCATGTTGCGCCGCTGGTGCAGGTTGCGGGCAAACACCTCGGCGTCTTCATAAACGCAGCGGTCCTGAATCACGTTATTGGGATGAATGGCAATCTGGCGGTGGTAGCGCAATCGCCGTGAGAGAAAGAACAACTGCGAGTGGAAACTCCACTGGGGCATGTTGCTGTAAAAATCGGCCAGGTAGGGGTTGTCGTCAACGGCCTCGTAAAAAGGCGTCCAGCCAAATTCGGCGGCGAGCAGCCGGGTGAGGGTGCTTTTGCCCACCCCCATATTCCCGGCAATAGAAACAGAATATTTTTGAGTCATCTTCTCCTGTCCTCCTGAAATTGGGTTAAAATCAGAAACCGCTACCTGTTACGGGTAGCGGTTTGGAGCCAACGGGTTATTTTCTGCGGCAGGGGGGATTAAAATTTGAGTAAGCCGAGGCATGTGGCCAAAAATTTGGATGGGTTGGAAAGGTGTTTTTGTGTTCATACCGCAAAGTTTGCCTTAATCGGACGGTGGTTTACAGGCTGTTGATTACTGCAAATATTCGGGTAGACGGCAACCAAAAATAATTTACTACTAGATACAGTGCTTGCCAATTATTGTAGCACAAAATGTAGTGCGTTTGAAGAGCCTGACCTTAAATTTAGCTTAAGTTTTACCGATACGTTTTGAGCGTTTGGTACTGGGTTTCAGTCAGGCCCATATCGCCCAGATCGATGACCTTATGCGGGCGGCCGTGGAAATCGGTGCCGCCGGTGGCCAGCAGCCCCAACTCGGCGGCCAGTTGTTCCAGCCGGCCAATCCAGCGGCTGCCGCTGCCGGGCCGATGGCCATCCTCGTAGGGGTAGTAAACTTCTATGCCGGCCACACCCGCGGCGGCGGCGTTACGCACCAGCGTTACCGGTTCAACGCCGCCGCTGTAGGCGGCAGGATGGGCCAGCACCGGCAGGCCGCCGGCGGCCCGCACCACGGTGATGGCTTCGCTCACGGTCAGGGCAAACGACCGAACCACGTGCGCTTTTTTGCCCACACCCAAATACTCATCAAAAATCTGCTGCATCGACTCAAACCGGCCCGGATTGCGTTCCATGAGCACGGCGGCAATGTGCGGCCGGCCCGGCACACCGCTCACCCGCTCAAAAACGGCTTCCAGCGGCAGGTCAAACCCAAAACTTTGCAGCAGTTCAATCTGGCGGATCTTCTGTTCCAGCCGGCCCTGTTTAACCCGCTCGAGCACATCAACCAGCGCCGGCGAGGCGGGGTCAATAAAATAGCCCAGCAGGTGAATGCCGATAAACTGCTTGTCGGGTTCGTGACGGGTGCTTAATTCGATGGCCGGCACAATTTCCAGGCCGTCCGGTTTGGCCGCGGCCTGCGCTTCGGCCAGCCCGGCGGTGGTGTCGTGGTCGGCGATGCCCAGCACGTTCAGGCCGCGGGCCACGGCGCGCCGCACCAATTGAGCCGGGGTGTGGCTGCCATCAGAGGCAGTGGTGTGCGCATGCAGGTCAATTTGAAAGTGGGCCATCAGTGCAGGCGGGTGATGTTTTCGGTTTTTTGCCCCACGCGGCGTTCGGTGCCGGCGCGGATGCGGGCGTAGTTGGGCCGCAGCGAGTTGACAATGATCAGCAAAATCAGCACGCCGCCCAGCGTGTACATATATGGAATTTGCCCCAGCGCGGCAAAAACAACGAGGAAAATAACGCCGCTAATGGCCATTACGGTTGACAGAATTGAGGCATAGCGGCTTACGGCCAGCGCAATCAGGGCGCACGCGCCGGCCAGAATGGCGGCCAGCAGATGCACGCCGCCAATCGCGCCAATGGCGGTGCCGGCGCCCACGCCGCCTTTAAATTTTAGAAAAATGGAATGATTGTGCCCCAGCACCGCTGCCGGCATGGTCAGCGCCACAATCAGGGCGGTGGCGGTGTCCATACTCTGGCCGTTGTTGAGCCACAACATGACAATCGGCAGGAGTTGCCGGGCAAAATAGACCGGCAGCATGCCCTTGAACAGATCGCCCATTACCGTTAGCCCGGCGGCCACCGGGCCGGCGGCGCGCAGCACGTTGGTGCCGCCAATACGGCCACTGCCAGAAGCGGTAACATCGACGCCGTACAGCCGGGCAACCACGTAGCCAACCGGGATTGAGCCGGACAGGTAGGCAATTAAAATGGCCAAAATTCCTAAAACGATGGTCACTACTCGCTCCGTGAGAACATTTTCGCCCTGAGTATAGCCAAAAGAGGGCAGGAGTCAAAGATGTGCGCGGGGGAGATGATCAGCGGCCGGCGGCGGCTTGCAACAGTTTTTCGGGGTGATGCTGGTAATCGGCCCAATCGAGCTGGCCGGCAATGAGGCCGCTGAGGATGTTAGTTAAAGCCCGGTTAACCGGCGTAGGCACGCCCACCTGCCGGCCGGCGGCGACAATCGCGCCATTGAGCGCCTCAATTTCCGAACTGCTGCGCCCGGAGGCCAGGTCAATGTGCAGCGATGGCATTTTTGTGCCCCGGCCGCTGCGCATAAAGGGCCGCAAAATCGCGCGCTGGGCCGGCGGCGGCAGCCATCGCGCTGAAACCAGCCGGGCCAGCCATTGCACCGGATAGCCCGGCAGCTTGACGGCGCTGATACCCTGCGCCTGCATTACGGCCACGCCTTCGCGGAGGGCGGCAATTTCCAGATTAAACAGCTCGGGCTGGCTGATAATCTCGGTTGGGCGCTGGTTGAGAATGGCGCTTGAGGCGTTGTTAACGATATTCAACAGCAATTTTGACCATTTCATGGCCCGGTAGTCGGGGTAGGTGAGGGTGGCCAGTCCACTGGCGTTGAGCGCGTCGGCCAGCAGCTCTTCCGGCCGGCCGGCGCGGAGTGACGCCAACCCGAGACCGCCTTTATCTTTGCTAACGCGGATAGTCCCCACGTCCGGCACTTCGATGGGGATGGTGATGGTGCCGGCTACAATCCGCTCCGGGCCAAACTTCTCGGCCAGCAGTTCCTCGTTGCCAAGGCCGTTTTGCAGCGACACAATGCTGGTGCCATCCAGCCGCAAAGCCGACAACTCCTGCGCGGCGGCGGCCGTGGCCGGCGATTTCACCGTGAGCAGGATAAAATCGTAGGGGCCGCCGGTTAAGGGTACAGCGGTAGCGGTTTGGGGGAATGTTTGTTGGGCGGCTTTGCCCGGCCAGAGGATCGATAATCCGTGGCCGGCAATGTGGTCCATCAATGCGGGCCGGCCCACCAGCGTTACATTGTGCCCGTTGGCAGCCAGCGTTCCGCCAACAAAACAGCCGATAGCGCCGGCGCCCATCACCAGAATATTTAACATTGGGCTGCCGTGGAAAGATACATTTTTTTGAGGTTACCAGGAGTCTGGATTTTTCGCTCGGGCTTCGTACTTGTCATCCTGTGACAGCATTTTGAGCACCGCCCGGGCCGCAATCTCATCCGTTACCAAACAATCAATCACGCCCAGCCGCAGCGCGCCCAAAATGGCCGATGCCTTTTGAATGCCGCCGGCCACGCCGATCACATAAGGCGTGCGGGCCAAAATTTCCAGGTCCACGCCGATAATTCGCTGGTGGAGTTCCAGCGGCAAAACATTGCCGCGCAGATCGTAGTGGTAGCCGCACAGTTCGCCCACGCCGCCCTGGCGCACAATTTCGCGCAGTTCGGCTTCGGAGATGTGGCCGGCGCGGAGCAGGCTGGAGAGCGCCGGGAGCAAACTGCCAATCCCAATCAGGGCGATGTCCATTTCATTGAGCAGCGCCAACGGCTCGCGGACAGATCGATCCTGCATCAGCACGTTGCGGGTGGCCGGGCTTTCTACCAGCAGCGGGGCGTGCAAATATTTGTACTGTGCTCCCAGGGTTTGCGCCAGCCAGCGGGTCAGGTCGGGGCCATCGATGAGCGGGTTGATGGTACCCACCGCGCCGGTAAGCTGAACCACCGTCACCTGTTCTTGCCGGGCTGCCTGTAGCGCCTTTACCACCTGATATACGCCGGTATTCCAGGAGATGCCCAAAATCATGCCGGGTTTGAGCTGGTCTTCCAGGTGACGGGCAGCCAGCACGCCAAGTTGTTCCTGCAACTGGGTGTAGCCTAAATCCGCCGAGCTTAACAGGCTAATGTGTTTGAGGTTGAATCTGTTGAGCAGGTCTTGTTTCAGGTGCGACAACGTATTTTTAGGGTAGTTGATACTAATTTCAACTACACCGGCTTCGCGCCCCTCTGCCAGCAGCCGGGAAATTTGCGGCCGAGACATGTTGAGGTGCTTGGCAATTTCTGCTTGAGTCAGGTTTTTTTTGTAGTAGAGTTGGGCTACTCGGGCCAGTAAATCCCAACGATCTTCATCCAGTTGGATCATGGTATATGATAGCCTGATTAAACCTGGTTTTTAGGTCGTTCCAGTCCAATTGAGGGTGCGGGTTACGGCTTTTTTCCAGCGTTCATATAATTGGTTTGGATCATAATTGTCTTGCTGAATGGGTGTCCAGATTCTGTCTACCGTCCATAAACTTTCAATTTCGGCCTGGGTTTGCCAAAAGTTTACGGCCAGCCCGGCGGCAAAGGCAACACCCAAAGCGGTGGTTTCTGCAACCTTTGGCCGAATCACCGGAACCCCCAGCAAATCGGCCTGAAACTGCATCAGCAAATGGTTGTCGGTTAATTCGCCGCCGGCTCTCAGCTCGCGGATTTGGGTGCCCAGGTCGGCGGTCATCGCTTCGAGCACATCACGTGTTTGAAAGGCAATGGCCTCTACGGCGGCGCGGGCAATGTGGCCATTGTGGCTGTAACGGGTTAAGCCGACGATAGCGGCCCGGGCATCGTTGCGCCAGTAGGGGGCAAACAACCCTTTGAAGGCCGGCACAAAATAGACGTCGCCGTTATCGGTGACGGTGTTGGCCAGTTGCTCAATTTCCGGAACGTCGCGGATGATTTTCAGGTTGTCGCGCAGCCACTCGGCCAGCAAGCCGGTAAACGCAATTGACCCTTCGAGCGCGTAAACGGGTTGGTGATCGCCAAACTGGTAGCAAATTGTGGTTAAAAGCCCGTGGCTCGATGGCACAATTTCGCGGCCGGTGTTCATAATCACAAAAGATGCGCCGTCGTAGCTGTTTTTTACATCGTGGGGGTGAAAGCACATGTGCCCCACGGCGTCGGCCTGCTGCGAACCCAATATGCCGCAAATAGGCACAGTGCCGCCCAATGGTCCATCGGGTTGGGTAAAACCGTAGATTTTTGGGTCGCCGGAGGGGCGAATTTCGGGCAGCATGATTTTGGGGATGGTCAGGATGTTGCAGATTTCGGTGTCCCAATTGATGGTTTTCAGGTCCATCAGCATGGTTCGCGATGCGTTGGTGACATCGGTAATGTGAATGCCGCCGTTGATGCCGCCGGTCAGGTTCCAGACCAGCCACGAGTCCATTGTGCCAAACAACGCATCGCCGTTTTCGGCGGCTTCGCGGATGCCGGACACGTTGTCGAGCAGCCACTTGATTTTGGGGCCGGAAAAGTAGGTGGCAATCGGCAGGCCGGTTTTCGACCTGAACCGATCCTGCCCGCCATTCCGGGCCAGTTGGTCACAAATTTCTGTGGTTCTAATGTCTCGCCAGGCAATGGCGTTGTAATAAGGCCGGCCGGTGTTTTTGTCCCACACCAGGGCGGTTTCGCGCTGGTTGGCAATGCCAATGGCGGCAATATTTGCCGCGGTTAGCCCGGCCTGTTCCATAGCTGTGGTGATCACCACCTGGGTGTTGGCCCAAATTTCTAATGGATAGTTCTCCAGCCAGCCGGTATCGGGGTGAACCAGCCGGTGTTTCAATGCATATCGGCTGATAATTTCGCCCTGCCGATCAAAAATGATGCATTGTGTGTTATTTGTGCTTTGGTCTATGGTCAGAATAAATTGCGACATTTGACGTTAAGCCCGCTTTTAACTGCGTTTCAACCTGTTGTGTTGTGGCCGTGCAAACTGGCCAGTCCTCCTGAACGGGTGCTACTCCCGGCTAAAATTTACAGTCCTTTCAATTTTCGGTTAAGGAAAAACGAAAGGACAATGGCCAGAAAAGCGCCAACTCCCCAGGCCAACCCTATCAGAACGCCGGTCCAGCCCTGCCCGGCCGCAACCAGTGGATACCCGCGGCTATAGCCCAGGATGATGCACAAAACCGCCGCCAGCACCCAAAACCCTCTCATAATGTTGACTCTGTTATTTTCAACATAATCATAAATGTTAAACTTCTTCTGTTCTTTGCGTTTACGTTTGGCCATTAAATAATCTCTTTTCAGGTAATACAGGCCGGACAGTTCTCTACCTCGGTCACATGCCAGATGTGCGCTTCGGTAAGTTGCTCTGCCGGCCCTTCGATATAACCGGTTTGGCCGCAGGTGCAGGCATACCAGCCGGTTTTCATTTGCTCCCAGGGAATCCGCGGCCCCAGGTCCATTTGTTCTACATCCATACCCCAGCGCGCGTTAGTGATTAGCCTTTGGCAGCCCAGCGCCCGCAGCTTTCTAACATACTCGGCCACGTGGGTGCAGTGCCGCATGAGCAGCACCCCCACCGTAACACCGACCGGCCACGGAATTTGGCGGGCATCGGCGCAGATAACCACCAGGTTGGAGGGCAGAGCGCCACTGCGATTGAGCAATTCCGGCTGCCGTTCAATCGCGTATACTTGACGGGCAATTGTAGCCATCTGGATACTCAGGCGCAAGTCACCAGCGCCAATATCCAGCACTATGTCGTTGGGTTTAACAAAATTCAGCGCGGCGAGGTAAGTGGGTTCATCGTAGGGCGCCCAGCGAGCTTCCCAATCGTCTAATAACGTCATCACCGTTGCCAAAGGAGTCCGACAGAACCACGGGTTCAGCCCCAGGTATACCCGTACCGGGCACAGGTAAAAATGGTTATTGGGGGAACTACCTCCTTCCCAAAAACGGGCACAGGCAGCCCTCCGATCTGCGGCGCTATATTCAAAAGGGACGCCAACGCGTCCCCTTTGAAACCCGGGGTTAATTTTTAAAATAAAATTCCTGCAAGCCGTAGGCTTTGGCTAACAGCTCGATGGGGTGGATCATTTTTGCGCCGGTGGATGCGCCAATTTGCCAGCGACAGGTTTCGCTGTCGCACACGGCCACCTCTGATCCCGACGCCTTGACATGATCAAACACCGGTTTGCCTACGGCCTGGGCAATATCGTATTTTTCTTTTTTGTAGCCGTATGTTCCGGCAATCCCGCAGCATTCGGCCTGGATGTGGTCAACTTTTACGCCGGGCACCATCTCCATTAAATCGATGGCCGGCAGCCCAATGTTGTGCGCCCGGAGCTGGCAGGGCGAGTGGTAGGGCAGGGTGGCTTCTACCGGCTGAAAATCTGTGTTCAGTTCGCCGGCATCGGCCAGGTCCAGCAGAAATTCGCAAATGTCAAAGCTGTTTTGGGCCACAATTCTGGCCTCTTCGGTGTCGATGTCCAGAATGTGCTGGTAGTCTGATTTGAGCGACAAAATGCAGCTTGTTGAAGTACCAACAATGGGCACGCCCTCGCGGGCGTATTTGATGAGGGATTTGATGTTGCGTTCGGCGTTGTTACAGGCGGCCTCAAATTCGGCGTTTGAGAGCATGGGCAGGCCGCAGCAAACCTGGTCGGGGATGATAACTTCGTAGCCGTTGTGTTCTAAAACCGCCACAGCGGCTTTGCCCACCCGGGGTTCGTAGTAATTGGTGCTGCAGCCGTGGAAATAGACCACCCGCTTATCAGACACTTTTTGTCGCGCCGATTTGCTGTGTACCGATTTGTGCCAGCCCCGGAAAGTTTCAAATGAAAATGGCGGAAAGGGGGCGTTTCGGTGGATGCCCATTATTTTTTCTGACAGGATGCGGACAGGCAGCAGGTTGAGCATTGCGTTGGCTACCGGGGCAAAGGGGCTGGCCAGCATGCCTAAAATTTCAGACCGGCCCAAAATGCGGTTGCGCAGGGGGATTGGCTGTTTTTTATACAGTTTGTAGCGCGCCTTGGCGTTCATTTCCATCACTTTAACGCCGTGCGGGCAAACCATTGTACACACGCCACAACCACTGCAATAGTCCACGCTTTTATCAACAGAGATTTCTTTGGGGTTGCGGAATCGTTGTGCCTGCGGCCCCACAAATTTTGGCCCCGGAAACAGATCGGTAACCTGCGTCACCGGGCAGTGCGAGGTGCAAATATTACATTTTACGCACAAATCGGCGGTATATTGAACCTGATGCCAGATAGAAAGCGTGATGTCATCTACAACTGTGTTTGTGCTCATAGATTACTCCTGTGAAAATAGACCCCCTCCCCCACCCTCCCCCTGTCAGGGGGAGGGAGTCGCGCAGCGATGGGTGGGGGTTGAAAGATTTTCATTCATCAGTTGCCGCGCCGCAGGCTGAGTCTGTCTCCTTTGAAAATAGGGGTCAGGAGTCAGGAGTCGGGAGGCTGGAAGATACTCCTGTGAAAATAAACGAATCTGCGAATCAGCGGTTCTGCGAATGTAGGGGCGATTCGCGAACCGCCCCTACGCAATTTTCACCCGTCCCACAGGGAGGTTTCGCTCTGCCGGTTACCCATTACCGGGCCAGTTGGCTGGCCACAGCCGCGGCGCTGGCTACGGCAATGCCATCGCCGGTGCGGCCGCGAGTCCACTCGGAGCCGGCTAAAATAGCGCCCACGGCGTACAGATTGTCGGCCAGCGGCGCGTTGCCGCCGTTAACCGGCTGCAACTGCGGGTTAACGGTAACGCCGGCATTGAATACCGGCTGCCCTTCGGGCGAAATGAACTGCCGCTGGAACCATTTGTGCCGGTTGGTTTCGGCGGCCACCGGCAGGCCAAACACAAGCTCTTTCACCGAACCATCGGCGTTGGCGTTCAGCCCGCCGCCAAAAATGCCGCCCGTGGCCAGCACGTAATTGTGCGCTTTGAGAGGGCGCAGGCGGCTGGCGGTTTCAATGCGAATCTGGCTCACTTTACCGTTTTCAATGGTCCCGTCAAACACTTTACTGCCGATAATCAGGCGGCCGCCGGCGCTCAGCAATGCTTTTTTGAGGGCTTCATACATCCGCCGGCCCGGCACCGATGGCGGCAGTGCGCTGATTTCAAATACGGGGCGGTCCAGAGCCTTTTCAAGCTCGGTCACAACGGCATCGTGCTGTTTTAAGCCTAACACGGCCGGAAAGCCAACCCGGTCAAACTTTTTGGCTTCGTTTTTAATGGCGTTAACCACCTGTTTGCGGAAATCGGCCTGTTCAAAGGCGTTGGCTAATTCAATGGGGGTGGCGTTCATTTTGCTGGACGCCGGAATATACACATCAACCGAGACGGCCCCCGCCTTTACGCCTAAATCCTGCTCGTTGAGGTTTTGGCTGATGAGGGTGGGGTAAAAATCCCGCAATTCTTGAAAGCCGACAATCAACATGCTTTTGCCAGAGCTTAACTCGCCTTTTGTCAGGGCGTCGGGGGCCAGACAGGTGGGATGAACCGCGCCCGCACCGCTGGGCAGCAGCCAGTTGCGGTTAAATTCGCCCCGGTAGTGACAGCCGGTTTGGTTGACAATTTTCAAAAACGATTGCAGCCCGGCCTCGATGTTTTCCCGGCCAATAACTTTGTACGGGTGATTTGAGCGGGCGGCCATAAACTTATCCAGCGCGTCAGCCGGGCTGGTGACCGGTTGGGTTGAGTCGGCGGGATGAAAGCCCAGCACGTCGATGCAGCCCGAGGCCAGCAGCAGCGCCCCGATGCCGGTGGCCACTACCACCACTTTTTGACCGGCCTGAGCCAGTTGGCAGGCGGTGGTTAACCCGGCGGCGCCTGCGCCAATAACAATGGTATCGTATCTGATCATTTTTTAGTGTCCTGCTTCCACTTCAAAGTAGCCTTCGGTTTCCACTTCGCCAATGCGGCTGCTGTCGCGGCCGGTTAGCTCTACCGGGAGTTTATCAAGCCCCAGCAGGCCGAGGTAAATCCCTTCATCGAGCTGAAATTGGCGTAAATGCTGACCCCAGAGCACCGGCTGCACACCCTTCCAGCGCTCCTGCAAAAAATCGACCAGGGCTTTGTTGGCCTCGCTGGCGGAGATTTTTTTGTGTTCGTGCATAATGCCGGCCACGCGATAGGTGCAGAAGCCGCCCTGGCAGGGGCCCATACCCACGCGCAGATCGCGACGCAGGTCGTTAATAATGTGGCGGTCGCTGTGGGTTAACGCTTCTTCGATTTGGGGGCGGGTGACAATTTCACATTCGCAGATCAGCTGGCCGGGGAGTTCTTTGTGTTCCAGTTTATCAAGGCGGCGGCCCAGGCTAAAGTGCTGGCCAGATTCGCCGTGTTTGAGGACGGTGGTGGCGGTTTGGCAGGGGCGTTGGGTGCCCAGTTTTTCGCACACCAAATCTACGGTGTGTTCGGCCATTTGGCGGTAGGTGGTCCATTTGCCGCCGGTAATGGTGATAAACCCGTCAACGCCGTCGCGGGTGGCGTGATCGAGCAGGGCGTATTTGCGGGTTACTTTGCGCAGGTCTGCGCCGGCGGCGGTTTCCTGATACAACGGCCTGACCCCGGCCCAGGCGCGCAGCGCCCGGAATTTTTTGAACGTGGGCACAATTTTTTGGCCCATGTCCATCATTTTTTCTACTTCCCAATCTTCAATGGGGTAACTGTCGGGGTCTGGCACATTAACCGAGGTGGTGCCGATAACGGCTACCGAGCCAACGGGCACCAGAATATCGCCGTCGCTGGCCGGGCCGCAGCGGTTGATAACTGTGTTGACCATGCGGTAATTCATGGCCACCATTGTGCCTTTTCCGGCGTAAACCGTTACATCGCAACCGGCTTTGTTGGCCAGCATACCGCCCCAGGCCCCGGCCGCGTTGACTACCAAATCGGCTTCAATGGTCAATTCTTCGTTGGTGATAACATTTTTTATTTTAGCGCCTGATACTTTGCCATTGTGCGTGATCAGGTCGATGACTTCGTGGTAAATGAGCGTTTCTGCGCCGTATTCGGCCGCAGAATCAACCAGCGACTGGCAGGCCTCCCAGGTTTCGACGCTGCCGTCGGGCACAACAAAAGCGCGGCGAATGGCCGGATTGAGCATCGGTTCGCGGCGCAGCATTTCTTTAATAGAGATTTCTTCAATAGGAATACCCACATCTTCACAGGCTTTTTTAAAGATGTCGGCATGTTCGGGCGGGTCCCAAGGGGTGTTTACAAACATCCCGCCGGTATCTTCGATGGCGTGAGGCATAATTTTGCGTAAAATCTGGTTCTCGACAATACATTCGCGGGCAGCTTCGGCATCTTTTACGGCGTAGCGACCACCGCTGTGCAGCAGGCCGTGGAACCGGCCGGATGTTGCATTTGACAGCGCGCCGCGTTCAACCAGAGTGGCTTTAAAACCACGTTGAGCCAGATCAAACAGCACGCCACAGCCGGTTACGCCCCCGCCAATCACCAACACTTCAGTTGATTTGTTCATCAAAAGTGTGCTCCTTAATTTAAATCTACCTGCTTGTTGTGCGGAACTGGCCGCGGGGTTCAACTGTTAAGGGGGGGACAGACATGCCCCCCCCTTAACTAAAAACTAGTTACAGCGAGAGGAGAAAAGGTTATTGTTCTACCCATTCAAAGGTGCGGGTAACGGCTTTCTTCCACTCTGCGTACAGCTTGGTGCGAGCCGCATCGTCCGCGGAAGGTTCCCAGGTTTTGTCCATACCCCAGTTTTTGCGGATGTCGTCTTCGCTGGCCCAGAAGCCCACAGCCAAACCGGCGGCATAGGCCGCGCCCAGGGCGGTGGTTTCGGCCACTTTGGGGCGAACAACCGGCACGCCCAGCACGTCGGCCTGGAACTGCATCAGCAGGTCGTTGTATACCATACCGCCGTCAACTTTCAGGGCTTTCAACGGCACACCGGAGTCGGCGTTCATGGCATCCAGAACTTCGCGGGTCTGGTAAGCGGTGGCTTCCAGGGCGGCGCGGGCAAAGTGACCGCGGTTCACGTAGCGGGTCATCCCCACAATCACGCCGCGGGCATCGCTCTTCCAGTAGGGGGCAAAGAGGCCGGAGAAGGCCGGTACAAAGTAAATGCCGCCGTTGTCATCAACGGTTTTGGCCAGGTCTTCAATATCAGGTGATTTGTCGATGAGTTTCAGGTTGTCGCGCAGCCATTGAACCAGCGCGCCGGTGATAGCAATGGAGCCTTCCAGAGCGTAAACGGTGGGTTTGTCACCAAATTTGTAGCAGGCGGTGGTGAGCAGGCCGTTTTTGGAGGGCACAATGTCGGTGCCGGTGTTCAAAATCATAAAGCAGCCGGTGCCGTAGGTGTTTTTGGCTTCGCCAACGTCCAGGCCGGCCTGGCCAACGGTCGCGGCTTGCTGGTCGCCCAGGTCACCGCAAACGGCGATGCGGCCGCCAAAGGGGCCATCGGGCAGGGTATAGCCGTAGGCTTTGGGATCGCTGGAGGGGCGAATTTCGGGCAGCATTGACATCGGCACGCCCATGATGCCGGCAATTTCGGCATCCCATTTGCAACCATCCAGGTCCATCAGCATGGTGCGGGAGGCGTTGGTCACGTCGGTAACGTGCGCGCCGCCGTTAACGCCGCCGGTCAGGTTCCAGATGACCCAGGTGTCCATGTTGCCAAATACGGCGTCGCCGCGTTCGGCAGCAGCCCGCACACCGTCCACATTGTCAAGAATCCAGCGGACTTTGGGGCCGGAGAAGTAGGTGGCCAGCGGCAGACCCACTTTGGCCTGGAAGCGATTCTGGCCGCCATCTTTGGCCAGTTCGTTGCAGATCTTGTCGGTGCGGGTATCTTGCCAGACAATTGCGTTGTAGAGCGGCTTGCCGGTTTTCTTATCCCAGACCACGGTGGTTTCGCGCTGGTTGGTAACGCCCACAGCGGCGATGTCGGCGGCGGTAGCGCCGGCTTTTTTCAACGCGCCTTTGATAACGTCTTGGGTGCGCGCCCACACTTCCATGGGGTCGTGTTCTACCCAGCCGGGTTTGGGGTAGATTTGTTCGTGTTCCATTTGATCAATGGCCACGGACTCGCCTTTGTGGTTAAACAACATACAGCGAGTGCTGGTGGTGCCCTGGTCAATTGCTGCTACATACTTAGCCATAATAGTGAATCTCCTTTGTCACTAATTTGTCACGCCTTGGTGACGGAATCTAATTAAATTTTGACAACCAACAACTGACCGCCGTTGTCCAGCAATTTTGACAGGCGGCGGTCAGTGCCGGTAAGTCGAAAAAATTGGGTTAGTCTGAAATCTTTAGCCCCAGAGATTGGCTGCGGCCTGGAGCATCAGGTGAGTTGAGGTTGCTCCGGGGTCCTGGTGGCCAATACTGCGCTCGCCCAGATAGCTGGCCCGTCCCTTTTTGGCTTGCAGAGGGATGGTGTTTTTCATCCCCTGCTCTGCCGCGGCGGCGCCCGCTTTGAGGATGCTTTTTAGATCCGAACTGCTGTTCAGCGCGGATTTCATGGCATCCAAAGCCGGCAGCCAGGCATCAACCATCGTTTTATCCTCTAGCTGAGCTTTGCCCCGTTGCAGAATACCCTGGACTCCGGCGTCGAACATCTCAACAACGTCGGCCGGTTCCAGTTGGGATTTGCCGGCGATTGCGGCGCTGGCCCGCATAAAGAAGGTGCCGTACAACGGCCCAGAGGCACCACCCACAGTTTTGATCAGGGTCATGGCCACGGTTTTAAGGACGGCATCAGCCTGATCTGGCAGGGCTGCATTCAGGGCGTCTTTGGCGGCGGTAAAACCACGGTTCATGTTTATGCCATGGTCGGCATCGCCAATCGCCGAGTCTAGCTGGGTTAGGTACTCTTTGTTGGCCGCGTACACTTCTTGCAGCTTGTTGATCCAGGCTAAAAGATTATCTCGACTAACAGACATGCCTATACTCCCCATCGAAGTGCGGGCGTATGTACCGGCGCATCCCACAGTTTCAAAAGCTCGTCATCGGCTTTGACCATGGTAATAGAGCAGCCGGCCATTTCCAGCGAGGTGATGTAGTTGCCCACTAAGCGGCGGGCAATGGTTACCCCTTTGCCTTTGCAGATTTGTTCGAGTTCGTTGTAAACCAGATACAGTTCAATCAGCGGAGTGCCGCCCATGCCGTTGACCATTGCAATGGCCCGGTCACCCGATTTGAAAGGCAGGTCAGCCAGTACTGCTTCGGCCATCATTACCGCAATTTCGTGGGCGCTTTTCAGGGCCATTCTCTGGCGGCCGGGTTCACCGTGGATGCCGATGCCGATTTCCATCTCGTCATCGCCAATGGCAAAAGTAGGTTTGCCGGCCGCGGGCACGGTGCATGATGTGAGGGCCATCCCCATTGAACGGCCGTTGGCATTGACTTTGCGGCACAAATCGGCTACAGCTTTTAAGCCGGCGCCACTTTCGGCGGCCGCGCCACAGATTTTTTCGGCCAGAACGGTGGTACCTACCCCCCGCCGGCCGGCGGTGTAAAGGCTGTCTTGCACGGCTACGTCATCGTCAATCACCACAGAGGCAACTTCAATACCTTCGGCCTGGCACAGTTCGGCAGCCATTTCAAAGTTCATCACGTCGCCGGTGTAGTTTTTAACAATGTGCAGCACGCCCGCGCCGCCGTTAACGGCTTTGGTGGCCGCTTCCATTTGGTCTGGCGTGGGTGAGGTAAAAACATCGCCGGGGCAGGCCGCATCCAGCATGCCCATGCCCACAAAACCACCGTGCATCGGTTCGTGGCCGCTGCCGCCGCCAGAAATGACACCGACTTTACCCTTTACCGGGGCGTCGGCTCTGACCACAATGTTGGGGTCGTACTTTACTACCACCAGATCACTGTGTGCAGCCGCCACACCAGCCAGAGATTGTTTGACAACATCTTCAGGCTTGTTGATTAGTTTTTTCATCCTTAATACAGCTCCTGTTCTTGAGAACTAGGTTTTTTATTGACATTTGCTCAATAAGATCAATCCCGAGGAGCGAAGTGATGATGAACCCCAAACTGGCGATTCTAAGCCACTAACGGAAACCGTGAAATGTCAACGCACCCTAGAAAGGTAAAAGGTTTTTTTAGAATTTACCTAAAGCCATGTACAGAACAGCCGCAATCACAGCACCAATGACGGGGCCGACGACGGGGACCCAGGAGTAACCCCAGTCGGAGTCGCCTTTGCCAGGAATGGGCAGCACGGCGTGGGCAATGCGCGGGCCAAGGTCACGGGCCGGGTTAATAGCGTACCCGGTGGGGCCGCCCAGGCTCATACCAATGGAGAACACTAACAAAGCCACGGGGATGGCGCCCAGCGCGCCCATGTTCATGGCGAAGGCCGCGCCGCTCATATCGCCGGTAACGCCTTTGATCCCAAACACGCCAAACATCAACATGAACGTGCCGATGATTTCCGTTACTACGTTCATCGGAATGTTGCGAATGGCCGGGCCGGTGGAGAAGACGGCCAGTTTACCGCCGGCATCTTCGGTGGCTTTAAAGTGATCGTAGTAGGCCACAAACACAATCACTGCCCCAATGAAAGCACCAATCACTTGAGCAACAATGTAAGGCCCTACCTGACCCCACGGGAAAGCGCCGGCAACCGCTAAACCAATGGTGACCGCCGGGTTAATGTGCGCGCCGCTAATGGCTCCAACAGTGTAAACGGCGGTGAACACCGCCATACCCCAGCCTGCGGTGATCACGATCCAGCCGCTGCCCTGGCCCTTGTTTTTGTTCAATACGACGTTGGCAACCACGCCATCACCTAAGATGATAAGAATCATTGTGCCGATGATTTCGGCGACAAAGCTATTCATTGTTTCTCCCTCTCATATGTGTAATAGTTAAAGATTTTTAGATAAAAGAAGTGTTTGTGGGGCGCCGCTTATTCTTGCCACGGGTTCCCGTAGAATTTGATGTTTGTTAGCGCGAAACACACCTCCTTTCTTGGTAATGCTGGTTTGGCGTTAAGTACCTCTGCGCCAAAAAGTTGTCTGCAATTGGGCGTAATAAAGCGTAGCAAACAAAAAAAGGTTCATTACAAATCACGGCATAACCGTGATTGGCAATGAACCTTTAACATTTGCTCGCCATCTGCCAGTTCTGTTGGCAAATGTTCCAGCTTTGAAATAAGTTCGCTTTTGCAAAGACAACTCTGTCTACCATCATTTACCAGGAACCGAAAATTATTGAAAGACTTGGGGGAAAAATTATGTACAGATGTTCAATAACCTCTTAAAATTGAACATCTGTATCTTAGCATCGGTTCAAAAAACGGTCAAATTCCGGGTTGCAAAATTTTTGAACAGAAATTATGGTACTAAAGAACTAATTTTGGTTATTTTGGGATCAATTAGTTAGTAAAGATGCTACAAATGTCAAAATTTGTCAAAAATTGCTACATTTGTCCAAATGGTTGTTTTTGGCGTTTTAAGCCATACTTGCCGGAGTAATTGACACAAGATGGGCGGTGAAGTATATTTCAGGCAGATTTAATCTGAAGGAGCAGAGCCTGTGACAACTCTGGTAAATGTTACCGACAACAGTTTTGACCCCGAGGTGTTAAAATGTGATATCCCGGTGCTGGCCAATTTTGGCGCGGAATGGGCCGCGCCCAGCCAAAACTTGTTGCCTGTGTTGCAAGAAATTGCCACCGAACATTCGGCGCAGGTGAAAGTGGTGAATGTTGATATTGAGTCAAACCCGGCGGTTACCGCCGTCCGCAATGTACTCAGCGTGCCCACCCTCATCCTGTTTAAAAATGCGCAGGAAGTGGTGCGGTTGGAAGGCAGCCGGGATAAACAGGGCATTCTAAACGCCATCAACCCTTATTTTGATCAGTAACGCCCACACTTTTTTCAACCCCCAACCGGCGTGGAAGTTGCGCAAAAGGCGTAATTTTCACGCTTTTTGTTTGGGGTAGTTGTGGTATACTTTACTCATTATGCACGTCATCACCACCCACACAAATGCCGATTTTGATGCCATCGCCTCGCTGCTGGGTGCGTGGCTGCTTTACCCCGAGGCCAAACCGGTGCTGCCGGCCACCCTCAACCGCAACGTGCGGGATTTTATCATTTTGTACGAAAACACCCTCCCCTTTGTCCACCACACCGAGCTGGGCCGCTCAACCATCACCCGGCTGACGCTGGTGGACACCCAGCAAATCCCGTACAACCTTAAAAATATTGCCGGTGACGTGAAAATGCACATTATTGACCACCACGAGTTGCAGCAGCAGCCCACACCCGGCGCGGTGGTCAGCCTGACCGAAACCGGGGCCAACGCCACTCTGTTTGTGGAACAACTGCGCGATATGGCCCGCCGGCTGTCTTCCATTGAGGCCACGCTGCTGCTGCTGGGCATTTACGAGGATACCGGCGCGCTCACCTACGGCAGCACCACCCCGCGAGATTTGCAGGCCGCCGCCTGGCTGCTGTCCGACGGCAAGGCCCGGCTGGATATTGTGCGCGAATATCTCAACTACCCCATGAGCGCCTCCCAAAAAGCGCTCTACGAGCAGTTGATTGATAATATGGAAACGCGCACCATTCACGGCCATTCCATTGTCATTGGCCCGGCCCAGGTAGACCGCTACGTGGAAGAGATCAGTAGCCTGGCCAGCCGCATTCGCGATCTGTACCAGCCGGAGGGGTTGTTTATTTTGGTGCAAATGCCCGATCATTTGCAGATGGTGGCTCGCTCCATTACCGAGGCCATCAACGTGGGGCGCATCGCCGAACGTTTTGGCGGCGGCGGCCATCCCCGGGCTTCGGCGGCGCTGGTGAAAGGCCGGCAACTGGCCGAAGTAAAACAGGAGCTGATGCGGCTGCTCAAGCTGGAGGTGCAACCGGCTGTCACCGTGGCGCAAATTATGTCAAAAGGAGCGCGCACGCTGGCCCCGTCTGATACGGTGCGCCACACCGCCGAAATGATGGAACGTTACGGCCACGAAGGCTTTCCGGTGGTCGACTCTCAAACCGGCAAAATTGTCGGTATTATGTCGCGGCGGGAGGTTGACAAAGCCCGCCGCCACAAGCTCGATGGCGCTCACGTGCGCCAGTTTATGAAAAAGGGCGAATTTTTTGTCACCCCCGGCGACAGCATCGATACCGTGCAGGCGTTGATGACCGGCGAGCATATTGGCCAGGTGCCGGTGCTCAACCGCCCCGGCGGCCAGATTATCGGCATTGTAACCCGCACCGACCTGATTAATTTGTGGCAGTCCAGCACCCACCGCGAACCGTCGCAGTTGAATCTGGCTTCGCAGTTGCAAAAGGCGCTCTGCCCCGATCTGCTCAATTTGCTGCGCGAGGCCGGTGAACTGGCCGACAGCCGGGGCGATTCGTTGTATATTGTGGGTGGTTTTGTGCGCGATCTGCTGCTCACCCTGCTGCTCAGCGCCGATCCGGCCGCGCAAAGCAAAACCAGTCCCCGCTTTGATTTGGACCTGGTGGTTGAAGGTGACGCCATCGCCCTGGCCCACCAGTTGCAGCAGCGGCACAGCGGCCGCGTGCGCAGCCACAGCCGTTTTGGCACGGCCAAATGGATTCTGGAGCAGCCCATTCAGTTTGTGCCGGGGCTGGCCGATGATTGCACCCGGCTGGCGTCGCTGGATTTTGTTACCGCCCGCACCGAATTTTACCGCCACCCCTCGGCCCTGCCGGAAGTGGAACAAAGTTCCATTCGCCAGGATTTGCACCGCCGCGATTTTACCATCAACACCCTGGCCCTGGATTTGGGGCCGGACTCGTTTGGTGAACTACTCGATTTTTACGGCGGCCAGAGCGATCTGGAAGCCCGGCTGGTGCGGGTGCTGCACAGTCTCAGCTTTGTGGAAGACCCCACCCGCATGCTCCGCGCCGCCCGGCTGCTGGCCCGGCTGGAGTTTGCGCTGGAAGAGCGCACCGCCGAACTGCTCAACGACGCCATCGATTTGCTGGCCAAAGTCAGCGGCGAGCGCATCTTTCACGAACTCGAACTTATTTTTAACGAGCGCCGCCCCGACCGCGCCCTGCGCATCATCGACGAACTGGATATTTTGGCCGCTATTCACCCCGGGCTGGTGGTAGACGAGCTGTTTATGTCTCAGGTTGATACCCTGCGCAGCGGGCTGAGCCGCACCCCGTGGGCCGGCATCGAGCCGCAGCCGGTGCATTATTTGGGGCTGATGTCTTTTTCAATGGCTCGCGACGAGGTTGACTCGCTGGTGGAGCGGCTCAATTTGCGCACCCATCAGCGGGCCACCCTGAAACAGGTCTACAAAATCAAACGCAGCGTCCAGCGCATTGCTCACGCCAAAAGTAACAGCCAGTTGTATCACCTGCTGCACCCCACCAACGACGACGCCCGGCTGATCGCCTGGCTGGCCATCGACAACGCCGCCGCCCGCGCCCAACTGGAGCGGTTTCAGGCCGACCTGCGCCACGTTGAACCGCTCATCGATGGTCATTACCTCAAACAAGAACTGGGCCTGTCGCCCGGCCCCCTGTTCCGCGATATTATTGAAAAGCTGCGCGAAGCCCGGCTCGATGGCAAAGTAACCTCGCTGGCCGACGAGCGGGCGCTGGCTGAAAAAATCGTCGCCGAAAACCCCGTTTAAACATTGAAAAGGACAGCGCCGCCTGCGCGACACTGCCCTTTTCAAACAGAAGAGCAGGAAGGACTTAACGGGTTAGCGTTTGTGAGCAAAACCCCACTTAAACACTGCGCCAGTAGTCGCCAGGAGTAACCCCACTCCCAACAGGATCAGAGAAGTAGAAGCTGTGGTGGATTGTTCGCCGCCGGTGGCGGGCAGTTGCGCCGGCGCGGCCGCGGCGGTCATCGACGGCGGCAGGATGACTTTGTCGATGACGTGGATGACGCCGTTGGAGGCTTCGATGTCGGTTGCGGCCACGGTGGCATCGCTGTTGAGCATCACTTTGCCATCGACAACGGAAATGGCGATGGGGCTGCCCTCAACGGAGTTGGCCGAGGACAGGCCGACGACATCAGCGGCCATCACTTTGCCGGGGACCACGTGGTAGGTGAGCACGTTGGTCAGGGCTTCCTTGTCGGCCAGCAGCCCTTCCAGCGTGCCGGGCGGCAGAGCAGCAAAGGCCTCGTCGGTGGGGGCAAAGACGGTGAAGGGGCCTTCGCCTTTGAGGGTGTCAATCAGGCCGGCTTCGGTCAGCGCGGTGGCCAGGGTGGTGAAGCTGCCCGCAGCCACGGCCGTGTCAACAATATCCTGGTCAGCTTGCGCAAATGCGCTGGTCACTGCCGTTGCCAGCAGGGCCATTACCAAAAACAGCGAAACAAATCTTTTCTTCATGTTAATGCTTCTCTCCTTATCTTTAACAGGGATTTATAGAAATTTTACAAACATAGTTTTATTTGTCTATGTTTTGTAAAGTATATTTCCAATTAAAATCCAATTTTATTAAACTGACATTAAAATTGGTGAGCGAGTCCTCATTTATAGGACTTACGCAGTTGAGGTCATTCTGAGGAGCGTAGCGACGAAGAATCTCCAATTTGGGTTAATTCATACCCCAAACAGAAGACTCTTCGCTATCGCTCAGAGTGACATCCAACGAACTGCGTAAGTCCTAATTTATTTAAGCAAGATGGATGTAGCTGGATTTAAAATAAAAACCGCCAGCCCTTGGGCCGGCGGTTCGGAGGACAGTGTCAACCCGCTTATACAAAAAGTTCGCCGCGGAGCACGGTGACGGCCGGGCCGCCAACTTTGACCGTTTCAATGTTATCCCGCGGGCCAATGACTTCAACCGTAGCCTCGCCGGGCCGGTGCATCCAGTGGCCCTGTTCGGCAATGAAGCGCGGCTGGTCGATCAGGTGGTGATGCCACAGATACGCCCCCATCCCGCCCGTGGCCGAGCCGGTGAAGGGGTCTTCCAGCAGGTCGGGCGGGGTGACAAAGTGACGGGCAAAGGTAGCGCCGGCGGCGGTGATACCCTGCAAGCAAAACAGATGGGTGCTGAAAAAGTCACCGTTGGCGCGGAGTTCATCGTAGGCGGCAATGTTCAGCGTGGCCCGGCGCAGTACATCCGGGTTGGCGACGGGGATCATCATTTGCGGCGTGCCGGTGCTCACCGTTTGGATGGGCGCGCCAGCCAGCGCGTCCGCCGCGGACAGGCCAAAAATGGGCATTACCCGTTCGGCGGAATAGGTGGCCATAAATTGCGGTTTTTTCTGGCTCATCACCACGCTTTGCACCGCGCCGTTGGCGGCGTAAATCTCAATGGGGATCGGCCCCACCTGCAATTCCAGCGAAATAAGGGTCACGTCGCCGGTCAGCGCCAGCCGCCCGGAGTCGACCAAAGCAAAAATAGTGGCGATGGTTGGGTGACCGGCCAGCGGAATCTCCTCGGCGGGGGTAAAGTAGCGCGCCCGAACATCGGCCACGCTGGAGCGCAGCACAAAGGCCGTTTCCGACAGGTTCATCTCGCGGGCAATGGCCTGCATCGTGGCCGGGGGCAAGTCATCGGCATTGAAAATAACGGCGCACGGGTTGCCGCCGAGCGGTTGGGTGGTAAAGGCATCGATTTGCATCATAGGATAACCTGGCATGGATAAACTCCTTTGCGAATACAATTACGAATTATGAATTATGAATTACGAATTTTGAACAGGTTTTGAATAGATCAGCAGCGCGACAAAGATGGCCACCGCCAGCAGTAAATCAAAGCTGATAATGGCCATTGTTACGCCGGGGCCAATGCGGTCAAAGAATTGGCCAATGAGCCACGGGACCGACATGCCGCCCAGGCTGGCTCCGACGAAAAAGCGGCCGGTAATCTGGCCGGTCAGTTGCAGGCGGCGCTCGGCCAGCGAGATGGTCAGCGGGAAGATGGGCGCGTTGGCCAGCCCCATGCCCAGCGTGCCCACCCAGATGGCCGTGAGCGAGGTGGGCCAAATGATGATCACGGCCACGCTCAGCAGGCAGCCGGCCAGCGCCGCCGCCAAAATGGTGCGCGGCCGCACTTTGGCCGCAATGGGGATGGTCAGCAGCCGGCCCACGGTCAGCGCGCCCCAAAACACCGACGTGAGGTAGCGGGCCATTAAATCTGTGGTGATGTTCAGCGCTTTGGTGTAGCTGGTAATCCAGCCGCCAAAACCACCCTCGGCGCCCACATACAAAAAGAAAAACGCGGCAAAGAGCAGTACCAGCCGCTGGTTCACCCGCCGGGCCTCGCCGCTGGTTTCGGACTCGCGGCGAATGACCGGGCTGGGTAGCCGCACCAGCCAGAACAGCACCGGCAGGGTACACAGGGCCAGCGTCCAGTAGGCCCAGGTAATATCGCCGGTTTGAGCCACGACCTGGGCAATAATCAGCGGCGAAATGGCCGCGCCCAGCCCAAAAAAGAAGTGCAGGGCGTTCATAAATGGCCCTACTTTGTCGCCGTGCAGCCACACCAGCAGCGTGTTGCCGCCCACATCCAGCATGCTTTCTCCCAGCCCCAGCAGCAGCATGGCTAGCACCAGCAGCCACAAAATGGGAATCAGCGGCGTAAAAAACAGCATCGCGCCCATCCCCAGCAGCCCAGTCCCCATGATCAGGTGGCCGGGCAGGCGGTCGTACAGGCGGCCTACCTGATTTGCGCCCAGCAAATAGCCCAGCGAGCGGGCGGCAAATAAATAGCTGATCTGGCTGAAGCCGGTGCCGGTGTTTTCGGCCAGGTCGGTCAGGGTTGGCCCCAGCGCAGCGGTAGCCATCCCCAAAAAAATAAAGCCGACAAAATAGCCGGTGGTCGTTGGTGTTTTGGAGTTGAGCCGGGTTGAGGTGAGTTGGGCGGTATCCATGTTGCTCCTGTAAAATAGGAATCAGGAATCAGGAGTCAGGAATTAGGGAAATGCTTAGGCATGTCACCCCGCCAACTACACGCGGGGCAGGCCCTGAGCGAAGCGAAGGGTCTCCTGACCGGATAAACAAAAATTTTCAATCTCTGGTATCGAACCTTCGGTTCTGTCCGACTCCTGTGAAAACAGTGAATTGCAAATAGTGAATGTCGGTGCAGTTCGCATCTTGCGCCACCGGGAGGGGCATACACCTGCCCTGCGCGCAGGCGCAAGTATCAAAGGGTGCGAACCACGCGTAACCTGCCACCCGCTACTCGCCACCAGCTAAATTTTTATTCTCATTGCTGGCTCGCTGCCGGGTTGAGGTTTACCACAGTTTAAAGGTAGCGTCAAGTTAGCCGGCGGCGCAATTGACGGCGGACAGGTTGCCGGTTGGCGCAAAATTTCTTATAATTATGTCAATGGATTATGACAAGCTCCCCCTCAACCAAATCCTGTCCGGCGATTGCATCGACGTGTTGGCCGCGCTGCCGGAAAAGTCGGTCGATTTGATTTTTGCCGACCCGCCCTACAATTTGCAACTCCAGCAGGAGTTGTGGCGGCCAAATCAAACCAAAGTCGATGCCGTGACCGACGCCTGGGATCAGTTTGCCAGCCTGCAAGCCTACGATGCGTTCAGCCGGGCCTGGCTGGCGGCCTGCCGCCGGGTGCTCAAAGACACCGGCACGCTGTGGGTCATTGGCTCGTACCACAACATTTACCGGGTCGGCGCGCAGATGCAGGATTTGGGCTACTGGTTTTTAAACGATGTGGTCTGGATAAAAACCAATCCCATGCCCAATTTTCGCGGGGTACGCTTTACCAACGCCCACGAAACCCTGTTGTGGGCCAGCAGGGCCAAAGGCGCGCGCTACACTTTTAACCACCACGCTATGAAAGCCTTTAACGACGACAAGCAGATGCGCAGCGACTGGTTGCTGCCGGTTTGCGGTGGAGCGGAGCGGCTCCGGGTGAACGGCAAAAAAGCCCATTCCACCCAAAAACCGGAGGCGCTGCTCTATCGGGTTATCCTGTCGTCCAGCAACCCCGGCGATGTGGTGCTCGACCCGTTTTTTGGCACCGGCACCACCGGCGCGGTGGCCAAAAAATTGCATCGCCACTGGCTGGGCATTGAGCGCGAGGCCGAGTATGTGGACATTGCCCGCGCCCGGATTGAAGCCATCAACGTGAAACCCTACAACGAGGCCGTGTTTGATGTGCGCGACCAAAAACGGCTGGCCCCGCGGGTGCCGTTCAGCCAGTTACTGGAAGCCGGGCTGATTTTGCCGGGCCAGTCGCTCTATTTTCAGGCCGACCGGCAGCAGTTGGCCCACGTAAAGCCCGATGGCAAAATCAAACTCAACGGCTACGAAGGCTCGATTCATCAGGTGGGCCGGCAGTTGTTGGCCGGCGGGCCGTGCAACGGCTGGCAGCACTGGTACTTTGAGGCCGCCGATGGCCATTTGCGCCCCATCGATGAACTGCGGGCGGTGATTCGCGGGCAGTAGCTGCCGCCCAAACTTGCCACATCCCCGTTTTTTGGCAATAATTCCCGTAGGTAATTACTCAGCCGCACCATTCTGGATGTCATTCCCGCGTGTTTTTAGCGGGAATCCATCGTTTTGGCCTTCAGTGGATGCCCGATAAAGGCATTCGGGCATGACGGCTGAGTAGTTACTCCCGTAGACCACATTCCCCAAAATACAGCACGGCTAACAAAGTTGAGGTTGGGCCATGGCACTTGCCCCAAACACAATGTTGGAAAACCGCTATCGCATTGAGCGATTGCTGGCTCGCGGCGGCATGGGCGCCATCTATCAGGGCTTTGATACCAATCTCAACATCCCCGTCGCCATCAAAGAGAACTTCTTTAAAACGCCCGAAGCCATCCGCCAGTTTCAGCGAGAAGCCCAGATTCTGGCCCGAGTCCATCACCCCAACCTGCCGCGCGTGATCCATCACTTTAGTTATACCGGCCAGCAATATCTGGTGATGGATTTTATTGGCGGCCAGGATTTGTGGGAAATGGTCAAACAGCGCGGTCGCCCGCTTGATGAAGGCCAGGCGCTGGATTATCTTATTCAAGTTTGCGACGCGGTGGACTACCTGCACCGCCAAAAGCCGCCCGTTATCCACCGCGACATCAAGCCGCAAAATATTAAAATCACGCCCGATGGCCAGGCGGTGCTGGTTGATTTTGGCATTGCCAAAGTGGCCGAAGGCGACGCCCACACCCAAACCGGCGCGCAGGGGGTAACGCCCGGCTTTTCGCCGCCGGAGCAGTACAGCGGCGAAGGCACCCTGCCCGCCTCGGATGTTTATTCGCTGGGGGCGACGCTGTACGCGGTGCTCACCGGCCAAAAACCGCCCCACAGCGTGAGCCGGCTGGTTGACCAGGGTAAATTCAAACCGCCCGTTGAACTGAACAAAAAATTGAGCCGGGCCGCCTCTAACGCGGTCATGCACGCTATGCAGCCGCGCATCGAAGACCGGCCGCAGTCGGCGCTGGCCTGGAAGCGCGAGCTGGAGGCCATACAGGACCAGCCTACCCAGCCGCAGGAAACAGACAGCGAAACCACGCTGTTTGGCAGCCACGGTTCGCCGGGCTGGCTGGTGGGGCCGGGCGGCCTGAATTATCGCATCCGGCTGGGTGACCAGACGCTGGGCCGTTCTTCCACCTGCGATGTTCACGTGCAGGATGGCCGCGCCTCGCGCAAACACGCCACCCTCAATTTTGATGGCCGGCGCTGTCTGGTTGTTGACGAAGGCAGCGCCAACGGCACCTTTGTAAACGACCAGCCGGTTGGCGGCAAAGGCGTCCTCTTTAAAATAGGCGACCGGCTGCGGATTGGCGATACCGTGCTCGCGTTCAGCCCCACCGCCGGCGCGCCGGGATCGGCCCCGGTGCCGCGCATTGATGAACTGGCCGGCACGGCCCACATTTCGTCGCAGGATGTGCCCGGGCCGCGGCCAATCTCCCGGCCCATTTCCACGCCGCTGACGCCGGCTCCGGCCGTCGCGCCGCCGCCGGCCAAAAGTGGCGGGTTGCTGTGGCTTTGGCTGGGGCTGGGCATGCTGGTAATTGTGGCGCTGCTGGGCGTGGTGGCGGCGCTGCTCTATTTGCAGCAGCCGGGCGCGCCGCCGGCCGCCACACCCGATGTCGCGGCCATGATCGCTGCCGCTTCAACGGCCACCGCCCGGGCCGTCGCGCAGGAACCCACCAGCGACAGCGTGCAGGCCACGCTCGAGGCGCTGGCTGCCACCGCGACCACCCAGGCCGAAAGCGCCTCGGCGGTGGATACCGAGGCGACCGTGGCCGCGGCGATTGCCGCCACCGAAGCGGCGCGGCCGCCAACCGAGACGCCGACCCCAACCGCCACCCTCACCCCGGTTCCGCCTTCGCCTACGCCAACCACCCCGCCCACGCCAACCCCGTTTCCCCCGACAGCCACCTTTACGCCCCGGCCGACTACCCCGGCGGTAGTCGCTGCGCCGCTCGGCGTGTTTCAGAATTTTGAAACGGATACGGCCTGGAAACGCGGCGACGAAGCCAACGGCACCTTCAGCCGTTCATCGGCCCAGGCTCACGGCGGTAATTTTTCCGGCCAGCTCAATTACAATTTCTCCACCGCCGGCAACGATTACGTGGTTTTTTTGCAGAGCCGCCAGTTGGCCGGGCGGCCCAACGCCATTTCAGCCTGGGTTTACGGCGATGGCGCGGGCCATTTTTTGAATGTGTGGCTCAAAGACGCGGCCGGCCAAACCTGGCAGATGTCGTTTGGGCAGATCAAACACACCGGCTGGCAGCAGATGACGGCCGTACTCAACCCCGGCCAGCCGTGGCCCAGCGGCCACATTTCCGGCCCCAACAACAACACCATCGATTACCCCATCAGCTTTCAGGGGTTGGTGCTCGATGACAGTTCCGACGATTTTCGCGGGCAGGGTACGATTTACATCGATGACCTGACCAGCCAGGAATCGGGTGGGGTTGTGGCGCAGCCAACCGTCGCCGCGCCCACGCCGGTGAAAGTGGTTCCCACGCCGGCGCCCAGCGCCAACTATGTGCTGGCCGTGGCCAGCCAGCATCGGTATGAAACCTGGGGGGCGTCGGCCACCGGCGACATCTGCGAAGATTACCGCAATAAAAATTTCAACGACAAAATTCACAAAAAAGGGTTTAATCTGGAACTGAGCCTGACCAACAAAACCTCGCAAAAAGTGGCCGATGACTGGGCGCCGGAATTTATCACCGCCAAAGGCCAAAATGTGCAGGTCTGTTACTATGGCTACAGCGGCTCCGGCCCCCAGCCCGGCGCAACCACGGTGATGACCTTTTTCACCATTGTTGACCCCGATGATTTTGTGCGCACGGTTCGGCTTGAGATTGGCAGCGAGCGGCTGCAAATCTGCCTCGATACCAACGGCGCGCAAACCCCCTGCTAAAACATTGTTTGGTGGGGTTTGGCGCGGCGTCGCCGCGCCAAACTCCACCAAAATGTCACTGTCCCCTTATTCGGATTTGGCCGATGGTGGTACAATGAGCGGTAAATTTTGCACCGGAGAAACCCTTTTCAATGACCCAATCAAATCCCAACCCGAATCAGTTGGCCCGGCATCTGCTGGATGTGGCCGCCTCTGCCGCTCGTGCAGTCGGGCCAATGCTGGTTGAAGGCTTCACCCACGGCGTCACCGCCAGCGAAAAAACCGCTTTCTACGATTTGGTAACCGAGTACGACCGCAACGCCGAAAAAACCATCACCCAATACATTTTTGAACATCACCCCGATTCGGCGATTGTGGGCGAGGAAGGCGGCGCGGTGGGCAACGGCGCGGTGCGCTGGTATGTTGACCCCATCGATGGCACCACCAACTTTGCCACCGGCTTTCCCTTTTTCTGCGTGTCCATCGGCGCGGAATTTCAGGGACAACTGCTGGCCGGCGTTGTGTTCGATCCCCTGCGCAACGAGCTGTTCTCGGCCGCGGCCGGGGGCGGGGCAATGCTCAACGGCCAGCCCATCCGGTTTGAGGCCATCGCCACGGAACAGGCCGCGGTGTTGCTCACCGATTTTCCCGTGCCCGGTTTGGACGCCGACCCGGCCAAGTACGAACTGTTTGGCCAGCTTTCGCAGCGATTTCAGGCGGTGCGGCGGGTCGGTTCAACCGCACTGCAAATGGCCTATGTTTGCTGCGGCCGGGCCGATGCCACCCTGGCCCTGCACATTAGTCCCTGGGATGTGGCTGCCGGCTATCTGCTGATTGCCGAAGCGGGCGGGGTTATCCAATCGCTGGGCCGGGATCAGGAGCGACCGTGGCTCAATCGCGGTTTTATGGCCTACCCTGCCAATTTTGAGCTTGACCGCTCCGTTTTCAAGGAATTTTTGCGCTATAACGTTTGAACCGATGACCCCACCGCTCATTGCCACCAAACTGTATATTCCGCCGGCCCGGCCGGGGCTGGTGGTTCGCCCCCGGTTGCTGGAGCGGCTGAACCGCGGCTTGCAGCATCGTCCCGGGATTTCGCTGGTGTGCGCTCCGGCCGGTTTCGGCAAAACCACGCTGGTCAGCAGTTGGATCAATCAAAAGGATGAAGGCAGAAGGATGAAGGATGAAGTGGGGCAATCCACTCTTCAGTCTTCTGTCTTCACCCTTCATCCGTCCAAAGTGGCCTGGCTGTCGCTGGATAGCGGCGACAACGACCCCAACCGCTTTATCAACTACCTGATCGCCGCGCTGCAGCAGATTTCGCCGGAAATTGGGGCCACGGTCAAAGGTGCGTTCCAAAGTGAGCAGGTGGAGTCGCTGCTCACCGTCATCATCAACGATATTTCCCGCCACCTGACCGACGCCATTTTGGTGCTGGACGACTACCACGAAATCACCGCCGCGCCGGTGCATCACCTGCTGTCCTTTTTGTTTGATTATCTGCCGCCGCAGTTGCACGTTATCCTCATCAGCCGGGTTGATCCGCCGCTGCCGCTGGCTCGGCTGCGGGCGCGCGGCCTGCTCACCGAAGTGCGGGCCTCGGATTTGCGTTTTGTGCAGGCGGAAGCCGCCGATTTTCTCAACCGGCTGATGGGGCTGGAGCTGACCGCCGCCGATGTGGTCGCCCTGGCCGAGCGCACCGAAGGCTGGATTGTCGGCCTGCAACTGGCTGCCTATTCTATGCAGGAGTACGGTGATCGCTCTGATTTTATCGCCCGTTTTACCGGCGATGACCGGTTTGTTACCGATTATCTGATTGACGAGGTGCTGGGTCGCCAGCCGCAGCACGTGCAGGAATTTTTGCTGCACACCTCAATTTTAAACCGGCTGACCGGCTCTCTGTGCGATGCCGTCCTTGGCAGGGATGAAACGAAAACAAATTCTGAAGCCTCATCCTTCCTCCCCCGCCCCCTGCAAGGGGGTTACCCTTCCTCCTTTATTTTGGAGTATCTGGAACAGGCCAACCTGTTTATTATTCCGCTGGACAACCAGCGCCACTGGTACCGCCACCATCAGCTTTTTGCCGATCTGCTGCGCCACCGGCTGCACCACACCCGGCCGGAGCTGGAACCGGAGCTGCATCGCCGGGCGGCGCGCTGGCACCAGGCCCAAAATCACCTGTCTGAGGCGCTGCATCATTTTTTGCAGGCGCAGGATTTTGCCGAGGCTGCGCCTTTGCTCGAGGCCATTGGCCCCACCATCTGCTGGCGGCAGGGCGAGTTTGCCACGCTGCAGGGCTGGCTCAACCAGTTGCCGCGCCAGCTGGTGTACAGCCGGCCCAAGCTGTGCCTGTACAGCGCCGAAGTGCTGTACCTCACCGGCCAGTTTGAGGCCATTGAACCGTTTTTGCAGGCCGCCGAACAATCGCTCGCCGCGCCAGATTCGGCGCTGCCGGCGGCCAGCACCCAGGCGCTGCTGGGTGAAGTGATGGCCATGCGGGCGCTGGTGGCCGGCGGGCAGGGGGATGCGGCCAGTGTGGCCCGGGCCATCGAGCTGTCTCAGCACGCGCTGGCGCTGTTGCCAGAAAGTGAGCGCCATCTGCGGATGTTGCTGACTCTGGGCCTGGCCGAAGCTCACTACCTGAGCGGCCAGGTGGAAACTGCGGCGCATGCCTATCAAGCGGCCAGCGATCTGGCGTTGGCCGGCGATAACCTGTTTTTGGCGCTGGCCGCGCTGGTGCGGCTCACCGAAGTGCTCACGGTGCGCGGCAAACTGAACCAGGCCGAAGCACTGTGCGCTCAAATTCAGCATATGGTCGGCGAGCGCCCCATGCAGGTATCAGCCTGGATCGAAGTTCACCTGGCCGGGCTGGCGTGCGAGCGCAACCGGCTTGACGCCGCCGAACAGCGCCTGGCCGGGGTGCTGGCCCGGCCGCCCAAATCGGCCAACCCGCGCATGCTGCTGGAAGGTCAGTTGGGGCTGGCCCGGCTGCGGCAGGCCAAAGGTGATTTTGAAGGCGCGCAGCAGGCCATTCAGGTGGCGGCGCAGGTGGAGCTGCAATACCAAACAGCCTCAGCGTGGGATATGCCGCCGGTCGCCTCGCACCGGGCGCGGCTGAGTTTGGCGCAAGGTGATCTGGCGGCAGCCGCCTTGTGGCTGCACGCCGAGCAGCTTGACCCCGCCGACCCGTTGCCGCCGCTTCGCGCCGAAGATTATCTGACTCTGGCCCGGATTTTGCTGGCCCAACAGCGGGCCGCGACGGCCATCCCGCTGCTCAATCGTTTGGAACGGGCTGCTGCCAGCGACGGCCGCGGCAAGCATCAGCTTGAGGCGCTTATTTTGCTGGCGTTGGCTCATTCTGCCCAAAACCGACCGTCGGACGCCTTTGCCGCGTTGGCCCAGGCGCTCACTCTGGCCGAGCCGGAAGGTTTTGTCCGCCTGTTTCTGGACGAAGGCCAGCCGCTGCTCAATCTGCTGGCAGTGTTTGCCGGCCAACCGGCCGCGCCTCTCGCGGCGGTTGAATACGCCCAAAAACTGCTGGCCGAAGCCGGCCAGCCTGCCCCATCGGCATCCCCGGAAAAACCAGCCCCTCCCACCCAAAATCTGGTTGAACCACTCACGCCCCGCGAGTTGGAAGTCCTGCATCTGATTGCTCAGGGCTACAGCAACCAGGAAATTGCCCGCGAGTTGGTGCTGTCGGCCGGCACGGTCAAACTGCACGCCCATAATATTTACGGCAAACTCGGCGTGAGCAGCCGCACCCAGGCCGTGGCGCTGGCCACGGAATTGGGCCTGCTGGAAAGTAGGAGTCAGGAGCCGGGAATTAGGAATTAGAGAAATACTCCTCTGAAAATAGCGAATTGCGAATTGCGAATCACTCGCCACCCGCAACCCGCCACACGCCAAATTTTCATTCATCGTTGCGCTGGCGCAGGGTCGCCATTCGTCCTTCATCCTTTATCCTTCGTCGTTTGCTGCCAGCTCTGTTTATATCCCCAAATCTATACCCTACCTATAACCTTGGTTAGATGTGATAGCCGGTTGACTCTGGTACACTGGGCGTGGAAATTAGCTGACTTTCAGCCCGTGGAGCAACCGCCATGAAACCGTGCAAACATCATCTGTCTCTTGACCAGCCGGCGCGATACCAGATCAACGTGCAGGGCCGGCTCGATAAAGATTGGGCCGATTGGTTTGATAACCTGTCGCTGAGTTGGGAAACCGACGCGTATGGCCAGCCGGTCACCGTTTTCACCGGCCCGGTGGTCGATCAGGCCGCGCTGCATGGCCTGCTCTATCGCCTGTACAGTTTGGGGCTGCCGCTGCTGTCGGTGACGTGCCTCGATACCGGGCCGGATGAGCCGGCGCAGTAGATATTAGTCATTGGTTACTGATCATTATTCATTTGCCAGTGACCAATGACTAATGGCCTGTGACCACATTCTACATTATGGTACGGCAACGCAAGTAAAAATCTGGCGTAGGAGCGCTTCGCGAAGCGCCCCTACATTCGCAATTCGCAATTCATTTTTCAAGGGAGTTTATTCAATGAAAAACCCATTTATCGCGATATTTTTATGTTTGGCCGCAGCGGTGGCCGCTACCGGCTGCGGCCCCGTGGCCAAACAGGCCGAAGCCGCGCCGCCCGCGCCCGCTGCCGGCGTCCCCGTCGAAGTGGCCCCGGCTGAAACTGGCGACATTTCGCTGGTGCTCAATTACGCCGGCACGCTGCAAGCCGCCAAAGATGTGCGGCTGGTGCCGCGCGTGGCCGGGCAGGTTACCCGCATTTTTGTGGCCGAAGGCGACGCCGTGAAAAAGGGTGATTCCATCGCCGCCATTGAGCAGGATGTGTACCGGGCGCAGCTCAAACAGGCCGAGGCCGCGCTGGAAAAAGGGCAGCTCACCCTGCAAAAAATGGAAGAGGGCGCTCGCCCGGAAGAACTGGCCGCCGCCCGCGCCGCCGTTGCCATTGCCCGCGCCGCGCTGGCCGACGTAAAAAACCCCAACGACGACACCCGCACCACCGCCGCTGCCAACCTGGCCAAAGCGCAGGCTGCCGTCCGGCTGGCGCAATCGGAGTACGATAAAGTGGCCTGGGCCGGGCAGGCCGGGATGACCAAACAGGGGTTGCTGTTGGAAGACGCCACCAGCAGCTATGAAGCCGCGCTGGCCGCCTACAACCTGCAAACCAACCCCACTGCCAGCAAAACGGCCACGCTCGACGCGCAGGTGGTCAAAAGTGAACTCGATCTGGCGCTGGCCGAAAAGCCGTTCCGCCCGGTTGATTTTGATCTGGCCCGCGCCAGCATCAAACAGGCCGAGGCCGCGCTGCAACTGGCCCAACTGCAACTGGAATACACCACCATCACCGCCCCGTTTGACGGCGTTGTAGCCGAGTTGGTGGTAGACGAGGGTAGCATGGTCAGCTCCAGTGTGGTGTTGGGCCGCTTCATTTCGCCCCAAACCGAGGTGACGCTCAACGTGGAAGAGAGCCGGCTGGGACAGGTGAAAAAAGGCCAGCCCGTGGGGCTGCGGGTCAGCGCCTACCCCGGCGTCGATTTTCCGGCGGTGGTCACCAACGTGGCCCCCATCGCCGATAGCAAAAGCCACACCTTCAAAGTGACCGTTACCCCGCTGGACGAGAAAAACCTGCTGCACGGCGGCATGTTTGCCGATGTCAAGCTGCTGGCCGAGGAAAAAACCAACACTCTGCTGGTGCCGCTGGCGGCGGTGACGCAGGTTGATGGCCAGCCGGCGGTGTTTGTGATTAACGCCGCGGGCGTGGCCGAACAGCGCCTCGTGACCACCGGCCTGTCCACCGACAGCCAGATTGAAATCATGTCCGGCCTCAAAGCCGGCGACAACGTGGTCATCGCCGGCCAATCAAACCTGACCGACGGCGCGGTGGTTAACGTGGTGCCAAATCTGTGAGGCAGGTGGCGAGTTACGGGTGGCGGGTGGCGTCATTTGTCACCCGCCACCCGCTACCCGCCATTCTTAATTGCCAATCGTAAATCCAAAATCCAAAATCGGAAATAACTATGGGACTTACCAAACTCTCTATCAAACGTCCGCTGACAATGCTCATGATCATCCTTGCTTTTGTGGTGATGGGCTACCGGGCCATGACCATGCTCTCCATCGACCGGATGCCAAAGGCCGACATCCCCTACGTCAGCGTGGTGACCATTTTTGCCGGGGCGTCGCCGGACGACGTCTCCAGCCTCATCATCGAGCCAATTGAAGACGCCGTGGCCGGCATTGCCGGCATCGATGAGATTACCAGCCAGGCCAACGAAAACTACGGTTACGTGGTCATCAAATTTAAAGAAGGCATCAACGGCGACCAGGCCGCCATCGATGTTTCGCGGCAGGTGAACGCCATCCGCGGCGACCTGCCGGCGGAGGCCGAAGAGCCGACCATTGTTAAGGCCGACATCAACGCCACGCCGATCATGCAAATTGTGCTCAGCGGGCCGCAGGGCAGCGACGCGCTGTACGACATCGCTAACGGCAAACTGAAAGACCGGCTGCAAGCCATCAACGGCGTGGCTTCGGTGAGCGTGGCCGGCGGGCGAGAGCGCCAGGTGCAGGTGTACGCCAACCCGACCAAACTGGCCGCCTACGGCCTGCCGGTGGAGTACGTGGCCCAGGCGCTGCAACAGGAAAACGTCACCTTTCCCGTTGGCTCCATTGACCAGGGCATGCAAAAAAATTCCGTCCGCTCGGTGGGCGAGTTTGCCAGCCTGAGCGACATTGAAAATATTGTCGTCGCCGGCGGGCCGAGTTTGCTCTATCAACTGCCGCTGCCGGCCATCCCGGAGGATGTGGCCGCGCAGCTCCCCACCGGTCTGCTTGAAAGCGGCGGCAACGTTTATCTCAAAGACGTGGCCACGGTGCAGGACAGCTTTGAAGACGCCAGCCGCATGGTGCGCTTTAACGGGCAGGCAGCGGTGCTGGTGACCATTGTTAAAACCAGCGACGCCAACGCCATTGACGTGGCCGACGCGGTGCGCGTCGCCGTCGATGACTTCCGGCCCAACCTGCCGGCCAGCGCCAGCCTCAGCATCGCCATTGATGACACCGCCTTTACCCGCGAGTCCGTGACCGCCGTGGAAGAAGACCTGCTGCTGGCCATTATCATCACCGGCATTGTGATGCTGCTCTTTTTGCACACCATCACCAGCAGCGTCATTGTGATGCTGTCTGTGCCTACCTCAATGATTGCCACGTTTTTAATTATGTGGTGGCAGGGCTTCAGCCTGAACACCGTTACCCTGATGGCGCTGACGGTGGCCATCGGCATTTTGGTGGACGACTCCATTGTGGTGCTGGAAAACACCGAGCGCCACCTGAAAATGGGCAAATCGCCGGCAGATGCCGCCATTGAGGGCCGGGCCGAAATTGGCATGGCCGCCATTACCATTACCGCGGTAATTGTGGTGGTTTACCTGCCGGTGGCCTTTATGAGCGGCATCATCGGGCAGATGTTTTTTAGCTACGGCATCACCATTGCCGCCGCCACCATTTTCTCGCTGCTGATTTCTTTTACGCTCACGCCGATGCTGGCCGCGCGCTGGCTCAAAGCCGAAGATGCCGAGCGCCGCCCGCCCACCGGCCTGCGCAAAGTTTTGGCGTTGCTGTTTAGCCCGGTGGGCTGGCTGTGGCAGCGTTTTATCCGCCTGTGGGAAGCCCTGTTTGACGGGCTGGCCGGCCTGTACGCCGCCATTTTGCGCGCCACGCTGGCCAATCCCTTTACCCAGTTGCTGGCCGTGCTGATAGCCGCCGGGGCGCTGGTTGCCGGTATCTGGCTGGTGGTTGGCGGCGTGGTTGGCGCGGAGTTTTTGCCGCAGGAAGATGACGGCCTCATCACCGTGGGCATAGAAATGCCCGCCGGCAGCAATCTGGCCGCCACCGACCGGGCCGCCCGCCGCGCCGAGCAGCTTATCCGCGCCGAAGTGCCGGAAACGGCGATGATTATTACCCAGGTGGGCACCAAAGCCGGCAACGCGCTGCTGGCCGATAGCGCCAGCGCCAACAACGCCGTGCTCACCGTGCGGCTGGTAGATAAAAGTGATCGCTCCCGCAGCACCAGCGAGGTAGTCCGCGCCCTGCGCCCGGTTGTCCGGCAAATCCCCGACGCTACCGTGTCGCTGCTGCTGAACACCGCCGTTTCCGGCCTGACCAACGATATTCAGGTGCGGCTGTACGGGCCGGACCAGGAAAAGCTCATCGATTTGGCCCGGCAGGCCGAGGCCGTGATCCGCACCGTGCCGGGGGCCACGGATATCCGCAACAGTGGCGCGGCCCGCTCGCCGGAAACGCGGCTGGTCATTGACCGCCGCCGGGCCAAAGATGTGGGGCTGTCGCCGGCTGCCATTGCCCGCACGCTGCGCATCGCCGTGAACGGGGCGCAGATGGGCACGGTTAAGCTGGATGAGCAGGGCGATGACCTTGACCTGATCTTGCGCATGCCCGCCGAGGCCCGCGCCAACCCGCGGCAACTATTGCAACTGCCGCTGGCTTACCTGGCCAACGAACGGGTAACGCTGGGGCAGGTGGCCGCCGTGGAAGAAACGCGCGCGCCGGCCAGCATCAGCCGGGCCGGCCGCCAGCCGGAACTGACGATCATTGCCGGGGCCAGCGGGCGCGGTTCCGCCGACGTGGCCAACGACATCGAGCAGGCGCTCACGGCCAGCATCGATTTCCCCGCCGGGTACGGCTTTGATTTTGCCGGCCAAACCGACATCCAGCGCGACTCATTCACCCAGTTGTCCGAGGCGCTGCTGCTCTCTATTTTGCTGATTTACATGCTGCTGGTGGCGCAGTACCAAAACTGGCTGCACCCGCTGGCCATTATGTTTGCCCTGCCGGTGACGCTGGTGGGCGCGTTTGGCGGGCTGTGGCTCACCGGCAACACGCTCAATGTGATGTCGCTGCTGGGCATCATTATGCTGGCCGGAATTGTGGTTAAAAACGCCATTCTGCTGGTCGATTTTACCAACATCCTGCGTTTTGAGCGCGGTTACAGCCGCCGCGAAGCGTTGATCGAAGCCGGGCGGCTGCGGCTGCGCCCCATTTTGATGACTACGTTTGCCATTGTGTTTGCGCTGCTGCCGCTGCTGTTTGGCCAGGGCGCCGGCGCGGAACTGCGCGCCCCGCTGGCGGCGGTGGTCATCGGCGGCAATGTGTCGAGCACGCTGCTGACGCTGATTCTGGTGCCGGTGGTTTACAACTTCTTCGATTGGGCCGGCAGCCGGGTGAACGCGCTGGCCGGCAAAGTGCTGGGCCGCGAGGCGGACTCCGCCGCCGCAGAACCGCAAACTGTGTAGGCGTTACCCACAAAAAGTAAACCCCCTCTTCCAGAGGTAGCGGGGGCAGGGGGTGAGGGACAACAAATCAAGGCGAAACCAATGAACCAAAAATTTATTTCCTTTATTTTTATACTGACGTTACTTTTATCCGGCTGCGCGGCGGCTGAAGCCAGTGAAGCCGACCTCCAGCCGCTCACCGATTGGCCCACGCCGGCGGCGGTAGTCGCAGCGCCAACGGCCACGCCGTTTCCCAAAATTGCGCTGACGGATGTCAGGAGTCAGACTCCAGAGTCCAGACTCCAGAGTCCAGACTCCAGAGTCCAGACTCCAGATGTAAATTTTGTTGCTGAGGATGCGGCCAGTGACCAGGGACAAATGACAAATAACCAACTACCAATGACCACTGACGCCGACGCAACACGCAGCACGCAACCGCTTACGGCGCTGACGTCCATCGCTGCGGCCAGGCTGGCGGCGGCCAAAACGGAGATTCGGCCCGGCCCCGGAACGGGCTTTGCGCCCATCGATGAGCTGACCGAGCCGCTGGAACCGCTGGCGGTATTGGGGCTGGACGCCAGCCGGCAGTGGGCGCTGGTGCAGCCGCAGCACTCGCGGCAGGGCTGGGCCGCACTGGCCGATCTGCAAATCGATAGCGCGCTGGCGGGCGCGCCCACGGTTTACACCGCCTGGGTCAACGCCAACGAGGTCGGCCTGCGCCGCGGCCCCGGCATTTTTCATCCCGCCGCGGGGCTGCTGCCGATCAACAGCCTGGTGCGCGTTATCGGCGTGAATGAGGGGCGCAGTTGGGCGCTGGTGCAGCCGGTGGGCGGCAGCGATAGCGGCTGGGCCGAGCTGCTGCACCTCACGTTGAGCAACCCGCTGCTGGGCCTGCCCATCGCCCCCGCGCCGCAACAGGCCGCCGCCCCGGCCAGCAACCCGGCGGCAGATGAGGCCTCGGCCAGGCAAGGGCAGTTGGTCTTTCAAACCAGCAGCGGCGGCAAAATTATGCTGATCAACGCCGATGGCAGCGGGCTGCGCCAACTGACCCACGGCCTCGACCCGGCGCTGTCGCCGGATGGGCGGCAGGTGGCCTTTACCCGCTGGGCGCAGGGCGAAGCCGGCCCCGGCTCGCTGTGGGTGATCAATACCGATGGCACGGACGAGCGCCAACTGTTGGAATTTGTGAAGCAGCCCAAAGGCGCGGAGTGGTCGCCGGATGGCGCGCAGATCGTGATTAATTTTCAGCACGAAGGCCGGCTCACCGACGAGAACGTAGCCATTGACCTGTCGAAACATCGGGATGCGACGGAAAAAGTGCCGTGGAATGCCGAGGGGGTTAAGGTTGATTATGAGCCGGTGGTGAGAGGCGGCAAAGTGGTGGGGCAAATTCCGTATCTGAAATATACGTTTCCGCCCGACCCGCACTGGAGTTTGCGCGTTGTCAACGTGGCCGATGGCTCGTTTGAGGATATGGACGGCGGGACGTACGCGTTTCGGCCGGCGTGGGACCCGGCTCAGCCGTGGCGGATTGTGTCCGATGGCGGGCGCGGGCTGGTGCAGGTAGATGTTAACCGCAACGCCAGCCAGCCGATAACCGATAATCTGGGCGATGGCTCGCCGGTGTTTTCACCGGATGGCCGCTATCTGGCCGTGTCGGTGGGCAAGCCGGGCGGCGGCGATGGCTACAATATTTACCGGCTCAACGCCGATGGCACGGGCCGGGTGCAGTTGACCAAAACGCCGCTGTACGCGCCGCTGCTGCCCGGCGGCGACAACAAACAGTGGAATAATGTTTCGCCGGCGTGGTCGCCGGATGGCACGCAAATTGCCTTTCTCACCGACCGCAGCGGCCGTTGGGAAGTGTGGGTGATGGCCGCCGACGGCTCTAACCCCCGCCCGATGTTTGCTCCGGCGGTCAGCGAGCAGTTGGATATTCAGTACAATTTTGTCGATGAAAAGGTGTTGAGCTGGCGGTAGGCCGCGCCGATAATTAAAACAGGATATGCCTGAAATTAATGGAGTCCAAAACTGAGGTTTTGGACTCCCGCTGTAACGCAAATGAAAATTGGGTTGGGGCGCTTCGCGAGGCGCCCCTGCATTCGCTGATCCGCAGGTTATGCTTGTCGCGTAGCTGTTGGGCTGCAAACCCGACTTATGATTTCTGCCCCTATCCCTGATTTCTGACTCCTGAAGCCTATTTTCAAAGGAGCGCATTGATGACCTCACAACCAAAAAATGGTCACAATGAACGGTTGAACGGCAACCTGAAATTTATTAACGGGTCGCTGGCGGATTTGGAGGCGCGTTTTTTGCAGCAGCGCCTGTGTGCAATCCAAAGTTATTTGGATGACCACCTGCCCGATTCTGATACGGTGTGGAATCCGTTGAGCTGGTGTCGCTGCTTGCAGTTGGAGCCGGTGCGCTGTGAGGCCGAGGTTTTGGAACGGCTGCTGCATTGTCCGGCGCGCCAGTCAACGCATCTGGAAGAAATGTTGGGCGACCGGCTGCATCAACTCGATGCCCAATTGGTGCGGCTCACTTACACGCATAATTACGAGGAAACTTATTGGCAAACGGAAACTGAACGGCGGGTTATCACCAAAATCCTGCACGATTGGTGGCACTGGTTACAGGTTGGTGATCACGGTTAACGCTCAAATGAAAATATGAGCCGGATTAAGTCATCGATAGAAATTTTTCTTGTTGATAATCGCAAATTTGTCGGTGCCGCGGCGCATTTTTTCGGTGTACACCAATTTGCTGCCCAGCGGCCGGGCGTGGCGCAGGTTGTAAGCCCCCACTTCGGCGGTTGGGTGGCCAACGCTTTCAAGCTCTTTTACCACTGCTTCAACATCAAAATAAACCCGGCGCAGATCGATGTGGTATTTACCCCGCGGCTGAAGAGTTATCACTGCGTAACTGGCTCGCGGGTCGCCATCAAATGGCAGCCCCACACTGCCCACATTGACAAACCTGCGCCCATTAATCATTCGGTCAAACGGCAGGTGTGTGTGAGCGCACAGCAGTAAATTGTGCGGCGGGGTATTTGTCATCATTTCGTTCAGTTCCGCGGGCGAGGTATCGGGTTTCATATTTTCTTCGTCGCTACGTGGCGAGCCGTGGACGGCCAGAATGGCATGTTCGGCTGACAGTTGCAAATATTGGCGGGCGGGCAGCGTTTCTAAATAGGCGAGTCCGTCTGGCCCCAGTTGATCGGCGGTCCACGGAAAACTGGCCAGCACCTGCGACTGCCAATCGGTGCCGCCCGGTTCGCCGGGATATTGTTTCTCAACCAGATACCGGTCGGTGTTGCCCATAATCGTTAGCATTGGCGGGTAGTGCTGCAGCAATGTGAGCACTCCCGCGGGATCGGGGCCAAAAACAGCCAGATCGCCCAGGTTTAACAGATGATCCACGTGGCCCAGCTTATCGATATCTGTGAGCACCGCTTGCAGAGCCGCGCGATTGCCATGAACATCAGATATAACCGCAAGTTTTGTCATAAATTATATCCTTTAATCATACAGCCCCAGTTGCGTTTATGGCCAGGCTCCCCTCAGCAACAAAATACCAGCTCTGGCCCTTGCCGCCAGAGCTGGTAAAATGCGGGCTTTGGTTTGAGTTATTGGTGAGCTGGTTGTTAAAGTTGACGCTGTGAAAAGTTAGAAAGGTACAGATGTAGTATAACACACTTTCGCCGGGTTTGAGCTATTTAGTTGCTTAGAAGACATTAAGTTTGCATTAAAATATAATGCTTTAAGGTTTCTGGCTGGTTATGTAAAAAAAGACACCCCGCCAATATTGACGGGGTGTCTTTTTTTGACTGGCCAGGTATCAGGCGGATTTGATAGAGATTTTCTTGACCTGGGCCGGGCCGGCTTTGGGCAAAAAGACCCGCAGCACGCCATTTTTAATTGTCGCTTCAATGTTATCCCGGTCAATATCATCCGAGAGGGTGAAAGTGCGTTCAAAGTCGCCTACTTCGTACTCGGCGTAGGCCAGGCCAAAGTTCTCGGGCGGGGTAAAATCGACAAACCCTTTCAAACTCAGCACGTTCTTTTCGAGGGTGATTTCCACCGAGCTGTCGTCAACGCCGGGCATATCGGCCACAATGACCAGTGAATTGTCGGTTTCGTAAATGTCGGCGCGGGGCACGTAGGCCTTGCCGGGGCGAGTGCGTTCGGCGCCTTCTGCCACATCAACTTCCTGTTTTTCAACAGCTTGAGCTTCTAATTCTTTGATTTCGCTTGCCATCGTTGCACCTCTTTATCTTATTTAATCTCGATTAGTTTGCACTTTTGACGCTGATTTTGCGCGGTTTTTCGGCCTCGGCACGGGGCAGAGAAATGTGCAAAACACCTTTTTCAAAGACGGCGTCTACCTGATCGGCTTCTACCGTGAACGGCAGTTCAAACGTGCGGGTGAACTTGCCCTGCCGGCGCTCGCGGCGATGATATTTGTCGCCATCGTTCAATTCGTTGGTCTGGCGAGAACCGCTCAGCGTTAAAGTTTTGCCAACCACGGCAATGTTGATGTCGTCCGGGTTTACGCCGGGCAGTTCGGCCGTAACCACAATGCCTTCATCATTGGTCCAAACGTTGATGGCCGGATAGCTGGGCGCAACTCTGGTTTGCCACGCCGGGCTCATTGCACCGAAAACACGGTTCATTTCGCGTTGCAGTTGCTCAATTTCTCGCCACGGGTTGGCAGACTGATAAAATCCAAAAGGTCGATATCTGTACATTTTTGCCTCCACTTTTTTTACTAATTGATTTCCACAGCAGATTAAAGTGTGTTTCCAAATTTCTACCCGTATGATAAAAGCCCACTGTTAGATTTTTGCTAGAGCAGTGTAAGAGCTGTATTAGAAAACCATTATTGACGGGCCTGGTTTGGTTATGCTAGATTATCAACTACAATACAGCCTACAATTATCTGCAGGAACTGTTGTGTCAACCGAAACACTAACCCGCGAAGAAATTCTGGAAACTGTGCGGCAGGCCCGCGAAGAGGGAGAAGCGCCGGATTTTAGCGATGCCAATCTCAGCCTGATCGACCTGAGCCAGGTTGACCTGACCCGGGCCAATCTGATGTGGGCTAATTTGAGCGGCGCTAATCTCAATCAGGCCACCCTCAAAGGGGCCGATTTAAGCGGGGCCAATCTGGAAACTCCCGCCGCCGATCGGGATGTCGCGCCAGCGCCAACCAGCCTGCACCACGCCGATTTGCAGGGTGCTAACCTCAGCGGTGCTATTTTTACCGGCGCTTACCTGGCCGAGGCCGATCTGAGCAGCGCAAATTTGATGTGGGCCAATCTGGGCGAATGTGACCTCAGCCGCGCCCGGCTACGAATGGCCAACTGTCGCCGGGCCAATCTGAGTGAGGCCAACCTGCACGGCGCCGATCTTGGCCAGGCCAACCTGCAACTGGCTCACCTCACCGGGGCCAATTTGGACCGGGCCGATTTGCGCAGCGTAAATTTAAAGGATGCCCTGCTGGACCACGCTGTACTCACCGATGCCATGTTGGTGCAGGCCAACCTGCACGGCGCTAACCTGATTGGCGCTAACCTGACCGGAGCCAATCTGCGCGGGGTAAACCTCAACGGTGCGCGCCTGGATAGCACCACTCAAATCAGCGAAAAATGGCATTTAGTTTGGGAACTTGTCAATTCGGGCGGAGTTGGCCGGGATTTGCAGGATCAGGATTTGCAGCGCGCGCAGTTGTGTCGCACCAACCTCAGCCGGGCCGATTTACGCCGGGTTGATCTGCGCAAAGCTGATCTTTTTTGCGCAGATTTGAGCCGGGCCAACTTGCGCAACGCCAATCTGCGAGAAACGGACTTTTTTAAGGCCAACCTGCGCGGCGCAGATTTGCGCGGCGCCGACCTGACCGGGGCTAATTTTTCTCGGGCCAATCTTGAAGATGTAGACCTGCGCGGCGCTCGGTACAGCGAGAGCACCCGCTGGCCGGCAGATTTTGACCGGCTGCAATCGGGCGCGGAGCCGAGTGTTTAGTGTGTTGAGTGCGGCGTAAAGGATGAAGAGTGAAGAAGCTGGGTGAGTTCGGTGGGTTGGGGGAGTCTAAGTTTTAAGTTTTGAGTTTTGAGTTTTGAGTGTGTGTTGCGTAAAACGTCATTGGTCATTCGTCATTCGTGTTACGTGGCGCGTAATTAATTTTGTAAATCAAAAATCCAAAATCAAAAATCCAAAATCGATTGGCAGGCCGGTGGCTGCAACAGCCTGAAATTGTGGTATACTGAAGTTAATCCGCCAAGTTTACTGGCATAAATTTGCAACTGACAAAGGAGTCTTGCAATGAAAACTTATAAACATATGTTGGTGCCCCTCGATACCTCGGAACTCGCGGAGCTGGCTCTGGAAGATGCCTTTAGCCTGGCCAAACTCAATCAGGCAAGGTTAACCCTTCTCCACGTTATCCCGCCCATTGAAACCGTGTTGGCCGCCGAAACCGGTCATCCTATATTTGTTGATCAGCAGTGGGATAACCACAGGGTGCTGGCCATGCGCTATTTAAAGGATATTTGCAAGCGCTTCAATTGCCCCGATGTAAAAACCGAACTGGTGGTTGAAATGGGGCTGGCGGCCGAAACAATCATCGAATATGCCCGCGAGCATCCCATCGACCTGATTGTTATGGCCACGCATGGCCGCTCCGGGTTGCAGCGCTGGGTGTACGGCAGTGTCGCCGATAAAGTGCTGCGTGGGGCCGGCGTGCCCGTTTTGCTGGTGCGAGCGCACGATAAAGAGCATTTTGCGCCGGTTCGGCAGGCCGAGGTTGCTTCAGCCGAAACGCATCGCCAAAACTGAACAAACCGTTCCGCTAAAAACAGAGAACAGGGGGCCAATTTGGCCCCCTGTGTTTTTCTGCCCGCCGTTTATTTTTCCTGATAATCCGGGTTGGGCCAAACAATGAACGCGGCTTTGTTGTCGCAGCTTGGATCATCCACGTAATCATAAATGATGCCGTAAATCTCAAACCCCTGCCGCATCTGCACGCTGACGGTTGGGTCAAACAGTTCGCCGGCTTTTACTTTGGCCGCGTACTCCTCAATTGACATCCGGTGTTTGACCGCCCCGAAGCCCTTGAACATGCCACCGGCCACGTGTCCCCGCAAATTGAGCCGCCGGATCAAATCGCGGCGCGCCCGGTACAGCAGTTTGGCAATCCCGCGGCGGCGATATTCCGGTAGCACACCGATGTCTGCGCCGTAGAGCCAGTCGCCCTGCGGGTTGTGGTGGCCCAGCCACATATTGTCCATTATGTCAATAAAGCGGTGGTTAATGTGGTTGAAATCAACCGTCGTGATAAAATCGGTAGAACAGGCCACAACCCGCCCGGCCGGATTAAGCGCCATAAATTGCCCTTCCGGGAAGCGTTGAATGTGGGCGGCGTAGTGCCGGGCGGTAATAATTTCGTCCTCTGCCAGCGAAGGGAAACAGGCCCGCTGCACCTGCTCCAGCTCCTCTATTTTGTCGAGGCTGCTGTTGACAACAATAAACTCGTCGCTCATTGCATTTCCGCTGCTGTGGCTGTAATCGAATCAGCGATAATGGCCAGCCCCTCGCGCAGTTGATCTTCTGGAATTTGCAGTTGCGGCAGCAGCCGGATGCAGTTGCTGTACAACCCCGCCCGCAGCAGGATGACGCCCCGCGCCGTGCATTTTTGAATCACGCTGAGCACAAAGTCTGGCCACGGCTCTTTGCTGGCCGGGTCTTTCACAAATTCCAGAGCCATCATCGCTCCGCAGCCGCGCACATCGCCCAGCACCGGCAGTTGGGCCTGGAGCGGCTCAAATGTTTGCCGCACCAGCGCCTCGATGCGATTGGCCGCGGCCAGCGTTTCGGGGCGGTTGATCAGATCGATGGCGGCCAGCGCGGCGGCGCAGGCCAGCGGATTGCCGCCGTAGGTGCTGCCCACTCCGCCCAGATGCGGCGCGTCCAGAATTTCGGCGCGGCCGGTAACCGCGCTCAATGGCGTGCCCGCCGCCAGCGACTTGGCGGTAATCATCAAATCCGGCACCACGCCGCTGTGCTCAATGGCAAATAGCCGGCCGCTGCGGCCAAACCCACTCTGCACTTCGTCGGCGATCATCACAATATTGTGCTGGTCGCAAATCTGCCGGATTTTGCGCAAAAACGGGGCCGGCACCGGGATAAAACCACCCTCGCCGATAATCGGTTCGATGATGATGGCCGCCACCGCGCCGGGGTCTACGTGAGCCACCAGCGCGTTATCCAGATTCCACATTGTCCACTCCAGATACTCCTGCGGCGACATGCCCGGTGGGGTGCGGTACATATTGGGTACGGGCAGGCGGTAAATTTCCGGGGCAAAGGGACCAAAGCCTTTTTTGAACAGCGCGTATTTGCTGGTAAGCGCCATGGTCAGGTTGCTGCGGCCGTGATACGCACCCTCAAAACAGATAACGGCGCTTTTCTTGGTGTAGGCCCGGGCCAGTTTGACGGCGTTTTCCACGGCCTCCGCGCCACCATTGGCCAGCAGCGTCTTTTTGGGAAAATCGCCGGGAGTGATGGCGTTGAGCTGTTCGCACACGGCCACGTAGGGTTCGTAGTTGCCCACAATGGCGCAAAAATGGAGGTACTTATCGGCCTGGGCTTTGATGGCCTCGGTTACGGCGGCAGGAGCGTGCCCCACGGCCAGCGCGCCGATGCCGCCCACCAGATCGAGCAAAATGTTGCCATCAACATCTTCTACCAGCGAGCCGGCTGCCCGCGCCACCGCAATCGGCACCGATTGGTACAGGGCGGCGCTCACGGCGGCCGCTCGCCGGGCCAGCAGGTCCTGGCTTTTGGGGCCAGGAATTGCGGTTTTTAACTTGATATGAGACATGCAGCACCTCCACATTTTTTTCACAATAATAGTGTTGAAGCGGAAAATGTCCATTTTGCGGGGGTGATTTTACAGAGCGTACCGCTGCGGCTGATAATCAGGTTATCGACTAAAGCAACGGTTGTACAGGATATATCCAGAAATTGCACATCCATTTTTTGGAATTTGGCGGTATTGTGGTATACTTACGATACAACCTCATTTGCCAGTGTACCTCTAACAAAAATTCGTTGAGAACAACGTAAAATCCAACTTCGATGCCACTGTTGGCAGCCAATACCCGTGTTTGGTTGCTGCAACCTGTAGGGTATTCACCGGGCGCACGCCTGGCTACAAACATATTTCATGTCATTCAAAATTAATAGCAGGAGGTGAACCATGCAAACTTTTCTGGACCAAATCTGGCAAACGTTTGGTAATTTTTTGCCGAGTCTAGTCTGGGCCATCGTCATTTTGGTTGGCGGCTGGCTGCTGGCGCTCATTATTTCCGCAGCCATTGGCAAACTGCTCAGTAAAACGTCGGTAGATAATACGCTGGCGGAACGACTGGGCTTTAAAGATGCCAGCGCTGGCAACGCCGTTGAGCAGGGTGTTTCCCGGGCTGTTTTCTGGATTATTATGCTGTTTGTGCTGGTGGCCTTTTTTGAGGCGCTGGGGCTGACCATTGTTACCAACCCGCTCAATAGCCTGTTGACCCAACTGGCCTTGTTTGTGCCCAATTTGTTGGGCGCCGGCGTGTTGTTGCTGGTGGCCTGGGTGGTGGCCACGCTGCTCCGGTTTGTGGTCTCAAAGGGGCTGGGGATGCTCAAACTCGATGACCGGTTGGGGCAGCAGGCCGGGCTGCAAGCCGGCCAGCAGCCGCCGCTCAGCGAAACAGTGGCCAATGTAATTTACTGGTTTGTATTTTTGCTGTTTTTGCCGGCTGTTTTGGGGGCGCTGGATATGCAAGGGTTGCTCGGCCCGGTGCAGGATATGGTTGATACCCTGCTGGGCTTTTTGCCCAACGTGCTCGGGGCAGCAGTGATCCTGCTGGTGGGCTGGTTCATTGCCCGCATTATCCGCCAGATTGTGGTTGGGCTGTTGGTTGCTGTTGGCGTCGATAAACTGGGCCAGCGGGTTGGTTTGGGCGCTGCCGGCGAAACGCAGTCGTTATCGGGCATTGTGGGGCTGGTGATTTACGCGCTGATCCTGATTCCGGCCATCGTTTCCGGGTTGAACGCGCTGCAAATTGATGCCATCTCTCGCCCGGCCACGGATATGCTCACCAGTTTGCTGGCGGCAGTGCCCAACGTTTTTGGAGCGATGATTATTATTGCCGCGGCGTACATTATTGGCCGGCTGGTAGCCGGGCTGGTGACCAACGTGCTGGCCGGCGTTGGCTTTAACAAAGTGCTGGGACTGATTGGCCTGGGCAGCGCCGAACCGGCTGAGGGGCAGGTGACGCCATCTGAAATTGTGGGCTACCTGGTGTTGATCGGCCTGCTTATTTTTGCCGCCATCCAGGCCGCCGAAATCCTTGGGTTTGCCGTTGTGGCCTCACTGGTGGCCGACTTTTTGGTTTTTGCCTCGCAGGTGTTGCTGGGCATCATTATTTTTGGGCTGGGGCTGTGGCTGGCCAATTTTGCGCACAAAGTGATTATGAGCACTGCCGGAGCTAACGCTAATTTGCTGGCCCAGGCGGCCCGATTGGCCATCATTGTACTGGCAGCGGCGATGGGCCTGCGGCAAATGGGTGTGGCCGACGATATTGTCAATCTGGCGTTTGGCCTGTTGCTCGGGGCAATTGCGCTGGCCATCGCCCTGGCCTTTGGCCTTGGTTCGCGGGAAATTGCGGCCCGTGAAACAGAAAATATGCTCAGCCAATTGCGCGGTGGCAAGGATAAATAAACTTAACTTCAACAAATTCCAACCGCATTGAGCCAAAACCGGGGTGGGAATCGGTGGGGAGTACCCGCTCCCGCCCGGCGGGTAGTTGAGCCTGCCCGCAGAATACAGCAAATGTTGTATTGTACCTCCGGTCAATAAATAGTATAGTGGGTTTAAGTTTATTAAATTCATTATTTTATTGACGGAAGGAGCGTACAATGCAGTCAAAATCTAAATCTAATCCAATGTTGATTGGCGTGGCGGTACTGGTAATCATCGCGCTGATTTTGGCCGGCCTGTTTCTCTTTTCACGGAGCACGCCGCCGGCCGAACCATCGCTGCCGGCCCCGGCCGAAAACGCCGCCCAACCCGCTGCGCCCATCGCCACTCCCACGGCCGGTAGCACCCAAAACGCCGTCGCCGAGCCGGTTGCCGCAACTCAGAAAGAATCGGCTGCTGCGGAACCTGCCGCGGCGGCCCCGGCTGAAGTGACCGCCATCACCCGGACTGCGATCAACGGCCGCGAAGGGCCGAGCACCAGTTATCCCAAAATTGGCAGTCTGCCAGAAAAAACCGAGGTAGTGGTCACCGGTAAAAACGATGATGGTGGCTGGTTACTGGTGAAAAATGGGCCGGACGAGCTGTGGGTGAGCGGTGACCCGGAGTTGATCGATGTGGACCGCGACCTGCTGGCCAATCTGCCGGTAATGCCGGCCCCGTTTTTGGCGTACGATGCCGCCAATCCCAAAGTGCAGGAAGTGCTCGATAAAATCCCGCTGGTGGTTCATCACGAAGCGTCTAACACCTGTGCCTCTAACGGCGGGCTGAATCATCTGTTGCCGGGGGTGGTGGCGGGCAACGTGCTTGGTCCGCACGCCGGCGATTTTGTGCTGGGCAGCGACAATGTGCTGTTTAAGGTCGATGGCGGCACGTTTGTGCTGATTCGGGAAAATCCGGTGGCCCGTTTTGAGGGTGGCAAAGAGTCGCTGCCGCTGGCCGAGGCGCTCAATCTGTTTGCTCGCGGTGATATTGTGTGGACCGGCTCATTTGGCGAGTGGCCGGCTCGCGGCGTGCCGGGGTGTGATCCCGCCGCCAAACCGTAAAGATAATAGAGAGGGGGTGGACAACGCAGCCGTCCACCCCCTCTCTAATTTTTGGGGACTTACGCCGGCACCGAATAGGCCGGTACGGCGTCGGTGCGGGAGCGGTGGCCATCGTTGATGGTGATGAGCCACGACGGCACCCAGGCCAACGCCACCAACCGCACGTTAACATCGGTGCGGCGCGGGGTAATCTCTTCGGTGGTCAGGTTTTCCAGCGCGTTTTCCCATTTGCTGGTGATTTCCTCGCTGGCCTCTTTTAGTTCCGTTTCCAACTCGGCAATGTCTTTTTGCATTTCAGCGATAGCCGCTTTGGATTCCTCAATGTCCTCGTAGGCTCTGTTGGCCATGCGGCGTTTGCTCATGGCGCTGCTCACTGCCCGGGTGCTGCGCCGGCCCATAAAAAAGCCGAGCACACTTTCACCAATGCCCACCCACTGTTCCTGCTGCCGGGCCGAATATTCGGCTTCTCCCTCGGCCAGTTCGCGTTCTTCTTTGCGCAGCTTATCTTCCAGCCGTTTGATTTTTGGCTCGTAAGTTCGCTCCAGTTTGTCCACTTCGGCGTCGCGGGCTTCGCGGGCGGCCTGCCGCAAGCGGATGCGAAAATCCCGCTCGGATTCTTCCGGGTGCTGGAACAGCCCCAACTCTTTGTGTACGGTAATAGTTTGCTTGCTGTTGTAATACAGCCAATCCGAGAGTTTCTTTTCCAGAGATTTCAGCTCGCGGCTGTTGTTGAGGCCCGGCGGAATCGGCGCGAAGAACGGCCCCTGGTCAGGATCGGCCTGTTCCGGCCGGCTCAGCAGATCGCGGGCGGTTAATTTCAACCGCTCGGCCCGATCCCATTCAAAGCGCGGCAAATCTTCCGGCGCGGGGGCCAGCAGCAGTTTGTCAATCTGTTCGTTGAGGTTGCGGCTGCGATCCACAAAACGCACCTCGCCGCTGCCAATAATTGCCGGCTCGTAAACAAACTGGACGCGCTCAACTTCAATTTGCGTTCCGGCATCCTGGCTGAGCTGGCGTACGGCAGCCCGCTCCTGCACCTCGGCGGGCAGATAAACCTGCGGCACGCTGGAGTCGAGAGTGGGGGCGATGGCCGAAAAGCCCGCGGGCGTTGCCGGCCCGGTTGCAGCGGCGGGTGGGGACGGTGGGGCGGCAGTCGCCGCGGCTGCTGCGGCCGCGGCAGCGGGCGGCGGCGCGGAAACAGCCGGGGCGGGCGGCGGAGCGGCCTGCTTGCGGCTGTCCATTAACTGTTTAACCTGGGGCCGGGTAAGCGGGCCGCGCAGATAGCTCATAGCCCAGCGGGTTTGAAAAACTATTGGCCCATCGCTGTGGACGTTGTGCAGCAAAAAGACACGGTTGCCCAGTTTACTGATAATGCTGTCGTAGTCCGCGCCGCTTTTGCCGCCGGCCTGGGCGATGGCCCCTTTCAACCCATCGAGCACGCGGGCTTTGTCGCGCTCAGCCTGAAGCTTGCCAATAAACCAGGTGCCGGCGTTGGTCAGCCCTTTGTAATCCAAATCAACCGGGTTCTGGGTGACCAGCACACAGCCCAGCCCAAAGGCGCGCGCCTGTTTGAGCAGAGTCAACAGCGGCCGTTTTGAGGGCGGCTCGGCGGTGGGCGGGAAGTAGCCAAAAATTTCATCGAAATAAAGCAGGGCGCGCAGGCTGGTAGTACCGGCCTGGCGGCGCATCCAGGTGAGCAGGTTTTCCAGCAGCAGGGTTACAAAAAACATGCGCTCGCTGTCTGACAGGTGGGCGATGTAAAAAATGGAGTGGCGCGGTTGGCCGTCGGCGGTGTACATCATCCGGTCAATGTCCAGCGGGTCGCCCATGAGCCAGTTTTGGAAGCTGGGCGAGGCCAGCAGGTTGTTAAAGTCCATCGCCAGTACAAAGCGGTCTTTTTCCGGGAAGAAGGTGTCTACATCAAACACGCCAAGCTGGCGCACCGGCGGATTCTGGATAGACAGGATGAGCGTGGCCAGATCGAGGCTTTTATTTTGGCTCCAGAAATGCTCAAAAATGTTAGATAGCAAAATAGCTTCGCGGCTGCGGACGGGGTCGGCATTGATGCCCACCAGCCCCAGCAGCGCGGCCACGGTGCCGCTGATGCGCTCGCGGACGGCTTCGGCGTTGGTGGCAAAATCCAGCCCCGGCGCGGCCAGGCTGCCCATAATGCTCACCGGCAGGCCGGCATCGGAGCCGGGCGTGTAAATGGTAAAATCGGCGCTGTCCTGCAACATTTTGATGCGTTCCGACCCCTGGCCCCAGTCGGCCAGGCCGTTGCGCCACATGTCGGCGGTGGCGGCGGCAAACTCATCAACGGTTTTGCCCTTGCGCCGGGCGTCGTCGGCGTTGACCCACGGGGCGAAATCTTCCGGCCGCAGCTCTGGAAATTGCAGCAACAGGTTGGTGATGTCACCTTTGGGGTCAATCAGGATGGTTGGTACTTTGTCGATGGCCGCTTCTTCCAGCAGGCCCAGGCACAGGCCGGTTTTGCCGCTGCCGGTCATACCCACGCAGATGGCGTGCGTGGTCAGGTCACGGGCATCGTAGTTAACCGGCGCGTCGAGCCGCTGGCCGGCGCTCAGGTCATACTCCGCGCCCAGGTAAAATGAACCAAGTTTTTCGGGGGGTGCTTGCATCGTTTGCTCCTTTGCGGTGGGGATTTTCACCCTTTATTTTACCATGCGAATGGCGAATGGCGAATGAGCGACCTAGCTACCAAATGCCCAAAATCTGCCGGAAAATGGAAAACTCGCCGATGTGATAGGCATTGTGGTCCGCAACCACCAGAATTTCGCGCAGAATGTTGTAGCCGGCGGCATGGGGCAAATCGGCGTAGAGATCGGTTTGCGGATCGGCCACAATCGCGGCCAGCGCCTGCTGGTCGGCGCGAAAGGCAGTGAGAGTGGCCTGCCACTGGTCGGCGGTGGCGGTTTGGGCCGGGTTGGGCCAGTAACCCACCGGCCACTCTGGCGAGACGTGGTGGGGGTTGCGGATAAATTCCAAAATATCCCATTGGGCAATCCGCAGATGTTCAAGCAGGTGCCACAAGGTGTACGGCACGTTGGGTGGCCGGGTGTTGATATGCGCCAGTGGAAAATCGCTCACGGCCTGATCAAAACTGAAATGGGCGTGACCGCCCTGTAGCAGTTGCAAAAGTTGCGATCTGACAACGTCATCGGGATTCATTGGTTTTTTCCTTTCGTTACTAATAATTTACCGTCCCACCAGCCGGGGGAGCAGCCGGATTTCCTGCACGCCCAACGCCAGCCCGGCCGCCAGATAGACCAGCAGCCCCAGCCCGCCGCCCGCGCCGGCCACAACAATCGGCGGCAGGCCGGGCAGCAGCGCGTTGAATCCCAAAATAGCCGCGCCCATCGCCAGCGCCGCCAGCAGCGTGCGCAGCAGCGTGCTCGTCAGCGAGCCGGCCTCGACGCCGCCCAGCCGCCGGTGGGCAATGGCCAGCATAATCAACACTTCTACCGAAACGGCCACCCCGTTAGACAGCGCCAGCCCGCCGGCGCGCAGCGGCAGGTAGAGCGCCAGCGCCAGCCCAAAATTGATGACCATGCTCACCAGCGAACTGAGCAGCGGGGTGACGGTGTCCTTTTGCGCGTAGAAAACGCGGTTGACCACTTCCAGCGCCGAGTGAGCCACCAGCGCCAGCGCCCAAAACGCCAGCGATTGATAAACCGCGGCGGTTGAATCCGGGCCAAATTCGCCGCGCTCAAACATTACCCGGATAATGGGCCGGCCCAGCGCCATCAGCCCAACCGTGGCCGGGACGGACAGGGCCAAAATAATCCGCAGCGATTGGGCCAGCGTTTGCCGCAACCGGGGAATATCGCCGCGGGCGGCCAGCTCCGACAGGGTGGGAAACAGCACAATACCAATAGCCGAGCCGATGATGGTTTGCGGCATCTGCATTAAATCCCAGCCGTAATCCAGCGCCGAGACGTTACCTTCGCCCAGCCGCGAGGCCAGGTTGTAAATCACCACAAAATTTACCTGAATGACCACAATGTTGAGCACGCGCGGCCCCATCAGCCGCAAAATGTGGCGCAGGTCGGGGTCGTTCCAGGCGAAGCCGGGCCAGTAGCGCGCCCCAAATTTGAGCAGCATCGGCAGTTGAATGAGCAAATGGCCCAGCGAACCCAGAATCGCGCCGTAAATGAGGCCAAACACGCCAAACGGTTGGGCCAGAAACAGCGCGCCGGCCATAATGCCGAGGTTGTACACCAGCGGCGCAACCGCCGGCAGTACAAAATGCTGGCGGGTGTGCAGCATCGCGCCAACGAGGCTGCTGACACTGAAAATAATGGTCGAGATAAGCGTGAGCCGCATCAGGCTGGCGGTGAGCAGTTGGTTTTCCGGCGAAAAGCCGGGGGCCACCAGCCAGCGCACCAGCGGCAGGGCAAACACCGCCAGCAGCAGCGATACGCCGATCACCACCAGTAGCAGGCTGTTGAGCACGGCGCTGGCCAGCCGCCAGCCGCCGGGATCGGACTCATTTTGCAGGGCCAGCCGCTGGGTGAGAATCGGGATAAAGGCCGTGCCGAGCGCGCCGCCGGCAATCAGCAAAAACAGAATATCCGGCAGCCGAAACGCGGCTACAAAGGCGTCGTACTCGGCGCTGGTGCCAAACTGGCGGGCAATAACAATTTGCCGGCCAATGGCCAGAATCTTGTTGAGAAAAAAGGCGGCCATCAAAATGCCGGTGGAACGGATGATGTGGTTTAGACGGATAGTTGGTTGCATCAGCGAATCTGTTATTTGACCCCCCACCCCCGGCCCCTCCCCCTATCAGGGGGGGGGGAGGGAAGTTCAGGGGGGTGGGGGAATGGGGGAAAAAAGGCTAATTTATAGTGTTATAACGAACTAACTTAACATTATCGAACTAATGGAAAAGCAATTTATTCAAGAGTGATGACACCCAAAATCGCTGCCGCGCCGTCGGTGGTGGGGCCGGTGGTAACGCCTTCGGCGGGGTAGGGCGGCTCGGCGTTGTAAACCACGGCCTCAAGCTGATACTCGCCCGGCGGCGTATCGGCGGGTAGCGGCAGCAGGTACACATTGACCGCCTGATTCAGCGCCGGGTCATCAATGGGCCAGGCGGCGGTGCGAAAGTGACGGTCGTTGAGCAGGTCACGGTCAATCTGGCTGGCTACCTGCCCGGCGGCATCGCGCAGCCGCAGCGACACTTTGTAGTTGGTGACGGTGGGGCGCAGCAGCGCAAAATGGAGCGTGGCCCACACCGGCCCGGCGGGACGGTCGGCCCGGCCAAAGGCCGCGCCATCGAGCCGCAGCACATCGCCAAAAACGGTATTTTGCGGCGCAAGTTCGGTGGGCAGGCTGAAGTGAGCTGCCGGCGGCAGTTCAAACCAGGAAACGCGATAGCCTTTAAAATCGAGCTGGCCGGCGGGTTGGCCGGCTTTTTCTGCCAAAAACGGGATGACGCCGCGCGGGTCGGTGTCACTGCCGGCCCAGGCTACCCAAAAGAGCCGGCGGCGACCGGCGGCGCGCTGGTTGAGCGTGTCGGCGGCGGTGTGAATATCGACAAACAGGTAATCGAGCGGCGCGGGGATGCGGGCGCGGTCAGCGTAGTAGTGAAAGGGGTGCGGCACGTCAACAAAAATGATGTCGTCCGGGGTGGTGTTGCCCGCCAGCCAGCGGGCCACGCCGGCGGAGTCATCTTTGAAGTAAGAGTCATCGGTGTAGTAGCTGTGCAGACCGGCCACCAGCGCGGCGAGGGTGATGAGGAGTAATGCGTAATGCGTAATCCGTAATGCGTGTTGCGTAGTGCGCGGAGCCGTAATTGGTAATTGGTAATTCGTAATTCGTAATTCACTCAGTCCAACGGCCAGCAGTAAAAAAATGGCCGGGGCAACGAACATCAGGTAGCGCGGCTCAAACGAGGGGCGCAGTTGCAGCACCGCAAAGTAGGCGGTCAGCGGGATGGCCAGCCAACCGAGCAGGAAAAGAAAATTATGAATTATGAATTTTGAGTTTTGAATTTTGAAAACCAAGACCCAACTGAGCAGCAGCGCGGCGGCGAGGGCCAGCATGGCCCAGCGGGCCGGGGCGGGGTCGATGGTGAGGCTGGTGGTGTAGGCCTGCCAGCTCCGGCTGAGGTATTCGGGGAGCGGCGGGGGGGCCAGGTTGGGGTTGGCGTAATCGGTGACCTGTCGGGCGGCCAGCGCCAGTTGCGGCGCAAACAGCAGCAGCACTGCCAGTTGCGAGCCGAACCACCGCACCAGTTTTTGGCGAGTGGCGAGTGGCGAATGGCGAGTGGCGAGTGAAAAATACAGCCACACCACGTTTTGAAACAGCAGCAGAAAAATGGTGAAGTAGTGGGTGTACAAACAGGCCGCGGTAAAAACTACGTAGCCGGCCAGATTTGTCCTGACTCCTGATTCCTGACTCCTGACTCCTGAAAACACCATTCGCCATAAAAAGAAGGTGCTGCCCAGCGCCAGAAAGGTGAACATGGTATAGCTGCGCACTTCCTGCGAATAGGCCACAAACAGCGGCGAAATGGCGGCCAGCAGCGCCGCCAGCGGGGCCGCGAGTTTGGCCGGGCGGGTCAGTTCGGCGGCAAAACGCCACAGCAGCGCCACCAGCAGCAACCCAAACAGCAGCGACAGATAGCGCAGGGCAAACTCGCTGGAGCCGGCCACAGCCAGCCAGCCGTGCAGCAGGGCAAAATAGGCCGGCGGGTGAACATCCATCGCCGGCAGGGTAGGGATTTGGGCCAGCGGCTGCGAGGCCACAAAAATGCTGTGGCCTTCGTCCCACCAGATACTTTGGGCGTCAATCTTAAACAGACGCAGGCCAAAGGCCAGCAGCAAAATAAGCAGGGGCGTCCAGTAACGCCAGCGAGGTGAAGTCATAGCGTTGATTTTAAGCGAGCTTAAAGACGCTGGCAAAACCGGGGCGCAGTCAGTTGACCAGATTGTTTTCGTGGGCGTAGCGCACCAGCTCAACCCGGCCCTGCAAATTGAGCTTGGCCATCAGGTTGGCCCGGTGGCCTTCCACGGTGCGGACACTAATGTTGAGGATGTCGGCCATTTGGCGGTTGGTGCAGCCGCGGGCAATGAGCCGCAAAATATCCAACTCGCGCGGGGTGAGCGACTCAACTGGCGTGTCGGTTTGTTTGGGTTCGGGGGTGATTTCGCGCAGCAGGGCGCGGGTCATGCTGGGGTGAATGTAAATATCGCCGCGCTGAACGGCGCGAATGGCGTCAATCAGTTCAGACTCAACGGCCCGTTTGACAATGTACCCGGCCGCGCCGGCCTTGATGGCCTCTTGCAGCAGCGTGTCGTCCTCGTGAACGGTGATCATCAGCACCCGGGCCGCCGGCGCCAGCTCTTTCAACCGCCGCGTTGTTTCGATGCCGTCGCAATCGGGCATGCTGATGTCCAGCAGGATCACCTGCGGCGAAAGCTCGGTGGCCAGGCGCAGCACGGCCTGGCCATCTTCGGCCTCGCCCACCACGTCCATATCCGGCTCGGCGCTCAGCAGCGCGCGCAGCCCGGCCCGCAGCAAGCCCTGGTCATCAGCTATCAGAATTTGTATGCTCATATGGCACCTCAACATAAACGGTGGTTCCGTGATCGATATTGGTTTCTATGGTCAAAACGCCCTGCAACATTTCGGTTCGTTCGCGCATGCCCAGCAGCCCCAACCGCCCCTGATGGGCGCTGGCGTTTTTATCAAAGCCGACCCCGTTGTCTTCGATGATGGTGATCAGCCGGCCCGGCTGCTGCTCCAGCAAAATATCTACCCGCGAAGCCTGGGCGTGGCGGGCCACGTTGGTGAGCGCTTCCTGCACAATGCGGTACAGGTTGATCTCCATCACCGCCGGCAGGCGCTGGTCAGACAGGCCGATGGCTTCAAACTGAACGGCCAGCTTGTGTTGCTGGCCAAAATCGGTGGTGTACTGGCGCAGCGCGGCCACCAAGCCCAAATAATCCAGACTGGCCGGGCGCAGGTCGCGGGCCAGCCGGTGCAGGTTTTCCGAAACATCGTTGGTTATTTGCTTCAATCCGGCCACGCGCTCCGATACTGATTCGGACGGCGGCAGTTCGCTTTCCAGCAGCCGCAGCCCCACCAGCAGCGAGGTCAACGCCTGCCCGGCTTCATCGTGCAGTTCCCGGGCAATGAGCCGGCGTTCGCTTTCCTGAATTTCAACCAGCCGCCGCGACAGCGACTGAATTTGCCGGTGGCCGGTATGCACCTGCTCAAACAGGCGGGCGTTGGTAATGGCGATAGCGGCCGGCGTGGCCAGCCAGGTGAGCCGGCGCACATCCTCGGCGGTGAAGGGGCCGCCGGTTTTGTTCATCACTTCGATGGCTCCGATAACGCGCGCCCCGGCCGCCAGCGGCACGCAGATGATCGAGCTGGTTTTAAAGCCGCTGAGCTGATCGAACTTGTCAAAAAAGCGCGAATCCTGGGCCACGTCGGCCACCAGCGCCGGCTCGCCGTGAGCAATCACCCAGCCGACAATACCCTGCCCGGCGGGCAAGCGCCGGCCGCGCATCACCTCCGGCGCGCCGCCGGACGCCGAATGAAACCACAAATCGCCCCGGTTTTCATCGCTGAGCACCACCGAGGCGGCCTGCGCTTCCAGCAGGCGGGTGGCGTGGTTGGCAATGAGCGCCAGCGTTTCTTCCAGGTTGAGCGTGGCCGTGATGGCCTGGCTGACGGCGGTCAGCGTGGTCAGTTCGTCGAGTCGCTGCTGTGTTTCGCGGTGCAGCCGCGCGTTTTCAATGGCCACCGCCGTTTGGTCGGCCAGGGTTTGCAGGAGTTGCCGGTCGCCGGCGGAAAAAACGGCGGTTTCCTGGCGCTGAATATCCAGCACGCCGATGACCCGCTCCCGGATTTGCATGGGCGCGGTGAGCCAGTCCTGCCGGTTAAACGGCGCATCATCGGCCTGCCGTTGGCCGGCTAAAAAACCCAGCCGCGCGTTGTCATTTAGCGGCAGGTGATGGGTGACCGTGTGAGGCACGCCGCGCCGTGGAAAATAGCAGTAATCAAGCTGGCCGCTGGCCGGATCGACGACGCCGTAGCCGGAGCTTTTAACCGGCAGCAAAAAATAGGTGGTTTCCAGGGCAATCCGGCAAATGGCCACTTCGTCGCGCACCAGATTCAGCTCTCGCCCCAGTTGGTGGATGGCCACCAGCCGCTCCTCAAGCTGTTTGCGCTCGGTCAAATCAATGCCGGTGCTGATAATGTACTCGGCGGTGCGGTGCTGGTCCAGCAGCACACTGTTTGACCAGGCGATCAGCCGTTGGGTGTGGCCGTGGCCGAGCCAGGAGGCTTCAAACTGGTGAGGCAGTTGCTCAATCTGCGAATTTTGCAGGCTGGCTTTAACCCGGGCCAGCTCCGGCGACGGCCGGAACAGTTCCCAAAAAAAGCGACCGCGGATATTAGCGGCGGGCTGGCCGGCCAGCGCTTCAACCGTGCGGTTGAATTGGAGAATGCGGCCCTGTGGGCTTAAAACCAGCACCAGGGCGTCGGTTGTGTCGAGAATGGCCGAAACGAATTTTCGTTCTTTTTTTACAACTTTGAGGCGCTGCACATTCTCCTGGCGGGTTTTATCGTACAGTTGGGCGTTCACCAGCGCCGCCGCGCCGATGCTGGCCAGTTGCCGGGCGAGCTGGCCGTGGCCGGCGGTAAAGTAGCCGGGGGTCGGGCTGTCGAAATTAAGAAAGCCGATCAGCTTATCCGGCCGGCGCAGCGCCACCCCCAGATGCGATTTGACCCATTCCTTGCCGTGGCCGTGAATCCAGGAGTCGGGCTGCTCCGCGATTGACACAATCACCGCCGAGTCGCTGTTTTGCAGGCTGAGCAGCAACGGGTAATCGGCCAGGTTGAAGGCCTGCTGGGTAAAATAATGGTCAACCCCTGCCGGGGCGTAGCCCTGCCAGCGAAAAACGCGGGCCGCGCCGGCTTTGACCAGCCAAATGGACGCCGCCGGGCCGGGAATGAGCGTCTGCATGTGCCGCAGCAGGGTATCGAGCACCACTTCAAGGTTGAGCGAGCTGTTTAACTCCGCCCCGGCTTCACGCAGCCGGTCGGTTTGGAGATGCTGCTCGCGTTCGGCGAGCAACAGGCGCTGGCGAGTTTCGGCGGTTAACCGATATTCAACTGTCAAACGTTCCAGTTCGGCAACCCGCTGATGCAGGGCCGCCAGCTCCTCAAGGAGCTGGGTTTTGGTCTTGCTTGTGTTCGTCATGGAGCGTTTTAAAAAATCGATTAAATAGACGCCGGTAGAGTCTCTCGTTACGCTGGTTTTTTGGGAAAGTGCGGGAGAATGGGTATATCCTACCCAGCCGGCAGACAGGTGTCAAGCCGATAAGTACCAAGGTCAGGGTAAACGTGGCCCAATTTTAAAGGCGCAGCGAAATTTGCCGCTGCTGGCTCGCAGCCTCCCTTTCTGTTTGGATAATGGGCCGCTTTCAGCTATCATGCTACGGTTTGTTTTTACAAATTTTCAAAAGGAGCGAAGGTTGAAAGTTAAATATTTACTATTTGTTCTCGCGCTGGCGGCTCTTTTGCCGGCCTGTGGCGGCGGCGATGCTGCGGCCACTCCGCCGCCGCCCACCGCCGCCGCCCCCGCCGAGGCCCAACCGACGGACACGCCGGCTCCGCCCGACGCCGGCCAGGCCGCTAATCAAACATCTGAGGAGAATTTTGTGACAACAGCCAGTGGTTTAAAGTACGAGATTGTTGAAGAAGGTACCGGCGAACTGCCCCAGCCCGGCCAGTTGGTGCGGGTCCACTACACCGGCACGCTGGAAGACGGCACCAAGTTTGATAGTTCCTATGACCGGAAGGAGCCGATTGAGTTTATTTTGGGGCACGGCCAGGTGATCCCCGGCTGGGATGAGGGTATTTCGCTGTTGAAAGTGGGTAGCAAGGCCAAACTGATTATCCCCCCCGAACTGGCCTACGGTGCGCGCGGCGCCGGTGGAGTGATCCCACCCAACGCTACGCTCAAGTTTGATGTTGAACTGCTGGCCGCCGAACCCGGCCCGCCGCCGCCGCCGGAAGCGCCAACCAAAGTGGATGAGGCCGATTACACCACCACCGACAGCGGCCTGAAATACTACGACTTTGAAGAAGGCGCCGGCGCAACGCCGCAAAAAGGCCAAACGGTGAGCGTCCATTACACCGGCTGGCTGGAAGATGGCACCATGTTCGATAGCTCGCTGCTGCGGGCGCAGCCGTTCAGTTTTCTGGTGGGCACGGGGCAGGTGATCCCCGGCTGGGACGAAGGCGTCGGTTCGATGAAAGTGGGCGGCAAGCGCCAACTGGTTATCCCCGCCGATCTGGCTTACGGCGAAAATGGCGCAGGCGGGGTGATCCCCCCCAACGCCACCCTGATTTTTGAAGTGGAATTGCTGGACGTGCAGTAAACTGTTTTATCAACAAAAAAGCGGCGGGTTGAGGCTTAACCCGCCGCTTTTTTTATCCTAATTCATCGCGGACAGTGTAGATCGGTTTGCCCTGGCTTTCGTGGTAGGTGCGCACAATCAGCTCCCCCAGCAGCCCCATCGTGACAAACTGCACGCCGATCATCACCAGCAAAATGGCCAGCAGCAGCATGGGCCGCTCCGAAAGGGCGATGCCGGTCACCAGTTTCATCACCGACAGATAGATGCCGATCAGCACCCCCAGCGCAAACGAGCCGATACCCAGCAGCCCAAAAATCTGGATGGGCCGGGTGGAGTAGCTGAGCAAAAAGCGCACGGTCAGCAAATCCAGAATCACGCGGGTAATCCGGCCCAGGCCGTACTTGCTGCGGCCAAACTGCCGCGAGCGGTATTTCACCGGCACTTCGGCCACGTTAACGCCGTAGTAACTGGCAATGGCCGGGATAAAGCGGTGCAAGTCGCCGTACAGGTTGATGGATTTGACCACATCGCCGCGGTAGGCTTTGAGCGCGCAGCCGTAATCGTGCAGGTGAACGCCGGTGCCGGTTGAAATGAGCCAGTTGGCCGTCATCGACGGCAGCTTGCGGGTAATAAACGACGCCGCGCCTTCTTTCCAGCGTTCGGTGCGCCAGCCGCTGACGACATCAAACCCGCCATCGATTTTCTCCAGCAGTTTGGGGATGTCGGCCGGGTCGTTCTGCAAATCGGCGTCCATCGTGATGACCAGCTCGCCATCGGCGCGGTCAAAACCGGCGGCAAAGGCCGCGGTTTGCCCAAAGTTGCGCCGAAAACGCACCACCCGCACTCGCTCATCCTGCTGATGCAGTTTGACCAGTTCGTCAAAACTGCCGTCGCTGCTGCCATCATCCACGCACAGGATTTCAAACGGATGGCCAATCTCATCCAAAACGGGCACCAGTTCTTCCAGTAAATGGGGGATACTTTCAACTTCGTTGTAAATAGGGAGCACAATACTGAGATATGGTTTTTGCATAGCCTGATTCTACGAATTTATGTTAGATTTTTCAGAAACAAGATCGCGGGCGCTGCGGCTCAAATAAATCACGCCGCCAATCACCCCGGTCACAATGTTGCCAAACACATAGTACAGGAGCGACATCGACACGGCAACTTCGGCCGGAACGCCAACCTGCCCAAAAAGCTGGCTGTAGGCGGTTTCCCGCACGCCCAGTCCGGCAAAACTGATCGGCAGCAGCAGCACAATCGAGGTGATCGGCACAAAAACGGCGTAATGCACCAAACTGGCCTGCGCGCCCAATCCCTGCCCAATAAACAGGTTGGTCAAAATTAGGGTGATGTTGAACACCAGCGACACCAGATAGGATTTGCCCAGCGCCGGCAGCGGATAGCGCTGAAACGACTCAAACAGGTTACCAATCCATTTGATGCTGGTGGCCAGCCGGAACAGCCGGAAACGGTTTTGCAGTGCCTGATACAGCGGCCGATTGATCAACAAAAAACCGCCCACCATCCCCACGATGAAAATCGCCACCGTAAAATAGGCCACGCTCAGCGGCACCGCGCCCCAATCGGCCAGCAGCGCCACCAGCGCAATCAGTTGCAGCGCGGATAATCCCACAAAGCGGTCTACCAGCACGCTGGTCACGGCGTCTGCGCCGCGCTCGCTGTGGCGGTTCAGCTCGATAACCCGGATCGCGTCGCCGCCCAGCCCGCTCGGCAGCAGGTTGTTAAACAAAAAACCAATAAAATAGATCGATGTCAACTCGCCAATGGATACCCGCACCCCAATGGCATCGAGCAGAATTTGCCAGCGCACCGCCCGGATCACCACCCCCAGCAGCACCATCGCCAGGCCGGCCAGCAGCCACCACAGGTTAGCCTGCCGCACTACGGTGAGCAGTGCCTGCATGTCCAGGCTGCGAAAAATAAAATAAAGCAGCCCCAGGCTGACCAGTACTTTTAAAATATTAAAAAGGGTTTTTCGATTCATAAGAATTACACAATTAAATTGCCCTTTACTGAAATCAGAATGAAACCGATACTTTTAAAGTAGTTCCGGGGAAACAATTGCCCCCAATGTGCCAGCAACGTCATTCCCGCGAAAGCGGGAATCCACCCCTGCTTTTTTGGATTCCCGCTTTCGCGGGAATGACAGAAAGTGCCGGTTTCAAACTAATCTCAGTATTAATTTCCTGTAATTTGATGATAGGCCGCCAGCGCCGCCGGCCAGTCTTCGGCGGCGAGCAGCCGGGCCGCTTCGTCGACGGCGGGGCCGCGCCAGTCCAGATTGTAGTCCACGGCCTGCTGATACGCCCGCGCCGCGCCCGGCAAATTGCCCGTAGCTTCGAGCGCTTCGGCCAGAGCCAGATAGCCGTTAACCCAGCCGGGGAAAATATCCACCGCGGTCTGGTACGGGCCAATCGCTTCGGCGGGGCGGCCGGCGGCCAGCAGGGCATCGCCCAGCGCCTTGAGCGCCGCGGCTCGCGCCGTGCGCGGGTCCGGGTTGAGCACGCCGCCCGCTTCGGCGGCCTGCGCCCACGGATAAGCGGCGTCAACCGCCTGCGCCGCCAGATTCAGCGTAGCCTCGGTCAGCGGCCCGGCCTCGTACACCGCCAGCAGCGGCTCGGAGACCACCACACCGGGAAAAATCACATTTTTAAACGCCGGGCTTTCGGCCGGAGCAAAGCGGTTGACCGCCCAAATTCGACCGCCGCTCTGGCGCAACCCGGCGGCGCGACCCTCAATATTAGTCAGCAAGGCGGCAGGAGTCAAAAGCGGCGCCGGCCCGCGGTAGTAGTAGCCAATAAAGCGGCCCTCGTCCCACAGCGGGCCAATCAAAATGATGTCGCCCGGCGCGGTCTTTTCGGTCAGATAGGCGGCGGCATCGCGCCAATCCGGTTTTTGCTGGGCATACACGGCCAGCACGCCCACCAGCGAGACCGTGGCCAGCGCCCACACCGCAAACTGCCCCAGTCGCGCCCGCGAGTCTACCTGCCGGGCAGCCGCCGCCAGCCGCGCCGCCAATTCCCACACGGCCAGGCTGACCACGCTCAAATAGAGCGGCAGCACAAAGGCATACCGAAATTGCAGCGCGCGCGGGTCGCCCAGAAAAATAGGCAGGCCGATGGGCAGAGCCAGCCACAAACCGGCCAGTACGGCTCGCGGCCAATGGCGTCGGGCCAAAAAAATCAGGCCGATGACGACCAGCGCCAAAAAGCCCCAGGCCACCGGACCGGCCACTGGCCCGAGCGTGTTGATCACGCCCGGCACAAAAGCCAGCGGCGAGCCAACCCCGCCTTCAATCGCTCCGACGGCGGCCCGTTTGCGCAAAATAGCCAGCAGCACCGGCCACCACGGCAGGTACAGCAGCAGGCTCACGCTAACGGCCGCGGCAAAGCCAGCCAGCCGCGGCGAGCGCAGCGACCATTCGCGACGCTGAATTAATTCGGCCAGCAGGTAGCCAGCGTGCGCCGCCAGAATGAGAAAACCAAAGTACATGGTGTAAATTGTGGCGGTCAGGGCCAGGCCGTAGGCCAACCAGCGCGTCAGGCGGGCGGGCCGGGCCAGCGCCCGGAACAGCAGCGCCGTGCTCAGCGCCGCCAGCAGCATAAACAGCGCGTGCATGCGTGCTTCCTGGGCGTATTTCACCACCACCGGCGACAGGCTCAGCAGCAGCCCCGCCGAGATCGCGGCCGGGTGGCGATGCGGGCCAGCCGCCATGTGCCGGGTCAGCGGCCAGGCCAAAGCCACGGTCAACACCGTCGCCAGCACCGATGGCAGCCGCCACAGCCAGTCGGAGGCGAGGGTGCCGGGTTCGGCGGCCAGCAGCCGGGTAAAGCCGCCGGCCAGCAGGTAATAGAGCGGCGGGTGAATGTCGCCGGCTGTCCAGGCGATAACTTGGGCCGGGGATTGGCTGGCAAAACTGGCAGTGAGGATTTCATCGCCCCAAAAGCTGTCGGCGGCCAGCCCGTGCAGGCTCACGGCCAGCGCCAGGGCCAGCACGGCCAGCAGTGAAATGTTGAGGGTTGCATTGGTCATTGGCAGCGGGTTTTCTGATTCGAGAATTGAACCCCCTCCCCTCACCCCTCCCCCTGAAAGGGGGAGGGACATGAAATATTTGGTGTCAATTTCGGGCGCAAAGCGCCCGAAATTGACACCAATCCTTAAAAACCCCCTTCCCATTGGGAAGGGGGCAGGGGGATGGGGAAAAGCTTACGCACACTTGAGTGCAACGCTACCTATTTTGGCCAATCCGGGGTTTTTGTCCAATTGGGAGGCCAGTGGTGGACGATCAGTGCGGCAGCAGCGCGTGGATTTTTTTGACCAGCTCGGCAATTTCAATGGGCGGGGTCAGGTGGGCATTGGCCCCGGCTTCAAACACGCGCTGTTTGTGGTTGGCGCTGTTCCAGGCCGAAAGGACAATAATGGGGATGGCGGCGGTGGTGGACTGGCTGCGAATCAGGCGGATGGCCTCAAAGCCGTCCATAATTGGCATGCGCAAGCCCATTAAAATCAGGTCGGGCTGCCAGATTTCGGCTTTATGAACACCTTCCAATCCGTTGGTGGCCACATCCAGCTCAAAATCAGCCGATAGTCCGAGGAGTTGCGCGTAGACATCACGCAGGATAGCATGTCCTTCAACGTACAGAATTTTGGTTCTACTCATACTCAGTTGATCGAAATGCGCCCCAGGTCGATGGCGTTATTGGGCAGCGGCTGGCCATTGGCCGACGCCGGCAACCGGTCGCCGGTGGCATAGTTGTACAGGCCGCTGAAAATCTGGTAGTCGCCCGGCGGCAGGGCCGAGAGGTCAAGCCGGTGCGGGTCGATGATAACTTCGCCGGGTTGCCACATGCCGGTCGGGTAGTCGCCGGCCAGCGGCGGCGCATCAAAGCCGGCCACCTGCTGCCCGTTTTGCCACACCTGCACAAACACGGTGTAATCGGCGGCGGGCCGGGCCTGCGGCTGCCATTCAAAGGTGATGGTGCAGGCAGCGCTGCGCCCGGTGCAGCCCTCGAGGTGCGGCCGGGCCAGTAAAATCTGGCCGGCAAAATCGGCGATGGGCGGGCTGGCGGTGGGCCACTGGGCTGGCGTTAGTTTGAGCGCGCCAACAGTGGGCGCTACCGCCGCGCCGCTGGCATCGATAATCGGCAGGCCGGGCCGGCCTTCTTCTTCAAAATTGAACAACCCCACGTTGACCAGCAGCCGGGTGGGGGCGCCGCTGCCGCCTTCTACCTGTACAGGATAAGTATCGGCCACAATCTCGCCGGACTTAAGGCCGGTGGTGGGGCGCAGGCCCAGGCCGGGATACGTGTTGAATTGGCCCACGGTCTGGTAATCGCGTCCAATCAGGTGAACAAACACGCTGTAGTTGGTTGCCATCGGTTTGAGCGCCTGCCAGTAAACGGTAACCGGCACGCGCTGGCCGGGATGGACGACATCGGCATTAATCCGCACGCCGAGCAGCTTCATTTCGCCGTTGATGGTCCAGTTCAGCCGGGGCAGATCGGTGGGCAGGTCGGTCTCGGCCAGCAGCGGGCGGGGCCAGTATTCTTTGGCCATTACTCCCAGCGGCAGCCAGGCGGCCAGCGCCAGCAACCCGGCCAGCAGCCCGCCGAGAAGCGGCCCTCGGATTTTGGCCGGGAGCAGCGCCCACCAGCCCCACAGCACCACAATGGCCAGCGAGCCGAGCGCCGGCAGCAACTGTCGCCCCTGCATCCCGCCTTCGGTGGCTACCAGCCGGGTGAGCGAAAAGGCCAGCGCCAAAGGAAAAACAAGGTGGAGGAGTAAAGGATGAAGGGTGAAAGGTGAAGGATGAAGGATGAAGGGTGAATCGTTGCGTTTGTGGCTCCTGATTCCTGGTTCCCGATGCCTGACTCCCGGTCGCCAAAATTGCGCCACAATCGCCAGCGCCGCGCCGGCCAGCCCGACCCGGCTGATGACGCGATACACGGTGTAAACCCAGTCCGGAGCCACAATATTGAGCCAGCCAAACGTGGCCCAAAACGAAACTTCGCCGGTGCGCAGGGTGTAAATAAACTGGCTCAGGCTGAGCGGTTGGGGATCGACGTTAAAATAGAGTTTGTACAGGCCGCGCTGAAAAAAATCGCCGTAGAGCTGCATATTGCGCCAGTACCACCAGCCGGCTACCAGCAAAAACATCAGGCCGATGAGCAGGCCATCGCGCCACAGCCGGCGGACCGCTTCGGGCTGCTGCCGGTAGCGAATGGCCGCCTGCAAAAAAGCGACCACGGCCACCAGCCCCACCGCCAGCCCGGTCATTTTGGCCAGCGCGGCCAGCCCCAGCGCCAATCCGAGCGCCAACGGTCGCCGCAGGCGGTACGATGGGCCGCGCAGCGCGTATCGCTGCGAAAGGTACACAGCCGCGGCGCAGGCGGCAATATTGGCCGGCTCGTTGGCTACCGAGGCGGTGATAAAGGCAAACATCGGCTGGACGGCGGCAAACAGGGCCACAGCGGTGGCAAACCAACCCGGTTGGGAGTAGGGAGTAGGGAGTAGGGAGTAGGGGGTGTAAATCGTAAATCCAAAATACCCTGACGGGCACAGGTCGTAAAGCTCATAGGCGGTGAAGTAAATAAACACCAGCGCGATGACGCCCCAGCCCAGCGAATAGAGCCGCAAAATATGCACTGTGAGCGACAGGCCGCGGTAGGGGAAGTTTTCGGTGGGGCCGTGCAGGTAGTTGTTTTTGTTGCCGGGATCGAGCGCGTAGCCCAGCGAGGCGTGCGGGTTTTTGTGGCGCTCGGCGTAGCCATCAAACGAGTCCAGCTCAAAGGGCTGTACCAGCAGCGCGCCCAGCGCGTAGTAGAGCGGCGGCTGCTGCCCGCCCCAAATACCCCGGCCCGGCAGCATCACCGGCAGGCCGTTGCCCCGGGCAATATATTTTACGTGACCGGTGTGCGTCCATTCGTCCGGGGCCTCAAAAATGGGCACTGCAAAAAAGTAGATCAGCGCCAGCAGCAGGTAGAGCAGCAGGGCCAGCCCCAGGCCGGGGTGGTGTCGTAATTTTGTGGGGAAAGCGAGGGCGCGTTTGAACATGGTGCTACCGTAGCTCTATGATTACGCTGTTATCCTGTGCCGGCAGCGATGACGCCAGCACAGGCAGGCGCTGGCCGGTGGCCGGGCTGTACAGCCCCAGCCGCACCGCTGCCACGCCGGCGGCGGCGGGCAGGGCGTGCCTATCGGCGATGGTTTCGCCGGGACGCCACCAGCCGGTGGGATAGACGCTGCCGGTGGGTGGGCCATCGGCCTGGGCAATCACGCTGCCGCCGGCATCGAGCAGGTGGATGAACAGGGTGTAATCTTCCGTTACCGGCGCGGCGGACTGCCAATAAAGAGTTAGTGAGTTGGAAATTTCTGTCGCGCCAGTTAAATCATAGCCGATGAGCCGGATCGAGTCACCAAAATTGATGTTGGCGGGTATTTGGGGTTGGTAGCCGGGCCACGGCTGCGGTATCAATTTAACCCATCCCACTACCGGCGTTACCGGGCTTCCGCCGGCATCGAGGGCGGGCAGGCCGGCCCGGTCGGCGCTGTCAAAATCAAACAGGCCGATGACGGCGCGGGCCACCAGCGGCTCGGTGATGGCGGCGGCTACGGTCAGCGGGTAGCTATCCGTAAATTGCTGGCCGGGTTGCAGGTAGCGGGTGGGGCGCAGGCCCAGGCCGGGGTAAGTTTCGCGGTGGGCCAGCACCGAGCCATCCGGGGCCAGCAGCAGCGCCGACACACTGTAATTTTTAGCCGGCGGCTGTCGCACCTGCCAGCCAGCGTTGAGCAGCACGGTATCGCCGGTGGTGGCGGTGGGGCGGTCATTTTGGTCATTTGCCGCCACAGTTATCGAGCCGCCGGTCAGAGTCAGGCTGTCCAAAAAAGTTACGTCAACTCGCTGGCTCGTTGGCTCGCTGATTTGTTGATTTGTTGGCGTAAAGGCCGGGCCGATGAGCCAGCCCAGGCTGTAAATATTCAGCGCCAGCAGGCCGGTGGCTACCCCGCCGCCGAACCAGCCCGCAAAACGCGGCGGCACAAGCGTGTGCCAGCCGAGCGCCAGCAGCAGCGAAATGGCGGTGATGGCCGGAAAAATGAGTCGCGTGTGCGAGACCGACCCCACTTCCATCACCCAGCGCACGTACAGCGCCAGATTGAGCGCGGCCCAAAACAGCAATAAGATGATGTGTTCCAGGTTGATTTGGGCCAGATTGAGCGGCAGCGGCCGGTTTTTGTGGCCCTGCACCAGTTTGGCGATAATGCCCAGCAGCAGCCCCAGCAGGCCAATCGACACAAACCAGCGCAGCAGGACAAACGTCCATTCCGGCGGGCGAATCTGGCCCCAGCCAAAGGTGGCCCAATAGGCGCGCTGGATTTCGGCGCGGAGCTGCCAGATTTGCGGGATAGACAGCGTGCCGCGCCCGGCCAGGTTGAGGTGGGTTTCGGTGGCCAGCCACTCACCGTAAAGCTGGTAGTTGCGCCACAGATACCAACCGTTGAGCAGCAGCAGCATCGCCCCGGCCAGCAGCAGCCAGCCGAAAAGTTTGTGCCACGGGCGCCGGTGCAGTTCGCCCAAAAAGAGCAATCGCCAAAACAGAATGAAGGCCACCAGCAAAAAAGTGGTCAGGCTGCTCAATTTGGTCAACAGGGCCAGCCCGGCCAGCAGCCCCAGCAGCAGAGCGTGGCCGGCGTTAAATTTTATCGCGACCCGCCGGCCGTGGGCCAGCGCCTGCCGCTGCGGCTGGGTAAAATTGAGGGCCACCAGCACGGTTAGCGCCGCCAGCGCCGCCGAAAGGCTGTCGTTGCTAACGGTGGCCGACACGCGAATAAATTGGGGCGTGAGCGCGGTAAGGGCGGTAGCAGTATTGGCCAGGGCTAAACTTTGGGGGAACATCTGCCGATAAATTATAAATGAACAGGCCACGGTGATAGCGCCAAACAGCAGGCTCCACCAGCGACCCATGTGAATGGCCAGCGCCGCCCGCCGGAAAGGGAATGCATCCATTGGGCCGTGCAGCACCCGATTTTGATTGTCGTTGATCAGGCTGCGGACTTCGGTGAACAGCCAGTGCGGGTTAAACTGCAAATGCTCGGGCAGATTATCGGTGTCAATCCAAAACGTGGAGGCGGCCACAATGGCGTAATACAGGGGCGGCTGGGTGGCTTCCTGATTCCACGGCTGGCCGGGAATCGCCAGCGGCAGGCCGTTACCATCGGCCAGGTGTTTGATGTAGGGGTAGTGCAGGGTCTCATCCGAGTTTTCAAAAATGGGGGTCAGCATACTGTAGCCCAACCCCAACCCCATAAACAGGATGACCCACGCCCCCATCCACAATTTATCCGGCCGAGAGCTGTTCAATAGTAAAAACTCCAATCATAAGGTGCGTGCCTTATTTTAGCCACGGCGGATAACTAGTCAACCTGCCGGCTGGTTCATTTTGGGGACAATATTCCCGGCCTACAGCGGCGGGGAAGATCGATGAGCTGATTTTTGCAGGGTAGCAGGGGGTGTTGTAAATGGCTCTCGAAGTTAGGGCAACGGAACAAGAAACGTTTTTTGGGCTGAATATTATGGCTTCTAATCCAAAAATTTTGATTGTTGACGACGAACTGGACACCCGCAAGTTCATTCAGCATTCGTTGCGCCGGCAGGATTACCATATTTTGCTGGCGTCGTCGGGTGAAGACGCTTTGGCCCAGTTAGAGCAGGATCCGGGCATCGATGTGGTGTTGCTGGATTATATGATGTCTGGCCTGGACGGGTTGGAAGTGCTGGAGCTGATCAAGTCAAATTCAGCGTTGGCATCGATCAGGGTCATCCTGCTAACCGCTGTTAATCGAGTTGAAGATAAGGTTAAGGCCTTTGCCCTGGGCGCGGCTGATTATATGGTCAAGCCGTTCTCAAAAAGTGAACTGGTGGCCCGCATTGAAACGCAGGTGGAGTTGCGGCGGGCGCAGGCAACACTGGCCACATCTGAAAAACGATACCGCACCATTATTGATCGGGCCAACGATGCCATCACCATTTTTAAAGATCATCGATTTGTGTTTGCCAATAAGGTTGTGGAGCAAATGCTGGGCTACACCATCGATGAGTTTTTGAAGCTGGGGTTTGAGCATGTGGTTGCGCCGGAATATGTTAGCGATCTCAAAGACAGGCTGCGACGCCGGCAGGCAGGCCAATCTGCAACGACGCTGTACAGCATCGACGCGCTGACCAAAGATGGCCGGCGACTGCCGCTCGAAATCAGCACCACGCCGATACAGGTTGACGGCGAGCTGGCCATTTTGGTGATTGGCCGCGACATCACCGAACGCCGCCGGACCGAGGCCGAACTGGCGGCTCATCGCGAGCATTTGGAAAAGCTGGTGGAACAGCGCACCGTTGAACTGGAAATGGCCAACGCGTCACTGCGAGAGGAGATTGCCGAGCGGCATCGGGTGGAACAAGCCCTGCAAAAAGCGCACGATGAACTTGAATTACGGGTAGCGCAACGCACCACCGAGCTGGAAAACGCCAACGAGCAGTTGGCCGCGGTCAATGCTGATCTGGAGCAATCGGTGCTGCTGGCCAACGAGCTGGCCGTGGCCGCAGAAGAAGCCAACGTGGCCAAAAGCGAATTTTTGGCCAATATGAGCCACGAAATCCGCACACCCATGAACGGCATCATCGGAATGACGGAACTGGCCCTTGACACCGCGCTAAACGACGAGCAGCGGGATTATCTGAAAGCGGTGCAAACTTCGGCGGAGTCGTTGCTGGGGCTGATTAATGATATTTTGGACTTTTCAAAAATTGAAGCCGGCCGCCTTGAGCTGGAAAACATCCCCTTTGATCTGCGCGAAACCGTTGAACAACTGGCCGATATTATGGCTCAGCGCGCCGCCGAAAAATCGCTGGAGCTGGCGCTGTATATTCAACCGCAAACAATTACGCAGGTGCGCGGCGATTCGCTGCGACTGCGGCAAATACTGGTCAACCTGGTGGGCAACGCCATCAAATTTACCGATAGCGGCGAAGTTGTGGTTACTATCGGCCAGCAAACCACCACTGCCCAAACCGTTGAGCTGTTTTGCAGCGTGTCGGATACGGGTATCGGCATCCCACCGGACAAAATCGATCTTATATTCAACAGTTTTGCCCAGGCTGATGGCGGCACAACCCGCAAATATGGCGGCACCGGCTTGGGGTTGGCCATTGCCCGGCAGTTAGTAGAATTGATGGGCGGCCGAGTTTGGGTAGAAAGCGAAGTTGGCCGGGGCAGCACATTTTATTTCAATGTGTTTTTGGAGCGCGCGCCAGAAGTTCAGTCGGCGGCAAGTGTCAAAATGCCGGCGATCGACGGGCTGCGAGCGTTGATCATTGATGACAACGCCACCAACCGCCAGATTTTGGTTGAAACGCTCCGTTACTTTGAATGCCGGCCAGACGCCGTTGATAGCGGCGTCGAAGGGCTGCGGCAGCTTGCAGAGGCAGCGCAGCAAGGCGACCCGTTTGAAATTCTGCTGCTGGATTATCAAATGCCGCACATGAATGGGCTGGAGGTGTTGCACCAGATTCGCCGGCAGCCGCAGCTAAACAACTTAAAAGTGATCATGGCCACATCGGTAGACACGTTGAGCAGCGTCACGCACGGGCACGAGGCAGGCTGGTCGGCCTATCTCACCAAACCCATCAAACAATCGCAATTACTGGCAGTTATTCGGGATGTAATGGTTAACCCGCAGCCGCCGTCTGCGCCCGCCGTGGTGCAAACTCACCTGCCGGTGGAGGAAGAACTGCTGCAAGATTTGACCATCCTGCTGGTAGAAGATAACGATGTAAACCGGCGGCTGGCCCGAATTTTGCTGGAGCGGGCCGGCCATCGCGTGCTTATTGCCGAAAACGGCAAAATTGCGCTCGAGCGTTTGGCAGAGCAGCCGGATGTCGATGCGATTTTGATGGACGTGCAGATGCCGGAGATGGATGGGATTGAAGCCACCCGGCGGATTCGGGCCAACCCAAATTGGGCGCACCTGCCGATCATTGCTATGACCGCCCACGCCTTAAAGGGCGACCGCGAGCGGCTGCTGGAAGCCGGTATGAACGATTACGTGAGCAAGCCCATCCGCCCGGCCGATGTGTTCAGCGCCATCAAGCGTCAATTTGTTTGGCCATCAGCGCCCGAACCGGCCAGCCTCGCCGTTTCAGACCCGCAAATTTTAAACCACGAACGTTTTCTGGTGGATTTTGAGGGCGAAATGGACGTTTTTGGTGAAATGCTGGATTTGCTGGCCGCCCAAGCCGAAACGCAACTGGCAGAAATGTCACAGGCGATTGATGTGGGCAACACCCGGCAATTGGCCTTTGTGGCCCACAGTCTCAAAGGCGCGGCGGCTACCCTGGGCGCTGAGCGGGTAAGCACCACGGCTCACAAGTTAGAAACTATGGCCCATAACGGCAGCCTGGAGCAAGCGCCAGAGGTGTTAATGCATCTTGAACAGGAACTGGATTTGCTGCTTAATCATATTACCGCGTGGCAAAGCCAGTAACTTACCGTTTGGTTACTACAACCACCGTCATATCATCGTGTTTTTCAACGTCGCCGGTAAAGTGATTGACCGAATTGATAATGTGATCCGCAATCCGTTCGGCGTTGCCCGTATCCACAATTTCCATAATGGCTTGTTCCAGCCGCTCAAAGCCAAATAACTCGCTGAATTCATTTTGGGCCTCAACAATGCCGTCGCTGGTAAAAATTACGGCGGTCGACGGTTCAATAAAAAACACGTCGTCGGTGTAAAACTGGGGCGGAGCCGGCATCGCCCCCACCGGCAATGCGCCCACCGGCAGCAACCGGCAGCCGTGGCGTGTGGCCCCAATCGGCGCGATCATCCCGGCGCTGGCAATGGTCATCACCGTGGCATTGGCGGTGAACGGCTGCTCCAGCGGGTAGTCGGCCTGGCTAAAGGGCATAAATGTGGCAATTTGCAGGGCAATGTTCATTTTGTTTTCGTGCAGCCGGTTGTACAGTTTTTTGTTGAGCCGGTTCAGTAGCTCGCCGGGCTGCACGTCCGGCCCAATTTGGGTATCGATGGCCGTAATGCCGGCGGCCATGTACAACGCCGCCGGAATCCCCTTGCCGCTGACATCGCCAATGGCCAGCCCCAGTTGATCGGGGCCGGTGGAGAAATAGTGAAAAAAGTCGCCGCCAACCTGCCGCGCCGGAATAATTCGGCCGGCAATATCCAGCCCCGGAATTTTTGGAGTGGTTTGGGGCAACAGCGTTTCCTGAATTTGGTGGGCAATCCTCAACTCGCGTTCCAGCTCGCGCACTTCAAGTTCGTACAGGCGGGCGTTTTCCAAAGCGATGGCTACCTGGTTGGCAAAGGCCAGCGCCATTTGCACATCTTCTTCGTTGTAGGCGTGGCTTTCGCTGTGGTCAATACTGATCAAGCCGATGACTTTATCGCGGGCAATCAGCGGCACACCCATCCACGATTTGATGTGGCGGTGCAGTTCGCCTTTGAAGGTGGGGTACAAATCTGAAATGTTGCTGTGCACGGCCGGCTGGCGGGTGTGAATCACAATCGACCCCGGCTCTGTTTCATCCAGTTTGATTGGAAACGTTAGCCCAATATGTTTTTCTCCCTGCGGAAAGCCGCGGCCGGCAATCACTCGCCGGGTTTTACCTTCGATCAGGTGGATGCCGGCGCTGTTGTATTTAACCACCCGGCCCAGTTGGTCCAGCACCCGCTCCAGCACCTCGTTTAAATTCAGGCTGGAGCTGACAATCGAGGACACTTCGCGCAGCGTTTCGGCCTGTTCCCGGCGGCGATATTCGGCCTCAAAAAGCTGAACGCTTTGCAGGCCAATGGCCAGTTGGTCGGCCATAGCTTGCCCCAGCGACACAATCCAGTCGTTAAATGGCTGGTCGTTTTGGGTGTTTTCCACCACCATCGCCCCCACAATTTCCTCGCGGATGATGATTGGCACCACCAAAATGGCAAACGATTGCACGTTGCCCCAACCGCCGGCCGGCGGCATCGGCTGGCCGTTTCTGATGGATGAGCGAGTCAGCCACGGTTCGCCGGGGTTGGTAATGATCACCGACCGGCGCGTGCGCATAAGTTTTTCATACACCGGGTTGCCAGACAGCGGGATTTGCTGCCCTTCAAGCACGGTGTAGTGGCCGTTTTTGATCGCGGCGATATGGTTATCCTGCATCCGCACCCGAACCACGCCCTGCCGGGCGGCAAAGTCAAATAAAATTACGCTGCCCTGGGTTAAATGGAGCGCCTGCAAATATTCTTGCAAAACGGTGCTCATAATTGCCTGCGGTTCCTGCAGCGTGGTGAGCGCGTTGGCCACCCGGTACAGCGCCGAGGTTTCATCGAGGGTTTGCTGGGTTTGCCGGAAATAATTGGCATTTTGCAGAGCAATGGCAATTTGAGTAGCCAGCGCCCGGCTCAGCCGTACTTCGTCGGCGCTGAAAATGCGCTCGGTTTTGGTTTGCCACAACTCCACCCAGCCAATCGCCTCGCCTTTGGCCACCAGCGGCAGCAGCAGCCGCGATTTTGCCCCGCACTGTTCCATCAGCTCTTTTTCGGCGTTGTCCAAAAACGGGGTGCTGAGGTGCAGAAACATAGGCCGCGGCTGGGCCAGCATTTTTTGCAGCGTGGTGCGCCGGCTCAGGTCTATGGCGGTTTCGGGTAATTTATTGTCGCCGCCCGATTGGTGGATGGCCCGGATTAGCCCCTTGTTGGCGCTTTTTTCCCAACTGGCAACAAAACCCATGCTCACATTGATGGCGTTAACAATCTGGCGGATGAGCGTGTTGAGCACATCCTGATGGTCCCATTGCGATGATATGGCCGTGCTGGCCGAATAGAGGATTTCCAGCTCAATCAGGTTGCGCTGTGTTTCTTCAAACAGGCGGGCGTTATTGATTACTGCTGAAGCCTGATGAACCAGCGTTTCAAAAAAACGCAGGTCGTCGGGGTCAAAACGTTGCTTGTGGCGGCTAACCACCATCAAGCCGATGGTGCCGCGGGCGGCGGTAAGCGGCGCGGCCAAAATCTGCTCGCCGGGGGAGTAAGCAATGCCAAAGGGGGCGGCGGCTCCGGAAAGTATGGCTGTTTTGCTGCGGGTGATGATCCGGTTAATGGCCTCGGTTTCAATGGAAAGCGTCGTCTGGCCAATTTGATCGGCCAGGGGGCCAATGGCCAGCACCGGCCGCAAGGTTTGGTTGTCCTTTTCCAAAAAATAGATTTGGCAGTTGTTGCCGTAAAGCAGGTGCAAAACCTGTTCTGACACTTTTTCCAGAGTGGGTTTGAGCGCCAGTTGCGCGCCCATTTCCCGGCTGGCTTCCAGCAGCAGTTGCAACTCCTGGTTAAAGTGGAGCGCCTCGGTGCTGGCATCGGCAATTTTGGGGTGCTTTACGGTGACAATGCAGATGTCGCTCAGCGGGCCGGTGCTCTGGAGCGGGTAAACGTAGGCCTGCAACAGCCACGAAGTCGGCTGGTTTTCCAGCGAGAATTGCTTCACAAAAAACGGTTGCCGCGTGGCCCGGGCCTGGTCGATCATATCTTTGAGGCGGCTCACATCAACCGAATCAAGCGGCAGTTCATCGATGCGTTGGTTGAGCGCCTGGGCCGCGGTTAGCCCAAAGATTTTTTCCGCGGCCGGATTCCACACTTTGGCGCGATCCGCCTCATCAAAAATTTGAATCGCCATCGGCATTGAATCAGCGCCAAAAATCTGGCCCAGATTGTTGACCGGCGGGGGTGTTATTTGCGCCAGCCGGCGGCCCAAACTGAGCAGCCCGGCCGGCGACACCACCACAAAATCTGCCGCCCCGGCGAGCATGGCCGCCAGAATCCGGTCATCGCCGGCAAGGGACGGCGCAACCAGTAAATAAATAGCGACGCCGGGATACTGCCCGGACAGGGCGGCCAACTGCGGGGCCGGGTCGGCGTCGAGTTTAGCCAGGCTCAGCAAAATGGCGTCGGCCGGCGGCTGCTCGTGACGCACCTCGGCCACATCCCGAACAATTGACAGGCAGTGCGAATTTAGTTGCTGGCTCAGGCTGCTGGCAATCTGGGCGGTTACAGAGATTTCATCTTCAATTAGCAAAACGGAGATGTTCGCGGTCATAATTTGTTCGCTGTGGGAAATTTTAACATGCATATGATACCACAAATTTAATAATTGTGTCGCCAGTACCTTTAGCGTATCAAAACCGCGCTCGCCACTCTGCAAATCGATGACGCTATATATTGTGTTTGATCGATACTGAACACACTATATATTGTGCAATTTTCAAAATTTCATTTTGACGGGTTTTGCAGTGTGGCGGCTCAATGCTATAATTTTCAACATGGAAAATGGTCAGCTCTCGCGGCGGGTATTTTTAAAAAGTATGGGGATTATGCTGCTCCTCAGCGGCTGCACGCCGGATGTGCTGTCTTTGGTATCGGCCCCAACCGCCACGCCGCTGCCCAGTCCCACGCCCACGCCACTACCGCGCGCCGATTCTGTGGCGCAGGCTTTTTTGCAGGCCTGGAGCGCCGGTGATTACGCCTCGATGTATAATTTAATGTCACCCGGCGCCCGGCAGCGGATTAATTTTGACCTGTTTCAAAGCCGCTACCAGCAGGCGCAAAATACGGCCACCGTTTCAAACATAGAAACGCAACTGCAATCGTTGCTGCAAGATGGCCCCCGCGCCGCCGCCACCTTTCATTTGCGTTGGGAAACGCGGCGTTTTGGCGACATCATCGTCGATAACCAGATGCAGTTGGTTTTTGAAGCGGGCCGCTGGGGCGTCGATTGGCAGCCAACGTTGATTTTGCCGCAGCTCGGCGAGGATGTGATCCTCTCGTTTCTCAGCGAGCAGCCCACCCGGGGCAACATCTACGACAAAAATTTTCACGCGCTGGCTACCCAGGGCGAAATTGTGACCGTGGGGCTGGTGCCGCAATTTATCCAAAATGAACCCGAAGTAGTGGCCACTGTTTCCGAACTGACCGGCGTGCCGCCCGAAAAAATCCGGGAGAGCATTGCCGCCGCCCGCCCCGACTGGTTTGTGCCCATCGCCGATATTTCATTTGATGCCAGCCTGCAAAACGACACGCTGCTGTCCGGGTTGGCCGGCGTGGATCGCCGCGCCCGCACGGTGCGCACCTACACTGATGGCGATATCGCCGCGCATGTCATCGGCTATATGGGCAAAATGCCGCCCGAGCTGAAAGACCAGTACGTGGCCCAGGGCTACACCGGCGACGAAATGATTGGGCTGAGCGGCGTTGAAGCCTGGTCTGAGCTTGATTTGGCCGGCAAGCGCGGCGGGCGGCTGGTGGCGTTGTCGCCGGGGCGGCAGGTGCTATCCGAACTGGCCACAACAACCTCAAAAGCCGGCAGCAGCGTCTATTTAACGTTTGACACTGAGTTTCAGGCGCGGATCGAAGGGCTGCTGGGACCGCGCAAAGGCGCAATTGTGGTGATGAATCCCGCCAGCGGCGCAATTTACGCGCTGGCCACCTTCCCCCGTTTTCGTCCCGCCGACATCACTTCCGGGCTGGATTCATCGGCCTGGAGCAAGCTCTACAGCGATGAAAACCGGCCGCTGCTCAGCCGGGCCACTCAGGGCACGTATCCACCCGGTTCAATTTTTAAAATTATCAGTCTCACCGCGGCGTTGGAGTTGTTGGGCTACGACCCCAACAGGATGTTCACCTGCACCGGTCGCTGGCAGGGGTTGGGGCCGGCGTTTACCAAAACGTGCTGGCTCGAGCGCGGCCACGGCCAGATTTCTCTGCTCGATGGCCTGACGCAGAGTTGCAACGTAGTTTTTTACGAAGTGGGATTGGCCCTGCATCGCTCCAACCCCGATTTGCTGCCGGATTGGGCGCGCAAATTTGGGTTGGGTGACGTGACCCGCATTTTTGGCCTGGCCGAAGAGAGTCGCGGGGTGATACCGGATAACGCCTGGACGCAGGCCAACTTTGGCCAGCCGTTGTACGACGGCGACGCGGTCAACTCGGCCATTGGCCAGGGTTATGTGTTGGTTACGCCGATGCAGATTGCGCGAATATTGGCCGCGGTGGCCAATGGCGGCAAGCTGGTGCGCCCGCGGGTTATTGATAAACTTGTTCCCGTTGAAGGCCCAGAAACAGCTATTGAGCCGGAATTTGAGGGATCGCTGCCCATTTTGCCGGAAACAATGGCCCTCCTCAAACAAAGCCTCAATGCCATTACCAGCGGCGCGCACGGCACCGCGCGCAAAGCATTTGAAGGCGCAACTTACACCGTGGCCGGCAAAACCGGCACCGCCGAATCCGGCTTTGAAAAACCTCACGCCTGGTTTGCCGGCTACGCCCCCGCCGATGAACCGCGGGTGGCCATTACAGTGATGGTTGAACAGGCTGGCGAAGGCTCGCAGGTGGCCGCGCCGCTTTTTCGGCAGGTACTGGAAGCCTTTTTTGAGTGGGAAGCCGGCCAAACGTAATCCTGATTTGGCCCAAAAGTTTTGGCCGGTTCGAGTTTGTTTAACTCTCAATAGGTCACGTGCTCCACTTGCCATTGTATTCGGTTTAAATCAGGGAACGTGCTCTATATTTTGCTGATAAATCCCCGAAATGCTCCAAAATAGCGTTTTTTCACACAATGCCAAACTGTTTGATGTTAAGTTTGCTTACGTTGACAGAGTTTTTTACTTATGCTATTATGGGTTAAGCTTTAAGGATTAAGTCAAGTTATTCCCGGTTAGTGGCAAATATTTGCCCCATTTTCACCAAAATTTACAAGGCTGATGAGCCTTTTTTCATTGAAAGGAGCAACGGACAACTATGGCATCTCGGACAGAGCAAATGATCGCTCGTTTAAGAGATCTCCAGGCGGGTACCGCGGATATCGAAGCGTCAGCCGTTGTTAGCGTTGATGGTTTGATTATGGCCTCGTCTTTGCCGGCAGATGTTGAGGAAGATCGCGTGTCGGCAATGTCGGCGGCCATGCTGTCGCTGGGCGAACGCATTGCCAGCGAACTGGGCCGGGGCATTCTTGATCAGGTTTACATTCGCGGCAATAATGGCTACGTTATTTTGATGTCGATTGGAGAAGAAGCCGTGCTCACCGCAATGGCTCGCGCCGACGCCAAATTGGGGTTGATTTTCCTCGATATGAAACGCGCCGCCGAAGATTTGACCAAACTGGTTTAACCCAATTATCGCACTAAAAAAATCAGCCGGCTGCCAATTGATAGCAGCCGGCTTTTTATTTGCCCGTTTAAAAATAAGCGAATTGCGAAATTAGGGGCGGTTCACGAACCACCCCTATTTATATTTCCAGCGGAATAAAGTTATCGCCATACGCGCCCAAATTAGCGCCGAGTGCGGCCTGATAATTGGGCCGAAAGGCCCATTCCTCGTCACAGGCGTTACATTTGAGGCAGCCGGCCGGCGGGCAGGCTTTAGTTAAATCATCGCGTTGGGCGCGGCGCAAATCCCAGGTAAAAAAGGCTTTGGTAACGCCGGTGGTCACGCTCTCCCACGGCAGTTTTTCAGTAAGCTGGCGTTCCCGCAAAAACTCGTCCTGACTCAAGCCTTCCGCTTCCAGCGCCCGCTGCCACTCCCGCAGATTGACTTTGCGCATGCGGGCCAGCACCCGTCCCAGCCGCCGGTCGCCGCGAGCCAGCGCGCCCTCAACTGCGGCCCAGGCCGGGCTGTCGCTGCGCACGGTGACTCCGCCGGGGTTGAGTCGCTCCTGCAAATAATTAACCCGCATTTCAATGGTTTCAACCGGCATCATCGCCGTCCACTGGAAAGCCGTGTGCGGTTTGGGCACGTACGGTGTGGCATTAATGGCCACGTGGCGCGGAAAAATTTCTCGCGCTGCCAGGGCCATATCGGCAATGGCCTCCACATCGGCTTCTGTCTCCGATGGCTGGCCGACCATAAAGTACATCTTCAACTGCGGAAAATTATATTTGGCCGCCAGTTCCACGGCGTGCAAAATTTGGGCATCGGACTGAGGTTTGTTGATGACTTTGCGCATGCGCACGCTGCCGGCTTCCGGGGCGATGGTCAGCGTTTGGTTGCCGCTTTCGGCCAACCCTTTGATGAGCGGCTCGCTGATGGGATCAACCCGCATGGACGAGGCCGTGAGGCGCGCGCCCATTTTGCGCAGCTCGGTGGCGATGTCGTCAATCCAACTGTGATCGCTGACGGCGGCGCTGACCAGCCCAATCCGGTCGCGGTGTTTGAGGCCGTGGCGGGCGGCGGCCAGTACGGTGTCAAGGTGCATTTCCCGCATGGGGCGGTACACGTAGCCGGCCATGCAAAAACGGCAGCCACGGCCGCAGCCGCGGGCAATTTCAATGAGGGTGCGGTCGCCAAATTCGGTGCGGTCGCTGTAAATTTGGGTGACGGTGGGGATGCTTTCGATGTCTTTGACCCAAACGCGGGGGATGGCCGGCCCGCCGGTATGCACCGCCGGCACGTACACCCCATCGACCTGGGCCAGCCGCTGGTAAGCCTCGGCGCGGGGCATTTCTGTGGCTTCCCACAGCGCATCGATGAGCGGCGGCACAATAGCTTCGGCCTCGCCGATGGCAAAGGCGTCAAAAATTTCGGCCAGCGGCTCCGGGTTGGTGTAAACGGCCGGCCCGCCGGCAATGAGCAGCGGCCAGCTTTCATCGCGCTCGGCGGCAAAAATGGGGATGCCGGCCCGGCGCAGCAGTTGCACCACGTTGAAATAGTCCATTTCAAAAGAAATGGTAAACGCAAGCGTGGCAAATTCATCCAGCGGGCGCTGCGACTCCAGTGAAATGACCGGCTCATCGGCGCGCGGCGCTTGCTGGTCGCCAAAAAAAACGCGCTCGCAAACCACGTCCGGCTCATCGTTAAACAGCCGGTAAACAATGTGCAGGGCCAGGCTGCTCATGCCAACGCGGTAGCTGTTGGGCCACACCAGTGCCACCGGCAGTTTGCCGCCCCAGTTTTTGATGATGACGCCCTCTTCCTGCGCCACAGTTTTTTTGGCTTGATCAATATAACGATAGTTCTGCTTCATACCCCAACCGGAATTTTTACAGTAAAATTTGCAAAAAATGATTATACCCGGAATCGGAGCAAAGCAAAAATCCGTTGGGGCAGCAATCGCTATTCAATGATTGTTTTGATGGCGACAACTTCCTGAGCCATGTGGGCCAGATCTTCCGGGTTGGGCGTGCCATCCGGCCCCAGCGCTACCTGAAATTGGCGGGCATATTGGGGGGCGTGCTGAAACAGCGTGAGCATATGGGCGGTGATGTCCTGAGGGTTGGTGGTTGCCACGCCGATGCCGCGCAGCATTTGCCCCTGTACCAGCAGGGTTACCGGTGCGCCGCCAACCAGATTGCGCCACCATGTACGCTGCCGAAAGCTAACGCTGTAAAAGACAGTGCCGTGGCGAACGTAATTAATGGGCAGGGTGTACAGCCGGCCACTGTTGCGGCCGGTCACGGAAATGAGCATCATCCATTTGCTGAGCAGGCCGTGCAGCGGCGAGCGCAGCAGGCCGGCGATAATAACATTGTACCACATGGCTCTTTCCTGTTTGTATTGGCACAACTACAAGGCGGCGGGCATCATTTCAGCGGCAGGGTAAACCAAAAACGGCTGCCCCGGCCAACTTCGCTGTCTGCGCCAACCTGACCGCCGTGCGCGGCGATGATTTGCCGGGCGATGGCCAGCCCCAACCCGGAGCCACCCTGTTCGCGGGAGCGAGCTTTGTCGGCGCGGTAGAACCGGTCAAACACGTGGGGCAGGTCGGCCGGGGCGATGCCGCTGCCGCTATCCTGCACGGAGACGCGCACCGCAGCCGGCAGGGCGTCGGTGGTAATATCGATGCGGCCACCAGCCGGGGTGTGGCGCAGCGCGTTTGAGAGAAAATTGTGCAGCACCTGCTGCAGCCGGTCGGTATCGGCGGAAACGGGCGGTAGTTGCGCCGGAAGAGTGGTGTTCAGCTCGATCTGCTTCTGGCGGGCCAGCTCGCGGAAGCGGTCGACCATACCATTGATGAGCGGCGGCAGGTCGGTGGGCGACAGGTTGAGGCTGAGTTGGCCGGCTTCGGCCTGGGCCAGCTCGCGCAAATCACTGATAAGGCGGTTGAGCACCAGCGTTTCATCGTAAATGGAAGCGATTTCTTCTTTGTCCAGCGGGTACACATCGTCCAGAATGGCTCGCAGGTTGCCCTGCACCACGCTGAGCGGGGTGCGCAGTTCGTGGGCAATATCGGCCACCAGATTGCGCCGAAGCTGTTCGGCCTGCTCCAAATGGGCGGCCATTTCATTGAAGGCGCTGGCCAGGTCGGCCACTTCGGTGGCGCCCTGTACCGGCACGCGCTGGCTCAGTTCGCCGCGGGCAATGCGCCGGGCGGCGGCGGCCAATCGCCCCAGCGGCGCGGACAGGCCGCGGGCAATGACTGCGCCCAACAAAACGCCCAGCAAGCCGGCAATTAGCCCGGCCTGTACCAGCGAGCGATTGATCTGGCTGAGAAAGGCTTCGGCTTCGGCGGTGAGGCCAAACTGGTTGCCGGGCGCGCTGGCGGCCAAATACCCCACCGTTTGGCCGCGCAGCGAAATGGGCACGGCGCTGGCCAGTTCCTGCTCATCAAAATAGCTGCCTACCCGCTCGCCGGTGGCGGTGTACACAATCCGCCCGCCGGCATCGGCCAGAGCAAAACCGGGGCCGCCCATGCCGCGCCCGTTGCCCTGCCCCATGCCGCGCCCCATGCCCATCCCTTGCCCGCGGACGTTGTCCAGCACGCTTTCAACGCCGGCCCAACTGCCGGCGCCGGCGTAGTAATCGGCCAGGGTGGCGGGCAGGGTGGATTGCATCATTTGGTTATGAAAAACGTAGCGCCGAAAATCGGTGCTGACCTGATAGTTGGCCAGCAACGCGGCCGCCATCACCGCTACCAGTGTGACCAACCCAAATGCCAGCGCCAGTCGCAGCCAGAGCCGGTTCACTGGCCGCCTCGCAGCCGGTAGCCCACGCCGTAGACGGTTTCGATGTAGGCCGGGTTGTCGGCCTTAACCCCCATTTTTTTGCGCAAATTTTTGATGTGCGAGTCGACGGTGCGTTCTTCGCCTTCGTAGCTGTAGCCCAAGCCTTCTTCAATGAGTTCAAGGCGGGTGAAGGCCCGGCCGGGGTGTTCGGCCAGCAGTTTGAGCAGGTCAAACTCGGTGGGGGTCAACTCGACGGGGTTGCCGCGGCAGGTGAGTTCGTGCCGGTCCAGATCAAGCCGGAGGCCGCCCAGTTGCAGCACGTGCGGCTGCACCGGCGCGCCAGCGGCTCGACGCAGCACGGCTTTGACTCGCGCCACCAATTCCGGGGGGTTGAAAGGTTTGGCCACGTAGTCGTCTGCGCCCAGCTCAAAGCCGGCCAGTTTGTCGGTGTCTTCAACGCGGGCGGTGAGCATCACAATCGGCGTGCCCGCCAGCGAGTCGTCACCGCGAATGATGCGGGTAATGTCCCAGCCGTCGCGGTCGGGCAGCATTAAATCGAGCACTACCAGATCGGGCCGCTCGCGGCGGATGGCGTGCAGCGCGGTTTCGCCGTCAAACGCGGCGAGTACGGTAAAGCCCTCTTTTTCAAGGTAGGCCTGCACCAGCCGGACTATTTTTTTGTCGTCGTCTACTACCAAAATGCGGGACATCGGTTAAATTGGCACGGTCAAACTGTTAAGTGAACAGCGGCTCGATGGCCTGCGCCGCAGCCAGTTCTTCCATTTCGGCGTTGGTGGGGCGGGTTTCAAAGTGGCTGGCCGCGTCCAAAATTTTGGGCAGCAGGGTGGCATCGCCGCTGGTGTTGAGGAAAACATGCGGCTGGCCCAGCACCCAATGGACGGCGCGGTCAATATCGGCCTGGTTTTCCAGCGCGCGATACCATGTGTGCAAGTGCTGCGGAATATCGCCCCACGGGCCGGCCGCCAGCGATTTGATGGTTTGCACGGCCACGTTACGCTCGCGGCACACGGCCAGCAGCTTGTTAAAATTGTCGGCGTAAACCGGGTTTTGCAGCATGGGGTAGTTGTACGGCAGCAGCACCGAGTCGAAATCAAACCGTTCCAGGCTTTGCAAATGGCGCTCGGCGACCACCACATCGTGGCCGGTTACGCCGATGTAGCGCACCAGCCCCTGCTCGCGGGCCTCTACCAGCGCTTCGAGCGCGCCGCCCGGCCCCATTGCGGTTTGCCATTCGTCCCAATCTACCAGGTAGTGCAACTGGATCAGGTCGATGACGTCGGTGTGCAACCGCTCCAGCGATTGGTGAAGCTGCTCTTTGGCTTCCTGATAGGTGCGTTTGTCTACTTTGGTGGCTAAAAAGAAATCCTGCCGGTGTTGGTCCAGCCACGGGCCAATGCGCAGTTCAGATTCGGCGTAACTGGGAGCGGTATCAATGTGATTGATGCCGTATTCCAGCAGCAGTTCCAGCACGCGGTCGGCTTCGGCCTGCGAAATTAACCCCACAGCAAAGCCGCCAAAAATGGTACGGCTACTCTGATAGCCGGTTCGGCCAAAAGACATTTTCGGAATCATAAACGTCCCTCCGTATTTGGTAGGGTGAGTTTAACGGATATTGCGGGAATTTACAAAATATTTGGGCGGAGGGTTAATCGCCTTCTTCTTCCGGGTGGTCTTCTTTGTGGTCGCTCTTGTGGCTGTCTTCTTTGCTGCTATCCTCTTTGCTGCTGCTGTCGCTGCTGCCGCTGCTGTCTGAGCCTGAGCGCTGCCCGCCGATGGTGACGGTTGTTTCCGGCGAGCGGAGTAGCTGTCGGGCGTTGAGTTCGGTCAGGTCTTTTTCCAGTTCGGCGGCGGCGGACTGCTGGCTGGCCCGCAACTCGCTGGCAGACTGTTCAAACTCGGCTTGCAGGGCGCTCATTTGCTGTTGGTGGTGGGTTTCGTTCTGGGCAATGGTTTGATTGAGGGCGGTGGCGGTGGCGGCAAGATTATCGACAATTTGCTGTTGGGACGCCACCTGTTTTTGCAGGGCGTCCAGTTGGGCATTTTGCTGCTCGGTTTGGGTGGCCACCAACTGGTTGAGGTTGTCGAGCGATTGGCGCGTCTGGTCAATTTGGGCTTGAATAGCGGCCATTCGCTGCCTGGTGGCGTTTTCAAGTTGGACCTGCCGGTTTTTAAACTGAATGGCGCGAGCGGTGGCTTGCACGTCAATTTCCGGGGCGAGCAGGTTTATCTGCCCCGAGCGCGAGGCGGCAAATACGGTTGACAGGCCAAACAGCCCGACCGCAATAACAATAACAACAATAATCAGGCTGGTATTGATAACCGTGGTACTTTTCATCACAGAATCTCCGTTAATTTCCCAGCTCGGTTTTAACCTGTTCCAATTTTGAGCGGGTTTCGGCCAGTTCTTGTTCCATTTCGGCCAAACGCGCTTGTGTCCGCCGCTGTGCGTCGTTCAATTCGGTTTGCTGCGCGGCCAGGCGAGTGGTGCGGGTAATTTCTAGCCGGCCAATTTGCAGGTTAAGTTCCTGTGCCTGAGCTTGCAGCTTTTCCAACTGGTGCTGGCTGTCGGCCATTTTCTTTAACCAGATGTCGGTTTGAATTTCCAGAGCATCTTGTTCCTGCTGAATTTTGGCCTGTATATCGTCCAACTGGCCCTGAACTTCGGCTTCGTGCTCGGCCAGGTGGGTTTCTATCGGGGCCAGATCGCTGTCAATAGAAATAACCAGCGGCGGCTGCGGCTGGGCGCGCTGCGGCCACAGCAAATAGACCCCCACCAGCAGTAAAATGGGCACAGTAACGGCGCTCACCAATATAAAACCCAGATTCTTCATCAACTTACTCCATTTTTCACCGGCTGGCTTTGTTTGAGCGGCAGCCAAACCGTAAATGTGGTGCCCTGGTCAATGGTGCTGTCTACCTCTACCCGGCCGCCGTGCGCCTGGGCCAGCCACTGCACAATCGATAACCCCAGCCCGGCGCCGCTGGTTTGGCCGTTGGCCGATACCCGCGAGCGGGCTTTATCCACCCGGTAAAAGCGATCAAACAGGTGTGGCAAATGTTCCGGGCCAATGCCGGGGCCGGTATCGGCAATGGTAACACAGGCCTGGCCGTTGGTAATGGCGGCGTTGACCATAACCGTGTCACCGGAGCGCGAATATTTAAGGGCATTATCGATTAAATTCATAAACAGCCGGCTGAGCTTGTTCCGGTCGCCTTCAATCACCAGCACACCCGGCACATCGACATTCAGCGAAATTTCTTCTTTGATAGCTTTGGGCATAAAACTGGCTGTCTGTTCGGTTAACATTTCGGCCAGGTTAAAGTAATCCAGTTTAAGGACAGATTGCTGGTTATCGGCGCGAGCCAGCAGCAGCAGTTCCTGTACCAGGGCGATGAGCTGATCGGTTGTTTGATTTACGTTTTCCAGCGTTTCCTGGTAGGTTTCGGGGCTGCGCGGCCGGGCCAGGGCTACTTCAACATCACCTTTGAGAATGGTCAGCGGTGTTTTCATCTCGTGCGAGGCATCAGCAATGAACCGCTTCTGTTGCTCAAAGGCATCTTCCAGCCGCGCCAGCATCTGGTCAAAGGTGGCCGCCAGCCGGCCCACTTCGTCATTGGGTAAATCCATTTTGAGCCGCTGGTGCAGGTCGCGAGCGCTGATTTGCCGGGCGGCGCGGGTAATTCGGTCGATGGGGTCCAATGCGCTGGCGGCCAAAAACCAGCCGCCGGCGCTGGACGCCAGCAGTGTCAGCGGGATGCCGATGCCCAGCAGGGCAATAAGCTGGCGCTGCACATCCTGAATATGACGGTAGCTTTCGGCTACCTGCACCAGCCCCGAACCGCGATTTTCAATAACAAATGGCGCAGTATACAACCGAATGGGCGTATCATCGACCAGTTGGGCGTTTTCCAGCGTGGCGTTATTCATATTGGTCAGCGAGGCTTTGAACGAGGCGCCCTCAAAATGGCCGGGATCGATGAGTGGCTGGCCCTGCGCATCAATTACCCGCCAATAAACGCCTTCTTCCGGGCTGTAACTCAACTCGACTCCGTGCTCATCGTCATCCGCCTCAAAGTGGAGGTTGCCCAAAATCTCGCCAACTTCGCGCTGGAGATGGTTATCGACCGAGTTCATCAAACTGCGGGTTAATCCAACGTAAACAACCAGGCTAAAAATCACCAGGATGATGGAAAAAATGGCCGTATACCACAACGTCAGGCGGAGCCGAATGTTCATTCTACATCATTCAACATCATCAATTTTGTAGCCAATGCCGCGCACGGTGTGGATGAGTGGCGGTTCGCCGTTGTCTTCCAGCTTTTGGCGCAGATGGCGCACGTACACATCAACCACGTTAGACGCGCCAAAGTAATCGTAGCCCCACACAGCCTCGCGGATGAGAGTGCGGCTGAGCGGGCGGCGCGGGTGACGCATTAAATATTCCAGCACCGCGTATTCTTTGGACGTGAGTTCAATTTCACGCTGGCCGCGCCGGGCCACGTGCGAAACCATATCGAGCTGCAAATCACCAATTTCCAGCATGGTATCCATTTTGCCGGGCGTGGCGGCGCGTCGCACCAGCGCCCGAATCCGGGCCAGCAGTTCTTTAAAGGCAAACGGCTTGGGCAGGTAGTCGTCGGCGCCGGCGTCAAGCCCCCTAACCCGGTCATCAATTTCATCGCGGGCGGTCAGCATTAAAATTGGGGTGGTTACCCCGCGCGAGCGCAGAATTTTGGTCACCTCAAAACCGTTGAGGCCGGGCAGCATCACATCGAGCAAAACCAGATCGTAACTGGCCGAAGCCACCCAATCCAGCGCCGCCGGGCCATCGCCCACCACATCAACGGTGTAGCTTTCTTCTTCCAAACCGGTTTTTACAAACCGGGCAATTCGCTCTTCATCTTCCACAACAAGGATTCGCATGCCTTCACCCGTTAATCACAAAAATTTGTAACAGATCAGATTTACCTTTAACCTGGATGGTTCTGGTTGAGGCCTGGGTTGGCAGGGTGGTTAACTTGCGGTAGGTTTGGCCCGACATCACTATTTCACCCGGCCCGGCCGCCGATTCCAGCCGTTTGGCAGTGTTGACTGCATCTCCAATTATATCATATTTGCGGGTGCCGGTGGAACCCATTAAACCTTCGATAACTTCGCCGGTGTTCAACCCAACCCCAACCGCCAGGTTGAGCGAGCCAAGCAGGGGGTGCAGCACGTGCTGAAGTTCCCGGGCGGTTTTTAGCGCCGCCGGCGCCGACTCAAAGCGGGTCATAATTTCATCGGCGGTAAAGTTGGGTTTGTGGCCGTTGTGCCGGGCGATGATCTCTTCTGCGGCGTTGTAGTAGCGGTTGAGCATTTCAACCACCGTCTGCGGGTCGGCGTGTTCTGACCAGGCCGTAAAGCCGCGAATATCCATAAACAGAATGGTTTTTTCTACCCGGCGCAGGTTCAACGCTCCGGGGTTATTCAGCGCGTTGGCAATCAAATCGCTGCCCAAACTCCATTCCGAATATTTTTTGAGCTGGCCGGCCAAAGAACGCAGAAATTGAGCGTATCGATTTCGCTGGGCTTCAGCTAACCCCAGCAGCGCGCCAAAAAATAACGCGCCGTAAAAAATAAATCGATGGCCGCTGCTGGCCATATACTCCTGCCAGCCGGCCCAACTTACCTGGCTAAACTCGGCCACATTTTGCTCGGTGATAAAGTACATAGCCGGAAACAGCGCCACTTTGCTGGTGTTCAACAGCAGAGTGGTGGCCGCCTGCCAATTTTGGTTATCCCGGCGCAGCGATTGCAGCGCGCTGAGCACGGCCAGCGTCAGGCTCAACAGGGCAAACAGCCAGTGGTAGGGTTGGGCAAAAAAGTCCACGCCTTCAATTGCCAGATCGAGTGGGGCGTACAGGCCAAAGCCCAAAATGTTGCCCACAAAACGGGTTTGCCAGTTGTCTTTTTCAGCGGTGCCCAAAAACCAGGCCTGCACCAGCGAGGCCGCCACCAACGCGTAGTGGGACGGCTCGGTGAGGTAGCGGAGCAACCCCTCGCTGCTGACCACCCGGATGGCATCCAGAATGGGGAAAAGGGCGCTGGTGGTCACAAATTCGGTCAACACGCGGGAGGGAACAGTTCCGCGAATCCGTTGATCCAGTGAAACGGACGATGCGGGCATCAAATGTGGTGCGGCAAGTTGGGATGTCATGGCATTTACTCAATTTTAAATATGCGCAGTCCCTTTAATGGTAGTCCGGTTCAATGAATCGTCAATGAAAGGTTAATGAAAAATTTTTCACGGATCGCTCCACAAAATCTCCACATTTGTTTGTTACTATCAGGCCAGAAACTGAAATGAGTGTAACCGAAGTAAGCCGGAAAGCGCCGCAGGCCGGGGGGCTTGGGGGGTAGTTCCCCCCAATTTTCTTCTCCCTCAACTCACTTTGATTACATCCAATTGAAACTGAAAGGAACTTACAAAATGATCAAAAACATTGTTATCGCTTCACTGATTGTTATTTTGGTTGGCGCTGTTGGCGTGGGCATTTACGATGCCTATCAGGGCAACAGCTCGTTGGAAATGCCCAATTTTAGAGCGCTGGCCGCCGGCCAGATAGGCCCGGCGCAGGGCCAGGGCCAGAGCCGCGGGCAAGGACAGGGAAAAGGGCCGGGCCAGGGCCAGATGGGGCCGGGCCAGGGCAACGGCAGCGGCGAACCCATTCAGCACGACTGGTTGACGCTGAGCGGCACAGTGGTTGAAGTGCAGGCGCAGGGGTTGCTGGTTGACACCGCCGAGCGCGGCCAGTTGCTGCTCAATTTGGGCCGGCCTGGCTTTGCCGAGCAGCAGGGCGTTACCTTTACCCCCGGCGATGCCGTGACCATCAACGGTTTTGACAGCCCCGAAGGCCAGTTTGTCGCCGGAGATGTGACCAATGAAGCCACCGGCCAAACCCTTATGCTGCGCGATCCCAACGGCCGGCCGCTGTGGGCCGGGCCGGGCCGCGGCCAGGGCGGTGGACAGGGTCAGGGCGGCGGGCAAGGCCAGGGTCGCGGGCAAGGCGGCGGGCAGGGCTGGAACCAGTAGCGAATGGTGAATTATGTTGGTGAGTGAGTGGGTTAAGAGTCACTCACTCATCAAACTATCTTGAGGAGGAACTGATGTCACACCCCACCACCGAACCGCAACCGCCCAATATTGTCACCCGTATTCGCGGTTCCATCTTTCGCGGGCCGTTAGCCCCCCAGAGCGACCGCGAACGCAAATTGATGGTGCTCGACAGCCTGATCCTGCACCTGCACCCCAGTACGCTGCCGGAAAAAACGCTCAAATTCAGCCTCACCTGGGGGTTGGGCGGGATGACCGCCCTGACCATGCTGATTTTGCTGGTCACCGGCATTATGCTGATGTTTGCCTACACACCCTCGCCGGCGCAAGCCTACGACGATATTCTCAATCTGCAAACCAACGTTTGGTTTGGGCAGTTGGTCCGCAACATTCACCACTGGAGCGGCAACGCTATGATTGTGCTGGCTTTTCTGCACTTTTTGCGGGTCTTTTTTACCGGCGGTTTTGTGTCGCCGCGGCAGTTTAACTGGGTGATGGGCCTTATCCTGCTGCTGTTAACGGTGGCGGCCAATTTTACCGGCTACCTGCTGCCGTGGGATCAACTGGCCTATTGGGCCATCACCGTGGGCACCGGCCTGGTAGAATACATCCCGCTGATGGGCAAGTGGACTCAAACCGTAATTTTGGGCGGCCCGGAAGTGGGCGCGGCCACACTGCTCAACTTTTACGGGCTGCACATCGCCCTTATCCCGCTGGCCATACTCGGCATTATGTCCTTTCACTTTTGGCGAGTGCGCAAAGATGGCGGCGTGGTCATTCCGCGCACGCCCGGCGAAGCGCCGGAGCAAAAGGTGAGCCGGGTGACCACCATTCCTCATCTGGTGCTACGCGAGTTGGTGGTGGCGCTGGTGTTATTGGTGCTGCTGTTTGGCTTTGCGATGGCGGTGAACGCGCCGCTGGAAGAATTGGCCAACCCGGACCACAGCCCCAACCCGGCCAAAGCGCCCTGGTATTTTATGGGCGTGCAGGAGCTGTTGCTGCACTTTCATCCGTTGGTGGCGGCGCTGGTTATCCCCGGGTTGGCGCTGGCGTTGTTGCTGGCGCTGCCCTATTTTGACCCCGATATGGACGGCGCGGGCATCTGGTTCCGCTCGATCAAAGGCCGCCGTATGGCCCTGGTCGCCGCGGTAACGGCGCTTGTTGGCGCGCCGCTGCTTATTTTGCTGGACGAGTTTGTGATCGATTTTGCTGGCTGGCTGCCCAGCTTGCCCACGCTGGTGAGCAACGGCCTGGTGCCGCTGGCGCTGGTGCTGCTGCTGCTGTTTGCGTTTTACGATGGCATCCAAAAAATGTTCCGCGCCACCCGCTGCGAAACCGTGCAGGCAACCTTTGTGCTGATTTTGGTGGCCTTTGTGGTGCTCACCGTTACCGGCGTCTGGTTTCGCGGGCCGGGCATGGCGCTGGTGTGGCCGGGCTGATTGCAAGGCTGAAGGAAGAAGGATGAAGGCGGAAGAATTACGAATTACGAATTACGAATTACGAATGACAAATGACAAATGACGTTTTGCGCAACACGAACTTAAAACTCAAAACCCACCAAACTCACCCAACCCACCAAACTCACCCCGCCCACCCAACATATTTTTAAGAGGGACTAACTTATGACTGCAACAACCAACCCACCCGAAACTTCCCGCCGCGATTTTCTCAAACTGGCCTGGGCCGGACTGGGCGCGCTGGTCGCCGTTGAGGCCGGGGCCATGAGCGTGGCCTTTTCGCTGCCACGCCTGGCCGAAGGTGAATTTGGCAGTATTCTCACCGCCGGCCTGGTTGATGACTTTCCGGCCAATTCGGTGACGCCGTTTAACCAGGGCCGTTTTTACCTTTCCCGGCTGGAAGATGGCGGCTTTCTGGCGCTCTACCGCAAATGTACGCATCTGGGCTGCACCGTGCCCTGGGAAGCCAGCCAGCGCCAGTTTGTCTGCCCCTGCCACGCCTCGGCGTTTGACGCCAAAGGCGATGTACTCAACCCGCCCGCGCCGCGCGCGCTGGACCTGTTCCCGGTTATCATTGAGGACGGCGTGGTTAAAGTGGACACCAGCACCGTTATCAGCCGTGATAGATTTGACCCGTCGCAGGTGGTGTACGCGTAGCGGGTCAGCGAATTGCGAATTGCGGATAAACGAGCCAGCTAGTCAGCGTAATACTTTGGATATTACGTGTTGCGTGTTCTGTTGCCGTTGTTACGGAACACGCAACACGAACTAATCAACGCAAGTTTACTCAACTCAACACTTACCAGTGACAAAGGACTAATGACAAATGACTCTCAGACACTGGAGCATCATCGGCATTATCGCCACTGCTATTTTGGCCGTTATGCTGCCTATGTACGCCCTGGCCGAAGCCGAGCGCATGGACAGCGCCCAGGCTCAACTGCTGCAAGAATCCATCGCCCAGGGTGAAATCACCTACGCCGAAAACTGCGTGATCTGCCACGGTGTATCCGGCGAAGGCATCAGTGCTTATCCCAGCCTCAACAACGACGGCGTACGGCAAATGGACTACACCGATCTGGTCAAAGTCATCGAGCGCGGGCGCTACGGCACGGCAATGGCTGCCTGGGCCGTAGCCGAAGGCGGCGTGCTCAACAAAATGCAAATCGATCAACTGGTGGCCGTGATCCAGCACGGCGACTGGGCCAACACCGCCGCCACGGTAGACAAACTGGGGCTGGCCCCGCCCACCGTCATCACCGTTGAAATTTCTGACGAAACGCTGGCCGAACTGGCCGCGCTGCCTCACGGCGAGGTGATTTCGGCGGCGCTGCCCGTGTTTGCCGCCAACTGCGCCGGCTGCCACGGCGCGCAGGGCGAAGGCACGGCCATCGCCCCGGCGCTGAACGATCCGGCGCTGCGCGACAAACGTACCGACGCCGAGCTGAACCGCACCATTACCAACGGCGTGGCCGGCACGCTGATGGCCGGCTGGGCCAACGCCCTGCCCGCCGTCGATATTAACAATCTCGTGGGGCTGATCCGCTATTTTGACGAGATTCCCGCCGGCGCTATTCCCCAACCGGAACTTCCGCCCATTGCCAGCACCAACGCCGAAGTGATTGCCGCCGGGGCCAACCTGTTTAATATTGCCTGTGCCCAGTGCCACGGAACCGAGGGCCAGGGCACGCAGATGGCCCCCGCCCTCAATGTGCAGAGCTTTCTCACCCAAACCAACGATCAGGCCATCAAAGCTATCATTTCCAAAGGTGTGCCCAACACCCGCATGCCGGCCTGGGGCGGCCGCCTCAACGATTCGCAGCTCAACGCGTTGGTCAGCTTTTTGCGCAGTTGGGAGCCTACCGCGCCGGCCGTGGCCCAGCCGTCCGTTGGCACCGGCGGGCAGGGGCTTGGCCCGCCCTGGCTGCGCGGACAGTAAATTTGCAAGCAGGCCGTATCTGGCTGCCGGCTCATACGTCTAAAAAGTGTCAAGGAAATATGTCTAACGATCTGGAGCAAGCACGTTTACGGCGAGCAAACGCCTTTGACCGGGCTGCGCTGGCCGCAATCTACGATGAATACCAGCAACCCATTTACCGCTACGTCTACCGCAACGTGGGCGAGGTGGAGATAGCGCGCGATCTCACCGCCGAGGTATTTCATCGTTTTTTGCAGGCCATTCAGCGCGAGCAGGGGCCAACCCGGCATTTGCGGGCATGGCTGTATCGTGCTGCCCACAACAGCGTGATTGACCATTTTCGCCGGCAAAAACACCGGCAGCACCTGCCGTTAAACGAGGAGCTGGTCAACACCCGCGATGACCCGGTTACTCTGGCCGAAGGACGCCTGTCGGCGGCGGCGGTTAGGGCCGCGCTGCAAGAACTCACCGACGACCAGCGTCAGGTCATCATCCTGAAATTCATCGAAGGGCTATCCAATGCCGAAGCGGCCAACGTGCTGGACAAACCCATCGGCGCGATCAAGTCGCTCCAGCATCGGGCATTGGCAGCGTTACAACGGCATCTGGCGGTGCCGCAACAGGAGATGTGGTAATGATGGACTTTGACACGATTTTAGACACCGCCGCCAACCGGCTGATCGGCGGCGAACCGCTGCCGTCAATTTTGGCCGATGACCCGGCCAACGCCGAATCGCTTGGCCCGCTGCTCAGTGTGGCGGCCTCGCTGGATGGCGCTCTGCCCGTGCAACTGCCCGCCCCCAACCAATTTCAGGCTGACCGCGACGCGTTTTTGGCCCAGGTTCAGTTTTTGCAGCAGCAGCCCGTACCTGTGCCGCTGCCCGTGCGTCTCAAAGAGTGGATCGTTGGCATCTTTCCCGGACTATTTTCCAACAGAACTTACTCAGGAAAGGAACACCCTCGTATGAGCAGCCTTTTAATTAAAGCGATGTTAGTTTTTGGTTTGGTACTGGGCACAACCGGCGGTACCGCCGTAATGGCCGCCAACAGCCTGCCCGACTCACCCCTGTTCCCGCTCAAACTGTCAATGGAACAGGCTCGCCTGATGGTAGCCGGTGACCCGGCCGAGCAGGCCCAACTGCGACTGGAAATGGCTCAGGTTCGCGCCCAGGAAATGACTCAACTGGCTTTGCAGGGCGATGTGCCCGATGAAGCAGTCCAGACCCGTTTGCAGCAGCAACTCAATCTGGCGCTCCAGTTGGCCGCCGGGCTGGACAACGGGCAGATGCTCGGCGTTTTAACCCAGGCCAGGGCGATGGTTCAGGCCCAAACCCAGCAGATGACGCAAGCCCAGGCTCAGGTTGGCGAGCCGGCGCAATCGGCTTTGCAGCAGGCCACCCGGGCGATGCAGCAATTTGGCCGGGACGTTGAAACCGGTCTGGCCGACCCGCTGGCCTTCCGCAATCGGTTTGGCTTTGGCCGCCCGGCCGACGCGCCCGAACCGCTCTCGCCCGAGCCGCAGCAAAAACAGCAGGTCGGCCCGCCGGAAGAAGCTCCTGCCGCCGGCCCCGGCCCCAACGAGGACCCGACCGGCCCCAAATGTCCCGCCGGTGACTGCGAGCCGGTCCGCACCCGGCAGCAAAGCAGCCAGGGCGATGAACTGCCCGCCGGCGCGCAAAATCAGCATCAGTACGGCCAGGATGCCGAAAAACCCGCTAACCCGGATTGCCCCGGCGGCGACTGCGAGCCGGTTGGCGATGCCAATAAGTACGGCCAGGGTGATACCACCGGCGGTCCGCACGGCGATCAGGATTGCACGTCTGATTGCGAGCCGGCTGGCGATGAGAACAAGTACGGCCAGGATGACGACAACAGCGGCGGTCCGCACGGCGATCAGGATTGCACGTCTGATTGCGAGCCGGTTGGCGATGAGAACAAGTACGGCCAGGATGACGACACCGGCGGCCCCAACGGCGATTCGGCTGAAGAGCCGGCGCAACAGCAAAATAAGGAACAGGAACAATCGACGCAACAGGCCGAGCCAGCACCCCAGCCCCAGCCGGAACCGCAGCCCGCGCCCGATAACAGCGGCAGCAGCGACAGCGGTGGCTCCAGCAATAGCGGCGGCTCCAGTGATAGTGGCGGTGGTGGCGGCGGCAAAAAATAAAACCCTCCCGGTCCTCCCGGCAAAATGGGGTTCGGCCTTTGGTCGAGCCTCATTTTTATTTGGTTCAACCCCAAAAATTAAAACTTTCTCATCAATGGTTCACAGAAATTTCACTGCGGCCCTCTAAACTGTCATCAAGTGACCATAAAATGATGAAAGGAATACGATAATGAAGGTTGTAGGCGCAGTTTTAGCGGTAGGAATAACTTTTGTGGTAGTTTGGGCAGTGGCAGTGTTTAGCTTTTTCCCCACCCAGACACCGCCGGTCAATCCCCAGCCGCAGGTTGTTCAACAGCTCCCGCCCTTGCCCGCCGCGCCGACCGGCAGCGATCCCGCCCAACTGGAAACCGCCGTGGCCCAACGCGAGGCCGTTTATCACGATCAGATTGCCAAATTGCAGCAGGCGCTCCAGGAACGGCAGACCACCTATCAAGGCCAGATGCAAACCCTGAGCGGTCAGTTAGCCGCCAGCCAGAGCCAGTTGGAACAGTTGCACGCTCAGGAACAGGCGCTTCAGGCACAAATTCAGCAACTGGAAGCCGCCCGCGCCGACCGGCAGGGGCAGTATCAGGCGCAATTGGCGCAGGCCCAGCCGCAATATCAGGCCCGCTTTGATGAAATGCAAACCATGATCAACGATCTTAAAACCAAACTGGCCGAAGCAAATGCCCAGCTCGGCCGTTAATCCGGCTTATCGTTAGTATTTATTTGGAAAAGGAGACACTTTTATGAAACGCAACTTTGCTCTGATTACTGCCGGCGGTGTAACGATGGTGCTGGCAATTGTATCACTCATTACTGTTTTATCCGCGTTTGCCGCCCCAACTGCGGCCAATCCGCAACCCGAAGCCCTGCCGCAGGCGCAGGTAAACACCATCCTTTCTGCGCCACAACCGGCCAGCGCGGCTGACTCCAACGCTGCCTTTGAAGCGGCGCTCAAAGAAAGAGAATCGGCATTGCAAGGCCAGCTTCAGCAGTTGCAGCAGGCCATCGCCGATCTCGACGCCACATCGCAGCAGCAGATTGCCAACCTGCAAAACCAACTTGTCGGCGTTCAAAATGAAACCAGCCAGACCAGCGCCAATCTTGAAAATTTGCAGGCTAACGCTGCCGCGCTGCAACAGGCTATTCAGGCCGATGGCGCTGCTTACGAAGGTGAGGTCAATACGATGGCCGCCGCTGAAACCCAAATGCGCCAGCAAATCGATGCGCTGAACTCGCAGTTGAGCGCCGCGTACAATGAAATTGCCCAGCGGCAGGCCGCCGCTATGGCCGCCGCTCAAGCCGCCTATAACAGCGGCGGCGGGGGCGGTGGTGGCGGCGGCGGTGGTGGTCACCACGATGACGACCACGGCGAACGCGAACATGAAAATGAGCACGAACACGAAAACGATGATTGAGATCGGGTTCGCGCCAGAATTGACACCGACGAATTATTTTGAATGACATAAGGATTATCCGATGACTGAGAAAACGAAACTCGCTGCCCGTAAAGATAACCTCAAACTGGCGCTAACCGCTCTGGGATTGACCGGCCTGGTAACCGGCTGCAGCGGGCAAAATCCACTGGTCAAACAGGTGAATGCCCAGGCTCCGGCTACACCCACTCCCACCTTTACCCCCAGCCCCCAGCCGCCAACGCCAACCGCCACGCCAATGCCATCGCCAACGTTTACCCCCTCGCCCAGCCCGACTCCGTGGCCCACCTTCACGCCGATGCCCACCGCCACCCCCTGGGCAGCGCCGGTAGCCTGGAAGCCGGCTTCGCTGGCGCTGCCGGTGCTGGAACCCATTCCGGTGGCGCCTACCCGCGTGGCCATTACCGGGCTGCTGCCGGTGAGTTATTCGCCGCCGGATGGGGTCGATGTTTTTGGCGGCACGCTGCTGCGCTGGGAATATGGCGGCGAGCTGGCCGAAGATGAGTGGTTTGATATTAAAATCAAACCGTTTGGCAGTAACGATTCGGTATTTGTTGATTGGTCCAAAAACAAGGAGTATAACCTTGGCCCCTGGGCCGGCTGGACACCGGGCCTCTACACTTGGCAAATTGGCGTGGTTAAAGGCTACAAAGAAGGCGATACCAAACACTTTATCGCGGATACCGGCCGCGACAGCCAGCCGTTTGTTATCAAATGGCAGGGTGGCGGCGGAGGCGGAGGCGGCGCTGGTGGAGGCGGCGGTGCTGCTGCCGGAGGCGGCGGAGGCGGCGGGCGTTCCGGGGGGTCGTAACGCTCAATGGTTAAACTGAGGGTGAGGATCAGTATGTTGGGTATAAAATTGGCCTGGCATCAAAAATTAATAGTGCTGGCCGGCCTGCCATGGCAGCCGGCACGCCATCTACCCCACCAACCAGCCCAACGACAACATCCAGTCGATTCTGCTTCAGGGTAAACCCGGCACTCTGGATATCTGCACCGTGTGTCACACCCGCCAACCAGACCGCAGCGAAGGTCCACACCGCGGCGGAAATGATTGAGTTGATTTTAAGGTATTTTTGACGTAACTTTTTTACCCATTTTACGACAGTAAATTGGACTGACTGCACTTTAATAAGTGGGATCGGTTGTAGCACGCTGCCCATCAGGTTCCCGTCAATATGCAAAAATCGATGGTGGGTTTTTTGCAGTGATGAACTAAGCGTGAGGGAGATTGATCCAGATGAACGTTTCTAAAACTGCGCTGGTCGCCAGTTGCGATCCTGATATTATCCGGATAATCGAGTTTTGCCTGACACAGGAAGGGTTTTGCGTGTTGGTGACCCAACAGGGTGAGCGCGTATATGAAATGCAGCAGGCGGCGCAGCCTGATCTGGTTGTGCTTGATGCCGATCTGCCCGAGCCGGATGGCTGGCAACTATGCCAGTTGATCCGAAAGAACAGCCCGGTGCCAATTGTTATGTTAGCCGGCGTCAAAAGCCTAGAAAATCTAATCACTGGCCTGGAAATGGGCGCTGACGAGTGCCTGATTAAACCGATCAACTGCCGAGAAGCCCTGGCCCGGATCAACGCCATTTTCCGGCGAATTGGGTTTACTCATCCTCCCCAGCCGGAGACGCGGATAAGAATTGGCGATCTCAGCCTGGATAAAATCACCTACAAAGTATACAAAGGCGGCCAGGAATTACTTTTGCGCCAAAAAGAGTACGATTTACTCAACACGTTGATGTCCAGCCCCGGCAAAGTTCTCAGCCGGGCCGAACTGCTGGACCAGGTGTGGGGCATTGATTGGCTGGGCGACACCCGCACCCTGGATGTGCATATTCGCTGGGTGCGAATAAAAATCGAAGAGGAGCCCAGCGAGCCGCGCTACATCCAAACCGTGCGCGGCGTTGGTTACCGATTTGTCAGCCCCGCCGAACTGTCTTTGCAATAACAATTAAAGTGTCAACAACAAAAACGCCGGTTTTTTACCGGCGTTTTTGCTTTGGGTGGACTTAAATTCCGGTTACGGCGCCAGATAGTTGTTGGCCGCCGCCAGTACATCGTAAATATCAACCACGCCGTCGCTGTTCAGATCGGCGGTGGTGTTGCTGCTGCCAAAACTGGCACTGATTGAAACCATATCCAAAATATCGATGACGCCATCGTTGTTGACGTCACCGGCAGTGGGGGCGCTTTGGCCGCGCATGCTGCTCTCGGCTCCTTCGCCGTGGGGGCCTTCGCCGTTGGGGGTGTTGGTGTGGCACACCCGGCATTTTTCAATGGTGCCGGCCTCGCCCTGGAGCAGAATCGACTGGATGTTGTCGTTGGGCTGGTTGGTGGGGTAGATGGCGTGCTGGCTGCCGTGGCAGGCCTGGCAGTACACCCCACCGTGCCCCGTGGAAAAGCGGTAAAGTTTGCCCGTATTTTCGGCGTGACCTTCGTGGCACTCGCCGCAGCGCGGCTCATCGAGCCACGGCCGGCGGGCCGGGTTGGCCACATCGGCCATGTTGCCGTGGCAATCCTGGCAGGTCATCCCTTCCTGGGCCATCGCGCCGCGCAAACATTTGGTGGTTGGCCCGGGGTGACACTGATAGCAGGTGCCTTCCATTGTAAAGTCATCGATCTGCCGGTGCTTGCTGTGCATGGCCAAAGACAGGTTGGGGACGCCCGCCTGCCCCGGCGTGCCCAGCGCGTTGGAACCGTGGCAACCGGCGCACAGCACCGGTCGCTGGTCCATTAAATGAGTGCCCTCTTTCTGATCGTGCAGGGTCAGAATGTTCTGTTTGAGCGTGGGCATGGCGATGTTGGGGTTGGCCCGACCGTTGTCGTTGTGGCAATTCTGGCAATTCATTTCGGTGGAGACCGGGGCCACGGTTTGGGTGGTGGCCAGCACGTTGCCGGCGCTGTCTTTGGCCACCAGCTCGGCCAGTTGGTAGGGGTAGGGGGTGGTTGGGGCGCTGTCGCGGTATTCCGTCAGCGGGATGCCTTCGGCGGCAAAATGATCACCCTTTGGCTCCATTTCGCCGGTCAGGCCAAAACCTTTCAGCCCCACATTGAGCGGCAAATCAATGCCAAACAACTTGTCTTCATAATCCCAAAAGTTGGTTTTGCTGGCCGATTCGCTGTTGTCGATAAAACTGTACTCCACGGTAACGCCCTGAGTGACAATTTGCGGCTCGGTACCGCGGCGGATAACCTGCGCCCACAGGGTGTTGTACGGCGGCAGCACCGAAAAGTCTTCAAAGCTGGGGTCCATGCAGTGCATGCCCAGATCGTTCCAGCCGATCAGCACATACTGACTTTGGCCGGCGGGTGGCTGGCCGCCGTTGTCCCCGCCGCCGGTATTATCGTTGGTATTGTCGCCGGTATTGTCGTTGCCGTTGTCCCCACCGCCGGTATTGTCGTTGCCGTTGTCGCCAGTATTGTCGTTGGTGTTATCGTTGTTATTTTCTTCGTTATTATTGTCTTCCCGTTTTTTGTTTTCTTCTTTTTGTTTTTCCTGTTCTCGTTGCGCTTCGCCGCATTTTTTGGCTTCTTCGCTTTGCAGCCGGGTGGCCAGATTCTGGCCATCGCGTTCAAAATATTTTACGCTGGCGCATGCACCCGGGTCGAGCGGCCCTTTTTCTTCTTTGATTTTGGTTTTGTCGCTTACCTCAAACGATTTGCCGCCAACCACCCAGGTGCCAACAAGGCTGCCATCTGGCCGGCTGGCAACGGTTCCCCGCCATTCCCGGTCGTCGTCGGCCCGGGTAATGAGCGGGGTAAAAATAATGAGTAAAACAAACAAACTAAGCAAGATCCATTTTAAGTTTTTCATTGTGATCACTCCTTCCTGAGCAGAGTCTAACATAATCGGGCCGGAGGCTGGTTAAATCTAACTTAAATCTTATGAAGTTATAACTATCGAAAAATGAAAGATTTCTCATTATTGGTTCATCAATCTGTCACGCGCGGGCTGTACAATAAAAATAGCCAACTACAGGAGCACCCCAATGACAGTAACCGTTCAACATCCGGTGATCACCCGCTGGCGGTGGAACCGCCATCACTTTAGAGCAATGAACACCAATGTGTACACCACCCTCTTTAGCCAAACCGATGATGCGGTGCTGCACGATGTGGAGCGCCTGTTTGCCAGCTACGAGCGCCGCCTCTCCCGCTTTTTGCCCGACAGCGAACTTTCCCGCCTGAACCAGAGCGAAGCCGATGCCTTTAAAGCCAGCCCCACGTTGTTCAGCGCCGTTGAAGTGGCGCTTTGGGCGGCGCAGGTAACCGGCGGCCTGTACGACCCCACCGTACTCAAACAGTTGGAGCAGGCCGGCTACGACCGCAGTTTTGAGCAAATTGCCACGCCGCTGCCGCTGTCTGAAACCACGGCCGTCAGCGGCCACAGCGATGCGCCGGTGTTGCAGCGGGCCTGCACGTTTCGCTCGGTGGAGCTTAATTACGCCCGGCAGGAAATCAGCAAACCGGCCGGCGTCAAAATCGATCTGGGCGGTATGGGCAAGGGCTGGACGGTAGACCGCGCCGCCGACCGGTTGCAGGGGTTGGGGCCGTTCATGGTTAATGCCGGCGGCGATATTTTTGCCTATCAGTCGCCGCCGGGCGAAAAAGGCTGGGCCATTGAGCTGGTGCATCCCTTCAACCCCGAGCAAAATATGGCCCAACTGCTGGTCAATCACCGGGCGGTGGCTACCTCAACTATTGCCCGCCGGCGCTGGCAAAACGGCGAGCGGGTAATGCATCACCTCATCGACCCGCGCACCGGGCAGCCGGCCGACACCGACGCGGTCTCGGTGACGGTGCTGGCCGAGCGCACCGTGCTGGCCGAGGTGTACGCCAAAGTAGTACTCATTTTGGGGGTTGAGCGCGGGCTGGCCTATTTGCAGCAACTGCCCGGCGTCGAAGGGCTGGTGTACAGCGCCAACGCCGAAATTGTTTTTACCCGGGGCATGACTAAATATCTCAACCGGCTGGTGCCGGAGGGTTACCCGGCCTGAGTGATTCGCGGCCAGCCGCCGGCGGGCCTGCCAGTTGCCCGCTGCCGCCGCTGCCGGTAAAATGAGGCCCGTAACGAGAGGAGATGAGTCGTGCCAAAATTATTAGCATCGCTCCGGCGATGGGCTTTGTTGACCTTGTTTGTACCGGTGCTGGCCGGTTGCACCAGCCAGCCAACTCCCGCGGCGAACACCCCGCCGCCGCCCCCTTTACCCACCACGGCCCCGGAATTTATTGATGGACCGACCCTGGCCCCGGCCTGGACGTATACCGCCGGCGGCCCCATTAACGCTACACCGCTGCCGGCGGGCGAGCTGGTGCTGGCCGCGCCGGTTGGTGGGCCGCTGCTGGCGCTGGATGCGGCCGGCGGCCAGCTCCGCTGGCAGTATCAACCCGATGGCAAATTGTGGGAGCGGGCGCTGGCTAGCGATGGGCGGCTGGCGTTTGTGGGTGAAGCGGGGGCAAAGCTGACCGCACTCAATCTGGCCGATGGTTCGGTGGTGTGGCAGCGGGAGTTGGGCATTAACGCTCAAATGGCCCCGCTGGTGGCCGGCGACACCCTGCTGGTGCCAACCACATTTGCCGGCCCCGGCATCGAAGTGAAACCGGACGGGCACGCCAAACTCTTTGCCCTGGCCACGGCCGATGGCAGCGAGCGCTGGTCGTTTGAAACCGAAAACTATATTTTGCAAACGCCCTACCAGCACGGCGATGTGGTGTATGTGGGCGGTAGCTACCGCGATCCGGCCATCGACAGCGACGAAGGCGGCCCGATGCGGTTGTATGCGCTGTCGGCGGGAGACGGCGCGCAGCGGTGGGTGTACGAATCCGAGGATGGTTTTATGAAGGCGGTGTATGCCAACGACGATGTTGTGGCCTACATTGCCTATCAGGATTTTGCCAACGGCGTTGATGCCCGCAGTGGCCAACTGCGCTGGCGCAAAGATACCGGCAACTGGGTGCCGTCGCTGGCCGGGGCGGAGGATGCGGTTTATTTCAGCTCGGCCAACACGGTGGTGCACGCGCTCAACACCCACACCGGCGAACCGTTTTGGACGTACAACATTGCCGGTGAAACGTTTAATTACGGGCTGGGCAAGCCGGTGCGCGTGGGCGACAGCGTTCTTTTGCTGAGCCAGCGCGGCGACATCATCAGCCTGAATGCCGCCGATGGGGCGCTGCAGTGGCGCTACAAAACCGGCATTGTTGGCTCGCGGGATGGTTTGAGCGTGGCCGGCAAGCGGGTTTTTATTGGCGACAGCGACGGCAATGTGTCGGCGTTTGCTTCGCCGTAAAGACAAAAAATTAGCGTGGCGAGTGAGCGGCTAAACTGTCCCTTTGCCACGCTGGCGGTATCAAACAAAGCGGCGAAGTGATTACCCCACTTCGCCGCTTTGTTGTGCTCAATCAGCTGAGCGATTCTATTTGGCTGTGCCGGCCAGAATCATCGGGCCGTCGCGATTTTCCTCGGTGATGTCAAAGGTAACGCCGGGGGCCATGCGGTTGTTGCGCAGGCGGGCGCGGAGGGTGGAGGCACCCCAGTTGTAATCGGTTGCGCCAAACTCAGACTGGCCGAGGATGGGCACACCGGGCGGCTCGGAGAGGGAGTCGGGGCCGGTTAAGATGCCCTGGTAGGTACTGAGGTCCATTTCGTGGTAGGAGTTTTCGGTGTTGCCAAAGTGGCAGCCGGTGCAGGCCTGGGAGCCTTCGTACCACATATTGGGCTGGGTGAAGAAGGGTTGGACATCACGGGCAAAGGTGAGGGGCTGGTCGCCGTAATCAAAGGTATCGGTTTCTGGCGCGCCGGCAGTTACCCAGGCGCCGATGAGGCCGACGGCGGAGAGGTCGCAGCCATAGGTGATAGCGCCGCCATCATCGCGGACAAGGGAGACACCCTCGGCGGTAACATCGAGGCAGGGGCCATCGCGGTTGGTTTCGCTGATGTCAAACTCCCAGCCGGGAGGCATACGGTTGTTGCGCAGGCGTTCGCGGAGTTTGGCGTTGTCCCAGCTAAAATCGCCAGCGCCGAAGCTGCTTTCGCCGAGGATGGAGACGCCGGGCGGTTCGGAGAGGACATCACCGCCAAGGAGGATGCCTTCGTGAGACGCCAGGCTCATTTCGTGGTAGGAGTTTTCGGTATTGCCAAAGTGGCAGCCGGTGCAGGCCTGTTGCCCCTCAAACCAAACATTATTCTCGGTGAACAGCGGCTGGATGTCAACATCGAAGGTAGCTTCGTAGGTGTTGCCGTCGCGGCCAACGTACTCAAACGAGTTGGTTTCCGGCGCGCCGGCGGTCACCCACGCGGCCAACAGATCGACGGCTTTGACCGCGGCGCCCGTTTCATCCGGGGCCATAGCCATCATACCCGCACCGCCGCCCGACCCGGCGGCCAAAACGGCCTGCGCCTGCACGCTGGCTGCCTGGGCCACAGCCGTGGCTTGCAGCGCCGCCGACTCGGCGACGGCCGTGGCTTGCAGACCGGCGGCATCGCGCTGGGCCTCGGCGGCAATTTTGGCCGCTTCTATCCGGCCGTCGGCTTCAATCTGGGCAATTTCGCGGGCCGTTTCATCTTGCCTGATCCCGTCGAGCGCGTCCTGTTTGGACGGCACGGCCATGCCGCAGGCTGGCAGGGCCAGAATGGCCGCCACCAATAACAAACACGTCAATACAGTTTTCTTCATTATTTCCCTCCTCTATTTGGTTTTAGCAGACTCTTTTCGGAAAACGTGGATGTAGCCTCCACCCAAAATCAGGGCAAAGAGGAACCACTGAACGGCATACCCCAAATGCGGCCCTTCTGACATGTCTACCTCTGGCGTGAGGCGAGCCGGATAGGCCGAGTTGTTTGCCGGTGGCAACTGCTGCACGTAAATGGGCAGGATGGGGTAAGGTAGCTGTGGTGCGATGGCCTCGATATCGACCCGGTACCACTCCTGCTGCGGGCCGTCTGGCGGGCGGGCGTTGGGCAGCGTGTCCGAAAGCCGGACGTGGCCGGTAATCGTAGCCGGGCCGGTTTCGTTGAACTGCGGCCACTGCGCCGGCGCGGATTCGTCAACCGGCACCCAGCCCCGATCAACCAGCACGGCCTCGCCGGAAGCCAGCCGCAGCGGCGTAACCAGGTGGATGCCCGGCTCACCCTGCCAGGTTTGCGCCTTCAGCCCAATCTGACGCTCAAAATCAAACTCGCCGCGGGCCACGATGCGCCGGTTTTTGAGATCAGCCACGTTGGCGGGCAGCCCCGCCGCGCCGGTCAGTTCCAGCGGCGGCTGGGCCAGTTGGGCGGCCAGTTGGGCGTTGTGAGCGCGGCGCTGTTCCAGCCGGTCCAACTGCCAAAAGCCCAGCCGAACCAGCACAGCCATGCCCATCAGCACCAGCAGCGTGCTCGGCAGCCAGCGCCGGGAAAAGAGGGCCAGCGGCCGAACCGGAGATTTGGTTGTGACAGGTTGACGGTTGATCTTTTCAATCATTCTGTTTCTGCTGAGATAACCAGTTTTCAAAATCGGCCGGACTGACAACGTTGATTTCGGCCAGCATATCCTGGTAATCAACGCCGCAGAAGGCTTCGCAAATCACTTTGTAGCTGCCGGTCTGCGTTGGTGTAACGCGAACCAGCGTGGGCGAGCCGGGCACAATATCCTGACTCAACTGAAATTCCGGCACGCCAAACGAGTGAATTACATCCGTTGAAGTTAATTTCAGTTCGATATTCCGGCCGGCGGGCAGCATCAACTCGGTGGTGGTTACGCCGGTATCGGGGTAGGTAAAGGCCCACTGCCACTGCGAAGCCGAAACCTCAACCACAAGATCCGGCCGGCCGGCCATAAACCAAAACCACGGCCGGGTGGCGGCCTGGGCCGCCGGTGTGGTTGCCCGGGTAATAATGGTTACGCCGATGGCCGTAACCACCACCACTATAGCCAGCGCCGGCACAATCCGGCGCAGGTCGCCGCCGCGGTGGAAGCTGCGAGCGCCCCACAACGCCACCATCGCCACAAAGGCCACGCTGCCCCATAAAACCCAATAATTTTTAATCGGCGGCGACTGAACATCAATGCTGAAACTGGCCCGGCCCGTGCCGGCGTCGCCGGAAACGTTGATCTCAACATCCCAGTGGCCGGTAGTGGGCAGTTGAACATCGGTTTCGTAATAGAGCTTGTTCACCGAGTTGGTGCGCCGGATGGGCAGCACCAGCCCGGCAGCGCCGTTGTTACGCGGGATGAGGATTAACTCAACATCGGCGTCCAGTACCGGCAGGCCGGTGTTAAACCCCTCGGCCAGCGGGGTGAACACCGCCACTGAAAAGTGAGCCTGATCGGTGGTGAGCGGCTGCGGTTGAGTCCAGACCGAAACACGATACGGCCCGGCTTCGGCGTTGGTGAGTTGCGGGTAGCCGCCGCCGTGCGCCTTGGCCAGTTTGGCCTGGCCCAGCCACGGAATAACGGCCAGCGCCAGGAAAAATACCAGCATAATTTTACGGAGTGCCATCGGGTATACCTACCTTTCCCAACCCGGCGCGAGCATGGCCTCATCGGTGGCCCACTCTGACTCTGGCAGCGGCGCTTTTTCCGCTTCGCGCTGCACCAGGCCGGCAATCAGCACCAGCGCAGCGATGATGTACATCATACTGCCGGGTATCCACATAATGATACCGCCCAACATCTGGTCATTCATTACCGAGATGCCAAAAAAGCGAGGGACGGTAGTGTAGTAAGTATACAACGGCTCGGTTGCAAAAGCGATGGTTATCCCGGCGGCCATATTGACCGGCACGGTTACCAGCAAAAAGGCAATTTTGGCGCTGCGCGAAAATTGTCCGTGCAGCCGCGGCCCGGCTCCAATTACATGCCACCAGTAGAGCATCGCCGAGCCAAAAAAGGTGATATGCTCAAGGTCGTGAACGGTGTCGCTGGTCAGGGCGGCGTTGTAGGCGTTGGGATCGTGCCAGCCCAGAAAAAAACCAATGAACAGCAGCCAGGCCAACCCCGGTGGCGTGAGCAATCGCAGGGTTTGGCGCAGGCCGGCGCCGGGTTTGAACCAGCCGGCAACCACGGCCCGGCCGCGGGGCGGTAAGCCCCACAGCAGCAGCGGAAACGGGTTGGCCAGCAGCAGCAGCGGCGGAACGAGCATCACCATCAGCAGGTGTTGAATCATATGCATGTAAAAGAGCTGCCCAGCCAGCACGTCGATGGGCGACATCAGCGCCAGGCCCAGCACGGTCAATCCACTCAGATAACTGGCCAGCCGCCACGGCGCGGCCAGCAACGAGCCGCGTCGGTGCAGCCGCCGCCAGCCCATGCTGAACAGCCCGCCGGCCAGCAGCAGCCCGGCAATAATTTCCGGCCGGATATCCCACGATAGCATCGCCGCGCCAACAATTGGGTCCATTTACCCCCCGTGCACAACTATGCCCATTAAATACAGCGCCGGATAAAAGAAAACCCACACCAGGTCAACGTAGTGCCACCAAATGGCGCAGGCTTCAACCCCCCAATTGCTTTCGGAACTGTAGTGGCCCTGCCGGCCCAGATTCCAGACCACCAAAATAAAGATCACGCCGCTGAGCACGTGCAGGGCGTGCATGCCGGTCATACCGTATAGGACCGCGCCAAACGCGCCATCGGTGGGGCGAATGTGGCCCTGCCACTCAAAGCCCACCACCCCCACCAAAAAGGCGATGCCCAGCGCGGCGGTGATCAGCAGGTTGCGCATAAACTCGGGGCGGTCATCGTGCTTGATGGCGACTTCGGCCCGGTTCATAAAAAAGCTGCTGATCAACAGAACCACAGTGACAATCAAGCCCAGCGTCTGGTCGAGCGCCGGGCGAGTGTTGCCCCACAGATAAAAACGGGCAATGAGCAGGCCGGCAAACAGAAACGCTTCGGAGATAAAGAACAACCACAACCCCAGCCGGTTGTTGCGCAGTTGCGCATGGGCCGACGGTTGGTGGGCGGTTTCGTGCGCCAGGTGAGTCGTGGCAACGCTCATTAGTGTTCTCCTTCCCGGGACCACAGGCTGGTCACGTGCATAAAGTATTTGAGAATGGCCCAGGCTTTAGCCAGCGCAATCACAAACAGCAGCGAGGTTGCGCCGCTGGGCAAAAAGGATACGTAATATTCAATGCCGGTAAGTACGGCCAGCGTCACCAGGACCACAATTCCGGTTTTGAAGGCGATCTTCTTTTTGGCTTCCAAATTGCCCTTTTGGAGGGCAATTCCTGTTCGGAGGGTTACTTGTTCTTCGGCTTCCATAAATGCGTCTCCCTTAAAAATTAGCGAATCTGCGAGATGTAGGGGCGCTTTGCGAAGCACCCCTACCCAATTTCCATTACGTACCTGTTCCCCGGCCTTCGCTACTTGCCGCCGGCAATGGGCGACATCTGCACGTAGGTTGATCCCGGCAGCCCGTAATCGTACGGCTCGCCAACGACGACAAACGGTTGGGCGTAGCTGTGTTCCGGGATGGGCGAGGGAATTTGCCACTCCGGCGAGCGCGACCCCCACGGGTTGGCTTCGGCCACTTCGCCGCGGCGGGCGCTGTAAATAAGGTTGACCACCATAATCAACACCGACAGCGCAATCACAAAGCCGGCAATGGTGATCAGCAGGTGGCCGGTTTCAATACCCAGGGCCGGGTCGTAATCGGCGATGCGGCGGCGCATACCATGTAACCCCACGTACATCTGGCCCAAACTTTGCACCCAAAAGGCCGGCAAAATCAGCCAGAAATGGATTTTGCCCCACAGTTCGTTGTAATGGCGGCCGGTAACTTTGGGATACCAGTAGTAAATAGCGGCAAAGAAGGGGAAGATGAAACCGCCAAACATGGTGGCGTGAAAGTGGCCTACCACCCAGTAAGTGTCGTGCAGAAACAGGTCGGTGCTGACGGTGCCGTTGGGCGGCCCGCTCAGCCCGCCGATGAGGAAAATCGAGATAGCGCCCAGTACAAACAGCATCGGCGTGGGAAACACCAGTTTGCCGCGCCACATCGTCCCTACCCAGCTAAAGAATTTAACGCCCGTTGGCACGGCCACCAGCATAGTGGCGTACATAAACGGCACGCGCAAAAAATCTTCAACGCCGGCGGCAAACATGTGGTGCGCCCACACCAAAAAACCTACCAGCGCGATGGCCATACTGGAGAGGGCAATCCATTTGTACCCAAACAGGGGTTTGCGGCAAAAAACCGGCAGTAGTTCGCTGATGATGCCCAGCCCCGGCAAAATAAACACATACACCGCCGGATGGCTGTAAAACCAAAACAGGTGTTGGAACAGGATAACGTTGCCCGGCGGCGCGCCTACCTCCAGCGCGTGTTCGGTGAGGTTGGGATCAAAAAAGCCCATCCCCAGCAACCGCTGCACCACTACCATTAAAAATGCCAGGCCGATGAGCTGCGTGGCGGTCAGGCTGATGAGGCTGGTGGCCAGCATGGCCCACACAAAAATGGGCATGCGGAACAAATTCATCCCCGGCGAGCGCATCCGCAGCGTGGTCACAATCAGGTTCAGCGAGCCAACAATTGATGACAGGCCGATAAAGTAGACGCCCAAAAAGAAAAGCTGAATCCCCAGCGGAGCGCGGGCGCTGAGCGGTGGGTAGCCCGTCCAGCCGGTGTCCCAGCCCTGCACAAATATACTGGCTACTACCAGTGTGGCCGCCGGCACGTTTACCCAAAAACCAAACGCGTTGAGCCGGGGAAAGGCCATGTCAGATGCACCAATCATCAGCGGCACCAGATAATTGCCCATCGCGCCCACACCCAGCAGAATACCGGCGATCATCACAATGCCGTGCATGCCAATGAGCGTATTGAACATATGCGGCGTTAAAAACTGCATTTCTACTTTAACCAGCTCGGTGCGGAAGATAAGGGCGAACACGCCGGCAATTATCACCAGCAGCAGGCCGGTAACGCCGTACTGCACCCCAATAATTTTGTGGTTGTAATCTACGGCAAAGTAGCGGGTCCAGGCCGGTTTGCCTTCTGGCGGGCCGTGGCGCATAGGCGTTTCCTGGCCGACCATCCATTTGAGCCAGTCGGTGAGCGCGCCCACACCCAGTAAAAAACCAATCACCCCAAAAATCACGCCGATGACCATAGCCGGTTCGGCGCTCCAGGCGGGCATGCCTATGGCCAGCCTAACGAGCATGGTTAGTGCCATGCCCAGCAGGGTGCCGGCAATTTGCCCCAAAAACCCGCGAGTCAGTCCAAGTGATAGTATTGTCATTAGTTCCTCTCCCTGCGTGAAATGGTCCAAAAAAGGTTACTGGCTGGCCTGATCATCTCTGTTGCTCAGGGCTTTGATATAGGCAATCAAAGTCTCAATCTCATCTTCGGTCAGCGTTTTGCCAAAAGTTGGCGGCATAATGTTGTTAAATCCCTCGACAATCTGGTCACCGGGATTGATGATCGAATGGCGAATGTACGCTTCATCAACCTTTACTTTGCTGCCGTCGGCGAGCGTTTCTTCGCGGCCATACAGGCCCAGCCAGCTTGGGCCGTTGCTTTTGCTGCCATCAACCGAATGGCAGGCCACGCAGCCCTGGAGTTCGGCCAGATTAGAGCCGCGCTGTAAAATTGGGCCAGACTCGGCGGCGGCCAGGGCTTCCTGCTCATCAGACAGCCAGTGCTCAAATTTGGTGGGAGTCAGCACGTTCACCTCGGCCAGCATTTTGGCGTGGTCCAGGCCGCACAGCTCGGCACAGCGAATTTTGAAGGTGGCCAGTTCGGTGGGGGTTACGCGTAAAGTTTTGGTCATTCCGGGTACGGCATCCTGCTTTACGCGGAATTCTGGCACCCAAAACGAGTGAATAACATCGTTAGAGGTCAATTTGAATAAAACGGTGCGGCCCAGCGGTACGTTGAGAGCGGTGGAACTGACCCCGGCGTCCGGGTAGTCAAAGCGCCAGGCCCACTGCGAGCCGGTCACTTCAATCACCATCTCGTTATCAACGGGGGATACAATATCGCTGAGGGTAACGGTGCCCAGGTAGCCAAAATAGAGCACGACGCCCAGCGGTACTACCGTCCAGATAATTTCTAATGTGGAATTGCCGTGGATGTGGTCGCCATCGCCGTTTTCGCCGGGCTTGCGCCGGAACACAACAATGCTGTACAGCATAAAACCGATGATCAGCGCAAACAAAAAGGCGATAACCTGCAAGTGCAGCCCAAACAGCCAGTCGATGGGCAGCCCTTCGGCGCTGGCGCGTACGGGCAGCAGGTCGATGCTGCTAAGCCCGGCGGCTGTGACTGCAGTGAGCACGGCGATCAACCCCACAACGCCGATGATGTGTTTCATTGTAACCCCCTCCTGATGGATATGTAGTTGGCTAACTTATGATGTTGTTACTGGTGATCGCTGCGATTAAATCAGCGGCGCTTTCAACAATAATTTCCCGGTTGTTAATAATGTTGACCCGGTTTCCCATTTGGCTGAAAACGACAACACGCAGGGTGGGGTAACGGGTAAGCATTTCCAGCACAAACTGCGGCTGTGTTGCGCCAAATTCATCGCTGATCACCACCACATCTGGCCGGGTTTGCTCAAGCCGGGTGGCAATTTGCTGAATATTGGCGGGTGTTTTGCCGATGATCTCCAGCGATTCCTGTAGCACCAGCAGCAGCTTAATACCGTTGCTGAACACGGAATCTTCATCAACCACCAAAACCCGGTGTTTTTTCATAATCTGTGTAGTTTTAACGAGGTCATGTGGCAGCTTGGTTGGACAAGTTAATTGAAACATTAATTTCTTTAATCTTATAACGATTTGCCGCCCATGACCATAGTCCTAAACATGACCTCGGTCCTAGAAAAGTTCTAAAAAATGCGCGTCTGGGGCAAAAAAGTACTAGTACTGAAACCCGGTCAGGGATTCAGTTTTCCTTAAAGCCGGGGCAGGGATTAGGTATTATTGGCAGGCAAAAAAAGAGGAAAAGATGTGGCGACTACTCCGGCTGCGAGTCAAGCAACCCGCGCCGTTTGGCAAAAGCTACCGCTTCGCGGCGATTTTTTAGCTGAAGTTTGCTAAGGATATTGCGCATGTGGTTTTTAACTGTGCTGAGCGAAATAACCAGATCGCGGGCAATTTCCTGGTTGGTGCTGCCGCCGGCCGCCAGTCTGAGTACTTCTAACTCACGCGACGTCAGCAGCACATTTTCGGCATTGACGGTTTGCTGGGTAGCCAACTGGGAGCGCATTTTTGAAAATTCGTTAAACAGGCGGCTGGCCATTTTTCTGGAGATGGCCGCCTCGCCCTGCACAATCCCGCGCAGCATTTCTAACAATTGCGAGGTGCGCATATTTTTTAGCAAATACCCTTTGCCGCCGTGCCGAATGGCTTCAAACAGGCGCTCGTCTTCTTCGTGGACGGTGAGGAAAATAATGCTGATGTCCGGGGATTCTGCCAGAATTTGGCGGGCGGTGTCGATGCCATTGCCATCGGGCAGGGTGATGTCCAGCAAAATAACATCGGGCTGTAACTCACGGGTTTTGGCAATGGCTTCAGCGGCAGTGGCAGCTTCACCCAACACAGTCATATCTGGCTGCGCATCCAGCAGCGAAGCTACCCCTTCTCTAAATAAAACGTGGTCGTCAACGAGTAGAATGTTCATAGTGGCGCTGGCTTCAAAACTTTATATGGTGTTGGGGAACAAATTTTCCCTTTCATCATCAGGATTTCTTACTCCAGTAGTGACTCCCTTAGTATACCAGAACATGAAAAAAAACTCATATAGTGTTAATTGATATATCATTTCCGCCCAATATGATGCTAGTATCAGCATTTGTTAAACACCAGGAGCAAACCCGTGACAACTAATCGACGGAAACCCCCAAAATTCACGGCCACCGGCAAAATTACGCTGACGGCGCTCAGCCTGATCGGTTTTGTCGGCGGCTGGAATCTGATTGCCCGGCAGGAAAACCAGCAGGCGCAGGCCAACGAGCCGGTGCAAGTACCGACGCCGGTAATTAGCGCCAGCCCATTACCACCCACGGCCACACCCTGGCCCACAGTTGCGCCGCTGGCAGAGCTGCCACCCATCCCAACTCTGGCGGCAATCCAATCGCTGCCGGCCGCCAATCCGGCAGCGGCTATCAACCCGGTCTCCAACGTTGAACTGGCCCCCATCCAACTGGCGCCATTGCCAACGCTGGCCCCACTGCCCGCCGTACCCCAGGCGCCGCCGCCACCGCCGCCTATGCCGGTGATGCCGGCCGGCAACTCAAATCGCAGTGGTGGTTCGTAAAGCTAACCCGGCCAACTCGCCGGCCCCACCAAACTCACCGAACTTATTTTCACAGGAGATTGATATGGTTTCACAATCCAAATCCACCGCCCACTCTGATTTACGGACTATACTCGACGTTTTACTGGTCAGTTTGGGGATGGTCGGCGGGGCCGTTGCTGCGGTAGCGGGACTCTGGCTCTGGTTTGATTACCAGGCCAGTCCCGACAACAGTTTTTTGGCGTTGTTCTCCGGCTGGCTGGTCTCACTGCTGCCGGTTACGGCGCAGAGCTATTTAACCCGCCAAACTCAGGTAATGGGGCTGCCGCTTACGGCGCATACGTCGGCGTACTGGTATATGGCCCGGGCCGGCGGCATTACGGCCTACCTGCTGCTGTGGGCATCAACCGTGTGGGGGCTGCTGCTCAGTACCAAAGTTGCCCCCAAACGGGTGCCACCGTCGCTGGCCTACGGTATCCACGAGTATTTGTCGATATTGACCGTTCTTTTTGCGGTGCTGCACGCGACGGTGCTGCTGGGCGATAGCTACATCAATTTTAATGTTTTTCATCTGGCCGTGCCGTTTATTGCCCCCTACGAGCCGCTGTGGACCGGGCTGGGAACCATCGGCCTGTATCTGACTGTGGCCTTAGTGGCCAGCTTTTATCTGCGCAAGCATATTGGCCAGCGCGCCTGGCGCATGTTCCATTATCTAACGTTTGGCGCGTACCTGCTGGCGCTGCTCCACGGAATCAAGGCCGGCAGCGACAGTGACCTGCTTGTATCGATGCTGTTGTACTGGGTTACCGGTTTTAGTGTGCTGTTCCTCACAGAATTATCAATTTACCGGCACTTGCAGAAACACTTTAAATGGAAATAGCCTGCCACCCCACCCCGCAAAAGGAGCGCCGGACCGGCGCTTTTTTTGTGGCGATGCGGTTAATCAATTTTTCCCGCCTGAATAATTTGACTCTTTCGCCCGAATAATTCGATTCGGTAGCTCTGCATTAAACCGTGGTAACATTTTTGGCCCATCCCCCCTGGCCCCCCTTCCCATAGGGAAGGGGGGAATTAAGAAAACGGTGTCATTTTCGGGCACTTTGTGCCCGAAAATGACACCCAGTTTCCCAATCTCCCCTCCCTCGCTTGCGGGGGAG
>JAJVIM010000021.1:0-64080 GCA_022071955.1 Anaerolineae bacterium
AAAAAACGCCAATTTTTAACACCTGTCCGCTCCTGAATTCCCAATGGGAAGGGGGATGGGGCACAACTTGGGTTATCTTACACAATCACCCGCAACCGGCCGGGGAGAATCTTGTATTTGATGTGAGTGGCGCTGGTTTCAAACACCTCGCCATCGGCCTGAATGGGCGAAGCCGGGGTGATGGTGATGGCCAGCTCGGTGGTGCGCCGGTTAACTACCATACGGCTGCCAAGGTGCCGGCCAGAAAATGTTTGGGGCAGCAACCACAGCAGGCGCAGACGGCTCATGCCCAGGCCGTAGACAAAATCAAACTGGCCATCGTCAACCTGAGCTTTGGGGGTGATAAAAAACGCCCCGCCAGTGCGCGGCCCGTTGCCCACCGACACCAAAACCACCGGCCCCTCAAATACGCCGGCGTCCCATTCCAGCCGGGCCTGCCAAGGTTTGGCCGCCAGAATACATTTGAGCGCCGCCACTATGTAACGCACGCTGCCTTTGATCCAGCGCATCCGGTGCTGGGTGACGGTGACAACCGGTTCAAGCCCCACCGCCGAGTTATTGGCAAAGTAGCGCCCGTTCACGCAACCCACATCGATGAGGCGGCTGTTGCCCGCAGCAATCCGGTGGCAGGCGGCGGTGATATCGCTGGGGAGTTTGAGGGTGTAAGCCAGATCATTGGCGGTGCCCAGCGGCAAAATCGCGAGCGTCACATCGGCCGGCCCGGCGGCGGCCTGCATCATGCCGTTGACCACCTCGTTAAGCGTGCCATCACCGCCGGCAGCGACAATAATTTTATAACCGGCCGCCACCGCCTGCCGGGCCAGTTCGACGGCGTGATTCGGGTATTCAGTGGGGGCAAGATCAAAGGCCAGCCCGGCGGCATGCATACCGCGTTCAATCAGAGCCAGCTTGGTATCGCTGCTGTGACGGCCGCCGTGCGTATTCATAATGATCTTCAGCGTAGAAGTCATAATCGGCGCAGAATAAAACAAAGACTGTGTTTGCCACAGCCTTTGTTGTTGGGATCAATTTTTTGAGCGTTATTCCGGCAAAACGCCGACCGCTTTGCCGGCGGCCTCAAAAATATCCATCGCCCGCTCAATTTCTTCAAGGCTGTGACCGGCGGTCACATTGGCTCTGAGCCGGCTGGTGCCCACCGGTACCGCCGGCGAAACCACCGGCAGCACAAAAATATCGCGGTCCTGCGAATATTTAGCCATCATCCAGGCCCGTTCGTCATCGCCGGCAATAATCGGCACAATTGGTGTTTCTGACTTGAGGGTGTTGAAGCCACGCTCCTGTAACCCCTGGATGAAATAATTAACATTGCTGCGCAATTTTTGAATCCGCTGCGGCTCCTCTTCGATCACCTCAAACGAGGCTTTGGCAGCCGCGGCGGCGGGTGGCGGCAGCGCCGCGGAAAATACAAAGGCGCGGGTGGTGTGCTTGAGGTAGGTGACCAGATCGGCTTTGCCGGCCACGTAGCCGCCCACCGCCGGAATGGTTTTGCTGAGGGTGCCCATTTTAATATCGATGGCGTCCTCGTCCATGCCAAAATGCTCCAGAATGCCGTGGCCGGTTTCACCCAAAACGCCCACCGAGTGAGCCTCATCGACCATAAGCATGGCTTCGTGTTTGCGGCACAACCGCACCACTTCCGGCAGGTTGATTACATCGCCGTCCATGCTGAACACGGCATCCACCACCACCAGTTTGCCGGAACGCTTTGGCGCTTCAACCAGCGCTTTTTCCAGCGCTTCCATATCGTTGTGCTCAAACCGCACAAATTTGGAGCGCGACAATAAACAGCCATCGACAATACTGGCGTGGTTGAGCTTGTCTGAAATCACCACATCGTTGCGCCCCAGCAGAGCCGCGATTGTACCCAGGTTGGTTACGTAGCCGCTGGAGAGCACCATCGCGTCTTCGGCGTGTTTGAACTCGGCCACCTTTTTTTCCAGCTCAACGTGAATGCGGGTGGTGCCGGCCAGCACGCGCACGCCGTGGGTGCCGGGGCCAAACTCGGCCAGCGCGGCCTGGGCGGCTGCCGTAATTTTGGGATGCCCCAGCAAATCCAGATAGGCATACGAGGCAAACTGAAGCATATTGCGGCCGTTGATGGTCACATAAGCGCCGTTCACTTTGTCGGCGGGCTGCAGATACAAATACAAATCCTGTTCTTTGGCCGAGCGCACGCGCTCGTTCATTTGCTGAATACGCCATTCGATAGGATTGAGTGAGCGGCCAGCGCCGTTATCAGCATCTGCGCCGTTGTGGGTAGAAGCCATAAGATTCCTCTATTCCGGTCAACGAATTTTCGTCAGTTGTAGAAAATTAATAGGTCAGAGTATAACATTCAGTATTTGATTTGTAAAATGCCTATTAATCAAAGCCTAAGCCGCGTTCTTTAAGGCTGACAAACCGCTGGTGGCCAATCACAATGTGATCCAGCACTTCTATCCCCAGCAGCGAGCCGCCGCTGACGATCGTCCGGGTTACCTGCACATCCTCCGGCGAGGGAGTCGGATCGCCGGAGGGGTGGTTGTGGGCCACAATCAGCGAGGTGGCGTTGTCGCGCACCGCCTCGCGGAATACTTCACCCACCCGGATAATCGATGAGTTGACGTTGCCAATATACACGGTGGGTGTGCGCATCACCTTGTTTTTGGTATCGAGCAAAATAACCCGCAAATGTTCCTGTTCCAGCGCGCTCATTTCCAGCATGAGCAGGTTGGCCGCATCTTGCGGCGAGGTAATTTGCGGCCGGGTATCCGGCGAGGCGATCATCGCCCGGCGGCCCAGTTCAAAGGCGGCTTTGAGCTGGGCAATTTTGGCGTCGCTCACACCGCGCACCTCACCGAGATCACTGCTGCTGGCCCGGATCAATCCGGCCAATCCGCCAAACTGGCACAACAGCCGGGTGCTCAAATTTAAAACGTTTTCGCCAGCAGAGCCTACTCGCAGCAAAATAGCCAAAAGCTCGGGGTCTGATAACGCCTGCGCCCCGTACCGCAGCAAACGCTCGCGGGGTCGTTCTGAAGCGGGCACATCATGCATGGTGAAGTATGAAGACAACTCGTTCGTCATCGAAACTTGCCCCACTCAGTTATAATATTTGTGGCGGGTTAGTGAATGTGAGCTTCCAGACACTTAACGCCGTCGCCGCCAACTTCGGCGAGGTGGCGCAAACCGGCGGGTAAATCGAGCCGGTCGCCGGCTTTAAGCGTGACAGTTTTGTGGCGGGTTGGGAATTCAAATTTAATGCTGCCGGTAACCACAAACAATATTTTGTGATAGCCGTGCGTGTGGCCATCAAACTTGCCGTGGGCGGGACTGATCCAGGTATGCACCGTTAGCTCCTGCCCTTCCATATAGTCGCGCAGTTCTTCTTCCGTGGCGGGAGTGTCTTCGGTCCAGGGAGTAATTTTAAGTTCCATATTAAATTAGTTTCCTGTCGGTTAATTGATTTGAGCTATTCTACATTTATGCCGATACATCGTCAACTGAAACCTTTTGTTGTCGTTGACAGCTCTCCCCCCCTCGATTATACTTTCCAAACTATTTTATCCGGGGGAGGGTGAAGGACGATTTTGGATTTTGGATTTTGGATTTACGATTTTGGATTTTGAATTTACGTTTTACGCAACACAAACTCAAAACTCAAAACTTAAAACTCAAAACTTAAAACTCATCACCCACCTAACTCACCGAACTTATTTTCACGGGAGCTTATTAATGAGTCATAACAACGATGTTCAAAAAATCTTTGAAAAGATGCCGCAGGCGCTGGTTAAAGACAAAGTTAACGGGTTGAACGCCACCATTCAACTGAACCTGTCCGGCGAGGGCGGCGGCGACTGGCAGGTGAAATTCACCAACGGCCAGCTCAACATCGAGCCGGGCAAGTCGGCCAGCCCGGATTTAACGCTGGGCATGCCGGCCAGCGATTACATTGCGCTGACCAAAGGCGAAGCCAATCCGATGGGCCTGTTTATGGCCGGCAAAATCAAGGTAGCCGGCAACATGACTCTGGCCATGAAGTTTCAGGATATGTTTGACCGCAATCTGGTGCAATAACCGCCCGCGGCCAAATTTGCCCTATCGCCCCGGCTGGGCCAAAATTGGAAAGTATGATGACCAAACATATTTATCCCCTGACTTTTTCTCCGGTGTTTCAAAATTATTTGTGGGGCGGCCGCAACCTGGAAACTGTGCTGGGCCGAAAAATTCCGCCCGGCGTGGTGGCCGAAAGCTGGGAAATTTCCGGCCATCATTCATCGCCCACCAAAGTAGATAACGGCTCGCTGGCCGGCCAAACCCTGCCGCAGGTGCTCACTGCGCTGGGCCTCGATCTGGTGGGGACGCGCTCGCAGGCCATGCTGGAGCGGGGCAAGTTTCCGCTGCTGGTCAAATTGCTCGACGCCAACAAGCCGCTGTCGGTGCAGGTTCACCCCAACAACGAGTACGCCACCACTCGCGAAAACGGCGAGCTGGGCAAAACCGAAATGTGGTATATTTTGCAGGCCAAACCCGGCGCGCACCTGATCTACGGGCTGAAGGCGGGCGTCACCCCGGAGCGATTCCGGGAGCGGCTGGAAGCCGGCCAGCTTGAGGAATGCCTGCACACCCTGCCGGTGCAGCCCGGCGACGCGGTGTTCATTCCGTCCGGCTCGCTGCACGCCATTATGGATGGCATTGTGCTGGCCGAAATCCAGCAAAACTCGGACGTGACGTACCGCGTGTACGATTGGAACCGGGTGGACGCCAACGGCCAGCCGCGCCCGCTGCACGTGGATAAGGCCATCGACGTGATTAATTTTGACCAGGTTGAACCCGGCCCCTACCCGCCAAAACTGATTGAGGATAAAGCCGGGCTAACCCGCGAAGTGATCTCGGCCTGCCCCTATTTTGTAGTGGAGCGAGTCACTTTTGCCGCAGCCGGCGTCGCTTTTAAAGGCGCGTGTACCGGCGAAACTTTTGAAATTTGGGGCTGCATGGCCGGCCACGGCCAGATTGAATGGGCCGGCCCCGCGCTCGATTTACCGGCGGTGCGGTTTTCGCTGCTGCCGGCGGCGCTGGGCCAGTTTGAGGTAACGGCCAGCCAGCCGGCCTCGATGCTGCGAGTTTACGTGCCGGAATAATACCGGGAGGATCAAAATGAACGCTGAATTACAAACCAAAGGGCGGGCCGCAAAAGCCGCCAGCCGCGTGCTGGGTACGCTCGGGGCCGAGGCCAAAAACAAAGCCCTGCACACCATCGCCGCTGCGATACTTCAGGAAGAGGCCAACATTCTGGCGGCCAACCGGCAGGACATCGAAGCCGGCCGGGTCGCCGGGCTGAGCGAGGCGCTGCTCGACCGGCTGCTGCTGACCAGCGCCCGGCTGCAAAGTATGGCCAACGATGTGCGCGCCGTGGCCAACCTGCCCGACCCGGTCGGCGAGGAGTTTGACAGCCGCCGCCTGCCCAACGGCCTGCAGCTGAGCAAACGGCGCGTGCCAATTGGCGTCATCGGCGTAATTTACGAAAGCCGGCCCAATGTGACCATCGATATTTCCGCGTTGTGTTTAAAAAGCGGCAACGCGGCCATTTTGCGCGGCGGCAAAGAATCGGTGCATTCCAACCAGGCGCTGGCCCGCGCCGTGCAGCTTGGCTGCGAAGCCGCCGGCCTGCCCGCCGCAACCGCCCAGCTTATTGAATCCACTGACCGCGAATTGGTGCGCGAAATGCTGCGGGCCAACGGCCTGATCGATATGATCATTCCCCGCGGCGGCGCGGCGCTGCATCAATTTGCCATTGAAAACGCCTCGGTGCCGGTGATTACCGGCGGCATTGGCATTTGCCACGTTTACGTTGACCGCGCCGCAGACCCGGCCAAAATTACGCCGATTGTGGTCAACGCCAAAGTGCAGCGGCCGTCGGTGTGCAACGCGATGGACACGCTGCTGGTGCATCGGGCCGTGGCCGCCGAAGTGCTGCCTGCGGTGGCCGACGCGCTGGCCCAATACAAGGTTGACCTGCGCTGCGAGCCGAACGCTCTCTCAATTTTGGGCGGCGCTGCCGGCGTTCAACCGGCCGGCCCGGCTGATTTCGATACCGAATTTATGGCGCTCATCGCCGCCATCAAAGTGGTTGACAGCCTTGACGAGGCGCTCGATCACATTTACGCCCACGGCAGCGGCCACACCGAAGCCATCATCACCGAGGATTACAGCGCCGCCATGCGTTTCACCAACGAAGTCAACGCCGCCGCAGTAATGGTCAACGCCAGCACCCGTTTTAACGACGGCGGCCAGTTTGGGCTGGGCGCGGAGGTGGCCATCAGCACCCAACCGCTGCACGCCCGCGGGCCAATGGGCTTGAAAGAGCTGACCACGTATAAATGGGTGGTGTTTGGTACTGGCCAAATCCGGCCGTAGGGGAGTTGCCCCCTCATCCCCCCAGCCCCCTTCTACCCATCGGGGACGAAGTGCCCGATGGGTAGAAGGGGGAGAAAATTTTTTTGGTGAGGTTTTGGGCGGCTAAGCCGCCCAAAACCTCACCAAATCATTGAAGCTCCCTCCCCAAAATTTGGGGAGGGGGTTGGGGGAGGGCAAAATCAGCGTTCACCTATTAAAAAGGAGGACTCGTTGAGCAAGCACGATTATTACCGCGAACAGTTACAGCAGTCGCGGGCGGCGCTGGAAGCGGTGCTCAACCAGCTTTCGCCCGAACAGTGGCAAACGCCAGTTTTTAGCGAAGGCCAAACCTGGACGGTGCGCGACGTGGTGGCGCATCTGGTTGAAAATGAGCGCGGGATGAGCATTCACGTCCACAAAATCCGCAAGGGCGAAGAAACGGTGCCGGAGGGTTTTGATTTGCAGGCGTGGAACGCCGGCCTCAAATCCCGCACCGGCGAAAGTTCGCCGGTGGAGCTGCGCCAGCGCATGCAAGACGTGCGCGCCCGAACGTTGCAGGGGCTGGAGTCGATTACCGCGGGCGAGTGGCCGCTTTCCGGCCGCCATCCGGCGCGCGGCGTCAGCACCATCGAACAATATTTTGAAACGATGGTTGACCACGAAACCACCCACACCGCCGACATCAAAACTGCGTTGGGAATTCGATAATCAACCTTTCCCAATAATACCCTACCCCGCAAAGATTGGTGGCTCTGCGTTAAACCGTGAACAGATTTTTTGACAAGATTTACCCCCTCCCCTGCCCCCTCCCCCTGGCAGGGGGAGGGGAAAAATGAGGAATTTGGTGTCAATTTTGGGCGCAAAGCGCCCAAAATTGACACCATTTCCATAAAATCCCCCTTCCCTGTGGGAAGGGGGGACAGGGGGGATGGGTAAAAAGTCACCACGGTTAAGTGCGACGCCACCCAAAAATCCAGGTCATTGGTTATTGGTCATTTAAAACTGTAATTGCAATGACTTTTGCAAGTAACCAGTTACAAATAATCCTGTAACAGCCAAAGGAAATTCTATGGATACCCGCATTACTAAAATGGCCGAAGTCATTATCAACTACTCGCTGGCCGTGCAGCCCGGCGAACGGGTGCTCATCCGCAGCACCAGCCCCGCCGGCGAACCGCTGGCTCAGGCGCTGTACCAGGCCGCGCTGCAGGCCGGCGGCCAGGCCTTCACCTACATTCACCTGCGCGATGAAGACGCGCTGGCCATCGAGGCCAGCGGCAATTTGGAACTGCTGGCCGAAATCAACCCCATGCTCAAGCTGATGTACGAATCGTGCGACGCGCTGGTGCGGATTGAAGCCTCGGAGAATCCGCGGGCGCTGTCCGGCTACCCGGCCGACCGGCAAACCGCCCGTTCCGCTGCCCACGCCGCCATCATCAGCATTCAAATGGAGCGCGAAGGCAACGGCTCGCTGCGCCGCTGCACCACCCAGTTTCCCACCAATGGCTACGCGCAAGCAGCCGGGATGTCGTTGCAACAGTACGAGCAGTTTGTGTTTGAAGCCTGCAAAGTGCATTTGCCCGATCCGGTGGCGGCCTGGCGTGAAGTGGAAGCGCGCCAGCAGCGGCTGGTGGATTTTCTGGCCGGCAAACAGCACATCCACGTCCGCGGCCAAAATATCAATCTGGAAATGTCGATTGCCGGACGCACATTTCTCAACGCCAGCGGACGCTCAAACTTTCCCGATGGCGAAATTTTTACCGGCCCGGTGGAAGACAGCGTGAACGGCTGGGTAAAATTCACCTATCCGGCCTACTACCGGGCCAACGAGGTCATTGGCGCGGAGCTGACGTTTGAAAACGGGCTGGTCACCAAAGCCACGGCGGCCAAAAACGAAGCGTTTCTGCTGGCCACGCTCGATACCGACCCCGGCGCGCGCCGGCTGGGCGAGTTTGCCATCGGCACCAACCGGGATATTCAACAATTCACCGGCGCCATTTTGTTCGATGAAAAAATCGGCGGGACGGTGCACATGGCCGTAGGCCAGGGCTACCCGGAAACGGGCAGCACCAACCGCTCGCTGGTTCACTGGGATATGATCTGCGACATGCGCGACGGCGGCGAAATCGTCGTCGATGGCGAGCTGTTTTACAAAAATGGCGACTTTCTGATATAAACCAACACAAAAAAAGCCCGCAGCCGCTGGCTTTTTTTGTGGGTCGGCATTACTCATCAAACCGGCGGCGGCCAATGTGGTTCATAAATTCGGCGCGGGTTTTGGGGTCCTCTTTAAAAACACCCTGAACGGCGCTGGTCACCATGCTGGCGTTGGCTTTTTTTACGCCGCGCATCATCATGCACATATGCACCCCTTCCGCCACCACAGCCACCCCCTGCGGCTGTAACACCTCGTTAATGAAATCCGCAATTTGCTGGGTCATCCGTTCCTGCACCTGCAAACGCCGGGCAAACATCTCGACGATGCGCGGAATTTTGCTCAGGCCGACCACTTTGCCGTTGGGAATGTAGGCCACGTGGACTTTGCCCAAAAACGGGAGCAAGTGGTGTTCGCACAAGCTGTAAAAATCGATGTCTTTGACCACCACCATTTCGTTGTAATCCACAGAAAAGAGGGCATCGTTGATGAGTTTGACCGGGTCAGTGTGGTAGCCGGCGGTCAATTCCCCGTACATACGGGCCACGCGCTCCGGCGTGCGCAGTAAACCTTCGCGGTCCGGGTCTTCGCCGATGTTGGCCAAAATTTTGCGGACTGCCTTTTCCACCGCCGACCGTTGTTTTTCAACTTTTTTCACATCACCGTTTCGGCTGATCTCAAAGGCTTCTTCCAGATATTCCAGGTCCAGATTTAAAGTTTGCATGGTTTCTCCTCGGAAAATAGGATTAAGGAGTCAGGAGTCAGGGATTAGGGGTAAATCTCGGGCATGTCACCCCACCAACTACACGTGGGACAGCCTCTGAGCCAAAAGCGAAAAGTCTCCCGACGTTCTTAAATATTAATTTTTACCCGTGCCAAACACGGGTATCCTCGCTGCTGTACCGTACCTGCTGTTACCCCTTTCTAAAATTAACTGATGAGGTGCAACGCCTGTTTCTTACCTGTTTTCGGTGTGAAAATTTGATTAGTACAGGTTTTGTACAGTTTTGTCAGATAATTATGGCTACGTGTTATTGATTTGTCAACTTTTTTGGCGGGGTTAATTTTTTCGGAACTCGATCAGTGATCTGCGGGGAAAGAGGCAGCCGGAGCGGCCTCGAGGAACTGCACCACGCCGGTGCTGCCATCCAGCAGCACCCGGTCGCCGGTGCGAAAACGGTGGGTGGCGTTGGGGATGTTGGCCACGGCGGGCAGGCCGTACTCCCGCGCAATCACCGAGCCGTGCGATAGCAAGCCGCCGGTTTCAACAATAAGACCCACCGCGTGGTGCAGCAGCGGCAACCAATCCGGGCCGGTCGAAGGCACAACAAGGATGGTGTCGCGGTCAAACAACGGCGCTTGTTCGGGGTGAGTCACCACCGCAATAGTGCCCCGGGTTTGGCCGGGGCTAACCGGCATGCCTACTACGGCATCGGCCGTGTCTCCGGCCGGTGGCTGGCCCAGACGCAGGCTGGCCAATTCAGATTCGCTCAGGGTGAACGGCACCGCGGCGCCGGCGTAGAGCTGGTGCGTTTCGCGGCGGGCCTGCACCGACGATTTGAGGGTAATCGCCACTGCCTCGCCGCCGGTCAACACACGCTCAATTTCATCGAGCTTTAACCAGAAAATATCTTCCGGCTGCGACAGCCACTGCCGGGCCTGCCACTCTTCGGCCAGCGCCAGCGCCCGGCTGCGGCAAGCAGCGATAACATTGGCTTGCAGAGCAGCGGCCGCATGCCGGGCAGGCCGCAGAATTTCCAGCCGGGCGCGCAGCGGCCGGGCCAAGGCCCGTTTCAGAGCGGCCAGCCAAGCGGGAGCCGGCGCACCGGCCGCCAGTTGGGCCAGGTGAGCGAGCAGCGCGCCGGCCAGTTCGGCGCTGAGTTTGAGCCGGGCCGTGGCCGCAAACAGTTCGGCCTGGCGGCGCAACTGGTTGAGCCAGTCCGCGGCAGTAACGGCCTGGCCGGCGGCAAGGTCATCGAGCTGAACCTGTAGCGCGGCAGTGGCCGGCTGAAGCTCGCGGATGAGCCGGCTGCCGCGACGGTAGATGTGCCGGGCCTGCCACGCCGCCTGCCAATCAAAACCGCCCGGCAGCGGGGTTTCCGCGGCATAACCCAACCCCGCCAGCAAGCGGTCGGGATTCAGCCCCAGACGGGCCGCTGCCTGTCGCAGCAGCGTTAAATTGAGGTAGAGCCGGCCGTAAATCAGGCGCTGGCACGGTTCGGGCAGGTCGGCGGCAAAGCCCGTTTCCAGAAACGCCTGCCGCACCTGCGGCTGCGCCCGCTCCAGCATCGAGCCAAAATAGGGCGCGGGCATGTCGTCTGGCCAGCCGGTGAGGGTGTCGCGGCCCCACCGGGTGTTGCCGGTTTGCGGCGGCGCGGCCGGGAGCGCCACCGGTCGGGTTTGTAAAATAAAAAACTGGCCGGCCTGCCTGGCCCATTCCACATCCTGCGGCTGGCCCATGAGCGCCTCAATGTGCTGGAACTGCCGGGCAAGCTGAACGCGGTCGGCGGCGGGCAGCTCAACCGGCGCTGTGCCGGGCCGCTCTTCGAGCAGGGGGTAATCCGGGGGCTGGTTGGCGCAGCGGAAAAAATGGGGCTGTACCTGGCCGGAAACCACGGCGCTGCCCAACCCCGGCGCGGCCTCGATCACCAGTTCGGCGCGCGAGCCGGTCAGCGGGTTGGCGGTAAACCCCACGCCGGAAAACTCGGGGGCGAGCATGGGCTGGATCAGCACCGCAATTTTAATGGCCTGGATCGACATGCCGTTGACCTGCCGGTATTCGATGGCCGCACCGCTCAAGGCCGATGCCCAGCAACGGCTGATGGCGATGGGCAGGGCGCTGCGCGGCACGCCCAGTTCGGTGAGGTGGATGCCGGCAAAGGTGTGGTCGCGCTGGTCTTCATCGATAACCGACGAGCGGACGGCGAAACTGGCTACGTCCGGGCCAAACGCGGCGGTGAGGCCGGTGGTGAGCGCCCGGGCCAGCGGTTGGGCCAGCGGCCGGGTTTTGAGGGCGTCGGCCAGCCAGGCCAGCGCCTCGGCGGTAACGGCCACGTCCGGCGAACCGGTCCAAAGAGGAATGAGCCGGGCGTGTTTGAGCTGCGTTTCAAAAAAGCGGGTGGTCAGCACCAGGCCGGGCGGCACGTTGAGCTGGTTTTGGCGCAGCACGGCCAGCCGGTAGGCTTTGCCACCGACCAACGGCAAATCTGTACCGTCAATCGCAGCCAGGCGGCGCAGCCAGGCGGGGTCTGAATTGTCCGGGGAAAAGTTGCCGGTCGGCTCAACCGGATGGTCTGCCATTTTGCGAGGTATCTTTTGGATTAAGTTGACTGGCCAGCGTGAGCAGCACAATCATGCCAGAAATGCCGCCGGTACAGGTCATCGCAATATAATTGGGCGGCTCGGTAATCAGGCTGAAGGTGGGGCCGGCCAGCAGCAGCCCCAACCCCAAAAATAAACTGCCATACACGCCGGCCATCGATTGAAAAAAAAGCGCCACGGCCACGGTTAACCCCAAAATGCCGGTAATCACAAAAATAACCGCCAGCGTTAAATCCAGCAGGGGAAACGCGGCTCGGGGGCCGGGCTGGGTTTGCGAGACAATCCACTCCACGGCCGAAATCAACCCGCCGCCGATGAATATCAAAGAGATGCCCGTCCAAAAGGCGGTGACCAGTTTCAGCGCAACCGGCCGGCCCTGCGCTTGAACCGCCTTTTGAACAACCGGCGCGGCGGCGCTGGCCCGAGGCCGGGCTGCCGCCGGTCGGGCCTGCGCCGGGGCCGATGACTCGAGCAGAGTGAGCAGCTCTCGTTTGGCCCACATATTTTTGGAATTGATCAGAATGAGATTTTCCAGGCAGACCCGCTGGTCGTCGATCCGGTCAAAGACCTGATACAGCCAGTACCAGGCGGCTTCGTTGGTTTGGTCCTGCTCAACCACATCGAGCAGGTGAAAACGGGCCTGTTCAATTTGGCCGGCTTTGGCCGCCAAAATACCTTGTTGTAGCCATTGTTCAATTTCGAGTGGGGTCGCCAAGGCGTCACTTGTTGTCCGTGTGCCAGATTTAACCCATAGATTGTTGGGTGATAGTCCAATATTTACCACGTTTACCCCAATTAGAAAAATCGTTGCCCGGACGCTGACTTATCTTTGCCACTGCAGCGACACATCGTCAACAAACAGCGCGGTGGGGCGGTTACCCCAACCGTTGTTAAACGTGCCAAAGTACACGTAAATCGTCTGGCCGGCCAGATCGGTCAGGTCGTAGGTTTTGGTTTCCCAGCTCTGGCTGTTGCTCAGCCCGCGCGATAACTGGCGGATCACCCGGAAACGGCTGTCTAAAATGATGATATTTTGCACATCACTGCCAACGCTGTCTTTGCTCACCGGGAAAATATTGGCCGTGAGCGTCACCCGTTTGGCTTCCGCAGGGATGGTGGCCTGCTGCCACACCGAGCTGTAGCTGTATCGATCCGGGCCGGTGGTGATGCCCAACCGGGCGGCGCGGCTGCCGCTGCGCACCAATTCGGCGCTGAAACTGCCAGGCACGGGCGTATCGCCAAAAACCCAAGCTTCGTCGGTTTCAAAACCGCCGTTGCGCAGCAATTCGCCGGCCGGTAGCGGCAGGGGGGTAGGCGTAAATGTTGGCGACGGTGTTGGCGTGACGGTTGGCGGCGACGTGGTTGGCGTATTGGTGGCCGTGGGCGATGGCGTAAAGGTGGGCGTGTTGGTTGGCACCACCGCTGTGGGCGATGGTGTAACCGTGGCGCAGGCCACGCCGCAACCGTTGGGGCAATCGCCGCCGGGGCAAATGAGCACCGAGTCGCTGCCGCAGGTTGGCGGCGTGCAAACCGGCGCGCTGGTCGCTGTCGGCGTGGGGGTGGGCGTGAACGTGGCCGTAACCGGCGGAACCACGGTGGTGGCAATTGATGTCGGCGTTGGCGTGGGCGTTGACGTTGCCGGGGCCGGAGCGATAGCCGCCAGCGCGTTGGCTGCCTGAATCAACCCGGCGCCGTACTCGTTGGCTGCGCCCAGATTTTTCAGCGCCGTGCTGACCAGAATATTCTCGATTTCCGCCGGCGACGCACCCGGCTTGCGCGACAACAACAGCGCCGCGACTCCGGCCACGTGCGGCGAGGCCATCGAGGTGCCCTCGTAAAATTGATAACTGTAGCCGCTGCCATCGGCTTTGCGTGTTTGCTGCAAAACGCCGTCGGCATAGCCATCCCCGCTCTGGTCCACGTTCACGTCACCACCGGGCGCGACCAGATCGATTTCCGGGCCAAAGTTGCTGTAGCGGGCGCGGGTGTTGTCAAACCGAACCGCGCCCACGCCGATGACGTAGTCATCGTAGGCGGCGGGGTAAGCCACTGCGCCGTTGCTGTTGCCGGCGGCGGCGACAACCGTTACGCCTTTGCTGTTGGCGTACTTTACGGCATCTTCCAACCCCTGCGAGGGGCTGCTGCCGGCCAGACTCAGGTTGATCACATTTGCCCCCTGGTCGGCGGCGTAAATGATTCCTTTGATAATATTTTCATAGCTGCCCGTGCCCGCCGAATTGAGCACTTTTACCGGCAGCAGGCGGGCGTTGAACGCCACGCCGGCCACGCCGATGCTGTTGTTGGTACTCTGGGCGATGGTGCCGGCCACGTGCGTGCCGTGACCCTGGTCATCGGTGGGGTCGTTATCGTTGTTGACAAAATCATAGCCGGTCAGGCGCAGAGTGTTGGCCAAATCCGGCGCGCCAAAATCAATGCCGGTATCGACCACGGCTACCACCACACCCTGGCCGGTTGAAATATCCCAGGCAGCGGGCATCTGGATGTTGGTCATGTGCCACTGGTTGGGGAAGTAGCGATCGTTGGGGATAAAGCGCGGCGGGGCTGCCAGCGGGCCGCCGGCTACACCGGCGATAAAATTGGGTTCGGCGTACTCCACCGCCGGGTCTGCGTTAAGCACCTGGGCCACGGCGTTGGGGTCGGCCCCGGAATCATAACTCACAAAAAAGAGCGAACCAACGTGCTCGGCCTGAATAGAGAAGGTATCCTGGCCGGTGGCCTCGGCCACATCCATCACTACCGGCTCAACGCTGACCACGCCAAACTGGCTCAACTGGGTATCCAGCGAGGCAATGCCGGTGCTGGGCTGATCGGCAAAGGTTTGGGCGCGCATGCCTTGCGCCGCCTGCTCGCTGAGTTTGATGACTACTTTGCCGGGTTCAACCTCTACAGGCGGCGGTTCCGGTGCGGCCCGCCCGGCCGGGTCGATCTCCTCTGCCGCCGCGGCGGGCGGCGCAGGTGCGGCCGGCTCAGTGGGGGCGGGAGGCAGCGGCGTGGCCGTCGGCGCGGCCGGCGCTACCGTGGCCACCTCGCCGGAGATGTCATCTCGGTCGCCGCCGGGCCGCTGAATTTCGCAGCCAGCTACCAGCAGCAGCAGGATCAACAAACTTAATGGGCTGATCAGTTTTAGTTTCTGCATCACGGCACTCCTATAAAGATAGGATTCAGGAGTCAGGAGTTAGGAAAATCCTTGCAAAGTTCCTGACTGGACGGGTAAAGGCGCTTCGCGAAGCGCCCCTACGAAGCCTCGTCATCGTCCCGGTTAGGACGCTCTTGCTCAAGATCATCAGCGGCATCAAATACGGCCGCATAGGCCGCATCGATTTCGGTTTCGGTCAGGTGGGTGTAGCCGGAAGTGGTGTTGATGCTCTCGTGGCGCGCCAGATGCTGGGCCAGCAGAATATCGTGCTGCCGGGCGGCGCGGGTTACAAAATAGTGCCGAAAGGTGTGCGGGGTGATGGTTCCGCGCGCCTCCTCGCCAAAGGCCTGCACCACGTACTGCGATACGATATTTTCGGCGGAACGGGCCGATATGGCCAGCACCCGGCCGCTGGCCCGCTTGTCGTGGCGGGCAAACAGGGGCAGCACATTCTGCCGCCCCTGCTTTTGATCCAGTTCCGAGCGCAGTTTAAGGTAATTTTCAATCAGTGTCAGCGCCCGCCCAGAAAAACGAACTACGGCTTGTTTATCGCCTTTGCCAATCACAATGGCCCGCTGGCGCTCCCAATCCAGGTCGCCTTTGCGCAGGCCGCACGCCTCAGACACGCGCAGGCCGGTATCGGCCAAAGTGATGAGCAGGGCGGTGTCCCGATAAACTGTTAATCGGTCGGTCAGCGTTTTAGCCGGCTGTTCAACAAGCTGTTCCATGTAGGCCAGCAGCTTTTCCAGCCGGGCCTCCGGAAAGATGTGCAACCGTTTACCCTGGCTGCGGCGCTGGCCCAACTCAAAATTCAGGGTCGACAGGTTAACGCTGGCCCATTCCTGGGCGGCCACGTACCGGTAAAAACCGGCCACAGCGGTAGTGTACAGGTGCTCGGTAGAGACCGCCTGCCGGTGTAGTTGATCCAAAAATGTTTCCAGCCACAGCGGCGACAACGCGCTCACGTCGGTTTCGGCAAAGTCGATGGGCGGCTTGCCAGCGGCCAAACATTCGGCAAAAGCGGCCAGCCCGCGGCTGTAGGCGGCCAGCGTGTGCTGGCTTTTGCTGCGCTTTATTTGGTGCAAATAACGGTCAATTGCATCTTGAATCGTCATACGTCTGGTAGGTTACAGTCTACCGTATTTTATGTTAAATGTAAAGTTAAACCGTTACCCGCTTACTCTCCCGTACCATTCATTTTGGCTCTGGCCCGATCGCCGGCCGCTTTGATAAACGCGGCAAACAGGGGATGCGGCCGGGTGGGCCGGCTTTTGAATTCGGGGTGAAACTGGCTGCCCAGCATAAACGGGTGGCCTTTGATTTCGGCAATTTCAACCAGCCGGCCATCCGGCGACAGGCCCGACAGCACCAGCCCGGCCCGGCCCAACTGCTCGCGGTACTCGTTGTTAAATTCAAAGCGATGGCGGTGGCGCTCGTGGACCAGGTCAACGCCGTAAGCCTGCGCGGCCACGCTGCCCGGAGCCAGGTGGCAGGGATAGCTGCCCAGCCGCATGGTGCCGCCCAAATCGGCAATATCGCGCTGGTCCGGCATCAAGTCGATGACCGGGAAATGGGTGGCCGGGTTGAATTCGGTGGAGTTGGGGGCGTCGCTTTCAAAGGTATCGCGGGCCAGTTCAATAACCATCACCTGCATACCCAAACACAGCCCTAAATACGGCACGTGGTTCACCCGGCAATATTTGGCGGTGACAATTTTGCCCTCGATGCCGCGTTCGCCAAAGCCGCCGGGCACCACCACGCCGTCCAGCCCGGCCAGCCGCTCGATGTGGCGCATTCGCTCCAAATCCTCAGACGAAATCCACTCAATTTCAAGGTCGCAGTCCTGGTGAGTGGCGGCGTGATTGAGCGCCTCGTACACGCTGATGTAGGCATCTTCCAGCTCAACATATTTGCCCACCACGCCCACCTTCACACTGTACGGTTTAACCTTTTTAATGTGGGCCACCATATCCGCCCACTCCGATAGATTGGGCGGCCGGCAGTCGATGTCCATCCGCTCGCAAATAAAATCGGCCACGCCGTATTGCTCCAAAACCAGCGGCACTTCGTAAATGGTTTCGGCGGTTTCCAGCGGAATGACCGCCTGCCGGTCCACGTCGCAGAAAAGGGCAATTTTATCGCGCAGGTCATCGGTTACCGGCAAATCGGCCCGGCACATAATCATATCCGGCTGGATGCCGATGCCGCGCAGCTCGCGGACGCTGTGCTGGGTGGGTTTGGTTTTTAACTCGTTGGTGGTGGCCAGATGGGGCAGCAAAGTTACGTGGATGTAAAGGGTGTTTTCGCGGCCCACATCCTTGCGCATCTGGCGCAGCGCCTCCAAAAACGGCAGCCCCTCAATGTCGCCGACGGTGCCGCCCACTTCCACAATCACCACATCGGCCTGCGTTTCGCGGGCCACGCGGTTGATAGTGGCTTTGATTTGGTTGGTTACGTGGGGAATCACCTGAATGGTTTTGCCCAGGTAATCGCCGCGGCGCTCGCGGTTGATCACTTCCTGGTACACCTGGCCGCTGGTCAGATTGCTCAACCGCGACAGGTTTTCGTCGATGAAGCGCTCGTACGCGCCCAAATCCAGGTCGGTTTCGGCGCCATCTTCCAGCACAAACACCTCGCCGTGTTCGTACGGACTCATGGTGCCGGGATCGACGTTGAGGTACGGATCGAGCTTTTGCACCGTTACCGTTAGCCCGCGGCTTTTGAGGATGCGCCCAATCGAAGCCGCCGCCACACCTTTGCCCAATGATGAAACTACTCCGCCAGTACAAAAAATGTATTTGGTCATTTGTTATTCTCCTCCCGACCAAAAAATAAAGTCCCCAAACGTGTGTTGGGGACTGGTTGCCTGAATTTCAATCGTAAGAGTCTAAATTGATCCGGCATGGCTGCATTATAGCTATTTTTGGGGACTTGTCCATAGGCAAGCCGGCCTATCAGCCGAAGAAGCACCGCAGGACGGGGGGCTGGGGGTGTCCCCCCATCTGCCCAAAATTTTGGACAGACCCAAAGTTTGACACTCATTTCGTAAGTGATATAATCCTCGATGCAATTGCCCTGTGCCACCCTAGCTCAATCGGCAGAGCAGCTCTTTCGTAAAGAGCAGGTTGTCGGTTCGATTCCGACGGGTGGCTTTTTTATTTCCCCGATAACACCCCCGCCAGGCTAACCCTGATTCAATCAATTTTGGCGACAACAGCTAATCAAATATAATAACAGGCGGTGGCCCAGCCGAGGGCCAACCTAACTCACCACCGAGCGCCCGATGAACGCAGCCGACGCCAAACCGCAGCCGGTTCGGCTCAAAATCCAACAACTTACCACTCGCACCTGGCAGGTACTGATCAATCCCAAAACCACCGCGCTGCTGCTGGCCGTGCTGAGCGGCGTGCTGCTGCTATGGTTTGTATTACCGCAACAAACATCGCCCACCGCCCCCGCCGAAATTTGGACCGGTACTTTGCCGCCGGCGGTGCAGCCGTGGGGGCCGGCGCTGTACAATTTGGGCTTTGCCCGACTGTCCCATTCGTGGTGGTTGTGGCTGCCGCTGGCCGGCCTGCTGCTCACCAGCCTGGTGGCGCTGGCCGAGGTAGCGCCCCGCAGTTGGCAGCGCGCCCAAAACGCCGCCGCCGATCACGCCTGGCAGCACCCACTTACCCGCCGCGTCGAACAGTCGGTGCGGCTGCCGGCCGCGCCGGACGAGCACCTGGCCGCCCTGGGCAACCAACTGGCCGGCCAAGGTTTTTTGCTGCACCCCATCGGCGACAACCGCACAGTCTCGGCGGCGCGGCGACGCTGGCTGTGGCTGGCCGTTCCGGCTTTTTACGGGGGCGCTATTTTGCTGGTGGCCGGCTTTATTTTGACCTTTGCCACACTGCAAACCGAATCGATCACCCTGTGGCCGTTCAAAACCGCCGACAGCGATCTGTTTGACAGCGCCGTCGAGCTGTACCAGTTTGACCCCGCCGCCAACACCGGCACGGTAATTTTTACCCCCACTCACGCCGACAAGCCGCCACTGGCCATGTTTCTCACCCCGCTGCGGCCGGCCATTTTTGGGCAGGCCTTTATCTGGCCCACCGCCAGCGAACCGGTGCTGACCGTTGAGGCTCGCGGCCCCGATGGCCAATTGCGGCGGCTGCTGCCGGTACAGGCCGATCTCGCGCCCGATACCCGGCTCAGTTTGCCGCTCGCGCCCGGCGGCGCACCGCTCTATTTTACCATTCCCGCCGACCGGCTGGCTTTTCAGATTGGGCGTGTCAGCGACACCGAATACAATGTTCAGGTCCGGCGCGGCTCAGAAAATTCCCCATCGGAAAATTTGATGGTGTCGCCGGACGGCACGTTTGAGCTGGATGGCCTGTTTATCACGCTGACGCAGAATTACGCGCTGAAATTTATCGCCCGGCGGGATTTTGGGCTGCCGGTATCGGTGCTGGCCCTGCTGCTGATGCTGGGCAGCGGCCTGCTGCTGCTGGCGCTGCCGCCGTGGCAGGTGTGGCTCATCCCGGAGGTGAAAGGGCGCGGCGGCCAACTCTTTGGCGTCGTCGAAAAGATTGGGCCGGGCCAGCCGGCCATCGACTTTTTGAACGAGTTTTTGGCCGCCGAAGAAGCGGCACAAACCGAGAATTCAAGCGAGGCTGAGCCGCCACCGGCAAAAAGGAGTAACGGATAGCGGGTGGCGAGTCGCATTCTTAAGCCGTGATACCACCATCAGCATGAAAATTGTGTAGGGGCGCTTCGCGAAGCGCCCCTACAGTCGCCGACTCGCAGATTCGCAGATTAGTTTACTACACCGTTAAATAAATTTTCTGAGGTTTTTGAGCGTCATTCCCGCACGCTTTTAGCGGGAATCCCTGTTGTAGAGGCCCGCTAAACTTGTCCCCGCGCAGGCGGGGAAACTTTCGGGCATGACGGCCACCAAAGTGTAACTTATTTATTTAACGATGTATTTATTTCCAAGGGAGTCCAAAACTGTAGTTCTGGACTCCTGCCGCAAATTTTTATAAGTGGGAGCAGGACTCCCCTAATTCCTAACTCCTAATTCCTAACCCCTATTTTCACAGGAGCAACTCAATGAGCGTTTGTTTGGTTACCGGCGGAGCCGGATTTATTGGTTCGCATCTGGTTGAGGCGCTGGTACGGCGCGGCGATACCGTCCGCGTGCTGGATGATTTTTCTACCGGGCAGCGCCAAAATCTGGCTGCCGTAGCCGGTGACATCGAACTAATTGAGGGCAGTATTGAGGACGAAGCGCGGGTGCAGCAGGCCGCGGCCGGCGTGGAGCTGGTGTTTCACCTGGCGGCGATGGTTTCCGTACCGCAATCGATGGCCCAGCCCCGCCGCGCCGAGCAGCTCAATGCGTTGGGCACGCTCAACGTGCTGACCGCTGCCCAAAAAAGCGGAGCGCGACGGCTGGTACTCAGTTCTACCTGCGCCGTTTACGGCGACGAGCCATCGATGCCCAAAACCGAGCAATCGCCGCTGCGGCCCAAATCGCCGTACGCCGTCAGCAAGCTCACCGCCGAGCAGTACTGCCAGCTTTTCAACGAATCGTTTGGCCTGCCAACGGCCGTGCTGCGCTACTTTAACGTGTTTGGCCCGCGGCAGGACCCGTCATCGGCCTACTCCGGGGTTATCTCTATTTTTGTCGATAAACTGGCACAGGGAGCCACTCCCAAAATTTTTGGCGACGGCGAACAAACCCGCGACTTTGTGTTTGTCAGCGATGTGGTACAGGCCAACCTGGCCGCCGCCGGCACACCCGCTGCCGCCGGGCAGGTGTTCAACATTGGCACGGGCCGGCCTGTCAGCATTAACCGGCTGTTTGCCAGCCTGGCGCAACTGCTCGGCGGGCCGGGCACGCCCGACTACCAGCCACCCCGCCCCGGCGATATTGTCCACTCCTACGCCGACCCGTCGCTGGCGGCGCGGGTGCTGGGCTGGTCGGCGCGGGTTGAATTTGAAGCTGGGCTGCGGCAAACCATCGGCGCAGCCTGAACCTCCACAAGTTCTCCACATTCCTTTGCTACACTGCCAGCATTCGAAGCAATTTTGCGGCTTCTGACACCATCGATAGCAAAGAGGAGAACACCTATGCAAAATGAAAACGCAGTAGATCGAATTGTGCGCCTGTTTCTGGGGCTGGTTTTGTTTTTGGCCGGCTTTTTCTGGTTGGGCGGCGGGTGGGCCATTGTGGCTTACGCGCTGGCCGCGGTAATGCTGCTAACGGCGGCCAGCGGCTTTTGCCCGCTGTACAAAGTGGCCGGCACCAGTACGCTGCGGGGCAATAGTTGGGCGCCGGGCAAGCTGGCGCTCATCGGTGTGACTGTGGCCGCGATTGTGCTGCTGGCCGGCGGCAGCTACGCCAGCGACTTTTTCAGCCGCAAGTTTTATCTGGAAGACTTTAACCAGATGAATCAGTTTTACAAACAGGCGCTGTTTCAAACCGGGCAAAACAACCGCGAACTGGCCGTTGAAAATTACAATCAACTGGTGCCCGAATACGCCACTTTTCAGGCCAAATACAACAGCTACCACCCCTACGCCTTTAAAAACGACCCGCAATTTAACGCCGATCTGGCCAATGTGGCGCAGATGATTGCCGCCGTGGATGAGCAGGTTCACAGCGGCGACCTGCACGAGGCTCATCTGGCGCTGGAAGAAGTGCGGCCGGTGTTTCAGGGGATTTTCCAGCGCAACGGATTTTCGATGCTGGCCGTGGCTCTGGTTGATTTTCACGATGTTATGGAAGTAGTGCTCGATGCGGCCAACGCCAAAGACCCGGCCGCCGTTGAAACCGCCTACAAAACGGCCGATGAAAAATTGAAGGCGGTTGAAGCAGCGGCCAACGATGCCGAAATCCAGGCCATCCGCCACAATCTGGATAGTGTACTGAACCTGGCGCAGAGCGGCCAGCTCGACGCGCTGCCGGATCAGGCCAACACGCTCAAAAGCAGCTTTGTGAAGGTATATCTCAAACGCGGCTAGTACATCGTCAAATAAATAAGTTACACTTTGGTGGCCGTCATGCCCGAATGTTTCCCCGCCTGCGCGGGGACAAGTTTAGCGGGCCTCTACAACAGGGATTCCCGCTAAAAGCGTGCGGGAATGACGCTCAAAAACCTCAGAAAATTTATTTAACAGTGTACCAGTTTTTACAACAAAAAAGAGGCGGGCGCGGCGCCCGCCTCTTTTTTGTCAGCGGCCTACTGCTGCGCCAGCACCTCATCAACGCCGGGCAGGGGCTGCTCCAGCAGCGACTCGGCTTTGCTCACCACCAACCGCAAATCCAGCGGAATGGTGCCGGAGATGTCGGCGGCGCGGCCGGATTTGAGCCGATTGTCGCCGTTAACGCCCCACCAGGCCAGCATTTTGCGGCCAAACTCCTCGCGGGTGAGCGCCTGCCGGCCGGCCACATTCAGTAAACCTGCGTAATCCAGATTCACCAATTTGAGCAGCGCCGCCACCAACGAGTCAACCCAAACCGGCTGGCGGATAACATCGCTGAACAGCACCAGCTCCTCACCGGATTTGAGCCGGTTGACGAAGCCTTCGGTGCCCCGATCCATTTCATCCAGCCCATAAATCAGCGACGTGCGAACGATGGCCGCGCCGGGGCACTCCCGGCGAACAGCGGCCTCGGCGGCGGCTTTGGATTTACCGTAGGCGTTGAGTGGATTGGGCGGCGCGTCGTCGGTGTAGGGCGCGTGGCGGCCATCGTGCACCACATCTGTGGAAATATACACCAGCCGCGCCCCAACTTCGGCGGCGGCTTGCGCCAGCCAGCGGGTGCCGTCGGTGTTGATGCGCTGCATCCACTCGGCGCTGCCCTGGCCGGGATTGATGGCCGCCGCGTGAATAATGGCATCCGGCTGGATTTCCAGCAGAACCCGCTCCACTTCGGCGCGATTGGTCAAATCGAGAAATACAGATTTACCGTGAGCCACCGGGGCCATGTGGCTGGTGGCGTATAGATCAAATTCACGGGCAGCCGCCGGCAGCAGATACTGCCCCAAATAACCGCTGCCGCCGGTTACCAGTAATTTTTTCATAACATCGACTCAATTTCTGCCCGGAGCCGGCCCTGCCGTTTTTGAGCCTGATCCAGATCGGCCCGGGTTTGCTGGAGTTTGTCCTGCTCGGCGCGCACAAAGCGGGCGTAGGGGGCGACGGCTTCGTTGATGCGGCCCAGGCTGCGGCTCAGTTCTTTGTCAAACTGGCCGGTCAGCGCGCCGGTGAGTTGCTGCCGCAAATGGGCCAGCCGCTCGGTCATATCGCGTTTGGCGGCATGCCGCCGGGCCGGGATGATGAACAGCCCCAGCGCGGCCACCACACTGGCGGCCAAAATGCCGGTCACATCGGCGGCGGCGGTGGTGGCCAGCGTAGCGATAATTGCGCCCAGGCCGACCGCGCCCATTTCGGCAAAGGCGGTTTCGGCCACGGCCATACGCGCGCCCGAAGCCAGCTTTTCCGCTTCGGCGGAAATATCGTAGGTGTCAACCACGCGCCGGGCCGATTTGCCCACCGAATCGATGAGGTGCTCGCGGTCGTAGCGGAAACTGCCGCCCACCTCGCCGACAATCTGTTTTTGGTGCTCCTGCCTGCGTTGATCAAGATAAGCCATTACCGCCTGCCACTGTTTCAAATCGGCGTTAACCAGCCAATCGATCAACTCGGCCACTTTCTGCTCGATGGCCTGCGGCAGGTCGCCCACCACGTCGCGTTCAAATTCCTGCTGGATGCGTTCTTTGTTGAGCAGGTCAAAAATGCGGGCCAGGCGCATGGTTTCGTCAAAATAAGCGCTGCCCCGTTTTTCCATGTCGAACAAAATATTTTCAATGTCGGCCAGCCGAAATTTGAAATCGCGGCGCATGTCGTCATCGTACAGCTTCAACTGGCCGTCAAGATTGGCCAACGTGGCGGTGTCTTGAGCCAGCAGATTGAGCCGGTTGTTAGTAATACCGGCGTATTTGCCCAGCAGCCGGTCGCCAACACCGAGCGGGTTGAGGAATTTCAGCCGCAACCGGCTGGTTTCATCGAGCGTGTCGTGGATGTAGCTTTCGAGCGGCTCAAAACCACTGTCGGCCCAAAGCTGGGGCTGGCCCTGTTTGGCCCGCAGGGCGCGCCGGGCGCTCACCGGGAAAACATCGGGCCGTGTGCCGAGCAGCACTGTGCCGTTTTCGCTCACAAAATCAACCACCTGCTGCAAATCGGCGGCGGTTTCAAACAGATCGATCTTGTTGATAACCAGCACCACTTTTTTGCCCCAATCTTTGATCTGGCTCATAAAAGCCCGTTCGCTTTCGGTAAAGGGGCGGTCGGCGGAGGTGATAAACAGCACCATGTCTGAGCGCGGCACAAACTCTTCGGTAATGGTTTGGTGTTTGCGAATGACGGCGTTGGTGCCGGGTGTATCGACAATGTTGATATGTTGCAGCAACTCAACCGGCTCGCCGATGACGTGCAGGTTGGCATCTTCCATTTTGTGCTGGCTGGCGTCGCTATAGCGCAGCAGGTTGATTTGGGCGGTGGTGGGCGTAACGCCTTCTTTGAGCAGCTCTTTGCCCAGCAGCGCGTTGATAAAGGCGCTTTTGCCGGCGTTGAACTCGCCGACAATCACCAGCAAAAACAGCTCATCGAGCTGCTGAATGGAACGACTGAGCGTATCCTGATCTTCGCCGGTAGCGCCGAGCCGGCCCAGAATCACCTGCAAATCCAGTAGCCACTGGCGCTCGTGTTTGAGCAATTCTTCCTGCGATGGGGTTAAAATTGGTTTGAGCATGATTTGGTCCGTCCGTTGGGTGGGGTTGCACCGTCCATTATATCACGACTGGAGGCAGGATAAAACGCCGGAGCCAATATATCCGGAATGCGACAAACATCATTATAAATCCACGGCTAATCGGGTTATAATAGGGGCATAATGCCCGGAGAGCACGCAATGAGTCAGCAAAAGATGACCCACGCCCAAATAGAGCGGCTGCAACAACGGCTGGAGCACGTCGAAGCCACCCTGCAGGATCGACTCAAATTTGAAACGCTGGTTAACTCAATTTCAAACCAATTAATCAGCGTGCCGCTGAACAATATCGACGGCAGCATTAACACCGCGTTGCAAGCCATCGGCCAGTTTGCCGGGGTAGAGCGCAGTTATGTGGCCCGTTTTTCCGGTGATGGCGTTACCATTCACAAAACGTACGAATGGTGGGCGCCGGGCAGAGAATCTCAACTTGATCAGTTGCAGGATGTACCTATCAGCAAATTCCCCTGGACAATGGAAACGCTGCGCCGCGGAGAAATGATAAACGTGCCCAACATGGCCGAGCTGCCGGCTGCCGCCGCAACTGAAAGAGAGCACCTTGGCGCGCAAAATATCCAGTCCATTATTATGGCGCCCATCAATTTTGAATCCAGATTGATCGGTTTTCTGGGCTTTGACTCGATGGGCCAGCCCAAAACCTGGACCGAAGCCGATATCCGCCTGCTGCGAATTGTAGCAAATATGTTTGCCGGCGTTTTTGTCCGCCAACACAATGAAGAAACCCGCCGGGCCGACGAGTACAAATTTCGGCGGCTGGTTGAAGAGTCGCTGGATGGGATTGTGCTGGTTAATGAAGACGGTTTGATTATTGAGTGGAACCACGGGCAGGAAATGATTACCGGCCTTGTGGCCAACGATGTTTTGGGCCGGCCCGTGTGGGATGTTCAGCTTGAAATGGTAGAGAAAGGTCGCCAAACGGCAAAAACCCGGAATTTGTTCAAAGCACAGTTCTGGCAACTGCTTAGCACAGGCCAGGGCGGCAGGCTTGGCGAGCCCGTTGAAATAACCATTCAACACCGCGACGGCGAGCCTCGGGTTGTGCAGCAGCGGGCGTTTGCCATTAAAACCGACAAAGGTTTTATGCTGGGCAGTATCACCCGAGACATCACCAACACCCAGCAAACCGATGCCCTGATTTCGCAGCAGGCCGAAGATTTGGCACTGCTCAACCGGCTCAACAACGCCGTAAACCATGGCGATAGTTTAGCGGCAATATATGATTTATTGAATGAGGAATTGAAACTTGGTTTTTCTACGCTGGAAACGGCGGTTTTTCTGTTTGATCCGGACAGAACGCAACTGATGATGCAAAATACGCAGCTCAGCCCGGTGATGGTTGCCCCTATTGAAAAATGGTTGGGGCTAAAAATTCCGCAAATCAAAGTACCGGTTGGCCCCAATATGCCCTACAGTCCGGTTATTTCCAGCGGAGAATCCCAGCTCTTGAATACCCCCGAAGAAATTCAACAACTGATCAGACAATTTGTTGAAATATTGGCGCGAGACTATTTGCGACTGCCGCCACTTTCTATTCTGGTGCAGGGAATTTACAGGTTTTTGGGAATCAAATCAATCATTGCCGTGCCGCTGGTAGCCGGCGGCGAAGTGATTGGCCTGCTCGCCGTATCCAGCACCCGGATATTTTCTCTCACCGATATCCGTCGCATCGAGGCCATCGGGCTGCAACTGACCAACATCATCAAACGCAAGCAAACGGAAGAAAAACTGCGCGAAGAACGCCAGCTTTTGCGCACCCTGATCGACACCCTGCCCGATCACATCTACGTTAAAGACACAGAGCATCACTTTTTGATCAATAACGCGGCTCATATTCGTTCGCTGGGAAAAACGCAACCTGAAGAAGTCATCGGCAAATCCGATATGGAGCTATATCCGCGTGAATTGGCCTCGATATATCTGGCCGATGAACAGCAAGTGTTTGAAACCGGTATGCCCTTATCCAAAGCAGAAGAACCGGTTATCCACCAGGCCACCGGCGAGCAATTATATTTTATGGTCACCAAAGTGCCGCTGAGAGACCAAAACGGGGTTATTACCGGGCTGGTTGGGATTAGCCGCAACGTTACCAGCCTCAAACACACCCAGCAAGAGTTGGAACGCCTGCTGGTAGCCGAGCGCCGGCAGCGGCTTATGGCCGAAACCCTGCGCGAAGTGACTCTGGCGCTGGCCGGCCAAACCCACCCCACCGCCGTGCTGGATGAAATTCTGCTTCAGGTTGAAAGATTAATCCCTTACACCGCGGCCAACATTATGCTGTTGGAGGGCAATGTGTTAAAGTTGGCCCGGAGTCGTGGTTTTGAAAAATTTGAACACGATGACAAGTTCAACCAACTCGCGTTACCGTTAACCCGGTTTGGCATGGAAGCAGCGGCGCTAAAAACGCGGCAATCTATTGTAATTTCAGATATTCGCCAGGAGCCGGGCTGGATTCCGCTGCAAGAAACACCGTGGATCAGGTCTCATTTGATGGTACCCATTTGCCGGGGAGATTACACGCTGGGCGTATTACAGCTCGACAGCGACACCCCCAACGCCTTTACTTACGCCGATGTTGAGCTTTTAGAGCCGCTCAGCAGCGCCGCGGCCATTGCTCTTGATAACGCCCGCCTGTACGAGCAGGCTCGCCAGGACGCGGCCACAAAATCCACGCTGCTGCGCGAGGTAAACCACCGGGTTGGCAACAATCTCACGGCCATCAGCGGTATGCTGGCGTTGGAACGGCATCATCTTAACCCCGCCGACCAAAGCGCCTATCAAACCATTATGCGAGACCTGACCAACCGGATCAACGGCCTGGCCACCGTTCACGCCATGCTATCTGCCACCGAATGGGCGCCGCTGCCGCTGGATGATCTGGTTAACCGCGTGATTCACTCTTCGCTGCAAATGCTGCCCTTTGACAAACACGTGGCGGTAAACGTATCTACCGCAGACGCCAGAATTTCGTCTGACAGGGCGCATCACCTGGCTATGATAATTAACGAATTAGCCACAAATACTGTAAAATACGCGCTCAACCACAAGGATAGGGCTCGGATTGCAGTAACTATTGCCGTTGCCGGCCCGGAGGTTGTTTTAATGTACACCGACGACGGCCCGGGTTACCCGGATAGCGTTCTCAAACGCGATAACTGGAATGTAGGGCTTGAACTTATCGACAACCTGATGCGTACCAATTTACACGGCGACTGGCAACTGGCTAACCGGCAAGGAGCCGTGGCCAGATTACAATTTATGCCACAGAGCAATACTACCACACTCGATCACGGGAGCTAACTTCACATGTCACCCACTAAAACCCTCAAAGTTCTCATTGCCGAAGACGACTACCTGGCTCGTGAGAAGATCAAAGAACTGGTTGAAACCATTGGCTACACGCTGGTTGGAGAAGCCACTAACGGCCATGAAGCAGTTGAAATGGCCAGCGCGCTGGACCCGGATGTCATTTTAATGGACATTCAGATGCCGATAATGGATGGGCTGGAAGCCACCCGCCGGATTCAGGCGCGCTCGCCGGTGCCGGTGGTGGTGCTTTCTGCGTTTCAAACGCCGGAGTTAATTGAGCAGGCCAGCAAAGCCGGCGTAGGCGCTTATTTGGTAAAACCGCCCACCGCCCGCGAGATTGACCGCACTATTACCATCGCTGTGGCCCGGTTTGAAGATATGATGGAACTGCACCGGCTCAACCTGCGCCTCCAGAAAGAAATTTCCCGACGACACCAAATGGAGCAGCAGCTTACGGCCTCGCTGGAAGAGAAAAAGCTGCTGTTGCAGGAAATCCACCACCGGGTAAAAAATAATCTGATGGTGATTTCAAGTTTGCTAAACCTGCAAGCCGATGGCATTCAAGACACCCAGGCCAGAGAAGCGTTCAAAGAAAGCCAGCACCGGGTGCTGGCTATGGCCCGCATTCACGAACAGTTGTATCGCTCGGAAAACCTGGTCAAAATTGATATGGGCCATTACATCAACACTATGGGCGACTCCCTGCGCCACACGTTTGGGGCGTATCAGGTTAATTTGATGGTTGATGCGGCTGATGTGTCGTTGAGCATTGATGCGGCAATTCCCTGCGGCCTCATCATCAACGAACTGTTGACCAACGCGCTCAAATACGCCTTTCCACACAAAAAAACCGGCTACGTGTGGGTTAAGCTGGAGTCAAACACCGGGGATGAGTTGCGGCTGGTTGTTCGGGATAACGGGGTGGGGCTGCCGCAGGATTTTGACCCAAACAAGTCTCAATCGCTGGGATTGCAACTGGTTCACCTGTTGGCCCGCCAACTGCACGGCAACTTTGAAATCGGGTCGCCACAAAATGAGGCTGGCACCACCTTTACGGTGGTTTTTAGGCCCTATTAAAATGCACAAAAAAAGCGCCCGGCCGGGCGCTTTTTTTGTGCATAGCTGGGAGAATTAACCCCACAACTGGTCAATCAAAAAATCTACCACTTCATCCACGGCCATAATCTGCCGGTCGGATTCGCGGCGGCGCTTGATTTCCACGCCGCCGTTTTTCAGGCTGCGATCACTGACGGTAATCCGCCACGGCACGCCAATCAAATCGGCATCTGAAAATTTTACGCCGGGGCTTTCTTTGCGGTCGTCAAACAGCACATCGATGCCGGCCGCCTGCATTTCCTCGTACAACATTTCGGCCTGCTGGCCCACCTCGTCATCGGCCTTTTTGGCCAGCGACACCAGGTGTACGTCAAAGGGCGCAATCGACTCCGGCCAGATAATGCCGCTATCGTCGTGGTGCTGTTCAACCACGGCGGCCATCAACCGCCCCACACCGATGCCGTAGCTACCCATAATGGGCACCTGTGCCTTGCCGTTTTCATCCAGAAAGGTCAGGCCCATCGGCTGGCTGTAACGTTTGCCCAGTTTAAAGCAGTGGCCTACCTCAATGCCGCGATGCAGCACAAACGTGGCGTCGCTGCCCACGCATTTGTCGCCGTCTTGCGCCAGAGCGATGTCGGTCACAATATCGGGCTGGTAATCGCGGCCGGCGTTGGTGTTTTTCAGGTGGTATTCCGGCTTGTTGGCCCCGCTGACCAGATTGGGGAAATTGACCGCCGAATCATCGGCCACAATGATGAGTTTGCGGCCGTTGCCCAAATCTTTTTTCAGGCCGATGGGCGTGGCGTAGCCCGGCACCGCGCCCACGGCGACAATCTCTTCTTCCGTGGCCACCCGGAAGCGCACCCCGCCGAGCGCGTTGCCCAGCTTAACCTCGTTCACGGGCAGGTCGCCGCGAATGACCGCAAAAATAAAGTCCTGTTTCTCGTTTTCGGCCACGTAAAACACGGCTTTGACGGTGCGAGTTTGCGGCACACCCAAAAAGCTGGCCACCTGCTCGATGGTTTTGCAATTGGGGGTGAACACTTCTTCAATGGGCCGCAACTCTTCCGCTTGCGGCGCGCCTTTGTCAAACTCGGCGCGTTCGGCGTTGGCGGCATATTTGCCATCGCTGCTGATGAAAACGGTGTCTTCGCCGTTTTCGCTGAGCACCATAAATTCGTGGCTGGCGTTGCCGCCCATCATCCCGGAGTCGGCTTCAACTTCAACAAAATTCAGGGTGCAGCGGCGATAAATATTGCGGTACGCCTGTACCATATCCGGGTAAAAGCGGTCAATATCGGCCTGGTCCGCATGCACCGAGTAGGCATCTTTCATAATGAACTCGCGCACGCGGATCAACCCACCGCGCGGACGCGGTTCGTCGCGCACTTTGGTTTGGATGTGATAAACCAGAATGGGCAGTTGTTTGTAAGATTCCAGCTCGGTTTTGAGGATGTCTGAGAGCGCCTCTTCGTGGGTCATGGCCAGGGCCATGTCTCGCTCGTTGCGGTCTTTCCAGCGCACCAGCGCCGAGCCAACGCTGTCCCAGCGGCCGGTCTGTTTCCAGATTTCGGCCGGGTTGATCACCGGCATGGCCATTTCCTGGCAACCCAGCGCGTCCATTTCGGCGCGGAAGATGTCCATTATCTTTTTGCTAACGCGCCAGCCCAGCGGCAATTGGGTGTAAATGCCAGAGGCCAGCGGCTTAATAAAACCGGCCCGTTGTAAGAGTTTGTGGCTGATGATTTCGGCTTCGGTGGGGTCTTCCCGCAACGTCCGCCCAAAGAGTCTTGAAAAACGCATGGGTGTACCTCGTCAATAAAAATGCCGCCCAAAGGCCGGCAAAGTTGGCTCACAGTATAACATAGCCGCCCGGTGGCGTCAACGTTACCTCAAAACAATCACAGTTCGATGGAATTGGCAACCGGCAGGCTAAAATAAAAGCGGCTACCCTGCCCCGGTTGGCTTTCTACCCCCACCTGCCCACCGAGTTTTTCTACAATTCGCCGCACAATCGATAGCCCCAGCCCGTGGCCATGAGCGCGCGACTCGGTCAGGCGGGAGAATTCGGTGAAGAGCCGGGGTTGATCGCCGGGGGCAATGCCCTGGCCGTTGTCTTTAACCCAGAAGCAAATCATGCCGTTATCACAGGGCTTGTTACCGAGTTGCAGGTGGGGCGGGCTGCCGCCGTATTTGAGGGCGTTGGTAAGGTAATTCATCCATACTTCTTCAACCCAGGGCGCGTAGCCGCTGGCCAGCAGCCACTCCGGCGGCGTTTCTATCCGGGCTTGATATTCACGGATCATGGGGTCTAACCGGTGCAACACGGCGTTAATCAGATCGCGCATATCGATGGGAAAACTTGGCGGATCCATTTTGCGCACGCCGGCCAGCAGCAGCAATTCATCAACAATGTTGATGGATTTGTGCGCCTGCTCGCGCAGAGTTGTCAGCATATCGAACAATTCCGCCGCCTCGGTTTCGTCAAAAAATTCTATGGTATCGGCCACGTAGCCGTGGATAATTCCCAGCGGATTTTTTAAATTATGGGCCACGGTGTGGGCAAAGGCGTTCAATTCGGCGTTGCTTTTTTGCAGTTCGGCGGTGCGCTCTTCAACGCGGCGCTCCAGTTCCTGATTGAGCTGGCGCAGCGCCTTTTTGGCCCGTTCTTCCTGCTCAATGGCGTGTTTGAGCCGCTGCACGTGAACAATAGCCTTGGCCACGGTTTGGCGCACGTCTTCAAAATCAATCGGTTTGGTCAAAAAATCAAACGCCCCGGCGTTCATCGCCCGCCGAATGTTGTCCATGTCGCCGTAGGCTGTAACAACAATGGGCGTTAACACCGGGTTGAATCGGCCTTTGTTTTCCTTGAGCCGGCTCAACAAAGTGAGGCCGTTCATTTTGGGCATGTTCAAATCGGTGAGCAAAATATCGATGGCCGGGTCCGCGCGCAGAATGTCGATGGCTTCAATAGCGCTGGTGGCAAATTTGATCTCGTAGTCACCATCGTGGATTTCTTTGCGGAAAAGCTGTTCAACAACAGCTTGCAGCTTGGGTTCATCATCGACAAATAAAAGTTTTACGGGCATCGTCAACGTCCTGTGAGTGCAGATTTTTTGGGCAGCCGGATAGCAAATTCGGTCAACCGTCCTTCGTCTGACTTAACCGAAATTGTGCCCTGGTGTTCCTGCACAATAATATCATAACTGATCGATAACCCCAGCCCGGTTCCCTGACCGCTGGGTTTGGTGGTAAAAAACGGGGTAAAAAGTTCGGCCTGCTTTGCCGCCGCAATGCCGACGCCATTATCGGCTACGGTGATCTCTATCCAATTATCCAGGTTTTTGGTAGAAATTACAATCCGGGCTTCAAAAGCGCCGTTTGTTTGGGCCTGTTTTTCCCGGGTGGCATCGTAGGCATTGTTGATTAAATTGACAAATACCCGGCTCAAGTCCTGCGGCACCGCGTGCAGCGGGGTTAGCGCGGGGTCAAGGTGGGTTTCAATCTGCACATCAAACTCAATATCTTTGGCCCGCAAACTGTGAAAACTCAGGTTGACTGCTTCCTGCAGCAGCGAATTGACATCGGTGGGCTGGCGCTGGCTGTTACCGCCCCCCCGGGAGTGGAGCAGCATGCTCTGCACAATGCTGTTGGCCCGGAAACCTTCATCGGTAATATTTCGGGCATTGAAGCGCAGCTTGTGCAAAATATCGTCAATTTCTGCCTGCATCTCCGGTTCAAAGGATAACCGGCCTAAAATTTGCTCCAAATCCTGGGCCAGTTCAATGGAGAGCTGGGCAAAACTGGTGACAAAGTTGAGCGGATTTTTGATTTCGTGGGCAATGCCGGCGGTCAACATCCCCAACGAGGCCATTTTTTCCTGCACCACCAACTGATTCTGTGTGGCTTTTAATTCGGCCAGCGCGTTTTCTACCATCTGCCGCTGATGCTGAGCCTGTTCAAATAATTTGGCGTTTTGAATAGCCAACGCGGCCTGATCGGCAAATGTTTCCAAAATGCGAGCGTCTTTTTCAGTGTAACTGCCTTTTTCAAAACTATCTACGGTTAATACGCCAATGGGCGTGTCATCGCGCAGCAGCGGCGCGCCCATCCAACCCCGAACGGCCAGCCCGTATGTATCGAGCGCGGGCCAATCCTCTCGCCAGCGCGGGTCGGTTTGAATATCGGCCATCACCAGCGTTTTTTTCTGCCGCAGCGGTTCAATGGTGATGTTGTTGCCGGCCACCGGCAGGCGATAGCCGATCAACCCCTGTACCTGCGCGGTGCCATCGATCAGCCGCAAGTCCGAACCATCCAGCAAAAACAGGCCGGCGCCATCAAAGCGGATAACCCGGCGCAGTTGTTCAAGTATGCCGGCCAGCACGGTATTTAATTCCACGCTGCTGTTGATAATGGTGGAAACGTGGCGCAAACTTTCGGCGATGGTGCGCTGGCGCTGGGTTTCATCAAAAAGCTGGGCGTTTTTTATGGCGCTGGCGGCAACAGCGGCAATCGGCTCAAGCAGAGAAACATCATCCTGGCTAAAACGATCAAATTGTGTGGAAGCCAGATTCAGCACACCAATGGTTTCGCCTTTAACCCGCAGGGGGATGGTTAGCAACGAACGGAGCGCCAGCCCGGTATGTTTGTCAACGTCGGCAAAATAATCCGGTTCGGCCAGGAGATCGGCCACAATTAACGGCTGGCCGGTCTGCATGGCCCGGCCGGTTACACCCTGGCCCGGGGCCAGCCGCCAGCCCACCACCCGCTGGTTGCCGGGGCCGGAGGCTTGCTGGCACACCAGCTCGCCGGTTTCCGGCACGTGCAGCCAGTACGAGGTGGCTTCAACATCCAGCAGCCGGTGCATTTCACCCAGAATATTCTGGATAACCTGGTTGAGCTCCAGGGTTGAACTGAAAATCTGGCCGGCGTGGTTGAGCAGGGCTAACTGCTGGTTGCGCTGGCGCAGCGCTTCTTCGGCCTGTTTGCGTTGAGAAATCTGGTGCAGCCGCCGGTTGGCGGTCTCGGCCTGGGTGCGGAGCAGGTGGATCCGGTCGGCCATGGCCAGCGACAGCAGCAACACCAGCAGAAAAGCGCCCACCCGCACGCTCAGCCCGGTCAGGGTATTTTCCGGCAGCAGGCTAAACTGGCTCAGCACCACCAGTGTAGCGCCCACAAAAATCCCAATCCAGCCCGCCAAAAAATAACGGGCTGGCCGGTAGCCGCGCGTCAGCACCACTGCCGCAGTGACCACACCGATAACCACCGTGGTTACTGTTAGCACGGCCAGCGCGATGGCCGCCGGCCGATAAAATCCGGGCAAAATGGCCAGCACCAACGCGCCCCACACTAACAGCGACAGGCCGCGTAAAATTTTATCAAGGCGGGGCGCAAAGCTGGCCAACTGCAAAAATCGCACGCCAAATTGGATGCCGCCCATCAACGATAGCCCAATAAAAACCAGAATGGCCACATTGCCCCACCAAAGCTGGTTGGGCCACAAATATTGGGCCGCCAGCCCGTCGAGCACGGCAAAATAAAAGCCCAAACTGGCCACGGCCACAATGTAAAACAAATACATCGCCTCGCGCAGAAACAACAGCAGAACCAGGTGAAAACAGACCATAATAACGATGAAACCCAGTGAAAATCCCGACCAGAACAACGAGGCCGCTTTGTGTTCGGCAAAGGCGGGCGGCGACCAAAGCGTCAGCGGCAGCGAGGTTGCCCCCTGATTTTCAACACGCAGGTACACGGTATAGTCACGGTTCGGTTCAAGGGGCAAATCAAACACAAAATGATGATACTCCACCGGGCGAGTACTGCGGGGCAGCAGGTCACCGGTATGAACGACGAGCGCGGGTGTGCTGCTGCCGGCCGGCAGCAGATACAGGCGGAGCGAATCAAGCGTGGCGTCCGAAACTTCCAGCAGCCAGTTGCGGTTGGCCGGGCTGCTGTTGCGCACAGAAAATCTGGCCCAGTGCGCCGCGCTGGTGTAACCAAACTGGGGCGTGTTGACGGTTGCGGCCACAAAAGCATCGTTGTAGGCGGGTGATGACACCTCGGCAAAGGTCAACTGTTTGCCGGGGTCGGCCAGCAGTTGCAGATGCTGGCCCAACTGAACCTGCCCCTGCCCGGCGGTGAGCAGTAGCAGCGGCTGATCGGCTCGCGCCGGCCAAACCAGCAGCAACAACAGGCCGATCACTGCCCAGCCAAACTGTTTTGTGGCCGCAACCATCATTCTTTACCTGTTAACCTTCTACCACCAGCGCGCCGGCCACCGGTTCCAGCCGGGCGGTAAAGTGACGCAGCACCGGCGGGGCTTCCACCAGCCGCACCCCCCGGATGCGGTCTTTGAGCTTGTTTACGTACAGCAGCACTTCGGCAATGTAATCGACATGGCTTTGGGTGTACACCCGCCGTGGCAGGGCCAGCCGCACCAGCTCATTGGCGGCGGGTTTTTCGCTGCCATCGGGCTGGCGGCCAAACATCACCGAGCCAATTTCCACAGAACGAATCCCGCCCTCCAAATACAGCACCAAACTCAACGCCCAGGCCGGAAACTGCTGCTGCGGAATTTGCGGCAACATGGTTTTGGCGTCAATGTAAATGGCGTGGCCGCCGGGGGGCTGCACAATGGGGATGCCGGCCCCGCTCAAAAACTCGCCCAGGTAGCTCACCGAGCGAATCCGGTAGCGCAGGTAATCCTCGTCCAGCGCCTCTTTTAGCCCCACGGCGATGGCTTCCAGATCGTACCCGGCCAGCCCGCCGTAGGTGGGAAACCCTTCTGACAGGATGAGCATGTTTTTGGCCCGCTGGGCCAGCGCGTCGTCATTAACCGCCAAAAAACCGCCGATGTTGGCCATCCCATCTTTTTTGGCGCTCATGGTGCAGCCATCAACATAGCTGAACATTTCCTGAGCAATTTCCAGCGGCGTTTTGTGCTCGTAACCCTCTTCGCGCACTTTGATGAACCAGCTATTTTCGGCAAAGCGGCAGGCATCCAAAAAGAGCGGTTTGCCGTATTTGTGGCAAATATCGCTCGCGGCGCGCAGGTTGGCCATGCTCACCGGCTGGCCGCCGCCCGAATTGTTGGTGACGGTCACCATCACCAGCGGTACTTTGTCGCCCTGTTCTTTGAGCAGTTGCTCCAGCGCCTCAAGGTTGATGTTGCCTTTAAAGGGACAGGGGAACTCCGGTTTGTTGCATTCGGGGCTGGGCAAATCCAGCGCCACCGCCTGCCGGTACTCCACGTTGGCCCGGGTGGTATCAAAATGGGTGTTGTTGGGCACAATATCGCCCGGCTTCAACATTGAGCCGAACAAAATGCGTTCGGCGGCCCGGCCCTGATGGGTAGGGATAACATGCTTGAGGCCGGTGATTTCGCTCACGGCCTGCTCAAACCGGTAAAACGAGCGCGCGCCGGCGTAACTTTCGTCGCCGCGCATCATACCGGCCCACTGCTCCGACGACATCGCCCCGGTGCCGGAGTCGGTCAGCAGGTCGATGAGCACGTCTTCGGCCTTGAGCAAAAACAGGTTGTAACCGGCCGCCCGGAGCGCGACTTCCCGCTCGGCGCGGGTGGTGCGCCGGATGGGTTCAACTGCTTTGATTCTGAAGGGTTCAATGATGGTTCTGAAATGCATAGGGTTCACCTCGTTGTGAAATTGAAATAGTTACCGTATCAAAAACCGCACAATATTTTGCCCGGTCAGTTGGGCCACCAGCGACTCGCTCAGCCCCTCGTGGTGGAGGCGGGGCAAAATCTGGTCGGGCAGGGCCACCAGCCCCGGCCCGCCGCCAAAGTGCCGCCAGCGGCTGCTGCGGGCCATATCCAGCCCGATGGCAATGTGGCCGGCCAGCCCGGCTTTAACCATTGCCAGCAGCAGCGGCCAAACATTTTGCTCCGGCTTGCTGGTGGGGCGCACAAACGTGTCGTAGCCCAGCAACGCGCCGGCCCGGGCCAGTTCGCGGTGCAGGCCCAGATCGGGCCGTTGATCGACGTGGCAAAAATAGAGGCGAGTCAGCGGCACGCCGCGATCCTCAAAAAAGAGAGGCAACGCTTCGACATTGCGCCCGCCTTCGGTGTGAAACAGCAGGCCCGCGCCGGTTTGGCGGGCGGCTTCGGCGGCGGCTTCCATTAGCACCCGCGTCTGGCCTTCTATTTTGTCGATAAAAGCCAGCTTGATGGCCGCCGCCAGCACGCCCTCTTTTTCCTGCACGCTGGCGGTCAGCTCGTTGATAAAGTAGCTGGCGGCCTCGTGCTCGCTGGCGCGCCACAGCCAGAAACCGGCCGGGTAGTACACCGACAGGTGAAAACCGGTGACACAGGCAACGGGCAGTTCGGCGGCCTGAGCCAGTTTGGCCAGCATGGCCGCGTCGCGGCCGCAGCCACCCGGCTGGCAATCGAGCAACAGCGTGCCCCCCGCCGAGCGAAAATCGCGCAGTTCGGCTTCGATGCGACGGGGGTCGTTCAGCTCAAAGCGATGTTTGGGCGGCACCCCCGGCGGCGGGTTGATCCAGACGTGGGCGTGGGCATCGGCCAGGGTTACGGCGCTGGCCGCCATCGGGCCGGTAACGGTTTGGATGAGTGGTTCGGTCTGCTCGGTCATCGTGTTCCAATTGTACCACAATTTCAGGGGGTAAAGAATTTGCGTGATTTCCACGCTTTCTGTTCTTCTTCTATTGAATTGGTGTGATTTGGGCGGCTTTGTGTAATGATCAAAAACATTTTGAACAGCAGCGTCATGCCCGAATGTAGTTATCGGGCATCCATAATAGGCGGCAAACGTAGATTCCCGCTAAAAGCGTGCGGGAATGACGGCTACATTGTGTTCAACATCATCCTGACCATTACAGATTTGGGCGGCTTTGCCGCCCCATACTACTTGTTTGATTCTGCCGGTATCTTTGAGGTATAATGCCTGTCCTTAACGCTAATGCCAGGAAAAACCAATGAGTCAACTTGAAAAAACCAGTCGCCGGATTGTTTTTACGTTGCTGGCCGGGCAAAGCCTGTTTTCGGCGGCGCTGATTGTGGCCTTCACCATCGCTTCGATTATCGCCGTGGAATTAGGCCGCAGCGAAGGCTGGACCGGCGTGCCCTCAACACTCACCGTGGCCGGGGCGGCACTGATGGCCTACCCCGTGGGCAAATTGATGGACCGGGCCGGCCGGCGGGTCGGTCTGTCGGTGGGGTACGCGCTGGGCATTGTGGCCGCCCTGATCGCCGGAGCCGCCGTCATCACCGGGTCGCTGGCGCTGTTTTTGGCCGGTATTTTTTTGCTGGGGATGACCAAAGGCGTGCTCGATCAGGGGCGCTACGCCGCCGCCGAAGCCAGCCCGGCTCGCACCCGCGCCCGGGCCATTAGTTGGGTGGTGCTGGGCGGCACCGCCGGCTCAATTCTGGGGCCGAGTTTGATTAGCAGCAGCGGTAAACTGGCCACGCAGCTTGGCTTGCCCTCGCTCAGCGGCCCGTGGTTTGTGGCCGCGCTCATTTTTGGGCTGACACTGGTACTCATTAACATTTTTCTGCGGCCCGATCCCCAACAACTTGGCCGGCAATTCGCCGCCATCGAGCCGGAAACAGAAGCAGGTGGGTCCACCGGCGGCCGGCCCTACCGGGACATCCTGCAAGACCCCCGCATTAAACTGGCTACCGCGGCGCTCATCAGCGGCCAACTGGCAATGGTAGTGGTGATGACCATGACGCCGGTTCACATGCACCACAACCATCACGAGCTGGGGCCAATCAGTCTGGTGATTATGGCCCACACGCTCGGCATGTTCGGCCTGAGTTTTGTGACCGGCTGGCTGGTTGACCGGCTGGGGCGTAACGCCATCATTTTGGCGGGCGGCTTTGTTTTGGCGATGGCCTGCCTGACCGCACCACTCAACGCCAGCGCCCTGTGGCTGGCCGTGTGCCTGTTTTTGCTGGGCCTGGGTTGGAATTTTTGCTTTGTGGCCGGCAGCGCTTTGCTGTCAGACGCGTTGCGCGCCTCGGAGCGGGGACGGGTGCAGGGGTTGACCGATACCATGATCAACGTGATTTCGGGCGTGGGCAGCACCGGCGGCGGTTTGATTTTTGCCGCCTTTGGCTACCTGACCATCAGTTGGCTGAGTATACTTATCAGCCTGGCGCCGGTAGCTCTGCTCCTGCTGCTGCGAGGCACCCCCTCGCTGCAACCCGGCCCGGTCACCCTTGATGGGTGAGAAAGGAGCAAACCGTGATTGAACTATATCGCACCGCCGGCAGCGCTGCCGGCGAAGAAATAGAAGAAGCGATCAAAGATTTGGTGCTGGCCCACCGGGTTTTTATTGTTGAGCCGGGCCAGCAGCCGGTCAGCCTGCCGCCGGGCACTTCGCTGCCAGCCCTCAAAGACGAGGGCGAAATTATTACCGGGGCCGGCGCGCTCAAAGCCCATCTGGAAACGCTGGCAAAGATCGCTTTTGAATGGCGCAAATACCAGTCGGACTCGTGCTATATTCACGACGACGGCGGCAACTGTTGAGCGACTAGCAGGGGATACCCCCTAATGCAAGTGACAAAAATCACCTAATATTTGTGACATTTGTCACTACTTATTCTTTGGCGATTGTGTTACTATGAAGGTGGCATTAGCTGGGGGCAACAAAAACCCCTCCTCCTCTTTTCTTCTAACTCAGAGCCCTTTTCCCAAAGGGCTCTGCTGTTTTTAAAGCCAAAAAGGAGCCGGTGCGGCTCCTTTTTTTGATTCTGCAACCTATTCGGGGCGGGAAAGGTAGGCACTGGTTTCGCGCCAGGTGTCTCTAAAGCCCTCCTCCAGCGAGGGATAGGCAAACCAAACCGTACCAATGCCAAAAATGATGCCGGTGATATTGCGCAGATACAGATTGCTGATGCGCGGCCCAAAAAATTGAAGGTAGGCCAGCCCCAGCAAAATACCGGCAAAAACCACATATATCTGCCAAAACATCAACCCCTGTTTGTGCAGCACAAACCAGAAAAAGCCTATCGCGGCGATGGCAATAAGCCAGAAGGGCCACAACGGCAGCACGGCGGTGATCTCGCTGACAAAGGCCGTGCCGCCATCGAGCGCCATCGGCAGGGCAAACAGCACGTACCACTGAATGGGCAACTGCCGGTAGCGGGCAAAATTAAACACCAGCCCGCCGGCAAACATGGTCACATAAATGCTGATACAGCGCTCGCACATGGCCACCTGCTCACCAAAAATAAAATAGGTGCGGGTGGGTAGTTGGTGGCACAACATGTTGTATACCTGATAAATAGTATTGGCCGCGCCGGTAAAACCCGCCGCCAGCAGAATTGGGGCCAGAATCGGCAGGCCAACGTAGGTAAAAAAGAAGATGTTGGCCACGGCCAGCCAATGTTTTGCCAGTGACATCATCTGCCGGTTGAGCCAGCCGGACAGACTAGCCGTGAAGTTGGGTAAGGTGTTGGTGTGACCGCTCATAAGCCGTATTCGATGGCAATTTTAACGACGTTATCGGCGTAGGCGGTATTCAGCGCAAAGGCTTCGGGCGTTTTTTCCAGCGGGAAGCGATGGCTGATGATTTTGGCCGGATCGATCGCGCCACTCTGCACCAGTTTGATCGAGCGCGGATAGGTGTGTTTCATGCGCCGGGCCAGCCGGATGGTTACCCCTTTGCGCCGCACCGTGGAATGTTTGAAAACCAGGTTGTCGTCTTCTGAAATGCCAACGATGACCAGCCGGCCGCCCATCCGCACCATTTCGGCGGACTGCTGCACCGAATGATCGGCCCAGGCCGCCTCAATGGCCACATCGACGCCGCGCCCGTGGGTGGCCTTGAGCACCGCCGCGACGGGGTCTTCTTTATCACAATTGATGGGAATAACGTAGTTGCTGCGCGCCTGCTCAAGACGCCAGTCAAATTTATCTGAGATAAAAATAGGCTGCGCGCCGGCCAATTTGACCATTACTAAAATGCTCAGGCCGATGCAGCCCGCCCCGAGCACGGCCACGCTGTCGCCCACCTGAATTTTGGCCAGGCTCGCAGCGTGGACGGCGATGCCTAGCGGCTCCAACAGGGCCGCGCTCACGTCATCGATGCTGTCCGGCAGGGGGAAACAGGCGCGGGCCGGCATGTGCAGCCACTGGCTCAGGCTGCCGGCATCGGGGTAGCTGCCGCAAAAATGTAAATTGTAGCACAGGTTGGGGTGGCCCTGTTCGCACATTTCACAGTGCCAGCAGGGTTGAGCCGGGTCCACCGCCACCCGCATGCCAGGTTTGAGCGGCTGAAAATCACCACCGAGCGCGTTATCGCCAACTTCTTCGATGACGCCGGCAAATTCGTGGCCCAGCGTGAGCGGCGACGAGAGCACGGTATCGCCAATGCGGGCATCTTTGTAGGTGTGCAAATCGCTGCCGCAGATACAGGTAGCGGTGACCCGCACCAGCGCATCGCCGGGGCGGGGCGGGCCGGGGTGAGAAATCTGCTCAACCCGGAGATCGCGCGGGCCGTGCAGCCGCACAGCGGTCATGGTTGATGGGTAGGTCATGATTGTTCCTCTGTTTTTTAGTAGCGCCGCCAGCCGCCGCCATCAATTAATACCAAAAAGGCGTTATCGAGCGGCACGTGAAGGATAGTCCCGCCCTGAAAAAACTGCAACTCGCAGCGAGGGTAGTCCGGGCCGCCTTTTTCCTCTTCCAGCGCGCGGCCCAAATCGATGCGCAAGCCGGGTACGGCACACCACTGTTTGCCAAAACCGCGCCGGGGGCCAATGGGCGCGTTGGCTTCGGCTTCGGGGCACCAAAAATCGGGCGAACCGGGCCAGTCGTCAACCAGCCGATACCATTTTTGGCCGCCGCCGACTGTTGGCGAATCACCGACTACGCCCCAAATGAGGTTGGGGTCATCCGGCATATCCACCCAAACCAGATTGCCGCGCTCAAACGGCTGACGCGCGCACAGCCGCTCGGCGGCAGCATCCGCCAGCGGATAGCCGAGCGCATCAGCTTCAACCTGCCAGATGGAGGCGAACTGTCCGGCGGGGCGCAGCCCGGTATCGGCCCAGCGCGGAGTTGGGGTGGCGGTTGGAGTTGGAGTGGGGGTGAAAGTGGCGGTGACCGGCGCGGGCGTGACCGTAGCGCAAACTACGCCGCAACCGCCGGGACAGTTGCCGGGGCAAAAATAGATTTCGTTGGCGGCGCACGGCGGCGGGGTACAAACCGGCGGAGGCGGCGTGGTGACCACCGGCAAGACATCGGCCTGAGACGGCAGCGTGGCGCTGGGTGATGGCGTTGGCGTGGGCGTATCGGTTGGCGGCGGAACAGTGGCGCTGGGCGAGGATTCGGCGGGTGGGGCGGCGGTCGGTGGGCTGGCCGGGGGAAGGGTGGCGGTGGGATTAACGGCCAAACTGCCAAAGGCGGGCGTGGGCGGCATAACCGGCTGGTTGAAGGCGTAAAACAGCCCAACCCCGCCGCAGATAAAGAGCAGCGCCAGCGCTCCCAGCCCCAGCAAAATGGGCAGCCAGTTGGTCTGTTTGGCCGGGGACACCGGCTGCGCCGGAATCGGAGCGGCGCTGCTGCGAGCCGGCACCCGCTGAAATTGGGTGGCATCGGGGTCGGGCGGGATGGGCGCAGCAGCCACCGCCGGTTCGAGCCGCTGCACAGCGCGGTGCAGCGCCTGAGCCAGTTCGCCGGCGCTGGCAAAGCGGTGATCGGGGTTTTTGGCCAGGGCCTTGAGCAGCACCTGTTCCACGGCTTCGGGAATGTTGGGATTCATCTGGCGCGGCAGGGGGATGGGGTCGGTAACGTGTTTGATGACCACAGCCATCGGGGTATCGGCTTCGTAGGGCACGCGGCCGGTGAGCATTTCAAACAGCACCACGCCCAGCGCGTACACATCGGTGCGGGCGTTGACGGGCCGGCCCTGCCCCTGTTCCGGGCTCATGTAAGCCGGCGTGCCAATGCCGACGCCGGTAGCGGTGAGGTGAGCCGCGCCTTCGACCATTTTGGCCAACCCAAAATCGCTCAGGTAAATCCAGCCCCGATCATCGATGAGCATGTTGCCGGGTTTGATGTCGCGGTGGAGGATGCCGCGCTCGTGGGCGGCATCGAGCGCGGCGGCAATCTGGTCAATCAGGCGAACGGCCTCGATGGGCGGCAGGGGGCGGCCCAGTTTGTCGCGCAGCGTGCCGGCGGGCACATATTTCATCACGATGTAACTGATATCGCCCTGTTTGCCAAAATCGTACACGGGCAAAATGTTGGGATGTTCCAGTTGGGCAATGGCCTGGGCTTCGCGGGTGAAACGCTCGGTAAAGCCGGGGTCATGGGCGTAATAGGGCGGCAATACTTTGATGGCCACGTAGCGGTTGAGCGAGGGTTGGTACGCTTTGTAAACGGTGGCCATGCCGCCCTGGCCAATTTGTTCAATGAGCTGATACTGGCCCAGCGTGTGTCCAATCATCGATTCCATAGGCTCAACTCCGCGCCAAATGATGTCTGTTTACACCACTTTACCGAATAATTGAACAAAACGCCAGTGACAAATGTCACCAGTTTGTGAAGTTGGCGAAAACCGATGATTATTCGGCGGGCAACTGCCACCGCCCGGCCGGGTTGCGACGCAGCGGCATGACTCGCAGAATGGCCGGGCGGTTGAGCGGGCCGTAAATGTGGGGAAAAAGCAAATCGGTAGCCGGGCCGGGCGGTGTGCCGGGCGGTGGGATGGGCGGTTCAAATTTAAGGGGCGAGGTCAGTTGCTGGGGATCGATCTCCAGCGCCAGCAGGTCATCGGCCAGACCGGCAAAAAAAGAGTTGGCAATTTCAAGCAGCAGGTCTGTGCCGGCGGTGCAGTGAATAAAACCTTCGGCGGCAAAGGTAGCCGGCAAATAGGGCTGATCGATGGGCTGGGCGTGGTAATAAGCAGCCGGGGCCAGATGAAAAATCGGGGCGTGAGTCATCGAACCAGATTTTTTAGGCCAGATACGCGAGCAGAATGCTGAAGCCGTACAACACGATCAGCGGCAGCATCACCAGCGCCATATTGAAGGGGTCAACGGTGGGGGTGATCATGGCCGCGGCAATGGCAATGATGACCACGGCAAAGCGCCATTGTTTGATGAGAAAACGGGGCGTCACCAGATTGAGCTTGGCCATAATAAAAATGAGCAGCGGCGTTTCAAAACTGATGCCAATCCAGAAAATCAGCGAGGTAATAAACGGAATGTATTTTTGCGACTGCCATTCCTGTTTGAACACTTCGGTTTGCCAACTGCTCAAAAAACCAATGGCCGACGGAATCATGATGAACCAGGCAAAGGCCACGCCAATTAAAAACAGCACAAACGCCGCCGGCACACCCAAAAAAATGTATCGTTTTTCACGCGGTTCCAAACCGGGCAGAATAAACATTAAAAACTGGTAGATCAGCACCGGCATAGCAAAAATTAGACCGGCGGTGAGGGCCACCCTGAAATAAATGGAGATGCCTTCGGTGGGGCCAAGCACCTGGAGTTTTTGGCCGTAGGGCGCAATGAGCAGTTCCAATATTTGCGGGGTAAAAATGGCCGCAATAATCGTGCCAATCAGCACCGCAATCGCCGATTTTACCAGTCGGTCGCGCAGTTCTTCCAGATGCCCCAACAGCGTCATTTCGCCGGGATTCAGTTTTGTGGATGGGGGATTAGCGCTCATTCACAGATTTTTCCGGGTCGATAGGTGCTGGTGGCGATGCGGGCGGGTGATCGGCGCTGTTGTCAACCGCCGGTTCGGCCGGCGATTCGGCCGGTTCGACGGTGGAGTTGTCGGTGTCAGCCGGTTCGGCGGCAGGCGAATTGTTGGTGTTGGCGGAGTTTTGAGCGGGCAGGCTCGCCGCGGTCAATTGGGGGGGAGAGATGGAATTGACCACCTCGGCGGTTTGCTGCGACACGGCTTTGCCGGCCTTGGCCACGGAATCTCGCGCCTGGGTAAATTCCTGTTTGGTTTTGTTGAGTTCTTCGGTAAATTCGGCGGCGTTGATTTCGCGCTGCCATTCGGCCATTAAACTCTGCGACATGTTGCGCAAATCGGCCACAATTTTGCCGGCTTTACGGGCAATTTCTGGCAGGCGGCGCGGGCCAAAAACCATCAGTGCGATGACAAATATAAAAATGAGTTCGGGAAAACCAATGCCTAAAATATCCATTCAATCGAAGCCAATCGCTTCCTTGAAAAATCGCTGATAGCTGCCCGGCTGAGCGTGGGGTATTAAAAATTTTGAGGATATACTTTAGACCGGCACTTTGAGCGCTTCTCTGATTTTGGCCCGATCTTTGGCCACCAGGCTGCCCAACACGCCGTTCACAAATCGGGGCGAACTTTCGCCGCCAAACATTTTGGCCAGTTCCACTGCTTCGTTAATCGCTACTTTAGGCGGGATTTTGGGTTCAAACAAAAGCTCATAAATGGCAATGCGCAACACATTGCGATCAACGGCGGCAATCTGGTCGATGGGCCATTCCGGGGCCAGTTCGCCAACTACGCTATCCAGATAAGTTCGATACGTTTGCACCCCTTTGACCAAAACCCAGGCAAACTTTTGGGCCGACTCCGGCAACAACCGATCCTCAAACCTGGCTTCCAGAGCCAATTTTGGGTCGTGGTCCGTGTAGTCCAGCTCATAAAGAGTCTGCAATACTGCTGCGCGGGCACGTCGTCGAACTTTCATAACTCATATCCCTCTAAAATAATACAGTGTCGCTGGATGTTAAAATGTCAATGTTCAAAACGATACACGTTACTGCGTACCGATACCCCTAACAGGGCAGTGTGTTGAAATGTTTTTGCTATTATAGCACACGCTCGGCGTGTGGGTAAAGCTGAAAACGGCTACTGCATCACCAGGCCGCCGTCGACCGTTAAGACCTGGCCGGTGATAAACGCGGCCTCATCAGAAGCCAGAAAGAGGACGGCGTTGGCTACATCTTCAAGCGTGCCCAGCCGGCCCAGCGGCGTATTTTGCTTGATCGACTCGATCTGGGCCTCCGGCAGCACATTGGTAAGCGCGGTGGGGATAAACCCCGGCGCAACGGCATTGGCCGTAATATTGCGCGAACCAACTTCTCTGGCCAGCGATTTGGTAAAGCCGATGATCCCGGCTTTTGAGGCCGCGTAGTTGGTTTGCCCCGCCTGCCCGGACAACCCCACCACCGAGGTGATGTTGATGATCCGCCCGCCGCGTTTTTTCATCATCGGGCGCACCACGGCTTTGGAGCAGTAATAAACGCTCGACAGGTTTGTTTGCAGCACCAAATCCCATTCTTCGTCTTTCATTTTCATGATCAACTGGTCGCGAGTGGTGCCGGCGTTATTTACAAGTATATCTATTTGACCATAGGTGTCAATTGCAGTTTGAATGAGCCGCTGGGCTTCTTCGCTCTGGCTGACATCGGCCTGAATGGCCACGGCCTCGCCGCCTCTGTCGGTGATAGCCGCCACCACGGCTTCGGCCTCGGCGGGGCTGGAGCGGTAATTAACCACCACCCGGGCGCCTTGCGCCGCCAGCATCACCGCGATACTGGCCCCAATTCCTTTGGAACTGCCCGTTACAACTGCAACTTTTCCCGTTAAATCAAACATGCGCCTGTCCGGTTATTTTATGAATTGGATGTGACCAAAGTGAGTTGAGAGGGAAGGAATTTGGGGGAACTACCCCCAAGCCCCCGGCCTGCGGCGCTTTCCTTCTTGTTTTAGTCACACCTTTATGAATTGACGCTGCTCAGAAAGCCGTTAAGGGCTTGCGGCGTGTTGATGCTGTAAACCTGCACCTGTTTGCTGACTCGTTTGATGAGACCGGCCAAGACATCTTTGGGGCCAAGCTCAACAAATGTATCCACACCCTGGCCAATCATCCACTCAACGCTGGCCGTCCAATAGACCGAGTTGGTCAGTTGGCCTTCCATTTCTTCACGGATGGCTTCAACTGACTCCAGCGGTGCTGCGCTTATGTTAGCTACAATCGGAGTTTCTGGCAAGTTCAACGGCGTAGCGTCCACCGCCTGCCGGAACTCATCGGCCACCACCCGCATCAATTCTGAGTGGGCAGCAATGCTGACCGGTAACTTTACCGCGCGGCGAGCTTTGGCTTCCAGCGCCAGTTCAATCCCCCGGTCAACGGCGGCGCTGTGGCCAGACACCACAATTTGCCCCGGCGAGTTGTAATTGGCCACTTGCAGCGTGCCAACATCACCGGCGTCGGTAACTTTTTGGCAAATCTCGGCCACCACGTCATCATCGAGCTTGAGAAAAGCGGCCATACCGCCGGGGTTCAGTTCGCCGGCTTTTTTCATCAGCCGGCCGCGCTCGCGAACCAGCCGCAGGCCGTCGCCAACGGAAAAAACACCGGCCGCCGCATACGCCGAATACTCGCCCAGGCTGTGGCCGGCCACAAAATCGGGCTGGGCAGTAAAACCGGCAGCGCGCAGCGCGGCCAGTGCGGCCATGCTGGTGGTGTAAATGGCCACCTGGGTATTGATGGTATCGTTGAGCGCCTCTTCCGGCCCTTCAAAACAAAGCTGGCTCAGTGAAAAGCCCAGGCCGGCATCGGCCTGTTCAAAAATGGCGCGGGCGGCAGGCAGTTCATTAAAAAACGCCTGCCCCATTCCAACTTCCTGCGATCCCTGTCCGGGAAATACAAATGCAAGTTTGCTCATAGTCCCTGTGAAAATAACCCCGCAGGGCGGGGGGCCTGGGGGTAGCTCCCCCCATTTTCATCCCCTTCTGTCGTCCCGGCTGGGGCTGTCTATCTCGTAACAAAATAACAGCCGTGCTGTTTAGGGTTACCAAGCGGCACGGCCGATGATTGATTTGCGGATGACAATCTGTTCAAATTTAGCTGTTTTTAGCTAACTCTTTGTCGGGCAAAACTTGGGTTCCGTTGTACGTACCGCATTTTGGGCAAACGCGGTGCGCTAAATGCAGCGTGTTGCATTGAGAACAGGGTACCATATTCGGCAGTTGCAGGCGGAGATAATGCGCTCGCCGCCGATCACGTCGTACCCTGGAAACTTTGCGCTTTGGTAATGCACCCATAATACCTTAATCCTTTCTTGAAAATCCAGATTATTCTTCTATCTCAACTTCTAACAACCCCGACCAGCGCACATCTACGCTGTCGTCCTGGCAGGTACAGGGATTGATGTTGCGATCCTGACCGCACACCGGGCACAGCCCTTTGCAATCCGGCCGGCAATACCGCGAACTCTCGCTTTCCAGCACGATGGCCTGCCGCACCACCTCGTACAAATCCAGGGTGTGCAGTTCATCAATGCGGGTCGCTTCGTCGGCATCTTCCGGCGCGGGCAAAGCGTTGCCGCTGAGCAAATCGATGGTTGGATAAAACAGTTCTTCCAACTCAATTGAGATTGGCGCTGTAAAAACTGTTAAACAGCGGCCACATTCCCGCCGAATGGTTGTGTGCAGGTCACCGGTCACCAACACATCGGGACCCGTGCGCAAAAAGTGAACCCGGCCGGAAAGCGGCTCATCAAGCTGAATGTCATCGAGCTGCTTGATGCTGTCAACAAATATATTGTAATCACGAGTTCCGCCGGTAACCTCTTTGAGAAGCTGAGAAACGTTAAAGCGTAACTCGTGGGCAATATTAACTTTTTTCTTTGTTTGCATAGTTTTTGCGCACAAAACCAGTATTCTATAACAATGCGGTAAATTTTCAAAATGAGAGGATGCCACATAGAACCCCTAAAGGCAAATGCCCTGCCGGGGTTAACGGGCCAGGGGGTTATTGTTTGTCGGGCGTGTCGCCGGTTTTGGATGTTACCGGCGACGCGGGTTGTTTGGTTTGTTCGTGCTGCTGGTGGGTTTCTCTGACCAACCGCAGGCCGTTGCGCACGGTGGTGAGGGTTTTCATCAATTGTTCTTCCAACTCGCTGAGTTGGTCAACAATGTATTCATCAGTTTCAGCCAGAATATCTTCGGCGTGCTGGTGGGCTTCGGCTTCAATTTCCACGGCGCGATCCCGGGCCAGTTCAACCAGCTCGTGTTCTTCGGTGAGCGACTGCGCTTTTTCCCGCGCCATCTCCACCAATCGATTGGCCTCTTCCTGAGCCTGGAGCAGCAGGCGCTCCCGATCGGCTTCGGTCCGTTTGGCCAGTTTCACCTCTTCTGGAATAGAAACCCGCATCTGGTCGATGATGTCTAAAATTTCATCTTTGTGCAAAATCACATTTGAGGTAAACGGGAGATCGTATCCGGCTTCTATTAAATCTTCCAGTCGATCAATCAGGTGAAGAATGTCCATTGTACCCACCTTGGTTTTATTAATATTTTTGCGGTGCTACCGCCGCTGTTAATCGCGCACGGAAACAATTTTAATGTTACTGTTGCCGCTGCTGTCAACCAGCAATTTATTTCTCAGCGACTCAACCACTATCGCCGGCGCCAAATGGTCGATGCTGCCGTTGTTCAGCGCAATTTCTTTGAGAATGCTGGAGCTTAAAAACGAGTGCTCCTGGCTGGCCATCAAGCAAATTGTTTCAATGGACGAATCCAGGCTGCTGTTAGCCAGCGAAAGCTGCAATTCCCACTCAAAATCAGATAACGCCCGCAGACCGCGCACAATGTAGCCGGCGCCTTCGTCACGGGCAAAATTTACAGTCAACCCACTGTATTTTTTTACTTCGATGTTGCCCAGATGAGCCAGCGCGGCGCGGGTCATCACCAGCCGCTCTTCTGTGGAAAAGAGCAGGCTTTTCATGGGCCGGTCATACACGCCAACAATCAGCTTGTCAAACAGGCTCGACGCCCGTTTGGCAATATCGATGTGGCCATTGGTGATGGGGTCAAACGTTGCAGGGTAAACAGCAATTTGCATTAGCTTAAATCCGTGGTTCTGGCCCAGAATTCGGCGAGCTGTTTGGCCAGCAGCCGGTGCTGGGGCAGTTCCAGCATTTCATCCTTTTCAAAAATGATGACCGCCTCTTTGCGAGCCAGTTCTAACAACCGGGTATCAGTTAATTTTACCAGTTTCAAATCCGGCAGCCCGCTCTGGCGAGTGCCAAAAAACTCGCCGGGGCCGCGCATTTTCAGATCGGTTTCGGCCAGTTCAAAGCCGTCGGTGGTTTGCTCCACGGCGCGCAGTCGTTCTTCGGCTTCGGGCGACAGTTTGTCGGCCAGCAGCAGGCAGTAACTGGCGTGTTCGCCACGGCCAACCCGGCCCCGGAACTGGTGCAACTGCGCCAGCCCAAAGCGATTGGCCCCTTCTACCAGCATCACCGTTGAATTGGGCACATCAATGCCCACCTCAACCACCGACGTTGACACCAGGATTTGCGTTTCCCGGTCTCTGAAGGAGCGCATCACGCTCTCTTTTTCGTCGGCCTTCATTCTGCCGTGCAGCAACCCCAACGTTAGCCGGGGGAAGACCTGTTTTGACAGCCGCTGGTGCTCTTCAACCGCCGATTTGGCCTCGGTTTTTTCAGACTCTTCTACCAGCGGACAAATAATATAAGCCTGCCGCCCCTGTTCAATTTGAGAGCGGATAAAGCTGTAAGCCCGTTCCCGTTCGCGGGGGGTGAGCCAGCGCGTTTTGATGGGCTGCCGGCCCGGCGGCATCTCATCAATGACCGACAGGTCAAGATCGCCGTACAGGGTTAAGGCCAGCGTCCGCGGAATGGGCGTGGCTGTCATGACCAGCATGTGCGGGTTCATACCTTTGTCGCGCAGCGCCGCCCGCTGTTTTACGCCAAAACGGTGCTGCTCGTCAATGATGGCCAACCGCAAATTGTTGAGCGCCACGTCTTCCTGAATGATGGCGTGGGTCCCCACCAAAATATCGATGCTGCCCGCGGCCAGCTCTTCCAACATTTGCCGCCGGTCGCCGGCGGAGGTGCTGCCGGTGAGCAACCGCACCGAAAATTCGCGGCCCAGCGCCGGGCCAATATCGACCAGCAGTTTGCCCATACTTTTGTGGTGCTGTTCGGCCAGAATTTCGGTGGGAGCCAAAATTGCCGCCTGGCCGCCATCGAGCGCGGTTAAAACCATCGCCGCCAGGGCCACCACCGTTTTGCCAGAACCCACATCCCCTTGCAGCAGGCGACTCATAGGCACATCGCGCCGCAAATCGGCCACAATATCGTCCAAAACTTTGCGCTGGGCGGCGGTAAGCGCAAAGGGCAACGCCGACAGCAGTTGCTCCAGCGCTTCCGGCTGAACCGGGATGGGGTACCCCTGCTGCGCCTGCCATTTTTGCCGCTGGCGCAACACGCCCAACTGGATCATCAACAGTTCGTCAAAGGCCAGCCGGCGGCGGGCCGCTTCCAGCGACTCCCAGCTATCCGGGAAATGAATCTGGTTGATGGCTTCGGTCAGCGTGAGCAGTTTGAGCCGCTCGCGCGTGTCGTCGGGCAGGTGATCGGGCAGGCGGTCGCTCCAGTAATCGATGGCGCTTTTGGTGCGGCCGCGCAGCCACTTGGCAGTAACACCTTCGGTGAGCGGGTAAACGGGCACCAGCCGGCCGGTGTGGATGGTTTCGGTGTCAAGCTCTTCCCAATCGGGCGAGTTAAACGTGAGCCGGCCCAGGTACTGGTCAACCGTGCCGCTGATCACAATCTGCTTGCCCACCTTCAACTTGTCAACCAGCCAGGGCTGGTTAAACCAGGTCACTTCAATATTGGCCGTCCCATCAGAAAGCAGAGATTTGATCATCACCCGTTTGCTGCGGGTTTCAAGCTGGCGGGTTTCCCAAATTTGGGCGATGATGGTCACATCTTCGCCGTACTCAAGCTGGTTGATGGGTTTGAGCGAGCGGTAGTCATCGTAGCGGCGCGGGTAGAGCCGCAGAAAATCGCCCACCGTGTGCACTCCCAGCCGGGCCAGGCGTTTGGCCATTGCCTCTTTGATACCCGGCAAACGGGTAACCGGCGCATCGAGGCCGAGATTGGAACTGTCTTGCTGGGTCCGGCCCCGTTTGGGCTGCGGCCGCTGCGGGCGCGGTTCGGTGGGTTTTGGAGCCGGGCGCTGAATTGGCGTCGCCGCTCGCCGAAAGGTTGGCGATGCAGCCCGCCGGCCATTATCGGCTCCGGCATCCGGCGGGTCAACCGGCTCCGGCGAGTCGTCCGGTTCGGCGGGCAGTCCTTTTTCTTCGGCTTTGTGCAATTTCACCAGAATCTGGTGCAAAAAATGCGGCCGGGCATCGGGATCAATGTCCGGGTAGCGGATCAAATCCTGCCGAATCTCTTCGATAAATTGGCGTTCTTCATCGCTGGTGGCTTCTTCCAGCGCGTCTTTGGCCCAGTTGGGGGCCAGTTTTTCAATTCCACCTAAAATGGCTTTATTCTGGTAGCCCAGGCGCCGTTCCTGGGTCAACATTTTGTTAAGTCTGTCAAAACTGGGAAGCATAAGTTTGTCGATTAAAATGTCATTCCTTCGTACACCACAATTCCCAGCGCATTGGGGCCAACCCGGGTGGCCAGGTCTGGGCCGTATTGAATGATGGGGAATTGCATGGTTGGGAAGCTCTGCGAGAGCCGATCCTGAAGGTTTCGGGCTTCTTTATTTGGGTTTTTGCCCCGTTGAATAATAGCAGTTTGCTCTAAATTATCAAATTCGGCCACAAACTCAAATAATTTCTCAATGGCTTTATCAGTGGTGCGCACTTTTTCCAGCGGGATAATATCGCCATCTTCAATAAAGAGTATGGGTTTGATATTGAGCATGGTACCCAAAATGGCCTGCGCTTTGCCAATCCGGCCGCTGCGTTCCAGATATTCCATCGTTTCCACATAGAAAATCATGTAGATGTGCGGAATCATGCCGCGCACCAGCCGGACAATGTCGTCCAGCGGCGCGCCTTCGGCGGCGGCCTTGGCGGCGGCCTTGGCCAGAATGGTCAACCCCATCGAGGTGGTCATTGAGTCAACCACCGCAATTGAGCAGCGGCCCAGCAGTGGGTCGGCTCCCTGTTCGGCCACGGCCACGGTTTTGCTCAAATGACTGGAGACGTGAATCGAAAGAATCTGGTCCGTTTCCTGGTGCAGGCGGGCGTACAGGTTTTCAAATGCCGCCAACTGGGGGGGATGGCTCACCGGAACGCCGCCGCCGTAATTCAAGCGGCGGAACAGCTCTTCGGTGTCGATATCCAGTCCTTCCTGAAAACGGCTGTTTCCAAGCTGAATATTCAACGGGACGACGTGAATGCCGAGTTTTTCGGCTTCACCGGGTTCAAAATATGCAGTACTATCTGTGACGATGGCAACTTTTTTAGACAACTAACCACTACTCCAATGAAATGATATAGTCATAGTGGGGTTGACCCCCACTGTAAATTTCAATTTCCAACTGCGGCCGGCGCTCTGAAATGGCCGCGGCCAACGCCTGCGCCGCCGTCGCCGGTGTGCCAGCCCCAAAATAGAGGGTCAGCAGCTCGCCGGCGGTCTGGTCATCAAGCTGAGCCAGAATATCCAGCACCACGCCGGACACCTCCGGCCCGGAGCCGCGCAACTGGCCGTTAACCAGGCCAATCACCGCCCCGGACGACACCTCGACCCCGGCCAGACTCATGTGCCGCACGGCGCGGGTCACTTCGATGGTGACCACCCGGCCGGCGGCTTCACGCATGCGGACGGCGTTGGTTTCGGCGTCAAGCTCCGGGTGAAAGGCCACGAGCGCGGCGATGCCCTGCGGCACGGTTTCGGTGGGCATCACGCGCACCGCTTTGCCCGACAGCGCGGCGGCCTGTTGCGCTGTTAGCATAATATTACAGTTGTTTGGGAAAATCAACACATTCTCGTTGGGAATCTGCTCGATGGCCGCCAGCAGTTCCTGCGTGCTCGGGTTCATTGTTTGCCCGCCGGCCACCACCTGCCCCGCGCCCAAACCGCGAAAGATGGCCTCAAAGCCCGGCCCCGGCGACACCATCACAATTCCCACCGCTGCGGTTGGCGGCGCGGCCGGGCTGGCCGCCAAAAAAGCGCGGGCCTGCCGGTTTAAATCCTCTACCACAACATCAGAGATTGTACCCAACGCCGCCGCGTAACTCAAGGGCGCGCCGGGGTCGTGGGTGTGAACATGCACTTTAACCAGGCTGTCGCTGCCCACCACCACGGTTGACCTGCCCAGCGAGTCGATTTTGGCCCGGATAGCGGCCACATCCAGCCCGCTGCCGCCGATTAAAAACTGCACATCGTAGCCGTAATCCTCAATTTCTGAAACAACCGCCGGCGCAAGTTCAGCCTCAGCCGCAGCGTCAACCGGCTGATTATACAGAAATCTCAGCCAGCCTTCAAAAATATACAGTAACCCCTGCCCGCCCGAGTCGGTGACGCCGGCCTGTTTGAGTACCGGCAGCAGCTCCGGCGTGCTGGCCTGGGCCACGCGGGCGGCCTTAACCACATCGCTTAACTGGACCACCAAATCGTGAGTGGAGTTGGCGCTGGATTGCGCCGCCTCGGAAACAGCGCGGGCCACCGTTAAAATTGTACCCTCAACCGGCTGTGTCACACTTTGGTAAGCCTGGGTTACGCCCAGCCGGGCCGCGTGGGCAAAATCGGCGGTGGTAAAATGCACCCTGTTACCCAAACCGGCAGCCATACCCTGCAAAAACTGCGACAGAATGACCCCCGAATTGCCGCGCGCACCCAGCAGCGCCCCGCGCGCCGCCGCCGCGGCAATCGCGCCGGCAGTGTGATCGGTCGCAAGTTCGGCGGCGGTTACCGCGGCGCGCATGGTCAGCAGCATGTTGGTGCCGGTGTCGCCATCCGGTACGGGGAAAACATTGAGCCGGTTCACCTGATCGGCGTGGGCTTGCAGCCACTCTTTGCCGGCCACCAGCAGGTTTTTCAGGCCGACCCCGTTGCAGGCGGTTACGCTGTTGTCTTCAATTTTAAATCCCTGCTGCGCCAGGTCGGTGTAAATTGACATTCAAAAATGGTTCCGGGTTTTCAGCTTTGGACAGCCTGTTTGCAAAAAAAAAGGGCCTGTGCTATAGTTTTTGCTTGCGTTTTAGCGGTTCAGCAATTATAAAAAAAGGGAATGAGTATCATGGCAAAATGTGATCTTTGCGGCAAAAAGCCGATGAGTGGTAACAACGTGAGCTTCTCGCAGCGCCACACCAAACGCCAATGGAGACCCAACATCCAAAAAGCGACACTTATGATTGATGGTAAGCTGCAAAAAGTAAAAGTTTGCTCGCGCTGCCTGCGCACGGCTTCAAAATCGTAATTTGGGTTAAAACGCACCAACCGTAAAGGCCAGCTTCAGAGCTGGCCTTCTTTTTGTAGCGCCGCTGCTGTAAAACCCGATAATAATACAACGTTCAACCTAAAAAATCAAGGGTTTTTTAAATTGGTGACTACCGGCATGTCATTTTTGGGGAATCACCAATTCTTTAAACTTCTGGATTGGGTGCTGCCTTGCGCTGCTGGCTGTGCGCGTTGTGCAGTTGGCCGCAGCCGGCGGCAATATCGATGCCGCGCCGTAGCCGCACCGTGGTGGGGATGCCCGCCGCTTTGAGCCGGTCGCGGAAGGCGTACACCCGCTCGTCCGATGAGCCGCTCCACGGCGAACCGGGGGTGGGGTTGAGCGGAATCAAATTAACGTGGCACAACAGCCCGTCCAATAATTGGGCCAACTGGTCGGCCTGAGCCTCCGAGTCGTTCAGGTGGTCCATCAGCGCGTACTCAAACGTTACCCGCCGGTGAGTCAAAATAATGTAATCGCGCACGGCCTCCAGCAGCATGGCAAGCGGAAAGCGGCGATTGATCGGCACAATGGTGTTGCGCAGCTCATCATCCGGCGCGTGCAGGCTCACCGCCAGCCCCACCTGTTCCGGCTCTTTGCTCATCTGGCGGATGGCCGAAACCAGCCCCACCGTTGACAGGGTCATATTTCGTGCGCCCAAATTGAAGCCGTCCGGGTCGTTCAACCGGCGGATGGCTTTCCACGTTTCGGCGTAATTGGCCAGCGGTTCACCCATACCCATAAACACAATATTGGTTACGTGTTTGCCCTCGGCCCCAAGCTGGCGGGCGTAAATGAGCACCTGCGCCACAATTTCGCCGGCGGTGAGGTTGCGCATAAAACCCATTTGCCCGGTGGCGCAAAAAGGACAATCCATCGCGCAGCCGGCCTGGGTGCTGATGCAGAGCGTGTTGCGTTTGTCGTAGCGCATCAACACCGCTTCAATTTCGCGGCCATCCGGCAGGGCAAAAAGCGATTTGCGGGTGAAGCCATCAGCCGACTCAAGGGCGGTGACCATGCTGAGCGGTTGCACCACAAATTCATCGGCCAGCCGCTGCCGCAGCGCTTTGGGCAGGCTGGTCATCTCATCCACGCTGGCGGCGTGCTGTTTGTACAGCCAGTTTTCAATTTGCGCGGCGCGGTACGCCGGCTGGCCCCAGCCGGTCAGCGTTGCCGTCAATTGGTCGCGGGATAAATCGAGCAGGTTGGGCCGGCTCATTGGTTTGCCTCCTTTCGCCGGAACAGGCCGATGACTTTACGTGGGACAAACGTGAGCACCGCCCACCCAAATTTAAGCAGCCCGCCGGCCAGCCGAAACGCCGCCGCCCAGGCGCTAACCGCCCAGCGAAGATAAGCTCGGCCGCCGCGCTGGGCCGTGTCGCCGGCAATTTTGGCCCCGCTGCTCACCGAGCCGGCCACTTTGCCGGCCCCAACCCACACCGCGCCGCCGGCCGCTTTGCCGGCCTCGCCCATTTTGCTCGCGCCGACAGCCAGCGCCGCGCCGGTGGTTTTGCCGCTTTCGGCCAGCCAAGCCCCAATTTTGCGCTCGTCCAACCCGGAAATGGCCCGCAAGCTGTCGCTCCAACTGCCCACCACCTCCGGCCCCAGCCGAAAATAGGCGTCGGCGCGCTGGCCGATAATGTAGGTCGACAGCACATTGGTCCCCGCCGAAGCGATCATCCCCACCACCGGAATGGCTTTGAGGATGGTTTTACTGGCCACGTGCTCGCTGGCTTTGAGGGCAATGTTTTGCCCGGCCCGGCGGGTGAGCAGCGAAGTTCCGGCGCTAATGCCGGTAATCGCCATTACCAGCCGCTTTTTCTCCTCTTCAGACAGCGGGTAATCATACACGGCGGCAATTTCCAGCACCAGTTCGGCCTGCATTTTAAACGTCACGCCGATGTCGGCCGCCGTGCCCAAAGTGATCGCCGCGGCCGTGCCGATGCCCGGCACCAGCCCCGCGCCGGCCGTCACCGCGCCCACGGTGCCGGTTTTCTGGCACTTGAGCGAGATCAATTTCTGGGCCAGCTCCGCCGGCGACAGATTGGGAAACTGCCGCCGCAACTGTTCAACCCGCGCCGCGGCGGCGTCGATGTCCACATCGCTGACCACGTTGAACATGGTGTTGACAATAGCGTTAGCCCGGGCATCAACATCTTTTTGAATATCAACCGGCCGGCGCTCAACGGCTTCCAGATCGTGATCGATGGCCGTCATCAATTCCTGAGCTTGTTTTTTTAGAGGTGTCTCGTTCATAGCGTTAATTATAACCAAAATTTGGCGCTTGCCCAAAGGTTGGGCCGGCGGTATACTACCCAAAACGTTGATTTTGGCGAGGGCCAGTGGACAAATTGCAAGCCTTGATGGCGCACATCGAAAAATTATCGGCGGAGAACCAGGCGCTGGTGAGCCGCTACGTGGAATTTTTGCAGTGGCAGGAGGCCCAATCTCAGGCCAACGCGCCGCAGCAGTGGAGTTTCAGTTTTGTTGAAGCCTTCAAAGATGCGGCGGTATTTGCCACCGACAAACCGGCCGGAATGGATGTCACGCTGGCCGCGGCCACCGTCGGCGGGGAGAGCCGGCCGGCGCTGTGGGCGCACCCGCCGCTGATCGGGCAGACGGTGATTGAGTTTCACGTGCCGGTACCCCAACAGGTGCGCAATTTCCGGCTGCGGCTGGCGGTGGGCATCCGCGATGGCGCTGAAATTGCCGAAGATAATCTGGTAGCGTTTGGTGTAAAGTTGAACGGCCTGCGGGTGTGGGGCAAGCAAACCAACGCGCAAACGTGGCAGCCGGCCGATATTCCCCTCAAACTGGCTGCCGGCGACATCGCCCGGCTGCAATTTACTACCGAGGCGCTGGGCAGCCATCAGTGGACGTGGGCCGTGTGGGGCAACCCGGAGCTGGTAGGCACGTTTTAGTCAGCCGCGCGGTTCGTAATTCCGCAAAATGGAGCCGCCGATAAATTCACGCAGCAGCGAATTATCCGGCACCTGATCGGCCGGGGCCGGCTCAAACCACTGTAAAAACGACAACAGCCGTTTGGCTTCGATGTGGCCGGGTTTGCCCGGCTCAATCTGCTGCAACAACGGTTCGGCCAGCGGTTTGATCAGCGCCAGCTCGTATACCAGCGCCGAATTAAACATCACATCGGCGTTTTCCTGGTAGGGAAAAATCCAGGTGTGTTCGCCGTGGCGCACTTTGGGCCAGCGCAAAATGGTATCCTGCGCCGAGTAACCCCGGTGGTGAGCGTCGCGGATAATGCGCCGCAGCAGGCGCGTATCGGTGGTGGGGATGCGATTGTGCCGGTCCAAATTTAGTTGCGTCAGCGCCGACACGTAAATACGAAAGATGGCGTCGGCGGGGATACTCGGCACCAGTTCCGGGTTCATCCCGTGAATCCCCTCAATAATCAGCATATGTTCCGGGGTGATGGAGACGGTATCGCCCCACTCGCTGCGGCCGGTGAAAAAATTGTAGCGCGGCAGCCGCACTTTTTGGCCGCTCATCAGCGCCAGCAAAGTGGTGTTGAACAACTCCAGATTGAGCGCGTGCAGGTGTTCGTAATCGTAATCGCCTTCCTCATCGCGCGGCGTTTTATCCCGATCAACAATAAAATCGTCAAGGCCGATGGCAAACGGGCGCACCCCATGCGCCTTCAGTTGCACCGCCAGCCGCTTGCTGAAGGTGGTTTTGCCGCTGGACGACGGGCCGGAAATGAGCACCAGCCGCACCTGACTGCTGACGGTGCTCAAAAACGTGGCAATCTGGGCAATGCGCTGCTCCTGCAACGCCTCCGACACCAGAATAGTTTCAAACAGCTCACCCCGCCGGATAACCTCGTTGAGCGCGCCCACGTCTTTAACCCCAACTTTGGTCATCCATTCGCCGTATTCGTTGAACACGTGGACCAGTTGCGGATAATCGACGCACGGTTCCAGCACCTCCGGCCGGCCGGTACGCGGATAGCGCAGCACAAAGCCATCGGAGTAGCTGGCCAGGGCGAACATTTTGAGATAGCCGGTGGAGGGCACCATGTAGCCGTGCATGTAGCCGCGATAGCCGTTGAGAGTGTAAATGGTCACATACGGCTTTTTGCGGCTTTTGAGCAGCCGCAGCTTGTCATCGGCATTTTGGGCTTTGAACAGGGTTTCGGCTTTGTTCAGCGAAATCCGCCTTTTTTCAATGGGCAGGTTGGCCTGCACCAGCTCACGCATGCGGGTTTCGAGCTGCTCCAGCTCGGCCGGAGAAAGCGGCGGCCGGCCTTCCACCTCGCAAAAGAGCGCCCCAAAATTCAGGCCGTAATCAATCACAATGTTGACATTGGGGAACAGCTCGCTGGCGGCGGCCACCAGCAAAAACGAGAGCGAACGGCGATACACGCGCATGCCGTCGCTTTCGGCCATCGTAACCACGTGCACATCCAAATCCCGGTCGGCGTGGTAGGTCAGCTCGCGCAATTGGCCGTTCACCAGGCAGGCCACCGGCATCGGCTCGACCGGAAAGTTGCCGGCCCGCACAAACTCCTCAATCGTTGTGTCCAGCGGCCCTTCGAGCACCTGCCCGTCTGAAAATTTTATTTGCGCGGTCTGGCGGGGTTGGGTGGAAAAAATATCGGTCATTACCAAATTAGTCCAGTTTGATAGGGCCAGCCAGCAACGCCAGCAACAAATCGATGCCGTGCTGCACGTCGCTGGTGCTGACCATCTCAGAAGGGGTGTGAACGTGGCGGCAGGGAATGGCCAGCCCGCCGGCGGCGCTGCCTTCGTGGGCCAACTGCATAGCCGTGGCGTCGGTGCTGCCCACGGTGAGAATTTCCAGTTGGTGGGGAATTTTGTGTTTTTTGGCGGTCTCAACCATCGCCCGTTTCAAACCGGGGTGAGCCAGCAACTGCCGGTCCATTACTTTGATGGCCGGCCCCTGCCCCATTTTCACCTCAAAATTTTTGCGTTTGGGGATGTCGCCGCTGTCGGTCACATCCACGGCAATCGACACGTCCGGGTGAACATGGTAAGCGGCCGTCACCGCGCCGCGTGAGCCGACTTCTTCCTGCACGGTAAACACAAAATGCACCCGGTGCGGCGAGTTTTCCAGCCGGCGCAGCGTTTCTACCAAAATGGCGCAGCCAATGCGGTCGTCCATACTTTTGGCCAGCATGGTCTGCCCCAAATCGACAAAGGGGCGCTCAAAACCGGCCACGTCGCCCACACGCACCGGCACATCCTGCCGGCGGCTCACGCCAAAATCCAGGTACAGGGTGCGGTGCGAACGGTCCGGGCGCTCGTGAAACAGCCAATCATCGATATTAATGACCGCCAGCGCGCCGTTGGTAAAAACCACCCGGCTGCCGATGAGCGTTTCTGGCATTACCCCGCCCAACGCGCTAAAACGGGCGTAGCCTTCGTCAGTGATTTGGGATACAATCAGGCCGATTTCGTCCATGTGAGCGGCCAGCATCACCGTGAGGCCGTTGCCGCCGCCGTTTTTAACGGCGTGCAGGTTGCCCAGCGCATCCACTTCAATCGAATCGGCGTGGGGGGCAATGTGCTGCCGGATGATGTTTCGGACGGCGTGTTCGTAACCGGACGGCCCGTAGGCTTCGGTGAGTTGTTTGATCAGGTCTTTCATTCTGGCTCCGGAAAACTAATTTTGTTCCGACAAGTTCAAGGCATCGCGCAAAAAACGGCGCACAATTAGGGTTGCATCAAATGCTCCCTGGGCTTCCTCCAGGCTGGTCATCCTGCCCGGATAGCGAATTTCAACACTGTAGCTATTCAATGATTGCAGCGGCAAGGCCAGAGCAAGAAACGTTTCGTCAGTTTGCTGGCAAAGCAACAGCAGTTCTACCAAATCGTGAGTACGGGAAAACTGAATTTCGTGCTGCTGAAGAAACGCTTTGAGGTATTTTTCGGCGCATTGCTGGCAGTGAAAACAGACAGCATCGGTTGTTGATTTATGACGCAATCGCAACAACGTTGACGCAGCTAAAAAATCACCCTCGGCTTTTTCAACCCATTCAAGCGCCAGCACGTTCATACAATATTTTTCCTCGGGTTACAGCCTCGCGTAAAAACGCATCACCCAATTTAACGCGTTCATTAATTTCCTGCGGGGTTCGCACCAGAATATCCAACCCAAATGGGTGTAGAAATGACAGGTTAATATCCATCTGGGTCTGTTTGGGATTGTCCGTTTCAATAACAACCAACAAATCCACATCGCTCCAGGGTTTGGGCTGACCGTAAGCATACGAACCAAACAGAATTATCTTTTCCGGGTTGAACGAGCGGGCAATAAACGCCGCTACCGCCTCGATAGCCGCTTCTGGCACTTGCTCCCGCTGATTAATGTTGGGCACGCTGATTTTTAAATCCTGTAACATTACAGCCACTCCTGCTGCGGCAGGCGACTCAACGCCGCCGCGACCAGCTTTTTGGCGGCCCAAAAATCGGCCAGTTCCAGCACGGCTGCCGGGCTGTGAATAAAGCGGGTGGGCACACTCACCACCACCGAGGGCACGCCGGCGCGGGTCAGGTGGATAGCGCCGGCATCCGTGCCGCCAATGCCGGGCCGTTTGAACTGGTACGGCAGCGATTCCGCCCCGGCGGTAGCAATGAGCAGATCAACCAGCCGCCGGTCGGCGATAAAACGGTTGTCCATTACAGTGATAGCCGGGCCATCGCCCAGCCGGGGCAGGCCCGCCTCGGCGTCCTCGTCCAATTGGGGCAGGTCATCGGCGGCGGTGCTTTCCAGCACCAGCGCCACGTCCGGCTCGGCGGCAAAAGCAGCCACCCGCGCGCCGCGCAGCCCCACCTCCTCCTGCACGGTGAACACCCCCACCACATCAACGGGATAGTCGCCGCGCAGCAGTTCGATCAAAATGGCGCAACCGGCCCGGTTGTCAAAGGCTTTGCCTTTTACCTGGCCGCGGTCAGCCCGGCGGCGACTCTGCCCGCCCAGATAGCCAAATTTGGTGGCAAACGTGGCGCTGTCGCCGGGCTGCACCCGCGCATTGGAACTGCTGCTGGCCCCAATATCAATGGTCATCCCGCTCAGGTCTTTAACCCGGCTGTATTCGCCGGCTTTGAGCAAATGGATGGGCTTAACGCCGATGACGCCCGGCACGCGCTCGCGGCCCACCACCACCGCTTTGCCCAGCAGCACCCGCGGGTCAAACCCGCCGATTGGCTCAAATTTGAGCTGGCCATCGCTTTTAATACGGGTAATCAAAAAGCCCACCTCGTCCATGTGGGCCGTAACCATTACCCGCAGCGGCCGGCCTGGCGCGTCGAGGCGGCGGTTGCGGGTAACAAACAAATTACCCATCGGGTCTACCCGCCAGTCATCGGCAAAGGGGTTGACCGCATCGATAATAATTTTGCGGACTTCGCCCTCGGCGCCGGATGGGCCAAAAGCGTTTGAGAGTTGTTCCAAATACATCAGGCTGTGGTATCCGTTTCAAATTTCAGGCGTAAACTGCCAATGCCGATGACGTCGCCTTGGGTGAGCAAGGCCGGGCGCGACAGGGGCAGCTCGTTGAGCAGGGTGCCGTTTTTGCTGCCCAGATCTTCCAGCCACCAGGTACCGTTATCCTGTCGCAGCCGGGCATGCCGCCCGGACGCGCCGGCATCGGCCAAAACGATGGTGTTTTCGGCGCTGCGGCCCAGCAACGTGAGCGGCTGTAACGGCAGCATGTCGCCGGCCGCCAGCGACAGGTCATCCTCGGCTACCGCCATCACCCGCAGGCAGGGCGATGTTTTGACACGGGCCTGGCTGTCGGCGCGGCGCAAATCCTGCCAGATCATAAAAAAAGCCAGCCCCAAAAAGGCATACAGCAATGCCGCGGCCGCCAGTCGCAGCCCCAGCAGCGTCCATTCTAAACTCACAGAACCTCAACTGTTAGCCGGGTTTTGCCAAATTCAAGCCGATCGCCGCTGGCCAGACCGGGGGCGTCCTCGGCGATAGGCTGGCCGTTGAGCCGGGTGAACGGCGCGGAAGCCAGCCGTTGCGTTTGCGCCGAGGGCGAATCGGCGGCCGGCCGGGGCGGGCACAGCACGTAGCGGCCCTCGCGCCAGCGAAGCTGAGCGTGGTAGCGCGAGACGGTTGGCTCGGAGAGCACAATATCGTTATCCAGCGCCCGGCCAATATCAATAACCGGTTCGCCGAGTTCAATCTGCCGATCTCCAATATGCAGTACCCAGTGTTTGGCCGCCGGGTTATCCAACCCCAACCGTAGCACCTCGCGGGTATCGGCGGGCGCAGCCGGTTGGGTGTCGGCTTGAAAAAATCGGTTGAAGGTGCCCTCGACCAGGCGTTGGGCCAGTTCTTCCAGGCGATCTAGTTGGCTCATAGGCAGAATTATAGCCTAAGCCGGTCGAAATAGGAAAGATGAAAAGGCGTTGCCGCGGCAACGCCCCTCATCCCAAAATCTGAAAAGTGAGTAGTCTCTGACAGAACAACGCTGAGACTAACCCCCTCCCCTACCCCCTCCCCCAAAATGGGGGAGGGGTAATAATATGGGGTCAGGTGGGGGCGGCAAAGCCGCCCCCACCTGACCCCAAAAGTCAAATCCCCCTTCTCCCCAATGGGGAGAAGGGGGTAGGGGGATGAGGGGCAGAAAATACGGGGAAAGAAAAATGGA
>JAJVIM010000021.1:64090-143740 GCA_022071955.1 Anaerolineae bacterium
CACCCCCCCCCCCCCCCCGGGGGGGGGGAGGGGGGGGGGGGGGGGGGGGGGCCAGAAAATACGGGGAAAGAAAATTGGAGAATATCGCCATCAGCTTCGCCGATAGATTCATTTGTGCTATACTACCCGCCACACAGGAGCAAGGTATGACCAACTCTCAACTCACCGTGATTGGCGGCGGGCTGGCCGGCAGCGAAGCCGCCTGGCAGGCTGCCCAACAGGGGATAACTGTCTCTCTATACGAAATGCGCCCCCGGCGCGAAACCCCGGCTCACGTCAGCGACCGGCTGGCCGAGCTGGTGTGCAGTAACTCGCTGGGCAGCGATCTGCCGGACCGCGCGCCCGGCCTGCTCAAAGCCGAAATCCGCCGCTTCAACTCGCTGATTATGCAGGCCGCCGAAGTCGCCGCCGTACCGGCCGGCGGGGCGCTGGCGGTTGACCGCGACCGCTTTGCCGCCGAAGTGACCCGCCGCATCGAGGCTCACCCGCTGATCACGCTCATCCGCCAGGAAGTGACCGACCTCCCGGCCACGCCGACGATTGTGGCCACCGGCCCGCTCACTTCTGACGCGCTGGCCCAAAAACTGGCCGAACTGTCGGGCAGCGAATATTTGTATTTTTACGATGCCGTCTCGCCCATCGTCGAAGCGGAGTCGATTAATATGGACATCGCCTTCCGGGCCAGCCGCTACGATCGCGGCGAACAGGACGAAGGCGATTACATCAACTGTCCCTTTAGCGAAGAGGAATACACCGCCTTTGTCGCCGCTTTGCGCGGCGCGGAAAAAATCGAACTGAAACAGTTTGAGCAGGAAGACCCCTACTTTTTTGAAATGTGCCTGCCCGTTGAGGAACTGGCCCGGCGCGGCGACCAGGCGCTGGCCTTTGGCCCCATGCGGCCCGTCGGCCTGACCGACCCGCGCACCGGGCGGCGTCCGCACGCCGTTTTGCAGCTCCGGCAGGATAATTTGGCCGGCACGCTCTACAACCTGGTCGGTTTTCAAACCAATCTGAAGTGGAGCGAACAAAAACGGGTTTTTCAGATGATTCCCGGCCTGGAAAACGCCAATTTTATGCGCTACGGCATGATGCATCGCAACACCTACCTCAACTCGCCGCTGCTGCTGCGGCCCACCATGCAGTGGCACGCCCGCGACGACCTGTTTTTTGCCGGCCAGATTACCGGCGTTGAAGGTTACGTGGGCAACGCCGCCACCGGCCTGCTGGCCGGCCTCAACGCGGCCCGGCTGCTGCGCGGCCAGCCGCTGGTAACGCTGCCGCCCACAACAATGCTCGGCGCGCTGTGCCACTACGTTACCCACGCCGACCCCAAAGACTTTCAACCGATGAAAGCCAACTTTGGGCTGATGCCGCCCCTGTCCAAAAAAATCCGCAATAAAAAAGCGCGCTACGAAGCCTACGCCGCCCGCGCGCTGGCTGAACTGGACGCGATGATTGCGACGGAACAACTGGTTGAAGTTGCGGCCTCAAACACCATCGCCTAAAATTAAGAATACGATTTACCCGCCCGGCCTGGCCGGCCGGCAAGGCAAGCAATGCAAAGCAAACGATTAGCTCAGTGGCTGCAAGACCACACCGAAACGCTGGGTGCTGCCCCTAACAAACAGGACAGCGCCTTTCACACCGCGCTGTACGAAGGCATCATCGATGTGGCGCTCAGCGGTGATACCCGCATGCTCGACAGCGTGGTGGAAAGCGCCGCCGCTCACGCGGTAGCCGTTGAGCGCGAACTGACCGATTTGCTGGACATGCATCAGGCTGTGCGCCAGCGCATTTGGGACCGCATCGGCGAGGAGATTGACCCGGAACCGGCGTTTATCATGCTTGCCGCGCTCGACAGCATTTTTAACCACGCCACGCAGGTAACGGTGGCGGCCTACACCACCAACAGCCGCCTGGCGCTGGCCGCCAAATCCGCCGAGCTATCGCGCCTGTACGCCGAGGCTGAACAAAAAGTGATGCGCTACGCCACCGAAGTTTCGCGGGCCAACCGCGAGCTGGCCCGGCTGGAAAAGGCCAAAACCGATTTCATCAGCATTGCCGCCCACGAACTCAAAACCCCGCTCACGCTGATTCAAGGCTACGTTAACATTCTGCACGATCTGGAAGAGGACGGCTCGCAGGGCAAAAACCTGACCGAGGGCATCGACCGGGGCGTGCAGCGCATGAACAGCATTCTGGACGACATGCTTGATCTGTCGGCGATGGACCTGGGCAAACTGCGGCTGGTGCTCCAGCCGGTCAATCTGGCCAAAATGATCCGGCTGATCATCGTCCAGTCCGAGGCGTCGCTGCAGGAGCGACAGCAAACCATCGCTGCGGATGGGCTGGAAGAGCTGCCGGAAATCCAGGCCGATATTACCCGCCTGCACCAGGTATTTCGGCAGTTGGTCAGCAACGCCATCAAATACACGCCCAACGGCGGCCACATTACCGTTAGCGGCAGCGCGCCGCCCAACGCCGACCACATTACGGTTTTGGTGAGCGACACCGGCGTTGGCATTGCCCCGGAAGACCAGGAAAAAATCTTTGAAAAGTTCTACCGGGCCAGCGACTCGTCGCTGCATTCTACCGGCAAAACCAAATTTATGGGCGCCGGGCCGGGGCTGGGGCTGGCCATTGTTAAAGGGTTGGTCACCGCCCACGGCGGGCGCGTATTGGCCGAAAGCCCCGGCTTTGATATGCAAAATTGCCCCGGCAGCACCTTTGCCGTCCAGCTCCCGCTGACCGCAGCGCCGCCGCCCGGCGTCGCTGTGCAGTGGATTGGCTCAAAAAAATTGATGGAGTCACAGAACTCGCCATGATGAAACCCGCCCAACGCGCCCAAAATTTGCCGCCGCTCTTTTTCGCCACGCTCAACAAACGCATCGCCGAACTGCGCGCCGCCGGGGCCGATATCATCAATCTGGATGCCGGCAGCCCGGATTTGCCGCCGGACCCGCGTCTGATTGACACGCTCAAACGCAACGCCGATGATCCCGCCAAACACAATTACGGCGGCTACGCCGGCCAGCCCCACTTGCGGCAGGCCATCATCGATTACTACGGCCGTCGTTTTGGCGTGGAACTGGACAACACCGACCTGCTGCCGCTGATCGGCTCCAAAGAAGGCATTGTCAACATGCACCTGGCCTGGCTGGACCCCGGCGATCTGTCGCTCATCCCCGATCCGTGTTACCCGGCCTACCTGTTTGCCCCGATGCTGGCCGGCGGCCACACCGAGCGTTTTCCGCTGCTGGCCGAACGCGGCTGGCTGCCCAACCTGGCCGACATCCCCAGCGACACCGCCGCGGCAGCGCGCATGCTGTGGCTCAATTACCCCAACAATCCCACCGGCGGCACCGCCACCGTTGAATTTTTTGCCGAAGCAGTAGATTTTTGCCGCCAGTTTGATCTTTTGCTCTGCCACGATGCCCCCTACGCCGATGTGACCTTTGACGGCCACATCGCGCCCAGCGTGCTGCAAGCGCCCGGCGCCAAAGACGTGGCCATCGAGTTTAACTCGCTGTCAAAAACGTACAGTCTGGCCGGCTGGCGGCTGGGCATGGCCGTGGGCAACCCGGTGGCGGTAGAGGCGCTGGCCAAAGTAAAAACGCAAATCGACTCCGGCATTGCCAAGCCGGTGCAGGATATGGCCGCCGACGCCCTCACCGGCGATCAAAGCTGGCTGGAGCCGCGCAACGCCATTTACCGCGAGCGGCGCGATATGTGCCTGGCCACCCTGCGGGCAATGGGGCTGGAAACTACCCACCCCAAAGGCGGGCTGTACGTTTGGTTCCGCGTGCCGGCGGGCACCACCTCGCTGGCGTACCACACCCGCGTGCTGGAGCAGGCGCACGTATCCATTACGCCCGGCCACGTGTACGGCCAAAACGGCGAGGGCTGGGCCCGCATTTCGCTGGTAGCGCCCACCGCCCGTCTGCAAGAGGCGCTGGCCCGGATGGAAAAACTTGGTGAGTTGGGTGAGTGATAAGTTTTAAGTTTTGAGTTTTGAGTTTTGAGTTTCCCATAGGGGGCCTTTGGCTCTGAGTTCGTGTTGCGTGTTCCGTTCGTTCGCCATTCGTCGTTCGTCATTCGCCACCCGCTACACGCCACCCGCTACTCGTCGTTCGCCATTCGTTATTCATCATTCGTTCATTCGTCATTCGCAGGGTCGCAAAGCCGCGATTCGTAAATCGTAAATCCAAAATCCAAAATCGTAAATCGCAATTCATATGATCACATCCACTAAAAACCCGCGCATTATCGATGTAAGAAAACTGGATCACCGCAAACACCGCCAGCGGCAGGATCGATTTTTGGTTGAGGGGCTGCAACTGCTGGCGCTGGCTATGGAAATGCAGGCCAAAGCGCCCGGCAAAATTGTGCCGCGCGATATTTTTTACTGCGCCGATCTCTTCACCGGCGACACCGCCCCACGCCTGCTGGCCCAACTCACCGCGGCCGGCGGTGCGCCCGTGCCGGTAGCCGAGCACGTGCTCAACGCCATTTCCGACCGCGACACTTCGCAGGGGTTGGCGGTAACATTTCAGTTGAGCAAAGTTGAATGGCCCATCGAGGCGCTGCTGGCGGCCATCAAACCGGGCCAATCGCCCAAGCTGGTGCTGGTGCTGGATAAATTGCAGGACCCCGGCAATCTGGGCACGCTCATCCGCACCGCCGACGCCGCCGGGGTAACGGCCATCATTTTGCTGGAGCCGTGTGTTGACGCCTTTGACCCCAAAACCGTGCGCGGCACAATGGGGTCGATTTTTACCGTGCCATTTGCCCGCGTGCAGCACCCGGCCGAGCTGCTGCCCCGGCTGGCCGGGCTGGGCTACCGGCTGGTGGGCGCCGACGCGCCGCGCGGCCAGACCGTGTGGAACAGCACCGCGCTGGCCGGTTCGGTGGGGCTGGTGCTGGGCAACGAGGCTCGCGGGCTTGACCCGGAGCTACAACCGCACATAGCCGGTTACGTGAGCCTGCCGTTGCTGGGCCACGCCGAAAGCCTCAACGTGTCGGTGGCCGGCGGCGTGCTGATGTACGAGTGGCTGAGGGTGAATGAGTAGACAGAATACAGATTACAGATTACAGATTACAGATTACAGTATGACTGTGAAAATTGAGTAGGGGCGCTTCGCGAAGCGCCCCTACATTCGCAGATTCGTTAATTCGCAGATTCGCTCGTTTTCACGAGGAGTCCGAAAGCTTTGCTTTCGGAACAAAAAGCTGCGCTTTTTGACTCCTTTGTCTGTACTCTGTAATCTGGACTCTGAATTCTGTAATAACAACAAAGGACAGGCAACCCATGACCGATTTGTCGTTTAACCCCAACATTGCCGCCGCGCCGATTTACGTGGGTGGCGCGGCCATCGCCGATATTCAAAAACAATACGGCATCGATGACATCATCAAACTGGCCTCCAACGAAAGCCCGCTGGGGCCATCGCCCCGGGCGGTGGCGGCCATGCAGGCCGCGGCGGCCAACCTCAACCGCTACCCGCCGATGGGCGACGAGAGCTTGCGGTCGGCGCTGGCCCAACTGCACGGCCTTGAGCCGGACAACTTTGTGACCGGCAACGGCGGCTGCGACATCCTCAATTTGCTGGCCACCGCGTTTTTAACCCCCGGCGACGAGGCCATCATCTGCCGGCCCACCTTTCCGGTGTACGACAACACCGTTCGGCGGGTGGGCGCGCAGGTGGTGTACGTCGATCTGGAGCCGGACAATTTCAGCTACGATGTCGAAGCGATGCTGGCGGCGGTGACGGGCAAAACGCGGCTGCTGTACGTGTGCAGTCCCAACAATCCCACCGGCTCTACCATTTCCGCCGAACAGCTCGACACGCTGCTGAATCACCTGCCGCCGCACGTGCTGCTGGTGATGGACGAGGTGTACTACCATTTTGCGGCCAACCACCCCGATACGCTCGGCTACGTGCGCCGGGGGCAAAATATGGTCATCCTGCACAGTTTTTCAAAAGCGTACGGGCTGGCCGGGCTGCGGCTGGGCTACGGCATCGCCCCGGCGGAGATTGCGCAATATTTATCGCGGGCGCGGCTGCCGTTCCATCTCGACTCGCTGACCTTTGCCGGCGGGCTGGCCGCGCTGGCCGATATCGATTATGTTGACGAGGTGGTGCGGCTGGTGAAAGAGGGCCGGGCGTGGCTGCTGGCGCAATTGGGCCAGCTCGATGTGCGGGTGTGGCCCAGCCAGGGGAATTTCACCCTGTTCAAACCGCCCTTTGACGCCGCCGAGGTTTCGGAGCGACTGTTGCGGCGCGGCGTGATTTCGCGGCCAATGACCCAGTTTTACCTGCCCACGCATCTGCGGGTGACGGTGGGCCTGCCCGCCGAAAACGAGAAATTCATTGCGGCGCTGGGCGCGGTGCTGGCGGAGCTGGACGCCGAAGGGGCCAGCCGCTCGGTAGCGGCCCGGCAAGCCGGCAGCGGCGAGTTTAAGTTTTAGGGTAACTACTCAGCCGCCCCATTCTGGATGTCATTCCCGCGTGTTTCTAGCGGGAATCCACCGTTTTGGCCTTTAGTGGATGCCCGATGAAAACATTCGGGCTTGACGGCTGAGTAGTTACGTTTTAGGATTCAAAAAGCGAAGAGGCCGGGCAGCAAAGCTGCCCGGCCTCTTCGGTAAATGCTGTTGAGTCTACTTCTCCTCAACCGAATGTTCCGGCTTTTGTTCCGGGAGGGCACTTTCGGCCGGTTTGCCCGCGCCGTTAGCCGAGCGACCGTTGTCGCTGTGCCGCTGCTCAACCGGCTCTTTGACCGGTTTTTCCGGTTTCGGTTTGGCCTCCTTTTTGCTGGGCAAAAAGTCTTTCTGCTCATCTTCCGGCAGTTTGTTTTCAATTTGCCGCCGCCAGCGCAGCCATATCGAGCGCAGCCGCGCCTGCCGGTACACCAGCCAGCGTAGCCCGCGATACCACCACTGCCGTCGTTTGTACGGCATCGGCAAACCCCACTGAATCACCGCCGCGCCCCAGGTTAACCCGCCGCCAAAACCAACCATCACAATTTTGTCGTTGGTGCTAACCCGGCCCTGCTCAATCGCCTCGCACAGGGCAATCGGCACAGACGCCGCCGAGGTGTTGCCGTACCGGTCCAGGTTGGTAAACACCTTGTCGCTGCTGATGCCCAGAAATTTGCTGGCGCTTTCAATGATGCGGATATTGGCCTGATGCGGAATGAACAGGTCGATTTCGTTGAGCGGCACGCCGGCCCGCTCGCAGGCTTCTTTGGACACTTTGCCCATCACCCGGGTGGCAAAACGGTACACTTCGCGGCCGTTCATTTTTACATAATGCAGCCGGTTATCGATGGTGTGCTGGCTGGTTGGCAGTTTGCTGCCACCGGCCGGAATGTTCAAATGTTCGCCGCCGGAACCATCGGAGCCGAGCACGTAAGAGAGCACCCCGCCGGGAGTGGGGTGCGCCTGCAACACCACCGCGCCGGCCCCGTCGCCAAACAGGGGGTAGGTAGTGCGGTCCTCAATATCCAGCACCCGCGACAGCGTTTCCGCGCCAATAACCAACACCACTTTGGCCGCGCCGCTTTGGATGGCGTTGCTGCCCATCGACAGGCCGTAAATAAAGCCGGAACAGGCCGCGCTCAGGTCAAACGCGCCGGCATGCGTCGCGCCCAGGGCATCCTGCACCAAACAGGCCGTGGCCGGAAAAATGTGTTCCGGGGTCAGCGTTGCCACAATAATTAAATCGATGGACGAAGGCGCAATCCGCGCCCGGTCCAGCGCCAGCCGCGCCGCGGCAATGGACATACTGGCGGTGGTTTCGTGCGGGCCGGCAAAGTACCGCTGGCCGATACCCGTCCGGCTGCGAATCCACTCATCGGACGTGTCCATTATTTTGGCAATGTCGTCGTTGGTTACGGCATTTTCAGGGATATACTTTCCCCAGCCCACAATATGCGCATAAAGAGCCACAGATGTTCTCCTCGTGCCCGATCGAGGCAAAATTTCGGCACAGGCTCACGCCGGCATGTCTGCCGGGCGTCGCTGTGCCGTTTTAGCCCGGGCGTAATCTACCATGTTTTAACCCGCAACTCCGGTTTAGTTGCGGATTCGGTTGATTTTACTGGCCCTGGTATTTCTTGAAGATGATTGTGGCGTTGCGTCCCCCCAAACCAAAGGAGTTTGACATAGCCATACTCACCTCGGCGTGGCGGGCCGTGTTGGGGGTGTAATCAAGATCGCACTCAGGGTCGGGGGTTTCGTAGTTAATGGTGGGCGAGATAATACCATCGGTTAAGGTTTTCACGCAAACCATTGCTTCCAGCGCCCCGGCCGCCCCGTACAAATGGCCCGTCATCGATTTGGACGAGGTGATGATGGTATCGTAGGCGTGTTCGCCCAGCACCGCTTTGATGGCCTTGGTTTCGACCACGTCGTTGAGCGGCGTGCCGGTGCCGTGCGCGTTAACATAATCAATTTGCTCCGGCGAAATCCCGGCCCGGGCAATGGCCCGGCGCATGGCCAAAATAGCGCCGTAACCGTCCTCGCGCGGCGCGGCCATGTGGTGCGCATCCACCGACGTGCCGTAGCCCACAAATTCCGCCAGAATGGTTGCGCCCCGTTTTTTGGCGTGTTCCAACTCTTCCAGCACCAGCACCACCGCGCCCTCGCTCATTACAAAGCCGTCGCGGTTCAAATCAAACGGTTTGCAGGCCCCGGCCGGGTCGTCGTTTCTTTCAGACAGCGCCTTCATCACGTTGAAGCCGGAAATAACCAGCCGGTTGACCGCCGCCTCGGCCCCGCCGGCAATCATCGCGTCGGCATCGCCGCGTTTGATAATTTCAAACGCCTCGCCCAGCGAATTGGTGCCGGTAGCGCAGGCGGTGCCAATGCACATATTCGGCCCCATCAGGTTGTAATCGATGGCAATCCGGGCCGCGGCGGTATCGGGCAGCAGCATGGTGATGGCAAACGGACTCACCCGGCTGGGATCGCGCTGGTTCATCACATCGTACTGCTCAAAAGAGGAACCCATCCCGCCCACACACGAGCCGATGACCAGCCCAATGCGCTCGCGGTCAACGCCATTATTGAGCAAGCCGGAGTGGTCGATGGCTTCACGGCTGGCAACCATCGCAAAATGGGTGTAGCGATCCAAGCGGCGAGCCTCTTTGCGGCCCAGCAGTTCGCCGGCGTCAAAATTTTTTACCTCGCCGGCAAATTTGGTCACCAGATCGCTGGTATCAAATTGGGTAATTTGGGCAATGCCGCTTTTGCCGGCTATCAAATTTTCCCAGGACTCTGCGACCGTGTTTCCTACGGGCGTCAGCGCCCCCATCCCGGTTACAACAACACGTCTTTCCATATTGGTCTCCTCCGTAACCACGGGTAATATTCAGATTCGAATGATTATACTTCAGCCTGCTATGCTAATAACACCACGTTACCGCCAAAGGAACGCCGTTTTGCGCCGGATGGCCCGGTTTTTTGGCGATATTGGGCCGGTCAACCCCAAATTTTGGGTTTTTGGGAGTGACGCCCCAAATGGGTAAAAATGGGTTTGCCACGCGGTTAGGCCTGCGCTATACTACTCCTCTTGAAATTAGATATAATTTGTCAACAAAAAAGTTGTGTAACTCCCTATGATTGAAAAACATTACGATGTCATTGTGGTTGGCGGCGGGCACGCCGGCATCGAAGCGGCGGCGGCGGCGGCCAATATGGGCGTCAAAACGCTGCTGCTCTCTATTTCGCTGGATACGATTGGCTGGATGAGCTGCAACCCCAGCGTTGGCGGCTCGGCCAAAGGCCATTTGGTGCGAGAAATCGACGCGCTGGGCGGGGTGATGGGCCGGCTCATTGACCAGACTCACATCCAAATCCGGCTGCTCAACCACAGCAAAGGGCCGGCGGTGCACGCGCTGCGCGCCCAGGCCGATAAAAAACGATACGCCTACACCGCCCAGCGCTGGCTGGAAAACACCCCCAATCTCGATGTGAAACAGGCGATGGTTGAAGGCATTCTGGTGCAGGGCGACCGCATATTGGGCGTGCAGACTCAGCTCGGCACGCGCTACCTGGCCAGGGCCGTGGTACTGACCACCGGCACGTTTCTCAGCGGGCGGATCATCACCGGCGAAAGCATCACCGAAGGCGGCCGCGCCGGCGAAAAAGCGGCCATGCGGCTGTCTACCTCGCTGCGGGAACTGGGCTTTAAACTGGGCCGATTGAAAACCGGCACCCCGCCCCGGCTCGATGCCCGTACCATCGATTTTAACCGTACCGAGGTGCAGTTGGGCAGTGACGAGCCGCTCTATTTTAGTTTTGACCACGTGGAAAACCCGCCAGACACCCCGCGCTGGCTCACCGAGCCGCCGCACCCGGTTTACCCCATGCCGCGCCAAATTGGCTGGCGGCCGCAACTGCCCTGCTATCTGGTGCACACCCAGCCGGAAACGCACAACGTTATCCGGGCCAATCTGGACCGCGCGCCCATGTTCAGCGGCGTCATCGAAGGGGTGGGGCCGCGCTACTGCCCCAGCATCGAGGATAAGATTGTGCGCTTTGCTCACAAAGAAAGCCACCAGCTTTTTTTGGAGCCGGAGGGCTGGGACACCACCGAAGTTTATTTGCAGGGCGGCAACACCAGCCTGCCGGAAGACGTGCAGTGGCAACTGGTGCGCTCGATACCGGGGCTGGACAACGTGGAAATTATGCGGCTGGGCTACGCCATCGAATATGATTACGTGCCGCCCGACCAACTGCACGCCTGGCTGGAAACCAAACATGTTGAAGGGTTGTTTCACGCCGGGCAGATCAACGGCACCACCGGCTATGAAGAAGCCGGGGCGCAGGGACTCATCGCCGGGATGAATGCCGCGCTCAAAGCGCAGGGCCGCCCGCCGCTGACCATTGGCCGCGATCAGGGCTACATCGGCGTGCTGATTGATGATTTGGTGACGATGGAGCACACCGAACCGTACCGCCAAATGACCTCTCGCGCCGAGTACCGGCTGCTGCTGCGGCAGGACAACGCCGATCTGCGGCTGAGCCGGCTGGGCTACGAGGCCGGGCTGCTGCCCCGTCCTCGGTTTGAGGCGGTTGAAGCCAAACGCCGGGCCATCGATACGGAAATTGAACGGCTCAAAAAGACCCACATTTCCGGGGCAAACGGCACCGGTCAAATTTTGGAACAATTCGGCCTGCCGCCGGTTGAAAACGGTGTCAACGCTTTGCAGCTTTTGCGCCGCCCGGAAGTTGGCTACGAAATCATCAACGCGCTGACGCCGCCGCCGCAACCGCTGCCAGACAGTGTGGTGGAGCAGGTTAGCATTGAAACCAAGTTTGAAGGTTACATTTCCAAGCAACTGCAACAGGTAGAACGGATGCAGCGGCTGGAGACCAAACCCATCCCCGCCAGTTTTGATTACAGCCGCATTGCCGGCCTGCGCAACGAAGCCCGGCAAAAGCTCAGCCACTTTAAACCGGCCACCGTGGGCCAGGCCGGGCGCATTGCCGGCGTAAACCCCGCCGACATCAGCATTTTGCTGGTGCATCTGGAAAAACGGGGGGCGGCGGCGAGCCAGAAGTAGAAACGTCGCGCCCGGAACGTTTGCCGGGTGACGGCCAACCGTCGGTTAATTTTGTGTGATTGCGCTTTCGTATATTTGGGGTTGTGGTATAATTCGCAATTCGTAATACGTAATTCATAAAAAATTACGCATTACGAATTACGTATTCGTGACAGGAGTCTTCAATGCCAGAAATAACTATCCCGTCGTTTGTGATTACGGGACTGCAAGTGGTTTTAGCCTTTCTCGGCGCGTTTATGGTAGCGCTGTGGCTAAGTATGATTGTGTGGGCCTGGCGCGATGCTCGCCGCCGCGCCCGCGATGTGTTTGCGGTGCTGCTGGCTACGCTGATGGTAGCCATTTTTGGGCCGCTGGGCCTGCTGTTGTACGCGCTGCTGCGCCCGCCGGTCACTTTGGCGGAAGAGTACGAACGCTCGCTGGAAGAAGAGGCGCTGCTACAGGATTTGGAAGAACGACCGCGCTGCCCCGGCTGCTCGCGGCAGGTGAAAGAGGAGTGGATTTTGTGCCCGGACTGCCACACCACCCTGCAAAATGTGTGCGACAACTGCGGCAAAACGCTGCACCTGGCCTGGACCATTTGCCCCTACTGCGCCGCGCCGGTTGAAGCCGAAGCCGACCACTATCACGGCGGTTCGTCCGGGCAGGCAAGCGTGGCCACCCAGCAAATGATGCGGCCCGAGCCGGAACCGGCAGCCCAGCGGCCAGTGATGGTGGCTTCGCCGCCGCCCGTACCGCCCGCCGGACGGATTGGCCCCTCTGCGCCAACAATTGGCCAGCAGGCCATCCCCACCCCGCCCTCTACCCGCAGCAGCGATGAAACTCGCCCGCAGGTGCCAGGAACCGGAACACTGTAAGTTTTCAATTAGCTCGATGAATCAAACAGCGAGGCTGACAGCCTCGCTGTTTTTGGTTTGGGTCTGTAATAAGCGCCGCAGGCCGGGGGGCTTGGGGGGTAGTTCCCCCCAAAATTCTCCTCTCCCAACTCACGTTGCCCAACCCCTTTTGATTTAACTTACCGGCAGCGCGCCGCGAGCGCCGTTTTATCGTGTACAGTGATGCGGTAACGCCGGTCAACAGAAATGTATTTGTTACGCTTGTAGTTAACCATCACCTGATTGATGCGTTCGCGTGACGCGCCGACCAGATCGCCGATGTCGCTTTGGGTGAGGCGGATGGGGATAAGCGTGTCACTGCCGTTGGCCGGCCGGCCATACTGCTCGGCAAAGGCCAAAATTTGCCGCGCCACCCGGCCGTACACATCAAGCGTGGCCAGCGACTGGATTTGCTCATTGGCCAGCCGCAGCCGTTTGGCCAGAATATGCACCAAATTATAAGTAATGGCCGGGATCGTTTGCAGGCATTCCTGAAACGTGGGCCGGTCCATCCACAGCAGCGATGATTTTTCCAGCGTGACCACGTTGGCCGAGCGGCCGGCGCTGTCAACCAGGCTCATTTCGCCCACGGTATCGCCGGGGCCAAGAATGGCCAAAATCACCTCGGTGCCATCAAGCTGCTGGGTAAATATTTTCAGCGTACCGTCCAGAATCAGGTAAATAACCTCGCCGGGTTGCTCGACAATTGCCAGATTACTGCCCGCGCCAAACGTGCGGTGATGCAGGTGCTCGTTGAGCCAATCCAGTTCGCTGTCGGTTAAATTATGGAACAGGGCGATGCTGCCCAGGCTACGAGGGTCATCTACGACCGTCATTGCTCCCCTGTGGCTGCCAGCCAGTAAAATCAGGCGTTTTCGGTTGCGGCTTGTTCGCGCCGGCTGTAGCGGTCGCGCACGTATTCAAACACAATGGGCGCTACGGAAATGGCGATAATCACCAGAATCACCAGCGAGAAATTCTTCTCGACGAAGGGCAGGTTGCCAAAAAAGAAGCCGACGAGGGTAAAGAGTAGCACCCACACTACCGCACCGACAACGTTAAAAACAATAAAACGAGAGTAATCCATGGTGCCAATGCCCGCCACAAACGGGGCAAATGTCCGCACAATCGGCACAAAGCGGGCCAGAATAATGGTTTTGCCGCCGTGCTTTTCATAGAATGCCTGGGTGCGGTCCAGATAATCTTTTCTCAAAAAGCGAATATTGCCGCTAAACGCCCTGGGGCCAATGTAATGGCCAATCCAATAATTAACGGTATCGCCCAAAACGGCCGCCACAATCAACAGAATAACCAGCCACCACAAGCTAAGCCCGCCCAATGCTGCCAGCGCACCGGCCGCAAACAACAGCGAGTCGCCGGGCAGAAACGGGGTGACAACCAGGCCGGTTTCGCAAAAGATCACCACAAACAATAACAGATAAGTCCATGTGCCGTACATCGCCGTGACGTTGCGCAAATGCTCGTCAAGGTGCAAAAACAAATCGATCAAAGTTGAAATAAACTCCATTATTGATTTCCTTTATCCATAAATAAATTCCAAATTACAAATCAGAGGGCGGCGGAACCGCCTCGGGCCAGGCGGGCATCCCCAGCAGGCGGGCATGGATGTAACGGCTCAAAAGTTTGAGCGTAGCCAAAACCGGAACAATAATGATGGCTCCCAGCACACCACTTAACGCCAACGCCGCAATTAAGGCTACAAACACTATCCCCGGATGCAATTGCAGGCTATGCCCCAACAACTGTGGTCGTAGCCAGAAATTATCAACTTGTTGAATAACGGTATACACCAGCACAAACACAATGGCCAACCCCAGCCAAGACAACGGCAGCCAACCACTGCGATAAAGCCAGATAATTAGCAACGTACTTATACCAAACATCAGCGCCAGAATCAAAAAGATTAACAGTTGCATCCGCAAAAACACGCTCCACAACAAATCAATCTCTTCCAGCAACCGATGCCCATCCTCCTGAGCCGCGGGCGGCAGCCAGGCCACCAGCCACGGTTTCAAGCGCGGGCCATCTTTTAAAAAATAAAACAGGCTCACCAGTGCTACCGAACTCCACAGCAGGTTGTCGGTAATGGCCCCCAGCATACCCACTGGACTGACCGGCAGCGCTGCCAGCGCATTGCCCGCCGAACGGCCCAGGCTGTCAACCACATAGGTGGGGTTAAGTTCAACACTCAACACGCGCATTGGGCGGGTAAGCAAGGTCTGCATCTCGGTCAGAGCCTCGGTAAGTTCCTGCGTTAACCGAGGCAACTGCGCCCAGGCGACAGCCCCAAATGCAGCCACTAACCCGGCCAAAACCAAAAACGTTGCAACATAAATCGCACTCACCGCCACCGAGCGCGGCCAACGCCAACGACGTTGCAGCCAGCAAACCAACGGATTGAGCAAATAGGCCACTAACGCGGCAATCAACAACGAGTCGGCCAGCGGGCGAGTCAGAATAACCAGTAAAACAAAAAGCACCAACACTGCCAGACCAACCAGATACCAGCTTGCCACAGAACGCATTAAACACGCTCCTCAGGATTTGTTCATCTGGTTGTTTTGTGGCTGGCCTTAAAAGACAACCACAACGACAACAGCAGCACCAAAACCGTCGCGGGAATTATAATCGTATTCATCATAAAACCAAAAATCCCCAATGTCTGGGATTGAGTCACCGCAAAAATCAAATACAGAGTGTAGGCCACGTAATACGCCAAAAACAGAAAGCCCTCCCAGCGAGCAATCCGCCCGCCGGTAAAAAAGATGGGCAGGCAGGCCACCGCCACTACCGTCATCACCGGAATATCAAACCTCAAACCCTGCGGCGACACCGCTACCCCGGCCGGTGAAACCACCGCCGCCAGGCCCAGTACCGCCAAAATATTAAAAATATTGCTGCCGACCACGTTGCCCACCGCAATATCACGTTCACCGCGCACGCTGGCTACCACCGAAGTAGCCACTTCTGGCAACGACGTTCCGGCAGCAACGATGGTCAGCCCAATCACCAGTTCGCTCACGCCCATTGTTCGGGCCAGGGCAACGGCTCCCGTTACCAGCCAGTTGGCGCCCAGCACCAGCAGCCCCAACCCCACCCCAATGTACGCCACCTGAATAAGGATATTTTTGGCTGATTTCTGCTGTTCCACCCCAAACGACTCATCGTAGGCCGGGCCAAGCGACTGGTTTTCACGGCGGCTCTGCCACACAGACCAAACCGTGTAAATCACCACGCCGCTAAACAACAACAGCCCATCGAACCGGCCAACCACGCCATCCAGGCTCATCAACCACAGCCCGGCCGATACGCCAATCATTATTGGCACGTCGCGCCGAATGAGCTGGCGGCTAACCACCAATGGCACAATCAACGCCGACACGCCCAAAATAAACAGCACGTTGAAAATATTACTGCCGACCACGTTGCCCAGGGCAATATCGGCCTGCCCGGCCAGCGCCGATTGCACGCTCACGGCCATTTCCGGCGCGCTGGTGCCGTAGGCCACCACCGTTAACCCAATTACCAGCGGCGAAATACCCACCATTGCCGCCAACCGCGCCGCGCCGCGCACCAACCCTTCGGCGCCAACAACCAGCAAAATCAGGCCAAGAATTAGTTGAACCATTACCAGTGCGGACAAAACAACCTCCTAATTAGTCTCTGTGGGTTTGGGCGCCGAGGTTACCGTGGCCAGCATCTTTTTCTGGCGACCAGCGGCGGCTCGCTTGCGTTGCACTTCTTTGCGATGCAGGTATTCGGGGTGGGTGGTTAAGTTGCGGAAAAAGTAAATATGCTCGGTTTCACCGCTAAAACCGAGTTTTTCAAACAGGTGGCGGGCCGGTTGATTTTCAACACCGGTATCAACCAGCATCATCCGCGCACCGTGCTCAATAAAGCGCTCGGTCAGCCGTTCTACCAACTGCTCGCCTACACCCAGGCCGCGAGTTTCCGGGGCTACGCCCACCCATAACAAATAGCCGTAACTCCAGGCGCTGCGCCGCTTGGTAATGAGCGTGCCCAGCACAAAACCAACCAATTTCTCTTCGCGGTCGGCTACCAGGCAAAAATCACCATCGGAGGCAAACAGCTCAACAATTTCGTACTCATCCCAGGTACGATAAAGGGTTGGCCAATCTGTGGTAAAAATACGTTCACCCAGCGCGTACACTTTGGGCAAATCCTCCAAAGTCATTTCCCGAATAGCCAGATGGATCTCTTTGGCTTTGGGTCGAGATTTGGCTTTGGTTTTGGGTTTGGGTTGGGGCTGAGATTTGGGTCTGGGTTTGGGCTTGGCTTTTAGTTTTTCGGCCGGCTGCTGCTTTTTTTTGTCCCGCTTTTTATCTTTTTCTTTTTTCTTTTTGGCCATAAATCCTATCGTCTGCCCATTGGTCCCCTACCGGTTATCGGGGGAAAATCAATTCAAACAGGCAGATTATCCGGCACAAGCAGGCAAATGTCAATTAGCAGGAATAGAGGCTATGAGTCCTATATTGCTATCCCGGCCGGCGTGATACAATGAATCCAACCGGAAAGGAAACCGCGTGAACAATATTCTGGCCGCCTATCAATTTGGCATGTTCAGTTGGATGTATTTTGTAGGCTCGCTGCTGGCGGCAACTGTTGCGCTTATCCTCTGGCAGCGACGCGTCGCCTACGGAGCAATTCTGTTGTCATTGATGGAAGTGGCCGTAGCGGTATGGAGTTTGGGGGCCGCGTTTGAAGCCGCCGCTCCCACAGTGGCGGGCAAGTTATTTTGGTCGCAGGTGCATTACCTGGGCACAACACTCGCGCCGCTGTTTTATTTTTTGTTCACAGTGGCTTACGCGCAACAGCAGCGCTGGCTCATCCGGCGCAACATCGCCCTGCTGGCCGTTGTGCCAATTTTGACTAACCTGATGGCCTGGACCAATCCCTGGCACGGTTGGCTGTGGAGCAACATTACGCTCACGACCAGCGGATTGGCCATTTATCATCGCGGCTGGTACTGGTGGTTTTTTGTGGCCTATACTTACACCCTGCTTTTTTCCGGGCTGGTTACGTTATACATCACCATTTGGCGTTTTCCCGTTCATTATCAGTCGCAGATTATCCCGTTGCTGATTGGCTCGGCGCTGCCCATCACCACCAACCTGATGTATGTTTTACGGCTGAATTTGATTTACGGCCTGGATTTAACGCCGCTGGCTTTTCTGCTGTCTGGGTTGGTACTGACCTGGGCCATCTTACGCTTTCGATTATTTGACCTGATTCCCATTGCCCGCAGCCGGCTGGTAGACACTATGCTCGATGCAGTGCTGGTGCTCGATATTCGCCAGCGCATTGCCGACGCCAACCCGGCGGCGCAGGCGTTGTTAGGCCAGCCGGCCAAACAGCTTATCGGCCAACCCGCGCTCCCCATGTTGAGCCACTGGCCCAATATGGTTCAATATCTGACAACCGAGGTGGATTTACGAACCAAAATTCAGCTTACTGCCCCGGCTCGTGTGTTCGATTTGCGGGTGTCGCCGCTGCGAAACCGGCGCGGCCGGCTCACCGGCCGGCTGCTCATGCTGCACGACATCACCGAACGCGAACAGCTCATCGTCAATTTGCAGACAGCCCTGGCCCAGGTTAAAACTCTGCGCGGGTTACTGCCCATTTGCGCCAACTGCAAAAAAATCAGAGATGACGGCGGCTACTGGCACACTGTTGAAGAGTACCTCCGCGACCACTCCGAAGCCGATTTTAGCCACGGCATCTGCCCGGATTGTATGCAGGCGTTGTACGCCGATTTTATCAAAAAATGAGCGTCCGGTTGCAGGCAAACCAATCCGGCCTTCGGGCCGGATTTTTGTTTTTAGGCGGCATTGTGCTACAATGACAAACTGCCTAGAATTTATGTTCTAATATGTCAAGTAGAAAGTAATATATCTTATGTCACAAACCGACAAAATCGTCATCAAAGGCGCTAAAGAACACAATCTCAAAGGCGTTAACCTCGATATTCCACGCAACAAACTGGTGGTTTTTACCGGCGTCAGCGGTAGCGGCAAAAGCTCGCTGGCATTTGACACCCTCTACGCCGAGGGCCAGCGCCGCTACGTGGAGAGCCTGTCCAGCTACGCCCGCCAGTTTTTGGGTCAAATGGAAAAACCCAAGGTCGATTTTATTGGCGGCCTCAGCCCGGCCATCGCCATCGAACAAAAAGTGGTCAGCAAAAACCCGCGTAGCACCGTTGGCACCGTCACCGAAGTGTATGATTATTTGCGCGTGCTTTTTGCCCGCGTTGGCACGCCCCACTGCTACAACTGCGGCCGGGAAGTGAAAGCCCAAACCAGCCAGCAAATCACCGAGCAAATTGCCGCGCTGCTGCCCGGCACCCGCTTTCAACTGCTGGCCCCGGTGGCCAAAGGGCGCAAAGGCACTTTTGAGGATTTCTTTGCCCAGGCTCGCGCCGATGGTTTTGCCCGCGCCCGCGTCGATGGCGTGATCAGTGAGCTGGAGCAGCGCCTCAAGCTGGCCAAAAACAAAAAGCACGACATCGAACTGGTGATTGACCGGCTGGTCATCCCCGCCGAGCCGGACGATGACTTTGCCAGCCGGCTGGGCGACTCGGTGGAAACGGCGCTGCGCTGGGGCGAGGGTCTGCTCATTGTCGATGTGATTGAGGGCGAGGAGATGCTGCTCAGCGAAGCCAGCGCCTGCCCCCACTGCGGCTTGAGTTTCCCGGAGCTGACGCCGCAGATGTTCAGCTTCAACTCGCCGCTGGGCGCCTGCCCGGAGTGCAACGGCCTCGGCGTGCGCTATGAATTTGACCCCGACCTGTTCATCAACCCGGTCAAATCCATCAATCAGGGGGCGGTGCTGCCCTGGGGCGAGCTATCCAAAAAGAAAAGCTGGGCCACTCAAATTGCCCGCCAGATTGCCGACCGCTTTCACATCAATCTGGATACGCCCTGGCAGGAACTGCCCGCCGACGTGCGCCACCTGATTTTGCACGGCAACCCCAACATCCGCTTTAAATATCAGAGCGAGCATTTTAGCGGCAACTGGCCCTACGAGGGCGTGATCAACAGCACCCGCCGCCGCTACAAAGAAACCCAATCTCAGGGCATGCGCGATTATTACAGCCAGTACCTCAGCGAGCAGCCCTGCACCACCTGCCACGGCCAGCGCCTGCGCCCCGAGGCCCGCGCCGTAAAAGTGGGCGGCCGCACCCTGACCGAAGTGACCGGTATGACCATTGCCCAGGCCTACGCCTGGATGTGCGGCCTGCGCGGTGAAAAGGTCGAATTACGGACGCGCGGCGTGGTTGAGCCGGGCCGTAACGGCGCGCACCGGCCCGCGCCGCCGGTGCAAAAACTGGCCGACCAGCAGCTCGAAGTGGCCGAGGAACTGCTCAAAGAAATCCGCGACCGGCTCAAATTTATGCTCGATGTGGGGCTGTACTACCTCACGCTTGATCGGCCCGCGCCCACCCTCTCCGGCGGCGAAGGGCAGCGCATCCGGCTGGCCTCGCAGATTGGCTCCGGGCTGGTGGGGGTGATGTACATCCTCGATGAACCGTCCATCGGCCTGCACCAGCGCGACAACCGCCGCCTGCTCGACAGCCTGCTCCGCCTGCGGGATTTGGGCAACACCGTGCTGGTGGTAGAGCACGATGAAGAAACGATGGAAGCCGCTGACTGGATCATCGATTTTGGCCCCGGCGCGGGCATCAAAGGCGGCGAAGTGGTGTTTGAAGGCACGCCGGCGGAGATCAAACAGGCCGGCAGCAAATCGCTCACCGGCGGTTATCTGGCGGGCCTGCTGACCATTGAAAGCGGCGACGGCCGGCGCAACCCCAACGGCCGCTGGCTGGAGCTGGGCGGCGTAACCCATCACAACCTGCACAATATCACCGCCCGTTTTCCGCTGGGCTGTTTTACGGCCATCACCGGCGTGAGCGGCAGCGGCAAAAGCAGCCTCATTACAGAAACGCTCTACCCGGCGCTGGCCCGCCAGCTCCACCGCGCCCACGAACGCCCCGGTCACTACGAACGGCTCGACGGGCTGGATAACGTGGATAAAGTCATCCACATTACGCAGGATCCCATTGGCCGCACGCCGCGCAGCAACCCGGCCACTTACGTTAAACTCTGGGATGATATTCGCGCCCTGTTTGCCGAAACGGTTGAGGCCAAAGCACGCGGCTACAAACCGGGCCGATTCAGCTTTAACGTGAAGGGCGGTCGCTGCGAAGCCTGCCAGGGTTACGGCCAAAAGCTGGTGGAAATGCACTTTTTGCCGGATGTCTGGATTACCTGCGATGTGTGCAAAGGGCTGCGTTTTAATAAGGAAACGCTGCAAGTAAAGTACAAAGGCAAAAACATCGCTCAGGTGCTGGACATGGATGTGGCCGAGGCGCTGGACTTTTTTGAAAACATCCCGCGCATCAACCGCATTTTAACCACCCTGCACGATGTCGGGCTGGATTACGTGAAGCTGGGGCAAAGCGCCACCACTCTTTCCGGCGGCGAGGCCCAGCGGGTGAAGCTGGCCAAAGAGTTGAGCCGCGTGGCCACCGGCGACACGGTCTACATCCTCGATGAGCCGACGACCGGCCTGCATTTTGCCGATATTCAAAAGCTGCTCGATGTGCTGCACCGGCTCACCGACGCAGGGAACACGGTGATTGTGATTGAGCACAATCTCGATGTGATCAAAAGCGCGGACTGGATTGTGGATTTGGGGCCGGAAGGCGGCGACGACGGCGGGCAAATCATCGCCGAGGGCACGCCGGAGCAGATTGCCCGGATAGAGGCCAGCCACACCGGTGAGTTTTTGCGCCGGGTGCTTACGCCTGTTCACGATAGGTGAGCAAACTCTTCCACCGGAATTTGAATTGTGGTTTTTGCTGACTTGCCGGCAAGGTGGATGTCCATAAACTCCTGCTCGATTTTTTTCAAAACGGGGGCCTCAAAATATTGTTCGCCGCAGTAGTCACATTCCTGGCAAGGCACATTATTTACCAGCAAAAATTTATCACCGTGCCGATAGATATATTGCACCTGACGCGCCGTAAAGTTTTTGTTCCCACAGAAGTTACATACTTCAATCATAATTAACCTCTTTCGTAAGGGGTTTTAAATTTTGGCGGTGTTGGAATATAGACGGTGATAATTACCAGCCAATCGGTACTGTGACCGCAAACAATGTGAATTGGTTTTCCGGTTGAAGTAAACCCAACCACCAGACAACTTGCACCTCGACCGGTATCGTCGTAGCTTTCCAAAATTCGTCCGGTCAAGATCGCCTCTTCTATCTCAACAATGGTCAATTGGTCATTTTGGCGTTCCTGATCGCCATGTTTTGAAAAATAATATCTCTCGTGATTGATGCAATCTTGAATCCAGTTTATTTCAAGCATAAGAAGTCAAAGTTATTCCGATAGTAGTTACGGGTATCTTAGCTAACAATTATTGCCGCGTCAACTGATCCGCTCTGCTACCAGCAATTTGATTGGTGGAGTCATGCCGTGAAACAAATCACTTTTTCGCAAGCACCCAGCGGGTGGCGGTGTTGGGAAAATCGCTTTCCAGCCAGGCCAGCACAAATTGCGGGCGCGCCACCAAAATCGACGCCTCACCCCCGGCCTCGGAGAGTTTGAGGTTGTATTTGGCCATGTAGGCGGCGTCCAGTTGCGGCCACAGGCTGGTATCGGCCAGCGTTTCAATCACACCCTCAAATATCACCACTTCATCGCCGCTTTCCAGATGCACCGTCACCGCCGGATTCGCCGCCAGGTTTTTGCCCTTCGTCGATAGCGGGTCGGTGCCAAAGTAAAGCGCGTTTGGCAGCCACACCCCCCACACTGGCGAAGCATGCGGCCGGCCATCGGGCCGGGTGGTACAAATCCAGTAATTGCGCGAGGCGGCCAGCCGTTCAGCGGCCCAACTCCAGGGCAGCAGTTTGCCAGCTTCAACGGGAGTCAGCCCGTAACCGGCAGGCATGTGGGGCCGGCCGCTGGGGACCGGCATACCATCAGTTTGTGTTGGCATTCATTAACCTCCTTTGAAAATTGCGAATTGCGAATTGCGACTGTAGGGGCGCTTCGCGAAGCGCCCCTACGCAATTTTTATTCATCGCTGCTGTGCAGGAGTCCAAAACTATAGTTTTGGACTCCATTGGGCTACTACATCGTTAAATAAATAAGTTACACTTTGGTGGCCGTCATGCCCGAATGTTTCCCCGCCTGCGCGGGGGCAAGTTTAGCGGGCATCTACAACAAGGATTCCCGCTAAAAGCGCGCGGGAATGACGCTCAAAAACCTCAGAAAATTTATTTAACGGTGTACTACCCCTCTACCCAAACGCCGGTGCGGCAATCGACACCAGCGCGGTAATCACCAAAATTCCGTAGGCCACCTGCCGCAGCCGCCCCCGGTCGATGTGGTTGCCCAGCCGCACCCCGGCCAGCGAACCAACCGCCGCCACCGGCGTAAACAACAGGCCGTAAGCCATCGCCGCACCAGGATTGTGCCGGGTCATGGTGTAAAGGAGTGTAATCTGCAATGGCGTGGCCAGCAAAAATGTGGTTTGCAAAAAAGCCCGGATTTCGCGGTTGCTCCAGCGATGGGCCATCACCCACAGCACCAGCGGCGGCCCACCGATACCGGCCAGCCCGTTCATTAACCCGCTGGCGCTGAAGGCCAGCCCGGCCCAGGCCGGATGAAGCCGCTCGCGGGGCTGTACCGGCCACAACATCTGCGATGCCACCGCAATCAATACGAGAGCGCCCAGAATTTGTTTCATCTGGGTGCGGTCCAGATTATCGATGTAAACCAGCAGTAAAATCCCCAGCGGCAGGGTTAAATAACGGACGAAAGTCGCCAGCCCAACCTCGCGCCAGCGGACATCGAGCCGCAGTTGATAGGCAGCCACCAGCAACTGCACCGCGCCGGTAACGGCCACCATCGCTACGGCCTCGCTCAGGCTGATGCCGGTCCAAACCAGCACCGGCATCACCAGCAGGGCAAAGGCAAAACCAACCGCGCCCTGCAGCATGCTGGCCAAAAAAAAGATCAGCCCAATTGTCAGGAGTTGAAAATAGTTCATTGCCGGGCCAGCCGGTACAACCGGTCAATTAACAGGTCGATGGTTTCGCGCAGGGCCAGTTTTTGCAACCACTCAGCCGGGATGTTGGACGCGCCGAAATACGCACCGGCTATCTGGCCGTAAACGGCGGCCGTCGTGTCGGCGTCGTTGCCCAGGTTGGCCGCTTTCAGGCAGCCATCGCGGAAATCACGGGCGTGGTAAAAAGCCCACAACGCCGCCTCCAGCGAATCGACCACGTAGCCGGTGCCCCGAATCTCCGGTGGATTTTTGCTTTTGTACGAGCCGCCGGCAATGACCGCAATTTTGGGTTGCAGCGGAAAATCGGCCCAGCAGCCGGGGATGGGGCCGTACCCCGGCGACAACAGTTCGTCTCTGGCCGCACCGTTGATTGCGCCCACCAGCAACCCGCCCAAAAAGCGACAGGCGTCAACCGCCGCAGGCGCGCCGTGGGTGGTTTTTGAACTTTCGCCGGAAAGTTCAATGGCCCGGGCCGGGGCGCGATGATAGGTCATCGGCACGGGCGCTAGTCGCATAATCGAGCCGTTACCGGCGGTGTGCGGGTCGGTAGAGCCGGCCAGCGGGTCGCCGGTTTGCCGGTAGCGACGCAGCGCGCCGGCAACAGTGTTGCCAATATCAAAGCAAACGCCGGTGCTGCTCATGTAGCCGTCGTGCCGCCAGCGGACGTACCGTTCCATCTGGTCGCGGAGGTCAAAAGTTTGGGTTTCAACCAGGCTGGCCGCCAGGCAGAGGGCCATACTGGTATCGTCGGTCCACTGGCCGGGCTGCAAACCAAACGGCCCACCGCCCACCATGTCGCTGATCGGCGTAAAACTGCCCGGCGATTTGAATTCCAGCGTCGTGCCGACGGCATCGGCCACGGCCAGCCCCAGCAGCGCCCCGGCAAAGCGGTCAAATTGAGCGGTGGTCATCGGCCTGCCTCGCGCCAGCGGCGCACAAAATCGTGCTGCTCGTCTGTTTCCGGCGAGCGGCCGGCCCGCCAACTTTTTTCCATGTTTGCCCAAAGCCGGGCAATTTCGCGCAGAGCCTCGTCGCCGCTGTTGCGGTGGCGCACCAGATAACAGCCAACCACCGTGCCGGTGCGGCCAATCCCGCCCCAGCAATGAACGTACACCGTTTTGCCGGCCGCAATCGCCGCATCAATAGTATCCAGCACGGCCGTCATGTGCGCCGCCGCTGGAACCTGCTGATCGACAATAGACATGCGCCGGTAATCGACGGCTATGCCGCGGGCCGCGGCTTCCAGCCGCAGCAGCGGCTCGTAGGGGTGCAGTTCGTGGGCTTCAGTTAAATCGATGAATGAATTAACACCCAGCGCCAAAAACCGGTTGAGTTTGAGCCGGGTGCCGGGATCGGTAGCGTAACCGGGGTATTCGCCGGCCAGCAGTTGGCCGGGAATCACCCAGTAGCAGTTGTCGTTGGGACGGGGCGGCTGCTGCGCCGGACCGCGCAGTTTGGTTAGGTTCGTCATCGATTTTGCTCCTCAGCGTTCTTCCAGCGGCAGCCACGGTAAATCCAGCGGGCCGGTGTATTCGGCCCGGGGCGTGATCAGCCGGTTGTGCTGGTACTGGTGCATAATGTGGGCCGCCCAGCCGGCGGCGCGGCTCATAGCAAAAATGGTGGTGAACATGTCCGGCTCCAGCCCGAGCATACTGAGCAGCGGCGCGGCGTAGTAATCTACGTTGGGATAGAGCCGGCGCTGCTGAAAAAATAGGTGTTCGGCCAGCCGATCTTCCAGCGCGGTGGCGATTTCAAACCAGCGCCGCTGGGCCGACTGGCCGGCCAGCGCCCGCACTCGCGCTTTTAAATGCGGCGCGCGGGGGTCGATCACTTTGAAAACGCGATGGCCCACGCCCATCACCCGCCGTTTATCGCGCATGGCCGCGGCCAGCCAGTCATCGACATTTTCTGCCCGGCCAATATCGGCCAACTGGCCCATAATTTCCTGCACCGCGCCGCCGTGGGCCGGCCCACTGAGTGCGCTGACGCCGCTGACCACCGCGGCGTAAACATCGGCCCAGGTGGCGGCGGTTACCCGGCAGGCAAACGCCGAGGCGTTTAACTCCAGATCCGCCAGCAGGACAAAATACAAATTGAGCGCGGCCACGGCTTCCGCGGCCGGCTGCCGGCCGGTGAGTTGCCACAAAAAGCCGGCGGCGTGGCCCAGCTCCGGCCGGGGATCGATGGGCGGCAGGTCCTGCCGGTGACGCCAAAAACAGGCCATCAACGCCGGGATGGTGGCCAAAATGGCCCGGGCTTTGGGCAGCACGGCGGCTCGCTCAAAGGCCGGTTTGTCACGGTCCAGCAGCCCCAGCAGCGATACGCCGGTGCGCAGCACCGCCATCGGGTGAGCATCGGCGGGCAGGCTGCGAACAAATTCGGCCAGCGGGGCCGGCAATTGGCCGGCGGCGGCCAGCTCGGCCCGAAAGTCATCGAGCTGAGCCGGGGTGGGTAACTGGCCGTACCACAGCAAGTAGACCACTTCTTCGTAGTGGGCGTGGGCGGCCAGGTCATCGATGTTGTAACCGCGGTACAGCAGCCGGCCCTGCTCGCCATCCAAAAAGCTGATGTCTTGCCGGCCAACTACGGCGTCTTCGAGTCCGGTGGGAGGTGTTGTCATCCGGCTACTTTGCCTCTTTGGTGGCCACCGGGCCGCCGGCCTGTTTCCAGGCATCAAAGCCGCCGGCTACGTGGCAAACCGGGGTGAGGCCCATCTCCTGCGAAATTTGCGCGGCCAGCGCCGAGCGCCAGCCCAGATTGCAGTAAAAGACAAATTTTTTGCCGCTGGCAAAAATATCTTTGTAGTACGGGCTGTCGGGGTCAATCCAGAATTCCAGCATGCCGCGCGGGCAGTGGAACGCGCCGGGAATGAACCCCTCACGTTTCAACTCGCGGACATCGCGCAGGTCAACAAATATTACGTCGTCGCTGCCGTGCAGGGCCAGCGCCTCGGCCAGGCTGAGGGTTTCGATCTCTTTCTCGGCCTCGGCCACCAGTTGTTTGTAGCTTTTTTTGATGTTCAGCGGCATAGGGATTCCCTTTCAATTTACAAACAACCGCACGGGCGCATCCTCCGGCAAAATAACGGTGAGCGCGCCCGGCACAATTTCAACTTCTACCGGCGTTACGCCGATGGTTTCGGCGTCAACGTGAACGGGCAGCGCCTCGCGGGTAGAAATGGTGAGCCGACGGGTACGGTGCAGGTGAAAATCCGGGTCTTTGATATGCTTGCGAAACGTCATGCCGATAATATGTTTAATGGCCGATGGCCAACCATGCCCAACCATCACTGCTACATCGAGCAGGCCGTCATCCAGTTTGGCTTCCGGGGCCAGCCGCCACACCCGGCCGTAAAGCTGGCCGTTGCTGGCCACGGCCATTAATACCCGCTCTTTGATTTCGCCCTCATCCATTGTGATGGTAGCGCGCGTGCCGATAAAATCGTAAGTGACCATCAGCCCGGAGATCAGCCAGGCGGCGAAGTTGAGCGGGCGCGGGCTGCGGGCGGCATCTTTGCTTTGGGAAATGGCCGCATCCAGCCCAATGCCGCACCACATTAAAAAATAGCGGGACGAGCCATCGGCAAAGCGAACCCGGCCCAAATCAATCTGGCGGTGATGGCCGTGCGCGATGATCTCTGCGCCTTTGGTAACGGCGTCCGGGGTGAGCGGACTCCAAATGGGGATGCCCACATCGGCGGCGTAAACGTTGGCAGTGCCGGCCGGCAGCACACCCATTGCCACCCCGGAATTGGCCAGCCCGTTGCAAACCTCATTGATGGTGCCATCGCCGCCAACTGCCACGGCCACATCAAACCCATCGGCGGCGGCCTGGCGCGCCAGCCGGGTGGCATCGCCTTTGGCCTGGGTGTCAACCCGTTTCAACTCGCAGCCCTGTTGCAGCAAATAATCCTGAGCGGTGCGCAACTGTTTTTTGAACACGTTAGGGCCGGCATTGGGGTTAACAATCAACAGGATTTTCATTGAGCCTGGTCTTGAAAATTGACAAAACTGTAGCCCACGCCGCGTTCGGTTAAAATGTATTTGGGGTTGGCCGGATCAGGTTCGATTTTTTGACGGAGATAGGTAATGTACAGCCGCACGTACTGGCTTTCATCGCGATACTCGTAACCCCACACTTTAGACAGGATCATTTCGTGGGTGAGCACATGCCCGGCGTTTTGCACCAGGTGATAGAGCAGCCGGTATTCGGTGGGGCGCAGTTTTACTTCTTTACCGTTAACAATGACCAACCGCCGGTTAAAATCAATCTGCAAATAGTCATCGATTTTAACCATTGACCCAGACGACGGCCCCGGCGAGTCCATATCGATGCGGCGTAGCACGGCTTTGATCCGGCTGGCCAGTTCGCGCGGGCTGAAGGGTTTGGTTACGTAATCATCCGCGCCCAGCTCCAGCCCTTTTACTTTGTCGCTTTCGTCATCGCGCACGGTCAGCATAATAACCGGCACGGTGGAGGTTTCGCGGATAATCCGCAACGCCTCAAAGCCGTCCACCTCCGGCATCATCACGTCCATCAGCACCAGATCGGGCAAATCCTCGCGCACCCGGTCAATCGCTTCCAGCCCGTTGCTGGCCTCGATAACCCGATAGCCTTCCAAATCCAGGTTCATCTGCATAAAGCGCCGCATCCGGGCTTCATCATCGACAATTAACACCACTTTTGAATCCGCTTTTTTGGCCATGCGTTGCCTCCCGATAGGATGACACACCACCGTGGTCAAGAAAATTCAGACAGGATTTACAGGATTATCAGAATTTTATTTTACATAATCATGAAAATCTTGTTAATCCTGTCCATATTTTAAACAAAGAACAGGCTATTTCAGGTTACCCCGGTTTGACGCTGTGAAACAGATATTGCCGGGAACCTTTTTGTTCTGTATCGCGTCTATCCACCAACAAGTTCAACCCTTATTATCTAAAGGAGAGGCAAGATGTCAATTCTAAAACAGTCGCAAAGAGTGATGGCTACTGCACTGCTGGCCGGGTTACTGCTCACCGGCTGCGGCCTGCTCGCCAGCGGAGCGCCGGCGGAGAGCGCCGAATTGGCCGTGACCAACGACCGCGCCGGCGCGCCGGCCAAAGTTGAAGTTGGCGCGGCCAAAGAAATGCCCGCCGCCGAACCGGCCTATATGGCCGAAGAGGCCGACGCTGCGCCGGAAATGGAGCTGGCGGCCATGCCCACCGCCAGTTTTGCCCCCGGCAGCGAGGCCGGCAGCGAGGCCTACGCGCCGCAGCAAACCCCGGCCCTGCGCGCCGGCGAGGTGGACGACAACACCCAGTGGGACGATTATCTGCTGTTTCGGCGTAACTACGCCGGCCCCGCCGTACACAACCGCGATATTTCGGAACGGTATGTTATTGAAGTAACGGACGGGCAGGGTTACCCGGTGCTGGGGGCGCAGGTGAGCGTGATGTTGCCGGGCCAAAAGCCGCAGGAGATTTTCAGGGCCGTCACCCCGGCCAACGGACGGGTATTGTTTCACCCGCTGGCGCTCGATGCCGCGCTGGAGCAGATTGACAGTTTCCCGGTAACGGTGACCTTTGGCCAGGCCCGCCAGCAGTTTGTGCTGAGTCGATTCGACGCCCAGCCGGCCACCAGTTTCACCGATGTGTGGCGGGTGGCGCTCGACGCGCCCGGCCAGCCGGTGGAGTCGCTGAATCTGGATGTGCTGTTTCTGGTTGATGCCACCGGCAGCATGGCCGACGAGATTGCCAAAATTCAGAACACCATTTTTGACGTTTCGGCCCAGATTGACACCCTGCCGGAAAACCCCAACGTGCGCTACGGGCTGGTTACTTACCGTGACCGGGGCGACAGTTTTGTGACCCACAGTTACGAATTCACGCCGGACGTGCGCGACTTCTCCGCCAACCTGAACACCGTGCGGGCCGATGGCGGCGGCGACTACCCGGAGTCGCTCAATGAGGGGTTGCACAACGCGCTGCACAAAGTGGAATGGCGCGGCGCGGAAACGGTCAAACTGATCTTCCTCATTGCCGATGCGCCGCCGCACCTGGATTACGCTCAGGATTACGATTATGCCGTGGAAATGGACACCGCCGCCCGGCGCGGCATCAAAATTTTCCCCATTGCCAGCAGCGGGCTGGATGACCAGGGCGAATATATTTTCCGGCAGATGGCGCAGTACACCCAGGGCCGCTTCATCTTTTTAACCTACGCCGATGACTCTAACGGCGGCGCGCCCGGCGATGTGACGACTCATCACGTTGATGATTATTCGGTGGAAAATTTGGACAGGCTGCTGGTGCGGCTGGTGGAAGAAGAGCTGGCCTATCAAAGCCGGCCGCTGGCCCAGGCGCAGTAAAACACGGGATAGGGGTGACCCTCGCAAAAATTTCTGCTTTGTGGTATAGTAGCCGCACTTTATCTAAATTGTGATCACCCAATGGCTGAATTACTGACCACCCAACAACTGATCGAACTCCTTAAAGTTGACCGCACCACAGTTTACCGGATGCTCAAAAATGGGCAGCTATCCGGGGTAAAGGTGGGCAACCAGTGGCGTTTTCCGCGGGAACAGGTTGACGGTTTGCTGTCTGGCAACGCGTCCAACGACCCGGCCGCCGGACAAACGTCGCGGGCCATCCCGGTTATCCCGCTGAACTGCGTGCAGGTGATCCAAAATGTGTTTGCCGAAGTAGCCGAAGTGGGCGCTGTAACCACCGCGCCCGACGGCGAGCCGTTGACCGAGATCAGCAACTGCTGCAATTTTTGCCAGCTCATTCTAAACAGCGACAGCGGCAGACAGGCCTGTATTGGCAGTTGGCGCAGGCTGGCCGATCAATCGCGGCGCAAGCCGGAATTTGTGCCGTGCCACGCCGGGTTGCAATACGCCCGCGCCCGCATCGAGGTGAATGACACGCTCGAGGGGATGCTGATTGCCGGGCAGTTTTACGCCGCGCCGCCCGACCCGGCGGAAGAACAGGCTCGCATTACCCGACTGGCCCAAAAACACGGCATCGATGAAACGGCGCTGGCCCGGGCCGCCACCCAACTGCCGGTGCTCGACGCCCGCAAACGGGAGCGGATTAGCAGTTGGCTGGAAAGCGTGGCCCAAACCTTTGAGCAGATCAGTTGCGAGCGCGCCGATTTGATGGGGCGTTTGCAGGTTATCGCCCAGATGAGCCGGTTCCCCGCCGATTAAAAATCGGGGCGGACGCCATGCGCCTGCCCCGATGTATTTCTCTATTTTGAGTTCATTCGCTGATAGCCGCCAACGGCGGCTTAATTGATCAGCCTCAGCCACCGCCGGTGGCAGCCTTCATTTCCAGCTTCACCTTTGGCACAAACTCAATATCCTCAAATTCGTGCGGCTCCGGGTAAGCAGCGGGATACTGCGCCCCCAGCGCCGCCGGGAAGCGATAGCGCAACATGTCGCTGCCGGGCTGGGCGGTGGGGACAGGCGTGGGCAGCATCGCCACGGCTACTTCGGTGACCCCTTCCGGCTGAATGTTGAAGGTGTCCAGCCAGTTGTTCACCCCGCCTTCCAAAATATACACGTTGGCCACGCTTTCGGCCACGAGCGTTTTCCAGGCGGCAGTGGCGGCGATTTCGTCGTTGCTCATCACCACAAACAGGGTGTTGGCCGGTTTCTCGCGCAAAAGCTGGGCCAGCGCCGGCAACTTATCGGGCGCAACCAACTGCGCGTCGCCCACGTGGAACAGGTTGTAATCGCTTTCGGGCCGCACATCGAGCATTACCGTGGTCACCCGGTCGTTGTAAATGTACTCCAGCAGTTCGGCAGGGTGGATGTATACTTCGCGGTTGTCGAGCAGCGGCTGTTTTTCGGCGGCCATCTGCTGCCATTTATCGGTGGGGGTGGGCTGGCCAATGATCATCACGGCCACGGCGACGGCAATCAGCGCCACCGCACCGGCCACTTTGGTGCGCCGCGGCCCGGTTTGGGGCGCCGCACCGGTCATCCAGGTTTCTGTTTTTTCTACCAGCCAGAACAGAAATACGGCCATAATAATGATGGCTGCCACCACTACCCCAATGGGCAAACCAAACATTTCGGGCAGGGTAAAGCGGCCCATATAGGACGAATTCCAAAAACCGCTCAACCAGTTGTCAATGGTTTCGCCAAACACAAAGATACCGGCAAACAGGCCCAGCACAAAAAACATCCCATCTTTTTTGAGGGTAGCGACCGCTACCAATGAAGTGCCAGGTCAGAAACCGCCGATAACAAAACCCACGCCCATAATGATACCGCCCACAATTCCGGGCCAGAGGTAGGTGGGGTTAACATACACGCGGTTGTAGTCAAGAAAGCCAAAAGCGGTAGCGCCAAACACCAGCACCATGGCCACCACAATGGCGGTGAACATTACTTTGAACACCGTCATATCGGTCAGGTAAAACTGGGCGGCCAGCTTGGTTGAGTTGCCAAAACCGCCCATTTCCAGCACGTAGCCAAAGGCCACGCCGATGAGCAACCCAACCAGGTAGTAACCGATTTTGCCGTAAACAGCCTCTATTGGAAACGGGCCGGGAAAAGATGCGAACAGGTCCATAAGTCCTCCTAAATCCACAGCCGGCGCAGGGTGTAGGACAGCGCGTACGCGCCCACAAACACCGCCAGCAAAAAGGCCCAGCTCCCCACCGACAGCACCGCCCCGCCCGACAACCCCTGGCCGGAGGTACAACCGCGGGCAAACCTGGCCCCGTAACCCATTAAAATTCCACCCAAAAAGGCCATCAGCCAGCGCGTTTTTATGGTAATCTGCGGGCCTTTGTTGGTTTCAAACTTAATCCGGTGATGGATTAACCCGGAGGCGAAACCGCCCACCACCACGCCAATACTCAAAAAGACCCAGTAGTCATCCAGCGGATTTTTCTCGCCGCCGGCCATACTCACCAGATACGGCACCACATTGACGTGCTGCGGGGCAATAGCATCCTCAATATAAGCTACGTAGCGGTTGAGCGGGCCAGACGCCCCCAGCCCGCTGCCGGTGAGAAAGAAAGCGGCAAACAGCACCACCCCCAGCAGCACCCCGACCATATACGGGTTTGAGTACGGTTTGGCTTGTTTTTTGGCCATGCCATCCATATTTAAATTGCCTCCATCGCTTCAGGTTGCGCGCCCGGGGCGCGGTCGGTTGGGGCGGCGGGCTGGCCGTTGGCAACTTCCACCTCGTCCCAACCGTTGATCATCGATTCAATCCCGCCCAGCACCGTGTGGCCGGTGGTGGTCAGGTAAATGTGCATAACAATAAACGAGGCCAGCAGCCAGGCGATCAGGCTGTGCAGCGGCGCCAGCACCGGCAGCCCGCCGAGCATCTGCGCCCAATCTGGCCAGATTTGCATGCCCCAAATAACCACGCCGGTAATCACTTGCAGCGGCAGCAGCACATTGAGTAGGCCAAAGTAGGTCATCTGCTGGAGCGGGTTGAGCTTTTTCTGCGGCGTCTTTTCAAAGGGATGCTGCTCATTTTTAAAGATGCCGCGCACGTAAAAGGTGGCCTGGGTGATCATCTGAACAAAAAAGCCGCTGGGTTTGGGGATGTACTGGCGAATTTCGCCGCTGGCAACGTGGTAGAACACGGCCAAAAAGGCGTTTACCAGCAAAATAAAGCCCAGCACGTTGTGCACCTGCACCACATAAGAGAAGGAGAACAGACCGAACATATCTGGCTTGTGGATAATCAACCCGGTAAAAATCAGCAGGAAGATGGCCGCCGCTTGCAGCCAGTGCCATAGCCGTTCGTAGATGGTGTACATATACACCCGCCGGGTTTGGTGAGCGCGATGCGGCGCGCGGGCGGCGGCGACCACCCGCAGCCCGGCGTGGGCCATTACCCCAAAGGCGGTGCCCAAAAAGGCCAGCACGCCCAGCCAGTCAATCCACGACACCGAGCTGTAGCCAAACACGTACAACCCCTGGCCGGCCACGTTGGGCCGATAACTCAGGCTGCCATCGCCGGCCACATCAAACTGGCCGGCCTGGTGAATCTGGCCGTCGCCAAAAAATTGCGGCATAACCCCGCCGGGCAGGTAAGAGGCCACCTGCATGGGCGCGGCCACTCGAGAGGTGCTGCTGTGGCAGGTGGTGCAATCGCGGGTAGCCCACTCGCCATTGGTTACGTTGTGGCTAATACTGTACGGCTGCACTTCGGCCTTAATGTGAACGTTGTCCAGCCCCAGCGCTTCCAGATTCTGTTTGACGAGCGCCTCTTTTCCCGGCGTGTCCAGCCGCAACTCGCTGTTGTCCAGCGCGCCGTCTTTGTTGGTGTCAAACACGGTCAGCACGTCGGTGCGATAATTTCCGCCATCCAAAAAAGCGGCTTGCAAATCGATCTGGCGCACGGGGCGCTCCGGCTGGCCGTACACCCAGTACCAGGCCGCCACCAAATTGAAGGGACTCAGCGGCGCGTCGCCTTCCGGGCGCTGCTGGGGCATCAAAATGGGGTCAAAGCCGGTGATGAGGGTGTTGATGTTGCCGGTATCGCCTTCTGCGCCGCGACACACCCGTAAATTCTGGCCATCCAGATTAACCACCGTCCAATCGAGCTGTTGAAAGGCCGGCGCGTGCATTTGGGGGATGTGGCAGCTTTCGCAGCTAACGCTGGCAAAGTGGGCCTGCTTGTAGGGCAGCCAATCGTGAACGGCGTTGGCATCGTGGCAGCCTTCGCAGCGGCGCATGCTGTCGTTGTATTCCGGGGCCACGGTGCCCTGCGCGCTCTGGCCTTTGGCAAACTGGTGCGAAGGCCGGTACAGGTAATCTTCAATATCGATGCGCCGGGCATCAAATACCAGATGGTTGAGGCTATCGCCCTTGCTGCCCTGAAAATAAACCGGGTTGTTGAGCGAGGCGTGACAATCCACGCAGTTTACCACTCGCTCGGCGTGAATATCCCACGCCCGCGACAGCGACTCTTTGTTTTGCAGGTTCATGCCGGTTTCATTGAGCCGCTGCGGTGAGAAGATTTCGCCGGTAGTGGCGGTGCGCCAGTCGCACTGCTGCAAAACCACCGGGGTATCGTTGCTGGTGTGGACCAGGCCGTGGCACTGACCGCAGTTGCTGTTGGTGGGGTCTTGCATGGTGGCGTACTGCGGAGCCAGTTGGCCGTCGGGGGTAAAGGCGGCGGGATTCCAGGCAAGCTGGCCGTTGGTTTGGGTGACAATGCCAGTGCCGAGCAGGGTAGCAGTGTTGGCCCAGGCAAAGTTACCGCTGGCCAACGCTTCGGTGCGGGCCTGGCCGTTGGGGTTGGCAATGTGGCACAAAAAGCAGTTCATTTCAACCGTGCCGGATTTACTCCAATCCCACGCTTCGGGCTGGCCGGTTTGCGGATTGAGCACGCTGGCGGCGGGATTGGCCGCATCGGGCGGCAGGTCAGTCAACGGCGTGCCGCTGGCGGTGGTTTGAGCCGGGCCGCCACCCACGTGCCTGAAACCAAACTGGCGCAGCCAATCGGCGGTGCTCAAATCGAGCCGGTCATCGCCGGCGGGGCTGAGGTAGCGGTAGGTGATGGGGTTCCATTTGCCAAAAAAGCCGGGGCTGGTATCCCAGGGATGGCCGCCCGGCACACCGCCCGGTTCGGTGGTGGCGCTCTGGCCTACATCGGTGTGGAAGCTGTGGCCGGCAATGTAGGCGGTATCGTGACAGCCGCCGCAGGTTTTCATGGTTGAAATTGGCTGGCCGCTGCTGAGCACGTTGTTGCCGTCGGCATCTAAAATTGGAAAGGTGGGGTGCAGGTTGCCGGTTGGCTCCTGAGCCAGAGCCACGCCGGCGGTAGCCAGCAGCCCGGCCAGCAACCCGGCAACGATAATCAGTTTGAGACCGGAAAATCTGGTGGAGGCGTTCATTGGGCATCCTCTTGGAGTTTTTGCGAAACGGCGGTAGAAAATTTACGCCCGCCGTGTTTCACCGGGTCGCCTTCGTAGCCCAACGCCGTCCAATCGAGCCGGCCGCCGGCTTCGTTGTGGCAATCTACGCATTGCAGGGCATCTTCTTTAGGCGAGACCATGTGGGTGGTGGGCCAAACCATTTCGGTTTCGGCAAAGTCGTACTGGCCGCTGAAGGCCAGCCCGGACGTTTGCGAGCCGAGCCGCAGCGCCTGCTCCCAGTTAAAATCGGTCCAGTAACCGCCTTCGCCAAAGGTTTTGGGGATCAAAAAGTAGTCGTATTCGGCATCAAACACCTGCTTGCCGCGATGGACTTTGAACGGCCAGATTTTGGCGGTGGGATCGTGGATGTCGCCGTTGGGCCGGTTCATCGCCGTAACGCCGGTGGGGTCAATTTTATCACCCTTGATGTAGCGCTGAGTGGTGCCGTTGTACCAGAAATATTCGGGCGGCAGTTCTTTTTTGTACTCAAATTGACCCTTAATTTTGAGGTACTGGTGCGGGTCTTCCGGGCGATCCTGGCCGGCCTGGCTCCAGTCCCAGTCAATTTTGGTGGCTTCTTTTTTAGCCATGGTGGGGATATGGCAGGTTTGGCAGGCCACGGCGTCGGTGTGGTCGTTGAGCCGCTGGTCGGTGTGCGGCGTTTCATTGTGGCAATCGGTGCAGTAGACCTGATTTTGGGTGGCCAGCGCTCCAATGCTCACCGACGGCGAGCGGCCTTTGATGTTGTGGTCGCTGGTTTGGTGGCAGGTGATGCACTGAAAACCCAGCTCGCCCATGTGCACGTCGATGCGGGCGGTGGGGTAGTAGAGGCTTTCGTCAAGGTCGCCGTGTTTTACGGCGTTGCCGCCGCCGCCGTTAAAGTGACAGCTACCGCAATTTTCGCGGGTGGGGCTGGCCACGCTCTGCGCCGCCGCCGCCAGATCAACCCCCTCTTTTGGGAGACCGGCCTGCCCCTTTTTGTAGCCGCCGGTCTGGTCGTGGCACACCAGGCAGTCAACCGCGGCCGTGTTGGAAAAGTCAAAAGTGTCGTCCTGCCAGCCGTAGCCGGTGTGGCAACTGGTGCAGCCCGGCCAGTTGCCTTCGATGCCGATGCAGAAGTTGTTGATGGCGTTCTTTTTGCCCAGGGCAATCTCTTTGTTGTGCTCCGGCGAGTAGACCGGGTCGCTTTCCCAACGCCAGTGAGACGTGTGGATCACCTGCTCGGCGGATTGGGGGTGGCAGGTGCGGCAGGCAGCGGTTACTTCCTGGCCGGTTTCGTAGGGGCCGGGCATCAGGTCTTTGTGGTCGGTGTGCAGGGTGGGCGTGGGCACGTGCGCCTGGGGGTTGTCGCGCGGTAGGGTTGACGGTTGCACAAAGAGAAAAATGGGGATAATAATGATGGCCAGTGTAACGGTGGTGCCAAGCAGCCAAATATATTTAGAATTTTTCATAGCGCCTCGTTTGGGTTCAAGCGTCAGTCCAGTTCAAGTGATGCCGCGGGTTGAAGCCGGGCAAGATAAAGACCTGCAAAAAGAACAATCTTGCAGGCCCGGCGATTTTCATACCTGGCGATGCCCGCACGCTGCCAGCGATGAGCAGCCCCGATCTCAACCGGTATGACCATATTCGCAATTCCGAATACATTGCCTCGTGAAAAATATAACACGCAGACCACTTTCGTGATAGTGACAAATGTCACAAAAAGATGTGACATTTGTCACTATCACATCTTTTTATATGTTTATACTATGGCAATGTATTGCAATAAGTTGTATTAAATGTGATATTCGGCATTGGCCAATCAACCTATATGACAAACGTCGCTAAAAAGGTGTCAATTGTCACTGGTTTTTACCAGCCGCTCTGTGGTAACATCAAAGAAATTGAAATATTCGTATACCCGAATGAAGTTTTAAAAGAGGGCAGAAGTTGATGAACAAACCCGATATTCAGGAACTCAGAAGCATGCACGCCAACCTGTGCCAGGCCATTGCCGATCCCACGCGCATCGCTTTACTGTATGAACTGGGCGAAAGCCCCAAACACGTGAACCAACTGGTAGACGCGCTGAAGCTGCCCCAAGCCACCGTTTCCCGACACCTCAAAATTTTGCGAGACCGCGCGCTGGTCATCACCCGGCGCGATGGCTCTTATGTTTACTACCGGCTGGCCGACCCGCGCGTGCTGGAAGCGCTGGAAATTATGCGCAGCATTTTGGGTGATGTGATGACCCGGCACCATCGCCTGGTTGAAGACTCACCAGCCTGACCTGTGTTTAACAACCCACCGGAGGTACTGTATGAATCCCATTCGCTATCTTGATCTGGGCACTGTTTCGCCAATTCGCTCGCAAACGGTGTATCACGCCGTTGCCCACGCCATGACCCCCGATACACCCAACACCATCATTTTGGTCAGCCCGGCCCAGCCGTATGCCTGCGTCGGCTTTCATCAGAATTTGGAGAAAGAGGTCGATCTGGATTACTGCCGCCAGCACAACCTGCCTGTTTACCGGCGCGAGGTTGGCGGCGGGGCAGTGTACCTGGACGACGGGCAGGTGTTCACCCAATGGGTGTTCCAACCCGGCCAACTGCCGGTTAAGTTGGAAGACCAGTACCGGCTGTACATTGAACCGCTGGTTGCAACCTACCAAACCCTTGGCATTGATGCTTACCTGCGGCCGGTCAACGATATTCACGTAGGCGGCAAAAAAATTGGCGGCACCGGCGCGGCCCAAATTGGCCAGGGGCAGGTGGTGGTGGGCAGCCTGATGTTTGATTTTGACAAAGCAACCATGGCCCGCATCCTCAAAGTGCCCAGCGAAAAAATGCGCGACAAGATTTTTGAAAGCCTGGAACAGTACATGGTCACCATGGCCGAGCTACTACCCACCCCGCCTGATCGGGCGGCCGTGAAAAAACTGTACATCGACCAGTGCGCCGCCGCGCTCAACGCCGAAATTGTGCCCGGCGAACTGACCGCAGAAGAAGAAGCCATAGCCGCCCGGCTCGATGCCGCATTTGCCGCCGACGACTGGCTGTTTCAAAAGGGCAGCCTCAAACAGGTAGGCGTAAAAATTCACCAGGATGTGCGCGTGGTTGAAACCGCGCTCAAAGCACCCGGCGGTCTCATCCGGGTGACGGCCCGCCTGCGCGAGGGCCACATTGACGACATTGCCCTGTCCGGCGATTTCACCATGTTGCCGGCCTCGGGCCTGGTTGCCATTGAGGCGGCGCTGCGCGGCGTCGGCGTCCAGCGCGAGGCGCTGGTGGCTCGCCTGAGCGATCTGTATCACCGGCTGAACATCCAATCGCCGGGCGTTACTCCGGAAAACTTCTCCGACGCGGTGCTGCAAGCTGCCGGCAGTTAAGCCGGATTAACTCCTTCGCCTTCGATGCCGGTGTTCAAACACCTTCTTCTTTTTCACCATCCCGCCCCAGTGACAAATGTCATCTATTTTAGGTGACATTTGTCACTGTAATCATATTAAACAATATATTACTATAGCAATAAGTTGTATTATATTGCAAAAGAATACAACAAGTTGCATCTGATGGACAATCTGCTCACCACCAAACAATTGCAAGATTTGCTCAAAGTTGACCGCACCACGGTGTACCGCATGCTAAAAACCGGGCGGTTGATGGGCGTTAAAGTTGGCAACCAATGGCGCTTTCCCCGGGACGAGGTAGAGGCCATGCTCAGCGGGCGGCCGGCAGAATGTGACCCCGCCGCCGAACCAGCTCCCCCCGCCGAAACCCTGCCGGTGCCGTGCGTTCAGGCCATTCAGGATGTATTTGCCGAACTGGCCGACGTAGGCGCCGTGACCACCCAGCCCAACGGCCAGCCGCTAACGACCATCAGTAATTGCAGCCGCTTTTGCCAGCTCATTCAATCCAGCGCCGCCGGACAGGCCGCCTGCGTTGAATCGTGGCAAAAGTTGGCCCGCCTGTCGCCGCGCCAGCCGCAGTTTTTGGCCTGCCACGCCGGGCTGCAATATGCCTGCGCCCCAATTGAAGTGAACGACGGGCTGGAGGCCATGCTGGTTGCCGGCCAATTTTATGCCGTCCCGCCCATCCCCACCGACGAACAAACCCGCCTCGACACCCTCGCCCACAAATTCAACCTTGATGCCACTGCCCTGGCTGACGCCGCTCAGGAAATTCCGGTGCTCACCAACCGGACACAAGCCAAAATTGGCCAATGGCTGGGAAAAGTAGCCCAAACTTTTGGCCAGGTGGGCAAAGAACGGGCCGCCTTCCGCAACCGGCTTCGGCTGATCGCCGAAATGAGCACCCTGGATCCGGCATAAATCAACTGACAAAATTTAGGACAAAGGAGTTAACCTGATGGCCGTACCATTTGACGAAGTCCTCGATTGTAGTGGCTTAAATTGCCCCATGCCCATCATCAAAACCAAAAAAGCAATTGGCGAACTTGAGCTGGGCGCTGTGCTCAAAATGATCTCCACCGATCCCGGTTCGCTGAATGATATGAAAGCCTGGGCCAAAAAAACCGGGCAGGAACTGCTGGAAACCGGCGAAGAAAACGGTAAGTTTGTGTTTTTTATCAAACGCTTGAAATAATCCGCGGAGGACAATATGTCAGAAAAATTGGTAATTGTCTGCACCCACGGCCCGGACGACCCCGAACTGGCCACCATCCCCTTTGTAATGGCCACCGCCGCCCAGGCCAGCGACGTGGAAGTGGTGATGCTGATGCAGGCCCGCGCAGTGCTGCTGGCCCGCCAGGGCATTGCCAACCATATCCACGCCGAAAATTTTCCGCCTCTGGCCGAGCTGCTGGACGTGTTTGTAGAAATGGGCGGCAAAATGCTGTTGTGCGGCCCCTGTTTCAAATCGCGCCAGCTCAGCGACGACATCCTGGTTGAAGGCGCAGAAATGGCCAACGCCGGCGCGCAAATCGCAGAAATTATGTCAGCCACCAACGTGCTGACCTACTAGAGGGCTACCAATTATGGACGACAAAGTACTGATTGTGATGACCAGCGGCCCCGACACGCCGCGCCGTTGCGCCACCCCCTTCTTTTTTGCCCAGCTCGCCGCGGTAATGGAATACGACGTGACCATGTTTTTCACCATCGATGGGGTGCTGCTGCTGAAAAAAGGGCTGGCCGATGACGTATACCCCAAAGCCGGCGGCAAATCGGCCGGCGAGTTTCTGCGCGACGCGCTCGACGCCGGCGTAAAATTTGTGGCCTGCAGCGCCGCCACCGAGCTGCACGACTTGCAGGTGAGTGACCTGATTGACGAGGTGGAAATGGCCGGTGGCGCGGCCATGTGGGAAATGGCCGAAGAGAGTAAAACCGTCCTGACCTTTTAGTCACCCGGCGCAATCGGCCGTTTAGAGACAAAAATAAATTTATGACACTGTTATAATGCAGTTATAACTCAGTCATAATCAGATTATAACTGAGTTATAATTTGTTTCTTCTTCCGGCAAAATCCTTTAATCGGGATGACAAAGTTGTTAATTGAATAGTTATAAATTATCAAAGGAGACAAAAAATGAGCGAAAGTTTTGTTATTGTCATGGCCGCCGGGCCAAACATGCCAGAACGCTGCGCCACGCCCTTTTACATGGCCAGCATGGCCGCCGCCGAAGGCTTTGATACCATTGTTTACTGCACCAGCATGGGCACGCTGCTGCTCAAAAAAGGCGTCGCTGAAAACACCTTCCCGATGGGCGAAGGCGGGCAATCGGTGGCACAATTTATGCAGATGGCCATGCAGGCCGGCGTAAAACTGGGCGCGTGTATGCCCAGCATGGAAATGCACCGGATGACTCAGGATGACCTCATTCCCGAGGCTGAACTGGTGAGCGCCGCGGCCGGTTTTGAAGTTGTGGCCAACGCCGACAAGTTGATTTCGTTTTAAACCGTGTCACTGAAAGGAATCATCTTATGACCACCGTCAACGGCTGTAACCTCCCCGATGACCTCTACTACTTCACCGATAAACACATCTGGTGCAAACCGCTGGATAACGGCAACATCCGCGTCGGCATGACCACCGTCGCGGCCAAGCTGGCCGGCGGCAACCTGTCGGCCGTCACTGTTTCAAGCCGCAAAATTGGCAAAGACATCGAGCAGAAAAAGAGCCTGGCCACCGTTGAAAGCAGTAAATTTGTGGGGCCGGTGCCCGCGCCGGTCAGCGGTACGCTGGTGGCCGCCAACGAAAAACTGGCCGACAACCCCAACCTGGCTGTGAACGATCCCTACGGTGACGGCTGGATTGCCGAAATGAAGCCCAGCCATTGGGACACCGAAAAAGGTTCGCTGGCGTTTGGCCCGGACGGGCTGGCCGCCTATAAAGCCGCCATCGAAGCCGAAGGCATTTCATGTGAATAGCCGGGGAGCAGGGAGCCAGGGTGCAAGGGAGCGCCAACAAAGGTTCTCCCTGCTCCTTGCTCCTTACTCCCTACTCCTGTGAGGAGGGAGCATCTATGAAAAAAGAAACAATTTACGAAAATCTGCGCAAAAACGGCGTTTCCCGGCGCGATTTTATGAAGATGTGCGGATTGCTGGTGGGGGCGATGGGGCTGAAGGTTGCCCCGCCCATTCAGGCCAGCAACCTGCCCCGCCATCTGCACAAGCCGGCCTACAAACCGGCTCAACTGGTGGCCCGCGCCCTGGAAACCAAACCCCGCCTGCCGGTTATCTGGCTGGAGTTTCAGGACTGCGCCGGTTGCAGCGAGGCGCTCACCCGCTCGCAATCACCCACGCTGGTTGATCTGGTGCTCAACACACTCTCCATTGAATACCACGAAACTCTCACCGCCGCGGCCGGCTTTCAAACCGAAGAAAACAAACAAAAAATAATGCAGGAATACCACGGCCAGTACGTGCTGGTGGTTGAGGGCAGCATCCCCACCGGCCCCAACGCCGCCTACTGCACCATCGGCGGCAAAAGCGCCGAGCAATTGCTGCTGGAAGCCGCCGAAGGCGCGCTGGCCATCATCTCCACCGGCAACTGCGCCGCCTTTGGCGGCCTGCCCGCTGCCAGCCCCAACCCCACCGGGGCCAAATCGGTGATGGAGGTGCTGCCCGGCAAAACGGTGATCAATATTCCCGGCTGCCCGGCCATTCCGGAAGCCACCACCGGCACCATCGCCCATATTTTGGTGTTTGGCGGCCCGCCGGAGCTGGACGAGTTAAATCGGCCCAAACCGTTTTACGGCCAGGCCATTCACGACCGCTGCCTGCGCCGCCCCTTTTACGAGGCCGGCAAGTTTGCCAACAGTTTTGATGACGAAGGCGCGCGGGCCGGCTGGTGTTTGTTCAAGCTGGGCTGCAAAGGACCAACCACCTACAACGCCTGCGCCAGCATAAAATGGAGCAACGGGCTGTCGTTCCCCATTCAGAGCGGCCACCCCTGTATTGGCTGCTCGGAGCCGAATTTTTGGGACGGCGGCGGCTTTTATCAGGGCCAGTCCGCGCCGTTGCAGCGGCCCACGCTGGCGGCAGCCGGCGCGGCCGCAGCGGTGGGAATTGTGGCCGGGGTTGGCGTGGCGGCCATGAACAACGCCCAAAAGAAACAGGCCCACAAAACCGAGGAGGCAGAGTCATGAATTGGGATGCGCTGTTAGAATTTACCCGCGGCCCCATGTTTTACGCGGCGCTGCTCATTTTTATCGCCGGGATGCTGTTTCGGCTGGCGCAGATTGTCGCTCTGGGCTGGAGCAAAGACCGCACCGCCGCTCGCGGCAGCAAACTGGGCGGCGTGGTCAAATCGTTTTTAAAGGGACTCGTCATCCTGCCCTTTGTGCCGTGGATTAAAAATATTGCCAACCGTAACGCCATCACCTTTTTTGCCGGCGGTTTGTTTCATTTGGGGTTGTTTGCGGTAATCTTTTTGGGCACGGCCCACATGCTCGTTTGGAAGAGCCTGCTGGGATTTGGCTGGCCCACCCTGCCCACACCGGTCATCGACTGGCTGGCGGCAGTAGCTATCATCGCCATGCTGGTGCTGATTGTTTACCGCCATTACAACCCGGTGCTGCGGCTGATCAGCGGCTGGCCGGAGTTTCTCAATTGGCTGGTGGTCTTTTTGCCCATGCTCACCGGCTACATGATGTTCCACCACATGTTTTTTGAGTACGAGGCGCTGTTTAGCCTGCACATGATTACCATCAACATTATGCTGGTCTGGATTCCGTTCAGCCGAATCTCCCACTTTATGTTTTACTTCTTCTCGCGCACCATCCACGGGCTGGAGTACGGCAAGCGGGCGGTATCGCCATAGGAGGCTGCCATGACAACTGCAACAACAACCGCAATTAACACGTTTGTCAAAGAAACCGGCGGCTGGATTGCCTCGCAGCTTGAAGCCTGCACCCGCTGCGGCATTTGCGCCGAAGCCTGCCATTTTTACCAGGCCAGCGGCAACCCGGAATATGCGCCGGTGTGGAAAGTGGAACTGCTGCGCCGCGCCTACGAACAGCGTTTTGGGGTAATGGGCAAAATCAAAATGGGGCTGGGGCTGGAAAAGCCCATTACCGACGCTGACCTGACCCACTGGAGCGATCTGGTGTACCAGGCCTGCACCGTGTGCAACAAATGCTCGCTGGCCTGCCCGATGGGCATTCAGTTGGGGCCGCTGATCCACGATGTGCGCGCCGGGCTGGCCGAAGCCGGGGTGGTGCCGCAGGACCTCAAAGACGCGGTGATGAAACAGGTAGAAATTGGCAGCCCGCTGGGGGTCACCGACGACCTGTTTGAAGAGCGCATCGATTGGATTTGCGACGAGTGGGACATCGACATCCCCATCAACAAAAAAGGGGCCGACACGCTGGTGATTTTCAGCTCCATCGAGGTGATGAAATTCCCCGACAACCTGGGAGCCATCGCCAAAATTATGGACGCCGCCGGCGAAAACTGGACCATCAGCACCAAAGCCCGCGAGGTGGTGAATTTTGGCTTTTACGAAGGCAGCCACGAGCGCACCAAATTATTCCTCAACCGGGTGTTTGACGGGGCCAAAGAGCTGGGCGTCAAGCGCATCGTTGTTACCGAGTGCGGCCACGCCTACGACGCCATGCGCTGGACCGCGCCCAATATGATGGACGTGCCAGACATCGAAGTGACGCACATTGCCGGCGTAATGGGCGAGTTTGTTGGCAGCGGTCGCATCAAACTGAAACCCGGCTTTTTTGACACCAACGGGGCCATCACTTTTCACGACGCCTGCAAAATTCAGCGGCGCGGCGGTCACATCAAAGAACCGCGCCAGATTCTCAACATCATCGCGCCCAAATCTTTTAAAGAGATGTCGCCCCACAGCGAAGAGAGCATTTGTTGCGGCGGCGGGGGCGGCGTCATCGCCATTAAAGAAGCCGACCCGCTGCGCTTTGACGTGTTCAAGCTGAAGATTGAGCAGGTGGAAAAATCCGGCGCGTCAACCGTGGCCATGACCTGCTCTAACTGCCGCCTGCAATTTTTAGACGGCATTCAGCATCATAACGCCAAATTCAAAGTGCGCGGCCTGTCAGAAATGGTGGCCGAAGCACTGGAAGAATAGGAGAGAATGATGGCTGCATTTACCATTACTCCGGTTGAGGTTGGGATTATGCGCTGCCGGCACACGGCAGAATTTTCTCACGAAGATGTGCGCGCGCTGGCCAGGTTTCTGGAAGATTATCGCGGCAAGCTACTGGTTGATCTGCGCGAAACCACCGGCGAGCAGTGCGCCCGCAACCTCAAACAGTTCCGCCCCATGATGCCGACTACGGCCGTGTTCGGCGCGGAGCTTGACCCCGAAATATTCAACATTTCAGAGAGCTACTACACGCACGATGTAAAATATTTTGCCAGCGAAGAGGAAGCTCTGGCCTGGCTGCGTAACCAGGAATAGGAGGCGATTATGGCCAAAAGATTAGTAGTTGATCCCATTACCCGCATTGAGGGGCACCTGCGCATTGAAGCCGAGGTGGACAGCAGCAACACCATCACCGCCGCCTATTCATCCGGCACAATGGTGCGCGGCATCGAAAAAATCCTCAAAGGGCGCGACCCGCGTGATGCCTGGGCCTTTACCCAGCGCAGTTGCGGCGTTTGCACCACCGTGCATGCCTTTGCCAGCATCCGCGCCGTGGAAGACGCGCTCGGCATTGAAATTCCGCCGGCGGCCAACCTTATCCGCAATTTGATGATTGCCCAGCAGTACGTGCACGATCACGTCATGCACTTTTACCACCTGCACGCGCTCGATTGGGTGGATGTGGTCAACGCTCTCAAAGCCGACCCCGCCCAAACCGCCGCCATTCAGCAATCCATTTCCAACTGGCCGCTGTCGTCGCCGGCCTACTTTGCCGATGTGCAGCAGAAGGTGCAGGCCATCGTCGATAGCGGGCAGCTTTCCATTTTTGCCAACGCCTACTGGGGCCATCCGGCCTACAAACTGCCGCCGGAGGTCAACCTGCTGGCGGTGGCCCACTATCTGGAAGCGCTCGACTGGCAAAAAGACGCGGTTAAAATCCACACCATTTTTGGCGGCAAAAACCCGCACCCCAACTTTGTGGTTGGCGGCGTGCCCATGCCCATCGATTTGAACAGCGACACCGCCCTCAACGCCGAACGGCTGGCCATCATCAACGACAGCATCACCAAAATCATCAACTTTGTCGATCAGGTCTACCTGCCGGATTTGCTGGCCATCGCCCCGTTTTACAAGGATTACGCCGCCGTGGGCGAGGGGCTGGGCAACTTCCTCACCTGGGGTGAGTTCCCGCTGGGCAAATACAACGAAATCGACAAGCTGCTGATCCCGCGCGCGGTCATCCTCAACCGCGATTTGAGCAACGTTATCCAGCCCGACCCCAACGATTTTGACCGCATGAAAGAGTTCATTGCCCATAGCTGGTACGATTACAGCAACGGTGATGGCGTGGGCCTGCACCCGTGGGAAGGCGAAACCGAGTTCAACTACACCGGCCCGCAGCCGCCCTACGAGCTGCTGGAAGTGGAGCAGAAATATAGCTGGCTCAAATCGCCGCGCTGGGACGAAAAAGCGATGGAAGTTGGCCCGCTGGCCCGGGCGCTGGTGCTGTACGCCAGCGGCCACGCCCAAACCAAAGAGCTGGTAGACCAAGTGCTGGCCACGCTCGATGCGCCGGTAGAGGCGCTCTTCTCCACGCTGGGCCGCACCGCCGCCCGCGGGGTTGAAACCAAAGTCATCGGCGATGCCATGCGCGTGTTTTACGATGACCTGATCGGCCTGATCAAGGCCGGCAACACCCGCACCTTTGACGACAGCAAGTGGGAACCCATTTCCTGGCCGTCAAATGCCAAAGGCTTTGGCTACATGGAAGCACCGCGCGGCGCGCTCGGTCACTGGGTGGTCATTAAAAACGGGCAAATCGATAACTACCAGCAGGTGGTGCCAACCACCTGGAACGGCAGCCCGCGCGATCACCTGGGCCAACCCAGCGCCTACGAAGCCGCGCTGGAAAATCACACCCTGGCCAAACCGGAATGGCCGCTGGAAATTTTACGCACCATTCACTCGTTTGATCCGTGCATGGCCTGTGCCATCCACATGATCGATGCCAACGGCGAAGAGATTGGCGCGGTGGGTACCGGTTTGAACGTCTGCTTTACGTAGACCCGCAGACTGGCCGGGAATGGCAGCCGGGCCGGTCTGCGCCTTTTCACGCTGGTTTCACCTCCTCTTTAACACCCTGGCTCCCGGTCTGATCCCACCGGGGGTCAGGGTGAATTTTTAGGTGAGGGCCACAGCCCGCCCTATTTTTAGTAACAAATGTCATAAAAAATAGTGACTTTAGGCACTATCACCAACAGACCGGCGTGTGATAGACTGTTACACAGATTTACCACGCCAAAGGAGTGACTCATGGTACAAGCCGATTCTTTGAACAAACTCTATATCGAAGCGACCACCGCCTGCAACCTTGACTGCCAAATGTGCCTGCGCCGAACCTGGGACGAACCCATTGGCCATATGCCGCTGGCCACCTTTGCCAAATTGATGGACGATGTGGCCCAACTGCCCGCGCCCCCCACCATCCACCTGAGCGGCTACGGCGAGCCGCTGGCCCACCCCCATTTTTTAGAGATGGTGCGGCTGGCCAAAGCTACCGGCGCCAAGGTTGAAATCACCACCAATGGCATGCTGCTCACCCCCAAAATGGCCGAGGCGCTCATTGAGCTGGACCTCAATCGGCTGATGGTTTCCATTGACTCAGTGCAGCCGGAGTTGTACAACAACATCCGCGTTCGCAGCGATTACAAAACGGTCATCGACAATCTGCGCCACCTGCGCCGGTTGAAACTACGCGGCAAAGGCCGCCACAGCAACCCGCAGGTCGGCATTTCATTTGTGGCCATGCGCAGCAATGTGGCTGATCTGCCCAAACTGCCGGCGCTGGCCACCTACCTGGGCGCGTGGGAAATCCAGGTTTCAAATCTGGTGCCGCACACCCCGGATATGGAAGGCGAAATTTTATACAGCCGCTCACTGCGTTCGGCAGCCTATCGCGCCTCGCGCTGGGTGCCGGATATGAACCTGCCCAAAATGGATATGGACACCGACATCCGCGGCCCGGTGAGCGACCTGTACGACTCCACGGTCAGCCTGAGTTGGTTGGACCAGAGTATGAGTCGCCGCAACAATTACTGCCGCTTTGCCCAGGAAGGTTACGCCGCCATCCGCCAGGATGGCGAAGTTAGCCCCTGCCTGCCGCTACTGCACGATCATCCCACTTACCTGCTCAACCGCCGCAAGCAGATCACCCATCTCAGCCTGGGCAACATCAACCAGCAATCGCTGGGGCAAATTTGGGAATCGCCGGAATTTACTGCCCACCGCCAACGGCTGCTCGATTTTCCGTTTTCGCCGTGCAGCACCTGCGGCGGCTGCGAACGCTTCCCCGGCAACTGGGTCGATTGCTCGCACAATACTTTTCCCACCTGCGGCGGCTGCCTGTGGAGCCAGGGTTTTGTGCAATGCCCGTAACCCAACCTGACCGCAAAGTTGTTTTGGGCCTGGGCAACATTCTCAACAGCGACGAAGGCATGGGCGTGCATGCGCTGCACGCCGTTGAAGCTCACCTTGGCACCCGGGTTCCCGGCGTTGAATTTTTAGATGGCGGGGTGCTGGGTCTCAATTTGCTGATGGTGGTAGAAGAGTGCAGCCACCTGCTGGTGCTGGACGCCATCGACGGCCGCCGGCCACCCGGCGCTGTCATCGAACTGGCCCGCGATGATATTCCGCTCTACACCGGTGTCAAAATGTCGCAGCACCAGGTAACGTTTCAGGAGGTGCTGGGGCTGGCCAACATGCGCGGCAAGCTGCCGCCGCACCTGCACCTCATCGGCGCGCAGCCGGCCGACCTGTCCATTGGCACCGAGTTGAGCGCCACCGTTGCCGCGGCTGTGCCGGAAATTGTGGCCCGCGCCGCGCAAGTGCTGCAAAACTGGGAGCTGGTGGCAGGCTAACCCATGCACGAACTCCCCGTAACCCAAAGCGTTCTCTCGATTGCTGTTGACGCCGCCCAACAAAATGGCGGCGGGCGAGTGCTGGCCATCAATCTGGTCATCGGCGAGATGACCAGCATCATCGATGATTCGGTGCAGTTTTATTTTGATATTCTGAGCAAAGATACCCTGGCCGAAGGCGCGACGCTCAATTTTCGGCGCGAAGCGGCCACCGCCACCTGCCTGGACTGCCAGCAGCAAACGCCCGTTAAACCGCCGCTGGTTCCGGTTTGCCCCGGATGTGGCAGCAGCCGGCTGGTTGTGGCCGGCGGCAAAGAATTTTATGTAGAAAGTATTGAGGTTGACGATGAAAACCATTCCGGTAGTTAAAGAAATTCTCAACGCCAATGATCAAATTGCCGAGGAAAATGACGACCTTCTGAAATCCCACCAAATTTTTGCCCTCAATTTGATGGCTTCCCCCGGCGCGGGCAAAACCACCTTTATTCTGGCCACCTGTAACCGCCTGCCGCCTGCGCTCCGGCCCGGCGTCATTGAGGGCGATTTGGCATCCAGCATCGATGCTGATAAAATATCGGCGAGAGGCATTCCCGTAGTCCAGATTAACACCGGCGGCGGCTGTCACCTCGACGCGCCCATGATCCGCTCCGCCTTACCGCAACTCCCGCTAAACGACATCACCCTGCTGTTTATTGAAAACGTTGGCAATCTTGTTTGCCCGGCTAACTTTAAACTTGGCAGCGATCTGAATATCGTTGTGGCCAGCGTGCCAGAAGGCCACGACAAACCCTACAAGTACCCCACCATGTTTGTGGCCGCCAATGCGGTCATTCTCAACAAAGCCGATATGATCGAAGTATTTGAATTCGACGTCGATTATTTCCGACGCGGCGTGCAGATGGTCAATCCAAATGCCCCCATTTTCATTGTCTCCAGCAAAACCGGCGCCGGGCTGGACGACTGGATCACCTGGCTGGCCCAACAGGCCGCGCCCAAAGGCTAGGTGATGTCCGCCTCGTTGCCCGCTGCCGGTCAGCGTCTGTGTGTCGAAATCAAAGGTGCGGTGCAGGGCGTTGGGTTTCGCCCGTTTGTATACCGCCTGGCCACCGAACTGGCCCTGACCGGTTGGGTCATTAACAATTCAAAAGGTGTTTTTATTGAGGTTGAGGGGGATCAAGCTGCTTTAGATAGCTTTTTGGAGCGTCTGTCCAAAGAAAAACCACCCCGGGCCATTATCCACAGCCTGTCTGCCGACCAGCGGCTACCGCTTGGATACAAGCAGTTTGAAATCCGGCACAGCGAGGAGCACGGCGCTAAAACCGTGCTCGTCTTGCCCGATGTTGCGACCTGCCCCGATTGTCTGGCTGAAGTGCTCACTCCATCTGACCGCCGTGCCGGATACCCCTTTACCAATTGTACCAACTGTGGCCCGCGTTTCAGTATTATTCAGGCGCTCCCCTACGACCGCCCCAACACCACCATGCACCACTTTAAAATGTGCCCGGCGTGCCAGGCCGAGTACACCAACCCGCTTGATCGCCGCTTTCACGCCCAGCCCAACGCCTGCCCCGTCTGCGGGCCGCAGTTGGAATTTGTTCGGAGAGACGCCCCCCAGTCCCCCCGGCCTGCGGCGCTGGCCGACGCCGCAGCGGCGCTGAGCGCCGGCCTCATCGTCGCTGTGAAAGGATTGGGCGGCTTCCATTTAATGGTCGATGCGGTCAACGCCGAAGCCGTGGCCCGCCTGCGCCAGCGCAAACACCGCACCGACAAACCGCTGGCCCTGATGGCCCCCACCATCGAACAGGCCCGCGCGCTGGTAGAAATTTCGCCGCAGGCCGAAACGCTGCTCACTTCCGCCGAAGCGCCCATTGTGCTGTTGCCGCGCCGGCCCAACGCGCCGATCGCTGCCGGCATCGCGCCCGGCAATCCCTATGTGGGGGTAATGCTGCCCTACACCCCGCTGCACCACCTGCTGCTGGCCCGGTTTGGCCGGCCGGTGGTGGCAACCAGCGGCAACCTGTCAGACGAACCCATTTGCATTGATAACGATGAAGCCCGCCAGCGGCTCGGCCACATTGCCGATGCCTTTATGCTGCACAACCGCCCCATTCAGCGCCACGTAGACGACAGCGTGGCCTGGCTGCTCGAGGGCGAGACCCGCCTGTTGCGCCGGGCGCGTGGTTTTGCCCCGTTGCCGGTTTTGCTGCGCGATGACTTACCCTCGATTCTGGCGGTGGGCGCGCACCTCAAAAATACCGTCGCCCTCAGCGTGAAAAATCAGGTGTTTATCAGCCAGCACATTGGCGATTTGGAAACCGCCGAGTCGATGCACGCCTTTGAGCGGGTCATCGCCGATTTTCTGCGCCTGTACGAAGCCGAACCCGTGGCCATCGCCCACGATCTGCACCCGGAGTATCTCTCCACAAAATGGACGCAGGAACAATTATCAATTGCCAATGATCAATTACCAATGGCTGATGACTCAACCCAATCGAAAATCGTAAATCAAAAATCAAAAATCGCGGTTCAGCATCACCACGCTCACCTGGCTGCGTGTTTGGCTGAAAACGGCGAAACCGGCCCCGCGCTGGGCATTATTTGGGATGGCACCGGCTTTGGCGCGGACGGCGCTATTTGGGGCGGCGAATTTTTGTGGGGCAATGCCGCCGATTTTGAGCGGGTGGCGCACCTGCGGCCGTTCCGTCTGCCCGGCGGTGACGCCGCGGTGAAAGAGCCGCGCCGGGTGGCGCTGGCCCTGCTATGGGAGATGTTTGGCCAGGCCGCGCTGAAGCGCGACGACCTGCCGCCCATCGCCGCCCTCGCCGCCGCCGAGCGCCGTTTGCTGGGGCAAATGCTGGCCAAAGGCATCAACGCGCCGGTCACCACCAGCGCCGGCCGCCTGTTTGATGGCGTAGCCGCGCTCATCGGCCTGCACCAGCGGGTTAATTTTGAAGGCCAGGCGGCAATGGCTCTGGAATTTGCCGCCGACCCCGCCGAATCCGGCGCGTACCCGCTGCCGGTTAATTCGCAATTCGCAATTCGCAATTCGCAATTTGTACTTGACTGGCAGCCGTTGCTCGAAGCGATTCTGGCTGATGTGCGGCGCGGCGTCTCCCCGGCCGTCATTTCGGCCCGGTTTCACAACGCGTTGGTTGAATCGATGGTAGCGGTGGCCCGGCAGGTGGGGCAGGAGACCGTCGCCCTCAGCGGCGGTTGTTTCCAAAACCGGCTGCTCACCGAGCGGGCGGCGCTGGCGCTGCGGCAGGCCGGCTTTAAAGTGCTGCTGCACAAACACGTGCCGCCCAACGATGGCGGCATCAGCCTGGGGCAAATCGCCGTGGCGGCAGCGCGGTTAGCCGGAAAATGACGGAACACGCAATACGTGTTGCGTGTGTATGTATCCAAGCATAATTGTAACCATTTGACTTTCAAAGGAACCCACCATGCAACTCGACCAGATCAGGAATATTCTCATCATCGGCGCGGGGACAATGGGCCAGCAAATTGGCCTGCAATGCGCCGTGTACGGCTACAACGTCACTCTGTTTGATGTGAAGCCGGAGGCATTAGAACCGGCGCAGGCTCAGATAAAAAATTATGCCGACCAGCTTGTTGCTGCCGGCAGGCTGAGCCAACTGGCCGCCATTGACGTGCTGGCCCGCATTCGCACTGGCAGCGACCCGGCCGCGGCCGCAGCCAATGCCGACCTGGTCAGCGAGTCGGTGCCGGAGGACCCGGAGCTTAAAGGCCGGGTATTTGCCCAGTTTCACGCCCTGTGCCCGCCGCACACCATTTTCACCTCCAACACCTCGTCGCTCATCCCCAGCATGTTTGCCGCCGCCACCGGCCGGCCGGCACAGTTTGCGGCGCTGCACTTTCACCAAACAGTCTGGGATTCGCCGGTAGCCGACGTAATGCCGCATCCCGGCACCGCGCCGGAGGTGGTGGAACTGCTCGTTGGCTTTGCCGGCAGCATTGGCCAGATTCCCATCGTGCTAAACAAAGAAAACCACGGCTACGTGTTCAATACCATGCTCAACGCGCTTAACGGGGCGGCGCTCACGCTGGCCTCCAAAGGCGTCACCTCCATTGAAAATATTGACCGGGCCTGGATGGCCGTGATGAAAACGGGCATCGGGCCGATGGGCATTTTGGATGTGGTTGGGCTGGACACGGCCTGGCACATTACCGAATATTGGGCCAAAACCCTGCAAGAGCCGCAACTACGGGCCAACGCCGAATTTTTAAAGGACTATGTTGACCGGGGCCAGCTCGGCGTAAAAAGCGGGCAGGGGTTTTACAGCTATCCCAACCCGGCCTATGCGCAGCCCAATTTTTTGACCGCTGATAAGACCAAGTAGCTTTGCTAATGAGGTTTTTTGCTTATAATAAATTCTTATGAATTCAATACGTGATGGAGACAAACAATGTGTTTAGGCGTACCGGGTAAGATTGTCGAAATTCAGGAAAATCCGCTGGGCATGACAATGGGTAAGGTCAACTTTTCTGGCATTACCAAAGAAGTGTGCCTGGCCTATGTGCCAGAAGCTCAGGTTGGCGATTACGTGGTGGTCCACGTGGGCTTTGCCATCAGCATCATCGATGAAAAAGAGGCGATGGAAGTGTTTGACTATCTCAAACAGATGGACGAACTGGCCGAATTGGATATTCCTCAGCCGGAGTAACCCGCTTGCGGGTGGTATTCATTGTTGGTCTGGCCCATAACAGGTGCCAACAAGCAAATGATGAATACCCACTGAAAAGTGACGAGTGACGAATGACAAGGGATAAATTATAAAGGACAGGTAACGCGTATGAAATATGTTGACGAATACCGCAACGAGGCCGACGCCCGCAAGTTTGTGGAGCGGCTGCATAAAATCACCACTCGCCCCTGGACGCTGATGGAAATCTGCGGCGGCCAAACCCACACCATCATCAAATTTGGCATTGATGAACTGCTGCCCAAAGAGATCACGCTGGTGCATGGCCCCGGCTGCCCGGTCTGTGTGACCCCACTGGAGTTGATTGACAAAGCGCTGGCCGTGGCCCGCCGCCCGGAAGTCATCTTTACCAGTTTTGGCGATATGCTGCGGGTACCGGGTTCCCAAACCGATCTGCTCAGCGTCAAGGCGCAGGGCGGCGACGTGCGCATGGTCTATTCGCCGCTGGATGCGGTTAAACTGGCCCAAAAAAACCCGGACCGCGAGGTCGTGTTTTTTGCCGTAGGGTTTGAAACCACCGCCCCGGCCAATGCGATGGCTGTATTTCAGGCCAGGCAACTGGGGCTGACCAACTTTTCAATTTTGTGCTCGCACGTGCTGGTGCCGCCGGCCATGGAAGCAATTCTTGGCTCGCCGCACAATCTGGTGCAGGGTTTTCTGGCCGCCGGCCACGTGTGCGCGGTGATGGGCTACTGGGAATACCCGCCGTTGGCCCAAAAATACAACGTGCCGATAGTCGTCACCGGCTTTGAGCCGCTGGATTTGCTGCACGGCATTTACATGGCGGTGAAGCAATTGGAAGAAGACCGGGCCGAAGTGGAAAATCAATACGTGCGCGCGGTTACGTATGACGGGCTGAAACCGGCGCAAAAGCTGCTCAAACAGGTGTTTGAACCCACCGACCGCCAGTGGCGCGGCATCGGCCTGATTCCGCAAAGCGGCTACAAACTGGCCGCTGAGTTTGCCGCCTTTGACGCCGAACTGAAATTTGACGTGACCGGCATCACCGCCGAAGAATCAAAAGTGTGCATTGCCGGTGAAATTATGCAGGGCCTCAAAAAACCGCACCATTGCCCGGCCTTTGGCAAAGAATGCACGCCAGAAAAACCCATCGGCGCGCCGATGGTTTCCTCCGAGGGAGCTTGCGCCGCCTACTACCATTTTGGCCGCGCCCCGATTGAATTAGTGACAACATAATTGTTCCCGCCCCCGCAAAACCAAAACGGCGCGACCGGCCCGGCGCAATACGCCGGGCCGGTCGCGCCAATCTTTCTGCCTCCTTCCCCCTGACAGGGGGAAGGGGGTTGGGGGGATAGGGGTTAATCCTTTGAATACGAAAGTGATGAATTATGCCGAATCATCAACGCCAGCATCAAAACGACAAAGACCAACCAATAATTCACAATTCACAATTACTCTTTGGAGCCACCTGCCCCATCCCCATCGATGAATACCCCACCGTGGTGATGGCGCACGGCGGCGGCGGGCGGCTCAGCCAAATGCTCATCGACAAAATGTTTGTGCCGGTCTTTGCCAACCCCGCCCTGCAAAGCCTGGGCGATGGCGCGGTGCTGGAAGCTAACGGCTCCCGGCTGGCCTTCTCCACCGATTCGTATGTAATCAGCCCGGCCTTTTTCCCCGGCGGCAACATTGGCTCGCTGGCGGTGCATGGCACGGTCAACGATCTGGCCATGTGCGGCGCGCGGCCGCTGGCGCTGTCGGCGGGGCTGATTTTGGAAGAGGGTTTCCCGATGGACAACCTGTGGCACGTGGTGCAGAGCATGCAGGCTGCGGCCCAGGCTGTGAGCGTGTCTATTGTCACCGGCGATACCAAAGTGGTTGACCGTGGCAAGGGCGATGGCATTTACATCAACACCGCCGGCATCGGGCTGGTCCCGGCCGGGGTGCAGGTGTCGCCGCAAAACGCCAAACCGGGCGACGTGGTGCTTATCAACGGTGCGATTGCCGTTCACGGCATCGCCATTATGTCGGTGCGGGAAGGGCTGGAGTTTGACACCACGCTGGAAAGCGACTCCGCGCCGCTGGCCGACATGGCCGCGAGCGTGCTGGCCGCCGGCGGTGAGGCCGTCCACGCCATGCGCGACCCCACCCGCGGCGGGCTGGCCAGCGCCCTCAATGAAATTGCGGCGCAATCGCGGGTGGGCATCAAGCTGCAAGAGGCCAGTATCCCCATTGGCGATGAAGTGCGCGGCGCCTGCGAAATTTTGGGTTTTGACCCGCTCTACGTGGCCAACGAGGGCAAAATGCTGGCGATTGTAGCCCGTGACCGGGCCGAGGCCGTGCTGGCCGCGATGAAAGCGCACCCGCTCGGCGCGGACGCGGCCATTATTGGTGAAGTAACCGACGAGCCGCCGGGCAAAGTGCTGCTGCGCAGCCGCATCGGCGGGATGCGGGTAGTGGATATGCTCAGTGGTGAGCAACTACCGCGAATTTGTTAATCCGCCCACTCGCCGGCGCGCATCAGCGGTTCCACCGAACCATCCGGCAGCACGCCATCGATATCCATTTGCGCCGAGCCAATCATAAAATCGACGTGGGTGAGGCTGTTGTTGCCCCCGGCGGCGGCAAACTCGTCGTCGGTCATGGCCGGGCCAGCCTGCACGCAAAAACGATAGGCCCGCCCCAGGGCCAGGTGATTGGCCGCGTTTTCATCGAACAGGGTGTTGTAAAAAAGCAGGCCAGATTGGGCAATGGGGCTGCTGTGCGGCACCAGCGCCACCTCGCCCAGCCGGGCCGCACCCTCATCGGTGTCGATGAGTTTTTTCAGCGTAGCCTCACCCCGTTTGGCCGAAACGTGCGCCACCCGGCCATTTTCAAACCGCAGCGAAATGTCATCAATTAAAACCCCGGCGTAACTGAGCGGCAGGCTGCTGCTGACCACGCCATCAACCCGGTCTTTGTGCGGCATCGAAAAAACCTCTTCGGTGGGCATGTTGGGGATAAAGGGGACGCCGGTGAGCGTGTCTTTGGCCCCGCCGTGCCAGACGTGATTTTCCGGCAGGCCGAGGGTCAGATCGGTGCCGGGCGCGCGATAGTGGAGCGCGGTGTACTGTTTGGCGGTGAGGATATCGCGGCGGGTGGCCAGATTGGCGGTGTGCGCATGCCAGGCGGCCACGGGGTCGGGCTGGTCGGCGCGGGTGATGCGAAAAATAGCCTCCCACAGGTTGGCCAGTTGTTGCTCCGGCGTGCCGGCGGGGAAGACTTTGGCCGCCCAGGCCGGGGCCGGGTGCGAAATGATGCTCCAATTGAGGCCGTCTTTCATCAACTGGCTGTAAAACGGCCCCAGGTGGGTGCGGTGTAATTTTTGCACCAGCGCCACCAAATCGGGGTCCTGATCTTTGAGCAGGTCGGGATCGTTGCCGACAATGGACAGCACCGCGCCGCCGGTTTGAGCAACCTCATTGAGACCGGCAGCCACCCAGGTGGGATATTCCTCAAATGAGTCGCGGGGCGCGTGCTCAAAGCGAGCCAGCGTCAGGCCGTCGTCGGTCCAGTTAACATCGACCAGCCGCGCGCCCGACTGGTAGGCTTTGGCTGCGATGAGTCGCACCAACGGCGCGCTGTCGAGGGGAGCGCGGATGATGAAACGCTGGCCCGGTTGCAAATTCACGCCCACTTTTACGGCCAGTTCGGCCAGATTGTTGAGTTTTTGGTCAAATGAAAGTGAAGTCATGAGGAATCCTTTGTTGGTTATTGATTGTTTGTCATTAGTAAGTAACAAATACCTAATGCACCTTTTTTCTCCCTCACCCCCTGCCCCCTCTCCCGCTGGGAGAGGGGGATTTTCTTTTTGGTGCAGTTTTGGGCAGCTTTGCTGCCCAAAACTGCACCGATTCCTTAGTTCCCCCTTCCCTTTGGGAAGGGGGGTAGGGGAGATGGGTCAAAAAACAATCACAGTTTACGTCAAAACCATCGCATATTGCGCAACAAGTAACAAATGACGAATGACGATTTATTCGCTTTTCCGCGCTTCCTGCCACAGAAAACTGGCGTAAACCACCACCAGAATAAACCCAAACGAAAACCACTGGATAGCGTAACTCAGGTGACTGCCTTCGCTCAGGTCAAAATCTTCGGCGCGGAGCGGCAGCTCATCCGGGTTGTCGCCGGGCGATTGGCGCACAAAAACCGGCAGCAACGGGTAATCGAGCTGTTGGCCAATGTGCTCGGTGTCCACCCGAAACCACTTGTCGAGCCGGGATTGGCCGGGAGCCAGGGTGGGATCGGGCATAACCAGATAGCCGCTGGGCTGCGGCTGGGTGGCGTAGGCAATGCCGGTGATGGTCACCGTGCCGGTGATGTCGTAGGCGCGGCGCGCCGCCGGCTCGGTTTGATCGAGCGGAATCCAGCCGCGGTCAATCAGTACGGCGGTGTCGCTGCCGCTGATGCGCAGCGGCGTGACCAATTCATCGCCCGGATCGCCGTTAAAGGGGCGATTCTGAATAATCACGTTTTGAGCGTTGTCAAGCGTGCCGGTCACCACCACCCGGCGGCGATGCAGCTCGGCGGGGTCAACCGGCGCGCCGGTCAGCATGGTTGGGTTGGCGTTGAGGCCGGCAACAATTTGAGCATTGAGAGCGCGGCGCTGTTCCAGCCGGCGCAACTGCCAAAAACCCAGGTTGACCAAAAAGATCACCCCGATAATCACAATAATGTGGCCAATCCAATATTTTTTGAGGACAGCGATCATAGTGGGATCTCCGGTGAAAAATAAGTTCGGTGAGTTCGGTAAGTTGGGTGAGTGAGATGAGTCGAAACCATTTTTAACTCACCCAACCCACCAAACACATTCAACTCACCCAATATCTAGCGGTATCGAGCTTATCCCCCCCAATATTTAGCCCTATTTGCTTTGTTGCAACACCTTATGTATACTAATTATCAGTATCGACCCTGTTTTCAGCAAATTGATGGCGGAGCGATGGGCCTGAAAAAACTGACCCTGCTGGTGTTATTCAGCCTGCTGGCGCTATCGCCCGGCCTGCCGGCGAGCGCCAACTCTGCCCTGCCCACCGACCTTTCCTACAGCACCGAAACTACCTGGATTTTGCCCGGCCTGCCCGATTTGAGCGCGGCCTCCGGCTACATTCCTCACAACTTTTCGCACGGCGAGGCCATCTTTCAAATTGGCAGCGAAACCATCCACGGTTTCCGGCCCGGCAAAGTTTACCCGGAAATGTATATCCGCGACATCGCCTGGGGCATGGAAACGGCCCAGTACTACTACCCCGATGAATACCTGCGCGACCCCATCGAGGCCTACCTGCGCCGCCAGTACACCGCCGAGTCCGTCAGCCTGGATGGCGATTTTGGTGTGGTGGCCGGGGCCGGCGCGATCGGTGGCATCCTCACCCCGCAGGGACGCAGCAACAAGCAAACCGCCACTACCGACGAAGAAACCAGCCTCATCCACGCCGCCTATCTGTACTACCGCATGAGTTATAACACGGACTGGCTGAAAAGCAAGGTGGCCGGCCGGCCCATTATCGACCGGCTCAATCTGGCCGCCGATTGGCTCATCAGCCGCCGGCTCAACCCGCAGTTGCAACTGCTGTGGCGCGGCCACACCACCGATTGGGGCGACGTGAAATTTGAAAAAGGCCCCGGCTACACCGATTACAACCCGGCGCAGGATCACCAGACAGCCTCCATTTACGATCAGGCGCTGGCCCATTTGGCGCTGCTGGAACTGGCCGAAATGAACGCCGCCGTGGCCGACACCACCCGCGCCGACCAGTGGCAAAACGCCGCCGAGGCGCTCAAAGCTCAAACCAACGCCCGGTTGTGGCAGCCGGACAAAGGCTTCTACCTCACCCACCAACACATCACCCCGCTAACCCATCCCTTTGATGAAAGCGCGATGGTTAGCATTGCCAACGCGCTGGCCGTATACGCCGGGCTGACCAATCCGCGCCAAACCGGGGCCATCTTTACCAGCCTTGAGCGCGCCCGGCAGGCCGCCGGCGTCAGCAAACCGGGCCTGTCGCTCTACCCGTTTTATCCCAACCGCTGGCCCAACCTCTTTTTTGAGTACCCCGGCATGGGCTACGGCAACTACCAAAACGGCGGCGTGTGGGACTGGTGGGGCGGGGTGCAGATTAACGCCGAATTTGCCACCGGCCACGCCGAAGCCGCCCGCACCCACCTGCTGCAGGTAGCCAACGACTGGCAAAAACACCCCGGCAACATCATCGAGTGGCAGAGCAGCACCGACCCGCGCCACGAAGGCAGCCACTACTACAGCGCCGCGGCCGGCACAATGGGCAGCGCCATCATCAACGGCTTCTTCGGCATCGAGCTGTCCGGCAGCGGCCTCACCCTGCAACCCCGGCTGGGGCTGAACGATGGCTACATCCGCGTGTATCAGGCCGCCACCGACCGCTACGCCGCCTACACGTACGATTGGGATCAAACCACCACCCGCCTGCGGTACGGCACCAACGCCGCCGGCCCGGTTGTGGTTAAGCTGCTCAAACTCCGCTCCGAGCAGGTCAACAGCATTAAAATTGATGGCCGCAGCGTGGACTTTGCCCCGGAAACCATCGGGCAGGATACCTACCTGGTGTTCAACGCCCCCTCCGGCCAGCACACCATCGATATTGACAAAGGCCAGCCGCTGGCCGCCGCCGCACCCCCCGCCGACGACGTGGCGCGCATTGCCAACCCGGCCACCCCGAGCATTGCCCGCAACGCCCCGCCGCCGCCCAACGCCTCACCGGCCCAAATTGACGCCGCCATTCAGCAGGCTTATTCCGCCGGCAACGTGGGCCAAATTCCGGTGACGGTGCGCGTGGCCCGCGAGTGGCGGCTGGAGTTACTGCAATTTGCCAGCGTGATGCTGGTGGCCGTCACCTCGGTGGGACTGCTGGGGCTGGCCGTGCTGCGCCGCCGCGCCGGGCTGAGCTACAGCAAAAAACGAAGCCAATGAACCCCCGCCAGCGAGTCGTTATCCTCACCGGTGCGACGCAAGGCATTGGCCGCGCCGCCGCTTTTGAACTGGCCCGGGCCGGCTGCAAACTGGCCCTCGTTGCCCGCCGCGCCAAACCACTGCACGCCTTGGCCGCCGAACTGACTGCCGCCGGCCACACGGCCATCGCCCTGCCGGCTGATATGGGCGATACTGCGCAGGCCGCCGCGCTGGCCGGGCAAACAGCAGCGGCGCTGGGCCGGCTCGATGTGGTGATCAACAACGCGGCCATTGGCCTGCGCGACAACGTGCTCGACATCGACGAAGCCGAACACCGCCGTATGTGGGAGGTCAACTATTTTGGGCCGGTGGCGCTCATCCGGGCGGCGATTCCCCTCTTCAAAGCCAACCCCGACGGTGGGCTGATTGTCAACATTTCCTCAATTGTGGGCCGGCGGGCCATGCCCGGCATCGCCGGCTACTGCGCCAGCAAAGCCGCGCTGGAAAAGCTGGCCGAAAGCCTGCGCGTTGAACTGCGCGCCGACAACATCCGGCTGAGCACGGTTTACCCCGGCGTTACCCGCACCCGTTTTAACGCCAATTCGCTGGGCAGCGACCCGCTGGGCCGGGGCCGGCGGCTGGGCGTGCCGCCGGAACGCGTGGCCCGGGCCATTCTCAACGCCATTCACCGCGAGCGCCGCGATGTGTTCATCACCCTGTTTGACCGGGCCTTTGTGACCGGCAGCGCCGTGCTGCCGGGGCTGATGGATTGGCTGCTGGCCCGCCGCTACCGGCGATAGAACCCCCATCTCTTTGCCGCTGGCCGGCAAACTGGTACAATTCATCGAAAGTCACACTCCAACCAAAAACCCGCCGGGAGGCGTTCAACAATTTATGAGCCGTTCCAATATTTTTGATTTTGCCATTTTTAACGGGCAGCTTTTGCCGGTCAACGAAGCCAAAGTCTCCATTTTCAACCAGGCCTTTTTCTCCAGTTTTGGCGTGTACGAATCCATAAAAGTTGATCAGGGCCGCCCGTTTTACCTGCTGGAACACTTACACCGGCTCATCGAGTCGGCGCAGGAAATCGAGCTGGAACTCGATATCACCATCGATACGCTGGCCGAGTGGTTCAATTTGCTGGTTGGGGTCGATCCGGCCGCCACGTGGAGTTTAAAAATTATTGTGCTGGGCAACACCGAACCCGTTGATCAGCCGATCATCGCCATGCAGCCGGTGTCGCTGCCCACCTACTCCCCGGAGTTGTACCGCCACGGCGCGGCGGCTACCCTGTTTGAAGGCCAGCGGGTGCTGCCGGCCTGCAAAAGCCTCAACACACTGGTCAACTATTTGGCCCGGCACAAAGCCCGCCAGGCCGGCGCGCTCGAAGGGCTGCTGCATCACGACGGCTTTTTAACCGAAGGGGCGCGCTCTAACCTGTTTGCCGTGCGGCAGGGGCAAATCCTCACCCCACCCACCAACGAAGTGCTCTCGGGCATTACCCGCGATGTTATTTTTCAGGTGATGGCAGACAGCCGCACCCCCGTCCACGAAGCGCGCCTGCCGGCAAACCTGTCCCTGTACGACGAAGTTTTTATCAGCAGCACCAGCATGCACGTGATGCCCATTACCCAAATTGATGGCCGGCCCATCGGCGGCGGGCAGGTTGGGCCGATCACCCAAACGGTGATGGCCGGCTTTGAGGCCCACTACCGGGCCTACATGGACTCGCTGGCGCGGGAAAGTGAATCTTAGGCGTGTTGCGGCGGGCGCGTAGCGCCCGCCGCAACACGCGTTTTCCCCTGGGTTGAGTTATCGCCCGCCAAATGGTATAATTCCCCCTCATTTATTTAAAAGGAAAGGATCAATAATGAGCACCAAACAATGGAATTCAGCGCCGGCAATGCAAATTGACGCGAAAAAAGGCTACACGGCCACCATCGAAACCAGCCGCGGCACAATTGAACTGGAACTTTACCCGCAGTATGCGCCCAAAACCGTTAACAATTTTGTGTTTTTGGCCCGCGAAGGTTTTTACGATGGCGTGTCGTTTCACCGGGTTATCAGCGATTTTATGATTCAGGGCGGCGACCCGACCGGCACCGGCCGCGGCGGCCCCGGCTATCGCTTTGAGGACGAGTTCAAAAACAACCCGCTCAAACACGAAACCGGCGTCATTTCAATGGCTAACGCCGGCCCCGGCACCAACGGCAGCCAGTTTTTTATCACCCACTCGCCGCAGCCGCATCTGAACGGCCGTCACACCGTTTTTGGCAAAGTGACCGCCGGCCAGAATGTGGTCGATTCTATCCGCCAGGGCGATGTGATGACCTCGGTCACCATCACCGAAAAGTAATCCTGTCAATTGGGGCGTCAGTTTTGGGGATACCGCCCTAAAACTGACGCCTTTTTGTTTGCTGTTGCCACGCCGAAAATTCTCGTTATAATATCGACAAACCCAATGCTGAAAGGACTCCGATGTCTCAATCCGACCGCTTTCTCCGCGCGTGCCGCCAACAACCCGTCGATGCGACACCCGTGTGGCTCATGCGCCAGGCCGGCCGCTACATGGCCGAGTACCGCACCCTGCGGCAAAAATACTCCATACTGGAGCTGATCAAAACCCCGGAACTGGCCACCGAAGTTACCATGCAGCCCATCAACGCCTTCAATTTAGATGCGGCCATCATCTTTGCCGATATTCTGACCATTTTGGAAGGGTTAGGCCTGGGGCTTGATTTTGTGCGTGGCGAAGGGCCGATCATTCACAACCCGGTGCGCTCGGCGGCGGATATTGAGGCGCTCACCGTTCGGCCGCCGGAAGAAACGCTCGGTTTTACACTGGAGGCCATCAAACTGACCCGCCGCGAACTGGCCGGCAAAGTGCCGCTCATCGGTTTTAGCGGCGCGCCCTTTACCCTGGCCAGCTACGCCATCGAAGGCGGCTCATCGCGCAATTACATTACGGCCAAAAGCCTGATGTACGGCCAGCCGCAAAGCTGGCACAAAATGATGGACAAATTTGCCGTGGCCATTGGCCAATACTTGCGGGCGCAGGCCGAAGCCGGCGCACAGGCGCTGCAACTGTTTGATAGCTGGGTGGGCGCGCTCAGCCCGGCCGATTACCGCGAGTTTGTGCTGCCCCACAGTCAAAAGGCCATCGAGATTGCTACCGCCGGCAGTGATGTGCCGCTGATCCATTTTGGCACCGGCACCGCCGGCATGCTGCCCCTGCTCAAAGAGGCCGGCGGCAGCGTCATCGGTGTGGACTGGCGGCTGGATATGGCCGACGCCGTCCAAATTTTGGGCGATGACGTGGCCCTGCAAGGCAATCTGGACCCGGTGGTGCTGTTTGCCCCGGTTAAGGAAATTCAACGGCAGGCCGCCCTTGTACTCGATAGTGTTTCGGGCCGGGATGGACACATTTTCAATCTGGGGCACGGCATTTTGCAGCACACCCCGGTGGAGCACGTGGCTGCGCTGGTAGATTTTGTGCACGAGTACTCGGCGCGTTTGTAGGTTCTTAAAGTAGGGGCGCTTCGCGAAGCGCCCCTACAGTGGAGTCCGAAAGCAAAGCTTTCGGAACAAAAAGCTACGCTTTTTGACTCCTGTTTCTGTACTCTGTGATCTGTAATCTGGATTCTGTCATCTGTATTCTGTAATCTGACCAAAGAGGAGCACCAATGACCAAAAAAGCCGTACTGATGCTGGCCTATGGCACCCCGGCCAACACCGAGCGCATGCGCTGCTACCTGTCGGATATTCGCGGCGGGCGGCCTATGTCTGATGAATTTGTGGCCGAGTTCAAGCACCGCTACGATCTGATTGGCGGCTCGCCGCTGACCGCGCTCACCTACGAACAGGCCAAAAAAACCGGCCAGGAATTGGTTCGCCGCGGCCACAATTTGCCCGTGTATCTGGGCATGCGTCACTGGTCGCCGTGGATTAAAGACGCCGTGGGCCATATGATGCTGCACGGCATCGAGGAAGCCGTGGCCATTGCGATGGCTCCACACTACTCCAAAATGAGCATTGGCAAATACTGGGAAAAAGTGGACGAAGCCCAGCAAATGCACGGCACCAGCATCAACTTCTCTTTTATCGACTCCTGGTACCAGCAACCCAAATTTTTGGATGCGCTCGATGCCCACGTGCGGGCCGGGCTGGAAAAATTCCCCGCCCAAGAGCGTGACGGGGTCAAAGTGGTTTTCAGCGCCCACAGCCTGCCGGAACGGCTCAAAAAGATGGGCGACCCCTACGACGACCAGCTCCAGCACAACGCCCGCCTGGCCGCCGAGCGGCTGGGCAACATCGACTGGATGTTTTCTTACCAGAGCGCGGCCCACACCGGCGAACCGTGGTTGGGGCCGCAAATTGAAGATGTGGTGGTCGATCTGGCCAAACAGGGCTACAAAAATGTGCTGGTTGCGCCCATCGGTTTTGTGAGCGACCACGTGGAAATTTTGTTTGATATTGACATCGAAGCCAAACAAATTGCCGCCGAACACGGCGTGCGGCTGGAGCGGATTGAATCGATGAACAGCGCGTCGCTCTTTATTGAGGCCGTCGCCGACGCCATTGTGGAGAAAATAACTGCCTGATATGCCGCACGTTACAATTATTGGCGGCGGCATCGCCGGGCTGGCCACCGCCTACTACCTGCAAAAGAAAAGCCGTGAAGCGGGTCTGTCGCTGAAATATACGCTGGTTGAAAGCGAGCCGCGTTTTGGCGGCAAAATTGCCACCGCCACCGACAAAAATTTTGTCATCGAAGGCGGGCCGGATTCGATGGTCAGCATCAAACCGCACGGCATCCAGTTGTGCCGGGATTTGGGGCTGGCCGATCAGCTTATCCCCACCAACGACGACCGGCGCAACATTTACGTGCTCAAAAACGGCCGGCTCACCCCCTTTCCCGGCGGCTACCGGCTAACCGTGCCCACCGAGTTTGTGCCGTTTGCCCTGTCGCCGCTGATTTCGCCGCTGGGCAAACTGCGCATGGGGTTGGATTTGTTCATGCCGCCGCGCCGTGAATCCGGCGACGAAAGCCTGGGCGATTTTATCCGGCGGCGGCTGGGGCAGGAAGCGCTCGACCGGATTGCCGGGCCGATTATGGCCGGCATTTACGTAGCCGATCCCGACCGGCTGAGCATGGAAAGCACCTTTCCTCAATTTTTGGCGATGGAGCAAAAGTACGGCAGCCTGATCAAAGCCATGCGCCAGGCCAAACAAAACGGGGCGTCGGCCGGCGGTGGGCAAACCAAACCGCCGGCCATGTTCACCACCCTGCGCGGCGGCATGGCCGATCTGGTTGACGCGCTGATTGACAACCTGGCCGGCGAGCTGCGCCCCGGCCAGCGAGTCATCGGCCTGCGCCCGCTATCGCCGGGTTTTGAAGTGACTCTGCAAACCGAAGCCGGGCCGCAACCCCTCACCACCGACGCGGTGGTCATTGCCACGCCGGCCTACGTGGCCGCGCAACTGGTTGAGGCCATCGACCCAACCCTGGCCGGTCTGCTGGGCAAAATTCGGTACGTGTCTACGGCCACGGTCTCGCTGGGTTACCGCCGGGCCGATGTGGCCGGCCAGCACGATTTTAACGGCTTTGGCTTTATGATTCCCAAAAGCGAACAGCGCCAGATTTTGGCCTGCACCTGGTCGTCAACCAAGTTTGACCACCGCGCCCCCGGTGATGACGCGCTGGTGCGGCTGTTCATCGGCGGCGATGGCCGCGAACATCTGGTGGAGCAGCCGGACGATGAACTGGTAGCCATCGCCCGCGGCGAGTTGCGCGAAATCATGAACCTGACCGCCGAACCGGTGGTCAGCAAAGTGTTCCGTTGGCCCAAAGGCAACGCCCAGTACGATGTGGGCCATTTGGACCGGGTGTCGCAAATTGAAAGCCAGGCCCAAAACTTGCCGGGCCTCTATTTTACCGGCAGCGCGTTTCGCGGCATTGGCATCCCTGATTGCGTGAAAAGCGCGCTGGCCACGGTTGACCAGATTCTGGCCCAATTTGGCGGGTAGGACGTTGGGTGAGTTGGGTGAGTTAGGTGGGTTGGGTGAGTTGGGTCGTCACTCGTCATTCGCTATTCGTTTATTCGCTATTCGCTGATTCGCAGATTCGCTGACTCGTTCTTTCGCCATTCGCTATTCGCAATTCGTTTATTCGCAATTTCAGTGGAGCCGGGCCAGGAGTCCTCTAGCCACCTAATTCCTGACTCCTGAATCCTGACTCCTATACTCAAGGGAGGGTAATATGTCTACCGGGGTATATGCCAGCCGAACACAGTTGTTCACCTTAAAAGGGCCGATTGCCATTCAGCTTTTGGATGGCGAAGAAATTGAAGGCGAATTTGCCACGCAGGACGCCTACAATATTTTTATTATGGTCGATGGCGAACCGTTGATGGTTCCGCGCCTGCAAATTCGCTGGATACGGGGCCTGGAAGGGCAACCAATTGAGCGTGATACCTCGCAGGCGGCTTTGGAAGACCCGCTATCGACCCAACCCCTGCCCACGCCGGCCGACAGTGGCCCGCCCACCGAGATTTCGACGGTTGTTCGGGAGCCTGTCCGTGAAGAAGAGGCAGACGAAGGCACGCTGGTAATTATGTCAGAGGCGGTGCAGTCTGAATTTGAAGAAGAGGACGAGGATGACGGCACGCTGATTCTGGTGGCCGATGAGTCGCTCGGCGTGGAAGACGAGGAAGAAGAAGACGAAGGCACCGTGATGCTGCCCAGCAGCGAGATCGCCGCGGCGCTGGCTCCGGCGGCGGTTGTTGATGACGATGAGAAAGATATGACCATGGTGCTGGGCCGAGACATAGAAATTCCCGACGAATTAATGGCCGACGAGGTGTTTTCGTCGCTAATGGTGGAGCCGAAGGAACCGGTTGCCACGCTCACCTGCAAAGGCGGCCCCCACACCGGCGATGTTTTTACCGTGAAAACCGATGGCATTACCACCATCGGCCGCTCTACCGACAACGTGGTGGTTTTATCCAGAGACAAAGAGATTTCGCGGCGGCACGCCATTATCATTTACGAATCCAGCCGGTATGTGGTGCAGGATCAAAACAGTTTGAATGGCACGTTTGTGAATGATGAACAGATTACCAGCCCGCGCTTTTTGGAACCGGGCGATGTTGTCTTGGTGGGCGTTTCGCCGCTCCATTTTAAGATAGATTAACACAAGTTGTGTGGCCTCACCCCTCATCCCCCCACCCCCTTCTCCCCAATGGGGAGAAGGGGGTGAAAAGATTTTTTGGTGAGGTTTTGGGCGGCGTAGCCGCCCAAAACCTCACCAATTCAATGTAGCCCCCTCCCCAATTTTCGGGGAGGGGGTTGGGGGAGGGGCAAATCATCGATGACACTTGCCTACGCCACATCTTGTACCATCACTGCTATTCTCCACAATATAGCCGGTTTGGCCAGCCTGAAAATTGACATAATTGACGACGCCTCCACTTTGTGGTACACTGATAAAGTAGACATAAAGTGGGTTAGTGTATCTACGCACGGAGGTGGATGATGCGATTATCGGCCAAATCAACGGTGTTTCCGTACAAAACTCTGCTTATTTACAGCGGCGCGGTGCTGGTGATTTTGTTATTGGCAGTACCGGCGCTGGCCAACAGCCGGCCCGGCGGCGGCCTGCTCGATTTTTCACGCAGCAACGCCATCGGCCTGTCCAAACAATCGGCGCAAACCCTGTCAAAAGGCATCAACATCAGCCATCTCAACCCCGGCCAGGAAAACTGGTACGTGTACAGCCGCGATAGTTTTCAGGACCCCACCTTTTCGTGGGTATCGCTGGCTCTGCGCTACGAAAGCGAAGCCCGCATCGACCCGGTGCAGGTCAATTTTGAGGTCTTTTCCGAGGAACCGGCCGGCTGGTTTCAGCAGGCCCAACCCGCCACCGAGCCGTTAGGCGCAGGGCTGGCCTCGCCGCTGCGGGCCAGCCAAACGCGGGTGGAAACCTTTTGGACCGGCCAGGTAGCCGAACAGGAGCAATATTACGTGCGGGTGTTCAACACCTCGCCGTTTGGGCTGGATTACACTCTGGAAGCCCAGGCCGCCCAGGCCGCCGTTTCCGGCGCAACGCCGGCCAGCCTCAACAGCGCCCGCAAAAACGCCGTCCCGCAAACCATCCGGCAAATGGCCTGGACGCTGACCGCGCAAGCCGTCACCAACATGTCGGCCGATGAAGCCGCGGCCTGGCTACAGCAGGCCCAATCTGTGGGCTGGATTGTGACCGAAGGCACTACTGCCGAAGACATCCCCAACCCGGCCCAGGCCAACCCGCAATTGCTGTGGCAGCTTACGGCCAAAGCCGTGGCCGGGCAGGATACCGAAACCGCCGCCCAGTGGCTCAATCAGGCCGATTCGCTGGGCTGGCTGGCTATTCCGCTGAACACCGTCAAACAGCCTTTTGTCGAGCCGGTTGACAAAACCGATGACGGCGGCGGCGACAGCGGCACCGGCGCGGCGGAACCACTGGCCGTCCCGGCTCCGCCAACAGAAGCCTACACGCCGATCAACATTTACCCCAACAACCCGCTGCCGTTTGATTTGCAGCATGTCAACAGCGGCCGGCTGGCCCCTTACGGCGAGCACTGGTACCAGCTTTCCCGCGATGACCTGGACAAAGACCTGATTGAAAATATGAAAATGACGATGTTCTTTACCCCCATCCAGGGATTTATGAGCAATCGCGTCAATTTTGAGATTTTCCCGGCCAACCAGTACCAAATCTGGCAGCGCGGCGACGCCGATTATATGGAAAATATGGGCGCCGGTTCGTGGGTTTCGCGTGATAAAGACCCCAACACCGGCGAACGGTTGTGGAACGGCACGCTGGTGGATGGCGACAGTTATCTCATTAAAGTGAAAAACGGCACGCCGGAAGAAGTTGACTACTACCTCTACCCCAACGATGTGGAAAACGCCGAACTGGGCAATCCCACCCTTATCCCTGGCGACGCCAGCACCGTCCGCGTACCCTACGCCGCCGCGCCGCCCACCCGCCCGGCTCGTCCCGCCGAACCCGGCGAAAATCCAATAGAAGCTCTGCCGTTGAAGCTGGGCAAAACCAGCGGCACGCTGCAAGCCGGCCAGGAATTGTGGTACAGCTTTACCTACCCCGGCCCCACCGACGAAAAAGCCAACCGGGATTTTGACATATTCCTGACCAGCACCCCGCTGGATGATGTTCGCGCCCGCCATGCCGATTTTGCCATTTACCCCGGCGCGCAACTGCATTTGTGGACGCGCGGCACCATCGATGAACTGACACCGCTGGGCACGAGCGCCCCCTCAAAATATCCGCTCAGCGATAAAAAGAGCCTGCAAGTGCTGTGGAAAGGCCAGTTGATGGAAGACCATCTTTACTACATCAAAATCTTCAACCACGATATTGGCCCGCTGGAATACACCCTTGAATTTAACGGCGGCTGGTAAATCCGGCCGGACTCGATTCACAAAAAAGCGCCGGACAGTTCCGGCGCTTTTTTGATTTTCACTTTTTTACGCGCCGCGCTCGCCGCGAATGTAGGGTACACCCAGCGCCGCCGGCGCGCCCAACCGTTTGCGGGTGGCCGCCCGCGAGCCAATCACCAGCGCGATGATTGTGAGCAGGTAGGGCATCATCTGCAAAAAGAAGCCCCAGTTAGAGTTGATGAACAGCGGGTTGGTAAAACCAAAGAGCGTAGGCGGCCCCTGCAAATCCAGAATGCCGCGGCGCAGCGCGCCAAAAAGATACGCGCCCAACGCCGCCCGCAGCGGGTCCCACTGGGCAAAAATCACCAGGGCGATGGCAATCCAGCCCTGGCCGGAGGTAGTTTGGGCGCTGTACCAGCCCGGCGACACCGACAGGCTGATCGTCGCGCCGGCCAGTCCGGCCAGACAACCGCCGACAAACACGTAAAAATAGCGCAGCCCGTACACGCTGATACCCATTGTATCGGCGGCCTCCGGCTTTTCACCCACGGCCCGCAGGTGCATCCCCGGCCGGGTTTTATAAATGTAGTACCAGGTTAGCGGCGCGAAAATGTAGCCCACATATACCAACAGGCTGTGATCCTCAAAAAAGACCGGCCCGATAAACGGGATCAGCGCCAGCCCCGGAATATTGAACGACGGGATCAACGGCGGATTCTGGCCGGTTAACCCTTCGCCCAACACCAGCGCCAGCCCGGTCCCCAAAAAAGTAAGCGTCAAACCACTGACCACTTGATCGGCCTGAAAATGGATGGTGACCAGCCCGTGCAACATGCTCAACAGCCCGCCGGCCAGCATGGCCACAGCCAATCCCAGCCAGGGGTTGCCGGTAGCCAGCGAGGTGCTAAAGCCGGCCATCGCGCCCAGCAGCATCATGCCCTCTACCCCCAGGTTGAGAATCCCGGCGCGCTCGGCAAAAATCTCGCCGATGGCAGCAAACAATAGAATGGTCCCAGTAGCCAGTCCGGCGTGGAGGATAATAATCAGATTCATGCGGTCACCTCCGCGGTCCGGCGCACCAGCTTAATTTTGTAGCGCAGCAGCACATCGCTGCTGATGACCATAAACAGAATGATGCCTTGCAGCAGGTAAGCCAGCCCCGATGGCTGGATTTCTCGCCCGGCGACAATCAACGCCCCAAACAGGATTGACACCAAAATGATGGCAAACGGGTTGAGCTTGGCCAGCCAGGCAATGATAATGCCGGTAAACCCGTAGCCCGGCGAAATTCGCTCTTGCAGGCGATGGACCACGCCGCTGATCTCCGACATCCCGGCCAGCCCGGCCAGCGCCCCGGAAAACATCATCACCAAAATAATGTTGCGGGCAATGTTGAGGCCGGCGTACCGGGCCGCCTGCGGGTTATCGCCAATCAGCTTGATCTCGTAACCCCAGCGGCTGCGGGCAAAAACCCACCACACAATCCCGGCGGCCACAATGCCAAACACCACGCCCAGGTGCAGAGTAATGCCGGAAAACATGCGGTATTCGCGGGCGTAATCGGCCAGGCGCGGCAGCCAGGCCACCCGGTCAAACGTGGGCGTCATTTGGAAACCGGCATCGCTCCACTGGTTAAATATCCAAAAGTTGTTCCATAAAATAACCACGTAGTTGAGCATCAATGTAGTGATGATTTCGTTCACGTTGAAGCGGGCCTTGAGAAAACCGGGAATAAACCCCAGCACCGCCCCGCCGACCATGCCCATAATTATCATCGCGGCAATGACCACAACTTTGGGGCTGCCGCTCGGCACCAGCGGCACCAGCACTACCAGGCTGGCGCCAAACGCCCCGGCGTAAAACTGGCCTTCGGCGCCAATGTTCCACAGTTTCATTTTGAAGGCGATGGCGCAGGCCAGCCCCACCATAATCAACGGCGTGGCCTTAACCATTGTGTCGGAAAAAACGGCCCAACTGCCAAAAGTGGCGTTAAAAAAGAAGCGGCCCACAACCAGCGGCTGGCCGCCGATCAATTTCAAAATAATCCCGCTGATGATAAACGCCACCACCACCGAGCCAATTGAGGTAGCAGCCGGCAGCCATTTGGGAATGTCCTCGATGCGTTTTTCAAAGGTGAGCACAAAGGGTAATTGAAAACCGGATTTGCCCCCACCGCTAGCAGTTGCTGACATAAGCTAACCTTTCGCCTCCCTTCCGGTTTGTTTTACAACCTCGTGGCCGGTCATCATCAAGCCGATGTCGTTAATATCGGCTTCATCAGCATTGACAATGCCCATAATCCGGCCATCAAAAATTACGGCAATGCGGTCACTCAACGAGAGCAATTCCTCCAACTCCTCGGACACCAGCAAAATAGCCGTGCCGGATTCGCGTTGTTCCAGCAACAGCCGTTGAATGCCCTCAATAGCGCCCACATCAAGGCCGCGGGTAGGCTGCACCGCCACCATCAGCTTTGGCCCCGATGAAATTTCTCGGGCCAGAATAACTTTTTGCAGGTTGCCGCCGGATAGTTTGCGAGCCATTGTTCTCACGTTGGGGGCCAGAATATCATACTGCTGCTTAAGCTGGCGGGCGTGCTGGCGGGCCACAGAAAAATTAATGCTCCAGCCGTTGCCAATTGGCTCGGTGCGGTAATTTTTCATAATGGTGTTTTCGGTGATGGTTAAGTTGGGTGCGCTGCCCACTTTGTTGCGGTCTTCCGGCACGTGCGACACGCCACTTTTTATGGCCGTGATCGGCGGCTGGTTGGCTACCTCCTGGCCGTTCATTTTGATGCTGCCACTGCAACTGCGCAGGCCGGTAATCACTTCGGCCAGTTCGCTTTGGCCGTTGCCCGCTACCCCGGCAATGCCCAAAATTTCGCCGGCCCTGATTTGCAGATTCACCCCGCGCAGCGCCGGCACCCCTTTGGCGTTCTCGCAGCGAACATCCTGCATATCCAGCACCACGTCGCCGGGAACATGGGCGGTTTTGGTAACGGTGAAAACCACATTGCGCCCCACCATCAGCCGGGCCAAATCTTCTTTGGTAACGCCCTGCATGCTCAACCCTTCGGCGGTGCCTTTGCCTTTGCGCAATACCGTAATCCGGTCGGCCACGGCGGTTACTTCGTGCAGTTTGTGGCTGATAAATATGATGGACTTGCCCTGCGTCACCATCGAGCGCATCGTACCCATCAGCTCTTCAATTTCCTGGGGAGCCAGCACGGCAGTGGGTTCGTCCATAATCAAAATTTTTGCGCCGCGATACAACGTTTTCAAAATTTCAACGCGCTGCTGCTCGCCCACAGAAAGCTGCCAGATTTTGGCGGTGGGGTCTACCCGCAGGCCAAACTGCTCTTGCAGAGCGACAATCTTTTTGTCGTAATCGGCCAGCCGCATAAAAAATCTGGGTTCATTGAGGCCCAACAGAATGTTTTCGGTGACAGTTTGGGTGGGCACCAACATAAAATGCTGGTGAACCATCCCAATCCCTTTGGCGATGGCATCTTTGGGTGAATTGAAATGGACGGGTTCGCCGTACACTTTTACCACGCCAGACGATGGCTTGTACAGGCCGGCCAGGGCGTTCATCAGCGTACTTTTGCCGGCCCCGTTTTCGCCCAGCAGCGCGTGAATTTCGCCCTGTTTCAGGGTGAGGTTGACGTGATCGTTGGCCAACACGCCAGGAAACCGAATCACAATGTCCTTCATTTCAACTGCGTAGGGGGTTTCTGCCATAGAACTGTCCTTGCTTGTTCTCTCCGGGTAGAGAGAAGGGTGGGTTTATTTACTGCCGCTGATTAGAAACTCGAAACTGAGAGCTTATCCTCAGTTGCCAATTCCCCATCGCGGTGGAAGAAATTGGGCCGGAGCGATGGGGCCATCGCTCCGGCCCGGCAATTTACAGAAGAAAATTATTGCAATTCGGGCAGTTCGGCGGTGATGTTTTCATTCCACCAGTACATGCAGGTTTTGCATTCGCTGCCAAATTGCTTAAAGCCGTCCAGGTCAAGCTGTTCCAGGCTAACGCCATCTTCCAGCACAACGTTGCCCTGGTTGTCTTTGATAGGCCCTTTGAATACATCAAAGCGGGTAAATTCGCCTTTGAGCATTTTATCAAGCGTATCTTTGACCAGGGTCAGGTCTTCGGCGGGCAGTTCGGCCACGCCGGGCTGCATCTTTTCGCCTTCCATAAAGCCGTACAGACCCAGAGCGCCGCTATCGGCGTCAAAGTATTCCCAGCCACCTTTCCAGGTACCTTCGCGGGACGCTTCGATAATACGGGCGTATTCCGGACCCCAGTTCCAGTACATTGAGGTGAGACATTTGGGGTTAGTGCAGTTGCCGGAGTAGTCGTAGGTGATCCCCCATTTGCCTTCGGGGGCGGCTTCAGCCGGGGCGGGGGTGTCCGCGCCGGTCATTACCACCTGCGCGCCGCCATCAAACAGCGAAGAAGCGGCTTCTTTTTCAACAATGGGGTCGTGCCAGGTAAAGATCCAGCGAACATCAACCGTGCATTCGGGGCAGGTTTTTTGAACGCCCAGGGCAAAGGCGTTGCCCAGGCGCAGCTCTTCCGGGATGGGGAAGGTGGCAATGTAGCCCAGTTTGGGGTTGCCGTCCATTTTGGCCCGCGAACCGGCCAGCATCCCGGCCAGGAATTTAATATCTTCCATCGCGCCCATCAGGTTGCCAAAGTTTGCGCCGTTGGCTTTAAAGCCGGTCAAATGGATGATGTCCACATCCGGGAATTCATCGGCCACAATTTCCGAGGCGTCCATGTACCCAAAGGAAGTGGTGAAGATCACGTCAAAGCCTTTGCGGGCCAGCGAGCGGATCACCTGCTCGGCGTCGGCGCCTTCGGCCACGTTTTCAACGTAGGCGGTGTGAACGCTTTCCACATTTTGTTCAACGTACATGCGGCCAACATCGTGGGCCTGGGTCCAGCCGCCGTCATCGTGAGGCCCAACATAGACAAACGCCACGTTGTACTTGCCGTCTTCAATGGCCGGAATCTGGTACTTGCCTTCGGTGGTGGTGCCAGCTTCTTCGGCGGCAGCCGGCGCTTCTTCTTTGGGCTGCTCGGCGGCCGGCGCTTCTTCTTTGGGTTGTTCAGCAGCCGGAGCTTCGGCCTTGGGTTGTTCGGCGGCGGGTTGAGCGGGAGCCGCCCCACCACAGCCGGCCAGTAACGCCATAATCAATCCTAATACTGCTAACCAGACAAAACGTTTCATTTTATTCTCCTCCATCATGAAACAAAAGATTTATTACCAAACTGTTTACAGCCCAGTGCAAACCACAAATACCGGTCATCCAATCCGTTGAAAACCATCACCTCCTTTCAAAAATATCGAGGTTGTATTCTATTGATTTTTGTTACCTGAGTCTAACCAGTATAATCAAATCGGGCCGGATTCGGTAGTGATAAATGTCATCTTAAAACAGGAGAGATGGCACACTTTTTGCTCAGGCGCTAACAGTATGGCGTTCGCCGGCCATCATCAGCCCCAGTTCTTCGATGGTGGTTTCGGCGTTATTGACAATGCCCATCACTTCGCCGCCAAACATCACCACAATCCGGTCAGACAGGGCGCGTACTTCGTCCAGGTCTTCACTGATGAGCAGCGTGGCCAGCCCTTCGCTGCGCTGTTGCAGCAGTTGATTGTGAATGTACTCCATCGCCCCAATATCGACGCCGCGGGTGGGCTGGGCAGCGATGAGAAATTTGGGTTTGCGCGCCAGCTCGCGGGCCAGGATCATTTTTTGGATATTTCCACCCGACAGGTTTTTGGCCGGCGTATCCTGGCTGGGCGTTTTAATGTTGAAGCTGCGAATCATATCCTGGGCGTGCCGGCCAATGGCTTTGAAATTTAAAAAGATGCCGCTGCTGTACGGCTGGCGCACGTGATCCTGCAAAATCAGATTTTCGGCCACGGAGAAATCTTTAATCGCGCCGTCGTGCATCCGTTCTTCCGGGATGTAGCTCAATCCGGCCTCGATCATTTTGGCCGGCGGCAAATTGGTAACATCCTGGTTTTGGAGCACAAGCTGGCCGGTAGTGATGTTAGCCAAACCGGCAATCGCTTCGGCCAGGGGACGCTGGCCGTTGCCAGACACACCGGCCACGCCCACAATTTCGCCGCTGTGAACTTCGAAGCTGACATTTTTAAGTACAGTACTGCCCCGGCCGTTGACCACACTCACGTTATCCAGCTTTAGCCGCGCCTCGCCCAACTGTGCCGGCGGGCGTTTTCGCTCCAGCACAACTTCCCGGCCCACCATCATCTGGGCCAGATCGTGCTTGGTGGCCCCGGCGGTATCCCGGGTGCCAATCACCCGGCCATCGCGCAGCACCGTCACCCGGTCGGCCAAATTCAGAATTTCGTGCAGTTTGTGCGAGATAAAAATGAGGGCGTGGCCATCGGCGGCCATCTGCTTGAAAATAACAAACAGTTCGTCCACTTCCTGCGGGGTGAGCACGGCGGTCGGCTCATCGAGCACCAGCAGGGCCGCCCCGCGATAGAGCGCCTTGATAATTTCTACCCGCTGCTGCTGGCCCACGGCCAGGCTGGAAACCGTGGCTTTGGGATCAATGTGCAGCCCGTAACTGGCGGCCAATTCCAAAATCCGGTCAGAAACCACATCCAGGTCCAAACGCGGTTCGCGGCTGGAGCGCAACCCCAGGGCCACGTTTTCGGCCACAGTCAGGTTATCTACCAGCATAAAATGCTGGTGGATCATACCGATGCCGTGGTTAATGGAATCGGTGGGTGAATGAATTTTGATGGACCGGCCGTTGAGAAAAACCTCCCCTTCATCGGGCTGGTAAAGGCCGTACAAAATTTTCATCAGCGTACTTTTACCCGCGCCGTTTTCACCCAGCAGCGCATGCACCTCGCCGGCTTTCACATCAAAATTAACGTTGTCGTTGGCCAACACGCCGGGAAAGCGTTTGGTGATACCGCGCATTTCCAGCGACTCAATGCGGGGCAAACCGGAGGGAAGCAGGTTTTGCTGGGTGTTGTTTTCAGTCATCGACAACCTCACTTGGAATAGTTAGTGCGTGATGCGTGTTGCGTGTTGCGTAAACCGTCATTCGTCGTTCGGAAATCGAAAATCCAAAATCAAAAATCGTAAATCGTCGTTCGTCGTTCCCAATTCCTGACTCCTGACTCCTAAATATGCCACTTTGTTTCGGTGCGGGTTTGGCTGATTATTTTGCCCGCTTTGATCACGTAGCGGCGGTCCGGCTGGCGGCGCAGGGCTTCCACCGCCGAACGGGCCGCCAGCACCATCAGATTGGCCTCCGCGCCCACGTGCAGGCCATAATTTTCCAGCCGCCACAACCGGGCAGCGTTGTAGCGTGGCATATCAAACGCGGCGGCAATTTCATGCGGCGCGGCCAGATGGGCGGCGTGAGCGGTAATCAGCGCCACTTCCAGCGGGTCCATTTTGCCGTAAGAGTAAAACATGTTTTGCAAATCGTCCTGGCCGCACACCACATTCACCCCGGCTTCAAGCAGTTGTTTAACCCGGGCAATGCCGCGCGGTTTGGGGTAACCGTGGCCGCGCCCTTCGAGCATTAAATTAATGGGCGCGTTGGTGATCACGTGAATATCGGCCTGTTTCACTTTGTCGATGACCCGCTCGGCCAGCGCATCATCCCAGGCAGACATCGCGCAGCAGTGGCCGGCCGTTACCCGCCCCTGCCAGCCGGTTTCGATGGTTTTTTCGGCCAGCAGTTCCAGCGAGTGCCAGTAGGGGTCGTCGGTCTCGTCAATGTGCATGTCGACATCTACATTGAAGTGTTGGGCCATATCAAAGGCCAGCTCTATGTGGCGGGCGGCGTCGGCCATGTCACGCTCACCGTGAGGCATCCCGCCAACCAGATCGCAGCCGTGGGCCATGGCCTGCCACATCATGTCAACGGCTTCCGGGTTGCGGGCCATGCCCAACTGCGGAAAAGCCACCAGTTGAATATTGACCATGTGGCCAAAACGCTCGCGGGCAGCAACCACGCCTTCTAAAATGCTCAGCTTGGCAATGTGGTCGATATCAACATGGCTGCGCAGCCACAGCACGCCGTTGGCGGCGGCAGCGCGTAAAGCCAGCCCGGCCCGATTCACGATGTCATCCTCGGTGAGCCGCTGTTTGACTCCGGCGTACAGTTCGATGGCTTCATGCAGGGTGCCGCTCTGGTTGATAACGCCATCCCACAGCAGGGCGTTTTCCAGATGAAAATGGCTTTCCAGCAGCGCCGGCGAAACCATGCCGCCTTCGGCATCGATCTCGTGCGCGCCGGTCGGCAATCCCGCCGAAGCCAGTGCGGTAATGACGCCGTTGGTGATTCCAACTTCTACCGGTTCACCGGTGGTGTCTGAAATTGCGTTGCGAATGACTAAATCCATAGCTGCTCCACAGATACACGGGGTTGGGCGCAAACAAACGGGCGATTGCGCCCAACTCTGTAAATCAGTAGAGTTTTTTGGTGTTGTTTGGCGCGGCGTGGCCGCGCCAAACAACACTTATTTCATCACTGCGGGATGGGACAACTGTTGCCCCACTTAATTCCGATTAACGAGGTTCGGGCACAATCGTGATCGAACCATCGATGATGCCCTGAACCGCGGCGTTGGCCGCGTCGACCGCGTCGGCGGGCAGATCATCGGCGTACAGCGGCACCTGGCCGCCATTAGCCAGCGTGAGCTGGATCACCCGGCCGCCCATTTCACCGGCCTGGAGTGATTTGATCATATCCAGCAGCGCGGGCCGCCATTCGTAGATGATGGTGCCTTTAACAATATCGGGAGCGAGGCCGCTCTGGTCGGCCTGGAAGCCTAACCAGGGAATGCCTTTTTCTTTGGCCACACCGATAGCCCCCACCACCTGCTGCGATGAACCGGTCAGCACGTCGGCGCCGGCGCTAATCTGGGTATTGGCTGCTTCTGCCGCCAACGCCGTATCGCCAAAGGAGCCGGTGAAGCTGACATTTACGGTGGTGTCGGGGTTGGTGGCATGCACGCCGGCCACAAAGCCATCGACATGCAATTTGGCGTCGCCGGCATCCACCGGGCCAACCAAACCGATGACCCCGGCTTTGGTCAGTTTAGCCGCCAAAACACCCATCACGTAGCCACCCTGGTCGCCGCGGGGTTCGTAGGCAAAAACGTTGGTAATGCCTTCGTCCGCACCGTAGTTGGTGGTAGTACCCCAGGCAAAGCTGGTGTCAGGGTAGTCGGGCGCAATTTCAAACAGGCTGGTGCCGTACTGCGCGCCGTGAGCAATAACCAGATTGTAGCCGCTGTCGGCGTAGTCACGAATAGCCGCCGCAGCGTCGGTAACGTTGAACATGTTCTCGGTGTAGGCAATTTCGAGTACATCCGGGCCGCCGGCTTCTTCCTGCAACTTGACCAGGCTGTCGTAAATTGACTGACTCCAGGCCAGGTCAGTGGTGGTGCTGGGCAGAATCAACGCCACTTTGACCGGTTGAATATCAACGGTCATCGCTTCGCCGGCGGGGGCGGCTTCTTCAGCCATCGCCCCGGCTTCGGGATAAACCGGCACATACGCCCCATTCTGGATCTGGTTGACCGCAATCTTCGGGTTGGCGCAGTCGCCATTCTCCCCACAACTCAACTTGCCCG
>JAJVIM010000042.1:0-95858 GCA_022071955.1 Anaerolineae bacterium
GGGAGACAGTATCAACCTGAAAGTGCAGTTGATTGTGCCGGTGGCGTTGGAAGACGGGTCGAAGTTTGCCATCCGCGAAGGTGGTCGGACCGTTGGCGCCGGGATTATCACCAAAATTATCCAATAAGCTGACTGGTTGAGTAGACCAGGGTAAATTTTGACGCTGGTTTTATCAGAAAGGAGTCTGAGGGTGGAGAAGACACTCGACGTCTTCTCACCCTCTTTTTAATGAACTATGGCTAAAAAAGCGATTCGAATTGTAAGCACGCTGGCTTGTACCGAATGTGGCGAACGCAATTACACCACCGAGAAAAACCGACGGAATGACCCAAGCCGCATGGAATTGAAAAAGTATTGTCCGCGGTGCCGAGTTCATCGGTTGCATCGTGAAACCAAGTAAGGGGATTTAGGGTGGCAAAGTCAAAATCACGTCCGGTCACAACCGGTTCCAACAACGAACCGAATGTAATTGTAAAGTATTTTCTTGATACGCGTGCTGAATTGCGCCGGGTAACCTGGCCAACCCGCGATGAAACAAAAAACCTGACGCTAATCATCGTGGCGGTCACCCTGGTTATGGCCTTTTTTCTGGGTGCCCTGGATTATATCTTCCAGATTGTAGTGGCCGGTATTGTCGGTGGCGACTGGATTAGAATTGGTATTGCGGTTGTGTTGTTTATTGCGGGTACTGCAGCATTTTACTACAACAGCCAGGAAGTATAGTCAGTCGGTTTGATTGAGTTGAGAGAAGGTTATATGGCTGAAAAGTTGAAAAAGAGCGCCAAAAAAGCCGATAAGCCGGTTGTAGAGCCTGCTGTTGAAACAGACGTGAATGATGTTGTTGACGAGGATGCGCTGGACAGCGATGATGGCGGCTCCCAGGAACAAGAAAAACCTTCTGGCACCGAATGGTATGTCGTTCACAGTTACTCCGGTTACGAAAACAAGGTTGAAAAGAACCTGAGGCATCGCATTGATTCGATGGGGATGCAGAATAAAATCTTTCAGGTAGTTGTTCCAACCGAGGAAGAAGTAGAGCTGAAAGATGGCCATCGCCGCACGATTGAGCGCCGCGTTTTCCCGGGTTACATCCTGGTAGAAATGATCCTGGATGAGGACTCGTGGTACGTGGTGCGCAATACACCCGGTGTAACAGGTTTTGTCGGTTCCGGTAATAAACCCACACCGCTTCGCCCTGACGAAGTTGATAAAATTCTCAAACGGATGGAAGCCGAAGCGCCCAAAATTAAGGTCAGCTTCAAAGTTGGTGAAAAAGTTCGGATTGTTGAAGGCCCGTTTGAAGATTTTATGGGCACCGTCGATGAAATTGACCTTGACCGGGGGCGGGTGCGCGTGTTGGTAAACTTCTTTGGACGTGAAACGCCCATCGAGCTTGACTTTTTACAGGTAGAACGTGCCTGATAGGGAAATTATTGGGAAGGATTGAAAATGGCTAAAAAAGTAAAAGCTATTGTAAAATTGCAGATTCCGGCCGGTAAGGCCAACCCGGCTCCGCCCGTTGGTACCGCTTTGGGGCCGCATCAGATTAACATTATGGCGTTTTGTAAAGAATACAACGCCAGAACCCAGGGCCAGATTGGGTCGATTATCCCGGCCGAAGTGACCATTTACACCGATCAAACGTTTTCGTTTGTCACCAAATCGCCGCCCGTGAGCGACCTGTTGAAAAAAGCCGCCGGCCTGCCCAAAGGTTCTGGCGTGCCCAACCGCAACAAGGTTGGCAAAATTTCACGCTCGCAGGTGCGCGAAATCGCCCAGTCTAAAATGCAAGACCTCAACGCCATTGACGTAGAGGGCGCTATGCGGCAGATCGAAGGGTCTGCCCGCAGCATGGGTATTGTCATAGAAGATTAATTGTTGCCATTTATGTGGGAGGGTTGAAAAACCCGTAATCACCACCTTTAGGAGGATAACATGCCTAAACGAGGCAAAAAGTATTTAGAAGCAGCAAAATTGATTGAACCCCAAAAGTTTTACACGCCGGAAGAAGCTGTCGATCTGGTCAAACAGACGTCTTACGCCAAATTTGACGCCACCATTGAGGCCCACTTGCGCATGGGGTTAGACCCGCGCAAAGCCGACCAGCAAATTCGCTCGACGGTGCAGTTGCCCAACGGTACCGGTAATATTGTCCGTATCCTGGTATTTGCCGAAGGCGAAGACCAGAAAGCGGCACTGGACGCGGGCGCCGATTTTGCCGGCACCGACGAGTACGTGCAGAAAATTCAGGGCGGCTGGTTTGAGTTTGATGTATCGGTGGCTACGCCCAATGTGATGTCTAAAGTTGGCCGGCTGGGTAAAGTGCTCGGCCCGCGGGGGTTGATGCCCAGCCCCAAAGCCGGTACAGTTGTCCCCGGCGAAGACATTGGCCGGGTAGTGAGCGAACTGAAAGCCGGCCGGGTGGAGTTTCGGCTCGATAGAACGGCTAATGTCCATGTGCCTATTGGCAAAGCCAACTTCACCAAAGAGGCGTTGCTGGAAAATCTGGCTTCGCTCATGGAAGCCATTGTTCAGGCCAAACCAAATGCGGCCAAAGGGATTTACATCAGACGAGTGACTCTGGCTGCGACAATAGGGCCTGGGGTTAAAGTAGACGCAACTCAAGCCTCGGCGCTGAAGGTTGCCTAAACGCACAAAAACGCAGTCTCACTAAAAACTGAATTGTTGGATACCCAAGACAGCAGGTGCGGATAACGCTCAATTGGTAACACAGCCTGCCGAGGTAGATGCTTAGATAGTTAAGGTGCGTGCAGTTTATTGCATGCTGCCTGCTTAAAAAAGTCTCTGCCTTGGTGTGGCAGAGACTTTTTGATTTTTTGAGAAAGGAGGGAAAAAACTTGGCTATAACGCGCGAGAAAAAAGAAGAACTTGTCGCCAGCTACCTGGAAAAACTTGTTGATTGCGATGGGATCATTATCACCGACTATCGCGGGATGACGGTACCTCAGGTTCAGGCTCTGCGGGCCAAAATTCGTGAAGCCGAAGGTAGTTATCTGATTGTGAAAAACACCCTGGCCAAACGAGCCTTGCAAGAAGCCGGCTTGCCCAGCGTAGATAAGTTGCTGACAGGGACCATTGGGATTGGTTTTTGCGCCAAAAACGTTCCTGGCGTGGCCAAAGCAATCACCGATTTTGCCAAAGGCAATGAGGCGATGACGGTTAAAGGCGGGGTAATGGGGAAATCCGTAATTACCGAAGCCGAAGTCAAACAGCTTGCTTCGCTGCCTTCACTGGAAGTTTTGCGGGCGCAATTGCTGGGCGTGATCAACGCCCCGGCCAGTCAACTGGTTGGCGTGATTGCAGGCGGCGTGCGGCAGTTGGTCAATGTGGTCAACGCCTACGCCGAAAAAGAAGCCGAACCCGCTGCGGTCGAGGCTTAATGTTGAAAATAAACTATCTCATTATAGAAAATACTCAAGGAGTTTATAGTAATGGCAGATCTTGCTAAAATTGTTGAAGAACTGAGCCAGCTTACCGTTCTGGAAGCGGCCGAACTGACCAAAATGTTGGAAGAAAAATGGGGCGTAAGCGCCGCCGCTCCGGTTGCAGCAATGGCTGCGATGCCGGTTGCCGCTGCCGCGGTTGAAGAAGTTGAAGAAAAAACCGAATTTGACGTTACCCTGAAAGATGTTGGGGCCAAGAAAATTCAGGTTATTAAAGCCGTGCGCACCCTGCGCTCTGACCTGGGCCTGAAAGAAGCCAAAGACCTGGTTGATGGCGCTCCGGCCAAAGTGATGGAAGGCGTGTCCAAAGAAGTTGCCGAAGACGCCAAAGCCAAACTGGAAGCCGAAGGCGCTGTGGCTGAAATCAGCTAACCTGCCCGGTTACTGCCGCAAAAATAAAAAGAGCCGTATCTTTGCGATGCGGCTCTTTTTTATTCCATCGGGGATATTTTTTCAATCACCTGCGCGTATTCGTCGGCCAGCGCTTCGGCTTCGGCCTGCGAGTCGGCTTCGGTGGTAACGCGGAAGTAGGGCTGGTCGGGGTCGGGTACAATCAGCACCCAGCGATCGGCTCCCAAATTCACTTTAACGCCGTGTTCGGTTTGGTTGGCGTAGTGATCAAACTTTTCGCTGATGAGCCGCATCACTTTGGGTTTTGCTTCCCAAATGCAGGATACGCGGCGGTCGGCGATGTGATACGGCGGCAAATTGAGCGCCACATCGCTGATCAACACATTTTGGGTGGCCAAAAATTCCAGCAATTTGGCTACGGCCATCATTCCGTCAAACGCGCATTGAAAATCGGGGAAGATAAAGTTGCCCCGGCCGTTGCCGCCCATAATAACATTGTTGGCATACGTTGCCTGGAGTAAGGCATCAGATTCCATGTCGGTGCGGATAATGCGCCCGCCGTGTCGTTTGGCGATCTTTTCAAAAATATTGGGCAAATTGACCGGAATAGCGATGGCGCTGCCCGGCGCATCGCGCAGAGCCAGTTCGGTCATTACCGCGCAGGCCGTAATTCCTTTGAGCAGCGTGCCGCGGTCGTCAACCACCACAATTCTTTCACCGCCCGGCTCAAGGTGAACGCCTAATTGAGCGCCCAGCGCCGTGGTAATTAGCTGCATTTGTTTGAGCGTTTTTTGAAATTGCGATTGATCAACAAATGAATTGGTAACATCGACGCTGGCGTTTAAGGCCACTACGTTGCATTTGAGCTGCTCCAATATTACCGGCAATACAGTGGCAATGGGCGCGTCTGAATAGTTGACCACCAAATTAAAAGAGTTATTCTGGATTGCTTTGGTGTTGAGGTGTTTGAGAAAGTCCTCAATGTAACGTTCGCGCACCCGCTCGGCGTAATCAATGCTGCCAATATCATCCAGATACACGCGTCGGAAATCTTCTCTGAAAAAGATGCGTTCAATATTGCGCTCGGCATTTTTGCTGAGATTCATGCCCTCGCGGTCCATAAAACGGATGTCTACCACCCGCTGGTCAAAGGGCGATAACCGCACGTGAACGCCGCCTTCGGCGTTGCTGATTTTGGTGTAATACCGGGCCACCGGGATAGGCTGGCTGCCCAAATCCCAGGCGTTTACTCCCGCCGAAGGCAACCCGGAAATGATGGCGCGTTTAATCATACGCGGGCTGCGGTGCATATCGCGGTTGATGGTTACAATTGACCCTCTGGGCAGGGTGGCGCCAAACGCCGCCCCCAGTTTGGCGCTGAATTCCGGCGTTAAATCAATGTTGACCACGCCGGTAACGCCGTAGCGGCCAAACAGCACCCGTCGTCCCTGCGACCCCCAGATTATGCTGCTGTTGACAATTGCGCCCGGTTCAACTTCTTTGCCCGGCCAAATTTTAACGCTGGGGTGGATAACCGCCCCTTCGCCAATGATGGTGCCATCGCCAATAACGGCGCTTTCAAAAACGGTGGCGTATGATTTGAGGCTGCACTGGCGCAGCACAATCGCGCCGCTGGTTTGCACCCGTTCGCCAATGTAACAGTTGCGCCACAAAATTGAGCGGTCAATCTGGGCTTCGTTGTCAACAACCGTGTAATCTCTGATCACGGTTGGCCCCAAAATTACGGCGCCGCTTTTAATCTGCACCGAATTGCCCAGGTAAATTGGTCCTTTTAAATAGGCGGTTGAGGCAATTTCAACATCCTGCCCGGCCCAGATGCCATCGCCTATAGAATTGCCCAGGTCCATCCCCTCAATCTGCCCCTCGAGCGCATTGGCCGTGGCCCGAATATATTCGGTAATGTTGCCAACATCGCACCAGTAGCCATCAGCAATAAACCCGTGCAGCGGGTAACCGCGTTCGTGCAGCATTCTGAACAGGTCTTTGGCAAAATCAAAGGGGGTGTTGGGCGGCACATAATCCAGAATTTCCGGCTCCAGCATGTAAATGCCGGTGTTTACATAATCAGACATTACGTTGCCGCGGCTGGGTTTTTCTTGAAAACGGGTAATGTGGCCGCTGCTGTTAATGGTAATCACCCCGTACTCAACCGGGTTAGAAACATTGTACAACGCCAGCGTGGCCAGGGTGTTGGCGTTTTTGTGGTAATCGTGCAGTTTGGTCAGATTAAAGTTGGTCAGCGCGTCGCCGCTGATCACCAAAAACGTATCGTCCAAAAATTCCTGGGCATTTTTAACGCTGCCGGCTGTGCCCAGCGGCGTTTCTTCAACACTGTAGTGGATTTTCATGCCGATACTGGAGCCATCGCCAAAGTAATCCTGGATAAAATCGGCCAGGTACTGCACGGTGACCACCACCTCGGTGATATCGTGCTTTTTGAGCAAATCCAGAATATGCCCCATGACCGGCTTGTTAACAATGGGGATCATGGGTTTGGGTCTTTGTATGGTTAGCGGGCGCAAGCGAGACCCTGCACCACCGGCCATAACAACCGCTTTCATAGGGGATATTCTCCTGACAAGAGTGGCGAAAAAATCAGCTTGATGCATGATACCACAAACCGGTTTAACCGTAAACCGACCGCTGCCCAAAAAGTGACACGATTTGGCAAAAGTGGCCACGACGCAGCTTCACAAATGGACATGGCCGGTTACTCGACCCCGTTTTGAGTAATATTGATGGTCAACTAACATTTTATTAGAGCTAACCATTAGCGAATCACGCCGGAGAACCAGCGGAGCGAGTGAACAATCGAACCGGTTTTTTTGCCGGTGCGCCCAACGGTTTTGGCTGCAATTTGACAAACAGGTAAAAAATCGGACAATTTTGTCTACACCTAACTGTGAGGATGCTATGAAACGTTACAAATCCACAAGTTTTATCGCACTGATGTTATTATTGCTGGGGTTGTTGAGCAGTGCCTGTGCCTCCACCTACGAATATTCTGGCACCGTGTTTGATCCGCCGCTGGCGCTCACTGATTTTGAATTGCAGGATATGAATGAACAGCCGTTTCATTTAAGTGATGTGCAGGGCGATGTCGTGCTGTTGTTTTTTGGCTACACCTTTTGCCCCGATGTCTGCCCCCTGACTCTGGCCGATGTCAAAACGGCGTTGGTTGATTTTGACCAGCGTGATCGGGTGAAAGTGATATTTGTGACCGTAGACCCCGACCGGGACACCCCCGAAGCGATGCGCGATTATCTGGGCCATTTTGACCCGGAATTTATCGGCCTGACCGACGACTACGCTAAAACTCAGGAAGTGATGAAACAATTTGGGGCCTATGCTGAAAAAGAAAAAGTCAGCAACTCGGCGGCCGGTTATCTGGTTAATCACACCGCCCGGTTGTATTTGATCAACCCCCAACAGCAACTGCTGCTCACTTACCCCTTTGGGTTTGAGGCGGAGGGATTGCAGGCCGATCTGGCTCATTTGCTGGCCAACAGCGGCACGTGAGTTATTCCCGGCGATGAGTTGGCCGTATTTGCAGCGCGGCCGCCGGCAAAACCCGCCCATCGTGTTTTTGCACGGTTTTATGGGCCGGGGTGCGAACTGGCTGCCGCTGGTTGAACCACTGGCAGGCCACTTTTACTGCCTGCTGCCAGATTTGCCGGGTCACGGCCGCAACACGCAGTTACCCCTCAATAATCCCCTCAATTTTGATGCCGTAACAGACGCGCTCTTTTCGTTTTTGCACACAGTGGATACCCTGCCGGCCGGCCTGGTTGGTTATTCGCTGGGCGGGCGGTTGGCCCTTTATTTTGCTGCAAAATACCCCACTGCCGTCTCGGCGCTGGTGCTGGAGGGCGCCAGCCCCGGCCTGGCCGCCGAACCGGCTCGCCGCGAACGAGCCGCGCTCGATGACCGGCGAGCGGCTGAACTGGTCCAGCTCGGTCTGGCTGAGTTTGTTGAGCGTTGGTATCAAATGGAACTGTTTGACAGCTTGCGCCGCCAGCCGGAATTGCTGGCCCAAACAAAAGCGCGTCGCCTGCACAACGATGCGCGCTGGCTGGCCAAAATCATCCGCGAATTGAGTCCGGGGCGGCAGCCAGCGGTGTGGGAGCAGTTGGCGCAGTTGCCCATGCCGGTGCTGCTACTAGCCGGCACGCTCGATGCCAAATTTACCGCGCTGGCCGGGCAAATGGCGGCGCGCATCCCCCGGGCGCAGGTGCAGATTGTACCAAACGCCGGTCACAACGTCCACCTGGAACAGCCGGCGGCCTTTACCCACCTGCTCCGCGAATTTTTGTAAGTTGGCTACGCCGCCACTTTTTCGCCTTCACCGGCCAGAGCCAGAATTTCGGCACGGTTAGTGATCACTTTGCGCACCCGGCCATCGAGCATTTGGATGACTTTGTCAACGTGGCGGCACATGCGCAGGTCGTGCGTCACCATAATTCCGGCCCGGTTCTGCTCGTGGATGAGGTCGGCAAAGGTGCGGACTACCTGAAACGAGCGTTCGGTGTCGAGGCTGGCGGTGGGTTCATCGGCCAGTACCACGGTGGGGTTGTGGACGAGCGCCCGGGCTATGGCCACGCGCTGCTGCTGCCCGCCAGAAAGCTGCGAGGGCAGGTTGTGCAGCCGTTCGCCCAACCCCAGCCGGGTGAGCAGTTTTTTGGCCTCGCGCTGTTTTTCTGTGGTGAGCTGGCCGGTCAGTTTGAGGATTAATTCTACATTTTCCAGCGCGGTCAGATAGGGCAGTAAATTGCTGGCCTGAAAAACAAAGCCAATTTTATGCCCCCGAAATTTGGTGCGCCGGGCATCCTTCATCTGGCCCAGCTCTTCGCCTTCAATCAAAATCTGGCCTCGATCCGGGCGGAGCAGGCCGGCCAAAATAGCCAGCATCGTGGTTTTGCCGGAGCCGCTGGGGCCAACCAGCGCGGCAAACTCGCCGGCTTCAACGTGCAAGGCGACGTCATCCACCGCGCGGATTTCGATGCCGCCGGTGTGGTAAATTTTGGTAACGCCGTGGGTTTCAAGGGCAATTGTCATCGTTATCTCCTGCTATGAGGCCAGTCCCAGGGCCTTGAGCGGCTCGGCCCGGAGCAAAGTAAACACCGACACCAGCCCGCCAATCGGGCCAATTAACAGCAGTAACAGCATGGCGCTGCTAACGGCATCGCCCCGGAAAATGATGGGGATGCCCGCCGGCAAAATCAGGGTGAGGGCATAGGTGCCCAGCCCGCCAATCACCACGCCAACTACGTTAATCGCCACAATTTGAATAATCGAGGTGGCGGCGATGGCCAAATTTGAAGTGCCAATGGCTTTGAGCATCCCAATTTGGGCCACTTTTTGCAACGTTTGAATCTGGAAAAAGCCGCCCAGCACCAGCACCCCGATGATCAGCGTAAATATTTTCTGGGTGTTGAGCGTGCTCTGTTGCGCGGTGTAGCCCGGCGTGTTTTCATAAGCGGTTTTAATGTCGGCGACCTCAACATCTTTGACCGCGCTTTCCAGCCGACGTTTCATTGTGTCAAAATCAGCGCTGCCATCCGTTTTAACCGCCATGATGTTAAAAATGTATTCGGCCTGCGGATCGGTGGTGGCGGCGCGCGGTTTGATCTCTTCCCAGGTTTGGTACGGCACAAAAATTGAGGGCTGGATGGAGTACTTCTGGCTGTCGCTGATACCGACAACTTTCAGCTCGTAAAATTGCTCGTCTGTGCCCACAATGGATTTCACGGTGATGGTTTGCCCTACGTTTACCCCGACCTGCCGGGCTACGTTGGCATCGATGACCGCTTCTTTGGCGCGGCGGCTGAGCAGATTTTGACCCCGCTGAGCCACCGGTTCGCCCGGCTGGCCCGGATCGACGCCAATCAGCGATATTTTGAGTGGCTCAGTGCCGCCGCCAGGCTCAATCGAAGCGTTGCTGAAGCCAACAAAGCCGGTGCCAACCACGCTTGGCACGCGCCGGACCTGGCGCATGGTAGACCACCCAATCCGGCTGGACGGGATGGACAGATCGACATTGGCCTGGTAGAGGAGGACGTCGGCATTGAGTTTTTCAATATATTCCCGGTTGCCGGTGCCCAAACCTTCGGCCAACCCGGCGATAAACAGCACCAGCGTGGTGATGAGCGCCACTACCAGGCTGATCAGCAGATAACGGCCTTTGTTGCGCCAAATATCTTTCCAGGCCAGATAGACCGCGATGGGCATGCCTGCACTTCGGCTGGACCGGCGCGCCGGCAGTACTTTACCATAATCCAAACTGTCAACGCGCATGGGTGGGGGTCTCCTTGTCGCGCATAGAAATGGCAGCGCAGTCCTGCCGGCGGAATAACACTGCTGCTATATTGAGTATTTTGTTTTTGGCACTGCAAATCATTTTTTCCGCCACTTCATCTACTGAACAATCATTGATCCAAGTTTTGTACAATATTTTATCAGGTTTTGTAGTGAATGTCAAGGAGGTACGGAAGGTAGGTTCGGATAATCGTTGGTTCCTGGATTCGCTTGAAGACACCAGTACCTTTTTACTATGTTAAGGCTTTTGGGGCCGTTGTAATCTGTTTGTGACAAATGTCACTCTGTTTGTATTACATTTGTCACTTCCCCGCGCGTCAGTAATCGAGTAAATTTATATTACGAATATTGTATTTGATGTGCGTATAAATCTTTGGCCGAGACTGAGGTTTGCCAGACTGCCCTGCGGCAGTTGTGCTTTTCAAAATTGGCGAAAAACTGAATAAAACGTCGTTCTGAGAACACTGTCGTCTCGTGTCATTGTTGGGTCATTCCACCTGCACATTTATAGTCAAATGAGGCTTCTCGCAATGCAGCTGCATGCGCATGAGAAGCCTTTTTGTTTAAATCATTTGTTGTCTTGATTGCAAGACCTATATCCATTATTAATTTTACGTAGCCAATAAAGAGTGAACTATGTTGCCACGGAGATTTTTGTTTTTGATCGGTTTGGTGGGTGGGATTGGGTTGTTGTTCTGGCCAAACGGCTACGCCCTGTGGGCCGGGATTGGGCTGTTGCGGTTTGTTACGTTGTTGCAGGCCACGTTCAACGAGGACGAGGCCAGCCGCGCCCGCTGGATTTTTGCGGTGATTTTTGTGCTGCTGCTGGGCGTAACAGCTTGGGTATTTGAGCAGCGTTTGCAGCAGGCCCGCCCGCCCGCTGATTGGGTGGTGGCGCTGGAGCAGCGGGGTATTGCCCTGCTGCTGGGCGGTTTCATTTCCGCCATCGCCACCACGGCCCTGGCCACTTTGACCATTTTTGTTGCCAGCGTGTATGTGTTGTCCATCAACATTGTGGAGGAGGTGTCAATCTGGGCTGCGTTTCGGTCGCTGCTGTCGCTGATTCTCAATACGCAGTATGATTGGCAGGTGGTTAGCGAGGGCAAAGTAACACGTACACGAGAAGGCGGGGTAATGAAATTTTTGGGTGGGCCGGGCAAATTGATTGTTGACCCCGGTAACGCCGTAGCGTTGCAGCGCAGCGGGAAAATCACCCAAATTGTAGGTAGCGGCGTGTGGCTGACTCAGCGCAACGAAAACATTCGCGAGATATTTGATCTGACCAACCAGTCTGCTGTTCAATCATTAACCAATGTGATGACCGCCGACCGGATTCCGTTGGAAGTAGAAATCGGCATTGGCTACAGATTGGTGCGCGAGGCAGGCTCGGAAGTTGAAGGGTTGATTGAAAACAAGGATGAACACAAGATATTCCCGGTTAAAGAGGGAACGCTTTTAAAAGCGATAAGTAATAACACTACTGGCGGCAGGTGGTCCGGTTTTGGCGGCGGCGCGCCGGTTGGCCAACTACGCGACCAGTTTATGTCTTACACCCTGGACGAGTTGTTTGAACTCAACCCTGGCAAAGGTGACATTCTTCGGCCTAATCGCCGCCGGATAAGACAGATTGAACAGGAAATTTTAACCGTGTTGAATGGGTTTGCCGGCAATGTTGGGGTAACTTTTACCGGGGTTGACATCCGCGAAATCAAACTGCCTGCCAAGATAATGGAAACCATCTTTTTGCGCGAACGAGCGCGAGCAGAGGCCCGTGCGATTAATCAAATTGAAGATACGCGTAACATGGCAATGGGTAATATGATAATGAATATTCTTAACAATATACCGAACCAACCGGGTATCAACCTGAGAGATGCGTTGCGTCTAGTAGAGACTTTTGCAACACGGAGTCGGCGCAATCTTACGGACGATATTTTGGGGCATGAGTATCTCGAAATGTTGGAAAAAATGGCTAGTGCAGAAGGAACAAAAATTTTCTCCACTGGCAATGGTCCGTCGCCGCAAATTGATGTCCAACCAAGATAACAGAGATTCAGTTTTTAGTTATTCGGAGGATTTTGGGAGGCTGATCATTCTGTTTAATTGACGGATATCGTGTTGGTTGCATTGAGCAAGAAAATCATCAAAAACGCCCATCATTTGAGCCATAGCGCGAAGCGCGCTTTCGTAACCTTCATTATATCCACAAGCGTAAATCTCATTTTTTTGGATATTGCTGAAGTTATATTGGGCTAAACGGAGAGCTTGCAAACCATCAACAATTGCAGAACGGTGAAGAAACGAGGGAATGCTTTGAAATTTTTGCGACATTGATCTTCCTTAGAATTATATACAGAAAATTTGTTCTATTATAACACATGTTGTTCCGAACACATCCTTAAATTTTGTATATGGCGATTGTCCAAAATTTGCCCTATAAATTTTCTCTCCCCCCAACTGCTCCAATCGACCATAAAACTCCCAATAACCTAAAGCCGATTGCCCTGGCCGCGGTTGGCTGGTATGATACCGGCGGGAGTTTTCCTCCCGCATCCAACTTGCGGCTAATTTTTTAGGGAGTGCTACCGAAGCTGCGCCACAGCAACGGGGAATAAAAATTCTTATTTAATCGGTTGGGAGACCCTGTGCGAAGCGAAGGGCCTGCCCGGCCCGTATTGGGCGGGGTGACACGATTGAGCACCCCCTAACTCCTAATTCCTGACTCCTGAATCCTATTTTTAGAGGAGAACCTGCTTTTGACCGAAGAACTCATTTTTGGGATCGCCATTATCATTGTATTAGGCATATCCGCCCAGTGGCTGGCCTGGCGGCTGCGCCTGCCCTCAATTTTGCTGCTGCTGCTGGCCGGCTTTCTGGCCGGGCCGGTGACCCACCTGCTCAACCCCGATGAACTGCTGGGCGATCTGCTCTTCCCGGTGGTGTCGGTCTCGGTGGCGATCATTTTGTTTGAGGGCGGACTCAGCCTCAAGCGCAGCGAAATTCAGACCACCGGCCACGTGGTGCGCAACCTGGTCACGGTGGGGGCGCTGGTCACATGGGCCATCGCTGCGACGGGGGCCTACACCATTTTGGGGCTGGCCCTGCCGCTGGCCCTGTTGTTTGGAGCAATTTTAGTGGTGACTGGCCCCACGGTGATCATCCCGCTGCTGCGCCACGTGCGGGCGGTGGGGTCGGTCAGTTCGCTGGCCAAGTGGGAGGGCATTGTCAACGACCCCATCGGCGCAATTTTGGCGGTGCTGGTATTTGAAGGCATCGTGGCCGCCGAATTTCAGCAGGCCACAACAACCATCATTTTTAGCCTGTTGGTAGCGTTGCTCATTGGCGCGGCGTTGGGGGCTATTGGGGCGTACACCCTGGCTTTTTTACTGCGTCGCTACTGGATTCCCGATTACCTGCAAAGTGTGGTTACGTTGATGGTGGTGGTGGCCGCATTTGCCATTTCCAACATCGTGCAAAAGGAGTCCGGCCTGCTGACAGTCACGCTGATGGGCATTATTCTAACCAATCAGCGCGGCGTCAACATCAAACCTATCATCGAATTTAAAGAGAATCTGGGCGTGCTGCTGCTGTCATCGTTATTTATTATTTTGGCGGCGCGGCTGCGGCTGGAAGATTTGGCCCACCTTGGGCTGCCGAGCCTGCTCTTTTTGGCCGTGTTGATTTTTGTGGCCCGGCCGGCGGCGGTGTTTGTTTCAACCATTGGCTCCGGTTTAAAGTGGCAGGATAAGGTTTTTCTCACCTGGATGGCGCCGCGCGGAATTGTGGCCGCCGCGGTGACCTCGGTGTTTGCGCTGGAACTGACCGAAGGGGCTGGTTATCACGACGCCGAACTGATGGTACCGCAGATGTTTGCCATCATTGTTGGCACGGTGGCCGTTTACGGCTTGAGCGCTGCCCCGCTGGGCCGCTGGCTGGGCATCGCCAAACCCAACCCGCAGGGCGCGCTGATTGTGGGCGCGCATTCGTGGGCGCGCACCATTGGCAGCATGCTCCAGGCCGAGGGAATTAAAGTGCTGCTGGTAGATACCAACCGCAGCAATCTGTCTGCTGCCCGGTTGGCCGGGCTGCCAACGCTCTATGCCAGCGTGCTGTCGGAGTATATTCACCACGAGGTTGAGTTGGGCGCTTTTGGCCGGCTGCTGGCGCTCACCCACAATGATGAAGTCAACTCGCTGTCAACCCTCCATTTTGCCGAAGTTTTTGGCCGGGCGGGCGTGTACCAGTTGTCGCCCAAAAAAACCGAAGATGGCCGCGCCGAAAGTATCTCGCTGCCGCTGCGGGGGCGGTTGTTGTTTAGCAAAGACCTGTCTTACAATGAGTTCAACCATCGCATAGAAACCGGCTCAATGATCAAGCGCACGCCCATTACCGGCCAGTTTGCCCTGGCCGAATTCTACGATTATTACGGCGCGTCGGCCCGGCCTTTGTTTTTAATTGATACGTTGGGCAGGCTGCGGGTGTTTACCGCCGATGATCAGCCGCTTGCGCCCGAACCGGGCGATATTTTGATCAGCCTGGTTGAACCGGTTGAAACGATGGTCGAGACGGTGGCTGCGCAGGCTGATCCGGCGGCCGGATAGTTGATGGTACTATGGCCGAAGAATTTTCATTTTTATCGTTATTGCTCATTACCGCGCTGGCGGCGTTTGTGCCGCTGCTGGCAACGCGGTTTAGCCAGTTCCGGGTGCCGATTGTCGTCGGTGAGATTTTGGCCGGGATGATTGTGGGCAAAAGCGGCTTCAACTGGATTGAAGCCAGCCCGGCGCTGGACTTTCTGACCATCTTTGGCTTCACCTACCTCATGTTCATTTCCGGCCTGGAAGTGGATTTTACCACGCTGGCGGCCAACAAATCGTCAAAAAAATGGCTCGATAACCCCATTTGGCTGGGGGTGGTCGTATTTGCCATTACCGTGGGCGTGGCCTTTTTTGCCGCCGAAGGGCTATATGCCCTTGGCTTTGTATCCGAGCCGTTTATCATTGCCCTCATCCTCAGCACCACCTCGCTGGGAATTGTGGTGCCGGTGCTCAAAGAGCGCGGGCTAATGCCAACCCGCTTTGGCCAAACGCTGCTGATGTCGGCGTTGGTGGCCGATTTTGGCACGCTGGTGCTCATCACCATCGATGTGGCTATTTTGAGCCGCGGCCTCACCTTTGAGGTGCTGCTGGTGCTGTTGCTGCTGCTGGCTTTTGCGGTGGTGGTGCAGGTGGGCAAATGGGCGGCGCGCATTCCGGGGCTGCCCCGCCTGTTCGAAGAACTGTCGCACGCTACGGCCCAAATTAAAGTGCGCGGCGCGGTGGCGCTGATGGTGGCGTTTATTGTGCTGTCCCAATGGCTGGGCAGCGAGATCATTTTGGGCGCGTTTCTGGCCGGGGCGGTGATTTCGCTGCTGGCCGGCCACGAAGGCTCAAACCTGCGCCTTAAAATGGACGCCATCGGCTTTGGCTTTTTTATTCCCATTTTCTTCATTATGGTTGGGGTGCAGTTTGATCTGCCGGCGCTGTTCCGTTCGCCGGAGGCGCTGTTGCTGGTGCCGGTGCTGCTGGTGATTGCCTATGCCGTTAAATTTGTGGCGGCGCTGCTTTATCGCCTCCAATTTTCGTGGCAGGAAACCTTTGCCGCCGGCGGCCTGCTGTCGGCCCGGTTGTCGCTCATTATCGCCGCGTCGGCCATTGCCCTCAATTTGGGCATCATCGATGAAGCCATCAACGCCGATTTTATTCTGGTGGCGATTGTCACCTGTACTATTTCACCGCTGATTTTTAACCGGGTTTACCCCGCCGCCCAAAAAATCAAGCGCGAGGGCGTGATCATTGTCGGGCTGGGCGAAACCTCGGCGATGCTGGCCCGGCGCTTGCAGCAAACCGGCGAGCGCGTGACCGTGCTGGGCCAAAGCCCGGAGCGGGCGCAGCGGCTGGCCCAGCAGCAAAACCTGACCGTGTTCGAAGGCGACCCGCGCCAGCCGGACTCGCTGCACCGGGCGGGCGCGGCGCAGGCCGCCACTCTGATTGCCGTGAGTACATACGATGACGTGAATCTGGCCGCCTGCCGGCTGGCCGCCGAGGAATTTGGCGTGCCGCTGCTCATTGCCCAAAGCAGCGATCCGGCCGTGGCCGATTGTTTGACGGAGATGGGCGTGCGCGTGGTCCGGCCGCAGTTGGCTACCGTGCATGCGCTGGAAGGGGCGCTTCATTTTCCGGCGGCGTTTGATATGCTCACCAACCACGAAGATGGCGTGGAAGTGCGCGAGGTGCAGCTCAATCACCCGCAGTACAACGGCAAATTAATGCGCGAGATTCGGCTGCCGGGCAATGCGCTGGTGTTGGGCCTGCGTCGCAACGGCGAGGTGCTGGTGCCGCATGGCGACACCCAGCTTTATCTGGGTGATCTGCTGATGCTGGTGGGCCACCCGGAATCGTTGCAGCAGGCGATGGTGCAGATGAACTCAGTCCGGGCCTGACTGTTCCAACTCGTCCAGATTACAGCCACGCCGCAGCATTTCCCCAAATTCGGCGGGCAGCTTTTTTTGCCGCAATTTTTCAACTACCCGTTCCACATCATAGTCCAGCCGAAAATGGCGCACTCTGACGCCAGATTTTTTGAGGGTGAGCAGCGCATACGCCGCGCGCGGGTCCCCGTCGTCCGGGCGGCCAACGCTGCCGGGGTTGATAAACCACACCCCGCCAACCTGCCGGGCAAACGGCCGGTGCGAATGACCGCACACAATAATATCGACGCCGGCCAGTTGGGCCAGTTCTCGCAGCCGGGCATCCGGCGTATCCGGGGTCAGCCCCTCTTTGTTAGAGGCCGGGCTGCCGTGCGTGAGCAGCACCGAGGCGTGTTTGAAGCGGAGTACAATTTCGCGGGGCAGGCTTTGCAGATAGCGCCGGTTCTTTTTAGAAAGCGACCGGTACGCCCATTCAAACGCGCGATATTTCAGCGGATGGCGCGGCGCTTTCCACCCTTTTTGGCCAAAGCGCAGCGCCTTTTCATCGTAATTGCCAATAATGCTGACCGCGCTGGCCCGGCGCAGCAGGCGCACCACCCGGTTAGGGTAGGGATTGTAGCCCACAAAATCGCCCACATACCAGATGGCATCCGGCTGCTGTTGGGCGGCGTGAGCCAGTACTGTTTCCAGCGCCGGCAGGTTGGCGTGGGCATCGCCCAAAAGCGCAATTTTCACAACTGCGGTTTCTGTTTGTGCCAGTCGGTGGCCTGCTCGTACTGGTAGGCCACGCGCAAAATGGCGCTCTCGCCCAGGGCCGGGCCGATGATTTGCAACCCCACCGGCAGGTCGTTGGCAAAGCCGCCCGGCACCGAAACTCCACACGCGCCGGCCAGGTTGAGCGTCACCGTCAGCACGTCGCTCAGGTACATTTGCAGCGGGTCGTTGGCCCGTTCGCCAATTTTAAAGGGCGTGCCGGGCGATACTCCGGCCACCATCACATCGACCTGCTCAAACGCCTGCTCAAAATCCCGCCGGAGCAGAGTGCGCACCTGTTGCGCCTTCAGATAGTAGGCGTCGTAATAGCCGGCCGAAAGGGCATACGTGCCGAGCATAATCCGCCGTTTAACTTCCGGGCCAAAACCGGCCTCGCGGGTTTCGCGGAACATACTCCACATATCGTCGCCTTCGCGGCGCAGGCCAAAGCGCACGCCGTCGTAGCGGGACAGGTTGGCCGAGGCTTCGGCGGTGGAAATTAAATAATAAGCGGCGATGCCGTAGCGCGTGTGCGGCAGCGAGACCTCAACGATTTCCGCGCCCAAAGTGGCCAGCCGGTCAATGGCGGTGCGGACGGCGCTTTCAACCCCCGGCTCCATGCCTTCAACAAAATATTCTTTGGGCACGCCGATGCGGGTGCCGCGCAGGTCGTCCCCTTTTTTGATGTCGGCGGCGTAGTTGGGTACCGGCGCGTTGAGCGTGGTCGCGTCGAGCGGGTCCGGCCCGGCGATAGCGCCCAGCAGCAGGGCCACGTCTTCCACATCTTTGCCAAACGGGCCAATCTGGTCCAGCGACGAGCCGTGAGCGATGGCCCCGTAGCGGCTGACCCGGCCGTAGGTCGGTTTGAGGCCAACCACGCTGCAAAACGAGGCCGGCTGGCGAATGCTGCCGCCGGTATCGGTGCCCAGCGCGCCCAGCGCCTCATCGGCGGCAATGGCCGCAGCGCTGCCGCCGCTGCTGCCGCCCGGCACGCGGCTGGTGTCCCACGGGTTGTGGGTGATTTTGTAGGCCGAATATTCAGTGGAGCTGCCCATTGTAAATTCATCGGTGTTGGTTTTGCCCACAAACACCGCCCCGGCCTCGCGCAGTTTGCGCACGGTGGTGGCGTCAAAAGGCGGCGTAAAGCCTTCCAGAATCTTCGATCCAGCGGTGGTCGGCACGCCCTGGGTGATGATGGCGTCTTTAATGGCCAGCGGGATGCCCAACAGCGGGTTGTCTTCGCCGGTGGCGCGACGCTCGTCGGCCAGTTGGGCCATGCGCAGGGCCAACTCCGGCTGCAGGCTGATGTACGCGCCCACCCGGCTTTCCACGGCGTCGATGCGCTCCAGCACGCTTTCGGTCAGTTCCACGGCGGTAATCTCGCCGTGGCGGAGTTTGGCTTGCGCCTCGTGAATGGTCAGTTGGTAGAGTTTCAAGTAATACTCCTCTGAAAATAGGAATCAGGAGTCAGGAGTCAGGAATTAGGGAAATACTCCTCTGAAAATAGAGTTGGTTGGCCCTCACCCCCCTGCCCCCTCTACCCTGCGGGCACTTCGTCCCTGCTGGACGAGGGGGGAAATCTTTTTAGGTGTGTGTTGGGGCGGCAAAGCCGCCCCAACACACACCGTTAAACTTACTCCCCCTCCCCGTTAACGGGGAGGGGGCAGGGGGGTGGGGTAACGTAACAATCAATCCAACACCGCTTTTACCCGAAAGCTGCGGTCAGCGGCGTCCGGGGCGTTGGCCAGCGCGTCTTCGTTATCCAGCGACAGCCGCACTTCATCGGCGCGCATCACGTTAAACAGGGGGATGGCGCTGGTGGTGGGCGGAATATCGCTGGTGTCGAGTTGCTGCAACATTTCGGCGTATTCCAGCACGCTGGAAAGTTGCTCCTGAAACATCAGTTTTTCTTCGTCAGACAGGGTCAGCTTGGCCAGTTCGGCGATGGTTTCAACTTCTTCACGGCTAATTTTGGCCATGAGGGTTCCTCCAGGTTGGCGAAATTGCGCGGTCATGATAGGGTTGGGGGGGCAGATTGTCAAGCATAGGAGTTCACCCAATGGGTATTTTTGACGAACTGAAAAAATTCCTCGCGCCGACGCCGCAGCCCGCGCCGCGCCCGCTGAATTATCCCATCGATGGCTGGGCCATCCCCACGCTGGTAGTGAGCTATTTTCCGCTGCGCGGCCGCAACATCGACATGCGCGTTACCGGCGATGTGGGCGCGCCGCTGGAGTCGTTGCGGCGGCACACGGCGACCACCACCGAAACAGTGGCGCGGGCGCTGGAAACCGGCAGCATGTACCACGGCTACAAAGACCCCGCCGCCCAGCCCAGCCTGCGCTATGAAATTATCGATACCATTGAAGTTTTGGAGCCGCTGCCCACCTGGTCCAAGCCGGGCCACCGCGTACCGATGACCGATTACAACGCCGTGATGCAGCGCATCGATATTGCCCGCTGGCTGGCGCGTGGCGTGAAAGAGGTGTAGCTGTGGGGCTACCACGGCGGGGTCATCGATATTTGGGAGAGCAATATGGCCGGCCCGTGGGGCGACATCAGCAACAGCGACCGCGACCCGCACGATTTGCCGGTACTGGACCGGACGTACACGGTGTACCACTACAATTACGGGCGTGGCGCCAGCGAAGCCGTGGAAGATCACATGCACCAGATTGAGGCCGTGCTGCGCCACATCGACCCGCACTTGTTTTGGGATAAATTTGTGGGCCGGCCGGGCGAGGGGCGCTGCGGCTGGGCGCACTATCCGCCCAACGGTGTGCGTGATTACGATTGGGCCAACCCCACCAAAGTGTGGACGGACATTGAGGATTGGCGGCCGGACGGGACAGGCCAAAAAGTACTCATCAACAGTGATTGCTGGCAGCGTGACAGCCTGCGCTGGTTTATCTACTGGATGCAGAATGTGCCGGGCCGCAACCACGGCATCAGCTACCGTGGCCGGCCGCTGACCAACTGGTGGCGCTTTATTGGGGATTTTGATGGGGCAATAGAGAGTAGGATGGGTTTGGTGAGTTAGGTGAGTTCTGTGAGTAAAAACATTTAACTCACCAACTCATGCTACTCTTTTAACCGTCAGTTTAAAACCATCCATTTTGGTTACCACCACCTGCGCCCCCGCCGGAATAGGCTGGCCATCGGCGCTGGTGGCGCGCCAGCGTTCACCCCAAACAAACACACTGCCTTCCGGTTCGAGCGCCACTTTTACCGTGCCCACCGCGCCAAGCATCGCCTCTTCGCCGGTGGTCGGCTGCCGTTTCATCGCCTGAAACACCTTGCGAAAGCCAAAGCCGACAATAATGGCCATCCCCACCGGAATGCCAATGATCGACGGCAGGGGGATGTCGTAGGCAAACTCGCTGGTGTTAAACAGGATAATTGCCCCGAGAATGAAAGACACCACGCCGGTGGCGGTCAGCGCGCCAAATGTGGGGGTAAACAGCTCGGCCACCAGCAGGCCAATCGCCAAAATGATCAGCGCCAGCCCGGCATAATTAACCGGCAACTGGCCGATGCCGTACAGCCCCACCAGCAGCAACATTGCGCCCACAATCCCGCTGATGTAACCGCCCGGATTAATGATTTCATACAAAATGGCCAGGCTGCCTATCGAAATCAGCAGCAGCGCGAGCGACGGGTTGGTAATGACCCCCAGCAAATCTTCCAGCATTGTCTCTTCTATGGTGCGGGTTGGGGCGTTGGCGGTGTGCAGCGTTACTTCCTCGCCGTTAACATCCACCACAAAACCGTCCATCTGCCGCAGCAAATCGTCCAGATCGTTGGCCACAAAATCGATGACGCCCAGTTCGAGCGCCTCCTGCGCAGTGGCGGCTTTGGCCTGGGTGATGGCCTGCTGCGCCCAATCGATGGCTTCTTTGCCGCGGCGATTGGCCAGGTTTTTGATGTCGGCTACCAGGATGTTCTCGATTTTGGCTCGCAGGGTTTCGTCAATATCGCCGCCGTTGCTGTCAATTGGGCTGGCCGCGCCGATGCTGGTATTGGGGGCCATTGCCGCCACATGAGCGGCCAAAGTGATGAACGTGCCGGCCGAGGCGGCAAAGCCGCCGCGCGGCCAAACGTAAACCACCACCGGCACATCGCTGGAGATGATTTGCTGGATGATCTGGCGGGTCAAATCGACGCTGCCGCCGGGGGTGTTCAACCGGATGACCAGCGCTTCGGCGTTGGCGGTATCGGCGGCCTTAATGGCGCGTTCAATAAAGCTGAGCATCACCGGCGTTACCGGGCCATCAACATCTGCCACCAGCACTTCCCGCTGGGGTTGGGCCAGCGCCGCCGGGGCCAGCAGGTGGGCTACCACCAGCACCAGATAGAACAGCCGCAGAAGTTTGTGTAATACCGGCATAAGTTCCTCGCTTTTAATCAATCGTGTATTGATATTATAGCTTGGCCGGCAGGCCGCGCCAAGCCGGGGTAAGGTTGAGGTTGGCTGTATTTGTGCTACAATGCGGTGCGGTCAGCTCACGTAAGGAGACTCCCATCGACCTAACACAGACTCATGGCCAAAAGCGCAGCCTGCCTTTTATTTTGGCGGTGGCCCTGTTTGGCCTGGCGCTGGGCTTTAACGCCAGCACCCTTGACCCCTTTATTTACACCGAAAAAGTGCGCCTGCTGGCCCCGCCGGAATTAAAAAATACCGCGCTCGGCGGCATTACCATTTTGGCTTTGCTGATGGCGCTGCTGGTGCAGCCGCTGGTGGGCCAATGGAGCGACCGCACTCGCGGGCGGTGGGGCAAACGCGCCCCGTTCCTGATTGTTGGCTCGGTGGGGATGAGCCTGGCCCTGGCGGTACTGGTGGGGGCTAACAGTTTGGTTATTTTGCTGGTGGGCGCGCTGCTGGTGTCAATGTTTTCCAACACCACCCAGGCGGCCTGGCAGGCGCTCATCCCCGATTATATTCGCGTGGCCCAGCACGGCACATCGGCGGGGGCCAAAACGGTGCTGGAGCTGGTGGGCGTGGTTAGCGGCATTGGCGTGGTGGGCTATTTTTTGTCGCGGGGAAATGTGTGGGCCGCGCCGGCGGTTACCGCCGGACTGTTTTTGGTAATCCTGCTGGTAACGCTGGGACTGGTGCTGAAAACACCGGCCATCGACAGCGAGCCGGCGCCCCGCCAAACGGCCAGTTTTGCGGCGACGTTTGCCGTCAATTTAAAAAATGCGCCGCCGGCGTTTTTGTGGTGGATGCTCAACCGGATTTTATTTTGGGCGGCGGCTATTTCTGTCCGTACCTTTTTGCTCAATTATCTGGAAGATGTGCTGGGCCTCACCCCGGCCGAGGCGCAATCGCAAAGCAGCCGGATTTTGATTTTGCTGGGGCTGGGCGTGTTTGTGCTGGCGCTGCCGGCCGGCGCGGTGGCCGACCGGATTGGACGGCGACCAATTTTAATTTTGGCCGGCCTGATGGCCGCCGGCGGTGCGACGTTGCTGGTGGTTTCCCGCGATCTGTCTGTTTTATACGTGGCCGGCGGGCTGATTGCCGGTGCGGCCGGTATATTTGCCAGCGCCAGTTGGGCGCTGGCCATCAACCTGGCTCCGCACCACGAAGGCGCGCTGTATTTGGCGCTGGCCAACGCGGCCACGGTGACAGGCAGTATTGTTGGCCGGGTGGGCGGCGCGCTGATCGATGGACTCAACCAGTGGCTCGGCACGGCGACGACCGGCTATCTGGTGGATTACAGCATCGCCGCGCTGTTTTTTTTGGCCAGCAGCCTGGTAGCTTTCAAAATCCCGGAGACAATCCGGCGCCGCGGCGATACCGCCGGGCCGGATTGACATTCTGTTTAGGGTGCGTAAAAATATAAGTTCCCGCGCCCCGGAATGTCACTCTGAGCCGAAGGCGAAGAGTCCCCAGGTTATCGGCTTAAACGGGCCACGGTCAGAGAGATTCTTACCCAAGGGCACAGGTCGCTTCGCTCAGAATGACATAACGGAAGTTATTCTTTTACGAACTCTTAGCGCCGGTCCTGGCCGTAGTCGGGCACGTATTCGGCCCGCTTGATTTTGTTGGTGGGAGTTTTGACAAAAGGCGCGCGCTGTTCGATCACCTTTTGGATTTGTGAAAAAGTGGGCAGTATTTTGTTCACCTGCCGGCGCACGTCTTCCAAAATTTGCTCGATGTCCTGGGCAATGGTCTCTTCTGATTTGTTCTTTTCGATGCTTTGAATGTAGCTGTAATCGGGGTAAATCCGGGCCGTCAACTGGCCTTCCAGTTGTAAAACCAGCGCCTCGTCTACAAACGGCGAAGATTTGAGTTTGTCCTCAATAATTTCGGGGTAAATGTTTTCGCCGGATGGCCCAATGATGACGTTTTTGGAACGCCCTTTGATGTACAGGTAGCCGTCCGCGTCAATGTAGCCGCGGTCGCCGGTAATCAGCCAGCCATCGGCGGTGAACACCCGGCGGGTTTCGCTTTCGTTTTTGTAGTAGCCCTGCATCACGTTGGGGCCTTTTACCAAAATTTCACCGATGCCGGTTTCCGGGTTGGGGTCAATAATTTTTATCTGCACATCCTGAATCGGATAGCCAGTGGATCCCAGCCGGGTGGCGTGGATGGGCGAGCCGGTTACCAGCGGCGCGCATTCGCTCAGGCCGTACCCAATGGCGTAGGGGATGCCGGCTTCGCGCAGAAACAGTTCGGCTTCAGAGGCCAAACTGGCCCCGCCAATCAGTATCCCCTGCATTTTGCCCCCAAATACGGCTTTTACCTTGCGGCCAATGAGCCGATACACCAGTTTTCTGGTCAGCGGCAGCTTCACCAGTTGGCGCAGCGCCGGATTGCCGGCAATGGCCGGCACCACCTGCTTTTGATAAATCTTTTCAAAGATCAGCGGGACGGCGGCCATAAACGTTGGTTTTACCTGCTGCATGGCGTTGAGCAGCACCTTTGGCGACGGTTTTTTGTCCATGTAGTACACCGACGCGCCGCAGTACAGCGGCGACAGCAGGGTAATGGTTGAGCCAAAGGCGTGGGCCATCGGCAAAATAGCCAGCAGCACGCTTTCCGGGGTGATCACTTTCACCAGCTCCGGCCCGCCGATCAGGTTGCTTACCAGATTTTTGTGGGTGAGCATTACCCCTTTGGAATGGCCGGTGGTGCCGGAAGTGTATAAAATCTGGGCCAGATCGTCTTCCCTGATTTCAATGACCGCCAGTTCCGGGCTGGATTTTTCGCGGACCGGCCGGATTTTTTCCGGCAGGTGGTGAAGCGGGTTCCACGGATTGTCGCTGGCCGGCGGCTCGCCGAGCGGGGCCAGGCAGGTCAGATCAACAATAATGTTGATTTTTTCCAGCGAGGGCAGATTGAGGCTGTTGTACAGCGCCTCGTCAATGATAATGGCTTTGGCTTCGGAGTGGTTAATAATGTAATCGATGTCCGGTTCGGGAAATTCCGGCATCACCGGCACCACCACCGCGCCCATGGTCATCACACTCAAAAACGCCACAGACCAGTTGGGCGAGTTGGCTCCCACCAGCACCACTTTATCGTGCGGATTAACTCCGTACCGGCGTAACTGCTGTTGCAGATTTTTTACCCGCTCGCCCAATTCACGGTAGGTAAAGGGCGACTGGCCGGTAAAGGCCAGCGCCGGCCGGTCGGCGTATTTTTGAACTGCGGCCTCAAAAAATGCATTGAGGGTGAGTTTGGACAGATTTAACGTCATTGTTGTCTTTCCTGATTGGGTTGAATGATTTGACCGGCTTTGAGCTGCTGAACCAGCCGGGCGTTTTCAATGGCGACGGCGGTTTGGTTGGCCATGGCGGTCATTATTTTAATATCGCGTTGGGTAAAATTCGGCCCATCCAGATTGTTGGCGGCAGTTAATGTGCCAAGAATTGTACCCCGAAAGATAATAGGCACAACCAGCACCGCGCCGGCCTGGTTGTACTGCCGGTACTGCTGTACCTCCGGGCTTTCGCGCAGGTCAGGCTGCTCCTTGGGCGAGAGCGCCGGCATTTTCTCGCGAATGACCCAACCGCTCAAACCGGCCATCATTTGGGCAAACGATATGACCGGTTTGTACTGGTTTGATTCAACATTGGTGACAATATTGGTTATATTTTGCCGGGCCAAATCCACCAGAATCAGCGCGGCCCGGTGCGCGGGCAGCGTTTGGCTAATGCTGTTTACGGCGTCCTGCAACAGGTCGGCCAGGCTGGTGATGGTAGTTAGCGACAGGCTGAAGCGGTACAGCGCCTCGGTATCGGCCAGCATGGCGGCGCTTTGCTCAAACAGGCGGCGATAGCGGGCCTCGCTGTATTTGAGCTTTTGCTCCATATTGTGTTTGTACAGGGCCATTTCGATGGTGCTGGGCAGGTCGCGGTTTTCAAAAGGCTTCAGCATGTAGCCGGCCGGTTCGGTTTGTTTGGCCCGCTCAAAGGTTTCGGCGTCGGTGTAGGCCGTCATAAAAACAATGGGCGTTACCTGCCGCTGGCGGATTTCCTGGGCCGCTTCAATGCCATCGAGCGAGCCTTGCAGTTTGATGTCCATCAGAATCAAATCCGGTTTAAGTTCCAGTGTCCGGGTAATGGCTTCTTCGCCACTGGCGACAATGGCCAGTACCGGGTAGCCGTGCTGCTCCAAACTCAGTTTAATGTTAGCAGCGACAATAAATTCATCTTCAACAATTAATATTCGGGCTTTGGGCATCCTGTTGCTCATCAGTTTTGGCCAAAACTATACTGAATCAATTTGAGAGTTACACTTTTGCCCTCATCCCCCCGGCCCCCTTCTCCCTCAGGGAGAAGGGGGAGAAAAGCTTTTTTGGTGCGGTTTTGAGCGGCGAAGCCGCTCAAAACCGCACCAAGTCAATCGTTCCCCCTCCCCAATTTGGGGAGGGGGTTGGGGGGAGGGGACCAGAAAGTGCAATTTTCATTCTGGCTTCAGTATAAACGCCAGAAATTTCTATTGTAGTCTTCAACCGGGGTTGTCAGAAATAACCCGGTTCAGTGTTTCGATCAGTTTTTGCTGGGCCTGGGGCGATAATCCGCCGGCGGCCGCCGCCTGCAAAACGGGTTCCCAGTGCGGCACCGGCGTGTCCTGCCAGGCGATGCCGGCAGCTTCAAACACGGGCCGGGTGGCCGGCCACGCTTCGGCCACCAGCGCCACCGGCTGGCTGCCATCGAGCGGCAGCGGCAGCGAAGTGGGCGGCGCGGACGGTGCGGGCGGTTGTTCGCCGGGGGGCAGCAGGCCAAACAGCCGCGCCGCGTTAAGGCCCATAATGTTGTCGGCAGCGTCGGGCGGCAACTTGAGCTGCTCAATTTCTTCGATAAACGGGCTAAAATCGGGGGCAGTCTGGCGGCGCGGGTAGAGTCGCAGCGGGTAGTCGGAGCCGTACAATATTTTGCCGGGGTCAACGCAGTGCAGGGCCGTGGCAAAAATTTTGGCGGTAGGGTAGAGCAGCGGCGAGGCGGCTGTATCGTACCACACGTTTTTGAGCACCCGGCCAACTTTGGGCATCAGCTCATAAAACAGCAACCCGCCGCCCCAGTGGGCCAAAATGAGCTTTAACTCCGGCAGGGTTTGCGCCAGCCGGTAGTAATGGCGCAGCGGCGTTGTGCTTTTGCCGGGGTAGTAGGGGCCAACCGCTTCGTTAACATGCAGATTGAGGGGAATATTGTGCCGGATGCAGGCCTCGGCCAGGCGCAGAAAATGGGTATCGCTCAGGCTGAAGCCCTGGGCGTACGGGTTCAACTCGCCCACCCCGGCAAAGCCGGCATCGAGGCAGCGCCGAAGTTCGGCCAGGGCCAGCGGACCGGCGTTAGGCTGAATCACTGCCAGCGGGATAATCCGGTTGGGCCAGCGCCGGGCCAGTTCCATCGCCCGGTTGTTGCGCTCCACGCAGGCCTCGTGCCGCCGAAAATACTCGCCCACCAGCGCCACTCGGGCCAGCCCGGCCCGGTCCATAGCGGCGATCATCTGCTCGGCGCTGGCCCAGCCCTGCACCGATTTTGGCCCCAGCAGCAGCCCCCAATACGGTTCGCGCCCGGCCAGTTGGGCCGGGTCAATGGTGGGCGGCATATAATGAACGTGAGCATCAATGCGCATGGGCAGCTCTTTCTGCATAGCCGGATAATAGCACGGATAAGGCCAAAACGCTATCGGGATTGCTTTCTGTCTGGCGTTTGGGTACAATCTTAACCAACTTGCAAGAGGGTCCAGCGCGATGAGTTTTACTGACGAGTGGCAGTCGCAGACAGCCGGCTCCATTGTTGAGGCGGCCCGATTGGTACCGCGGCTGCCCAATGTTGATCTCAAATTTGAGCTAATGGTGGTTGGGGTGCTCTGGCCGGCCCGGCAGCGGATTCAGGATTTTGAGGTGGATGCGCTGGGGGCGGTGCAGCAAGTTGTCGGTGGGCGCGCCGTAGCCGTGCTGTGCCAGGTGCAGCAGTGGAACGACGATATGCTGGCCGCCGCCCGCAGCCTGGCCGCGCTCGCGCCACGCAGCAGCGAACTTGACTCCGAATTGAAAAAGTTGATCGCCTATTTTAACGCGTTTCCGGTGTTTGCCCGGCAACTGGCCCAAAACGCCGCCGCGCCGCAGCCGGAGGTTGTTGCCCCGGTAACCGCGCCGGCCCCGCCGCGCGTGCTGCTGGCTTATGTTCAGCGCGATGGGGTTGAGCTGGCCGCGGAAATCCGCCAAACGCTGGAAGCCGAAGGGATTTCGGTGTGGCCGGATTTGGGCCAGCCGGCCGGCCAGCGCAACTGGTGGGCGCAAATGACCGCGGCCATTGCCCAGGCCGAATATTTGCTGGTGGTGATGACGCCGGCGGCGGCGCAATCCAAATTGATTCGCCGCCAGTGGCGGGCGGCCAGCCAGCACGGCACCTGCATTTTCCCGGTTACCCGCGCCGACGACATCGATTACTCGCTGCTGCCGCGCTGGATCAGGCAGGTTCACTTTTTCAATTTAAAGCTGGAATGGTCCAAGCTGATTGCCGCCCTCAAACAAAAGTGTGAAACCCCGCGCGTGCCGTTTATGGCCGATGACCTGCCGGACGATTTTGTTGACCGGCCCCAGCTCGGCAAGCGGCTGCTTGGTTACCTGTTTGACCCCGTCCGCGAGGAGTCGATCCCCGGCACGGTGGGGTTATCTGGCCCCGGCGGTTACGGCAAAACCACGCTGGCCCAGATGGTTTGCCATAACGACGACATTCGGCAGGTGTTTGACAACGGCATTTTGTGGGTGACGCTGGGCGAAACCCCCGGCGATTTGAGCCGCCACGTGGTTGATTTGATCGAAGTGCTTAGCGGCGAGCGCCCCGGTTTTTCCGGGCTTGACGCGGCCGTGGTGCGGCTCAGCGAACTGCTGGCCGATCGCGAACTGCTGCTGGTCATCGACGATGTGTGGGACGCGGCCCATCTCAAACCTTTTTTGCAGGGCGGCAGCCACTGCGCCCGGCTCATCACTACCAGAAACATCAGCGCCCTGCCGGTTGATACCAAAATTGCCGAAATTGGCCCCATGCAGCCCGCCGAAGCGGTGTCGCTGCTGCGCTACCAGCTTCCCGCCGGCGGCGAAAACGAATTGCAGGCGCTGGCCCAGCGCATGGGTGGCTGGCCGCTGCTGCTCAAACTGACCAACGGTACTCTGCGCGAGCGGGTGCAAAAATACAAACAGCCGCTGCTCGAAGCGGTTGCCTTTGTCAATCAGGCGCTCGATCAGCGCGGCCTGACCGCGTTTGATGACCAGAGCGACGACGACCGCGATTCGGCGGTTACCCAGACCATCACCCTCAGTTTAGACCAGCTCACCCCGGTTGAACGGGAGCGCTTCAACGAGCTGGCCATCTTTCCGGACGACATCGACATTCCGCAGGCCACGCTGGAAACGCTGTGGGGCGCAACCGCCGGCCTGGATGATTTTGACACCGAAGAGCTGGCCGATCACCTGCACGCGCTGTCTCTGCTCTCAAAGTTTGATTTAACCAGCCGCCAGATTCGGCTGCACAAAGTAATGCACAGTTATCTGCGCTACCAGCAGCGCGAGCAGCTTGTTCAAATTCACCAGCAGTTTTTGCAGGCGCAATTGGCGGCGGTGGGCCGCTGGAGTAACCTGCCCGCCAGCGATGGCTACATGTGGTCGCACCTGGCTTACCACCTGCTCAACGCCAACCGCGCCGCCGAACTGCTGCAAACCGTGCAGGAGTTGCCTTACCTGGCCGCCAAAATTCAAATCAAAGGCTCGCACTACGCCGAGAGCGATTTAAAAACGGCGCAGGCGCTCAGTCCCACCGATGCGGCGCTGGGCGCATTGCGGCGGGCGGTATCGCAGGCCAGCTATCTGCTGGTGAAAGTTCAAAACCCGGCCGACATCATCAACACCCTGCACAGCCGCATGGTCAACATCCCGGAGCTGGCCGGCATTGTTGACTCGGCCAACTTGCCCCGGCCGCTCATCACCGCCCGCCACATGCTGCCGGATTTGCCCGATCCCCGGCTCATCCGCACTTTGTGGGGCCACACCACCGGCGTGCTGGATTGCGCTATCAGCGCCGATGGCTCCACCACCGTTTCCGTGGACAAAGACAACACCGTGATTGTGTGGGATACCAACACCGGCGCGGCCCGCTTCCGGGTAATGCCCAGCGACAGCAAAGTGTGGAGTTGCGCGGCCAACGCCGATGGCTCGGTGGTGGTGTACGGTGCGGCCGATGGCCGGGTAACCCTGCTCGATACGGCCGCCGAGGCCGTGAAAAAACTGTGGAACGCCCACGAGGCCGGGGTCATCAGTTGCTGCATCAGCGCCGATGGCAAGCTGGTGGTCACGGCCTCTAAAGACAAAACCCTGAAAATTTGGGATGCGGCCACCGGCTCGCAGCGAGCCGTACTGGTGGGCCACGAGCGCACCGCCACCCGCTGCGGCATCAGCGCCGATGGCCGGGTGGTGGTTTCGGCCTCTAACGACGGCACGGTCAAAGTGTGGGATGCCGCCACCGGTGCGGAACGCCGCACCTTTGTGGTCGGCGCAGTTGATTCCGGGGTCGATCAGCTTACCTTTTACAGCCAGCGCGACATCAGCTTTGGCTGCGCCATCAGCGCCGACGGCCGGATGGTAGCCGGGGCATCGTCGGCCGGCATGTTAAATGTGTGGGATGCCGCCACCGGCGAGCTGAAATTTGGCACAATGGTCGATAAACGGGGCGTGTACGGCCTGGCGCTCAGCAGCGACGGCAGCCGGGTGGTTACCGCCTCCAGCACCGGCGCGCTCAGCGTGAGAGACACCGCCGGCACGTTGCTGATGCGGCTTGAGGACCACACCCGCATTGTGAATGCCTGCGACATCAGCGCCGACGGGCTGCGCATCGTTTCGGCCTCTGATGATAAAACGGTAAAAGTGTGGGATGGCGGCAGCAGCGCCGCCGCCAGTTTGGCCGAGGTGCCGTACAAACTCGCGGCCCAAACCTGCGCCGTCAGCGCCGATGGCCGGCTGGCGGTCACGGCGCTGGCCGATAATTCAGTAAAAGTGTGGGATGTGGCCAGCGGTGCGGATTTGGTCACCCTGCGGGGGCACACCCGCCGGGTCAATAGCTGCGCCATCGGCGCCGACGGCAAGCTGGTGGTTACGGCCTCGCAGGACCAAACGGCCATCGTTTGGGATGTTGCAACCGGCCAGCCGCAGCACACGCTGGCCGGCCACAGTTGGTCGGTGAATGGCTGCGCCATCGGCGCTAACGGGCTGTTGCTGATGACCGCCTCAGACGACAGCACCCTCAAAGTGTGGGAAACCCGCACTGGCGAAGAACGGTTTACCCTCACCGGCCACAGCCGGGCCGTAAAAAGCTGCGCCATTAACAGCAACGGGGCGATGGCCGTTTCCGCTTCCGGCGATGGCACGCTGCGCCTGTGGAATCCGCATACCGGCGAGCAGCGGGCCGTACTCACCGGCCACACCGCGCTGGTCAACACCTGCGCCATCAGCGCCGACGGCAGCACCGTGGTCTCGGCGTCGCTGGACAAAACGCTCAAAGTGTGGAATACCCGCCCCGCCGCGGAACGGCTCACGTTGGCCGGCCACGATGCCAGCGTTACCGGCTGCGCCATCAGCGCCGACGGCCGGGTGGTGGTTTCTGTTTCTCGGGACAAAACGCTCAAAGTGTGGGATGGCCGCTCCGGGGCGTGTTTGGGCACGCTGTTTGTCGATGAACCGCTGCACGACTGCGCCTGCTCGGCCGACGCCGGCACCATTGTGGCGGTGAGCAGCGGCGGCGTTTATTTTTTGAAACTGGTGCAATAAATGGCTTTTGAACAACAGTGGCGCGAGCAAGCGCATCATTGGATTGCCGAGTGCGTGCAGTTGGCCCAGGCCAACCCCGATGGCGAACTGGAATCGGTGCTGGCCGCGGTGGCGGTGCTGTGGCCGCTGCGCGAGCCGGTGCAGCAGTTTGATCTGGAGGTCATCGCCGCAGTGCACCAGCAAGCTGGCGGCGGCTCAAAGTTTGTGCTGCGGCAGGTGCAGGCCTGGGATGATGGCGATCTGCTCAAAACCGCCCGCCGCCTCCGCCGCGATCTGGCCCAAAACCCCGATCTGCTGGGCGCGGTCAACCGCCTGCTGGAGCAGTTTGGCGCCAAAGCCGAGTTTGATCGGCTGGCCGCGGCCGGCCAACCGACCCCCGCGAGCGCCGTGGCCGCGGCCCAATCGCGCGTGTTTATTTCGTATGCCCGCAGCGACGGCGAAACCGAAGCCCACCATCTGCGCCAGCGGCTGGAGGCGGAAGGGATTGCAGTGTGGCAGGATCGGGTCAAAATGGTCGGTGGCCGCGATTGGTGGCTGCAAATTACCGAGGCGCTCGATCAGGTGGAGTTTTTGCTGCTGGTAGCTACCCGCGGCGCGCTGCAATCAGAAGTTGTCCACAAAGAGTGGCGCTACGCCCGCCAGCAAGGGGTGTGCGTGCTGCCCATCCAGGTGCAGGCCGATCTGCCGGAAGAGCTTATCCCCCGCTGGATGCGCCGCGCCCATTTTTACAACATCGAGCAGGAGTGGTCGCGGCTGATTGAAAATTTGAACACGCCCTGCCAAACCCCGCGCGTGCCGCACATGGTCGAAGAACTGCCGGATGGCTTTGTGTCCCGGCCGCAGCTTCTTGACCAGGTGGCGGCGCAGTTGGTCAGCGCCAGCGGCGAGCCGGTGGCGGCAACGGTGGCTCTGCACGGGCTGGGTGGCTACGGTAAAACGTTGCTGGCCCGGTCGGTGTGCCACAGCGACGCGATTCGGCAGGGCTTTGACGACGGGATTTTGTGGATGACGCTGGGTGAAACCCCCGGCGACCTGACCGAGCGGGTGGTTGATCTGATTGAGGTACTCACCGGCGAGCGGCCGGCCTTTGCCGGGCTTGACGCCGCCGAAACGCGGCTGGCCCAATTGTTGGGCGAGCGCAATTTTTTGCTGGTCATCGATGATGTGTGGCAGGCCAGCCATCTGGCCCCATTTTTGCAGGGCGGCCCGTGCTGCGGCCGCATCATTACCACCCGCAATCTGTCAACGCTGCCGCCGCAGGCCCAGCCCATCGAAGTTGGGCCAATGACCCAGCCCGAAGCAACGGCTTTGCTCGGCCGGGGGCTGCCGGCCGGGCCGGAAAAACCGCTGCACGATCTGGCCGAACGGCTGGCGTACTGGCCGCTGCTGCTTGGCCTGGTGAACGGTACACTGCGCGACCGGGTGAATAATGACAACCAGCCGCTGGCCGATGCGCTGGTTTACGTGAATAAAGCGCTCGACAAGCGCGGCCTGACTGCGTTTGATGCGGTCAATACCGGCGCTCGCGATCAGGCCGTAAGCCACACCCTCGGTATGAGCCGTGATTTGCTGCTACCGGATGAACTGGCCCGTTTTAACGAGCTGGCCATCTTTCCGCCGTATGCCGCCATTCCGCTGGACACGCTGGCCGTTTTTTGGGGCGCAACCGGTGGTCTTGATGCCGCCGCCATCGAAGCCCTGTGCCAGCGCCTGTTTCAGTTGTCGCTGTTGGCCCGGTTTGATATTCCCAGCCAAACCATCAAAGTGCATTCAATTTTGCGCAATTATCTCACCACCGAGCACGCCGCCCAGTTGCCGGCGCTGCACCAGAAATTTTTGGATGCCTTTGCTCAAAACCTGCCCGCCTGGGCCGCGTTGCCCCATGCCAACGGCTATTTGTGGAATCATCTGGCCTACCATCTGGTTAACGCTGGCCGCAGTGACGAGTTAGTCAGCACTGTGAAAGATTTGAGCTATCTGGCGCACAAAACATTTTTGCGCTCGGCCAACGCCGCCGAGGCCGATTTGCTGGCCGCCCGCCGGGTTGCGCCGGCAGACGCGGTTTTGGCCAAGTTGCATCTCGCCTTTTCACAGGCCAGCCACCTGCTGGCCGAGTGCAAGTCACTGGCAGAAGTGGCCGGCACGCTGCACAGCCGGCTGGCTTTTGCGCCGCAACTAGCGCCGCTGGCCACCGCCGCCGAGGTTGGCTTGCCGCGGCCGCTGCTCACCGCCGGCCAACCCCTGCCCGATCTGCCGGCAGCCAGTTTGCTGCGGGCGTTTGCCGGCCATAATACCGCGGCGCTGGGCTGCGACATTGATGATGCCGGGGCCAGCGTGGTGTCTATTGACCGCGCGGCGCAGGTTAAAGTTTGGGACGCCCGGACCGGCGCGGAGCGGCTGACTCTGGCCGGCCACCAAACGCTGGGTAACTGCTGCGCCATCAGCGGCAACGGTGCGGTGGTGGTGTCCGCTGCCTGGGATGGCGCACTCAACGTGTGGGACGCTGCTACCGGCGAACTGCGCCACGCGCTATCGGCCCACGAGGCGCCCATTTACGCCTGCGCCATCAGCGCCGATGGCTCCGTTATTTTGTCGGCTTCCAAAGATAAAACGGTAAAAATTTGGGATGGCGTAACCGGCGCGCTGCGGTTTACGTTGAGCGGCCACGAGCGAACGGTGACCGGCTGCTCGCTCAACGCCGATGGCGCGCTGGCGGCCAGTTGCGCGCTGGACGGCACGGTAAAACTGTGGCATACGGCCAGCGGCCAGTTGCAGGCTACCCTCACCGCTTATGAACTGCGCGATTACAGCCCGGTGGCCGATTTAACCTTTACCTCCACCGCCTCATCGCTGTTGAGCTGCGCCCTCAGCGCCGATGGCCGCACGCTGGTGTCAACGCTGCCCAACGGCGCGCTCAAAGTGTGGGATGTGCCCACCGGCGCGGAACGCTGCCTGCTGCGCGGCCACACCGGCTGGGTTGAAAATTGCGCCGTCAGCGCCGATGGCCGGCTGCTGGTGTCCGCGGGGAATGATAAAACTCTCAAAGGCTGGGATGGCGTAACCGGCGACCTGCTGTTTACGCTCAAAGGCCATTTACGCGCGGTTGCCGCCTGCGCCATTAATGCTGATGGCACTATCATCGCCTCGGCCTCGCATGACCGGTCGGTGCGGTTGTGGGATGCCCGGGCCAGCCAGGAGCCTGTTGCCACCGAAGTATACAGTTCGCCAACGCAGGCGTGCGCCAGCAGCGCCAGTTTGCTGGCTTTTGGCGTGGCCGAAGAGTCCGTGCAACTTTTGGAAATCGCCACGCAGCAGCCGGGGCCGTTGCTCAGCGGCCATCAGCGGCCAATATTGGGTTGCGCGGTGGGCCGGCGACTGGCGGTAACGGCTTCGCAGGATCATTCGCTCAAAATTTGGGATGCCGCCACCGGCCGCCAACTGCATTCGCTCGGCGGCCACGCCTGGGCGGTGAATGATTGTGCATTGACCCCCGATGAAACGCGGGTGGTTTCCGCCTCCGATGACAGCACCCTCAAAATTTGGGATACCGCTACCGGCGCCGAGTTGCGCACGCTGGCCGGCCATATCCGCGGGGTAAACGGCTGCGCGGTTAGCCCCGATGGCGCGTTTGTGGTTTCGGCCGCGGCGGATGAAACGCTCAAAATTTGGGACTTGTCCACCGGCGCGGAGCGGTTGACTCTGGCCGGCCACACCGGTCCGGTGAATCAGTGCGCCGTCAGCCCCGATGGCGGGTTGATCGCTTCCGCCTCGCGGGACGGCACGCTCAAAATCTGGCGCAGTCAGAATGGGGCGGAGGTCATCACTTTAACCGGCCACACCGGTTTTGTGACCGGCTGTGCGTTCCACCCCGGCGGCGAATTTCTGCTGTCGGTTTCCAGAGATGAAACCATCAAACTGTGGCGGATTGGCACCGGGCAGGGCGTGGCTTCGCTGCGGGTTAGCGGCGGCCTGCACAACTGCGCCTGGGCTTCCGACGGTCGGCTCGCGCTGGTGGCCGGGGCCAGAGGCGTTTACTTTTTGCGGGTTATTTGGTGAGAAAGGAGCGCAGCCATGAAAATTGCCGTCGCCAGCGATGAAAAAACTTATCTGACCGATTTTGTGGTCAAGGATTTGAATCAGCGCGGCCACGAACCGCTGCTTTTTGGCCCGCTGGCCGGTGTTGACCTGCCCTGGACGCTGGCCTCGGAGCAACTGGCCGATGCTGTGGCCAGCGGCGAAGCCGACGAAGGCGTATTGTTTTGTTACACCGGCACCGGTGCCTCGATGGCCGCCAACAAGGTGCCGGGCATCCGCGCTGCCCTCTGCGGCGATGCCCAAACCGCCCGTGGGGCGCGCTGGTGGAATGACGCCAATGTGCTGGTGTTAAGTTTAAGAGCAACCTCGCCGGAGGTGGCAAAAGAAATTCTTGATGCCTGGTTTTCGGAAACCGTTCGGCCAGATGAAGTCGCCACGATTGCCCAGTTGAAAGCGATTGAAGCTCGCCACGCCCCAAAATAGCCGGTTGGGGGTGGTTTAACCCCAACTCTGTTTTCGTATTTGGCCCCCGATTCGTAAGTTTGGTTCTTGACAAGCGTGTTTAACTATGGTATTCTGGGCGAAATTTCCGGTAACGTTACCGGTATTGATACCGAAATCGCGAAAAATTGAGAATTTGACCAATGCCACGTTCAAAGGGATCCGTAACCATCCACGATGTTGCCCGCGCCGCCGGAGTTTCGGTGTCTACGGTTTCCCGTGTATTAAATGACAAAGACGATGTTGCCATTGATACGTATGAACAGGTGAAGCAGGTCATTTCAGAGTTAGGTTATACCTCCAGCCTGGCCGCCAAAAGCATGCGCAGCCGAAAAACAAATGTTATCGGTTTGGTCATGCCTGATGTGGGCGACTCTTTTTCAGTTGAGGTAATGAAAGGGGTCAACCAGGCGATTGCCCAGTTTGGGTATGATTTGATTATGTACACCGGCGGCGACGCCAGCGCCAGTTCGTGGCCGGCCCGCGAACAAAAATACATCTCGCTGCTTAACGGCAGTATTACCGATGGCGTTGTCATTGTAGCACCCTACGCGCTCACCTTTCCCACCACTTACCCCGTAGTAGCAGTAGACCATCACCCCGGCGACACAAATTTTCCCGCTGTTGTTTCTACCAACCGTGAAGGCGCGTTAGCCATTATGGAATATTTGATTCAACTTGGGCATCGACGCATTGGCTACGTTGGCGGGCGTAGCGACCTGCAAAGCGGTATTCGTCGATATCAGGGTTATGTTGATGCCTTGCAGCAGGCGGACATCCCCGTTAACCCGGAACTGGTTCAGGAAGGTAATTTTACAATTGATGTTGGGTATCGCTGTGGCCAGCATCTGTTGAACCTGCCCGAACGGCCAACAGCTATTTTTGCCGCCAACGACCAATCGGCCTTTGGTGTGATTAGGGCTGCCCACGAAATGGGGCTGAAAATCCCCGACGATGTCTCGATTGTGGGGTTTGACAATATCCCGGAAACAGCCTATTTCCTGCCCGGTGGTTTAACAACCGTAGACCAGAGTGTGCGCCAGATGGGGCTGGCCGCAACGGAAATGCTGGTCAAACTTATTAAAGGGGAGGCATTGGCTGAAACGATTTACAAAGTGCCAACCCGACTTGTTGTTCGTGGCTCCTGCCGGGCCGTTTAGTCCCCCATCTTTTTTTTACCTTTTCGGTAACGTTACCGGAAACGTTATCACTACACAAGGAGGTGGCATCGGTAAAAAATCTGTTCATATGGAATAGCAAGGCTTCCCTTTCTTCTCTGCACTTGAGGGAAAACTTGCCCAAAGCGGTGTGGGGCCGAGCATCACACCTACAATGATTTAACCCGTTAAAACGAACACTATTTTAAGGAGAAGAACAATGCGTAAGTCGTTTATGTATACCTTTAGTTTGTTGATTATCTTGTCCCTGATACTCGGCGCTTGCGGTGGCGCTGCCCCGGCTCAGCCGGCCGCCGAAAAACCCGCCGCCGAAGCGCCTGCTGCTGAAAAGCCTGCCGAGCAACCCGCCGCCGAAGCGCCTGCTGCTGAAAAACCCGCGGAACAGCCCGCCGCCGAACAGCCCGCTGCCGAAAAAACTGTCTTGAATGTGTGGTCATTCACCAACGAAATCAACACAATGGCTATTGCCTTTGAAGGCAAACATGCCGATGTGGATATTAAATACACGATGATCCCGATGACCAATGGTGAATACCAGACCAAGCTCAAAGCTGCGTTGGGCACCGCGGATGCCCCCGACGTAATCGCTCTGGAAGCTTCTTTTGTGAAAGAACTGGTTGAATCTGATTTTTTGGCCGACCTGGGCGAGCTGCTCCCCGACGCTGAAGCCAACAAAACCTATCCCTTTGTGGTTGATGTTGGCACAAACGATGGTGTAACCAAAGCCTACGCCTATCAGGCTACTCCCGGCGCATTGTTTTACCGCCGCAGCCTGGCCAAAGAGTATTTTGGCACCGACGACCCCGCAGAAATTCAGGCGCTGTTGTCTGACCTTGACAAGTTCGTTGCCGCCGCGGCTGTTGTTAAAGAAAAATCTGGCGGCAACACCTACATGGTCGGCTCCAGCGGCGATTTCCAGAATCCCTTCTTTGCCAACCGGGAACAACCCTGGATTGTGGATGACACGCTGGTAGTTGACCCCATGGTGCAAAAATATGTTGAAACCGCCAAGCTGTTCCGCGATCAGGGCTACGAAGCTCAGGCGCAGCAGTGGCAAGAAGGCTGGTTTGCCGGCATGAACGACAGCCTGGTTGATGCCCAGGGCAATCCCAAAAAAGTATTCAGCTACTTCCTGCCCACCTGGGGATTGCCCTACGTACTGGCCCCCAACGCCAAATCGGCGGATGGTTCGAGCGATACCAGCGGCGACTGGGGCGTTATCAGCGGGCCGCTGCCCTACCAATGGGGCGGCACCTGGCTGGGTGTGATGAAAGATAGTTCCAAAATGGACCTGGCCAAAGAATTTGTTCGCTTTGCCACGCTGGATCAGGAAAACCTCACCAACTGGGCCACCGGCGTTTACACCAACGACTACCTGAAGGCCATCGATCCCCAAGTTCCCGCCGACCAGATGCAGGCCCCTGGCGACTTTGTTTCCAGCCAGGTTGTTGTTGAAAAGATCATTTCTTCCTTTGATAATTCCGAACTCAGCGCCTTTTTAGCCGGGCAAAACTCGTATGCCGGCTTTGCCGAAGCCGCGCCCAGCGTCAATGCCAAATTGATGACCGGTTCCGACGATGCCATTCAACGAGCGCTCAACGACCCGCTTAACCAATACCTCAACGGCGAAATCACCGAAGACCAGATGTGGAGCACCTGGAAAGACAGCCTCCGCATTGAATTCCCGGATTTAACCATCCCCTAAGTTCTTGTTATAGTATGGGCCAGTGTATTTCAAATACACTGGCCCATTTTATAGGAGTCCGGCAGAACCGGGGGTAGATACCAAAAATGCCTGCCTCTAAAGGGAGCTGCCTCCCACGCCCGGTCTGCGGTGTTATTTTCACAGGAGTAAATATGATGGGTCGATTGCGATTAAGAAAAGATCACTACGGATATGTTTTTATCGCTCCTTTTATTATTGGTTTTCTGACATTTGGTTTATACCCGGTTTACAACACGCTGTACCTCAGTTTTACAGATACAATCCTGTTAAGTAGCAGCGCCAATTTTGTGGGGTTTACCAACTTTGTGCGCCTGTTTGCTGATAATGTGTTTATGAACGCCATCAAAAATAGCTGGCTGCTCTGGATCCTAAATTTTATTCCCCAAATTGGAGTAGCCATGTTGCTGTCGGTTTGGTTTACCAGCCTGCGGCTGAGAATTAAAGGTGTTGGCATTTGGCGGGCGATATTCTTTTTGCCAAATTTGCTGATGCCCGCTGCTGTGGCGGCGCTGTATTTTAGCTTGTTCTCGTTTTACGGCCCGGTTAACCAATTTTTGGTCCGGGCCGGATTTTTATCTGAGGCGATGCAGTTTTTGCAGAATGCTACCATTGCCCGCGGCCTTGTGGTTTTCATTCAGTGGTGGATGTGGTACGGCCCAACCATCATTTTGCTGATGGCCGGGATGACCGCCATTCCCGTTTCGCTGTATGAATCGGCCATGATCGACGGCGCCAACGAGCAGCAGATGTTCTGGCGGATAACACTGCCGCTGCTAAAACCCATCCTGATTTATATTTTTGTCACGTCGCTGGTTGGCGGGATGCAAATGTTTGATATTCCCTACCTTTTAACGGACGGCCGCGGCTCGCCCAGCGGTTCCATTATGACCAACAACATCCTGATGTATCTGAAATTTGCCAGCAGTAAAGGTCACATTGGCGCGGCGTCGTCTGTTGGGGTTTTGGTTTTTATTATGACCTGCGTTTGTGCGCTCGGCATCTTTTATTTTTTACGAGAAAAAGACCATCGTTGATGACCGTTTGGGGTGGAAAATAATGCAAAAACCGGAGATGTTGCGATGCTGAACACTTATAAATTGAACACACTGATCCTGCGTGGATTTATCTATATTATCCTGTTTGTCCTGTTAATTGTCACCATTGTGCCGATTTGGCTGTTAATTGTAAATTCAACCCGCTCTACCGTTGAAATTCAACAGGGGTTGAGTTTTATGCCCAGCACCCATTTGGTTGAAAATTACGGCATTCTGCTCGGCCGGGGATTGAACCTGTGGCGCGGTTTTTTTAACAGCCTGTTTGTGGCCGTGGCGTCAACCATTCTGACAGTTTATTTTTCAATGCTCACCGCGTACGGTATTGTCGTTTACAATTTTAAGGGCAAACGACTCTTTTCTAATTTTATTGTGGTGCTGGTTATGATCCCAATGCAGCTTTCAATTGTTGGCTTTTACCAGTACATGTCAAAACTGGGGCTAACCGATAATTTTGCCTCGCTGATTTTGCCCACCATTGCCTCGGCCGGCTCCGTATTTTTTGGCAAGCAATACCTTGAGTCGGTGGTGATCAAAGACCTCATCGATGCCGGCCGCGTTGATGGAGCCAGCGAATTCAGCATTTTTCACAGCATTATGATGCCTATCGCTCTGCCGGGGGCGGTAACGATGGGAATTTTCGCCTTTATTGCATCCTGGAACAACTTTTTCAACGCGTTTATCCTGATTTCGTCACTTGAGCGCTACACCCTGCCGATGCTGGTGCAAACCCTGCGCGGCGACGTGTATCGCACCGAATACGGCGCTATCTATCTGGGGCTGGCTTTTACCGTTGTCCCCATCATTATTATTTATACTATTTTTTCCAGATACATCGTCAGCGGTATCGCGATGGGTTCGGTTAAAGAATAGGTTATCTCACATCGCCACATTTGAAAGGTAAAATAATGACCCAAACGAATCACCCCTCCGAACGACTCTATCTCGACCCAACGCAACCTATCGCCGCGCGCGTGCAAAACCTGGTCGGCCAGATGACGCTGGCCGAAAAAATCTCGCAGATGGTTTTTACCGCGCCGGCCATCGACCGGCTGGATATTGCCAAACACAATTGGTGGAACGAAGGGCTGCACGGCCTGGGCCGGGCCGGCGTGGCCACCGTTTTTCCGCAGGCCATTGGGCTGGCCGCCACCTGGAACGAGCAACTGATGCACACCGTCGCTACCGCCATTTCCGACGAAGCCCGGGCCAAACACCACGCCGCCGCCCGCCACGGCCTTCGAGAAATGTACACCGGCCTCACCTGTTGGTCGCCCAATGTTAACATTTTCCGCGATCCCCGCTGGGGGCGCGGCCAGGAAACCTACGGCGAAGACCCCTATTTAACCGCCAAAATGGGCGTCGCCTTTGTCAAAGGGTTGCAGGGCGATGACCCCCATTATCTCAAACTGGCGGCCACCCCCAAACATTACGCCGTCCACAGCGGGCCGGAGTCGCTGCGCCACCATTTTGATGCCCGGATTGATGAACGGGATATGCGCGAATTTTACCTGTTTGCCTTTGAAGCCACCGTTAAAGAAGCCAACGCCGCTTCAATTATGGGCGCGTACAACCGCACCAACGGCGAACCGTGCTGCGCCAGCCCCACCCTGCTGGAGCAGATTTTGCGCCGCGAATGGGGCTTTGATGGCTACGTTGTTTCGGACTGCGAAGCTATCCGCGACATTTTTGAAAACCACAAAGTGGTGGCCACGGCCGCCGAAGCCGCGGCGCTGGCCGTAAAAAACGGCTGCGAGTTGAACTGTGGCCGAATTTATTCGGTGCTGCTCGACTCCGTTAAACAGGGACTGATTGACGAAGCCGCCATCGATCAGGCCGTGACGCGGCTGTTCACGGCCCGCTTCAAACTGGGCATGTTCGATCCGCCGAAAAGCGTGCCCTATGCCCACATCCCCATCGACGTGATTAATTCGCCGGCGCATCAGAAACTGGCGTTGCAGGCGGCCCGAGAATCGATTGTGCTGCTCAAAAATGAAGGCAACCTGCTGCCGCTGCGCAAAGACATCGGTTCAATTGCCGTGATTGGGCCAAATGCCGACGACGTACAGATTTTGCTGGGCAATTACAACGGCACGCCGGCCACAGCGGTTACACCACTCGACGGCATTCGCCAGAAAGTTAGCCCGGCCACCCGCGTTTACCACGCCTCCGGCTGCGCGCTGGCCGACGGCATGCCGTTTTTGCAGACAATTCCCACCGCGCACCTGCGCCCTGCCCATCGAACCACCGCCGAAACCGGGCTGACCGGCCGTTACTATCCCAACGCTCAATTCAGCGGCCAGCCGCAACTGGAGCAGATCGACAGCCAGATCAACTTTATCTGGAAAGATACCAACCCGCTCACCGGCCGCTGGGGTGATCATTTCAGCGTTCGCTGGGACGGTTTTTTGGTGCCGCCGGCCAGCGGTGTGTACCATCTGGCCGCCAACGGCTTCAGCGAATACCGGCTCTATCTGGATGGCGAACTGCTGGTGGACAATAAAATGGAACACCATCCCATCCTCAAATACAAAGAAATCGCGCTCGAAGCCGGCCGATTTTACCGTCTGCAACTGGAATACGTGAACGAGGGGCTTGACCCGCAAATTCAGCTTTTGTGGGCGCCCCCGGAACGGGATTACGAATCGGCGGCACTGGCCGCGGCGCAAAATGCCGAGGTGGTGGTGCTGGTAATGGGGCTGTCGGCGCAGTTGGAAGGGGAAGAAATGCCCATTTTCATTGATGGCTTTGCCGGCGGCGACCGGACCGACATCAAACTGCCGGCGGCGCAGGAAAATCTGCTCAAAAAAATCCACGCGCTGGGCAAACCGGTGGTGCTGGTGCTGACCAACGGCAGCGCGTTGGCGGTCAATTGGGCGGCAGAACACATTCCGGCCATTGTCGAAGCGTGGTATCCGGGGCAGGCCGGCGGCGCGGCCCTGGCCGATGTGCTGTTTGGCGATTACAACCCGGCCGGCCGGTTGCCGCTCACGTTCTACCAATCGGTTGATGATTTGCCGCCGTTTGAGGATTACCGGCTGGAGGGGCGCACCTATCGTTATTTCTGCGGCCAGCCGCTCTTTTCCTTTGGCCACGGTTTGAGTTATACTACCTTTGCGTATAGCAATTTACAGTTTGACCGCCCGGATGTTGCGGCGGGCGGAGAAGTGGCTGTCAGCGTGGATATTACCAACAGCGGCGCTCGCGCCGGCGATGAGGTGGTGCAGTTGTACATTCGCCAGGCCGAAGGAGCGCGGTCGGCGTTGAAGCTCAAAAGCTTCAAACGGCTGTCGCTGGAGCCGGGCCAATGCAAAACGGTTACGTTTTATCTGCACACCCACCAGCTCGGCCTGTATAATGAGGCCATGCGCTACATGGTTGAGCCGCAAACGGTGCAGGTGCTGGTGGGACGCTCGGCCGCAGATTTGCCGCTGGCTGCAACGCTCAACGTGGTTGGCCAACCGGTCGATGCCACCGACCATAAAGTCTTTTTCAGCGAGGTTGTGGTGGATTAACCTCGAACTGTTGTGAACAAAATGCGCCGAGGATCATCGCCCAAGTTTCGCTACTGGCTGCGGCTGGCGCTCTTTTTTGGAGCGACGCTGGTTGTGGCGCTGGCAATTGTGCCGGCGCTGTTTGGCGCGCTGACCACCCTCGGCCTGCTGTATGCGCCCTGCAGCCCGGCTGCCGCCACCCCCGCCGATTTCGGCCTCAACGCCGAGCCGGTGACCATTGCCACGGGTGCGGGCGGCGCATTTGCCGGTTATTTTATCCCCGGCAGCAACGGCGCTACCGCGCTGATGCCGCCGCCGTTTACCAGCAATCGCTCGGTGCGGCTGCCGGAGGCGGCGCTGCTGGCCAGGCACGGGTATGCGGTGCTCACGTTTGAGTCGCGGCGCTGCGCCGGGTTGGGGCCGCTCAGCCTGGGCGCGAGCGAAGTGCGCGAGGTAACCGCCGCGCTGGATTATTTGAGCGCCCGGCCCGAGGTTGACTCCACCCGGATTGGCATTCACGGGTTTTCATCGGCGGGGGCCACGGCGATACTGGCTGCGGCGGCGGACTTGCGGCTGCGGGCGGTGGTGGCCGAGGGCGGTTACAGTGATTTTATGGCCGGCGCGGTGGGCTACGGCGACCCCGCCCGGCCATTTTCGGTTTATTTTATGGCGCTCTATCGCGCCGCGATGCGGGCCACCTACCGGCTGGTCACCGGTGCAAGCATTGATAACCTGCGCCCGGTGGCGGAGATCGGCCGGATTGCGCCGCGGCCGGTGCTGCTGATTTACGGCAGCCGCGAGCCGAGTCTGGCCGGCGGGCGACAGCAGGTCGCGGCTGCGGGACCATCAGCCCAATTGTGGGTGGTTGAGGGCGCGAGTCACGGCGATTATATGCAAGTTGCCCCGGCGGAGTACGAGCGCCGGCTGGTTGAGTTTTTTGACGCGGCGCTATTGAGGTAAAATAGGATTTTTACAAATCCAGCCCAGGAGAAAAAGATGACTGACTCGGTAATTGCCCCAAATCTTATGAAACAGGCCTTGCAGCAGGGAAAATCGCTGGTGGGCACGATGGTAGTTGAAATCCGCCAGCCATCGGTGATGCAGTTGCTGGCCAACGCCGGCTTCGATTTTGTGATCATCGACAATGAACACGGCTCTTTTAACGTGGAAACGCTGGCCGATTTGACCCGGACGGCGCTGTACGTTGGCCTGACGCCGATTGTCCGCCCGCCCGATCTGGCCTACCCCTACCTGGCTCAGGTGCTCGATGGCGGCGCGCAGGGAATTATGTTGCCGCGGATTTACGGCGTTGAACAGGTGCAGGAAGCGCTGCAAATTATGAAATACCCGCCGGTTGGCCGGCGCGGCAACGCGATGGCCCGCGGCTTTAGCAGATTCCTTTCGGCCCCGCCGCTGCCGGCGATGGCTCGCTCCAATCAGGAAACCATGCTGATCGCCCAGATTGAAACCAAAGAAGCTGTAGCCAACATCGATGAGATTGCGGCCACGCCCGGCGTCGATGTGGCCCTGATTGGCCCCAACGATTTATCGATTTCACTGGGCGTGGGCGGCCAGCTCGATTCGCCGGTGCTGCATCAAGCCATCGAAACCACCATCGCCGCCTGCCTGCGGCACGGCGTTTATCCGGCTATTCACATCAACGAAACGGACAAAGCAGTTTATTGGGCCAAAAAGGGGATGCGGGTGATCAGTACCAACGCCGAAATTGGCTTTTTGGTGAAGGCCGGCGCAGAGGCCGCGACGGCAATCCGGCAGGGGTTTTTGGCCTAAAACAGCCGGGGCAAAATTAACCCCAACGCCAAAAGCAAACTGAAAACGAGTTCTAACCGGGCCGTTCCCGCCAGCGCTTGATTGAGGGGACGGCCTTTTTGTTTGAAAATGAGGTACAGCAGCGGGCGCAGCAGCGGCAGCGATAACCAGCTCAGCAGTACCCAGGCCGAACTGACGCCGAGCAGAGCCATCAGCAGCGGGGCCAGGTACGAGCCGCCGGCCAACAGCAGATATTCCATTTGCGCGCCGCGCCGGCCCAGCCGCACGGCCATTGTTTTTTTGCCGGCGGCCCGGTCGGTGTCGATGTCGCGCAGGTTGTTGACGACCAAAATGGCGGTGGCCAAAAATCCCAGCGGGATGGCCGTCCACACGGCCGCCGCGCTCACCGTGAGCGCCTGCACGTAGTAGGTGCCGCACACGGCCACCAGCCCAAAAAAGATAAACACAAACAGATCGCCCAGGCCGTTGTAACCCAGCGGAAACGGCCCGCCCGTGTAGGCAATGCCTGCCAAAATGGACAACAGGCCGATGACCACAATTGGCCAGCCGCCCACCAAAACCAGATACACGCCGATCACTGCTGCCAGCCCAAAGGTGAGCCACATACCGGCCATCACCTGCCCCGGCGAGAGCAGCCCGGCCTGCGTAACGCGCAGCGGCCCCAGCCGTTCGGTGGTGTCGGCTCCTTTTTTGTAATCAAACACATCGTTGGCAAAGTTGGTGGCTATTTGGATGAGCAGCGCGCCCAGCAGCGCCGCCAGCGCCGGCCAAAAGCTGAACACACCTTCACTGATGGCCACCGCCGTGCCAACCGCCACCGGGGCGGCGGCTGCGGGCAGGGTTTTGGGCCGGGCGGCCAGCACCCATTTTTGCGGGGTTGAAAGTTGGGCGTTAATCATGGGCAAGATGAAGGATGACCCCCCTTGCAGGGGGCAGGGGATGAAGGATGAGGGACAATCCGTTTATTGGCTGATTCGTAATTCATCATTCGTAATTCATCATTGTCATGGCGTCCAGCTCAACCGTTCTTCAGCCCAGCCGCGCGAGGCGTAATTATCGTTGCCCACAAAGCCGTCCGGCGAGCCTTGCATCTCAAAGAGCTGCTGCGGTTCGCTGCCGGCGGGGGTGGTGGCCCACATTGCCCATTGGCCGCCGCGCTCGCTGACAAAGGCGATCACCCGGCCATCCGGCGACCAGACCGGCAGGCCATCGCGCCCGGGGCTGTTGGTGAGCCGCTGCAAATTACTGCCATCGGCATTGACAATGTACAGTTCCCAGTCGTCGTCGCGGCGGGACATGAAGGCGATTTGTGACCCGTCCGGCGACAGCGCCGGCGCGGTGTCCTGGTTGCTGTCGGTGACAGATTCAATATCCGCCAGCGGGAACGATGCCAGCCGCAGGCCATCGCCGGTATTGCCCCAGCCCTTGAATACAACCTGACCGCCAGCGCCGATAGTGGGGTATTCACCCTCGCCCACGTAGCTGGCCGGCCCGCGGTCGGCCCGGCTATCAACCAGATACAACTCTGATTTGCGGCTGCCGGTGCGGCGCGACAGCAGTAAAATCTGGCTGCCGTCGGGCGTCCAGGTGGGGAGCTGGTCTTCGACAAAATTGGCTACCAGCGCGCCGCCGCCGTTCAAATCGCTGGCCACCAGCCCGCGGCTGTCGCGGCTCCAGGAGTGAAAGGCAATGCGCAAGCCATCGGGGCTAAAGGCCGGCTGGCTGGCGTTGGCGCGAAACAGCCGGCTGCCGGAGCCATCGGCCTGGGCAAAGTACAGGTCGTAGCTGGTGCCGTTGTATACCGGGTAGGCAATGGTGCCACTGAGCGATGCCGGCGGTACGCCTCGCGGCTGGGCGGCAACCGGCGCGGGTGAGGGGCTGGGCAAGGGCGTGTTGGTGGCTGTGGCCGGCAGCGGCGACGGTGTGGCGCTGGGGGCCGGCGTGTTTTCCTGTATCACCCGGGTGGGGCTCGGCGATGCCGTTGGCGTAGCAGTTGGTACCAAAATGGGCGTGGTTTCCGGTTGCAGCGCCTGCGCGCCGGCGGGTGGTTTTTGGGCAACGCCGAACGCGCCGGTTCCCAGCAAAACGTAGGCGGCAATGCCCAGCAGGGCCAGTACCAGCGCCAACCCTGCCGCACCCAGCAAAATGGGCAGCATCGATCCTTTTTTGGCTTTGGCCGTTTTGGGGCTGGCCGAAGCGCGGGTTTCGGTGGAGTCAATCAACGCCTGGCGCATTTCGTCGGCGGATTGGTAGCGCTCGTCCGGGTAAATGGCGATGGCTCTGAGAATGACCAGTTCGGTGTTTTCCGACAGGGCCGGGTTGAGCGCGCGCGGTTTAACCAGGCTTTCCGGTTTGAGCAGGCGACGGTGCACCTCGACGGGCGGAATGTTGGTGAGCAGGTGGTAGAGCGTGGCCCCCAGCGAGTAAATATCGGAGCGGCTGTCGGTGTGTTCATCGCTGCCGGCAAACTGCTCCAGCGGGGCGTAGGCGGGGGTGCCAATGCCGCGCAGTTCGGCTTTGGTTTCCGGGCTGTCGGCATCAAACAGTTTTACCAGCCCAAAGTCTACCAGTTTAACCCGGTTGTACAGATCAACCCGCAGGTTGGCCGGTTTGATGTCGCGGTGAATGATGGGCTGCGGGCGCTGGTTGTGCAGGTAGTTGAGGGCGTCCAGCACCTGATCGGCCCACAGCACCACCGATTTTTCTTCGAGCGGCTGCCGGGTGCGTTCCAGGCGGCTTTCCAGATCGTCGCCTTCCACGTAATCCATCACCAGATATTCGCGGTCGTCAAAGATGAAATAATCGGATACTTTGGGCAGGTTGGGGTGGTCCAGCCGGGCCAATACGCTGGCTTCGGCCAAAAACTGTTCGCGGGCGCGATTTTGCACATTTACCGGCGCGCCGGGGTCCGGCAGATTTTCTTTGATGGCGCAGCGCCGTCCCTTTAGCCGCAGGTCGTCGGCCAGGTAAACTGCGCCCATCGCCCCGCAGCCGAGGACGCTGGCCAGCTTGTAGCGCTGGCCGAGCAGGATGTCTTTGCCCAGCAGATTGCGCAACGGTGTTTTGCACTGGACGCAAACTCTGGTGGTAGACGGGTTATCAAAACTACAGTTGGGGCACATTTGCGACATAAGCGGTGTCCTGTGTTGAATCCGGGTTCGATTGTTAGGGAGTCCAACTGATGCGTTCTTCGGTCCAGCCGCGGCTGGCATTGCGGTTTGCCCCCACGTAGCCATCGGGCGAGCCTTCCAGCTCAAAGAGCAGGCGCTGGCCTTCGCCGGTGGGCAGGGTAACCCAAATGCCCCATTTGCCATCACGCTGGCTCACAAAAGCGATGACGTTGCCATCGGGCGACCAGGCGGGCAGGCCGTCGTCGCCGGGGTTGCTGGTAATGCGGATGGGATTGGAGCCATCGATATTGGCCACAAAAATATCCCAGTTGCCTTCCCGGCGCGACATAAACGCCACTTTGCGGCCGTTGGGCGATAACGACGGCGCGGTGTCTTCGTCACGTTGGGTGACGGGCTGGAGGTTGTCAAAATTGATGCTGCCGAGACGCAGCCCGGTGCCGGAGTTGCCCCAGCCGCGGAAAATGAGGTCGCCGGTGGAGGCCACGGTGGGATATTCGCCTTCGCCCAAAACCATGCCGTTGCTGTTGAGCTGGGTACTGCCCACTTTGATCAGCCGCGATTTGCGGTCGCCTTCGCGGCGGGAGAGATAGATGATTTCGCCGCCGTCGCTGGTCCAGGTAGGGAGCTGGTCTTCAACAAAATCGGCAATGAGCAGCGGTTCGCTGTCGGGTAGCTGCATGGTTACCAGCCCCCACGGTTCCAGCCAGGAGTGAAAGGCAATCCGGGTGCCATCGGCGCTGAACGCCGGCTGGCTGGCGTGTTTGCGAAACAGCATTGTCCCGGAGCCATCGGCCCGGCCAAAATACAGGTCAAAATCTGTGCCGTTGAACACCGGGTAGGCAATGGTGCCCACCAGCGAGGCCGGTGAAATAGCCGTGCCGCCGGAACCGGCCGCGGGCGCGGTGGTAGGGCTGGCGGTGGGCGTGGCGGTGGGCGGCGCGAGGGTAGGGGTGTCGGTGGGTGGGGGTGTGGCGGTGGGTTCGACAACCGGGCCGGCGCTGGTTGGTTCGTTGGCCGGGGCATCGCTCAAAGGCTGCACGCTGAGCGATGCCGGCGTGGCGGTTGGGTCGCTGCCGGCCAGCGCGATGGGCCGTGGCAGGGCTTGGCCGCCATTACCCCCGGCAAACACAAACATATAAAGCGCGCTGCCCACCAGCCCCACCAGCAGCACTCCCAGCAGCGATACCAGCCACAGAGGCATTGCCCGCCGCGGCGGCGCAGCGGCGGCGCGCGGTTGGGCCGGGGCAGCAACCGGCTGCGGCTGCTGGCTGCCTTTGGCTATCTCTGTTAGCGCGGCCCGCATTTCGGCGGCGGATTGAAAGCGCTCGTTGGGGTAAACAGCCATCGCTTTGAGGATAGCCTGTTCCGTTGCTTCTGACAGCCCGGGATTGAGCTGGCGCGGCTTTACCAGCGCCTCGGGGTCAAACAGCCGCTGGTGAACCTCGCTGGGCGGTATGTGAGTAACCAGATGGTAGAGTGTGGCCCCCAGCGCGTAAATATCGGAGCGGGCGTCGGTGTGTTCCTGGCTGCCGGCAAATTGCTCCAGCGGCGCGTAGGCCGGCGTGCCCAGCCCGCGCAGCTCAACTTTGGTGGCCGGGTTGCTGGGGTCCAGCAATTTAACCAGCCCAAAATCGACCAGTTTGACTCGCCCGCGCGAGTTGACGCGCAGGTTGGCCGGTTTAATATCGCGGTGAATGATCGGCTGCGGTTCGTGGTTGTGCAGGTAATCGAGCGCGTCCAGCACCTGATCGGCCCATTCCAGCACGGTCTGCTCGTCGAGGGGCTGTTTGCTTTTGGTGAGCACGCTGACCAGGTCATCGCCTTCAACGTAATCCATCACCAGATATTCGCGGTTGTTTTCCACAAAATAATCAGATACTTTGGGCAGGCGCGAATGATCGAGCCGGGCCAGCACGCTGGCTTCGGCCAAAAACTGCTCGCGGGCCTGCCCCCGCAGTTTGTCCGGCAGCGATTCGTCGGGCCGGTTTTCTTTGATGGCGCAGCGCCGGCCGGCCAGGCGGTTATCCTCGGCCAGGTAAACCGCGCCCATCGCGCCGTACCCCAACACGCCAACCGCAGTGTAGCGCTGGCTGAGAACGCTGCCTTTGCCCAGTAATCCACGCAGAGTTGAGTCGCAGTTGATACAGACTTGGGCCTCATCTGAATTGTCAAAACTGCAACCCGGACACATTTGGGTCATTGAATGGCACCTGCAACAATTTGACCGTAATACTATACACCAAACTCACAAAATCCTCAACGATTGCGCCGGTTATTCCTCGCCCAAAACGCCCAGCGCAATGCCGATGAGCAGCAGCACCAAACCGGCCAATTGCACCGGCGCAAACGTTTCGCCAAAAATAAAATAGGCCAGAATGGCCGAGCCAATTGGCTCACCCAGCACGGTGAGCGCCACCAGCGTGGCCGACAGGTGGGCCAGCGCCCAGTTGTACGCGGTGTGGCCCATCAACTGCGGCCCCAGCCCCAGCAGCAGAATCCACAGGTAAATCTGCCAGCCGTAGCCAAACAACGAGTGTTCGCTGAACAGCACCACAATCAGCATCGTTGCCATGGCCGCCGAATAAACCAGCCACACGTAAGCCGTGTTGGAAATGCGGCGGCGCAGGTCGCGGCCCACAAGCAAATACGCGGCCACGGTGACGGCCCCCACCAGCGCCAGCATATCGCCGGAGAGGGCGGTATCGGCTTTGCCGGCCGGGGCCAGCAGGTTTTCCCAGTAAAACTGAACCCTGCCGCCGTCAACAACCAGAATGCCGCCATCGCTGAAGGCGATGAGCAGGCTGCCGGTAAAGCCGGCGATCAGCCCCAGCACGGTGCTGCGCGACAGCTTTTCGCGGAAGATAAAATAGACGGCCAGCGCTACCCACAGCGGGTTGGTGGTTACCAGCGCCGCCGATGACGCCACCGAGGTGTATTCCAGTGAGGTGATCCATGTGGCCAGATGGACGGCCAGCAGCACTCCAGCGGCCGCGGCCCAGCCCACATCTTTGCGGCGCAGGCGGACTACTTCGCTGCGGCTGTTGCGCCAGGCGATGGGCGTTAAAATGGCCGAGGCCACCGCCAGCCGCCAGGTGGCAATGACGATGGAGGGCGCGCCGTGGCCGCCATCCTGAGCCAGCCGGACCAGTATCGAGGATGTGGCGGCGATAAACACACCCGCCAGCAAAACCAGATAGGGTACAAATCGAGATTGGGCCAATGGATTTTCCTGTAGCGCGCGCTGCGTGGCACGCAACACGCGGCGCGCATTAAAAATAAAAACGGAGACCCCGTGAGTCCGGAGCCTCCGTTTTGGTCAAACAGAATCAAACTTATTTGGCTTTGAAGCCTTTTTCTTTCAACGCGGCCTGCGCGGCAGCCAACCGGGCAATCGGCACGCGGAAGGGCGAGCAGGAGACGTAGTTGTTGCCGGCGTAGTGGCAGAACTCCACGGATTCGGGATCGCCGCCGTGCTCACCGCAGATGCCCACTTCCAGGCTGGGGCGGGCTTTGCGGCCGTTGTCGATGGCCATTTTCATGAGCTGGCCCACACCGTCCACGTCGATGGTTTGGAACGGGTTTTTAGGCAGGATGCCGTCTTCTACATATTTCAGCAAAAAGCCGGCTTCGGCGTCGTCGCGGGAGTAACCAAAGGTCATCTGGGTCAGGTCGTTGGTGCCAAAGGAGAAGAACTCGGCCACTTCGGCGATTTCGTAGGCGGTCAGCGCGGCGCGCGGAATTTCAATCATCGTGCCGAATTTGTACTCAACTTCCACGCCTTGCTCTTCCATAACCGCTTTGGCTACTTCTTCCAGCGCCGGCTGGATGAGTTTCAGCTCGTTGACGTGGCCGGTCAGCGGAATCATCACTTCCGGTTTGGGGTTGTAGCCTTCTTTTTTCACTTCGCAGGCGGCTTCAAAGATGGCGCGCACCTGCATTTTAACCAGGCCGGGGAAGACCACGCTCAGGCGGATACCGCGCAAGCCCATCATGGGGTTGCTTTCGTGCATTTTTTCAATGGCTTCCAGCAGGGCTTCGTCTTCGGCCAGGCCGGCGGTTTCGCCTTTAACGCGTTTGGTGATGACGCGCTCAAAGACTTCGTCGTGTTCCGGCATAAACTCATGCAGCGGCGGGTCGATGAGGCGGATGATAACGGGCAGATCGGTCATGGTGCGGAACAGGCCGGTGAAATCGCCTTTTTGGTAGGGCAGCAGTTTGTCGAGCGCCTGCTGGCGAACATCTTCGCTCTCGGCCAGGATCATTTTCTGGACGATGGGCAGGCGTTCTTCTTCAAAGAACATGTGCTCGGTGCGGCACAGGCCAATGCCCTGCGCGCCGTAGTTGCGGGCGCGCTGCGCGTCGGCGGGGTAATCGGCGTTGGCCCACACTTGCAGCTTGCGGAAGTCATCGGCCCAGCTCAGCAGGGTCATCAGGTCTTCCTGCTCTTCCAGTTTGGCTTCCACGGTGGGAATCTGGCCGGCAAAGGCTTCGCCGGAGGAGCCGTCGATGGAGACCCATTCACCTTCTTTAATGGTAATACCGTTAACGCTCAGTTCGCGTTTTTCGTAGTTGAGGCTGATGTCGCTGGCGCCAACCACACAGGGCACGCCAAATTGGCGGGCCACAACGGCGGCGTGGCTGGTGGCCCCGCCTTCGGTGGTGAGAATGCCTTTGGCGGCGAGCATGCCGTGCACGTCATCGGGGCGGGTAAACTGGCGGACCATGATCACGTCCTTGCCTTCTTCTTTGCCCCATTTTTCGGCCAGGTCGGCGTCCATCGCGACCACGCCCACGGCCGCGCCCGGCGAAGCGTTGACGCCTTTGGCCAGCCGTTTGCCTTCGGCGGTGGCGGATTGTTTGGCTTCGTAATCAAATTGGGGGTGGAGCAGGGTATCAACCTGCTGCGGGGTAACGCGCAGCACGGCCTGTTGTTTGGTGATGAAACCATCGTTGGCCATATCGACGGCAATTTTGATGGCGGCGCGAGCGGTGCGTTTGCCGTCGCGGGTTTGCAGCATCCACAGTTTGCCGTTTTCAATGGTAAATTCCACGTCCTGCATTTCGCGGTAGTGGTTTTCCAGTTTGGTGCAGATGTCCACAAATTCCTGGAAGGCCGCGGGGATTTCGTTTTTAAGGTTGGCAATGGGTTCGGTGTTGCGGATACCGGCCACCACGTCTTCGCCCTGGGCGTTGATGAGGTAATCGCCGTAAAGCACGTTTTCGCCGGTGGCGGGGTCGCGGGTAAAGGCCACGCCGGTGCCGGAGTTGTTGCCCATGTTGCCAAAGACCATCGTTACAATGTTAACAGCGGTGCCCAGATCGTGGCGGATGCCGGCGGCGTTGCGGTAGTCGCGGGCGCGTTTGCCGTTCCAACTTTTGAACACGGCTTCGGTGGCCAGTTTGATCTGATAGGTGGGGTCTTGCGGGAAGGGGATGCCGGTTTCTTTTTTGAAGATTTCTTCAAATTCGGCCACAACTGCTTTCCACTGGTCGGCGTTCAGTTCGGTGTCGCTTTTTACGCCGGCTTTTTTGCGGGCTTCGGCCAGCACTTCTTCAAACGGCTCGTCGTCGATGTTCATCACCACGCTGCCAAACATCTGGATGAGGCGGCGGTAGCTGTCGTACACAAAGCGGGCGTCGCCGGTGAGTTTGGCCATACCGGCGGCTACTTCGTCGGTCATACCAATATTGAGCACGGTGTCCATCATCCCGGGCATGGAGAATTTGGCCCCGGACCGGCAGGAGACCAGCAGCGGGTTGTTCGGATCGCCAAATTTTTTGCCGGTTTGCTGCTCAATAACTTTCATGGCTTCCAGCTCTTGTTCCCAGCAGCCTTCGGGGAATTGCTGGCCGGCGGCCAGATAAGCGTTGCAGGCTTCGGTGGTTACCGTGAATCCAGGGGGTACCGGCAGGCCAGCGCGGGCCATATCGGCCAGGTTGGCGCCTTTACCACCCAGCAAGGCACGGACGCCGTCCCAGTTACCAGTGTACTGTTCGGCTTCCGCAACTTCTTTGTATAGGTATACCCATTTCTTTGACATAAAACGTTCCTCCAAAAGATTAACAGAAAAGTGTGTTTAGGATTTGGACATAGAAAAACCTCCACCACGCCCAAAGTGAGGGAGGCTGGTCAGCGTTGACCGTTGGTGCAGTTGTTACTTGCAACGGATTTTATCGATGTACAGACAAAAAACGCCAGCATCGATTATACGCAGCCCGTAACTTTTGGGCAAAGAGTCATCGGTATGATGGCAGCGTTTACATAAGGGCAGGGTGGCGCATTTCTGCTTTGGCAGGGGTAATCTTCAGGTGACTGGCACACTGAGCCAGCGCCAGTCACCCTTCAGGCGGCACAGTTGCTGGCCCGGTTACGCTACTTTTGTCCAGCAGACGGTATCAAAGCCAACGGCCAGCGGAGAGGCAGTCAGCTCGCCGGTTGCGTTTTCCAGCCGAACGTAGCCTTTGCCGGGGGCAAATTGAAAGCGACCCAAAATTTCCCAGCGACCGCGGTTGGCAGCCTGATTGACCGGGATTTCGGTTTGGCCGCCGGCGTGGATTATCTGATAGCGGGCGTAGGTGGTGGTGGCGTTATTTTTGGGAATGTAAACCCACACTTCCCACCAGCCGGCGCTGGGGAAAACCGGTCGCCATTCACCCCAATGGGTGGATTGTTGAGCCGCAGCCGGCGTCGAGAGGGCATCGCCCTGAAACCCGCCCGCAACTTTGGTAAACCCGGCTGATTGCGAGGCAAAAAAGCCACCGGTTTGCGTGCTGCTTTGCTGGGTGTTGATAACTACCTGCACCACCTGCGCTGCGGTGGCCGGCTGCGCCACCGGCGCGGGCTGAGTGACAACTGGCTGGGTCACCGGCGCGGGTTGGGGTGCGGCCGGTTGCGCTGGCGCGGGCTGGGGTGCGGCCGGTTGGGGCACTTCTAATTTGCGATGACTTTTAATGAAGTCGTTGGGGCTGTAGTAGTTGGCCAGCACCTCGTCTTTGTCTTTGGTCATCGGCGACCAGTTGTTGATGGGCAGCCGGTTTTTGCGGATTTCAAAATGGAGGTGGGCCAGATAGCGATCTTTGTCGCCCTTGCCCATGGTGCCGATTTGGTCGCCGCGGCTTACTTTTTGGCCCACTTTGGTTACCAATATTTTTTGCAGGTGGGCGTACTGGCTCCAGACCCGGGTATTATCAGGCAGGGCGTGTTCCAGCAGCACAATGTTGCCCCAGGTGGGGTAAAAACCAAACTCTACCACTTTGCCGTTTGAAACCGCGTAAATGGGGTCGCCCAAATCGGTGTCGCCGCCGCCCCGGCCGTTCCAGTCTTCGCCGGGGTGCCAGTAACCCAGCGATTTGAAATAGTCGGGGTCGGCCAAAACGGTGTCGATTTTTTGGGTTTGAAAAACATCAACATTATCGCCGCGTGGGCCCACCGGGTAATCAAACCCATCGGAAATTGGCACGCCATCGCTTGTTTCGTTTGCCATTTTGCTCGCCCCTTTTATGGTAAAGTTTAAAAAATTCTAGCATACGGCTGCGCTGGGGTCAACTGGTGTTGGCCAGTAATTGACACCGGCGCAACGCCGGGGTAAATTAGAGCGCTCACATTATGCACCCGGAGAAAAAGATGACCACGACTCGTTGGGGACGGTTTTTAGTCAGGCGGCTGCTGCAACTGGATCGGCCTGCCCCGTTGCGCCTCAGCAGTGAGGTTGCCGCCGAGGTTGAGCGCAATTATCGCTGGAATTTTACGGTGAATATGCTCGATGGCACGGCCTTTTGGTTTGGGCTGAACACCATTTCTTCGGCCACCATTATTCCGCTGTATGTTAGCAAACTCAGCGACAGCACCGTACTGATTGGTTTGGTTGCGGTGCTGGCCCAGGCCGGCTGGTTGCTGCCGCAGCTTTTTGTGGCCGGGTTGGTTGAACGGCTGCCCCGCAAAAAACCAATGGTCATCAACGTGGGCTTTTTCACCGAGCGTCTGCCCACCTGGTTGTGGCCGCTGTCGGCGCTGCTGGTGCCGTTTTCACCCATTGCGGCGCTGGTGCTGTTTTTTGTGGGCTTTGCCTGGCATCATTTGGGGGCGGGAGTGATCGGCCCGGCCTGGCAGGATATGATTGCCCGCTGTTTTCCGGTGAACCGGCGGGGACGTTACTTTGGCACCACTACGTTCATCGGCACCGGCGTGGGGGCGCTGGGCGCGCTGCTGAGCGGCTGGCTGCTGGAAACATACCCCTTCCCGTTTAATTTTGCCTACATTTTTCTGATCGCCGCCATTGCGATTAATGTAAGCTGGGCGTTTTTGTCGCTCACCCGCGAACCGGTGCAGCCGGCCGAGCCGTCGCCGCACGCCCCGCCGCGGTTGTGGGGCAAACTGGTGGCTATTGTCAAAGCCGATGTCAATTTTAGAAACTATCTGATCGCCCGGATTACGCTGGCTTTTGGCTCGATGGGGTTGGGCTTTGTGACCGTGGCGGCGGTGCAGCGGTTGAATGTGTCTGATATTACGGTGGGGCTGTTTACGGTGGCCCTGCTGGTGGGGCAAACCACCGGCAATTTGCTGGCCGGCTGGCTGGCCGATCGTTTTGGCCACAAAGGGCCGCTGGAAGCAGCCGGGCTGTGCGCCGCGGCGGCGTTTGGGCTGGTGTGGCTGGAGCCGGGTGTGGACTGGTATTTTCTGGCGTTTGGGCTGCTGGGGATATCGGTTGGGGCCAGCATTGTGTCCGGCCTGCTGATTGTGCTGGAATTTTCACGGCCGGAGCAGCGGCCCACCTATGTGGGCATCGCCAATACCGGCGTCGGCGTGGGTAGCGCCATTGCGCCGCTGGTGGGCGGCTGGCTGGCCGGCGCGAGCTACGGCTGGCTCTTTGCCCTGAGCGCGCTGGTCAGCGTGGCGTCGGTGGCCCTGATGAGCGTGACCGTAAAAGACCCGCGCGACTCACACTAACCGCGCCTCAATCCAGTTCAATATAAAATCGATGACTTCCCCCTGTTCCGGCTCATTGTGCGGTTCGTGAAACAGGCCGTCCCACAATTTAAAGGTGCAGTTGGGCGCGCGCCGGGCAAATTCCTGGCTGGCCAGATGGCTGGTAATCCTGTCGTGGCTGCCGTGCATCAGCAGCAGCGGCCGGGTAAATTCCGCGGCGTGCGCCAGCGCCCACGCGCCGGCCCGGTTGGCCTCGGTGGCCAGCCGCACCGAAATCCGGTCGTGGTTGAGCGGGTCGGTCTGGTAGGCCCGCACCGAGTTGGGATCACGTGACACCGCCGTGATGTCGAGCCGGGTGGCAAAGGTGAGGCCGGGCCACACGCGGTCGGCCAGCGCCAGCAACCGTGTTTGCAGGGCGGGCGGCTCGGTGGCCAGTTGCAGCCACGGCGAGGTGACAATCGCTCCGGCCAGGGTTGGCCGGCGACGCAGCACATAATTGAGCGCCAGATTGCCGCCAAAACTGTGGCCGTACAAAAAACAGGGCAGGCCGGGGTAATCCTCGGCGGCGCGGTTGAGCAGCGTGGTAATGTTATCCAGCAAAATGGCGTAGGTGAGGGCGTGGCCGCGTTTGCCCCCCGATTGGCCGTGGCCCGGCAGGTCAAACGTAGTCAGGCAGAAGCCGGCCCGGTTAAAGGCGCGGGCCACGTGGCCGTAGCGGCTGCTGTGTTCGCCCAGGCCATGCACCAGGCAGACCACGGCGCGCGGCGCGGTTTCCGGCTGCCAGCTTTGGGCAAATATCTGTAAACCGTCTGGCGAGCGCCAGCCAGATGTGGCGTGGGTCATTCGGACAGGGCGGCGGCTATTTGCGGCAACACCAGGGCGGAGTTATCGCGGATAACCAGCTCGGCCTTGGAGTCCAGATAAGTGGGCTGGTAGTTGATGATGACGATTTTTGCACCGTTATCCAGCGCCACCAGCGGTAAATCTGAGGCGGGGGCTACTTCCAGCGACGAACCAACAATCAGCAGCACGTCGGCGGCTTCAATGGCCATTTGGGCGGCCACAAACTCCTGCATGGGCAGTTGTTCGCCAAACAGGATGGTGTTGGGCTTGAGCACGCCGCCGCACTCCGGGCAGCGCGGCACCTGGGCATCATCTACAAACTGGCGCAAAATACCGTCGGCCGGCTGCACCCGGTAACATTGCACGCAGGTTACCTCGCGCAGATGGCCGTGCAGCTCAAACACGGTTTTTGAGCCGGCCCGGTGGTGCAAGTTATCGATATTTTGGGTGACGACAGCCTTTAAATGGCCGCTGCGTTCCAATTGCGCCAGGGCATAATGGGCTGCGTTGGGTTCGGCCTGCATGAACAGGCTGGAGAGCGGATGGATCCAGTTGTAAAAGGCTTTGGGATTTTGCCGAAAGGCGTGAATCGAAGCCACCGCCAGCGGGTCAACGCTGTCCCACACGCCGGAGTTGGGGCTTCTGAAATCGGGGATGCCGGAGATAGTGCTGATGCCGGCCCCGGTCATGGCCACCACGTTGCGGGCCTTTTTGATGATGGCTGCTGCCTGTTGAATTTGTTGGCTGAGTTCCATATGGCTAAAGATACCTTTAGTTAAGCATTAAGCAGTTTTCAACTCTAAATTGGTACTTTATATTGGATAGAATTAACAGGATTGATTTGATTTTAGCTGTTTTAATCCCGAAAATCCTGTCTATTTGTTTTATGACAATTTTAAAAGTTGGTTTTGAAAAATACTTAAACGGGGAGCGGCAGGGTAAATGTAAAAATGCTACCCTGGCCGGTTTCGCTTTCGGCCCAGATTTTGCCGCCGTGCGCTTCAACAATCTGTTTGGCAATGTGCAGCCCCAGCCCGGTGCCCATCGGCGAGCGGTGGCTTCTGTTGCTCACCTGATAGTAGCGGGAAAAAATGCTTTCCAGCGCCTCGGCCGGAATACCGATGCCGTTGTCTTTCACCGAAACACGCACCTCGTCATTGCCAAGTTCGGCGGTAATCAAAATTTGTTCGTTGGCCGGCGAAAATTTGATGGCGTTGCCAATGAGATTATTCAGCACCTGTTCCAGCCGGTGGCTGTCGCCGATAATCACCGGGATGGTCGCCGCCAGATTGGTGACAACTTTTACCTGCTGCTGGTGCGCGTAGCCCTGCAATTTTAAAATTGTCTGGTTGATCACATCCACCACCGACACCGGCTTTTGCTCCAGCACCAGTTTGCCATCTTCCAATTTAGAAATATCCAGCAGATTGTTGACCATTTCACTCAACTGGATGGCCTGACGCTGGATGGTGTTTAAAAATTCGGTGCGGGTTTCAACATCAAGTTCCGGTTCTTCCATCATAATCTGGGCAAAACCCTGAATGGAAAACAGCGGCGTGCGCAGCTCGTGGGAAATGGTTGAGAAAAAGTCGTCCTTGAGCTGGTCCAGCTCGCGCTCTTTGGTCACATCGTGGACAACTCTCACTTCGCCGGCGGGGTGACGGGCGTTGTCGGTGATGATGGTTGAAAAGATTTGCAGCGTGCGCGGCCGCGGTGAGTCGATGTTTACTTCCTGGGCCAGCACGCCGGTGCGGGCCACCTGATGGGCCGTGGTGGCGGCCACCTTGGCCAGATTGGGGTGCAGGTTGTTGGCGTAAATATTTTGGCCTACAATCTGGCCGCGTTGCAACCCCAACATCATGGCCAGCGTGGAATTACAGGTGATGATGGTGCCTTTGCGGTCAATCAACAGCAAGCCATCGGCCATGTGCTGAATCACCGCCTGCATCTGTTTTTGCTCGTTGGAGATTTTGGTAAACAGCCGCGCGTTTTCAATGCTGATGCCCACCTGGGTCGCGGCAATAGTCAGCAGTCGTTCCTGGTCAACACTAAAGGCATTGGGCGAGCTGTCATCAAGGTTAATGGTGCCGATGACTTTGCCGTGCGCCACCAGCGGCACCACCAATAACGATTTAACCGTTTCATCAAAAACCACGTAGCTGGGGTCCTGGGAGGTGTCCGGGATAAAAATGGTCCGGTTTTCGGCGGCGGCGCGGCCGGCAGCTCCTTCGCCCAACTGGAGTTTGGCCATTTTGCGCCAGTGCGGTTTTAGCCCGTCGGCGGCCCTGACTTCAAGCTGTTTTTCCTGCTCGTCCAGCAGAAAGATGGTGCAGGCCCGGCAGCCGGTCACTTCCCGCATCGATTTGACCACGGAGTTGAGCACTTCGTCAAGGTTTAGCGTTGAGGCAATCTGCTGGGCCATGGTGTACAGCATGCTCACCTCGTTGAGGCGATTGACCATTTCATCAAACATGCGGGCCTGTTCAATGGCGATGGCCGTTTGGGTGGCCAGAATCCGGCAAAACTGAATATCTTCCGGCGAAAAGGTGCGGTTGGGGTTTTTGTCGTAAATTTCAATGAGGCCGGCAATTTTGGATTTGGACTCAAAGGGAATGGCCAGCACCACGCTCCATTTTGATTCGGTGGTGGGTTTTTTGCCGCTGGGAATCCGCCAGATGAGGTTTTTGGTAGTGGTGGTGCTGGATTTTTGGGCGCGGCTGATGGCCGGCCGGGCTACTTTGAGCGTTTGCCGGGCGATGGGGTCTTTGGCAATGGGCGTGGCCACATTGAGCGGCCGCCACGTGTGCGATGGGTTGCCGGGGTGGCGCAGCACGTATTCGGCCAGGGCGGTGATGGTGTTGTATTTCTGGTTGATCTGGCAGATAACGCAGGCCCCGGCTTCCATCACCAGCGTAATTTTCTGGCTCATTTGCCGCAGTACGTTGTCTACATTTGAGGCCGCGCCCAAACTCACAATGGTATCGTAAATTAATGATTGCTCGCGGGCGTAACGTTTGAGGGTATCCTGCAGCCCCAGGTTTTCGGCGGTCATGGCCAGGTGATTGGCCAGCGATTGCAGCACTTTTTGGTCATCGTCGGTAAAGGCATCGAGCTGATCGCTTTGAATATCGAGCACGCCAATCAGCCGGCGGGGCGTGAGCAGCGGCACAGCGACCTCTGAGCGGGTATTGGGCAGCGACGGGTGCGGGCTAAACAGGCTGGTGTCGGCCACATTGTTGAGCAGCAGCGGCTGGCCGGTGGCGGCCACGCGGCCGGGCACACCTTCTTCCAGCTTAATCCAGATCATATCGGCCGGGGCAAACTGGCGGTTGGTCCAGGCGGCGTGGCGGAGTTGCAGCTCCTGTTTGGTCATCGGCATCACAAATATGTTGACGGTGGCAAAGCCAAAAATGCGCTGCACCAGTTGGACAACCTGATCAAACAGCATGTCCTGATCTACTCCGCCGGAAATCCTTCGATCCAGTTCGGAAACGGTTTGCAAATAGAGCGCCTGCCGGGTGAGCGAGCCGGTTTGCGGCAGCGCTTTTCGTTCTGCGGAAATTTGGGCTGCGGCCCGGAGAATGCGGTTTTGGATTTCAATCATACTTTGCCAGTCGTTGGAGTCAAGCTGACTGGCGTTGGTTTTGGCCGCCTCAAAGGTGGCGTTCAACAAATCGGACAGCAACACCCAATCGCTCAGCGATTGGTCACCGCTTTTGGGCATCTTGAGTAACTGCACAACATATTTGGGCAGTTGCTCCGGCGCGGTGGCGGCGGCGTGCAGCAGGCTGAGCCAATCGCTCAGATTGGGCGTGGGCTGGCTGGCCGGAACACTCAAAAGATGGTCGGCCCATGAGGTGCGCAGCGAGTCAAAAACTTTGGGCACCCAACTTTCAAGATTAGCATCCGGCGAGTTGTACTTGCTTGACAGTGGCACGTTTGCAGACATAGGCATTTTGGTGGGCTTACTTTATCGGGCTGAGAAATATCGCAGAAGCAGCGAATTGTTGGAAAGTTTCAGGAATTTTACCACACTGGCGTTGATTACACAACGAGTCCGTTTGGTACATTCGGCGGATGGCACTTTGGACGAACCACCCCCATGCATGTTATAATGCCCCGCTGAGTTAAGCGTTTGCGCCGGCAAACTGGTTTGCGGGAACACGGCGCAGCGCATTTTGAAATGAATGGGATGTTTGAGAAAAATGACGCGTTTGAGATTATTGTTGTTTGTGCTGGTTTTGCCGGTTTTGGCCTGTGGCCCGGCGGTAAGTATCAGGGTAACGCCCACACCGACCAAAACCCCAAGAATTGTTAAAACCTTACCGCCGCTGCCAACCGCGACGCAGCCCGTAATTATTTTACCCACCGATACCCCGCTGCCCACGCCCACTGATACGCCGACGCCGGAGCCAACCGCTACCGATACCCCCACCCCGGAACCCACCGCCACGGATACGCCCGTGCCGCCGCCAACGCAACCACCGCCACCGCCGCCCACGGATACGCCCGTGCCGCCGCCCACCGAAGCGCCTGCACCGCAACCGACTTCGCCGCCGCCACCCCCGCCTAGTTCCGGGCCGGTGGTGGTTATCAGCCTGCCAGATGGCGACACCTACAAAACCGGCGACAAGGTTAAATTTGATATTACGGTTTCTGATCCCGATGGTGTAAAAAGTTTTACCTGGGGCGTGTTTACGCAAAACCAATCGCCGGTTGGTTTGGGCGGCGATAAAGGCTGCGGTAACGCCACCCAATGCACCCTCTCAGATAAATTTGAGGCCAAACTGCCCGGCATCTTCTTTTTGGGTGTCGATGCGCTGGACACCGCCGGCAATACTGTTCGCGAAGTGAAGCAGATTTATGTAGGCTGATGATTCGGCTTCATGTCTAAACTCACCTATTTTGCGTTTCGCCTGGGGGGAGGATTGATTTCCAAAACGCCGCCGGCTTTGGGGTATGCCATTTGCCGGGGCGCGGCGGCGGCGTTGTACCGGTTTAACCCCACCGGCCGCCGGGTTATCGAACTGAACCTGTCCCGGATTATGGGGCCAGATTGCCCCCCGGCCGAAATCCAGCGCCGGACCCGGTTGGCGTTTAACAACATTTTATATAACTATTTTGATCTGTTTAGATTGCCTGCCCTCACTGATGAGGCAGTAGACCGGTTAGTTACGGTTGAAGGCTGGGAAAATGTGGAGGCCGCTCTGGCCGAGGGCAAAGGCATAGTGATGACCTCGGCTCATCTGGGCAACATCGAAGTGGTGCTGTACGCCATGCTGCGCCGTGGCCTGCAAATTACCATCCCGGTTGAACGGACAGAGCCGCCAGAATTGTTTGATTACCTCTCGCAATTACGGATGAGCAAAGGGTTAAAGCTGATCCCCATCGATGGCCCGCTGCTCCATTTGATCCGCACGCTGAAAAAAGGCGGCGTGGCCGGTTTGGCCGGCGATCGGGATATTACCGCTACCGGCCAAACCGTAGAATTTTTTGGCCACCCGGCCCGCCTGCCCGATGGTCACATTCGGCTGGCGTTGAAAACAGGCGCGCCGCTGGTCATCGGTTTTAGCCAGCGCCGGCCAAACCACACCTATCACGCCTATTTTTTGCCGCCGTACCACCCGCCCGCAACCGGTACCGACGAAGAGCGTGTGACCGCCGGCTTGCAGCATGTGGTGTCCCACCTGGAAAAAGCCATTGCCCGCTTTCCCGAACAGTGGACCGTTACCGTATCAATCTGGGCAGATTAGTTGAGGCGAGCGCCACCCCAACATGAAAATTGCACTGGTGTCCCCCTATGATCTGTCTTTTCCGGGCGGCGTCACCGAGCATGTGCTGGCGTTGGCGGCCGGGCTGCAAGCCAGCGGCCACGAGGCGCAGTTGATTGCACCCTGCTCGGAGGTACCGCCCAAAAATGTTGCCCCGGTTCAACCCGTTACCCGCCGCGTTGCCCGGGTTGCGGTGGGCGGGGCAGTGGCGCGGATTGGTGTTTCACCGCTGAGTTTTGGCCCAATTTACAAATTGCTCAAACAACAGCAGTACGATGTGATCCACCTGCAAGAACCGCTGGTTCCCGGCCTCAATTGGTGGGTGCTAATGCTGGCGCATCGCTTGACCAACGCCGTGACGGTGGGTACATTTCATGCATATCACCGTCATCCGGGCCGGCTATATTTTTGGGGACGCCCCTGCCTCAGTAGATTTTTTCGGCGGCTGGATAACCTGATTGCCGTGTCTGAGGCGGCGCGGGCTTTTGCCGGAGAACTGTTTCCCGGCGATTACCAGATTATCCCCAACGGCATCGACCTGCGCCGCTTTGGCGGCCGGCCTGAGGCGGCGGCAGCGTCGCCCCCAACCATTTTGTATGTGGGCCGGCATGATCAGCGCAAGGGGTTTGGCGTGTTGTTTGAGGCGTTTTTGCGGCTCAAGCCAGAGTTTCCCGGCCTGCGGCTGCGGGTGGTGGGGCCAATTGCCCCCGGCTTGCGCCGCCGTTACCAACAAGCCGCCCGTGAGCGGGGGGTAACTGGCCTGTTGTTTGAGGGTTATATCTCTCCAGAAGCATTGCCGGCGTATTACCATCACGCCGATATTTTTTGCGCCCCGTCATTGGGCTTTGAAAGTTTTGGGATTGTGCTGCTCGAAGCGATGGCCGCCGGGGTGCCGGTGGTAGCCTCTGATATTGTGGGCTATCGGGCGGTAGTGGCCAGCGGGCGACAGGGTGTGCTGGTGCCGCCCGGCCAGGCCGCCGAACTGGCCCGCTCGTTGGGCGAGTTGTTGCGGAATCCGCAGCAGCGCCGGGCGATGGGCCGCCAGGGGCAGGCAACTGCAACTTACTATAGCTGGGAACGTATTACCGGCAAAATTTTAGACGTTTATACCGATACAATTAACCGCACCGCCAAAAAGCAGGCGGTTCAGCGCGCAGGGTGTGCCGCCGGCACACCGCGGAGGCAACCTAACCATGTTGAGCGAACTGGTACGCAAGCATAGCAAAAGATTTTTAGAACCCCTGGCCAGGCTGATCAGCCGGCTCAATATTTCACCCAACGTTATCACCATCATCGGTTTTTTGCTGATGGTGGGTGTGGCGTTTGTGCTGGCTAACGGCTATTTTTTGCTGGCCGGCATTTTAATCACCGGCTTTGCCATTTTTGACGCCATCGACGGCACGCTGGCCCGCATGATGGGCCGAACCTCTCGTTTTGGCGCTTTTCTGGACTCCACTCTGGACCGCCTGTCTGAGGCGGTTATTTTTTTGGGTCTGTTCATCTTTTTTATGCAGCAGGGTAACCAGCTCGAACTGATTTTGATTTACGCCACAGTGGTCGGTTCGTTGATGGTCAGTTACGCCCGCGCCCGGGCCGAAGGCATTGGCGTGCCGCTAAAAGATGGCTGGTTTACCCGTTTTGAACGGATTTTTGTGCTGGTCATCGGCCTGTTGTTTAATCAGGTTACCGTGGCGCTGCTGATTCTGGCTGTGTTCACCAACCTCACCGCGGTGCAGCGGATGTACCTGGTTTGGCGGATTACCGGCGGCGAAAAAGGCGGTTGAGCCGGACCTATCGATGAGTTTGCCCCCGTGTGATTGGGATGCGGTGGCTGGCGATGCCGCCCGGCTGCTCAGCCGCTACATTCAGTTTGATACCACCAACCCACCCGGCAACGAACTGCCGGCCCTTGAATTTTTGGCCGGCGTTCTGCGCCAAAATGGACTCTCTCCCCAAATTTTAAAATCCGCGCCCAACCGGGCCAATCTGGTGGTGCGGCTGGCCGCCCAACCCGCCGCGCAGGCCGCGCCGCTGCTGCTGTACGCCCACGCCGATGTTGTGCCCGCCCCCGCCGATGGTTGGTCGGTGCCGCCGTTTGGCGGGGTCATCAAAGATGGTTATGTGTGGGGCCGCGGCGCGCTCGATGACAAGGGGCTGGGCATTATTTTTTTGCAGGCGTTGGTGCTGCTGCACCGGCTAAATTTTCCTCGCCGCCGAGACATCATCCTGCTCATCGCTGCCGACGAAGAACGGTGCGGCGACCATGGCGCGGCCTGGATGCTGGCCCACCACCCGGATTTGATTCGGGCCGAGTTTGTGTGGGACGAAGGCGGCATGGGGCTGGCCGTCTCGCCGGGGCCGCTGTATTGCCTTGGCGTGGCCGAAAAAACGGCGCTCACCCTCAATTTGAGCAGCGTGGGCCTGCCCGGCCATGCCGCTGTGCCCCGCACCGATAACCCGCACGACCGGCTGGTGCAGGCGCTGGTTCGTATTAAACGCTGGCCGCAACCGGTTCAACTTACCCCGCCGGTGGTTGACATGCTGCGGGCGCTGGCCCCAACCTGTTCGCCGCCGCTGGCGTGGCTGCTGCGCCGGGCATATTGGCCGGTACTGTGGCCGCTGCTGCATGGCTGGGTGCGGCGGCATTCATTTTTTGCGCCGCTGGTCAGCAACACCATCAGCCTGACCGTGCTCCGCGGCGGCGAAGCCAGCAACGTTTCGCCCACCCGCGCCGAAGCCCGGCTCGATGTGCGGCTGTTGCCGGGCGTTTCCGTCGCAAACTTTGTGGCGCGGCTCCAGGCCCTCCTCGCCGATCTGGACGTGCAGGTTAGCGCCGAATCGCTGCCGCCGCCGGCTGTCATCTCGCCGGTGGGCACGCCCTTTTTTGAGGCGCTGGCGGCGGCGGTGCAACAGTGCGGTTCGCCCGGTGTGGTCACGCCCTATCTTACGCCCGGTGCTACCGACTCCCGCTTTTTTCGGGCCGCCGGCATGCACGCCTACGGCTTTATGCCGATGCTGCTGGACAACGCCGAATTAAGCCGCATCCACGGCCTCGATGAACGGGTATCGCTGTCCAACCTTCGTTTTGGTCTGCAAACCGTTTTTACCACGCTCAGCACGTTGGTGGGCGTATATTGACATTCCCGGTTATCGTTTTAAAATGTCACAAACCGTTTATCCCAACCTGGAAACTGGCTGATGATTTCTGCAAAAGTAGTGATTGAACTGTACCCGGCCGAAGGCAGACAATGGGCGATTGTTTCGCTGGAGGGGGCCGAAGACTCGGTGCTGGCGCTGGCCGAAGCCATCAAGGCATTGGGGCTGGAAATATCGCGGCTGTACACCGAAGCCGCGCCGAGCGTGCCGCTCAATCTGGGCGCTCTGGAAAATGTTCGGCTTGACCAGCCGGCGGCCGCCGGCGAGCCGGTTTCTGTGGGGCAGCTTTTAGACGTGCCCGCCGCCCCGCCCGCCGAGGCCGGGGAACCGGAGCAGATTGAAGCCAGCCCCAACGAGCGCCAGCGGCAGCTCAAGCTGGTGAAAAACTGGAAAGCCTCCGGCGGCGGTCAGTCGCTGAGCGAACTTGACCTGTCCGGGCAGGATTTGCGCGGGGTTGACCTGGCCGGCGCCGATTTGAGCCGCTGCAATCTGGAAGGCGCAGACCTCACCCGGGCCAACCTGGAAGGCGCTGACCTGAGCGAAGCCATTTTATGCGTGGCTGATTTGAGCGAATCCAACCTGATGCGGGCCAACCTGCGCGCCGCCAATATGATTGAGGTTGGACTGAGCCAGGCTAATCTGGAAGAAGCCAACCTGCAAAACGCCAACCTGGCCGAATCGAGTTTGAGTCAAACTAACCTGAGCCGGGCCAATCTGGGCGGTGCGGTGTTGAGCCAGGCCAACCTGACCCGGGTAAATTTTCACGCCGCCAGTATGGTTGAAACCAATCTGGGCGAAGCCAACCTGACCGAAGCCGATCTGACCGGGGCCGATCTGACCCGGGCTTTTTTGTACGAAGCCATTCTGCTGCGGGCCAATCTGTCCGGCGCAGTTTTGGAGCAGGCCAATCTCAGCCGGGCCAACCTGATCCAGGCCGATCTCTCCAGCGCCAACCTGTCCTACACCGATTTGAGCATGGCCAATTTAACCGGAGCCAACCTCGACAGCGTATTTTTGTACGCCACCGATTTTGACGGCACGATCATGCCGGAGTAGCCAGCATGACGCCAACAACCCCCACATTTTACGTGCAAAATATCCCGGTCTACGGCGATGTCATTTTATCGCCAATGGCCGGCTTTTCTGACCTGCCCTACCGGCTCATTTGCCGGGAATACGGCTCGGCGATGAGCTACACCGAGTTTGTCTCCGCCGATGGCATTCTGCACGAAAGTGAGCGTACCTTTGAAATGCTCAAATTCGCGCCATCGGAAAGCCCCATGGTTTTTCAGATTTTTGGCAGCGATGAGACACTGCTGGAAGAGGCCGCCCGCAAAATTGAGCAGCTCGGCCCGGACATCATCGATTTAAATATGGGTTGTTCGGTGCGCAAAGTGGCCGGGCGCGGTGCGGGCGCGGCCCTGCTGCGCGACCCCGCCAAAATTGGCCGCATCTTCCGGCGGCTCAGCCGGGCGCTGTCGGTGCCGGTGACCGGCAAAATCCGGCTGGGCTGGGATAGCGATTCGCTCAATTATCTGGATGTGCTGCGGGCAATGGAAGACAACGGCGCGGCGCTGGTGGCGGTACACGGCCGCACCAAAGTGCAGGCTTACAACGGCGCGGCCAACTGGGACGCCATCGCCGAGATTAAACAGGCGGCCGGCATCCCGGTGATTGGCAACGGCGATGTTCAGGCCGCCGCCGATATTGACCGTATGAAGCAGCACACCGGCTGTGATGCGGTGATGGTGGCCCGCACGGCCATCGGCAACCCCTGGATTTTTCAGCGCAAAGATATTCAAAATGTCACCCTGGCTGAAAAAGCGGCGCTCATCTATCGCCATTTGGATTTAATGCTGGATTTCTACGGCGAAGAGCGGGGGCTGGTGCTGTTTCGCAAGCACGTGGTTAAATATGTGCGTGGCCTCAGCCACATTGCCCAGGTGAAGGCCCGGCTGGTGACCTGTACCCGCCCGGAGGAGTTCATCGAGCTGATGAACCAGTACGAAGCCGATGCCGCCGCCCGCGAAGCCGCCCGCCCGGTTTTTGAACCGGCCCCCGAATATAGCTGTGCTGGCGTTGTTTGCTGAATTTATCTGGTTTTGCGCAGCTTTGCTGCGCAAAACCAAACTTACAAAAACAGCACCCGCGAGCCAATCGGTTCGCGGGTTTTTGTTTTTTCCTCGGCCGGGAAACCGAGCGTGATTAGCCCCTGTGGCTGCCAATCCGCGGGCAGGGCCAGCGCGGCCTGCACCAGTTCCGGCACAAACAGCGGTGCGCAAATCCAGCACGCGCCCAGCCCTTCGGCGTGGGCCAACAGCAGCAGATTTTGGGCGGCCATCGCCGTGCTTTGGGCGGCCATTACCCACTCGCTGCGATTGCGGCGCTCGTCCGGGTAGCGGTCCATCTCTGCCAAACTGAGACAAACCACAATAATGGCCGGCGCGCCGGTGAGCCGGGCGTAACTGCGAGCCACATCGCGCTCAATATCGGCCGGGTCGTCACCGTCGGCGGTGCGGTCGGCCCGCAGCCGCTCGCCCATCGAGCCAGCCAGCCGCTCGATGTCGGCGGTGGCGGTGAGCACGGCAAAGCGCCACGGCTGGCGGTTGTGCGCCGAAGGCGCCCAGGCCGCAGTTTCCAGCAGCCGCCAGATGGTTTCCGGCGGCACCGGCCGGTCGCTGTAGCGGCGAATCGAGCGCCGCGATTTGATGATACGGGCCAAAATATCGGCGGCAGGGGCAGTCATCGGGTTAGCTCTCCAGCGGTTTAAAGCCGTGCCACATATGAATCTGCAAATTGGTTGCAAAGGTGACAGCCTCGCTGGCGGCGAGCGCGGCGTGGATGCGTTGCAGACCGGCCTGATAGGCCTGGTTGGACAGCAGAATGAGCTGCGACATTGAGTTTTTTTGCAGCCAGTAGTCGTTTAAAATGGCCCGGCCGTGGACTACGCCGTGGACGTGCTCAACCAGCGGGCCGCTGACGCGCTCAAAGCCGGCGGCGAGGAGTTGAGCCTGGAGCCAGTCGCCTGCCGGAAAACGGGCCTGATCGATGGCGGTTGTTTCGGGGAAATAATCGTAAATAAACCAGCGTGTCGCTTCGGTGGACGGATCAAAATTAACAATGGCCAGCGCGCCGCCGGGCCGTAGCAGCCGGAACGCTTCTCTGATCACCTGTTCTTTGTGCGGGAAATGATGAAAGGACATCACGCTGGTGACCAGTTCAAAACTGGCGGCGGCCAGGGGCGGGGTGGGGGCCGATGCCCGCACCAGCCGGAAGTCGCGGCGCAGGCGGTGGGCCTGGCGCAACATTCCCGCTGAAAAATCCAGCCCGAATGTGCCGGTTTGGCCGGCCAGCCCCACCAGCGACCGGCCGGTGCCGCAGCCCATATCCAGCACGCGGCCGGCGTTAATTTGGCGGGCCAGCATTTGCAAAGCCAGAGTCACATCGCGCAGATAGCTGCCGTCGCTGGTGCGTTGGTCGTAGCTACCGGCAACGGCATCGTAATTAACTTGCAGCGTCATCGAAACAAATCCATCTCTTTGGGGCGCAGCACATCCGCAGCCACGGCGGATTCGTTTGGCTCAAACGGCAGGCCGCGCACTACCACCACTGGGCTGGCTTCGGCGGCCTGGCCCATTAACAGGCTGGCCGCGCCGGCAATCTGGTCGGCAAAGCCAACATCGGTGATTTGCAGCGGTTCACCAAACAGGTCGGGGGTGCCGCGTAAATCCTGTACCGGGGCCAACCCGCTCAGGCCGATGGCCGCGCCCACGGTGCCAAAACGCCACGGCCGGCCGTGGCTGTCGATGACCAGCACCGGCGGCGACACGCCCAGTTCGGCGGCCAGATCGCGCCGGATGGCCCGCGCCGACGCGTCGGGGTTGGCGGGCAGGCGCAGCACCATGCCCGGCTCGGCGCTCACGTTAGAGTGGTCAACCCCGGCGTTGGCGCTGATAAACCCCAGCTTGTGCTGGACAATCAGCAAAAACGGTTTGGCCCGGATCACTTCGGCGGTGTCCCATAAAATCACTTCCACCAGCTCGGCCGGTTTGTGGGTGATGGCCGCCAATTCGTGCGCCCGCGCCGAAGGCGTCACCTCGGCCAGCCGCACCAGCCGGCCTTCGGCTTTGGAGACAATTTTTTGGGCCACGACCACAATATCGGCGGCGGTCAGGGTTAATTTGGCCCGGCGGCTGGCCGCAATAATGAGCCGGGCCAGGTTATCGCCGGGTTGAATAAGCGGGATGTTGGGTAAAGGAATCAGGTGCATAGGCGGGGAAGAATCCAGAGTCCAGAATCCAGAACTCAGAATTTAGAGTCCGGAGATCAAAAAAGACTTGCTGTTTACCCGTAGATTAAAGAGGAGTCAGACTCAGCCTGCGGCACGGCAACGGTGAATGAAAATCTTTCAACCCCCACCCGTCGCTGCGCGACTCCCTCCCCCGGTCAGGGGGAGGGTTGGGGAGGGGGTCTATTTTCACAGGAGTCAAAAAGCGTAGCCTTTTGTTCCGAAAGCAAAGCTTTCGGACTCCGGGTAAATCTGCTCTCTGTAATCTGAACTCTGTATTCCGGACTCTCCAATTAAATTCCAGTAATTTTGATGCCGGCGCCTTTGATTTTGTGCCGGATGTTGATACCGATCAGCATGGCGGTGAAGCCTTCTACCACTACGGCGTTTTGCAGCGGGCCGGCGTCGATGCCGCGCATGCCGGCGGCTTCGGCCAGGGCGATGGCCTCGGCTTTGGCCTCTTTGTCGTCGCCGCAAACCAGCACGTCGCAATCAATGTGGTCGTGGCCTTCGCTCAGGTGGGTGGCGCTGATGTTTTGAAAGGCAGATACCACCCGCACGCCATCGCCTAAAATGGCTTGCGCTTCCTGCCCCGCCGAACCCCCCGGCGGCACGCTGACGTGGCTCACCTTGGGCGGTTTCAGCGGCACGGTTACATCGACCAGGATTTTGCCCTGCAATATCTCTTTGAGTGCAGCCAGCGTTGGCCCCTGCGCCGAGTACGGCACAGTCAGCACGCACAGGTCGGCGGCGCGGGCGGCGTCTTCATTGGCCAGGCCGGTGAGCAGGTTTTCACCCAACATTTCGTTGAGTTCGGCGGCCACGCGCTCGGCTTTTTCTGCCTGGCGGGAGCCGATGATTACGGTGTAGCCGGCCTTGGCCCAGCGGCGCGCCAGACCGGGGCCTTCGTTGCCGGTACCCCCCAAAACTGCAACTGTTTTCGCCATAGAATTACCTCATTGTTGGATTTGAAATGGAAACGTGAGGCGCGGCTGCCTCACGTGCCGGGTATCATACCTCAGAACGACCGGTTGGTCTAATTGGCCAGAGTAATGTCAGCGCCGGCGGTAGCAGCAGCAGCGGCACGCCAATCAGGTGGCCGAGCAGGTGGTTTTGCAGCAGCGCCGGAAACCAAACCCGCACGGTTTCAAAATAGGGGATGATGAGCAGGGCGGTGATCGAAAAGACCAGCGAGGCGGCCAGCGGCCGCTGCCGCGGCAGCAGCAGCGAAGCCAGCGGCACAAACCAGAGCAGATACCAGGCGTGAAACACGCCCGCGGCCAGCAGCACATACCAAAACAGCCCATAAAACGATGCCGCTACCGGCTGCGCCAGCGGCAGAGGCTGATCTATCTGGCGGGTGGTTTGCCACAGGTAATAAAAATAGATGAGCAGGAACGCGCCAAAAATGAGCGCGCGGGCCACATCAAAGGCGAGGTTGGTGCCCAGCCAGCCGCGCAGCGCCAGCACCAACAGCGCCAGCAGCGAACGCCCGGCCAGGCTGCCGGCGTTGAGCAGCGCCCAGTTTTGCCAGCCCGGCCACATCAATCCCAACGGGATGATGACCAGCAGCGCGGTCAGCAGGCCATAGCCCGCGCCGGCGGTCACTCGACGCCGTGGAGTGGGCTGCTGGCTGGCCAGCAGCAGCAAAAAAAATGGCGCAATGGCAACGGTGACAAATTTAACCAGAATCGAGGCGGCCAGCAGCAGGCAAACCAGGGCCGGAACAAACCTGCGCAGCGGCGACTCGGCCGGGAGCAGGGTGGGGCGGGTGGCGGCCTGCCAGCTCAGCAGCCAGATGGCGGCCAACAGGAAAAAGATCATCACAATATCGTTGTGGGCGTTCTGCACGCTTTCAAACAGCACCAGCGGATTCCAGCCAAAAGCCAGCGTGCCGGTAAGCGCCCAACTGGGGCGCAATTGCTGCAAAATGTGGTATACCAGCCAAACGCAGCCCAGGTAGGCCAGCGCGCCCATCAGTTTGAGCAGCAGGAGCTGGCCCAAAAAATCGCCGCCGCTGAGGGCGTAACCGGCCAACGACAGCCATTCCCACAGCGGCCCGTAGGGCGAGGCGGCGTCAATCCATTCACCGGCCAGCCCCAGCCAGGGATCGGTGGCGGGCAGGGCCTGGGGCGGGGTAGCCAGCGGCGGCAGATGATACAGCGCCCAACCCCGGGTGCGGACAGCGTAAATAAACAGATCGATGGCGGTGATGGGGTAGGCAAAAATCAGGATAGCGGCAAAAACCACCGCGCCACCGAACACAATTCGGCGGCTGAGATTGGGCCGCCAAATAGGCGGCCGGAGCTGCTGCAACGCGCCATAATACAGCCCAAACAGGGCGATGACGCCAAAGGTGTAGGCCAAAAAACCGGCCGCGGAGTAGCTGGTGAGCTTGGCGTAATCCACCGGCGGGACGGTATCATAAAAATTGGGCAGCAAATAGGGGAGCGTGAAAACAAACAGGTAGATCAACCCACTCACCGCGGCGCTGACCAGCAGCGGATTAGAACCAAACCAGGACGACGTGCGCACGCGCTATCCTCTTACGGAGGCGTCCTAATTCATCTGAACCAGGATAGCGGTGATGTTGTCGTGGCCGCCGGCCTCCCTGGCCGCGCTGACCATTTGGCGGGCCGCCCGCGCCGGGTCCGGCTCAGACTGGCTGATGCGCAGTAGTTCTTCGTCGGTGATCATACCGCTCAGGCCGTCGGAGCAGAGCAGCAGCCGGTCGCCCGGAGACAGGGCCAGATCGTAATGGCCTACTTCCAGCCGCCGTTTTTCACCGATGATGCTGTAAACCACGTTGCGCTGTTTGTGGGTGCGGGCTTCTTCCCGGGTAATTTGCCCAATCTGCACCAGCCGTTCCACCAGCGAATGGTCAATGCTGATCTGGTTGATTTCGCCGTTGGTCAGGTGATAGGCCCGGCTGTCGCCAACGTTGGCAATGTGGGCCATATTGCCGGCGACCAACGCCATCACCAGCGTTGATCCCATTTTTTCGGCTTCTTTGTGGCTTTCCTGGTAGGCCAGCACTTTGTCGTTGGTGGCCATAATGGCCTCGTTGAACCAATCATTAAACGGCGCGCCATTCGGTGGGTGCTGGTCGTGGTGGTTGCGGATGGTGTCGATGGTGATCTGGCTGGCCACTTCGCCGGCTTCGTGGCCGCCCAACCCATCAGCCACAATGTAAATGCCGTACGGCCCCAGCGCGCCCGACTCGGCTTCGATCATCATCAGATTGTCTTCATTGAGTTCGCGTTTGAGGCCAACATCAGACAGGCCGGCAATCCGCCAGCGAATCGTATCGGGCCGCCGGCCGGAAACCGGCAGGGTGACGGGGTCCGCGATGGGCGGCGCAATCGCGGGCGTATGCACATCGGCCGGGGCCAGAGTCAGCGTGTCCAGCAAATCGTCAACCGGCGGAACTGCCGGTGCGGGTTCGGCTTCGGCCGGCGGTGGGACAGGGGCGGGAGCGGGTGGCGGGGCGGGCCGTCGTTTGGGTTTGCGGCGCGCCAGTGGCAGCAGAATGAAGGTGATCAAAATAAAAATGACCACAATACCGGCAATAACCGCCAGCAGCAACCAGGTCAGCAGATCGACCTGCCAGAAAAACACAGGGGACAGGAACGCTAGTGCAAACGGTGTCGATGTTTTGCTGGAGAATTTTACCCATTTATTCATACCGGCTACCTCGGTGCGGGCCTTGTGTTGTGACGGGAACGCTGTTTGGGCGGGCTAAGCTGGGCATAGTTTATCACAGGCTGATGGGCTTTGCAATAATGAATCGCACCCCTCACTCGGGTGGGTGTTTGGCGGGGATGTAGCGATAGCCCTGCCCGCGCTCACTTTTTATTTCGCCGATGGGAACCGGCTGCTCGCTGAGGCTGTTGCGCAGCCGGCGAATGGCTTCCTGCACCCGCCGCGGCGAGGCGTTGGGTTTTTTCCAAACATTGGCCAGCAGTTCATCAAAACTGATAACCATATTGGCGCGCGCCTGAAAATATTTGAGCAGCGCCGCTTCTTTGGGCGGGAGCTGGTTGATAACATCGATGTTTTTGGGGGGCGGCGGGGGTGGTGCAGCCGGCAGTTTTTCTTCCAAAAACGCCACAAACAGGGGCGAAAACAGTTTGTAGCAGGTTTGGTCAAACCGCACCATGGCCTGATTAATGAGCCAGTTCATAGCGTTCATCTGCTCGCCGGGCAGGCTGGCCACGCCCAGCGGCCCCCGGGTCAGTTGCTCCACCAGCGCCAGCGCGGCGCTATCTTGGGCCTCGTCCTGCAATTTGCGCCACATATTTTCAAACAGGGGCCGGCCGTGTTCCGTTAACCGCAGCTCAATCAGCGGCAGGTTATCGGGGGTGAGACAGGGCTGGCCGGCGTGAGAATTGCCCCCAATAAACTGCTCAAACTCAACAATGATGTCGTTGATGCGGGCCAGCAAAAAGGGATGTCCGCCCGAATAGTTGAACAACAGCTCTTTAATTTCGGCGGCCAGTGTATCGCCGTAAGCATCTAGCCATTCTCGGGCGGCGGCGGGTTCCAGCAGGCCGACAAAACGCTGGTGCATCACGTTGAACAGGGGCGAGGCGGCTTCGGTTTGGTTGGAGTCCAGATCGTGCAACGAATATTCCGACGCCACAATCAGCCCCAGTTCGTTGGTCAGGGGCCGAAGCTCGTTGATCATGCTTTCGGTTACGTGGTGGCTGCGGAAGATGTGGTCAAAATTGTCCAGCAGCAAAACCAGGCGGATACCCTGCTGCTCTAACTGGCGGGTGAGCTGGCCAATTTGCAGCCCGGGCGAGGCTGCCTCATCGATTTGATTCCATTGAATTTTGATCGATGAGGTTTCTTTGAGCTGCTGCTGGAGCTGATTGTTGATAAAGTGGGTCAGGTGTTTTTGGGCGGCGGGCCAGTCGCAATCGTACTGGCCCACAAAAACAGAGCGGCCATCTTTAAAGCGTTCCGGCCGCCAACCGGCAAAATCCGTGCCTTTGAGCGGGCCGTTGTCGGCGGCCAAAAATTTGAGCAGCCGGCTTTTGCCGGCCATTTTTGGCCCGACCAGCGCAAAATCGAGCGGCTGAGTTGGGGTGAGCAACCCCTGAAGCAGGTCGCGGATGATAATTTTGCGTCCAAAAAAACGGGTTTTAACGAGTTCCATCCCCTTCCTCCTTTAATTGACAACCCGGTTGCGCAGCAGCCAGTGGCCAAACAGCAGGCTGGCAAACTGCCAGGTGTTGTCGGCGGGTTGGGCTAAAATGTGCTGTTCTTCCAACTGTTGCAGGGTGTGGGCCAGGGTCTCGGCCGAAAGGTTGGGCAGCGCCCCGGCCAGCAGTTCAAATCGCACGGCGCTATCGGCCTGGTTGAGCGCGACAGCCAGATGGTGGCAAACCAGCGCGCCGTGCGGGATGTTGTAGATTACATTGAGCAGGTGGGCAAAAATACCTTCGTTGTGGGCGGGCAAAAAGCTGGCGCGGACGGCCAGAATTTCGGTGAGGGTGACCTGCCGGCTGCTGGCGGCGGCCATGTGATTGACCAGCTCGTAGCAGAAGGCGTGGATTAAAAACGGGCTGCCGCCGGTGAGCCGCCAAATGTAGCCGAGCGCCTGCGGCGAATATTCAAGGTGATTATAGGTGGGGCGCTCGATGAGCTGCTGGGCGTCGGTGCGGGTGAGCGGCGGCAGGGGCACGGTTGCGCCCAACTCCAGCAATTGCCAGATGGGAGTGAGCGCCACGTCATTGGCCTGGTTTTGCAGGTGGTGGTAAGTTTGGGCCTGCACCACCATTACGTAGCTGATTTTGGGCGTTGTTGCCTGCACAATGCCCCGCCACTGGTGAAACACGGCGTCGTTAAGGCGCTGGTGCTGGTATTCATCGATGGTGCGGCTGAATTCATCGATGAGGAGCACCAGTTTGTTCAGACCAAATTGGCTCTGCACGCGCTGCAAATAGTCTATTAATTGCTGGGCTGGGGCGCGTTCAAACAGTTCTTTGAGCGGCGGGTCAACCAGGTGGTTAATTTGATTATCGGCCTGTAAATCGCTGTAAACCGCACTGGCGATTTCGTAGAAAAAGCCGGGACCAGACGTTTGGCTGAGCAGTTGAAAATCAATGTACACGGGCACTTTTGACCGCCGGTTCAAATAATGTTTCTTAAGGTACAGCAGCAGCGAGGTTTTGCCCACCCGCTTTTGGCCTTGCACAAAAACTGTGCCGATGTCGGCGCTTAACAGCTTTTGAATATACGCCAATTCCTGAGTTCGGCCAAAAAACATATCCCGGTCTTTGACCGGCTGGCGGCGATAGGGGTTGAAGGCGGCCGGGTGATCGGTTCTGACCAGTTCTTCGCGCTCAGAAAAGGTGAGCCGCATCTGGCGCACGCTGTTGATGCTGTGGCCCGGCAGGTGCTCAAGCTGCTGGGCAATGGTTTCCAGCAGTTCGTGGTGTTTGGCCTCAACGGTAAAACTGAGGCGGGCGGTGCCGTTTCTGGCTACGGCATCTACTTTGTGCAGAGTCACATCGGCCTGGTAGAGATCAAAAAGCCGGAGGGCATCTTGCAGCAGCCGATTTTTGGCCAGCGCGGTCATTTCCAGCCGGGCCACGGCGTTGAGCCGGGGCTGCAATTGCCATTTGAGCGGAATGAGTTCTGGCAGGTGGGCCACGCGCTGGCAGCCGGTTTGGTGAACTTTGGCCCGAATAATCTGGCCGGCCTGATAGCGGGGCCGGCCGACGATGCTGTCGCCGGGGCGCGGTTTGCAGCACTGGGCCAGCGTGAGCTGCCGGGTTGACAGATTGAGTTCCGCGGGCAGTTCAATTTGGCGCACAACTTCGTCGGAGAACAACGGGTGCAGTACCGGTTCGATGGGGGCGCGGCCGGCGGCCACATCGGCCAAAAGCTGCTCAACGCTTTCAAGATTGCGCCGGACGGCAAATTCCTTGAGCGCCTGCTCAACCCGGTGGGGGGGGATATCCAGCCGGTAGTGGTTGGCCAGCTCTTTTAACCGGATATCAATGAGTTCCCGGCCGCGGGCCTTGCCCCGGCGCCGGCGTTTGAGAAAACGGTCAATATCAGACCGGGCGCGGGCGGTGCGGGCGGCGTTGAGCCACGAAGGGGTAGGGCCGGCAAATTGGGGGTCGCGCTCAAGTTGCACCAAATCAAGGTGACGCAGTACGGCGGCCGGGCTAACGGTTTCGCCGTTGATCATAAAGCGTTTGGTTTGGGCAGCTACCTCGCTGTGAACCTGGTAGGCGTAATCAACCACGGTGCTGCCGCAGGCAAATTTGAACAACTGCCCCTGCGGCGAAAAAACGTACAGCACATCGGGCAGCGCGCCGGCCGGGGCAGCGCAAATTTGGCCGTAACTTTCGGCGCGGTTGTTCCACCAGGCTTGCGCCAGCCCGCTCTGCGGCGATGGCGCGGCAGCGATACCCCATTGATTAACCCGGTCCATCTCCTGCGTTTGGATGTTAAAATGCAGCCGGGTGGGCAGGCCATCGATTTTGGTGGTCACTGTAGTTTCCAAACACCGGTAGCCGTTGAGCTTGCACGCGCCAATGTAATCGGTGATTTTTTGTTCCAACGGCTGCCAAAGGTGATGAATCCAGCGCAGGGCCTCGTAGCAGGCCGCCTCGGTATCTACCAGCACATCGATGGTTACTTTTTGCAGCGATTCCTGGTTGATGTTGCCCGGCAGGATGGGGTTGTATATTTTGGCCAGCGCCAGCGGTTGAGCGTGCAACCGGGCCTGGGGCAGAACTGGCCGTAACTGTTGTTCCACCCGTTGAAAGGCCTGCTGTCGGGCCGGTTTGCTGAGGGCAATCCGGCGGTGCAGCATGTCCAAATCCTGCCGCCGAATGCTGCGCAGTTTTACCCACGTTTCTACTTTGAGCTTGGGCCGCCACATGCCCAGCATATCCAGCAACGGAATCAACACATCGGTGGCTTCATCGATGAATGCGCGCTGAAGGTGGGGATCGTGGCTACGGCGCGCAAAGCGGAAATGATCCCACAAATTGGCCACGCCCAAAAATGCCAGATCCGGGTTTTGGTAGGCGGCCACATACAGTTTGATGCGTTTTTGGTGCAGAATTTTGCCGCGCCGCCGGGGTTCCGCAGGCTGGTACAGCGTTTCAAAATAGTGTTGGCACAGGGCGGCGGTTTCCTCGCCGCAGGCGGCGGTAATTTCGGCCAGCGGAATAACCCCTTGCCCATAGAGCGAGTGGAGCAGCGCGGCGGCCTGCAGCGCCGGTTTGGCCTGCCATTTGGCCAAAATTCTGCTCACGGCCTGCCCGTGGGTCAGGCTATCTGCCGGGCTGTGCGGCCGCGCCGTCATTAACGTGCTGCCGGGCAATCGCCGGCTATTGGACTGGCCCGGCAAAGCGGCCAGGTATTGGCGGGCCAGGTTATTCGCCTGAGTGAGCATTAAATCGCTGGTCATCCGGACTCCATTTGCGTACATTCACAAGTCTGTACATATATTACACCGTATATACACAAAATATTCCTTAAAAAACACACAAACCTGTTGACTTTCCAGAATTATTTGTGTATATTGTGTATGTAACCGGTGCATTAGCTTTAATTATACACACCAATCAGTCCTGACGCAATACGTAGAAAGGAGAGGTACCAACAATGTTCATCATGTTAGTCGTTGTTTTGGTCATATTGCTTCTCCTCTTGGCGGTTTGCCTGATCGCGGCTTCGTACGTGGCCGGCTGACAGGTTCGCTGTATCCGTGCAGGGAGGCACAGTCAATATTCACTTTTAACGGAAGGGAGGAAGCCATGCTGAAAATGTTAAAAATGGAACCGGACGAGCGCTTGTTGGCCGTCAGTCCGGTCAATCGTTACAAGGTATTGGGGCCGGGCCGGGTATGGTTAACACTCCGCCAGCGTCAGGTTATCCGGTTTAGCGTGGGCTTCAGGGCAGAAATGATCTATTTTGACAGCGTTCGCTCGGCCGATAACATCCCGCTCAACGTGACCGTGCAACTGTTGTACCGGGTTAACCCGGAGTTATTCAGGCCGGATATGCTTCACCGGCTGCCGGGGCTGGACGGCGGCGGCTGGAAGAGCATTGCCCAGTGGCATACCGAATACGTTTTGCGCCTGCTGGTTGGCCAACTGCCGTGGCAATCGCTGGCTGCCGAAGGCGCACAGGCGCGGCTGGAACGGCAGTTGGCGCAAACTGTGCGCGAGCGGGTGAAGATGGTGGCGCTCGAGGTGGTTTCGGCGGCGCTGGTAAAGGTAGCCCTGCCGGAAAGCTTGCAGCAAAAGTTTGTGGAGGCGCAGCAAACACAGCTCGATGCGGCTGCGCGGGCATCGGTGCTGCAGCAATATGCCGAAATTTTTGGCCCTAATCTGGCCCAGGCCATGCCGCTGATTTTACAGTGGGAGTTGATGAACAGCATTCACAAAAATAACCCGCAGTTTTTGCTAACGTCCGGCGGGTTAAATTTGGGGGCCAAAATGCCCGAGCCGGCCACAACCAACGGCCAGCCACATTTCCCCTCGATGTACCAGATTCAACTGCCGCTGCAGTAAATGAGCTTGACCCAATAAAAACGCCGGAGTAACATCGCTCCGGCGTTTTGTGTTACACGCTAAAAATGATGGCTGCGCCCAGCCCGACTAACCCCAGGTAACCCACCAACAGCATGGTTTTTACGACGATCCGCCACTGGAAGTCAATCAAGTGATCATCCAGCACCTGGCGCAGGCCGTTAGCGCCGTGAGTCAGCCCAAATAACAGCAGCAGCAGGTCAAAGGTGCGCCACATCGGTCCCCAGGCGGGGTCGGCCCAGCGGGCGGCGATGGTGGCATAGTTGATGCCGGTTACGCCGCCCGGCACCATAAAATGCATGTAAACCAGGTGAAACAGAGCCAGCAGCAGCAAAATTATCCCGGAGAGCCGCATAAAAAACCAGGCGTACAGGTTCAACAGCGATCCGCTGCGGCGGGATGTTCTGGCAAAGTAACGGGCAAATAGATCCATACGGCTCTACAGTGACGGTAAAAAGGCATCCATTAAAATCAACAGTGCGCTGGGGATAAACAGCAGCGCAAAAACAAACAGGCTCACATACAGCGACGCTCGCTGAAAGCGGGCCAGCGGCGGCACAAAATCCAGCAGAATAATGCGCAAGCCGTTGACCGCGTGAAACAGCACGCTAAAAAACAGAAAAATATGGAGCAGCCGGGCCGGGGGTTGGCGCAGCACGGCCGTGATCGAATCAAATTGTTCCGGCCCCAGCCCCATTAGCCAGATGTGAACAATATGGCCGGCCAAAAACAAAAACACCCCCACGCCGGTGATTCGGTGCAGCCACTGCATCAGTTGGAGTTCTTGCTGGCGCGATAGTTTGAAGGTAATGGTCATTGATAGTGTCTTTTGCCCCATCCCGGGAATTATTTTTCAGGTGTGTTGGGCGGCTTTGCCGCCCAACACACCTGAAATTTTCTTTCGGCGAGACTGTTGCTAATAAAAATCCTCCCGTAGCTTACGCAGCCACGGGAGGATGGCAAATCAGTCAAGCCGGAAAAAGCCGTTAGCCGTTATTGCGGGAAGGGGTAATCCCTTTGAGCGCGGCCACAATCAGTTCTTTGTTCATGGTGGCAATGAAATCAAGGCTGATGTCTTTGGGGCACACCGCTTCGCATTCACCCATATTGGTGCACGAACCGAATATTTCGGCGTCCATCTGGGCCACCATATCGACCACCCGCTGGTAGCGTTCGGTTTGGCCCTGCGGCAGCGCGGCCAACTGCGATACTTTGGCCGAGGTGAACAGCATAGCCGAAGCGTTGGGGCAGGCGGCTACGCACGCGCCGCAGCCAATGCAGGCGGCGGCATCCATGGCCACATCGGCCTGTTTTTTGGGGATGGGGATGGCGTTGGCATCGGCTGCGCTGCCGGTAGAGACCGACACGTAGCCGCCGGCCTGGATGATCCGGTCAAACGCCGAGCGGTCAACAATGAGATCTTTCAACACCGGGAAGGCTTTGGCCCGCCACGGTTCAATAGTAATGGTTTCGCCATCGTGGAAGTGGCGCATGTGGAGCTGGCAAACCGTAACCTGTTTGATTTTTTCGCGGTCCTGGCCGTGGGCCACCCCGTTAATCATTAAGCTGCACATGCCGCAAATACCTTCGCGGCAGTCGTGGTCAAAGGCTACCGGCTCGTCGCCTTTGGCAATCAGCTCTTCGTTGAGCAGGTCCAGCATTTCCAAAAACGAGGAGTCTGGACTGACGCCATCCAAATTATAGCTTTCAAATTGTCCGGCAGACTGGCGGTTGGCCTGTCGCCAAATTTTCAGGTGTAGTTTCATCGTCCTCGCTCCCTACTTGTAGCTTCGCTGTGTTAACTTGACATATTCAAACGCCAGTGGTTCTTTGTGCAGGTTGGGGATTGCGCCCGTTCCCGCGTATTCCCAGGCCGAAACAAACGAGAATTCATCGTCTTTGCGTTTGGCTTCGCCCTCGTCGGTCTGGCTTTCCTCGCGGAAGTGACCGCCGCAGCTTTCGCTGCGATGCAGGGCATCCAGCGCGATGAGTTCGCCCAGCTCCAAAAAGTCGGCCACCCGGCCGGCCATTTCCAGGCTCTGGTTCAGGCTTTCGGCGCTGCCGGGCACACGCACATTTTGCCAGAACTCTTCCCGGATTTGCGGGATGCGTTCCAGCGCCACTTTCAGCCCCTCTTCGGTGCGGCCCATGCCGACATAATCCCACATCACCCGGCCAATTTCGCGGTGGTAATGGGTTACCGATTTGTCGCCGTTGATGGACAGCAGTTTGTTGATTTTGTCGTTGACGGCGGCTTCGGTTTCGACCACTGCCGGATTACCGAGATCGGCGGCGGGCAGGCTGGTTTGGGCCAGGTAGTTGCCCAACGTGTACGGCAGCACAAAGTAGCCATCGGCCAGCCCCTGCATCAGCGCGCTGGCCCCCAGCCGGTTTGCCCCGTGGTCAGAGAAGTTGGCCTCGCCGATGACGAACATGCCGGGGATGGTGCTTTGCAGGTTGTAATCCACCCACAGGCCGCCCATTGTATAGTGAATGGCCGGGTAAATGCGCATCGGCACATCGTAGGGGTCTTCGCCGGTGATGCTGGTGTACATATCAAACAGGTTGCCGTAGCGATCTTTGATGACGTTTTTGCCCAGCCGGCCGATGGCCTCGCTGAAATCAAGGAACACGCCGTTGCGCTGTTCGCCCACGCCGTGGCCGGCATCGACCACCGCTTTGGCGTTGCGGCTGGCCACATCGCGCGGCACCAGGTTGCCAAAGCTGGGATATTTCTCTTCCAGATAGTACCAGCGCTCGCTTTCCGGGATGTCTTTGGCGCGGCGGGTGTCGCCGGCTTTGCGCGGCACCCAAATGCGGCCGTCGTTGCGCAGCGATTCTGACATGAGCGTTAATTTGGATTGATGCTCACCCGTGGGCGGGATGCAGGTGGGATGAATTTGCACATAACAGGGATTGGCAAAAAACGCGCCGCGTTTGTGCGCTCGCCAAATGGCGGTGGCGTTGCAGCCTTTGGCGTTGGTTGACAGAAAATAAACGTTGCCGTAACCGCCGGTGGCCAGCACCACGGCATCGCCCAAATAGGATTTGATCTCGCCGGTGACCATATTGCGGGTGACAATGCCCCGCGCCCGGCCATCAATTACGATCACATCGAGCATTTCGGTGCGGGGGTAAAGTTTAACGGTGCCGGCGTGGGCCTGTCGCTGCAGGGCCTGGTACGCGCCCAGCAGCAACTGCTGGCCGGTTTGGCCGCGGGCGTAAAATGTGCGCGAAACCTGCGCCCCGCCAAACGAGCGGTTATCGAGCATGCCGCCGTATTCGCGGGCAAAGGGCACGCCCTGGGCCACGCACTGGTCGATGATGTTATTGCTCACCTGGGCCAGCCGGTACACGTTGGCTTCGCGCGAGCGGTAGTCACCGCCTTTGACGGTGTCGTAAAACAGGCGGAAGATGCTATCGCCGTCGTTGCGGTAGTTTTTGGCGGCGTTGATACCGCCTTGGGCGGCCACACTGTGCGCGCGGCGGGCGCTGTCCTGGTAAAAGAAGCAGTGGACGTTGTAGCCCATTTCGCCGAGCGAGGCGGCGGCAGAGGCGCCGGCCAGCCCGGAGCCAACCATAATCACCTGGTATTTGCGGCGGTTGGCCGGGTTTACCAGTTTCATATTAAAACGATGGCTGTCCCATTTTTCTTGAATGGGGCCAGCGGGAATGGCTGCGTCAAGCGTGCCTTCGAATACTTTGATGTCGTCAAGATTCATGGTCTATCCCTTTCTAACTAGAGTGTGAGCAGCCCAAACACTACACCCAATGGAACTGTGGCAAATCCCAGGGTAATAACGATGGCCGCCAGCCAGGCCAGGCCATGCAGTGCACCATCGTAGGTTTTGTTGTTAAGGCCGATGGTCTGGAACATACTCCAGGTGCCGTGGTACAGGTGAAACGCCAGCGCAACCAGTCCAATCAAATAAATGATGGTTGGAATGTAATAGTAGGATTGAAAGCCAATGATCACATTCTGGTACGGGTCGGTGGGGTCAAAATTGGGGTGAACGCCGGGGACACCCAGGGTAAAGTGCATCAGGTGATAAATCATAAAGATTAAAATGGCAATGCCGCCGTAGATCATTGTCAATTGGGCGGCATTGGCGTGGAGTTTGCGGTGCTCGGCGTAACCGTGGGCGCGAGCTTGCAGGTTACGCGCTTTAAGGGTGAGCGCCGCCCATACGTGCGAAACAATAGCAATAATAACCACAATTCTAACCAGCCACAGCGCCTGGCCATACGCCAAAAACGGCGCGCCGAACGTGCGCAGCCCCTCGGCGTAGTCGTTAAAGTGCTCGGCGCCGGTATACATTTTGAGGTTGCCAAACATGTGGCCGGCCACAAACCCAATCCAGATGAGGCCAGAAATGGCCATTATGACTTTTTTCCCGATTGTGGTCTGCGGGAATGACAGTACACCAACCATAGAAATCCCTCCTTATGGATAACTTTTATTTTTCCTGTGTCACCAGGGGCGGTTTACGTAAAAATGGTGTCGCAAAAGACGTTCCCTATTATAGCCAAGATAACCGCTGACGCAATAATTTATTAAGCTCAACACCATTTGTGGGGCAGGCTGAGGCCAATCCGGCTGGCTACGCATCGGGCCAAAACTACACTAAAAATTTTCTCCCCCTTCTCCCCTCTGGGGACGAAGTGCCCAGAGGGTGGAAGGGGGTTGGGGGGATGAGGGGATAATTACGCATAATCGGTAATCAAATGAAAAATTAACCCGCAGCCGTGCGGGTCGAGGGCTTTTGCGCCGGCGATTGAATGCGCCCGGCCAGCAAAAATGTTTTGAGCGCCGCCCAAACAAACCAGCGCTGGCGCGCTGCCAGCCAGAGCAGATAACCGAGCGCGACCAGCTCAACCACCCACACCTGCGGGTAGCGGGTGATGATGTCCCAATAAACCGCGGCCATTTCTTCGGCGCTGTTCATGGGCTTGTATTGCCAAAAAACGCGCCAGCCAAACAGCGGCCACCAAAAGGTTTCGGTGTGGTTCCACATGCGGTCGGCCAGCAGGTGGCCGTTAACGGCCAGCACGTAGGGCAGCGCGGCTCGCAGCCAGAGCAGGGCGGCCAGCAACAGCATTACGTTGAAAAGCAAACTGTGGGCGATGAGCTGGCTGGTATCTGCCCGGGTAAAAACCAGCAGGGCCAGCGGTTTGTCAAGCAGGTCTGGCAGGAGGGCGCACAATCCCAGCAGCCGGTAATCGAGCCGGAACAGCCGGGGCCGGGTGTGTTGCAGCAGTTCGGTAACGCCCCAGGTTACCGCCACATGGCCGGGGGGCATCATAAGCAATGATGAATGATGAATGATAAATGATGAGTTGGTTTACTCTGTGTTGACTCACGCATGCGCTTAAATTGTCCGCATAATTTCGATGGCTTTGCGGCGCAGGTAGCCCCACGTGGCCAGCAGCGTGCTCACCAGCGCCGCGGTCATCATTAATAGCAGCATGTAGGGGGTAATCACCGTGTCAAAGGCGATGACGGTTGGCGTTTCGCTGCGGAACGAGTTGGAATAGCGAAAGACATAGCCCAGCAAAATGCCGGCCACAATGCCGGTGAGGGTGGCGCTGAGGGTCATAATTACCGCTTCGCTTAAAAACATGCCAAAGAGATGGCGGCTGGAATCGCCCATGGCTTTGAGCATGGCAATTTCACTGCGGCGGGTGTACACGGCAATGTACGTAACCACAAACACGCCAAAAATGGCCAGCACAAAACTGATGCTGGTGAGCACCAGAATGACCACCTGAATCCGCTGCGAGGCGGCCTGAATGGTGTCGATATCTTCCGGGGTGGAGCGAACGCTGATGTTTTCGGTCAGCCCGTACTCTTTGCGAAGGGTTGCCGCCACTTCGGCGATGGCCGCTTTGTGCACGTCGTCCGGCAGCTCGCGGATGCCGGGCCGCAGGTTGGGCGCGGCCATCAGCCGCTCGGTCACCGGCAGGGCGGGGTCGTACGGGCCGAGCAGCGGGTCGCGGGTCAGTTCGCGGAAGGCGGTTTCGTTGAGAAACAGATCGGTGCGGCCGTCTTCGGCGTTGGTGCGTTTGGAGGTAAAGCCGTTGAAGCCGGAGAATCGCCCCAGCACGCCGACAATCCGCACAATGCGCTCGTGGTCCAGCCCCTCGCCTTTGAGCCGCAGGGTGTCGCCCACGCTTCGCTCAAAATATTCGGACAACCCCTGGCTAACAATGACCGCGTTGGGATCGTTTTTTAACTCGTCAAAGCTGGCGGCGCTGCCGGCAATCCAGGTAATGCCTTCCGGGTAGGTGATGCCGGCCAGGCTGTCGCCTTGCAACCCGTACACCCGCACGCCCACGTTACGCAAGCCTACGTCATCGCGGATGCTGGTTTCAAAGCCATAGGTTACCGCCGTGTTGGGGCCGAGCGTGCCATCGGCGCGCAGGGTGTCGAGCAGTTCGCGGTCAAAACGGTTGCTCAGCTCGTTTGATGTTGTATTCTGGCGGGGCGGGCCGGGGCCATCCTGCACAAACACCACGCTCGCGCCGGATTTGCGAATAATCAGCGGCGTGCCGTTGCCCACCCGGGTATCGGTGGTGGTGTTGGTGGTTTCAATAGCCAGCGTGGTGGCAAAAAAGGTGGGCAGCGTGGCGCTGAGCACAATCATCAAACTGATGAGCGTGTTGCGGTTTTGGTTGCGAATCACGTTGCGGCGGGCAAAATAGCCGATTTTGGGCGCGATCAGCCGGGTCAGGCCGATGAGCAGTCGTTCGGCGGGCAGGGTAACGGGGAAGAACACCAGCGACGTGCCGACAATCAGCAGCAGCAGCGAGCCGAAAATCAGCGTGGCTTGCAGCCACAGCACGCCAAAAGAAAAAGCCAGCGGAAACACAAAAAAGATGAGCGCCGGGTAAAAAAGCGTTACCAGCCCGCCCCAGAAAATTTTAACATTGACCCGCCGCTCGCGCAGTTTGGCCAAATCGTCCAGCCCCAGCCCTTCGGCCACGCCGGGGTTGATGGCGTACATAATTTTGGTGCCGGCCGCCCGGCGCGCCGGGGCGTAGGCGCTGATGGTCAGCACTACCGCCGCCGTGGCTATCGATAGCAGCATGGCTTTGGGCGAAACCAGCGGCACATCGCTGATGGCCACCTGAGCCTGCTGGGCAATAAACGGCACAATCACGCCGTTGGTCATCGCCTGGCCCAGCACCGCGCCCACGGCGATGCCGGCCACGCCGAGCACGGCTACTTCCAGCGCCACAATCACAAACAGGTAGCGGCGCGGCGCGCCCAAAATGCGGAACAGCGCCAGATCGCGCGTTTGCTCGCGAACGTTGGTCATCACCATTGTCCGCACCAGCAGCCCCACCACGCTCAACGACAGGATGCCGTAAATGGACACCAGCGCCTGAAAAAAGATAAAAGCCTCAAAGGTGCTGCTCAGCACCGTGGCCCGGGGCAGTTCGTAGGCGTAACTTTCACCGAGCTGGCGCTGAATTTCTTCCGAGACCGCCCGCGCCCGAAAGGCCGCCGCCTGCGGGTCGTTGTTGTTGTAAATGCTTTCGTCAAACGCGACAACAATCCGTTCGGCCAGGCCGGTCAGTCCCAGCCAGCTTTGCGCGTAGCCCAAATCGATGAGCACGCCGTTGTTGCTCTCTTCGCCGGTAACGCCGCGCTGCAGGGCGACGCCGCTCACGGTGAGGGTGGTGCGCGCCCGGCGGGTGCTGGTGTTGGCCGCGCTTTCCACGCCTTCCTGCCGGGGAATGGGCAGGGCGTAGCTGATGTCAAAGGTGTCGCCCGGTTCCAGATCAAAGGTGTCGGCGGTTTCCTGCAACACCAGCGCGTAGCCCGGTTCAAAATTGAGCGTGCCGGAAATCACCTCAAAATCGCCCATCAAATCAATGGCCGGGTTGAAGGCCATAAATTTGGCCGTGCCGTGCGAGGGCGAGCCTTCGGCGGCGGGCGCATCCACATCAACAATGCCCTGAATCCGCGGCACCGCCGTTTTGATGAGCGGGTCGATGTTGGCCAGCGGGCCGGCAATCCGCTCGTCAATCAGCAGTTCCGGCTCAATGTCTTTTTTGGTGATAACCAGATCAAAATCACCGGCGGTGTTGCTGACGGTGGCCACGTAAAAACGCTCGTAGGTGTCTACTGTGGCGTTGAGCGCCACCAGCGCGCCGACGCCCACAATCAGCGCGGCCAGCATCAAAAAGGTGCGGATTTTGCGGCGATTGAGGCTTTTTAGGACGTATTTGAGAGTCAATTAACAATTACCAATTATCAATTACGAATGACGAATGACGAATAGCGAATGGCGAATAGCGGGTGGCGAGTGACGAATTACGTTTTACGCAACACGCAACACGTTTTACGAATTACGAATTTACACCCCTGCCCCTTCACCCCCTTGCTTCCTAATTCCTACTTCTTACTCCCTGTTCCGTCAGCGCCACAAAGGTGTCAACGTCGGCCAGAATCCGGTCAACGGCGGTTTCCCAGAAAGCGGGTTTGGTCAGATCAACACCGAGGTGTTTGCGGGCCAGCGCCTCGGTGCCCAGCGAGCCGGTATCGCGCAGCAGCGCCACGTACTTTGGCCCAAACGCCGGCCCTTCGGCTTCGGCCAGGGCAAACACGCCGCTGCTGAACAGGTAGCCAAACGTGTACGGGAAGTTGTAAAACGGCGCGCTGGTAATATAAAAATGCAGCTTTGAGGCCCAAAAGAGCGGGTGGTAGCGGGTCAGCCCGTTTTTAAAAGCGGCGCGCTGAGCCTGTTCCATGAGCGCGTTCAGTTCATCGACGCTGAGCGATTTTTTGGCGCGCTCTTTAAAAAAGGCCGACTCGAACTCGAAGCGGCTGCGGATGTCCATTAAAAATGAAATGGCGTCGTCCAGTTTGGTGGCCAAAATGCTCAGCCGCTCGGCGTTGGAGGCGGCGGCCTGATAGGCGGCGTTGCGCACCACGGTTTCGTTGAAAATGCTGGCGGTTTCGGCCACGCCCATGCTGTAGCGGCGCGCGCCGGGCGGCAAATCCCACATTACCCAGCCGTGGTAGGCGTGGCCCAATTCGTGGGCCAGAGTCATCAACCCGTTAACGCTGCCGGTAAAGGTCATAAAAATGCGCGATTGCTTGTTGAGGGGCAGGCCGGTGCAAAAGCCGCCGGCGCGCTTGCCGGGGCGATCTTCGGCCTCAATCCAGCGCTGGTTAATGGCCATGCGGCTGAAGTCGGCGATGTCGGGGTTGAAGCGGCGCAGGTTGTCAACCACAAAATCGGCGGCTTCAGTGTAGCTGAAACTGCGGTTGGTTTCGCCCACCGGCGCGTAAATGTCAAACCAGCTCAATTGCCCGGCGCCGAGCAGTTTGGCTTTGGCCGCAAAATAGTCCAGCAATTTGCCGCTTTTGGCGGCGATAACCGACCACATGGCGTTGAGGCTGCTTGCCGTGAGGCGATTATCCATAAGCGGCTCTTTGAGAATGCTGTCCCAGCCGCGATGTTTGTACAGCGCCAGACGAAACCCGGCCTGATTGTTGAGGGCGCTGGCGCACGGTTTGGCAATGCCGGCCCAGGTTTGCTCAAACAGGTCAAAGGCGGCGCGGCGCACGTCGCGGTTGGGGTCGTCGTACATTTTGGATTGCAACTGCCCCAGCGACATCGGTTTGCCGCCAAATTCAACCTGCGGCTCGCCACTGATCAAGCCGTACAGCCGGTTCCAGCCGTGGTAGCCATCGGCGGCCAGATCGTTGGCCAGGGCTTCCAGTTCCGGGGCCATCTTCTGGCGGGCTTCGTCTCGCTCTTCGTTCAAATGGAAGGCGACGGCGTTGAGCGGCGGATGGCTGAGCAGCACGTGCCAGGCGTCGTCCGGCTGTTCGGCAAAGGCGGCCCGGAGCATCGTCCACAGCGTGCCCAACCGGGCAGCCATCCGGTCGATGTCGGCGTCCAGTTGCAGCGCTTTGTCGTCTTTTACATCCTGCGACACCAAACAGCCAACAAACGCGGCGCCCTGGCGCAGGCGTTCACCCAGGTTGTACGCAATCTGGATGGTTTTGATCCACTCCGCCTCTGTTTCCGGGCCGAGCGGGCCGGGCAGGGCGCTGTTTTCCGCCACAGCGAAATCAGCGTCGAGCTGGGCCAGAAAATCAAGCAGTTGCGGCGAGTTGCTGCCGCCGGGAAAAATCGATTCAAGATCCCACGTTTCGGACAGGGCCATAGGTCATCCTTTCGTTGTAAATAGCAAATAGCGAGTGGTAAAGGGTAGGGGCGCTTTGTAAAGCGCCCCTGCGGCGAGAGTTCATTCTCGGTGTTGCCCCAATGACAACATAGTTTACCGGCGTTTGCAATGTGTGTCATTGTAAACGCCCGGCAGAGGTTGTCAATTCTGGCGCTAACTCAATTTTAGTTTTTGCGTGTTAGTGAGACTCCGGTTATAGAAGTTTTATACTCAGCAAGGTTTGAAACTTACCCTTCTCTCCTTCTCCCCGGCGGGGAGAAGGGGGAGAAAAAGTGCAGGTTTCATCTTGAATCCAGTCTAATCTCACCGGCCCAAACAGCTAAAGCGCAGCTTGCCGAGCGATTTGTCGTTTTTAAACCCGATTAGCGTTGCAGGGCATTTACGGTGTTGATCAGGTGAGTCAGCCGCTCGGAAACAAGGCGAATAATGCCCTGGTGAAATATGGAGGCTGCTTCGGGGTCGTTCTGTTCCATCTGTTTCATAGACTGGATTGATAGGCGATATATCGTACTGGGTTCGTCGGCAATCACGGCTGCGGTGCGAGGTTTGTTCAGGTAAAAGCCAATTTCGCCAACCACCCGTCCGCCCCGCATTGTCTCTAGCCGCACCGGACTGCGATCAGGGAACTCAAGCTGTGCTGTTACCTGGCCAGACTCAATAAAATAGAGGTCTTCTGGCGGGTCGCCCTGCTTCATTAAGTAATACCCGGAATCAACCTCCAGCCGCTCAAAATATTTCATTAAATTATCCGGGTCTGCGTCATTGGGCAATAACGATCTGAGCTGGGCGTGCAGGCTCTCTTGGTCATCATTCAGGTTTATGCCGGCCGCCAGTAGTATCTGGTTTTCGCACCATTCCAGGCCATGATCCAAATCCGGGAAAAGGCGCACGGTCTTTTCTGTTTCACCTGTCTCAACCTTATCGAGTTGGGCCAAGAATCTGGCTACCGAGTTGTCTTGACCGGGTAGCGCACTTTCAACTGCGGGATTGGTGAAAACCAGCACAATCTGCTGGGTCTGAGCCAGTTGGATCATCTTGGTAAAACTCAACATTGCCGTTGAGTCCAGGCCAGTGACCTGCCGAAAATCGAGCAGGACAAAGCGTAACCGGGGCAAATCGGTCGCTTCTATCCGTTGCCGCACATAATTTAACAGGTTGTTGGCCGTGCCAAAAAAGATGAAACTCTGTAATTGAAGGGTATAAATTTCATGTCCCTTTTGCGCCAGCATTTGCCGGTGCGCGCGGCGGCGCGTAACCTGGCTTTGATAATCTGCGCCGGAGAAGGCGTGTTTAATCACACTAACGCGGCTGTAGTTAACAACAAACAACACGACAGCCAGCACCACGCCCAGGACAACTCCCTGCAAAAAACCCACCACCCCAATGACAATCAGAATGGTGATGATGATCAGGTAATCGATCCGGGAAAATTTGAACCAGGCCTGATAAACCCATTCATCCAAAAGCGATAGCCCCAGAAACATTAATAGCCCGCCGAAAATCATTTTGGGAGTCCAGGCCAGCAAGTTAGGCCCAAAATACAGAATGGCGCCGAGCACGGCAGCAACGACCAGGCTAATTAACCGGCTGCTGCCGCCGATGCGGTACCCCAGAATGGACAGACCCGGCGCCGGATAGCTGACGAGGCCCCCGACCAAACCCGATCCAAGCGTCCCCAGACCGCTGGCGTACAGTTCTCGATCAAGCTGAAGGTCCTGTTTAACCGACAATTCCATTGCGCTCGCGCCAAGTAGCAGGGCAATGGTGCTGACAATCATAAGGGCGGCAATATTGCCGGCCTGATCCAGGATGACTGACCATTGCAGCGCGAGCAAGCTGGCCGGAGAAATGGGCTGCCATAATCCGCCGCCGGGGAAAGGCCCCAGCAGCCAACCCTGGTCGCTAACTTGCTGAATCGGCACCTGAAGGACGCCAACAACCACATAAAACAGGCCGGCCGCGGCCAGAATCATACCCGGCATAATGAGGAAATGACTGAAGCGATTTAAGATTACCAGCATCGCCAGGGCAAAGAATGCTCCCGGCAGCCAGCGCAGTAACGTGTCTTGCTGAAAAAGGGCAGGCAACTGGCCTAATCCAACCGACATATCCGCCATCGCGGCCAACCCCCCGCTGACAAGCACCCAACCCAAACCGGCCAAAAAACCACCGGCCACCGGGTAAGGCAGAAACCTGAACAGAGCGCCCAGCTTGAAATATCCCTGAAGCAGAAAGACCAGGCCGGTCAACAACGAGGTAACGATAATTACCGCCACAACAGTGAGATACATCTCCTCCGGGGTGGCAAAGGTTGCCATACTGCCGGCAATTCCGGCGGCTATCACGGCGATAATGGCCGCCGGCACATCCTCATTAGGCGATATCATCCCGCGATACGAGCTGGTCAGTCCGGTGATTAACGTCGCGATGAGAGTGCCCGCCAGAAACAGGCCAATGCCATTGGAAACAAAACCGGCCAGCTTACCAGAAAATATCAAAACAGCCAATGAAATTTCCGCTGACGCTGTTATTATTCCAACAACCAGCCCGGCGATCACACCAGCCAGTAATTGGCTGAACTCGGTTTTATTGTTTGCCTCTTTGTTGTTTGTTTGGGGCATCACAGGCTGTTGTGACATGTTGCTCTTCTCTTCCCTCGTTGTGTCTCAGGATGCCGTAACGGTTCATTCCTCAACCTACAAAAATAAGCAGGCCGTTAGAGGAATTTGACACCGAATTCCTAAACTCCCCTCCCCCAATTTTGGGGGAGGGGTTGGGGGTGGGGGCAAAACAAAAATGACTCATCACTTACAACTTTACCACTACCAATCTTTTCTTCCCCTTCTCCCCGTCGGGGAACCTCAATCTGTGTCCGGCTTTAAAAAGCGCAAAGGTAGTATTATGCGTCTGTATGCAGACAACCGGTATAAATTATTGTTGGGAATTTGGCAGCTGGGTCAGGATTAACGGCCGGCGCTCAACCATCGGCATGAACCGGCCTTTTCTCCCGTGCTCAATAATAACACATGTTTTGCATCAATAACAACAAAAAGGGGATTGCTTCAGTCGCTCACGTGCCCCCCTTCCCCAAATTTTGGAGAGGGTTGGGGGGGGAGGGACTTTGCCACAGCCCTGATGGCGAAAGCGGTCGTATTGTGTTTTTTAGTACTTGTGCTAAACTTTAGTTAACTCTGTGTTGATAGCCCAAAACCCCATGCCCATTTGCCGAGATTGCCAGGGAACTGGCAAAGTTCTAATCAAAACCGAAATCACCAAACGCTGCCCGGACTGCCGCGGCACCAAACAGTTGCGCGATGGTACCGATTGCAAACGCTGCAACCAGTGGGGCGAAGTGGGTACCGGTGAGTTTGAAGTTGAAGAGAAACTTTGCACCACCTGTTGGGGCAGCGGTAAAGTCAGCGAACGTTCGCTGACCGCCTGGTATTTGATCCGCGTTGTGCCAACTACGCTGCTGGTGTTGGGGTTGGGCGGCGCGCTCATTTGGGCGGTATGGCAGTTTGTCGGCATTACCGCGATCACGGCGCTGGCTATTGTGGTTGTGTTCGGCTTGTGGGGCGGGTTGATGTACCGCTTTACCAGCCAGATGCCCGATATCGGCGAAATCTCGCCGCCCAACTGGTTTCTTAACCGGGCCATCCCCACTACCATCACCGCCATCGCCATTGGGGGGGCGGTGGTTTGGGCAAGCTGGGTTTACCTGCAAAACGCGCCGGTCACAGCCATCCTCGGCCTGGCGGCGGTGCTTATGTGGGCCGCGATTATGTACTACTACATCGCCCGCCTGCCGGAATGAGCCGATATTTGTCATTGGTCATTGGTCATTTGCTATTTGGTACTCGCAAAGTCGCAAAGTCGCAAAGTCGCAATTTGCAATTCACCATTCACCATTCACCATTCACCATTCATAATTTTTTCTGCCTTCAGCCTTTCGCCTTTATCCTTGTTTTTTTTACGGCTTGTGGGCCCGTCTCATCTGCCCCCCAAACCCTCTACATCTTCGATGCCAGCGCGTTGCAGCTCAACCACTACGAATATTGCCTGGGGCTGACCGGCCGCAGTGACGGCTGCGATGAAACCTCGCCGCCGCCGGCGGGCAAAACTCACGCCGAGTTGCTGGCCGATTACGACACCCTCACTTTTTTGAGTACCCTGCAAGGCATTGTCAACCGCGATGCCCCCCGCCTTTATCTGCTGGGCGACCACCGGCGTAACGGCGCGCCCGGCGTCGATGAATTTTGGCTGAACGTTTACCGCGAAAGCGGCCAGCCGTACGGCTGGCTGGCCAATACTGAAATCATTCAACTGGACTCGCTGGAGCAGGTGCTGGATACCTTTGCCGCCGATGCCCGCGGCGTGGTGGCGTGGGACCCGGCCGTGCCGGCCACGCTCAATGTGGCCACTACCATCGCCGGGGTGGATGATCTGGCCGTGCTGCGCGCCGGCAGTACCATTACCCCGCTGGTAACACGCTACCTGCCGCTGCGGCAATCGTTGGTGGGCATGTTCCGGCCCGGCCCGGCCACCCTT
>JAJVIM010000042.1:95868-103530 GCA_022071955.1 Anaerolineae bacterium
CGATGCCTATTTGTGGGCCAAAGAAAATTATCTGGACACCGGCCGGGCCAACGCCCAATTTCTGGCCTATTTGCTCGATGGCTGGCCGGCCACGCGCTACGCCGCCGGGCAAATGACTCGCGGCGGCACGTATGCGCTGGAGCGCGACACTGTGGTGCAGCAGCGCGGCTTCGCTTTTGACCTGTCGCCCTGGCCCGATGAGCCGCCCACCGACGACCCCGCCCAGCCTCTCGGCGCAGACGCAGCCACGCTGGGCCAAATTCTCACCGCCGCCGAAGATCAGGCCGGCGGCGGCCTCATCAAAATTTGGGGTTTTATTCCCTGGTACGAAAAATATTCGTCGGTGGTGGGCGGCAAACACCTGCCCACCGATGGCGAGTGGGAGAGCACGTGGCTTTTTTCGCAGCACGGCGGCTACTTGCAGGGCGGCGGCGGCGATGCCTACGGCGTGGCGATGGCCAACGTGTCGGTGCATAAATTTGGGCCAAAACCGGCCGGCCGCGCCGCGCCCCGGCCGCCCACCGAGGCCGATCTCATCGCCGCCGGCTATTTGACGCCGGATGGCAAAGTATCGCCCGGCCACACCTTTGTCCTCTTTTACGCCGGCGATTACGATCTGGCTCATCCGGTGCTGGCCCTGCTGGCCAGCTACGCCACCGCCGGCTGGGTTGATCCGCAGCGAGGGCAGGTGCCGCTGGCATGGGGCTTCAACCCCGGTTTGGTGGAAGACATCCCCGGCGTGATGACTTATTTTTACGCCACCGCCGCGCCGCAGGATTATTTTGTGGCCGCCAACAGCGGGGCCGGCTACCTCAACCCGGACGGCCTGACCGAGGTCGGGTTATTGCGCTGGCTGTGGCGCAGCGGCCTGTACTACTGGCTGTACGGTTACAATGTGCAGGGTTTTCTGCTCAACGGCAACGGGGCGCACCTGTCGCAGCGGCGGCTGGATGCCTTCACCTTCATCGCGCCGGTGGGCATTCTCTCGCCAGAAATCCAGACCGATGAGCCGTGGCCGCGGTTGCAGCGCGGCACGCCCGTTAGCGCCATTCCCGCCGAGGCGTTGGCCGGCACCCCGGATGTGGCCGCCGAGGCCATCCACACCGTTTACCGGCGGGCGGTGCTGCAACAAGGCCGACCCCCATTTTTGGCCATGCGCTCGGCGTTTCAGCCGCCTACTTTTTTGTGGGGCACCCGCGACCGGCTGCAAACCCTCGAAGCCGAAGGCCATTTTACCGGCCTCGACGGCGCGCCGGTTTATCCCGGCTACACCGTTGTCGATCCGTATACTTTTTTCTTTTTGCTTGATCGCTGGCTGGCAACGGAATGACGGGTCTTAAAAACAAGGAGTCCAAAACTACAGTTTTGGACTCCTCTGAAAATAAACGGATCTGCGAATCAGCGAGTCGGCGACTGTAGGGGCGCTTCGCGAAGCGCCCCTACCCAATTTTCATCCTTGGTGCGGTATCGCAGATTCGGTTCGTCTTCTTTGAAAATAGATAATCATAGGTCGGGCTTGCAACCCGACGGTTACTCATTGTCACGAACTCCTAATTCCTAACTCCTAACTCCTGACTCCACTTCGCTGGGCCGGTTGTGCGGAAAGCCTCGCCGCAGCAGCACCGGCAGTAATCGGGCCACACTCAGCGGCGTCCAGCCCAGGCCGGCGGGCCGCACCTGCCCGGATTTGACTGCCCGCCGAAAATCGGCAGCGGTAGCGCCGGCAAACCAGGTAAACGGCTCGCCCACCGTAAACGGCACGTGCGAGTCGCTGCCGCCCAGCGCCGGCAGGTTTTGCCCCTTGGCCCGGTTGAGCCATGCGGTGAGCAGGTTGACCGGGATGTTCAGCGGGACGCCGTTGCGGATTTCCACGGCATCCAGCGGCAAATGGAATATTTTTGTGCCGACGCCGGCCATGTTGTTGAATGTGTGCCAGCCACAAAAGGGATGCACGGCCACGGCCAGCCCGCCCTGGGCGTGGATGGCGGCAATTGCCTCGGCGGCGGTTTCAAATTTTGGCAGCGATGTTTTGAGAAACAATCCCACCACCTCGCCGTCGCCAGTGGACACTTCCTGCCCAATGATAACCTCCAGCTGGGGCGCGTGGCGTTGGGCGTAGGCCCGCGCCGCAAACGAGCCTTCGGCGGTGTCGTGGTCGGTGATGGCAATGACGCGCATGTCGGTGTGGGCGGCCACGTAGGCAATCGTCTCCTCCGGCGACATCAGGCCATCGCTGTAAGTGGTGTGGATGTGGGTATCGGCTTTGCTAAACATGGGTACTCCTCTTCAATTAATCCTTCATCCGGCTTTATTATAGCCGCCACAAATCAGAAGTCTATCAGGAATTTCTAAGAAATCGGTTAAATTGGGCTTGACATTCGATTTAAAGTGTGTTATTTTGGGCATATAGGACGGACCAGTCAGTCCGTTTTGGCGGATTTTGAAAATTGCGATAGAAGCTCGTTACCGCACAGGACATAAAGACCGGTAGGGGCGCTTCGCGAAGCACCCCTACATTCGCTGAATCGCTGTTTCGTAGATTCGTTTATTTTCACCGGAGGAACAATGACCCTAATCCCGTCCAATCTGGAAACCCTGCCCACCCGCGAGCGGCTGTTGTGGTCGGCTTTGATCTGTTTTAGCCGCAAAGGCTACTACCAAACCACCACCGATGAAATTGTGGCCGAAAGCGGCCTGGGCAAAGGCACGCTCTACCGCCACTTTGGCAACAAAAAAGAGTTGTTCATTTCGCTGGTGCAGTGGGTGTTTGAAACCATCGGCCAGCAGATGATGGCCTTTGAGGCCGAGGAGCTATCGGCCGCCGAGCAACTGCGGTCCATTGTTATCCGGCTCATGGCCGATACCGAACAGCTTTTGCCCTTTTACCGCATCACTCTGGATTACTGGGCGCACACCATTGAAGACGTGCAGGTGCGGCAAATGTTCAGCGCGGCGCTCCATCAGTTTCAACTGGCGATAGTTCCGATTATTGAAGCCGGCGTGGCCAGCGGCGAGTTTCGGCCGGTTGAGGCCAAACCGGCGGTGCTGGCGCTGATTGCCATGCTTGATGGGCTGGGCTTGTACAAGGCGCTGCTGCTGGATGATTTTGATTTGACCGGCGCCGTAACCGCCCTGACCGATATTTTTATTGCCGGCCTGCGGAGCAGCGAGCCATGATGTCGCTGCGGAAAACCTGGGCTGTGCTGGTGAAAGAAACACGCCACATTCTGCGCGACCCGGCCACGTTGATTTTGTTGCTGCTGGCACCGCCGGCGCTGCTGGTGATTATGTCGTACGGGTTGGTGGCCGACATCCGCGAAACGCCCATCAGCGTGCTGGATGCCAGCCGCAGCCCGCTGTCGCGCCAGTTTTTGGCCACACTGGCCAACAGCCGCGATGTGGTGGTGAAGCATATTGTGGCCAACTATGCCGAAGCCGAGCGCCTGTTTTATCGCAGCCAAACCAAGGCGCTGGTGGTCATTCCGCCCAAATTTGCCGAGCAACTGACCGCCGGCCACCCGGCCGAAATTCAGGTGATTGTCGACGGCACCGATCCGACCACCGCCGACCACGTGATCACGCACGTGCTCAGCCGCAGCCAGATGTTTGGGGTGAACGCGGCGGTTAAAACCATTGGCCGGGCGCAGTCGCTACCCTCGCCTGCGCCGCCCATCGATTTTAGAGTACGCACCTGGTACAACCCGGATCTCAAAAACGGGCCGGGCATTGTGCCGGCGATGATTGCAATGGTGATGAGCCTGCCGGCCATTGTGGTGATGAACGCCATTGTCCGCGAAAAGGAACACGGCACGCTCGAAGGCATTTTTGCCACACCGCTCAAACGCAGCGAACTGCTCATTGGCAAACTCATCCCCTACACCCTGCTGGGGCTGGTGAGCGTGGTGCTGTGTGTGCTGGTGGGCATCGCTTTGTTTGAGGTGCCGTTTCGTGGTGATTTTGGGCTGTTTCTGGCGCTATCGACGTTGTTTTTGCTGGCGTTGTACAGCATGGGCATTTTTTTGGCCACGTTTTTGTCCAATCAGGCGGCTTCGTCGCTGCTGGGACTGCTCATTTTTATGTTCCCCAGTTTTTTCCTGTCGGGGATGTTTTATCCCGTGTCCAGTTTTCCCGATGTGGTGCAGGAAGAATCCGGCTTTTTGCCGACGACTCATTTTGTGACGATTGCCCGCGGGCTAATGGTCAAAGGGCAGGGAGTATCGGCGCTGGTTTATCCGGTGGCCATGCTGGCCGTGCTGACCGTGCTGATGACCGGGCTGTCGATCTTTTTCTTTAATAAGAAGCTGCGGTAGCAATGAACAATTACCAATGAACAATTATCAATGACGAATGGCGAGTGACGAATGACCAGTGACCAATGGCAGTTTACGGAATACGCGGTGGGGGTTCGTGTTCTGTTGCATTGGTTGCTCCAAGCAATGAGTGAAGGGGAGCAATGTTTTACCGAATCTGGATGCTGATTGTTAAAGAATTGATCCAACTGGCGCGCAATAAAATTATGGCGCCGCTGATTGTCTTTGGACCGCTGCTGGAGATGTCACTGATTGCCTGGGCTACCTCCGCGCCGATTGACCACCTGCCCACCGCCGTGGTCGATCTGGACCACAGCGCCGCCAGCCGTGCCTACCTGACCACGCTGGCCAATACCGACACCTTTGACTTTAATCATTATTTGGCCCACCCCGCCGATATTACGCCCTACCTGACTCACGGGCGGGTGGTGGCCGGCATCGTTATCCCGCAGGGTTTTGACCGCCAGCTTGAATCGCCGCTGGGCAGCCGGCCGCAGGTGGCCTTTGTGCTGGACGGGGCCGACCCCATTTCGGCCCGCGAGGCGCTCAACTCGGCGGAAGGGGCCACCGAAGCGGTGCAGCAGCAGATTTTTACCACATGGAATGGCGCCCGCAGCGAGCCGCTGTCGCTGGTGCAGCCCCGGCTGCGGGTGCGCTACAACGAAGAAATGAAAAAATCGGTGTATACCGTGCCCTCGGAATTGGGGCTGATTTTGTTTGCCATTTCGCTGGTGGTGGCGGCCGTTGGCATTGCCCGCGAGCGCGAACTCGGCACGCTGGAACAGTTAATGGTCGCGCCCATTCAAAAAGTGGAGCTGGTTATCGCCAAATCGGTGCCGGCGGTGCTGCTGGGATATACCTCGTTTTTGTGCATGCTGGCCGTGGCCATCACCGTTTTTGGCATCCCCATGCGCGGTTCGTGGCCGCTGCTGTTGGGGGTGGCCTTCTTCTTTATTTTTGTGGAGCTGGGCATCGGGCTGATGATTTCGGCTTATGCCAAAAATCAAATTCAGGGGCTGATGCTGGCTTTTATGTGGGTGATGATTGAGTTTTTCTTTTCCGGGTACGGCGTGCCGGTGGAAAACATGCCGCACATTTTGCAGCGAATTGCCGTGTTTTTTCCCATTTATCACTACATGATCATTTTCCGGGCAATTCTGCTGAAGGGTGTGGGGCTGGCGGCATTTTGGCCGCATGTGCTGGCCGGTGCGGCTATCGGCGTGGGGGTGATGTCGCTGGCGGTCTGGTTTTTGGGCCGGCAGCAGTGGGAATGAGTGAGCGAGTGAGCGAGTCAGCGAAACGAGTTTCGCTGACTCGCTCACTCGCCCGTTTTCCCTCGAACCTTAAAAATTGAATACTCGCCCGGGTTGGGGCTTGAATTTTGGCGGGATTGGGTGTAAACTGAGTGTGTACTCATTCAAATGAGTGAGTACTCAATCTACGATCGGAGCGAAACGTATGCTCGATAACTCACTCGATTTCAAAGAGCAAATGGCCGAAGCCCGGCGCACCCAGATTTTAATGGGCGCGGCGCAGGTTTTTTCAGAAAAAGGGTTTCACAAAGCCACCACCAAAGAAGTTGCCAAAGCCGCCGGCGTGTCGGAGGGCACCATTTACAACTACTTCAGCACCAAACGCGATCTGCTGGTAGCGATGGTGGACCAGTTGGGGATGAACTCGCTCAAAAATATTTTTGAGGACTCTCCGCCCCAAGACCCGCGCCAACTGCTAAAAGCGATCATTATTGACCGGATGCATCTGGCCGCCGAACGCGGGCCGATGATGGCCCCGCTGCTGGCCGAAATTTTCAATGATGTGGAGCTGCGCGAGCTGCTGTACGACCAGGTGGTTATCCCCGCCAGCCGCCACGTGGAACAGTATGTGCGCCAGCAAATTGACTCCGGCCGGTTTCGGCAGATTGATCCCGTAATTGTAACCCGCGCGCTGATGGGCACGCTGGTGTTCAATGTGGGGTTAAAGTTGTCTGGCGTTGATGACCGTTATAATGACATTTCATTTGACTCGCTGGCTGAGCAGGTCGTCACGCTGTTTCTGGATGGGCTGCTGGTTGACCAAAGCTGATGGGAATTTACGGAGTAAATGAGCTATGTTTCGCCGCACGTTCAGCCTGATCCGCAAAGAACTGACCCATATTGTGCGCGACCCGCGCACGCTGGCCATTATGATTGTGCTGCCGCTGATTATGCTGGTGGTGCTGGGCTACGCCGCCACCACCGACATCAAACATCTGCGCACCGCCGTGTACGACGCCGACAAAACTCCCCAAAGCCGCAAGCTGATTGAAGCCTATCAGGCTTCCAACTACTTTGATATTGTGGCCTACGTGCAAAACGAGCGTGATTTGACCTATCTGATTGACCACGACGACGTGCGCAGCGCGCTGGTCATTCCCCCCGGTTACGGTCGCGACCGGCTCGCCGGAGAGCGCACCGAAGTGGCGTTTATTATTGACGGCTCAGACCCCGGCGTGGCTAACACCGTTTTTGGCGCGTCACAGCAGGTGGGGCAGGCGGTGTCAATCCGGGCCATCGAGCAAAACCTGGGGGTGGCTGTTAGCCGGATGCCCGGCGTAGAGGTACGGCCACGGGTGTGGTACAACCCCAACCTGGAAAGCTCTCATTTTATGATCCCCGGCATCATTGTGATTGTGCTCTTTTTGTTTACCACCCTCTTCACCTCGACGTCCATTGTCCGCGAGCGTGAACTGGGCACCATTGAACAGTTGATTGTTACCCCCATCCGCCCCATCGAGTTGGTGGTAGCCAAAGTGCTGCCCTACGTTTTAGTATCGTTTTTTGTGGTCATCGAGGTGCTGACGCTGGGCGTGCTCATCTTTGGTGTGCCGATCAATGGCAGCCTGACCCTGCTGTTGGGGCTGTGCAGCCTGTTTTTGGTCACGGCGCTGGGCATCGGCATTTTTATTTCCAGCCTGGCCAAAACCCAAACCGAGGCTTTTTTGATGACCTTTGCCACCATTATGCCGACCATCTTTTTGAGCGGCTTCTACTTTCCCATCGAGGCCATGCCGCGCGTTCTGCAACTTATCAGCTACATCATCCCGGCCAAATACGGGCTGATCATTGTTCGCAGCATCATTCTCAAAGGGGTGGGTATTGAAATTCTGCGAGAGCAGATTGTGGCCATTTTGATTTTTGCCGCCATTATCGTCACGCTGGCCGCCACGCGCTTTAAAAAGAAGCTGGAGTAGTGAGATAACCCCTCATCCCCCCGGCCCCCTTCTCCCCACTGGGGAGAAGGGGGAGAAGAGACTTTCGGTGTGATTTTGAGCGGCGAAGCCGCTCAAAATCACACCGAGTCACAATAGCCCCCT
>JAJVIM010000042.1:103540-125130 GCA_022071955.1 Anaerolineae bacterium
CCCCTCCCCGATTTTTGGGGAGGGGGTTGGGGGGGGGGCAAAGGATCAGTCATTTTTAATTGTTGTTTACCCTTGACAGACAAGGGACACAGATCCGTTGTCTAAAGGAATTAACCGATGTTATTCAGAATGTACCACCTGATTTACAAAGAATTTATCCACATCTCCCGCGACCCGCGGACGCTGGGTATTATGGTCGCTATGCCGCTGGTGATGCTGGTGCTGCTGGGCTACGCCGCCACCACTGATATTGAGCACCTGCGGGTGGCGGTGTACGACGGCGACAAAACCACCCAAAGCCGGGCGTTGATCGAAGCCTACCGCGCCTCCAACTATTTTGATTTTGTGCGCTACGTGGCCCATCAGGACGAGCTGGCCTATCTGCTCGATCACGGCGATGTGCGCGGCGCGCTGGTGATCCCCGCCGGCTACGGCCGCGATATGGCCGCCCACAAAGCGGTCGAGGTCGCCTTTTTGATTGACGGCTCCGACCCGACCGCAGCCAACACCGTCTATTCCGCCTCGCAGAGTGTGGGCCAGGCCATCACCATCGAGCAGATTGAACAGAGGCTCAACGCTTCGGTCAGCAGCCTGCCGGGCATCGATGTGCGGCCGCGGGTGTGGTACAACCCCAACCTCAAAAGCGCCTACTTTATGATCCCCGGCATGATTGTGCTGGTGCTGTTTGTGTTCACCATCCTGTTCACCGCCACCTCCATTGTCCGCGAGCGCGAACTGGGCACCATTGAGCAGCTCATTGTCACCCCCATCCGGCCGCTGGAACTCATCATCGCCAAAGTGATGCCCTATGTTGTGGTTTCGTTTGTGGTCGTTATCGAAGTATTAACGGTGGGGGTGTGGCTCTTTGGCGTGCCGATCAACGGCAGCCTACCGCTGCTGCTCACGCTGGCGGCGCTGTTTTTGCTGACCTCGCTGGGGGTGGGGATTTTGGTCTCGTCCACCGCCACCACCCAGCACGAGGCGCTGCTAATGACCTTTGCCACCACCCTGCCCACCGTTTACCTGAGCGGCTTTCTGTTCCCCATCGAGGCCATGCCGCGCTGGCTGCAACTCATCACCTACCTCATCCCGGCCCGCTACGCGATGGTGATTATGCGCGGCATTATTTTGAAAGGAGTGGGGTTGCAAGTGCTCGTTGAGCAGGTGCTGGCGGTGCTGGTTTTTAGCACGGTGGTGCTGGTGCTGGCAGCCACCCGGTTTAAAAAGAAACTGGAGTGATGGCGAATAGCGATTTTGGATTTTAGATTTTGGATTTACGAATTACGAATGACCAATAACGAATTACGAATGACGAATGACAGTTTACGTAACACGCAACACGCAACGTGAATTGCGACTCTGCGACTTTGCGAGTGACCCATGACAAATAACAACAATCTTATCATTCAAACCGAAAACCTGACCAAGAGATTTCGCCAGATTACGGCCGTCGCTGGTTTGAATTTAGAAATTAAGCAGGGCGAAATTTACGGGCTGGTTGGCCCGGATGGCGCGGGCAAAACCACCACCGTGCGCATGCTGGCGGCCATTATGGATCCCAGCGAAGGCGGCGCAACCATTGCCGGGTTTGACCTGCGCAAGCAGCCGGAGCGCATCAAAGAGCGTATTGGCTACATGGCCCAGCAGTTTGCCCTGTACGGTGATCTGACCGTGCTGGAAAACATCAGCTTTTTTGCCGATGTGTACGGCGTGAGCGGCAAAATCCGCCGCCAACGCATCGACGAGTTGCTTAGCTTTGCCCGCCTCACCGAATTTACCAACCGGCGGGCCGGGCGGCTTTCCGGCGGGATGAAAAAGAAGCTTGGGCTGGCCTGCGCCCTCATCCACAGCCCGGAAATTCTGTATCTGGACGAACCGACCACCGGCGTCGATCCGGTTTCGCGCCGGGAATTTTGGGATATTCTGGCCGGGCTGCACGCCGCCAAAACCACGGTGCTGGTCAACACCCCCTACATGGACGAAGCCGAGCGCTGTTCGCGGGTGGGGCTGATGTACGGCGGCCGGCTGATTGAGTACGGCACGCCCGAACACATCAAAGGTCTGATCCCCGGCGAATTGATGGAATTTCGGCCGGAGTCGGACTCGGTGCGCGGGGTGGGGCTGCTGCGGCTGGCCAACCGGCTGCTCACCGGCCTGGAAGGCGTGCTGGAAGTGCAAACCTACGGCGATTTAATGCACGTTTTTGTCGATGACATTGCCCGGCGGCAGCCGCAAATTGAAGCGGCGCTGGCCGCGGAACACATCCGCATTGAAAATTTTCGGCGGACGATGCCCCGCATGGAAGAGGCATTCATTTCGCTGATTGGGCGTCAGGAGGCGCAGCATGACTAAATTTTTGTTTTGGCAGGGCTGGCTCTTTTTTTGCAGCCTGATCATTATTGGTTTTGGCCTGTACATGGCCTTTTTCAACAACACTATTTTGTTTGGCCTGTTCGATGAGCCGGTTAAATCCGTATTCTGGCAAGCGGCGCCAATTTCCAGCCAGGCCCAGCAATTTCAACACTGGATGTACAGCGTGCTTGGCGCAACGATGGCCGGCTGGGGAGTTTTTATCGCGTTTGTGGCCCAGTACCCGTTTAAATCCAAAGAACAGTGGGCCTGGCAGTGTGTGGCGGTTGGCATTGTGGCCTGGTATCTCATCGATACCAGCAGCTCGTTGAGCTACGGCTTTGCCTTTAACGCCATTTTTAACACCGGCCTGCTGCTACTGTTGCTGTTGCCGCTCGTCTTCACCTACACCGATTTTTTTCAGCAGGACGCCGATTTCCCGGAGAAAGCGAGCCGGTAAATGAACAACGGCAATCATCCGCCGGCCATTGAAGTAGACGGCCTGACCAAGAAATTTGGCAGCTTTGTGGCGGTCAACAATATCAGTTTTACCGTGCCGCGCGGCGAAATCTTCGGCTTTTTGGGGCCAAACGGCGCGGGCAAAACCACCACCATCCGCATGCTGTTGGGGCTGCTCACGCCTACCAGCGGTTCGGCCAAAGTGGTGGGGCTGGACGTGGTGAAGCAAAGCGAGGCCCTGCGGAAACGCATCGGTTATATGAGCCAGAAATTCAGCCTGTACAACGATCTTCGCGTTGAGGAAAACCTTAATTTTTACGGCGGAGTGTACGGCGTGCGCGGCCAAAAATTAAAAGAGCGCAAAAAATATATTTTGCAGATGGCCGGCCTCACCGGCCGCGAGCGTGAACTGACCAAAAACCTGTCCGGCGGCTGGAAACAGCGGCTGGCCCTGGGCGTGGCCATTATTCACCAGCCGGAGGTGCTCTTTTTAGACGAGCCAACCGCCGGGGTTGACCCCATCTCGCGCCGCGCTTTTTGGGAGCTGATTTACGATCTGGCCGAACAGGGCACCACCATTTTGGTCACTACCCACTACATGGACGAGGCCGAACATTGCCAGGAGCTGGTGTTTATTCAGCGCGGCCATTTAGTAGCGCAGGGATCGCCGGAGCAGGTGAAAATTGAGCAGATGCACGGCGACGTCATCGAAATTGATTGCGATGATGCCAGCCGGGCCGTGCCGCTGCTGCGCGATCTGAACTTATTTGAAGAAGTGGCGCTGTACGGCGCGCTCATCCACGTGGTCACCAACCAGGCCGAGGCCCACATGCCGCTGATCCGGCAAACTCTGGCCGACAGCGGCATCGCTGTAACCGGCGTGGAACGGATTGCGCCTTCGCTGGAAGATGTGTTCATTTCCAGCGCCCGCCAGGCAGAAAAAGTGCTGGGAGTACGATGACAGATGTCAGAAATCAGTAGTTAGTAGCCAGATGACAGATTACAGAAACAGGAGTCCGAAAGCTTTGCTTTCGGAACAAAAAGCTACGCTTTTTGACTCCTTTTTGTCTGACTATTGCCATCTGACTACTGGTTACTGAAATATCGGAGGTTCCAATGATTCACAAACTCAGACCGTTAATTGTTTTGCTAATTCTGGCCGCGATTGCCGGTGGCGGTTACTGGTACTTTACCCAAAACCCCACCAAACTGACCGCGGCCAAGGTGCAGTTGGGGCTGCTCACGCCCGCCGAAGCCGCCGGCATCTACATGGTGTCTGGCTACATTGAAGCCGATGAAGTGACCGTGGCCCCCGAAACCCGTGGCCGTATCACCGAACTGCTGGTTGATGATGGCGATGTGGTGCAGGCCGGGCAGACCATTGCCCGGCTCGATGCCGCGTTGCTCGAAGCCCAGTTAAAGCAGGCCGAGGCCAAAGTTGACACCGCCCAGGCCCAACTGGCCAAAGTGCAGGCCGGCACTCGCGCCGAAGAGCTGGCCAAAGCCGAAGCCGCCGTGGCCGTGGCTCAGGCCAACGCCGATGCCGCCAAAACCCGCTGGCAGGATGCCATCCGCCTGCGTGACAACCCGCAGGAATTGGACATCCAAATTGATGCCGCCCGCATGGCTGTGCAGCTAACCGACCTGCAAATTGCAGCCAACATCCCGGCCAAAGATGCCGGCGAAGCGCTGTACAGCCTGGGCGAGCAGCAGTGGCGCGAGGCCTACGATGAAAAGTGGAGGTGCGCCCATTTTCCAAATGGCGGCCAGAAGTGTTTCACCATCCATATGCCGGAAGGGGTGAAACAGCAGGCCGGGGTGGCCTGGAATCTGGCCGGGGCCAACCTGTGGCAGGATTGGGTAAATTTAAACTCTTCGGTAACGCAGCACGCCGATGCCCAAACTCAGCTCGATGATCTGCTGCGTATGCGCAACGATCCGCAAGTGGCCCAGGTGCAGGTGGCCCAGTCCGAGGCCACCTATCAAACCGCGCTGGCCCAGGTTGGCGTGGCCCAGGCTCAGTTGCAAGTGCTGGAAGCCGGCGCTCGCGCCGAGCAGGTTGCCGTGGCCGAAGCAGCGGTAACGCAAGCTCAGGCGGCGCTGACCGCCTTGCAGGTTGATCTGGACAAGCACACGCTCACCGCGCCAATTTCCGGCTGGGTGGTGCAGCGCGTGGCCAACCAGGGCGAAATGGCCTCGCCCGGCAGCCCGTTGCTCACCGTGGCCAACCTGTCTGACCTGACCCTGACTGTGTACGTGCCCGAGCCGGATATGGGGCTGGTAAACGTGGGCCAGCAAATCGCTGTGCAGGTTGATACCTTTCCCGGTGAAAGGTTCACCGGGCGGGTCAGCACCATCAGCGACAAAGCCGAATTTACGCCCAAAAATGTGCAAACCAAAGAAGAACGAGTCAACACCGTCTTTGCCGTAAAAATCAAACTGGACAACGCCGAGCTAAAACTCCGGCCCGGCATGCCCGCCGATGCGATTTTGTCAGAATCTGGAAGTCAGAGTCCAGATGCCAGTAGCCAGAAATCAGCGTATTAATAGGGTTGTGCCCCCACCCCCACCCCTCCCCCACTTGTGGGGGAGGGGAGAATAATACCGGTCAGTTTGGGGCGGCGAAGCCGCCCCAAACTGACCCCAAAAGTCAACCCCCCTCTCCCAAAAGAGAGTACCCCTACGGGGCACAGGTGGGGCAGGGGGAGAGGGGCCAAAAGAAGTGAATACCAGCTTCACAAACTGACACGTTTGGCATCTGCCTACAGAACCCGAGGTTTAATCATGAAACGAATTATCCCCATCATTATCATTATTGCTGTCGCGGCCGGCGGTTACTGGTGGTTTACCCAGCAGCCCGTAACGGCCCTCTCCAGCGCCGCCGAGGCGGAGCGGCTGGTCGGTTCCGGCACCATTGAGGCCGATCAACTGATCGTTACCGCCGAATTGGGCGGCCGCGTGGAAAAAATATTGGCGGACGAGGGTGACGAAGTGTCCGCCGGCGATGTGCTCATAGAGCTGGACAAAACCGATCTGCTGGCCCAGCAAACTCAACTTGAGGCGGCTATTGTCACCGCCAAAGCCAACCTGCTGCTGGCCGATGCTCCGCCCCGACCGGAAAACGTGAGTCTGGCGGAGGCGCAACTGGCGCAGGCGGAAGAGGTGCAAACCGGCGCCGAGCTGGTTTGGCAGCAGGCCGCCCGGCTGGCCCGCAACCCCATCGAACTGGATGCCCGCATCAGCCAGATGCAGGGCCAGGTTACCGACGCCGAAAAACAGCTCGAAATGGCCCGGGTCAATTTAAAGCGGGCCGAAATCGAAGCCGAAGCCGCCAGCCGAGATCAAAGCAGCCACGCCGGTTTGATTCAAAACGAAGCCGCCCAGTACAACCTGCAAGCCGCCCAACAGGCCGTCAAAATTGCCGAAGCAGCGCTGGCCGGCACGCAGCAGCAGGTAGATAACCTGCAAAAATTGCGGGCTAACCCCCTGTCGTTGATCGCCCAGGCTAACGCCGCCGAAGCATCGTACCACCAGGCCCAGGCTGCGGTGCTGGCCGCGCAGGCCGACCTGTCCGCCGCCAAAGCCGAACCCGCGCCGGAAGATGTGAACATTGCCCGCGCCCAACTGCGCGAAGCCGAAACCGGGCTGGAGATTGTGCAGGTGCAGCTTGCCAAGCAAACGCTCACCGCCCCGCGCGACGCGCTGGTCTCGCAAAAGCTCATCAACGTGGGCGAACTGGCCTCGCCCGGCGTGGTACTGCTGGAGCTCAGCGACCTGCAAACGGTTGACCTGACCGTGTACATCCCCGAAACACAAATTGGCCGGGTTAAACTGGGCCAAAAAGCGGTGGTTTTGGTGGATGCCTACGCCGGCGAAACATTTGAAGGCTGGGTGTCGTACATTGCTCACGAGGCCGAATTTACGCCGCGCAACGTTCAAACGCAGGAGGAGCGGGTCAATCTGGTTTTTGCCGTAAAAATCACGCTCAACAATACCGGCCATCGGCTTAAAGCCGGCATGCCCGCCGATGCCGAAATTTTGCCGGAAATGTGGCAGGCCCAAAAGGATGACTCACGCCCGGCCGTAACCCCGCCGGCCAAAAACGCGGCCACGCCGGCCCCCATGCCCTCGCCGACGGCCGCGCCCTCACCCACCCCCGCCGCGGCCCAACCGACCGCCGCCCCCACCGCGACAACCTCGCCGCAGATGCAGGCCAAAATTATTGCGTTTGGGCTAAAAGTACGCAGCGGCCCCGGCATCGATTTTGAACCGGCCGGCTTCCTCAGCCAGGGCGACGTGGTGACCGTACTCGACACCGAAGCTGGCGGCTGGCTGCATGTTCAACTGCCGGATGGCCGGCGCACCGGCTGGATCAGCAGCAGCGAGCAGTTTGTAACGCTGCTCGGCGGGCAGTAGTTTGATTATCCAATCCAAAAAAGATAGGACTTACGCAGTTCGTTGGATGTCACTCTGAGCGATAGCGAAGAGTCTCCTGTTTGGGGTATGAATTAACCCAAATTGGAGATTCTTCGTCGCTACGCTCCTCAGAATGACCTCAATTGCGCAAGTCCTAAAAGATTTTCTCCCCCTTTCTCCCATTGGAACGCCAGCAGGTCACGCTTGTAATGTGACTGTCGGGCTACAAGCCCGACCTACGATTTCGCATAACCCCTGCCGAAAGAGCATGGGATGTGGGCTTTTGCCGTAGTCCTCGCACCCGAATCTAAGACTTCACATAATATCAATTTTCGGTTATAATTTTAAGTGTCTTAATCTGGATTGATCCGTAGCTGCTACTCCGCGCTAAAATTGCCGCAACATTTGTAGCCAACCAAAAAGGAGACCAGGATGGCGCTGTACAAAGGTGAAAACCCCTACATTTACGGGCTGCACGACAAAGGCGGCGAACGCCTGATGCTGGTTAACGGCGAGGCCAAAGGCTGGGTGCTCATTTCAGAAGCCATCGGCACCGAGGCCAACGAGACCGGCGGCCACGATTACCGCGACGTGAGCAGCAGCGGGCTGGGGCTGATTGTCCGGCTCAACCAATCCTACGGGCCAAACGGCACTATCCCCCGCGAAGCCCGTTACCCGGAATTTGCCCAACGCTGCGCCAACTTTGCGCAAAATTCGCCGGGAGCCAGTATCTGGCTGATTGGCAACGAAATGAACATGGCCAACGAGCAGCCGCGCCAGGAAGGCAGCAGCCAGCCGGAACCCATCACCCCGCGCCGCTACGCCAAATGTTACAGCATGGTTCGCCAAAAAATTAAGGCGCTGCCCGGCCACCAAAACGATCTGGTGGTCATCGGTGCGCCGGCCCCCTGGAACGACCAGACCAAATACGACGCCGACCCGCAGGGCAAGTACCCGGCCAACCCCACCGGCGATTGGGTGCAGTACCTGCGCGATATCCTGCTGGCCATCGGCCCCGGCGGAGCAGATGCCATCGCCATTCACGCCTACTCGCACGGTTACAAAGCCGACCTCGTTTTCAGTGACGCCAAAATGAACCCGCCGTTTCAAAATCGCTATTACAATTTTTATGTGTACCGCGATTTTATGAACGCCATCCCCGAAAATATGCGCCAGTTGCCGGTGTACCTCACCGAAATGAACGGCGACAAAGAACCCAACGGCGACACCTGGCCCTTTGGTAACAACGGCTGGATCAAAAACGCCTATCAGGAAATCAACCGCTGGAACCAGACCGGCCAGCAGCAAATTCGCTGCGCCATTTTGTTCCGCTGGATGATCGACCCGCTCGGCTGGTCAATTGATGGTAAAGCTGAGGTACAGAAGGATTTCTCAGAAGCGATTGTCAAAAATTACAAATGGATTCAAGACATCACCCCGCCCCAGCCGGCCATTCCGCGCCCCGATGTCCCCGGTTATCGCACTCGCTATTTAAACCACAACACGCCAACCAGCGTGGAAGCCGGCAAAGATGCCATTGTCACGCTGATTTTGCAAAATGCCGGCAGTTTTACCTGGCTGGCCGCCGGCGACAAACCCTTCCGGCTGGGCTTTCAGTGGTACAATGCCGCCGGGCAGTTTGTGCAGATGCCCACCCAGTTCGATTATCGTACCCCGCTGGCGGCCAACGTGCCGCCGGGCGGGCAGGTTACCTTGCAAGCCCGGGTCCACTTCCCCGATACGCCCGGCACGTACCAACTGCGCTGGGATATGGTCCATGAAATGGTCACCTGGTTTGCCACCCAGGGCGATGCCGGCTTGCTGGTTAGCCCGGTGGCCGTAACCGCGCCCGTGGTAACGCCCACGCCCAAACCGCCGGTTACCACCCCCACCCCGCCGATCACCACCCCCGAACCACCCGTTACCGAAGCCGGCCACGTGCAAATTCAAAACCTGGTGGGGCAATTGCTGGTTCACGACAGCAAACGCTACGTTAACCGGCCCCTCGACGCCATCAAACGGGTGATTATTCATCACGCCGGCACGCCGCCCTCGGTTACGGTGCAGCGCATTGCCGAATATCAGGTAAAAACCAAAGACCTGCCCGGTATTACCTGGCACTACTGCACCACCGCCGATGGCCAGGTCTACCAAACCCAGCCGCTCACCGTTACCGCGGCGCACGCCGGCCAAAACAGCCTCGACAGCGTGGGCATTTGCCTGGTTGGCAATTTTACCGATGCCCCGCCGCCAGAGGCGCAGCTCAACGCCACGGCCTCGGTGCTGGCCCAGGTGCTGGCCTCGCTCAAACTGGGGCTGGATCAGGTTGTGGGCTACAGCGAAATCGCGGTCACCGGCAGCCCCGGCGCAACCTGGCCGCAATGGAAACCCGCCCTGCTGGCCAAAACCCGGGCGCTCATGCAGGCCGTCGCCCCCGCACCAACGATGCCGGAACAACCGGTTGACCGCAAACCGATCAGCCACTATATGCTGTTTTGGTACAAAGGCCCCGGCAATTGGGCCGAGTGGGATTTGCGCGGCGCAACGGAATATATTGACCGCTTTAGCCCGACTATCGGTTTTTCCATTGAAGAGGCGCAGTTTGCCAAATATGTGACCATTGTTGGTGGGCCGGGCGGCGTGCCCAGTACCGCCGAGCAAACCTTGCGTAACGCCGGCTGCAAGGTTGAGCGCATTGCCGGCGCCAACGAAGCCGAAACGCGCAAAATGCTGGAAAGCATGGCCGCCAATGGCCAGCGCTTCAAAAATCCGCAATAGTAATAAAAATCATTTACCCCCACCCCTGCCCCCTCCCCCTAACAGGGGGAGGGGAATAAAAAAGTGTGTGGCGGCTGGCGCACTGCGCCAGCCGCCACACACTCAAAATACCCCATCTTCCGTCGGGAGAGGGGGCAGGGGAGAGGGCGAAAGACGCATTTTCAAAGGAGTCAAAGGATGACGCTGCACAAAGGTGAAAATCCCTACATTTACGGGCTGCACGATAAAGGCGGTGAGCACCTGCTGGTGTCCGGCGGCGAGGCCAAAGGCTGGGTGCTGGTGACCGAAGCCATTGGCAGCGAAGCCAACGAGCGCGGCGGCGGCGATTACCACGATATCACCGACAAAGGGTTGGGGCTGATTGTCCGGCTCAACCAATCCTACGGTGAAAACGGCACCATCCCCCGCGAAGCCCGCTACCCCGAATTTGCCCAGCGGGTGGCTAACTTTGTGCAGGACTCAAAAGGGGCCAACATCTGGCTCATTGGTAACGAAATGAACTTTGAGCGCGAACAACCACGCCAGGAAGGCAGCAATCGCGCCGAGCCGATCACCCCGCGCCGCTACGCCACTTGCTACAAAATGTGCCGCCAAAAAGTAAAGGCGTTGCCTGGCCACGAAAACGATCTGGTCATTGTCGGGGCTATTGGCCCGTGGAACGCCCAAACCCCCTACGACGCCGACCCCGACGGCCAGTACCCGGCCAACAAAATCCCCAACGCGCCCGGCGATTACCCCTACGGTGGCTTTTTTGGTGATTTCATCCGCTACTGGCACGATATTCTGGTCGCGATTGGCCCGGAAAATTGCGACGGCATGGCCATTCACGCCTATTCCCACGGCTACAGCCCCGATCTGGTTTTTGACGAAGGCAAAATGGGGCCGCCGTTTCAAAATTATCACTACCACTTTCGCACCTACCGCGACCTGATGAACGCCGTCCCGGAAAATATGCGCCACCTGCCGGTCTACCTCACCGAAATGAACGGCGATCGTGAGGGCGAAAATGGCCCTACCTGGCCCTTTGGCAACAACGGCTGGATCAAAAACGCCTACAAAGAGATCAACGACTGGAACAAAACCGGCCAGCAGCAAATTCGCTGCGGTATTTTGTTTCGCTGGCAAAAAGACCCGCTCGGCTGGTCTATTGACGGCAAACCGGCGGTGCAGCAGGATTTGCAGGAAGCCATCGCCAAAGGCTACAAGTGGAGCCCGGAGGTAACGCCGACGCCCACCGCGCCGCCGTACCGGGTAAAATATTTAAGCCACAACACCCCGGTCACGGCGCTGGCCGGCAAAACCATCCAGGTAAACCTGAGCCTGCAAAACGAGGGCAGTTTTACCTGGGTGCGCGGCGGTGAAAAACCCTTCCGGCTGGGCTTTCAGTGGTACGATGCCGCCGGCCGCTTTGTGACCCTGCCTTCAAACCTGGATTTTCGTACCGAACTGCCGCAGGATGTTAAACCAGGCGACTCGGTGCAGCTCTCGGCCCGGCTGCGTACCCCGGATTTTGCCGGCCCGTACCAACTGCGCTGGGATATGATTCACGAGCAGGTGACATGGTTCAGCACTCAGGGCGACCCCGGGCTGCTGGTGCAAATTTCGGTGAGCGACGCCAAATCGACCACGGCTGTGGATACGCCGGCGGTAACTACCGCCCCCAAAGTGCCGGTCACCATCGATGCCGAGGACATCAGCGACGACTTGCCGCAGCACCCCACCAACCGCTACCCCATGCGCACCCACGCCGACATCAAACGCATCATTATTCACCACACGGCCACGCCGGCCAACGTTTCAATTGCCCGCATCGCCGATTTTCAGGTGAGCCGGCGCGACTTGCCCGGAATTGCCTATCATTTTTGCATTTCTGCCGACGGCAAAGTTTACCAGACCCAATATTTGGAAACCGTATCGGCGCACGCCGGCGAGAACAGCCGCGACAGCGTGGGCGTTTGTTTGGTGGGCAACTTCACCAGCGCCGCGCCGCCCGCGCCGCAGATTGATGCGGCGGCCGCACTGCTGGCTCAACTTTGCACCCATTTGGGGCTGTCCACCGACCAGATTGTGGGTTACAGTGAAATTGTGACCACCGGCAGCCCCGGCGCAACCTGGCCGCAATGGAAGCCGACTCTGCTCACGGCGGTGCGCCGGTTGATGGCCAGTGGCAAGCCGATTTCAACGCCGCAGCCTCAGCCGGAAAAAGCGGCCAAACCTATTGAGCATTATTTACTGTTGTGGCATCGTTCGCCGGAGGATTGGGCCGAGTGGGATTTGCAGGGCGCGCTGGAGTACATTGGCCGCTTTAAACCGGTCGTCGGCTTTGATATTGAGCAGGCCAAGCAGGCCAAATATGTGACCATTGTGGGCGGAACCGGCGGCGTGCCGGCCAACGCCGAGCGCGTTTTGCGCGCCGCCGGCTGCCAGGTGGAGCGCATTGCCGGCGAAACTGAGTCTGCTACGCGCCAGATGCTGCAACAACTGGCCAGCAAAGGCAGCCGCTTTAAAACGCTGGAATAAAAAAGCAGATGTCAATCTGCGCCCGCTTTGAATCTATACTCAAATCAGAAAATCCGTAGGTTGGGTCAAGGCACGAGACCCAACAAGCTCGTTGGGTTTCGCTTTTGCTCAACCCAACCTACCTGCTTTGCATTTAAAAATGGCGCAGGGGCGGTTTGCGAACCGCCCCTGCCGTTTGCTGGCTCGTTTTTTTTGTGCGGTTACGGCATGCCCACCAGCACCATCAACACGCCGATCAAAATGGGCTGGTGAATGAGATAAATCAGCAGCGAATGCCGCCCCAAAAAGCGCAGCCCGCGCACCGGCGCGGCGTCGTTCCAGTGGGGTAGGGCAAAGCTGCGCCGCCCGGCGGGGTACATACTTTTTCCGGCAAACACCCCCAGCAGCGCTACCCCAAACCAGGGCAGCATGGGGTAATAATCAACCATCGAGACGCCCACCTGTTTGACACCCAGCCAGATCAGCCACGGCGACTCGCTGCGCAGGCCATCGACATAAATGCCGGCCAGGATAACGGCCACGCCCGCGGCCAAACTTGCCCAGTGGTTAAGCTTGAGAAACGGATACGCCACAATAATTGACAGGCCGATGGCGTGCAAAATGCCAAAAATTACAAACCCCCGGCCAATAAAAAGGTAGGTGGCCACGGTAATCACCAGCCCCCAGCCAAAGACAATCGCGCCCCGGCGCAGATATTTGCCAAACAGGCGGCCGTGCCCCAGCTTTTGCCGCTCGCGGTTGTAGCTGAGCGTCATTGACAGGCCCATTGTAAAAATAAACAGCGTGGCGATGCTGCGGGCAAACCACTGCCACGGACCGGCCAGCATTTGCCCCTGGTAAACGCCAAAAAAGTTCAAATCCCACATAAAATGAAAAAACACCATTTCGACAATGGCGTAGCCGCGCAGGGTGTCAACTTCCCACAGGCGGGTGGTTTGGGGGTGATGTGTGCTCAAAAGCTGGCCTCGAACAGGAATTTGCCGGATTCTAACACGAACGCCGGGGCTGGTCAATCGCGCCGGATTGACAAAACGGCGGCTTTGCACTACAAAAACAGTTTAAGCAAAAGTTTGGCTGGTGTGTTGGCCAAAGGAAGTCGTGACCCTGTGAAAAATCTATTATCGCTGGAAGTTGTGCCGTTAGAAAAAGTTGTGCTGCACGAGCGAGTAGACCCGGCCCGCGTTAAACGGCTGGCCGACCGGTTGGTGGCCGATGGCCGGTTGGTCAATCCGCCCATTGTGGTGGCTATGGAGGATCAATTTGTAGTGTTGGATGGGGCCACCCGGGTATCGGCGTTGCAGGCGCTCAGCTATCCGCATATTGTGGTGCAGGTGGTTTCGCCCCAAAATGGATTAACGCTGCACACCTGGTATCACGTTATTCACAACCTTGCCCCGGATCAGGTGGTTGAGCTGTTGAACGGTTTGCCCGAAATTGTGCTCAAAGAGAGCGGCGGGCAGCGGGTTTTGGAAGAAATGTTTGAACTGGGTGGGCTGTGCTACCTGCACACCGCCGACAACCGGGTTTTTCTGGTGCAGGCCGCGCCCGGTGTAAACCACATCACCGCCCTCAACCGATTTACCACAGCCTACATTGAGGCTGGCCGCGTAACCCGCACCCTCCAGCGGGATATGGCCCGGATCAACGGCGAATCGCCGGATTTGTCTGCGCTGGTGGTTTTTCCCGAATACACGGTGGAACAGGTACTGCAAATTGCCCGCGCCGGTCGGCAACTGCCGGCCGGCATCACCCGGTTTATTGTGCCGGGGCGGGTACTGCGCCTCAACGCCGATCTGGCCTACCTGAAATCAGATGTTTCCACGGCAGATAAAAACCGGTGGCTGCAAGAGTTGGTGGGGGCCAAGCTGAGCAACAATCAGGTGCGGTTTTACCAGGAACCGGTGTACCTGCTCGATGAATAGACATTTCTTGACTGGAGAGATTCTTCACTTTACTGCGCTCGTTCAGAGAATGACATAGCCGCTATTTCCGAACAATGCCCAATAAAAAGGCTGGCCCGTAATTTTCGGGCCAGCCTGTGTGTATTTTCGGTTGTTACCAGCGCCAGCGCGCCCGATAAAACGCGCCGCCGGTTAGCAGCAGCAAAACCAGCAGCGCTCCCCAAAAGCGCGCATCGGCAAACAGGTTGGTATCGTCACCGTAGCCGGTGGTGGGCAGCGGTTTGTCGATCATCTCTTCGCCGCCGGCGGGGGCTGTGGCCTGCGCGCCGGGTGCGGTGACGGTTTTAACCACTGTTTCGGTGCGGACAGCGGTTGGGCCAACAAGGCTCAAATCATCGAGCGTGTATTCGCCCAGATTGCCATCGGGCCACTTATTCCAGGCGCGAACAAACAACGTGAGCTGCTCGCTTTCAGCCACAAATTGAGTGCTGAACTCCGAAAAAGCCGGCGCGGCCTCATCCAGCGACTGTTCCGGCCACGGCAGTTCAATCCAGGCGGTGGGAGTGATGGTTTGCCAGTTTGCGCCGCCGCTCTGGTCGAGCGCGGCCTGCATGCGGTACCCGTAGCTGCTGGCATCGACATTGCCAAAACCGCTGCGAATCTGGCCGTACACCGTGAGCGTGTAAACTTCGCCGGGCAAAACCTCAACGGTCTGGTAGATGCCGCCGTATTGATCGGGCTGAAAGGCTTTGTCGATGCTGATGCGCTGTGCTGCCTGGCCGCCGTGAATAAAAACCCCGGCGCTTTCCGCCGAAAAGTTGACCGCCGCGCCATCGGTGCTGAACGCTTCCCAGCCTGTGCCAACGCCATTATCGGCGAATCCCCGTTCAAAACCGCCATTTTGCAGCAGTTCGCCCATTTCGGTGATGACGACCGTTTCAACAATCTGCGTTACCGGCAGAGGCGTGGCTGTGGGCGGCGTGGTGGTTGGCGTGTCTGTGGGTTGGCCGCCGCTGGTATTATCGTTGGCCCCGCCGGCAGCGGCCAGGGTTGGGACTGCGGTTGGCTCCTGAGTGGGTTCAACCACCTGCGTTGGCGTGGCTGTCGGCTCTTCGGCTGACGGTGGTTCGGTGGGGGCCGGGGTGGCCTGTTCCTGGGCTATTTGCGGCTGGCCGCCGCCCGGCCGGAAAAAGGTGTTATACGTCACGACGCCAACCAAACACAGCAGAACCAGCGCAATCAAAATAATTAAAATTAAGCGTCGCTTGTTTTGCATCAGCTACCTCCAACACTTATGTAAAGCTTTGTTTCACAAACGAACGCCCCGAAGCAAGCTGCTTCGGGGCGCACCAGCATTCAAACGTTAACTAGTAACTCCAGGGTGGCGGGATACGGAGCAATTGCCCCGGCGAGAGTGGACTGTCGGGATACAGGCCGTTGGCGTAGGCCAGGTCTGCCGTGGTCAGGCTGCACTGGACCGCTACCGAGTAGAGCGTGTCGCCCGGCTGGACCGGATAAATATTGGGGCCATACGGATTGATTGGTCCCACTGGCACAAACAAACCCTGGCCGGCGATCACGTAATAATCCGGGCTGACGCCGTTAACAAAGGCCAGATCCGGCAGATCTACCCCAAAGGCTGTAGCGATGCCCCACAGTGTGTCGCCGCGCTGCACGGTGTAGCAGAAGCCGGCTGTACCCCAGGCCGGGTTAATGGGCGGCAGCACAAAGCCGCTGCTGTCCTGGCCGCCGGTATCGCCGCTGGACGGGGCCGGGGTGGTGGCTGGCGTGACGACGGGGGTGCCGGTAATGGGCGGCGCGGCGGCAGTAATGGTTACATCGGTGGCGGCGTCGGCTTCGGCGCCGCAGTTATCGGTAACAGTTAAAATAAGGGTGTAAGTGCCGGTCATGCTGTAGCCGTGCTGCACTTTTACGCCGCTGCCCGGCTCCGAGCCATCGCCAAAGTCCCAATCGTAGCTCTCAATCTGGCCGTCCTGATCGGTAGAGTTGGAGCCGTCAAAGTTCACAATCGCCTGGCCTTTGCCCATCATGGCGGTGTAGGGACCACCGGCGTTGGCCGTGGGCGGCGTGTTGGCATCACAACTGGCAGTAACGGCTGCCTCGCCGCCGGGAGTGGCGGTGGGGCCGGCTACCGGCGTGGTAATGATGATGCCGGTTTCCGCGGTGGCTTCAGCGGCCGGCTGTTCAGCGGTGGCTTCGGCGGGTGCTTCAGGGGCCGGCTGTTCGTTGGCGGCAGGAGGCAGGGCTTCGCCTTCAACCGCTTCACCGGGGGTTGCACCTTCGACTTCACCGGCTTCGCCGCCCGGCAGCTCGCCTTCGGTTGTTTCCGCTTCGCCGGGGGCCGCGCCATCTGGCTGGCCGGCATCGGGCGCGACAGCGCCGTCAACGGCTCCTTCGGCGGTGGGCAGCGGGAAGGGGGTGGCCGTTTCTTCCTGCGCCGGCGCGGCCGGGGGCTGTTCCGGTGCAGCGCCGCCACCAAGGAAGGGCAGGCTTAACGGTACAAAGCGCGAGGCCAGATAGCAAAGCACACACAACAGTACCAGCACCAGCAAAATCAGCAGAATAACGCGCAGAGGGTTTCGTTTTTTGGGTTCCTCGTCGCCGGTATCATCGAACCCTTCATTTTCAAAATCGTCTTCAAATACGTTGTCAGGTTCGTCGTTGTTTGAGTCAAAATCCAGGTCAACAGACATGGCACCGCTCCTTTTGGCCCAATATTAAGGGATTTACAGCCAGTATACCACGTTATTCAAAATTATGTCAACTTACTTTAATTTTTTCAATTGCTCTCGCCGCAGCGCCGTGGTAAGATTCGCCAAACAATTTTAGGAGCGGACTGTGGTCCCCATCACTTTGAAATTACGCAATTTTATGGCCTACCAGCAGGCCGAACTTTCGTTTGAGGGCATTCACCTGGCGGCGCTCACCGGCGAAAACGGGGCCGGCAAAAGCAGCCTGCTCGATGCCGTAACCTGGGCGATTTGGGGCCGGGCGCGGGCCAAACGCGATGACGAACTGATCCGGCTGGGGCAGTCGGAAATGGAAGTAGAATACACCTTTGGTTTGAACAATAACGTATATCGCATTGTCCGCAAACGCGAATCGACCAAACGGGGCCGCACCAGCCTGTCGTTTCAGGTAGAAGAGGCCGGTGGTTGGCGCACGCTCACCGAAACCAATCTGCGGGCCACTGAAAAGAAAATCAGCGATCTGATGCGGTTGGATTACGACACCTTCATTAATTCCGCTTTTTTGTTGCAGGGCCGGGCCGATGAATTTACCACCAAACGCCCCGCCGACCGCAAAAAAATTCTCAGCGATATTTTGGGGCTGGAGCTGTACGATGTGTACGCCGACCGGGCCAAAGTTCGCGCGCAGGAAAAGGAAAAAGAGGCAGCCATCACCGAGGCTGAAATCAACCGGATTGAAAAAGAACTGGCCCGCGAAAGCCAGTACCGCGATGAACTGGCCGCTGCCGAAAAAGAGGTGGCCGCGCTCCACACCGAGCTGCAAACTGCCGAAGGTCAGCTTGAAACCCTGCGCGTGGAACACCGTGCCCTCAACGACAAGCAGCGCCAGCTTGAGGATTTGCAATTTCGGTTGGAATCGGCCACGGCTGATCTGGCCGATATTGCCGGCGTTATCGCCGCGGCGGAGCAGGTAATTGGACAGCTCCAAACCACGTTGCAGCGCCGCAGCGAGATTGAAGCCGGGTTGCAGCAACTTGAGCAGGCCCGCGCGGCTGTGCAGGATTGGGACAACCGGCTGCAGGAGTCGGCGCGGCTGTCTACCCGGCGGCACGAACTGGACAGCCAGTTTCAGGCCGCCCAGGCTCAGATTGAGGCCGATTTGCGCGAGGCGGTCACTACCATTAATATGCTTCGGCCCAAAGCCGCGGCGGCGGAGTCGCTGCAAACGCAGTTGGCTCAGGCCCGGATCGATCTGGCCCAATTAACCGGGCTGGATTCGCAGCGGCAGACCGACCGCGACGAACTGGCCGACCTGCGCGAAGAATCGGCCCGGCTGGCCCAGCAAAACACCCAGCTCAAACTGGAAATGGACGAAATCAAGGAGCATCTCACCCAGTTGCAGCAGGCCGGCTCCATCTGCCCGGTCTGCCGGCGGCCGCTCGATGAAACGCACCGGCAGCAGGTGGCCGGCCAGTTTACCAGCGACGGCACGGCCAAAGGCGACCAGTTCCGAGCCAACAGAAATCGGCTGGCTGAAATTGAAGCGCGACAAAAAGCGCTCCAGCAAAGTATCTCCGCCGCCGAGCGCCAGTTGCGCCAACTGCCGCCCACGCAGGGCCGGGTGGCCCAACTGGAACAGGCCATCACCGAGGCGCAAACAACAGCCATCGAGCTGGAAAAAGCCGAAGCCCGCCGCGCCGCATTGCAACAGCGGCTGGACAGCCGCGATTTTGCCGGTGAGGTGCTGGCCAGCCTGGCCGAAGTGGAGGCCGAACTGGCCGCGTTGGGGTACGACAAAGCGGCTCACCAGCAGGCTCGCGCCGCCGCCGAAAAACTAAAACCGTTTGAGGAGGAGGCGCGGCAACTGGCCGGCGCTGCGGAGCGTTTGGCCGATGAGCAAACCCGGCTGGCCCGCGAGCAGGCCCGGCACGAGCGCATCCAAAAACAAACCGCCGACGACCGCGACAACATCGCTCAACTGGAAAAAGAGACCGCCGGTTTTGCCCAACTGGCCCAGCGGCTCAACCAGGCCAGCGCCAATGTCGATGACTTGCAGCGGCGCGAACGCTTTGCCCGCGATCGAGTGGTGCGGGCCACGCAAATGCTGGATCACGTGGCGCAGCAGGCCAAAGAACGGGGCAAATTGCAGGACAAATTGCAGCAAATCAAAGAATCTGCCGGCCTGTACCGCGAACTGCAAACCGCGTTTGGCAAAAAAGGCGTGCAGGCGCTGCTTATTGAAAGCGCCATCCCTGAAATTGAGGACGAAGCCAACCGGCTGCTGAGCCGAATGACCGACGGCCGCATGCACATTCGTTTTGAAACCCAGCGTGAAGCTATTAGCAGCGACAGCACCATTGAAACGCTCGATATTCTCATTTCCGATGAGGTTGGCACCCGCGACTACGAACTGTACTCCGGCGGCGAAGCGTTTCGGATAAATTTTGCCATTCGGATTGCCATCAGCAAAGTGCTGGCCCGCCGCGCCGGCGCGCGCCTGCAAACCCTGATGATCGACGAGGGCTTTGGCACGCAGGATGCTCAGGGGCGCGAGCGGCTGGTAGAAGCCATTAACGCCATTCAAAATGATTTTGAAAAATTGATTGTGATCACCCACATTGATGAATTAAAGGACGCCTTCCCCGTTAGGATTGATGTTTGGAAGACCGGTTCGGGCAGCCAGATTGCCATCCGCTAATCCCTTGGCAGAAATTGTGACAAATGTCACGTTGTTGTACGACAAATGTCACTATCATAGCGCCGGTTTCGGGATTATAATCAGTCTTTAAGACCAGTATCAGAATAAAAATTTTGCACAAAGATGATGCATAAGCGAATTTTTGTAATTATTATTAGAATAAATTACAAAATTTTTGGTTATGCATCTAGTTTTTTAGAAAGGAGTGATGGTTTAGCCCGAGTTTCATAAGTGAATTGTGTTCCGTTGTGTCCACCTATCTCATTTTCAACCATTTTGGAGGAGATTTTTAGTTTATGAAAACGCGAGCATTTTGGCTATTGACCATGCTGGCTGTCGTTGCTCTGCTGGTGGCAGCCTGTGGCGGCGGCGCGGCTCCGGCCCCCGCCGATGGTCAACAAAAAAGTGAAGAACAGGCTCAACCGGCAGCTGAGTCTGCTGAACAGACAACTGAAGAGACCCAGCCCGCCGCCGAAGAAGCCATGCCCGAAACGGTTTCCGGCTGTGAAGATCCGCTGGGGTGCGTCACGGTAGCGCCCGAAGACCCGATCAAAATGGCGGCGGTGCAGTCCATTTCCGGCCCGACCGAGTCGTTGGGTAACGACGAAGTGCGCGGGGTGGAACTGGCCATCGCCGACCGCGGCGATGTGGCCGGCCATCCCATCGACCTGCTGGTGGAAGATGACGGCTGCTCGGCCGAAGGCGGCCAGACGGCAGCCACCAAACTGGCCTCCAACCCGGATGTGGTCGGGGTGGTGGGGCATACCTGCTCCAGCAGCTGCACCCCGGCGGCGCCGATCTACAACGATGCCGGGCTGACGATGATTTCCGGTTCGTGTACCGCGCCGGCGCTGACCAGCCCGGACAACCACAAACCCAGCTTTATGCGCACGGCCCACAACGACAACATTCAGGGCCGGGTGATGGCTGAGTTTGCCTACAATGATTTGGGTGTGCGCAAGGCCGCCACCATTCACGATGGCAGCCCCTATGCCGAGCAGTTGCAGCAGGTGTTTGCCAATGTGTTCAAAGAACTGGGTGGGGAAATCACCACGCAGGAAGCGCTGAACGCTGGTGATACCGATATGCGGCCGCTGCTGACCTCGATTGCGACCAGCCAGCCGGAACTGATCTACTACCCGATCTTCATTGCCGAGGGTGGGTTTGTGACCAGCCAGGCGAAAGAAGTTGCCGGGTTAGAGAATGTGATTCTGGCCGGGGCGGATGGGATGTACTCACCCGACTTTCTGGCGGCGGCGGGTGATGCGGCCGAAGGGATGTTCATTTCCAGCCCGGATTTGGCCTTTGCCGGCGATAAATACGCCAAATTCCTGGAAGAACACAAAGCCAAATATGGGGAAGACCCGCTGAGTGTGTATCACGCCCACGCCTATGATGCGGCGAACATGATTTTTGATGCGATCGAGAAAGTGGCCAAAACGGATGCGGAGGGGAACACGCTGATCGGGCGGCAGGCGTTGCGGGATGCGCTGTATGCGACCAAAGATTTCAACGGCATCACCGGCAGCCTGAATTGCAATGAAAACGGCGACTGCGCCAACCCCAAAATTGCTATCTACCAGATTCAGGGTGGCGCCTATGTGCCCTACAAAGCCGGTGAAGGTGAAGCCGAAGCCGCCCCGGCGGATGAAGCGTGCGCGTACGGTGGGCTGATCAAAAACATCGAAGCCGTGGATGATATGACGGTGAAATTCAGCCTGTGCTCACCGGATGTGGCCTTCCCGTCGAAGGCGGCCT
>JAJVIM010000018.1 GCA_022071955.1 Anaerolineae bacterium
GGAGGGGAGAAAGGAGGTTTTAGTGTCACTTGCGGGCGCACAGCGCCCGCAAGTGACACTTTTTTGAGTTCCCCCCTTCCCACAGGGAAGGGGGGCTAGGGGGGATGGGCTAAAAACTTGCTACCATTAACTTTTTCGGGTTTATGTTTACTTAAATCCTAAAATTGTCAGACAACTGATTAATCTATCAATTTCGCCTGGCTATTGGCCGGGTCGGGGTAGTCCATATCGATATTCCACCACACCCGGGCCAGACCGGTTTGATCGAGCAGCGGCTTGTTGGCCAGCAGCTCACGCGGCGCGCCGGCAAAAACCGCTCGCCCGGCATCGATGACGATAACGTGGCTGGCCCAGTAGCGCACCACCGACAGGTTGTGGGTGGCCATCAAAATGGTTTTGCCCTGGTCGTAAATCTTTTGCAGGATATCGAACATGGTCAGCCGCACCCACGGGTCGAGGCTGGCCAGCGGTTCGTCGGCCACCAGCACCTCCGGCTCCATCGCCAGCACGCCGGCCAGCGCCACCCGCGCCTTTTCGCCGCCGCTGAGGGCGTGCGTGGGGCGCTCCAGCAGGTGGGTAATGTCGCATAGTTCGGCGGCGGTTTGCACCCGCGCGCGGGCATCGGCATCGCTCAACCCCAGATTGAGCGGCCCAAAGCTGATGTCCTGGGCCACGCTGGCGCTGAAAAGCTGGTCATCGGGATTTTGAAAGATTAACCCCACCTGCTGCCGTAATTTTTTAAGCGACTGCCGGTCGTAGGCCAGCGGCTCGTTTTTAAAGAACACCTGCCCGGCCTGCGGTTTGTACAGGCCGTTGCAGTGCAGAAAAAATGTCGATTTGCCGGAGCCGTTGCGGCCCACCACCGCTATTTTTTCGCCGCCCGGCACCCGCACCGAAAAATCCTGCAAGGCCGGGTGGTTGGCGTTTTTCTGGATAGCGTAACTGTAGCAGACATTCTTGAACTCAAAAATCGGGGTCATCCCACCATCCAGGCCAACAACAAAGTGATCACCAGCGCCAACCCGGCCCACAACACCCGCCTGTCCGGAATGTACACGGCCGGCAGCACCCGCAGGCTGCCGCCGCTGTAACCGCGCGATTCCAGCGCAATTTGCAGCCGTTTGCCGCGTTGAAAGGCATCGATGAAGAGCCGGCTGCCCAGCAGGGCGGCGCTGTTCATGGCCCGCAAATACGAGGTCTGGTAGCCGAGCCGGCTGTCCTGGGCCATGCGCATTCGTTCCACGCCGTCGAGCAGCACAAAAATAAAGCGATAAATCACGGTCATAATATCAATCAACTCATCCGGGATGCGCCAGCGGCGACCCAATTCTACCAGATCGACCAGCGGCGTGGTCAGCGCCAAAAAATTCATGGCCGCCGCCGCGCCGAGCGCGCGCGTGACCAGCCCCACCGCCCGCGCCAGCGCCTCCGGCGAGCTGGCCAGCCACAGCGGCCCCAGTTGCAGCGCCCACGGGGCCACGGCGCGTGGGTCGGCCAGGCTAACACTCAGCACCACGCCGAGAGTGGCCAGCACCAGAAACGCGGCCTGGCCCAGCAGCACCCGGCCAAAAGTGCGCGTCGACAGCCCGGCCAGCTTCACCGCCAGCAGCGCCATGCCGCATACGGCCGTTACGCCAACCAGCGGCTTGTTCAGCGCCAGGCAGAGCAGCAGCACAACCAGCGCCACCCCGCCCTTGTGGGCGGGGTCAACGCGGCGGATGCGGTTGCTGTAGGCGTACTGGTCAATGATGTGCAAAATAAACTCCCTACTTGCTGCTCCCCTTCTTTTTCCCCTGCAGATAGCCAAAGAAATAGCCAATCAGCACACCGCCGGCGGCGGCTTGCAGCGCGAAGAGCGCGCTTTCGGTTTCACCGGCAGGCTCCCACCAGTTGGTAATCCAGCCAGAGTCGTACTCCGGGGCGAGCGCGGTCACGGTGTCGGCGGCCAGGTTATCGGTGCCGCCAAAATCGCTGTTTTTAACGATGACCAGCGGGACCGTGGTCAGCAAAATGATCAGCGCGATGGCGGCAATGAGCACCGGCGGGCTGAACCGTTTAGGTTGTTTGTGAAGTTGAGTGGCCATATTACACTCCTTCCAGACCGAGTTCGTGCAGTTCGTTGGTGGCGTTGGTTTGCAAAAAATTGAAGATCAGCACCACCAGAATACCTTCGGCCACGGCCAGCGGAAGCTGGGTAACAGCGAAAATGCCCAAAAACGTGAGCCACGAGCCAAAAAAGCCGCTGACCGGGCTGGGAAAAGCCAGCGCCAACTGGGTGGCGGTAATCACATACGTGGCCAGATCGGCGATGAAGGCGGTGGCAAATACGGCCAGCCAGGCCGGGGTTCGGCCTTTGAGCGGCCGCCAGACCAGATAGTAGGCCACCAGCGGCCCGCCGATGGCCATGCTCATCGCGTTAGCGCCAAGGGTGGAAATACCGCCGTGGGCCAGCAGCAGGGCCTGGAAGATAAGAGCGATGGTGCCCAGAATGGCTACCACAAAGGGGCCAAACAACAGGGTGCCCAAACCGGTGCCGGTGGGATGGCTGCTGGAGCCGGTAACGCTGGGGATTTTGAGGGCGCTCAACACAAAAATAAAACCGCCCGCCAGGCCGAGCAGCAATCGCTGTTCTGGTTTGTGGCGCAAAACGTTACGGATTTGCCGGAAGCCCAGCAGCCAAAACGGGATGGCCGCCAGCCACCAAAAAATGGCCCAACCGAGTGGCAAAAAACCTTCCATTATGTGCATGGCCGGGGGCGCGGCCCACACACTCTGCACGCTGAGTAAAAAGACCGCGTGGATCAACCAGACGGTTCGACGAAATTTTAAATATGCCATTTTGCCTCCGTCGCAAAAAAATCATTTATCCCCCCGGTAAAATGTGTTTGACGGCAGTTATGCAGTTGAAGGTCATTTTGAGGAGCAACGCGACGAAAAATCCCTGAAACCCAGGTTTATAAACAGATTTAGCAGGGATTCTCACCTGCACTGCGCGCAGGCGCAAGTGACACTCCCGTTGGTCGTTCAAAATGACAATTGCATAACTTGTATTTGATTGTGTACTGCCCGGGCCGGATCAGCCCGGCGGTTCAACAAAAAACCCGGCCTCGAGATTGGGCCGGGTTTTTGAAAGCTGTTTTGGTGACAATAGGCTTTCACCCCCTTCCACGAGGTTGTGCAAGACGGATAAAGGTGGGCGACCTGGCTTCATTTCAATGAACAATGAGTAATGAGCAATTAACAATTAGACAATGAAGACTGGTAATAATTAAAAACCTTTGTTCATTGTTAATTGATAATTGGTCATTGAAATGTTACAGTTGCGGGACAGCGCCGGACTGGTTTGCGAGCAAACGTCACCGGCTTCGCCATTACTTCCCGTGCCATCCGGGGCGTACGGGAACCTTTACCAAACTGGATTCAGTTGTTAAATTACACCCTTTATTTTACTCCACCCGCGTGATTTGGACAATCTTTCACGAGGGCGATGGCGGCTCGCCGGTTTTGTTGGAGTTGTCCGGCTGGTGCCGGCTGGATTCTGTCGTTTCCCGCGGCCGCGCTGCCAGCATTCTAGCGGCGTTTCTTTTGCCTTCGCTGGTCATAAACAGGGCCGGATATTTGGCAAGCAGCCGAAAGTGATACGAATCAACCAGGCTGTCTTTGATGAAATTTTTCAAACTCGCCATCAGCCTCATCCCTGTGCCTCCTCCGACAATACGCGAGCCGGCGGAAATAGTCATTTACCGAATGATGCCGGTTGGTTGACGTGTATTGCTGCCGTTCAAATGAGCATCGCTCAAAACAGTGGGATCATCTGGTAAACGCCCAACGTCGCCAGCAAAATCGACAGACTGGTCATCGGCCAGATGGTTGCCGCCGGCGGGTCGATGTGGGTGTCACCCCAGGCGCAGAAGGTGTTGGCCATAAATTCGCCCACAAAGGCAGCCAGCACGCCAAAGATCAACCCCCACAACAGGCTGCCGCTGGCGGCCGCGGCCACCGCTGCCGGCAGGGCAATGTGGTGCGTTACCGGAATTTGGGTGCCAAACTGCAAAAATACCAGGCTGGCCGCGGCAAAACCAAAGCCGAGCACCACGCCGCCGCCGTTGGGCACAGCCAGCGCCAGATAAGCCGAAAATGTGCCCGCGCCCAGGCCAATCATCAGCAGTTGCAGCGGTTTGTGCTGCCAGGGCACCCAGCAATTGGCTGCCGGCGGCGAGTACCGTTTTTCGCCGGCGGCAACTTTGCCCAGCAAACCGGTTTTGCCAAAGGCAAAGCGGGCAATGATGGCCGAAACCACTACCGTCAGCGCAATCGAGTCGGTCCAGGCGCCGGGCATGGCAAACAGCCAGTTGAGCACGTAGCCAATAATCCCAAAAATACCGCCAACCAGCAGCACGTCCGGGCTGTTTTTGCCCATCATTCCGGCCAGAATATCGCGCCCGGTTTCGTGTTTGCCCTGTTTGGCCGCATAAGCCACGGCCGCCACCCCGGCGGCAAAACCGCCCACGTGCGGCCCCCACGCCCCAAACGGGGCAATGCCCAGATAGTCGCCGCCGCCGCCGGCAGCCTGAATGGCCACGCCAGCCAGCACCAGAAAACCGACCATAATAAAGGCCGGCAGCGCGCCAACCGCCGCGCCAAAAATGCCGCTTACAAAAGCAACTAATAAACCTGTTAAAGTGAACATTGTGTTTCTCTCCCGATGTCTCTAGTTTGATGTGATGTGCCTGGACTGCGATTCGGTCACAGTCGATGTACAGAATGTTTTTTCAAACAGGAAGGCGAATTGGACGGAAAGACATTACCTCCTTTATTGAAGATATATTCTGTTTGGGGAGAAACACATCTTGTGTTATAATGAGTACGAGTTAGCGTATCTTTCAGTCGGTAACGCTGGGGCTACAGGGTTACCTGACGATACGCGCCACTCATTCCAACCGGGCCAGGCAAATTTTGCCTGGCCTTTTTGCTATCCCCAAACTGCATGGCTGCACTAGGTACCGGGCGGTCGCGCCGTCCGGTATCGTTACAGCAATTTATCAATCAGGTCTTTATGCGGCGAGGAAATAACGGTAAAGGAGTCGAGCACGCCCTCGTTTTTGAGCGCCTCAACCGCGCTGTTGACCCCGCTGCGCACGGCGCTTACCTCGCCGGTGAAAATGGCAAAGGCTTTGCCGCCCATGGCAAACGGCAGCCGAATTTCAATTAATTCTACCGGCGCGGCTTTCACCGCAATGTCGGCGGCCACAATTGAGGCGGCCAGGGTGAAGGTTTCAACCACGCCAATCGATTTGACGTTTTCCACCTGGGTGGTAGCGGTGAGCGCCGGGAAAATACTGGGATGAACGTTGGGTAAAATGAAGTGATCAACCACCACTTCCGGCGAAACCCGCTCGCCAACGTCTACGGCGGCGCGGACATCGCTGATGTTGCCGGCGATCAAAATGATGTATTTGCCGGGGCAAACCACGTGCGCCCGCAGCAACTCAACATTGGCTGCTTTCAACATTTGGTCGGTGGTGTTCATGCCGCGGGCAATGCTGCGCAATTCTATTAATCCTAAGGCTCGTTTCATAGTTTATTCCTTTTCAATCACCACAGTCTCGGCGGTTACGGCTGTGACCACCCCGGCCACGCTGGCGTGAACCGGCGCGCCCAGCGAATTATCCGGCACCTGGCCCACCACATCGCCGGCGGCCACCCGGTCGCCCACTTTAACGATGGGCTGGCACGGCGCGCCGATGTGCTGCCGCAGATTCAGTGTTACCCGGCTAAACTGGGGCACAGCGTCGGTGAGGGGGGCGGGAACATCGAATTTGGCCAAATCCAGCCGGCTGATGAGCCGGTTCATCGGCACGCGGCGATAGTCGCGGTAGGGGTCGGGTTCGGTTTGGCGGTTGTACGGATTTTTCACCCGCGCCTTGACCAGATCGCGTTTGATGGTCAGAGCGATGTCGCCGGGCGAAAGGTGAACGGGGCAGGCGTAGTTGCAGGTGCGGCACTCACAGCAGAGCAACGCGCCGGCCATTTGAGCATCGGTCACGGCCACGCCGGAGGCCAGCAGTAAAATCAATTTGTGCGGCTGGATGGCGTGCCCCTGCGCGTGACGCGGGCAATAGTCGGTACACATGTAACACTGGTCACAGGCGGCGATGGCATGCATATCGATGTCTTTGCGGGTGCGGCGGCGTTTAACGCTGAGTTGGTGCTCAAAAGGCAGCACCAGCAGCAGTTTGGTGGTTTTGGTCACTGGCGCGTCCAGGTTTTCAACCACGCTGCCCATCATCGCCCCGCCGTTGAGCACGGTGGGGTTGGCGGTGCGGCTGCCGCCGGCCAGCTCAATCACCTGCCGCAGCGAGACGCCAATCGGCACTTTAACCGTAACCGGCTGCGGCACGTCGCCAACTACCGTGATGTATTTTTCGGTAACGGGCTGGCCCTGCAGCGCCCGGCCAATGTTCAGCAGTGTTTCAATGTTTTGCACCACCGCGCCGACCATGATCGGCAGGCCGCCTTCCGGCACCACCCGGCCGAGCACATCGTACACCAGAATATGCTCGTCGCCGGCGGGGTAAAAGTTGCCCAGTTCGGCCACAGACAGGCTGGGGTCGTTGCCCATTGCCGCGCGGATGGCAGCGATGGCCTGGGTGTATTTGCCTTTAATGCCGATGACTCCCCGTTTGGCGCCCGTGGTTTGCATCACCGCTTTTAAACCGGCCACAATCAGCGGCGATTGGGTGAGAATCAATTCTTTGTCAACGTGGGTCAGCGGTTCGCACTCCGCGCCGTTGGCGATGATCACTTCGGCGTCGGCGGTCATTTTGACGTGGGTGGGAAACCCCGCGCCGCCCGCGCCAACAATCCCGGCGGCTTTGACCTGCGAAACTATCGTTGCTTTATCCATCCGTTACTCCCTTAAAGATAGGGTTCAGGGGTCAAGAGTCAGGAATCAGGAGTTTGGAGTTAGGAATTAGGAGTCTCCTGACCCGGCTCTAAAAAATTGTCACAGAAGTCCAAAACTACAATCACGCAGGATTCGTAAAACGTAAAACGTGAGAGTGATGCGTGTTGCGTAAATCGTCCTTCGTCCTTCGTCCTTCGCTTCTTACACCGCCGAGAACGCGCCCACCAAACTACAGCGGCGGAAGCGGGTAAAAGTGCGGCAGGTGGTCATCCCCTCGCCGGTGCGGCCAGCAATGGTGAAGCTGGTGTAACCTTCGCCGCCCCAGCCCAACCCGGCAAACGACGGTGCGTTTTTTACAAAAATGGTGGTGTTGATGGCTTTGCCAAACTCGCTCATGTGGTAAATGTTTGATGAGTGAATGATGGCCGAGTGATGCAGCCCCTCTTCCAACTCCACGGCCACTTCCACGGCTTCGGCAAAATCTTTCACGCGGACCACGGCCAGCACCGGCATCATCATTTCGTGGCGGGCAAAGGGGTGGTCTTTATCCACCTCAACCACAATGGTTCGCAGCTCTTCATCGGCCTGAATGCCCATTTCGCTCAAAATGGCGCAGGCGTTTTTGCCAATGTAAAAGCGGTTGGGACCGTTGCGTTTTTCATTGAGCGTGACCGCCTCCAGTTGCGGCAGCAATTTGGGATCGAGCACCAGCGCGTTGGCGTGGGTAAACGCCTCCAGCAGCCGGTCGGCGATGCCGGCGGTCACCACTACCTCTTTTTCCGAGGTGCAGGGCATGTTGTTGTCAAACGAATGGCCGGCCACAATGTCGCGGGCCGCCTTTTCGGGGTCGGCGGTGTCATCCACCAGCACCGGGGGATTGCCCGCCGCCGCGCCGATGGCCCGTTTGCCGCTGCGCAGGGCCACATCGACCACGGGCGTGCCGCCGGTCACGCTCAGCAGAGCGATGCCGGGGTGAGTCATCAACTGGCCCACGGTTTCAATGCTGGCCTGGCTGAGCGAAACAATCAGGTTGGGCGGCCCGCCAGCGTTTTCAATGGCTTCGTTGATCAGGTCGATCATCGTCAGCGACGATTTGATCGCGCCGGGGTGGGGCGCAAAAAACACGGTATTGCCCGCTGAAAGCATGCTGATGGTGTTGTTGATAATGGTGGCGGTGGGGTTGGTGACGGGCGTGATCGACAGGATGGTGCCAAACGGCGCGCACTCTTCAATCATCAGGCCGTCGTCGCCCACGTAGGCGTCGGGGTTTAAAAATTCGGGGCCGGGCGTTTTCTCGGAGACCAGCAGGTGTTTGAGCACCTTGTCGGCCACGCGGCCCATGCCGGTTTCCTGCACCACCATTTGGGCCATTTTCTGGGCGCTTTCAATGCCCACATTGCGGATGGCCTGGATAATGGCTTTGCGCTTGGCAATGCTGATCCGGTAGTATCGCTGCTGGGCCAGGTGAACCGCGTCCATTGCCGTGTCAATACTGGCAAACACGCCGCGATACTGCGGGCTGCCGTTCAGCGACGGTTTGGGCTGTTCGAGTTGTTCCATAACCCGGCGCACAATTGCGTCAATCTGGGTGTCAAGTGCTTGCATAACAAACCTCCCGGTCTTGTCGTCTTTTGACGATAAGAATTTCATGATTTTGGCATTGCGTGGTAATGCGTAATGCGGTAAGTGTCACGGAATTTTCGCCACCACGCATCTGGCTGTGGCCGGTGGCCGGTGGCGAGTGGCGCGTTTTTACCCGTCACCCGCTACCCGCTACTCGCAACCTTTCCAAGTGGCGAAAATTAAATACACTAACATGCGTAATTCGTAATTTTTGTTTACGCATTACGGATTACGCATTAATTCTATTCCTACAACGCGGCGACCATCGCCTGGGCCACGTCTACATCCTGCTCCACCGAGCCGCCGCTGACGCCAACCGCGCCCACCACCACGCCGTTCACTTTGAGCGGCAGGCCGCCGCCCACCAGCGTCAGGTTGGGAATATTTACATCGATGCCGTACAGCGGCTGGCCCGGCTGCGAGAGTTCGGCCAGTTGCTGGCTGGGAATGCGTACCGTGGCCGCGGTGTACGCTTTGTGCGGGGCCAGGGTGACGCTCACTTCCAGCGCATCGTCCATCCGCCGCAGTTCGATGGGGTTGCCGCTGTTGTTAACCACTGCCAGCACCATCGGTACGCCGATTTCCTGCGCGCGTTTGATGCCGGCTTCTACCATTCGATCACAATCTTTTAACGTGAGCGCCATTTTATTGGCCTCCTTTGCCACCGAAACTGGCTGTCCAATACTTTGCCTGACAACGTGCTCAACCTCGCGCTGCTCATCAATGCGAGCCATCACGTACAGCAGGTCAGACAGGCGGTTGACGTATTTGATCAGGATGGGGTTGATCTCTTCGGTGCGGTTGAGCGTCACCAAAAATCGCTCGGCGCGGCGCACGGTGGCGCGAGCCAGATCGAGCGCGCCGGCCGCCAACGACACACCCGGCCGCACAAAGCCGGTTTGGGGGAACTGTTCGGCCAGGTAATAATCCAGTTTGCGTTCCAGCCGGTCAACCTGTTCCTGCTTAACCCGGGGAATCTCAAACCTGGCCGGCTTGTCCGACGGGCGGGCGGCCACTTCGGCCATGACGTTGATCAATTCGCCCTGCAAGTCGATGATGTCGGCGCAAATCTCGTCGTGATGAGTGGCGGCGCGGGCCATCCCCAGCGCCGAGGTTGCCTCATCGAGCGTGCCGTACACGTTGACCCGGGGGTCATCTTTGGCCACTCGGCCGCCGGCCAGCAGCGAGGTTTCGCCGGTATCGCCGCCGCGGGTGTAAATTCGGCTCATCAGCGCACATCCACAGTATCAATCACGCCGATGATCGTCGCATCGACGGGGGCTTTGCCGGGGTGCAGCGGCACGCGGGCCGCGCCGCCCAGCGCCACCAGCACCAGATCGCCCACGCCCGCGCCCACGGTGTCAATGGCCACAAGTTCGTCCTGCACCTCTTCTGTGCCGGGTTTGAGCACCTGGATCACCATCAACGAATAGCCTACCAGATTTTCATCTTTGCGGGTGGATACCACATTTCCAATAATTTTGGCAATACGCATAAGTGGCTCCTTGTACTAACTCTCAAACACAATCTTCAACTTCAGCCGATTGGCCGTTTCACGGGCCAGCGGCGTAAAACGGGCGCTCGGCGGTACGGAAATGGAAGCGCAAGCAGGAAGAGTTAACAGGTCGCTGTGGGTAATGATGGGTGTACCGCCAGAGCTAACCAACGGAATAACCGGCGACGAGACAGCCATTGTTTGAGGAGAATCTGGTGGCGTCGATTGAACTGATAAGCCTAGCAATCGCGCCTCGACCGTCGCCAGAAAATCCGGCTCACCAACTAATTCAATACCAAACGTGGCCAACGTATCCAGATTTTTGGCCATCGTGTCTTTCAAAGGGGTGGCGACGCCCGGCTGCGCGCCAAATACCCGCCCGCCGTTGCCGTAGGGGTCGGCCCCATCCCGGATGGCGATCACCCGTTTGCCGGCCAGCAGCGAGCCGAGCACCAGCGTCGAAATGAGCGTGTCCATCAAGCCCTGGGCCAGCCGGGCGGCGGTATTCATCGACAGGGTGGGCACCAGCACCAGATCGGTTTGCCGGGCCACGCCGGGGGCATCGAGCCAGGTGTTGGGCAGGATGATGTTTTTTGCGCCGGCTCGTTGGGCCTGTTCCGGGGTGATAATATTCACCGCCGACGGGGTGAAAACCACGGTCAGCTCGTGGCCGCGGCCGGCCAGCAGTTTGATGGTTTCCATACCGGCTACAAAACCGGTGCTGGCCCCGCTAAACAGCATCAGCACGTTTTGCGCCGGGGCCTTGGCCCGCAGTTCGGCGATCACCTGTTTTACAATTTCAATGAGTCGTGCCCTGTCCACAAGCAAATCCTTTGTTACGATCTCTGTTTGACCCATCCCCCCTGTCAGGGGGAGGGGTTAGGGGAGGGGGTAAATTTTGCCATAAAATTTGTTCACGGTTAAGTGCGGCGCTACCAATCCTGTCTATTTCTACAAAATAATCGTGCCCATTTGCCCGGTGCGGATGAGGCAGGCATTGCCCTCGTCCGTGTCCAGGTGAACTTCGGTGCGCCAGCCGGCTTTGACCCGCACCAGAATATCGTCAAACGTCACCGGCCGCGGCCCATCGATGCGCAGTTTCACGGTGTCGCCGGCTTTCACGCCCCAGTCGGCGGCGGTCACATCGCTCAGGTGGATGTGCCGGCGGGCCAAAAACGCGCCGCCGCCTTCGCCGCCGGGCAGGGTGATCACCCCCTGCGGTCCCACCAGCGTGACCGGCTGGGTGTTTGGTTCCGCGCCGTCGGTGCAAACGGGCAGTTTCAGCCCCAACGCGATGGCCTCACTTTGGGCCAGCTCCACCTGCGAAAAGGGCCGGGTGGGGCCGAGCACGCGCACTTTTTCAAGGCAGCGTTTGTGGCCCACCACCATCACCTGCTCGTTGGCGGCAAAATACCCTTTTTGGTACAGCTCGTGATACACGCCAAGCTGGTGGCCTTTGCCAAACAAAATTTCCAGGTGTTCCTGGCACAAATGCAGGTGGCGCACCGAAATGCCAATCGGCACCTGCACCTGACGCGTGCCGTTCATCGGCACAGGTTTGGGTTCGCCGCCGCCGTTTTTTTCCAGCAGGCGGCGCAGCACTTCCTGCGCCATTTTTTCAACATTGACCGTTCCGGGTTTAAATTGAGCAACTGTCACGGTTTTCCTCCACGGCTTTGAAATGGACCGGCGTCAGCCTCAGGCTTGCTCGCCCGGAGTTTCTGGCCCGGCGGCGGGAGCAGGCGGTTCGGTGGGTTCAGGTTGGGCGGGTTCGGGTTTGGGTGGGGCCGGTTTGGCCGCCTTTTTGGGCCGGCTCGTTTTGGGCTTGGGCGCCGGTTTAGCCGGGGTCGCTTTGGATTTTGGCGCCGATTTGGCCGGAGCCTTTTTGGCCGGCTCGGCGACGCCTTTGCCGCGGGTTAAGCTGTGAATCAGCGGCTCAATTTCGGTGTGCGGCCGGGCGATAATGTTGGTTGAGGCTACCCGTCCAATCCGCGCCGCCGCAGCCGAGCCGGCAGCGATGGCCGCTTTAACCGCGCCCACATCGCCGACGACTTTAACGGTGATCATTCCGCCGCCCTTGCTGTTTTCGTAGCCCAGCAGGGTTACGTTGGCGGCTTTGGTGGCGGCGTCGGCCGCTTCAATGGCGGCGGCCAGGCCGATGGTTTCAATCAATCCGAGTGCTTTTGTACTCATAGCAATCCTCTCTCTTTGATAATTCGGGCCACGATTTTGGCGATGGCTTGCACCAGGGCCGGGTCTGGCTCAGAATTAGCTTTTTTCGGTTCCGCTGCCCGTGTCCGGCGCGGTTTGGCTGCCGGCGGCTCCGGTTCCAGTTCAAACCGGAACGGCAGGCGGATGATCAACCGGGCGGCGTTGCTGCCGGCCAGCCGGCAGTAGGGCAAAAAATCCGGCCCGGCGTCAAACGTGATAACCGGCTGGTGGGCCGGCATGTGCAGTTCGTGTACGGCCACCGCACTGGCCGAAACGCCCACGCCCACGCCAAAACGAGAACTGGTGGCCGCTTCGTAGGCCAACGCTGCGGCATCGCTGCCGGCAACGGAAACCTGCCGGCAGGGCACGCCGTCTTCTTCCGCGCCGATGGCCACAAAACGAAAGTGGCGGTCGTCAACGCCGGAGGCCAGAGCCACGTGAATGGCCGGCTGTTCGTCGCTGGCGGCGGTCAGGCTGCGGGGTTTAACCACCGCTTCGCTGGCTTCGCTCATCGGCCTGCCCTTTGCCGTTCAAAATAGCTCAGCACCAGCCCGGTAGCCACCGCGTTGAGCGGCCCTTCTGTGCCGCGAATGTTGGCTGTGCCGGCCACAATGCCAAAGGCGGCCAGCCGCTCAACCAGCATGTGCGACAGCTCAAAATCGTTGCCGGAGCCGCCGACAATGGCCACAAAATCAATCAGGCGGATGTTGCCGCCGGGGGCCACGGCTTGCAGGGCGCGCAGGCTGTTGCGCATAAACACTTTTTGTTTGGCCTCGCGGCGCACAGCGCGGATGCGCTCCAGCGAATGATCGGTTTGGATGGGCAACAGATCGCCGTTGCCGCGCACCAGCGCCACCCGCCCAAACAGGCGCGGGTCCAGCGGCTCGTTAAAAAAGCTGACCGCGTTGTCTTCGGTGCGGATGTGAAACAGGCTTTCAACTTTGGCCAGCGGATAAAATTTGATTTGTTCGGCCACATCGTAATTCTCAAGGCCGAGTTCGGTGTTGATCAGCAGGCTGACCATGTTGCCCGCGCCGGCCAGGTGCATGCTGCGCACCGGCTCGCCCGGGCGTAAAATGGCCGCGTCGGTGGAACCGGCCCCCAAATCCAGAATGGCCAGCGGGGTGCTGATGCCGGGCGTGGTCAGCGTGCCCAAAATGGCCATATTGGCCTCAACGCCGCCCAACTCTACCGGCACGCCGATTTCATCGGACAGGGCGCGAGCCACGCGTTCCATCAGCAGCCGGTCGGTGTTGACCATCGCCGCCAGCCCCACCGCGTTTTCCATCGAAAATTCCTGGGCCAGTCCGCCCGAAACCCGCTGCGGCACCAAACAATCAACGGCCAGAATATCGCGGATGCTGATCTCGGCCATCGGCTTTTCGGTCATTTCGCTCATGGTTTGGCGCACACGCTCAATCATCCCGCCCACGTTGGTGCCGGATTCGCCGGTAACGTTGGTCAGCGGCTGGGCTTTGCTCACCTCATCCATAATGGCGTCAGCGCCGCTGTCGATGCCGACGCACAAGGTTTGGCGCTCGCCGATGAGGGTGAGCGCGCCGGCCGGAATGCGCCGGCTTTGCACGTCGCCGGCGGGGGTGCGGATAACCACCGCCGAACGCAGCCCGATCAGCGCCTTGGCAATGGGGATGATCATGCTGGTTTCTTCGGGGGTCAGCTCAAAGACGGTGGCGATGCCGTAGGGGTTGCTCAACTGGCGGATGACGTGGCCTTTGGGCGCAACTTCAACCGCGGCCAGCATGTGCAGCGGCACGTGGTCAATCAACTGCACTTCATCAACAAAGGGCAGCACTTTGGGCAGCCGGTTGGCAATCAGCACGCCATCGTCAGACTGGACAATTCCGCCCTGCACATCGACGCCAAATTCCATCGCGCGGTTGATCATCGAGGCGGCAATTTCAAAATCGTAACCTTTGGGGATGATGACGATGACTTTTTCGCCGCGCTTCACATCCACCAGCTCTTCAATCAAAATGGTCTGGCCCACGCCGATGCCCACCCCGCCGGGCGAGACCGGGTTGTGGCCGATCATTGTTGATTCGGTGATGATGGTTTCGGTGATGGTTTCCATCGCAATATCACCGATAACCGGTGTGGCCTCGTTGAGCAGGACCAGGTTGATGTCGCGCAGGCCAATGCCGGCGGTGGCCACGGCGTCTTGCAGGCCGTAAACAATGCCGGGCAGGTTGCTCAGCGTGCCTTTGATGCCGGTGGTACTGACCCGGCTGGAGGCCAGCCAGCGCGGGGTGGAACTGGTGGGGGTAATTTCGGCCAGCGCGATTTCAGTTGTGGAGTTGCCAACATCAATACCAGCGATAATGCTCACAAGCAATACCTTTCATCCGGGGGTGCCGTCCCGCCGCCATCCACGCGGACGGCGGCGGGACTCACAATTGGGTTAATCCCAATCAAACTCAGGCGTCTTCCTTCAGGCGTTTGCGTTTGGCGTACACCTGGCAGGCTTCGCGGACAAAGTTGGCGCAGATTTTAGCGCCGTATTTGTTTTCCAGCTCGTCGGCGATGGCCGCCAGCTCTTCGCGGCTGGAGCGATACGGCCGCAGGGCGTTGTAGATTTCCAGAATGCGGTCATCCGGCACGGCCGTCAGTTCGGCGGCGCGGCGCATGTTGGCGGCCAACTGCGGGCGGCCAATGCTTTCGGCAATCTGGGCCTGGTATTCCAGCGTTTGCGGCGTAATGCGCACTTCTTCGGCCTTGATTTCGCCGCTGACAAGCGCCTGCACGGTGATGTCATTCAGCGATTTGCCGGTGGCGGTTTTCACCAGCTCGGGCCGTTTTTCAGCCATCGGGTAATCAGATTTGTAGCTGAGCTTGCCGTTGGTCGAGGCCGGCGCGGCGGGTTTGGCGCCGCCGTTCATCTCTTTGAGCACTTCCTGCACGATGGCAGCGATCATATCTTGTTGAGACATTTTTTCCTCCAGCCTACTTAAACTTCACTTCAAGTTCGACGGGTTTGGCGCCGGGCTGCACAAAGCTGGTTTCGCGGATGTGGAACACCGCCGCAATAGCCTGGTACTTGGGCCGAGCCATCTGGTCGTTCTTTTGGGGTACGGGTTGGGGCGATTCGCCTTTGGCGTAGCGGGCGGCGTTGCTGCCGATCAGCCGGTAGGTTTCCAGATCGATGACCGGGGCCTGCGGGAACAACTCAATGTTTTGCAGGGGGGCCAGGTCTTTCTGGTGGATGAGGCTGGTGCCGCGTGATTGCAGCGGGATGGCAATGCCCGAGCCGCTCAGTTCTGCGCCGCGTTTGCCCACAAAAGCCAGGTCAATGGTGTGTTTTACGCGGATCACGCGCGGCACCATGCCCTGTTCTTCAATGCCGGCCATTACTTCTCGCAGCACTTTGGCGTGCGGGATGCCGGTGATGGTGCGCATTTTCAGCTTGTCGCCAAAGGCCGGAGCCAGCGCGATCACCACTTCTTTGGGGTTGGTGCCTTTTTTGGCTTCGCCCACTTCCCGCAATTCTACTTTTTCAACCGGTTCATCTGATACGCTGGGGGCCGCACCATTGCCGCTTTTGGCCATCTGGGCAACGATTTCTGCCACAACGCTCCGAACCATTTCTTCAGTAATCTGTGTCATGGTCTAGACTCCTTGTTGGGTATGCCCTAAATCATTTCCGGGCTGATGGCTTGCCGGATGTCGGCGAGCTGTTTCCAGCGCGCGCCTTCCAGGCGGTAGCCGGTGCCGGGGCCAGCGTAATCGTTCAGGTCGTTCACGGCGGCGATGACGTTGAATTTGGTGTCGAGGATGGCCGAGGTGTGCAGGTAGTCGCCGGAAACGCGCTGTTTCTGAATACCCAGTACCGCTTCGGCAATTTCAGGGAAGCCGCGTTTGGCCAGCGCCTTCACCACGTCGATGCCGGTGATGCCGCGTTTGAGCAAATCCTGGGCCGCTTTGGTGTCCTGGGCTTTGTCGCGGGCCGGCATATCCTGGCTGTTGTAGGCGTAGGTGGCCGCTTCAACTTCTTCATCGGTAATGCGCGGCAGGCCAAACTCTTCGTAAACGGCTTGCAGGGCGCGGGCCGCTTTGTTGCGGATGGCGATCACTTCTTCTTCCGAAGCCGGGATCAGGCCGCCGTCTACCTTCAGGTCGCGCTGAATGACCAGCCAGTCGTCCATGTCGTCGGCGTCAACGTTTGAGCCGGCAAACATGTTGTCGTAGTTGGGTACGGCGCTGTAGCCGGAGCAGACAAAGTCGGTGCCGGGCAGCATCTGCATGAGCAGGCGGGCGGTGCGGCGCATATCGGAGTGGGAGAAGGTTTGGTCGTTGCCGGAGGCCACTTCCAGGTCAAGGCAGGTGGTTACCAGGTTTTCACCCAGCACGGCGCGGATACCGCCGGGCACGCCAGCCGGTACGCCGATGCAGCTGATGGAGCCGTTTTGCAGCCCCTGCACGCCGGCGCCTTTGGTGAGCATGATGCACTTGATTTCCAGGTAGAGCATCGATTTGCCTTCGGCGTAGGCCATCTGTACTTCTGAGCCGGTGCCGGAGGTGAAGCGCATTTTCAACCCGCGGGAAGCGTAGGCCGAGGCCAGGAACGATTTAGACCAGGGGGTGTCGTCGCCGTCAACAAACACGTTTTCCGTACCGTACACCGACACGGTTTCCGCGTAAGCAGTGAGGCCGCGCATGCCCAGTTGCAGTTCAATGGACTCTTCCAGCGCGTCCTGGCTGAGCACGCCGGGGCGGCCGGTTTGCCCGCCCACCAGCAGCGACAGGGCGTTCAGCGGGCCGTAGTTAAACACCGCCACGGTGGTTTCAATTTCGGCAAAGCCGTACAGGGTGGCTTCGGCGGCGTCGGCGGCCAGCAGGGCCGGGTTGTCTTGCAGGTTGGTTACGTGAGCCTGGTTGGCCGGGGTGCGGCGGGCGCGCATTTTTTGCAGGCCCATCATCATCTCAACCACGTTCAGCTCGTCCATAACCGCCGCGATTTTGGCCGGGGTGAGGCCGGAGAAAACCTTGACCACTTCAGATCGGGGCACGTTGATGTCCACGATCATGCGGGCAATTTCTACGGCGCTTTTGGCCATCATCTGCGGGGCTAAATCGGTGTTAATGGAGCGGTCGGCGATGAACAGTTCAATAAAGTCCATATCATCGCGGGTGCGGCCGTCCATTTCAACAACCTTGCCATTTTCAATTTTGATGCTGGGCTTGGGGTCGTTGGGGCTGCCCATCGCCATCAAACCGACTTCGGCCCATTCGGTCACAAAGCCGTCTTTGTTGACAGGTCGTTGTTCCAAAACTTCAAATCTTTTGTGTCGTCGTGCCATTGTTGTCTCCTAAAATGGGCTACCGGCCCGGCTTAAATGTAGGGTTCGCCCAGGCTTGGCGCCGGACCGAAGGCTTCCAGCAACCTCACCCCAACTTCGCGGGCGGTGATGATGGCCTGGCGCACTGCGCCGGCATCGCCGCTGAAGAAACCGATGACTTCGTTGGACATGGAGGTGCCGCTGCTGGGGCTGGCCACGCCGAGCAGGTCAACATCGGCCGATTTAACTGCCGCATCTACCATCATCACGCCAATGCCTGCCGGCGCGCCCACGCACAGCCCAAAGGCTTTGCCCACGGGGGCGTTAAAAGCTTTTTCACAGGCAAAACTGGCGCGAGCGGTGTATTGCAGCTCAATGTGGCCGGCGTCGTTGGCGTACACGTCGCCAAAAGTGCGCCCCAAATCTTTCAGGGCCACTTCGATGGCGCGGCGCGCGTCGGAGACTTCTTCTGCGCCAAAAATGATGAGCGAGCCGTGGCCGGCGCCGCCTTTGGTGTCGCGCGGCAGTTCAATGCGGACCACTTCGGTGTTGGTGGCTTTTACGGCTTCGTCGGCGGCCATAATATGCGGGCCGGCGCCAACGCGGGCGCTCAAAATGCCGATGGAGCGGTATTTTTTGTCAAGCCCCATTTTCTCGTGAAAATCGTAATCCAGATTGGCAATCACAATGCCGATGGTGTCCCCAAAGGCCGTACCCACAAACTCGGTCATTGCGGGGCCGGAGGGGGCGCTGGCGGCAGGCGCGGCGCCACCGTTACCGGCGGCAAATTTGTCCATCACCTGCTTGACTACAAGGTCTACTAATTTGTCTTCCATTTTTTGTCCTCCTGTTAGTTAGTGGCCACCTGCATTACTGGCCCAGTTTGGGCAGCAACAGTTCGGTATCGGTGTGGGGGCGCGGAATCACGTGGACAGACACCACTTCGCCCACGCGTTTGGCGGCGGCGGCGCCGGCATCGGTGGCGGCCTTTACGGCGCCAACATCACCGCGAACCAGCACGGTTACCAACCCGGACCCAATTTTTTCCATACCGACCAGCTTGACGTTGGCAGACTTAACCATCGCGTCGGCAGCTTCGATCATTGCTACCAACCCTTTGGTTTCAATCATGCCCAGTGCTTCACCTTGAGCGTTTGCCATTTCTTAAAGCTCCTTTCACTCTAAATAAGTGGATAGACTTTGCCTCAATTGGTCGAGGCCCGATCCATTGATCGCTGAAACATTAAAAATCTCACCAACCACGCCAATTTGACGCAACAGCCGGGTGGCCTGCTCGACTTGCGCGCCGGTGGCGAGGTCTGTTTTGGAAACCACGCCGATGACGGGTTGGGGAAACATCAAAAAATAGTTGGGTGGGAAAAAAGATGTGCCGCGGGTGGCATCCTGCACCACAACCAGCACCCGGGCATCAAATGCGGTGGCCTGGAGCGATTGGCGCAGGTAGCCGCGCTCGGCGTATTCGCCGGGGGTGTCGATGGCGACTTCCTGGTAAGCAATGGTTTGCGTTTTACGGACGCGGGAAACTTGGGCTTGGGTTAATGCCTGAATAAGCGTACTTTTGCCGGCGCCAACGCCGCCCCACACCATAAAACGCGCCTGTTTGGTTGGTTTATCTACTGCCATTGTAGGTACAAAAAAAATCGTCATTACGTCCTTGTAATTTGTGCCGGAAAGAAGCCCAGTACTCTTTCCAGGCCTCTGTTGGCGGTGTCGATGGCGGCTTCAACACTGGTCAGCCGGCCGGTGATCACCAGCGTGCCGCTGAAGCGATCCAGAAAACCAATTTCAACATCGGCGGCTTTCAGGGCCAGGTCGCCGGCAATGATGGCGCTTTCGCCGGGGGTGATGGTCATAATGCCAATGGCGTCGGCGCTTTCCAGCCCCACCCGCTGGCACAGTTCGCGGTCGGGGTTGGCGATAACGTGGGCAATGGTAATCTGCCGCCCCGGCACGTATTCCTGAATAATGCGGGTGGAGACGTGCGATTGATCAAATTTTTGCCTGTCGCCGTTGTCAGCCATAGTGTCTCCACTTTAGCAAAGCCGGGGGGTGAAAACAATCACCTAACCGCTGCTGGGGCTACACTTTTCAACGATGTTGCGCCGGCTGCAAAAGCGGAAAAAACGCGTTTATTGACATAATTAAGGGGCTGTACACTTTTCGGGGAAATTTATACAGTATTCGCTGGTGAATGCGCTCGCGTGTAAAAAACGGCGGTCATCCCGGTTTATAATGGGGGCTGAGTGGGCAAAAATATTTTTACAGGAGTACAACACCGGTGAAAGCACTTGTTTACCACGGCCCCGGCCAGAAAGCCTGGGAAGAAAAACCAAAACCCGTTATCCAGCAGCCCACCGACGCGCTGGTGCGCGTAACCAAAACCACCCTGTGCGGCACCGATCTGGCTATTTTGCGCGGCGGAGTGGCTACCTGCCAGCCCGGTACCATTTTGGGGCACGAGGGTGTGGGCGTGGTTGAAGCGGTTGGCAGCTCGGTGAGCGGCTTCAAACCCGGCGACGCGGTGATTATCTCCTGTATTACTTCGTGCGGCCGCTGCGATTACTGCCACCGCGGTCTCTACTCCAACTGCACCGACGGCGGCTGGCAACTGGGCAACACCATCGATGGCACGCAGGCCGAATACGTGCGCGTGCCGCACGCCGACAACAGCCTGCACCTGATCCCAGCCGATTTTGACCACGAAGCGGCGCTCATGCTCAGCGACATCATCCCGACCGGGCTGGAAGTGGGCGTGATGAACGGCGAGGTGAAATTTGGTGATACGGTGGCCATTTTAGGGGCCGGCCCGGTGGGGTTGGCCGCGCTGCTCACGGCCCAATTTTACGCGCCCGGCGAAATCATCGTCATCGATTTGGATGAGCACCGGCTGCAAAAAGCCAAAGCGTTGGGGGCCACCATTACCATTAATAACAGCGATGGCCAGGCCGCCGAAAAAGTGTTGGCGCTGACCAACGGCCGCGGCGTTGATGTGGCCATCGAGGTGGTGGGCAGCCCGGTAACCTGCGAACTGTGCCAGAATATCATCGGCGCGGGCGGCCACATTGCCGATATTGGCATTTACGCCAAAAGCGTGCAGCTCCACAAGCACATTTTGTGGACCAAAAATATTACGCTGCGGCTGGGCACGGTCAACACCACCACTATCCCGCTGCTGATGAAAGCCATCAAAAACGGCAAAATCGATCCGACCACGCTGGTCAGCCATCGTTTTAAACTGAGCGACATCATTCATGCCTACGACGTATTTGCCAACGCCGCTCAGGAACAGGCCATCAAACTGGTGTTGACCAACGACGCAGACGCCGCCCAACCCGGCGCAAACGCCGAAGCGGTTATTCAGGAGATTGTGGCGCAGGTGCTGCGCAAAATGCAGTAAAAGGACAGGTTCAATGAGCGAACGACTGGTCATTATTGGCGGGGTGGCCGCCGGTATGAGCGCCGCTACCCGCGCTCGCCGCACCAACGCCGGGCTTGAAATTGTAGTCTATGAAAAATCGGGCTACGTGAGTTACGGCGCGTGCGGCTTTCCCTACTTCATCAAAGGTGAAGTGGCCAATATCGATGACCTGCTCATTCGCACGCCGGCCCAGTTTGCCGCGCAAAATATCCGGGCGCTGGTTCGGCACGAGGTGCTGGCCATCGATCCGGCCGCCCACACGGTTGAGGTGCGGAATCTGGCCACCGGCCAGAGTTTCACCGATCATTGGGACAAACTGATTGTCGCCAGTGGCGGGGTGGTTGTGCCGCCGCCGCTGCCCGGTATCGATTTGAACGGCGTGTTCACCCTGCGCACCGTTGAGGACGCGCTGGCCATTAAAAACTGGATTGCCGACAAACAGCCGCAGCGGGCAGTGATTATTGGCGGCGGCTACATTGGCCTGGAACTGGCCGAGGCGTTTCGGGCGCACGGGCTGGCGGTCACCATCATCGAGGCCCAGCCGCAGATTCTGCCCACCATCGACGCCGAAATGGCGGTGCATATTGAAGCCGAGCTGAAAGCGCACGATGTTGAATTGTATCTGGGGCACAAAGTGACCGCGCTGGAAGGGGACGAATCGCTGCGGCGAATTATTGGGTTGACTGCCGCCAAACTCAACCGGCAGGATGCCGCCGGCGCGGTAGCCGCGGCCACGCGCACCGCCCGGGTGCGGGCCGTGGTGGCCGGTGGGGCCGCCATCCCCGCCGAGCTGGTCATCATCGGGACGGGCACCCGGCCGGCGATTGGCTTTGCCGCTGCGGCCGGCATCAAACTGGGCGAATCCGGGGCCATCGCCGTGGATAATCGCCAGCAAACCAATATTCCGGGGATTTTTGCCGTCGGTGGCGCCTGCGAGGCGTTCCATTTGGTGGCGGGCAGGCCGGTGCTGCTGCCGTTAGCCCCAACCGCCAGCAAACAGGGGCGGGTGGCCGGCAGCAACGCGGCCGGAGGCAGCGCCCGTTTTGCCGGGATGGTTGGAACGGCGGCGGTTAAAGTGTTTGATTTGCACGTGGCCCAAACCGGCCTGACCGAAAAGTACGCCCGCTATTTGGGTTTTGAGCCCGACCACGCCATTATCAACGCCACCGGCCGGGCGCATTATATGCCGGGCGAATCTCCGATCTCGGTTAAGCTGGTGTTTGAAAAAGGCAGCCAGCGGCTGCTGGGAGCGCAAATTGTGGGCCGGGATGGCGTGGCTAAACGCATTGATGTACTGGCCGCTGCGCTGCGGGCCGGCTGGACTACCTACGATCTGGCCGAACTCGACCTGAGCTACGCCCCGCCGTTTTCATCGGTGTGGGACCCCATTTTGGTGGCGGCCAACGTAGCCAATCGATAACTACCACATTTCTCCGAAAAAGTGTGTTCGCGTCAAAGCCCGAAGAGAATCCCTTCGGGCTTTGGCTTTATTATGTATCCTGCATGGCAATGCCGATGGGGGTAACAAAGAGGGGGTTGCCCGGCACCACCGTGTCAACGCCGGTGATTTGTTCAACTTCGGCGGCGATGCCGGTCATGGCGCTGGTGCCGCCCACCAGATAAATGCGCTCCACGTGGTACGGCTCAATGTAGCGGGCCACAATGGTGCCCACCTTTTGCATCACCGGCTGCACCAGCGGCACCAGCCGGCGATGTTCGGCGGGGTTGCGCTTGAGTTCTTCGGCCTGCTCAAAGGGGATGCCGAGCGCCCCGGCAATTACCAGCGAAAACTGGGTGCCGCCGGTCGGCTCGTCGGCGGTGTAAATGACTTCCCCGTTTTTGATGATGGCCACGCCGGTGGTGCCGCCGCCAACATCAACCACCGCGCCATTGTCAACTTGCAGCAGGCTGTTGGCCGCGGTTGGCTCATCGACAAAGCTGCTGCATTCCAGCCCGGCGGCAATCAGCACGTTGCGGGTGGCTTTCACCTCGGCCGGGGCCACGCCGGGCGGGTACGAGGTAGCGGCCTGCTCCAGCGAAAAACCAAGCTGGGCCTCAACCTCGCGCTTCATTTTTTTAACCAGTTCAATCGCGCCAATAAAATCGACCACCAGTCCATCGCGGACAATCTGGGCAAACTGGTAGCGTCCGGCCAACGGCCGAAAATCTTTGTCCAGCACCATCAGCACGGTGTAGGCCGTGCCCAAATCCACGCCAACGTGGACGGGGCCGCGGTAGGCAATGGGCGCGGTGGTGTTCAATACGTCATCGGCTTGTTGTAAAATAGCTTCAAGTTGGGGATTCATACGTGTCCTCGGGGGTGTGTTTGATCAGGCTTGATGAGATTTGGCGTCGCGGTAGGCTTTAGGCGTGTGGCCGGTTTCGCGCCGAAAGATGCGGTAAAAATGGGTGGCGTTGGGGTAGCCCACCGACTCCGCAATGGCGGCAATGGTCATTGAGGTGGTGCGCAGCAGTTTTTTGGCGTGTTTTATGCGCAACGCCGACAGGTAGCTGGTGTAGCTCTGCCCGGTTCTTTCTTTGAGCAGGTAAGCCAGATGCGATTGGCTCAAGCCCACAGTTTTGGCCACATCATTCAGCGAAATATCCGGGTTTTGGTGGTTTTTGTGAATGTGTTCAATAGCCATCTGGATAGCGTCCGGGTTGGGGTGGGTGGCTTCAAATTCCACTGTGGCCAGCAGTTCGGTAAGGCTGTTGAGCGCCCAGGCGCGAAGCTGGGCCGGGCTGGGCGCAGAAAACAGCACGGCCATCTGGTGGTTGGAGAGGTGAAAAACGTCGGCGGCGGGCGCGCCAATTTCAATCATCGTTCTGGAAATAAGAGTCAGCAGTTCGGCCAGGTAGCTGTACAGAATTTGGGGGTCCTGCCGGTAATTGTACAGCAGGTTGTCAACAATTTCATTCATCAGCTCCAGGCAGATGTCTTCCTGTTTGAGCCGCACGTTTTCCAGCAGCTCCCGCTCCAGGGTGAGTGGGTAAACATAACTGCGGCGAGGGCTGTCGGGGTTGATGTCGGCAATGTGGATAACGCAGTTGCCGCCGATGGGGGCGTGGTGCTGGGCCAGCCGCGCTTCGGCGTAAGAAATGGCAATGTTTTCCAGGCTGTCGTAGCGCCGGCCAAAACCGGCGGTCACCGTAAAGTGAACCTGCCCGGCCACATTTTGCCTGATGACCTCAGCCAGCGCTTTTTGGCTGGTAACGGTTTCCCACTGCTGATCGGTTGATAGAATAACGGCCAATTGCCCCAGTTGCCAGTAACCCACCAGCGCTTTGGCCGGTTGCTCCAGTGCCCGGTTGATCACTTCGATAATTTCGTCGCTGTGCTGCAACAGGATTTCTGGTTTGAGGCGTTTGACAATTTTGTTGTAATCGTCAATGGCAATAACCATCACCACCGGCGCGGCGATGGATTTGCCCAGTTGGCGCAGATTTTTTTTGAGCAGGGTTGGTTCCGGAGCCTGCCTGAAAATCAGGTCGTCAACCAGGCTGGCTTCGATGATGGGCAGAGCTTTTTTGAGTTGCTGGCGTGTTTCGTGGAAAATCTGCTGCTGGGTTCGTTCTTCATTAATCAGCGTCTGTATTTGCGAGATCACTTCGACAATTTTGTTGGGGCGGACCGGCTTGAGCAGGTAGTCTACCGCGCCCAGTTTTAACGCTTCCTGCACGTAAGAAAACTCATCGTAGGCGGTGAGCATTACAATTTTGGCGGCGGGGTTGTCTTGCCGGATCAGCGACGTGGCTTGCAGGCCGTTCATACCCGGCATTTTGATGTCCATAAACACAATATCCGGCCGGTGTTCCTGCGCCAGCCGAACTGCCTCTTCGCCGTTGTCAGCTTCGATAATGGGGGTAATGTTCAAATGTTCACGAGTAACAATTTTGGCAATTGTGCTGCGAATGATCGCTGTGTCGTCAACAACCAGTAAACCGGGCATCTTTGCTGTGCCTTACCGTTAACGGCTCTTTTTTTCAAGCGGAATGTTCAACTCAATCCGGGTGCCTTTGTTCAATTCGCTGTCAATCTGGTAAAAAAATTGATTGCCGTACTCGGTGGTCAGGCGGCGAATAACGTTTTGCAGGCCGATGGACGTGTGGCCGTTTGGCTCCGGAAATTTACCGGCCTTGAGCGCGGCGGCGTATGCCGGTTCCATCCCGGCGCCATCATCGGAGATAAGCAGCCGCAAGATGTTGTCAATTTTCCGACCGCTGATTTCAACCCGAACAGGCCGGGTCAGCGGTTCGACGGCGTGATTGATGGCGTTTTCAACCAGCGGTTGCAAAATCATGCAGGGAATATAAATGGTGCGCAGGCTGGAATCAACATCAATGTGTACCTGCAACCTTGAGCCAAAACGCAGCTTTTGAATGGCCATGTAGCGCTCAATCATTTCCAGTTCTTCGCTGAGGGGGACGGCGCGAGCTACGTTGCGCAGGCTGTAGCGCAGCAGATCGCTCAGGTTGTAGGCTATTTCTTCGGTTTGGGGCGCATCTTCGGCAATGGCGGTATAGCCCACCAGGGTTAGCGCGTTAAATAGAAAATGAGGGTTTACCTGGGCTTCCAGCGCCCGGAGTTGCGCGCTTTGCAAAGCGGCTTGCAGTTTGGCTTTTTCTTTGAGTTCCGCCAGCAGTTTGGATTTGGCCAGGTTGGCCACACCCATTTCTGTAATGTGGTTGGCCATTACAAACAGCATTTCCACCACCGCGCCGAGCCGTTCGCGGGGGATGGCCGGTATAATCTCGGCCAGCTCTCTGATTTCCGCCTCCGGGATGCCCAACGGCAGGTTGCGTTCAACAATGCCTTCAATAAATTTTTCCCGCTCTTCGGCAAAAACTACCTGGCCGCATAAAATGCCGCCCAGATATTCGTTTTCAATGATAATGGGTGCGGCCACGTCCATCAGGCCGCCGTAGCACACATAGGTTTGCGGTTCGCCTTCGGTGTAGGCTTTGAGGCTGCCGTTGGCATCGCAGGCCATACAGCGGTTCAACCCCGGCCGGGTAGAACGAATGCGCATACAAATCGGTTGGAAATTACTTTCCCGGGTAATGGGGTGGCCCTGGCGGTCTACCGTTACGGCGGCAACGCCCATCGCCTTGGCAAAGGCATCCTGTAGCCGCTGGAGAATGGGAATATTGACCACGTGCTCAATGCTTAACCCTTTGATCGCCGATTGCACCAGTTGTTGTTCCATAACCCAGACCCTTTGGTTTTGAGTGTTGAGTTGCTGAAAATCAAAAAAGGGACAACTCAAAGCGGTTGTCCCTTTCCACGAAGGTCCAATACAATCTGCGGGCAATGCAGGGGGTCTGGCTCAATCAGACAGCAGGTTTAATAACCGGGTAATTTTTTTGACGGTTGTTAAATAAAACGATGATTTGGTGGAGAGCGTCTGATATTACAGTTGCGGGACAGCGCCGGAATCCTTGCCTGAACAAGTCACCGATCTTCACCCTGAGTGGATAAATTTTGCCCGTCACCATAGTGTATTCATTTTGCGGCAAAAGAAAAATTTGCGCGGCAAAACCAACCCGCACCAATAGTTTGAGCTTGTCGGCAACGGTGTGCTACAATACATCGCGAGTAGCGAATTGCGAATAAACAGAACACGCAACACGGCCGGCCAACTCACCCAACTTAATTTCACGGGAGGAACCTCATGACCGCTTTACCCTTTGAATTTGATATTCTTGAATCGCAGGTGGATGGCGTGCCGGCCGAGGTTCAGCCGGCTTTTCAATATGGATTGGCGCTGCTGCTGGTTGAACTGGACCGGCTCACAGACGTATCTGTCGCCGGGGCAGATGTGGCTCGTTTTCGCACGCCGGAGGGCAGCGAGTTTGAGCTGCCCAATCCGCACCTGTCGCCGGCGCAAACCAGCATGACGGTGGAGCATTTGCGCTGGCTGCTGGTTGGCCGGGGGTTGATTTGAGATGGATGTTCAAACCGGGCTCAAACAACTCAACCAATTGCTGCCGCTGGCCGGCCGGCAGGCGGCTCTGCCGGCTCCGCTGGCCGAAGTGCATCGGGCTGTTTTACGCACCTGGATTGACCACGGTCGCCCGCCGCAGCTAGCGGAGCTGGCGCGGCGCTGGCCCAATTTGCCGCTGAGCGCGGCGCTGGCGCTGCTGGCCGCCGACGACCTGCTGGTGCTCTCCCCGGGCGGTGAGCAGATAGCGGGCGCTTACCCGCTCACACTGGAAGAAACGCCCCACCGGCTGCGAGCCAACGGCCACACGCTGCGGGCCATGTGCGCCCTCGACGCGCTGGCGGTTGGCCCGCTGTTTGGCCTGCCGGTAGAGATTGAGTCAATATGCCGCGTCACCGGCGCCCCTATTTTTCTGCGGCAGGATGGGGTAACGCTGCTGGCTGCAGAACCCTCGGGGGATATTCGGGTGGGTATTCACTGGCAGCCGCCCCAAAGCTGCGCGGCGCACAGCCTGTGCCGCGAAATGGTCTTTTTGGTTGATGCCGCGGCGGCGGCCGAGTGGCAGGCTATCGCCCCGGATCAGCGGGATGGCTTCAGCCTGGCAGCCGCCATCGAGTTGGGCGCGGCCTTTTTTGCGCCGCTGCTGGCTTACCCCGTATTGCAGGTATGAAGCGCTCGCCTGATTCGCCGGCTCGCTTATTTGCTGACTCTGAAAGGAGGTTGATATGGCCGAGTTAAAAACACAACCCACTGATCAGAATGTTGCAGCTTTTCTGAACAGTATCGCCGACGATAAAAAGCGGCAGGATTGCCTCGCCATTCTGGGGTTGATGGAACAGGTGATGGGCGCGCCGCCGCAAATGTGGGGCGACAGCATTGTCGGCTTTGGCAGTTATCACTATAAATACGCCAGCGGCCGCGAGGGTGACTGGTTTTTGACCGGCTTTTCGCCGCGCAAGCAAAATATCACGCTTTATATTATGGCCGGGTTTGACCAGTACGACGCGCTGTTAAAAAAGCTGGGCAAATTTAAAACCGGCAAATCTTGCCTGTACATCAAAAAACTTGAGGATATAGACCTGCCCACGCTGCGTGACCTGGTTAAGCAATCGGCCGAGCACGTGGCCCGGACCAATTCATAACGATTGCTCCTGTAAAAATAAACGAATCTGCGAATGAGCAAATCTGCGAAAACGTAGGTTGGGCTTGTAGCCCAATTGAGGACTTTAGGAAGCAAAAACAAATTATAACTCAGTTATAATCTGATTATAACTCAGTCATAATTGCTTTATAACAGTGTCATAAATTTTTCTTGCTTTAGGTTCAATACTTTGTCTCGCTCTCTGGGGACGGGCTGCCGCAGTTGTGCTGCGGCGCGGCCGGGTTGCCGGGCGGATAGGAAGGTTAAATGATCTGGTTGGCGTTGATTTTGGCGGTTGGCCTTGCCGGCGCGCTGGCTTACTGGCAGCTCATCATTGCCGAAGGCGCGTATCTGGGCGCGCCGCTGGTGGCGCTGCTGTACGATTGGACCGCCGAAAAGTACAACAGCATCAAAGAATTTAACGATGACGACGAGGATTATTGCCTGGGCCGGCCGCTGGCAACCCGGCTCGATGGCGGGGCAGGGGTCACAATTCTGGATGTGGCCACCGGCACCGGGCGCATTCCGCTGGTGATGCTGCGCCAGCCAGATTTCCACGGGCGAGTCATCGGCGTGGACCGGGCCTGGAAAATGCTGACCGTGGCCCGGCGCGATACCGCGCACCTGGGTGAGCGGGTCAGTTTTATTCAGGCCGATGTGATGGCCCTGCCGTTTGCCAGCAACAGGTTGCCGGTCGTCACCTGCATGGAGGCGCTGGAGTTTTTGCCCAATCCCCAAAGCGGGCTGGCCGAACTGGTGCGGGTGTTACAGGCGGCCGGCAAAAAAAATCCCGGCCGGGGCTGGCTGTTAACCACCAACCGCGTCGGCTGGGAAGCAAAATTGATGCCGGGCAAAACCTGGAGCCGCGAGCAACTGGAGCGGATTTTGGGCCGCATGCCGCTGGCGTTAATCAGTATCCAGGTATGGCAGGATATTTACGATCAGGTTTGGGCGCAAAAAATCGCCCCTAACTGATTGAGCCGAACAATCCCCCCACAATGCGCAGCGCCACAAAAATCAGCACAAACGCCACAATCAGCCCGATGGCAGCCCACTTGAATTTGCTATTGTCAGCGGCGGCTCGTTTGGCCCGGGCCGCGGCAAATTCCACACCGCTCACGGCCAGCAAGGCTACCACCACATGCTCGCCGGTAAAGCGCATATTGGTCCAAAATTGCAGCAAAATGTAGAGCAGCAGCCCCAGCACCACCTGAATATTAACCACAACGCGCAGCGCCGACAGCAGCCGGCCATCGAGGCGGGTCCAGCGGGCTTTGCCCAGCCAGCCCACCAGCATTTTCACCAGCGTGATAACCAGCATAATCAGCACAATGTAACGCCAGCCCGAATGGGCCATCAATACAAAATCAGCCATTTTGTCCTCTCTCGAAAACAGGATTCAGGAGTCAGGAGTAGGGGTAGCGAATAGCGAATGTCGTAAATCCAAAATCGTAAATCGTCTTGTGGGATTTTTCTCAAGGTGAGGTATTGTAGCACCGGCCCGCCGCCACGACAAACTTACCCGCCGTCCTGTTTGGGGTACACCCACTCGTCAAACAACGGTGTCAGATCGCACTGGCAATGTTCCTCGGCCAGCGTTTTGAAGCCGGCGCCGGTAGCGATGCCCCACTGGTTGTGGCGATAGTAATCGCGCAGAAATCCGGCAAACGTGTCCGCCCCCATCTCCCCGGCCAGCGCCTCAACAAACAGCGGCCCGCGGCCGTAAACAATGGCCCCGTACTCCTGCGGTGTGTAATCGCGCACGGGCAGGCCAATGGGAATATCCTCGCTGTTGACCCGCTGCCAGCGCCGCTCCAACGATTGGCGGAAGCCGGTTTCGCCGGCGTTGCCCTGTGTTTGGGCAAAATAGAGCAGCGTGGCGTACTGGGCCAGCGCCTCGTCCAGCCACGGCTCATCAACCTGATCGTTGCCAACCACGCTGTAAAACCACTGGTGCGCGGCTTCGTGGGCCACCACACTTTCACGCAGCACGCCCGGCAAATCGGAGTTGTCGCGGTACAGGTCCATTAAAATGGCGACAATGCCGGGATATTCCACCCCCAGCGCCGAGGTGTTGGTGCTGACCACATCAAACTCGCTGAAGGGGTAGGGGCCAAACTGCTGGTTAAAAATCTCCAGCGAGCGCACGGCGTCGGCCAGGATTCGCTCGTTGCCGGCGGCCAACTCGGCCGGGGCGAAACTGCGCACGGTGGTGTCGCCGATGGTCTGGCTGGCGGCGGCAAAACGGCTGCTGGCGGCAATGTAAAAATCGCGCACCGGCCCGGCGGCAAACGTAACGGTCTGCTGCTCGCCCGCGGCGGCGCGCTCAATTTCTATCCCGGAAGTGACCAGCGTAGCGCTGAGCGGCGCGGTCACGCGCACCCGGTAAAAACTGCTGTCGGCGTAAATTACGTCGCCGATGCTGGGCGCAATTTCCACGTTCCAGCCTTCGTCATCAAACACGGGGATCATGGGATAAAAATGGGCCAGCGCCAGCACGCCATCGAGATAGGCAAAGGTTCCATAGTTGCCGCCTTCCGCGGCGGGCACGGTCACGGCAAAATCCAGAGCGATGACTGCCTGCCCGCCCGGCTGCAGCGGCGCACCGAGCGGCAGGCGCAGGGCGCTGTTGTTCAGTTCGAGCTGCGGGCTGGCCGGCTGGCCGTTGACGGTAACGTTTGAAACCGATGACTCGCCATCGGCCAGATTGGGAAACAGGCGAAAGTAGATGTCGGTGAGCGGCGCGCTTTCCTGGTTGGTGTAGCGCACTTCCTGCCGGCCGGTGAGGGTGAGCAGATCGGCGCCAATGGTCAGGTCGATATGGTAGACGCTCGCGCCGGGCAGTTCATCGAGCGCGGGCTGCTCGGCGGGAATCAGCCCGGCTTTAAAGTCGGCCCGGTCGTCCCAACTCACGTTAAACAGGGCGGGCGGGGGCAGCGCCGCCGAACCCTGCGCAGCCGAGGGCGTGAGCACCAGCTCAAAAGTGCCGTCGGTTTGGCCGGGGCCGGGGTAATATTGGGTCACCAGCGTTTCAAAACCGGGCGCGGATACCCGCAGGTGAATGTGCGGCGGCCGGCCGGAATAGGGCGGCGGGAAGTCGCTTTCAAATTGATACGCGCCGTCCGCGCCAGCTACTACCGTAGCGCGATAGGCGTCGCTGTAGTTGCCATCCGGCCCGGCCAGCCAAAGTTCAATCTGCGCGCCGGGCAGCGGGGCGCAGCCATTGGCCGAGCGAACTACCCCGTGCAGCATGTGGCCCTGGCCCACGCTGGTGCGTTCCGGTGCGCCGGGCACGTAAAACGGTCCTAACTGGTCCGGCGGTGTGGGCGAACAGGTTGCCGGTTCTGCGGGGGCCGGCGTGGGCGGCGGCGCGGCGGTGGCGACAGCGGCCGGTTGTGACGGCGCGGTTGCGGGCGGCGCGGCGGTGGGTGGGGCCACCGTGGGAGCGCTGGCCACGGCTGCGGTGGGCGGCGGGGGAAGGGTGTCGGTCGGTGCGGGCGGCGCACTCTGCGCGGCACAGCCGGCCAGTAAAATTGCAAAAACAGTGATCAGCAAGCCGGTAATTTTCATGGAACTATCCTGCCAGAGAGTCTGTGGTCAGTGTGCCACAGGCAGATTAAGTGCGGCTTAACGGTTAATTGAAGTTTGCGATCACCTTGGCCAGCTTTTTCTGCAGCACCTCGAGTGAAAAATGTTCAAGGGCCAGTTGGTAGTTGGTTTGGGCCATTGCCTGCACCTGTTCCGGGTTGCGCAGCAGTTCCTGGGTTTTGCCAACGGCCGCATCATCGACAAATCCGTCCAGCTCAATAAATTCAAAGCCCAGCGGCCCAATATCGGCGTTGTAAACCGGGTAGCGATTAACCACGATCAGCTTGTTAAAATAGATGGCTTCCAGCAGGGCGTTGCCAAAGCCTTCGTAGGTGCTGGGGTAGGTGATCAGATCGGCGTGGGGGTAGGCATCCCACAGGGAGTAGATTTTGTGGCCGTTGGCTTTGGCCCGTTCGGCGCCGATGAGGTGATCGATCAGGCGCAGGTCAACGTGCATCATGCCGGCTTCGCGTTTGAGCCAGCGCCAGTATTCCACGCCTTCATCGTGGGCGCGATGGGTAATGTATAGCCGTTTTGTGGGCAGGTCGAGCCGGTGAACCAGTTCCAGCGCCATTTCAATGCCTTTGCGCTGAATAACCCGGGTGGGCTGCAAAATAAAGGGTTCGTCCTCGGCCAGGTCGATGGTGGCTTTGAAGTCTTTGGAGTAATCATCAATTTTGGGCGGCGGAGTGGCAAAATCGTGCACGTTGGGGATCACCAGCGAGTCGATGCCGCGCCGGTCTTTGAGCCGTTTTTGGGCGATACTGTTGATGGACACGTGCTGAATAGTGGGTAGTTTGGCCGGAAATGCGGTGTCGAGCAGGTCCAAAATCTGGTTGCTTTGGTACCGCTGCCGCTCCCAGAAAAAATCGTGGTGATGGGCAATGGTGTTAATGCCCAGCTCGGCGATGAGGCCGGTGAGGGTGATGCCCAGCGGCAGGTTCATGGGGATGGTCAGCGCGTTCTCCACCACTATGATTTCAAGCCGGTTAGCGCGGATAAAGTGGCGCAGCGGCGCCCGGATTTCGTCGGCGGTGGCGTAAATGCCGTCAACAAGTTTGGCGCTGTCGGTACTGAGCCGGCCTTCGCCAAAGGCTTCCCGGCTAAATTTAACAATCGATTGGTGGTCAAAGTGGAGTTGGGGAATCAGGCTGCCGCTGCTGGCGTAGCCGCCCAGCTCGCCGGCGCAGTAAAAAAGCTCGTGGCCCATGCGGCGGAGCACCGTGGCCCACTTTTCCACCTCCAGCGAAACGCCGTCGGTGCCGTTTAACCGGGTTGAAATAAAACCGATATGCATAATCAAATACTCCTCAGGCTATAGGATTCAGGGATCAGGTGTCAGGAATTAGGGGGAGGAGATTTCCTGACCCGGCTCTAAAAAATTGTGACAGGAGTCCAAACCTACAATTTTGGACTCCGCTTTCAGTGAGATGTAGGGGTGCTTCGCGAAGCGCCCTACTCCATTTTCACCGGCCCCACAGGCAGGCGCCCTTAGCGCCGGGCGCGGTAATTGCATGTAACAACTATAGTTGAAAAATCGATGTGTGACAATTTTGACATCCAAAACGTTTTGGTTTATACTGGGGCCACATCCAAAACGTTTTGGAAAATCGCACAATGTCAGCAACACTCAAAGAAATTGCCCAGCGAGTGGGCAGATCGGTGACGACCGTTTCGCGGGCGCTGGCCGGCTACGATGATGTGAGTGAGGAAACCCGCACGCTGGTGCGGCAGGTGGCTCAGGAAATGGGCTACGAACCCAACATCGCCGCGCGCCAGTTGCAAAAGCAGCGCAGCGATACGCTGGCTATTATTGTGCCCACCTTTGGCCCCAGATTCTCCGATCCCTTTTTTAGTGAGCTGCTGGCCGGCCTTGGCAACGAGGCGGCCCGGCACGGCTTTGACCTGCTGGTTTCCACCCGGCCACCCGGCGACGACGAACAGGCTACTTACCTCAAAAACATCCGCAGCCGCCGCGTCGATGGTTTTATCATTGTCCGTACCCGCGCCCGGGACCCCCGCATTGAGTTGTTGCAGCAACACCGGTTTCCGTTTGTTGCTTTTGGCCGCACTGAAAACGAGCTAAATTATCCTTATGTTGATGAAGATAGTGAACACGGTATCCGGCTGGTGGTTGAGCATTTGGTACAGCTCGGCCACACCCGGCTGGCCTGCCTGGCCGCTCCGCCGGAACTGATGTTTGCCCGCTACCGGCTGCGGGGATTTACCGAAACCCTGCAACGCCACGGCATGGCCGTGGATCCCTCATTAATTGTTACCGGCGATTTAACCCAGCGGCAGGGGCGGGAACTGGCCGGCCAACTGCTTGATCGCCCCAATCCCCCCACCGCTATTGTGGCCAGCAACGATTTGATGGCGCTCGGAGCTATGAGCGCGGCTCAGGAACGGGGGCTAACCGTGGGCCGTGATATCAGCATTACCGGTTTTGACGACATCCCCCCGGCTGAACATGCTCACCCGCCGCTCACTACCGTGAATCAACCTGTTTACAAAATTGGAACGGTAGTTTGCCAAATGCTCATCAAACTGATTTTGGGCCAGGAAATTGAGCAGCAACAGATAATTATGCAGCCGTCGCTGGTTATTCGGCAGTCAACCGGCCCGGCTAAACCATCTGAAGGGAGGAGTGACCAATAGCGAATAGCGAATTACGTAACACGCAACACGTTTTACGCATTTAGAATCAGGTCAGGAGTCTCCTGATGCCTGACTCCTGATGCCTGACCCTTATTTTCAAAGGAGCAAATGGAGCGACAATGATGACTAAGAAATTTTTGGTACTACTGACTGTGCTGGTTCTTTTCAGCACAATGGCCGCGCCGGGTTTTGCCCAGAATGGCCCGCAGTGTGATAACGTATACACCGTTCAGGCCGATGACTGGCTGTCTAAAGTGGCCGAGCGCTATTTTGGCACCATCCTGGCTTTCCCGGCGATCATCGACTCAACCAACGCCGCGGCCAAAATGGATGACAGCTTTACCGCCATTCAAAACCCCGATGAAATTGAAGTTGGCCAGCAGTTTTGCATTCCTACCCAGGCCGAGGCTGAAGCGTTTCTTAACCCCACCGCCGCCGAAGGCAAAGTGCTGGTTGAATTCTGGACAACCGATAATGAAGAAGATCGGGTAAAAGTGTACGAAGAAGTCGCCGCCCGGTACATGGAACAAAACCCCAATGTTGAAGTGCGAATTGTGCCCATCGAAGAAGCCGGTGTCTCGCAGCGGATCGCGGTGGCCGTGGCCGCCAACCGCAAGCCGGATATTGTCCGCATGGGCATTGAGCGTGTGGCCGCTTTTGCCGCCGATGGCATTCTGGATCAGGATGCGGCCATGAACGTGATCAACGGCATCGGCCTGGATGATTTCCGCGAAGGCCCGCTGCAAATGGTAAAAGATCCGGCTTCCGGCAAATATGCCGCCGTACCGTACGATGGCTGGATTCAGGCGATCTGGTATCGCCAGGATTTGTTTGATCAGCTTGGCCTGGCCGCGCCCGAATCCTGGGATGCCATTTCTGCGGCCAATTGCGCCGTGGTTGGCCAGGATAACTTCCTGTACGGGCTGACCATCGGCACCGACCCCGGCCAAAATTACGGCCACCAGGTGTTTGAGCAGGTGGCTATTTCTAACAACGCCTGGCCGTTTGATGAAGCCGGCAACGTGACTATGAACACGCCGGAAATGATCGAGGCGCTGCGCTTCTACACCAGCCTGCAAGATTGCGCCACCCCCGGCCCGCAATACTGGCGCGGCGCGCGTGAAGCCTACGAGTACGATCAGGCGGCGATGCTGTTTTATTCTACCTACATTATGGACGACCTGGTTGATGGCTCCGGGCTGGAAGGCGGCGGCAACGTAGAGTTGGCCACGCCCGATCTGGCGCAGAAAACCGGTTTTGCGCCCAAAATGCAAGGCCCCAACGGTTCGGCCAGTTACGGCCAGTTGGTTACGCTGGGCATCCTCACCGATGCCGACCCCGAGGCACAGGACGTGGTTAAGTTCTTCCTGACCGAAGGTTACCAGGATGTGCTGGCCCTGGCTCCATTTGGCAAGGTGCCGGTGACCAAGAGCGCGGTGGATGGCTGGATGAGCAGCAGTGATTACTTTGCCAACTACTCGCCCGATACCCTCAACCAGATTGCCAACGGTTACGATACCATGCAGCGCTGGTTGTTCCGCCCTGATTACGACTCCGCACAACGGGCTGTGATTGGTGATATTGAAGGCCGCTTGCTCATTCCGCAGGTGGTCAGCAACATCGCCCTGGAAGGCTCGATGACCCCCGAAACCGCCGCCGAATTTTTACAAACGCAGGTTGAGCAACTCCTGGCCGAACGCCAGGCCCAGTAAAAGCCCTCGTTTGGCTCAAACCCCAAAAATTTCCCGGAGGAAAATACTGGGTCAGGTTGGAGCGGCTTTGCCGCTCCAACCTGACCCAAAAAAGAAAATCCCCCTTCTCCCCACTGGGGACGAAGTGCCCGAAGGGTAGAAGGGGGGTAGGGGGATGAGGGGTACTAAACTAGAAAAGAGGTCCCTATGGCAACTCCCCCAACTGGCGGTGTGCTCAGTTCACCGCAAACCAAACCCGGCTGGAGTTTGCTGGGCAACTCGCTGCACGCCCGCGAGGTTCGGCTGGCCTGGCTGCTCATTGCGCCCACCGCGCTCATTGTTTTTGGGCTGGTACTCTTTCCGGCGCTGTTCAGCATCTGGATCAGCTTTCGCGATATTGGGCTGAATAACCTCAACGATGTGCTGAACGCGCCCTTTGTCGGTATGAAAAATTATGGCGCCGTGGTCAACGATTTTTCATTTAAATACAACGATCTGGCCAATATGGGCGCGGCCGTTACCAGCATTGTTTACTCGGTGGCGGCGACGGTGCTCACGGTGATGGTGGGGCTGGCGGCGGCGCTGCTGCTCAACCAGCCGTTTCGCGCCCGAGGCCTGTCTCGAGCCATTTTTTTGTTCCCCTACGTGGCCCCAATTGTCAGCGTGGCTTTTGTCTGGCGCTGGATGCTCGACCCCAAACCTTCCGGCGTGATCAACTATTTGCTAATGGAAGCCAGCCTGATTGACCGGCCAGTCGCCTGGCTGGCCACCCGCGGCTGGGCGCTGGTACTGGTGATTATTTTTGAAGCGTGGCGCTATTTTCCATTTGCCATGTTGATGATTCTGGCCCGGCTGCAAGCTGTCGATAGCACCCTGTACGAGGCCGCCAAAGTAGACGGGGCCAACGCCTGGCAGCGCTTCCTCAATATTACCCTGCCGGAGCTGCGTTACGTGATCGGCGCAATTTTTTTGCTGCGACTCATCTGGACGTTCAACAAGTTTGACGACATTTTCCTGCTGACCGGCGGCGGTTTTGGCACCAAAGTGCTGCCGGTGCTCACCTACGAGTTTAGCTTTCGGCTGTTTGACTTTGGCAAAGGTGCGGCCGCATCGATGATTTTGTTGGCAATTTTGGTGGTGTTTTTAATTTTGTACGTGCGCTTTGTCATGCGCAACGCGGACGCATAGGGAGGCGAGCATGGCTGCTGCTATTAATACTGAAAAACGAACTTTTATCGAGCACATGGGCCGCTGGCTGACCCCCACCCGTTTTGTTTTTGTGCTGGCCATGTTTGTCTTTTGGGCGATGATCATTTTTCCATTTTACTGGATGGTCAGTTCCTCGTTCAAAAGCGGCGGCGAAATTGCCGGCCGCGCGCCGGTGTTTGTCCCCTCAGAACTGCGCAGCGACGCCTACACCGAGCTGGTTGACCCCAGCGCCAAATACCTGGCCTACACCTGGGATCACGTGTGGTACCGGCTGCTGGGCGGTTACGCGGTGCAGTTTGACGCCCAGCGCGAGCGCTTTCAGGATTTTGGCATCAATATTATCAACAGCATGGTCGTGGCTATCCCCACCGCGCTGATCGCCGTGATCCTGTCGATGTTGGGGGCGTATGCCATTGCCCGGCTCAAATTCCGGGGCAAGGATTTTATGCTCAACTCCGTGCTGCTGATTTACCTGTTCCCCGGCATTTTGCTGATCATTCCGCTGTTTGCCATGCTGGCCCAGGTGAGCCGCTGGATTGGCATTGAAGTGCAGGATAATCTGGCCATTCTGGTGCTCACCTACCTGGCTCAAACCCTGCCGGTGGCGCTGTACATGCTGGCCAACTACTTCCGCACCATCCCCGATGAAATTGAACAGGCGGCTATGATCGATGGCTGCACCCGCATGCAGGTTATCTGGAAAATTACCATGCCGCTGGCCACGCCGGCGCTGGTGTCGGTGGCCATTTACACCTTTATGATCGCCTGGAATGAGTTTTTGTACGCGCTGGTGTTTCTCAATAATCGGGCATTGTTTACCATGCCCATCAAAATCAACGTGATCTTTAACGACCCCAGCCCGCGCATGGCGGTGGTGATGGCCGCTTCAACCATTATGAGCCTGCCGGTGATGTTTTTGTTTTTGGCGCTGGAACGATACCTGGCCGAGGGGCTTTCGGCCGGGGGTGTGAAAGGCTAAAACAACGATAGCTGCGGGTGGCGCGACCAGCCTTCGTGCTTGAGCAGCCACTCTTTGCGCCACAGGCCGCCGCCGTAGCCGGTGAGCGTGCCGTTGCTGCCAATCACCCGGTGACAGGGAAGTATTACGCTGACAGGATTGCTGCCGTTGGCCGCGCCAACGGCTCGCACGGCCTGCGGGTTGCCAATCGCCTGCGCAATTTCCAGGTACGAAGCCGTTTTGCCGTAGGGGATCGAGCGCAGTTGCTGCCACACCCGCCGCTGAAAAACCGTGCCGCCGGTATCTAACGGCAGGTCGAATTCGCGGCGGCTCCCGGCAAAATATTCACCCAGTTGCGCCACACACGCCAAAACCACCGCCGGAACATTCGCCGGCGGGTCGGTGGGGGCGTCATCCATAAAATAAACGCCGGTGATGGCCGCATCGGTGCCGGTCACTTTCAGCCAGCCAATCGGACTTTGTAAATACGCGGTGTAAATAGTGTCGTTCATAAGCGGCTCTGCGAATGCAAAAGTAGGTCGGGCTTGATGAAGATTAAAAATTTAATTCGGTAATCCCCCTCCCCTAACCCCTCCCCCTTCCCTTTGGGAAGGGGGGCCAGGGGGGATGGGGAAAACTATTACCGAATTAAATTGTGAAAGTTCATATGGCCCGACAGCCACCCTTGTTAATTTACTGATGAGCAGCAATTATACCCGCAAAGGAATCGGCGGCCAAAAGTTGTTTGTGAGGAAACGCTATGCAGGATTACCAAACCCAAATTCTGGAACAGTTAACCTTTGTTTACGGGGTGGAGACCGCCGCTGCCGTGCTGCCGCAGATAATGGCCCGGCTCGATGCCTTTCAGCAGCAACAGCCGCCGCCTGCGCCGCTGCCGCCCGGCCAGCGCGTTACCGAGCGCGATGCCATGCTCATCACTTACGGTGATCAGGTGGTAACGCCGGATGAAGCGCCGCTGCGCACGCTGGGCCGTTTTTGCAGTACCTATTTGCAGGAGATGGTCAGCAGCGTTCACATTTTGCCCTTTTATCCCTACTCCTCCGACGACGGATTTTCGGTGATTGATTACAAAGCGGTCAACCCCGGCTGGGGCGACTGGCCCGATTTGCAGCCGCTGCGCCAGAATTTCCGGCTGATGTTTGATGCGGTGATCAACCACATTTCGGTGCAAAGTGACTGGTTCACCGGCTTTTTGGCCGGCGAGCCGCGCTACCAAAATTATTTCATCACCCTTGATCCCGCCACCGATCTGCGCCGCGTGACCCGGCCGCGTACCCTGCCGCTGCTCACCCCGTTTGAAACCGCCGCCGGCCAAAAGTACGCCTGGACAACCTTCAGCGCCGATCAGGTGGATTTGAATTACGCCGAGCCGGCCGTGCTGCTGGAAATCATCGATGTACTGCTGTTTTACGTTACCCAGGGCGCGGAGTTTATCCGGTTGGACGCCATCGGTTTTATGTGGAAGGAAATTGGCACCACCTGCATCCACCTGCCGCAAGCGCACCGGCTCATTCAGCTTTTTCGCACCCTGCTGGATGCCGTCGCCCCCAACGTGCTGCTCATCACCGAAACCAACGTGCCGCACCGCGAAAACATCTCCTATTTTGGCGATGGCCGCAACGAGGCCCAAATGGTGTACAATTTTTCGCTGGCTCCGCTAGTGCTGCACACCTTTTACACCGGCAGCGCGGCGGCGCTCCGGCAGTGGGCCGCCGGCCTTGAGCAATTGCCGGACACGGTCACATTTTTCAATTTTATTGCTTCGCACGATGGGATTGGCCTGCGCCCGGTTGAGGGTATTTTGAGCGCGGCGGAGATTCAGCGGTTGGTGGATAAAACGCTGGCGCACGGCGGGCATGTGAGCTACAAAACCAACCCCAACGGCAGCCAAAGCCCCTACGAGCTGAACATTACCCTGTTTGATGCCCTGTCTGACCCCGGCAGTGATGAGCCGATTGATTTGCAAATTGACCGGTTTATCGCCTCGCAGGCCATAATGTTGGCGTTGGTTGGCGTGCCCGGTATTTACGTGCACAGCCTGTTTGGCTCGCACAACGATGAAGTGGGATTGGCCGAAACAGGCCGGGCGCGGAGCATCAACCGCCAAAAGTGGCTGCTGGCCGAAGTAGAGGCCGTGCTGGCTAACCCGGCCTCGCACTCAAACCGGGTTTTTCAGCGATACGGGGCGCTGCTGCGGGCGCGCCGAACGCAGCCGGCGTTTCATCCCAACGGCGCGCAGCGGGTACTGGCCGATAATCCGGCGGTGTTCGGCTTGCTGCGTACCTCGCCGGACGGGCAGGAGCGTGTTTTGTGCCTGCACAACGTTACCGCCCAACCGCAGGTTGTGAAGTTACTGCCCGCAGTGGCCGATCAAAATTTGGTGGATATTGTTTTGGGAGAAACAGATTCGGCGCAAAACGGGCAATTGACGCTCGCGCCGTATGGGGTGCGCTGGCTAAAATTTTAGAGAGTGGCTTTCAAGCCATTGTATCATCAATGACCTGGCGCAGCGTGGCTGTGTCCAGGTCTTTTTTGTCTAAAAAAGCCAGCGCGCCGGCTTCCAGCCCCAACCGGTGAAACTCGCGGTCGGGGTAGGCGCTGATCAAAATGATGCGGGATTGCGGCGCTACCGCTTTGAGGCGGCGGGTGCAGTGAATGCCATCCTCATCGCCCAGCACCACGTCAACCAGAGCCAGATTGGGCGGGGTGGCCTGGGCCGCGCGGGTGGCCATGTCGATGTTTTCGGCTTCGTAGATCATGGCCTGCGGGCAGACTTTACCCACCATCCGGCGCAATTGGCGGCGATAACGCATGTTGTCGTCAACGAGCAAGATCGAAATATGGTCCTGGGGCATGGTTGACTCGTCGCCGGTAGATTGTTGCGCGGCAAATTGGCCCGGTGTGCCCAGCACTTCCGGGTGCTGCATGGCGTAGTTCACCGCTTCGAGCCGGCTTTGAACGTTAAGCTGGCGGTACAGCCGCGTTAAATGATTTTCTACGGTTTTCACGCTGAGGCCCATTTTGCGGGCAATCGTTTGGTTATCAGACCCCTGTTGCAGCATCAGCAAAATATCGCGCTGCCGCATGGTGAGCAGCGATGAGGCCGCGCCGGGCGATTCCGACAGGCTGAGCAGTTTGCTAACCAGCCGGCTGGAGACCCACTTTTCGCCGGTGAGCACTCGCTGCACAGCCAGTTTCAAGTCGCTCAAAGGCTGGTCTTTCAAATGGTAACCGTCAACACCGGCCCCCAACAGCCCCTGCACGTACACGTCGTCGTCGTGGGCACTGATCACCAAAATTTTCATAGCGGGATACTGGGCTTTTATCTGGCGAATAGCCGAAATTGGCTCAAAATTGGGCATCGCCACATCAATTAACAGGCAATCGGGGTGCAGCGCATCGAGCGCGGCCAACACGCCGGGGCCATCACCCACCTCACCGACCACGTGGATGTGATCCAGTTCGTTGAGGGCGTTACGAATACCGGCTCTCACCACGGCGTGATCGTCGGCCAAAAGTAATCTTATATTGCTCATAGGCAGATTATATCATCAATAAAGTTGCCTGCCTATCGTCTGTTACCTGACCAAATAGGGGAAATCCCCCTATTTAAATTGAGGGAAACCCTACCAGAAAGCAAGGGTGTCTGTTATTTCAAAACGCAGGGAATAGTGTTAATCTGTGGCGTAGCAGAATGCCACAGCCATTTTACTGCAATTCTGCCCCAATTCAATTTACTCCAATATTTGGTTAACTCATAGCTACTCGAAGAGGAGGTGTAAAAGAATCACTCGGCCCCCAAAGAACCCTTGTGCCTGTTGTGATTTTTTGTATTTCTGAGTCGGTAAACCTCAATCTGGATAGCTCCCTTTGGCTGGTATCCACCTCACCATTGCTACGCCTTGTAAATCAGCCAAGTTGTTGAGTCAAACTGTTGGTTTGGTCGCCCTTTTTGGCGGCTGGGAACAATGAAAGGAGGTTCGCAGGTTTAAGGATTTTTATTAGGCTCAAAGTTGTTTTAGTTGATCAGTTTCTTATCTATTTTACCAACTTCTAGGAGGAAGAAATGAGACCGACGATGCGGTCACTTTGGATGTCTGTAGTGCTGATGATGCTTGTTGCGGCTATGGTGGCGTGTGGCGCCCAGGCCCCGGCTCCTGCCGAACAAGCCCCCGCTAAAGAAGCGGCCCCCGCTCAGGAACAAGCGGCCCCCGCTCAAGAAGAAGCTGCTCCTGCTCAAGAAGAAGCGGCTCCCGCTCAGGAAGAAGCAGCAGCCCCCGCCGCAGGCGCAATGAAAGTTGGGTTGTCGTTCAGCGACTTTGCGACGGAACGATGGAAGAACGAAGAAGTACTGATGCGCAAACTGCTGGAAGAAAAAGGCTACGAAGTATTGAGCCAGGAAGCGAACCACGACGTCAAACTGCAAAACGACCAGATCGACAACATGGTCGCGCAGGGCGTGAGCGCGCTGATTGTGATTGCGGAAGACGGCGACGCGGTAGTGACCGCGGTTGACAAAGCGGCGGATGCCGGCGTGAAAGTGATAGCCTACGACCGTCTGATCAAGAGCCCGAAGATTGCGGCCTACATTTCCTTCAACAACGTTGAAGTGGGTCGGCAGCAGGCCTTGGGCGTAATGAAAGCCATCGACATTGACAACTGGGATGTGGCGGCGAATGGGCCGGTCCGGTTGGTGAAACTGGGTGGCAGCCCGACGGACAACAACGCGATTCTGTTCCGGCAGGGGCAGGACGAGATTGTGCAGCCGTATGTGGATGAAGGCAAGATCGAAGTGGTGGCGGACCAGTGGGTGGACAACTGGGATCCGGCGAACGCTTTGAAACTGATGGAGAACATTCTGACGGCGGCGGGCAACGATGTAGACGCCGTAGTGGCCTCGAACGACGGGACGGCCCTGGGTGCGTTGCAGGCGATGAAGGCGCAAGGATTGGCCGGGAAAGTGCCAATTTCCGGGCAAGACGCGACGGCCGATGGCTGCAACAGCATTGTCAAAGGCGAGCTGACGGTTTCGATTTTGAAAGACATTCGCAACCTGTCCCCGCTGGCGATTGACCTGACCGACAGCCTGCTCAAAGGGCAGCCGATCGAAGGGTTGCAGGAATACACCATGGCCGAACTGACCAACGACGACACCAAGACCGGCAACGTGCAGGCGCTGTTCCTGCCGGTTGAACAGGTGAACGCCGACAACGTGTACGACCTGGTTGTGAAGAGCGGTTTCCAATCCTACGAAGATGTGTACCGCGACATCCCCGATGACCAGCGACCCCCGATGCCCGGCGAAGAAGCGGCCGCTCCGGCTGAAGCAGCCGCTCCGGCGGTTGACACCACCGGCATGAAAGTTGGGTTGTCGTTCAGCGACTTTGCGACGGAACGATGGAAGAACGAAGAAGTACTGATGCGCAAACTGCTGGAAGAAAAAGGCTACGAAGTATTGAGCCAGGAAGCGAACCACGACGTCAAACTGCAAAACGACCAGATCGACAACATGGTCGCGCAGGGCGTGAGCGCGCTGATTGTGATTGCGGAAGACGGCGACGCGGTAGTGACCGCGGTTGACAAAGCGGCGGATGCCGGCGTGAAAGTGATAGCCTACGACCGTCTGATCAAGAGCCCGAAGATTGCGGCCTACATTTCCTTCAACAACGTTGAAGTGGGTCGGCAGCAGGCCTTGGGCGTAATGAAAGCCATCGACATTGACAACTGGGATGTGGCGGCGAATGGGCCGGTCCGGTTGGTGAAACTGGGTGGCAGCCCGACGGACAACAACGCGATTCTGTTCCGGCAGGGGCAGGACGAGATTGTGCAGCCGTATGTGGATGAAGGCAAGATCGAAGTGGTGGCGGACCAGTGGGTGGACAACTGGGATCCGGCGAACGCTTTGAAACTGATGGAGAACATTCTGACGGCGGCGGGCAACGATGTAGACGCCGTAGTGGCCTCGAACGACGGGACGGCCCTGGGTGCGTTGCAGGCGATGAAGGCGCAAGGATTGGCCGGGAAAGTGCCAATTTCCGGGCAAGACGCGACGGCCGATGGCTGCAACAGCATTGTCAAAGGCGAGCTGACGGTTTCGATTTTGAAAGACATTCGCAACCTGTCCCCGCTGGCGATTGACCTGACCGACAGCCTGCTCAAAGGGCAGCCGATCGAAGGGTTGCAGGAATACACCATGGCCGAACTGACCAACGACGACACCAAGACCGGCAACGTGCAGGCGCTGTTCCTGCCGGTTGAACAGGTGAACGCCGACAACGTGTACGACCTGGTTGTGAAGAGCGGTTTCCAATCTTACGATGACGTGTACCGCGACATCCCCGAAGACCAACGACCGCCCAAACCCTAATCTGAGCGTAAATTAACATGCAACCCGGCTCCCTGCCTTACCTGGGGAGCCGGGTTTGTGTGGTGTAAACGCGTTCGAGAAAAAATTAATAAGGCTGATTGTGAGGAGAAATGAACGACGATATCATCCTCGACGTTAGAAACGTTACCAAAAAATTTCCTGGCGTTATTGCCCTGAATAACGTGTCTATCCAGGTGAAACGCGGCGAAATCCACGGCTTGTGCGGTGAAAATGGGGCGGGGAAATCAACGCTGATGAAGATTCTGTCCGGGGTGTATCCCTACGGTACCTACGAAGGCAGCGTTATTTATGAAGGCCAGGAATTGAAGCTGGAAGAACGTTCAATTAGGCAGGCCACCGAGCAGGGGATCGCTATTGTTTACCAGGAATTAACCCTGGTACCCAGCATGACCGTTGGCGAAAATGTTTATCTGGGCAAAGAACCGTTGGAAAACGGAATTATCAACTGGAATAAACTGTACGCCAACACCGACCGCATTTTGGCCCAGTACAAACTCGACGTAAAGTCCCAATCGCTGGTGAAAAGTTTGGGTGTGGGCAAAATGCAAATGGTTGAGATTGCCAAGGCGTTATCTGAAGACGCAAAAGTATTGATCCTTGACGAACCAACCAGCGCCTTGACCGAGGCCGAAATCAATAAATTGATGGAAATTTTGGGGATATTGAAAGAGCACGGTGTAACGTGTATCTACATTACCCACAAACTCGATGAATTTTTCCGGATCACCGACCGGGTGACGGTGCTGCGCGATGGTCAAACAGTAACCACCCAGCCCACCGAAGATTTAACCGAAGAGCGGCTGGTCAATTTTATGGTGGGCCGCCAGATGAAAGAGCGATTCCCCAAAGGGCATCGCCAGCCCGGCGAAGTGATGTTTGAAGTAGAAGATTTGCACGCCGAAGACCCCAACGAGTCCGGACGCAATGTATTAAACGGCGTTTCCTTCAACCTGCGTCGAGGCGAAATTTTGGGCATTGCCGGATTGATGGGGTCGGGCCGCACCGAACTTGTGACAACAATCTTTGGTGAGTACGGCAAAATCACCAAAGGGAAAATAAAGCTGGAAAATAAAGATATACAGATTAACAGCGCCCGGCAGGCTATTGAAACCGGCATCAGCCTGGTGCCGGAAGATCGCAAAGGGCAGGGGCTGGTTTTAATCAATTCTATTTTGAAGAATATTTCGCTGCCAAACCTTAATCAATTTGCCAGTTTCTTTCGCCTGGACAAAGACGCTGAGTTGCAGGCAAGTATGCGGCAGGCCAAAAACCTGGCCATTAAGGCCCCCAATTTGCAGGTAAACTGCGATACATTGTCTGGCGGCAACCAGCAAAAAGTGGTTATTGCCAAATGGCTTTTGTCTAAACCCAAAATCCTGATTATGGACGACCCGACCCGGGGCATTGATGTGGGCGCCAAATACGAAATTTACAAGCTCATGAACGAGCTGGCTGAAAAAGGCGTCTCCATTATCATGATTTCCAGTGAGCTGGAAGAAGTACTGGGCATGAGCGACCGGGTCATGGTGATGCACGAGGGCCGCTCAAACGGTACGCTCGATGTTAAAGAAGCGACGCAAGAAAAAATTATGGCATTAGCCACCGGCATTGCCTGATTGTAAAACTGGAAATTGTTTATTCAGCGAGGAGAATTCAAATGAGTGTAACGACTGACTCCGCCAAAGGAGTCCAAGTGAGCTTAACTTCAGACCTGCTCAAATTGTTCCGCCGCAACATTCAAACTTACGCCATCATTATTGCCATGGTGGCCATCTGGATATTCTTTGCCTTTATGACCGACGGCAACTATTTGAGCGCCCAGAACTTTTCTAACCTGTTTCGGCAGATGACCGTGACCGCCTTTTTGGCCATCGGGATGGTGCTGGTGATTGTTACCGGCAACATCGACCTGTCGGTGGGTAAGCTGGCCGGGTTTGTGTCGGTGGTGGTGGCCTATTTTCAGGCCTCCGTTTGGACCAGAGTGATGCCCGATATGCCGATTGTGGCCGCGACGCTGTCGGTGTTTATTGGCATCGGCGTGGGCGCGTTATTTGGCGTATTGCAGGGCTACATTATTTCTTTCCTCAATGTGCCCTCGTTTATTGTGACGCTGGGCGGTATGTTTGTGCTCAACGGCGCTATTTTGCTGGTTACGCAGGGGAAAACCATTCCCGCCAACCAGCCGGCCATCGCCGTGATTGCGCAGGGGTATCTGCCGGCGTGGGCCGGCTGGCTGATGGCTGCGCTGGTTGTGGCCTACCTGTTTTTTAATATGTTCCGCAGCCGCCAGAAAAAGAAGGAACATGGGTTTGAACTGCCCAGCTTCTCTCTGGATATTTTTATTACCGCTTTCTTTGCCGTTATGGTGGTAGGGTATGTGTACGTTGTTAACAAGTACAACGGGGTGCAGATTCCGGTGTTGCTGCTGGCCATCGCCACCGTGCTGATGTCGTACATGGCTAACAATACCCGCTTTGGCCGCTATGCCTACGCCATCGGCGGTAACCGCGAAGCCGCCCGCCTGTCCGGGATCAACATCCGCAAACGAATTTTTCAGATTTTTGTACTGATGGGGGTGTTGTGCGGTGTGGGTGGCGTGGTGCTGGCTTCTTACGTGGGCTACGGCACCATTGCCGCCGGCCAGGGCTACGAGCTTGACGCCATCGCCGCCGCGATTTTGGGCGGCACCTCAACTCTCGGCGGGGTGGGCACCGTTTGGGGCGCGATCATCGGCGCGCTGATTATGTCGAGCCTGTCCAACGGGCTGCAACTACTCAACGTGCAACCGTCGTGGCAATACCTGCTCAAGGGTATGGTTTTGGTGCTGGCGGTTTACGCCGACGTGACCTTTAAAAAGAGTCGCTAACCATTGCCGCTGTTCCGCACTTGCGGAGCGCAGCAACGAGAAGTCCCTGAAAATAAACTTTTCAGGGACTTCTCGTTATAAGAATGGCAAAAAATGTGTCCGGTGCTGGTCATTCTTGCGTATTTTGCGCGAAATGCCGAATTCGAGTACTTTACCTTGCGGAATACACGTTCCCGTTAAAACTTGAGTAGACCCAAGGAGCAGAGAACCATGCGCAAAATATCCCTCAGCCTCACTGTTCTGGCGTTGTTGATGATGGTGATGGCCTGTAATAACGCCAGCGAGTCTGAGCCTCGTTCTGCACAGTCCCCTTCTGCCGGTGACAATTCACAGACTGTTAAATCTAATACCGATCCCCAAACCCAGGGCAGCATCGCTGTTTTGCTTCCGGACAGTTCGTCATCGGCGCGATGGGAAAACGATGACCGGCGGTTTTTTGAGCGGGCGTTTGAAGCGGCGGGGGTGGCGTACACGATCGTGAACGCAGAGGGGGATGCGCGGGTACAGCAGACGCAGGCGGAGCAGGCGATCACGAATGGGGCCAAAGTGCTGCTGTTGGTGAACCTTGACAGCGGGAGCGGGGCGGCGATCATCGCCCAGGCGCGGGAAGCAGGGGTGAAGGTCATCGATTACGACCGGCTGACGATTGAAGGGCCGGGAGCGGATTTGTATGTGAGCTTTGACAACGTGGCGGTGGGGCGGCTGATGGGGGAGACGCTGGAGCCGATCATCGACAAGTTGGAAGTGGAGGTACCGCGGGTGGTGCAGTTGAACGGGTCACCGACGGACAACAATGCGACGTTGTTTCGGGAAGGGTACGATTCGGTGGCGCGGCGGCATTACGAGGCCGGCGACTGGGAGCTGGTGGACGATCAGGCGGTGCCGGACTGGGACGCGCAGCAGGCGCTGGTGATTTACGAGCAGATATTGACGGCAGCGGGGGGCAAAGTCGATGCGACGTTTGCCGGGAACGATGGGCTGGCGAGTTCGGTGGTGTCGGCGTTGAAGAGCCAGGGGTTGGGGCCGATTCCGTTGAGCGGGCAGGATGCGACGGTGGGGGGCATCCAGAATATTTTATCGGGCTGGCAGACGATGACGGTGTACAAGCCGATCAAGCTGGAAGCGGAAGCGGCAGCGGAAGCGGCGATCCGGTTGTTGAAGGGTGAAGAAGTCACCTCGGTGGCCAATGACACCATCCACAACGGGCAGAACGAGATTCCGTTTGTGAAGTTAATTCCGCTGGCGGTGACCAAAGACAACATTGCCGAAACGGTGATTACTGATGGCTTCCGTACCTGGGAAGAAATCTGCGTTGGTGAGTTTGAACAATTTTGCCCCAAAAACCAATCCGGTGCGACCCCGGCTAACCCCGGCGGCGATGTTGCCGGCAGTGTGGCGGTACTCCTTCCGGACAGTTCGTCATCGGCGCGATGGGAAAACGATGACCGGCGGTTTTTTGAGCGGGCGTTTGAAGCGGCGGGGGTGGCGTACACGATCGTGAACGCGGAGGGGGATGCGCGGGTGCAGCAGACGCAGGCAGAGCAGGCGATCACGAATGGGGCCAAAGTGCTGTTGTTGGTGAACCTTGACAGCGGGAGCGGGGCGGCGATCATCGCTCAGGCGCGGGAAGCAGGGGTGAAGGTGATCGATTACGACCGGCTGACGATTGAAGGGCCGGGAGCGGATTTGTATGTGAGCTTTGACAACGTGGCGGTGGGGCGGCTGATGGGGGAGACGCTGGAGCCGATCATCGACAAGTTGGAAGTGGAGGTACCGCGGGTGGTGCAGTTGAACGGGTCACCGACGGACAACAATGCGACGTTGTTTCGGGAAGGGTACGATTCGGTGGCGCGGCGGCATTACGAGGCCGGGGACTGGGAGCTGGTAGACGATCAGGCGGTGCCGGACTGGGACGCGCAGCAGGCGCTGGTGATCTACGAGCAGATATTGACGGCGGCGGGAGGCAAGGTAGACGCGACGTTTGCCGGGAACGATGGGCTGGCGGGGTCGGTGGTATCGGCGTTGAAGAGCCAGGGGCTGGGGCCGATCCCGTTGAGCGGGCAGGATGCGACGGTGGGGGGGATCCAGAATATTCTATCGGGCTGGCAAACGATGACGGTGTACAAGCCGATCAAGCTGGAAGCGGAAGCGGCGGCGGAAGCGGCGATCCGGTTATTGAAGGGGGAAGAAGTCAGTTCGGTGGCCAATGACACCATCCACAACGGGCAGAACGAGATTCCGTTTGTGAAGCTGACCCCGCTGGCGGTAACCAAAGACAACATCGCCGAAACGGTCATTGCCGATGGTTTCCGCACCTGGGAAGAAATCTGCGTCGGCGAGTTTGAACAATTTTGCCCCACCGGCGCGCAATAACAACACGGAGTAGCTATTTTGTCGACCCAACCCATTCTTGAGCTAAAAAGCGTTTCTAAAAATTTTGGCGCTGTGCGGGCGCTGTCTAACGTTGATTTTCAGGCTCGAGTGGGCGAGGTGATGGCGCTGGTGGGCGACAACGGCGCCGGCAAAACCACGCTGATCAAAGGCATTGCCGGCATCTATCCCTTTGACCACGGCGAAATTTTTTTTGACGGCAAAAAAGTGAGCATCCACAACCCACGCGACAGCGTGGCACTGGGGATTGATGTGGTATACCAGGATTTGGCTTTGGTTGACAACCTGGATGTGGTGGCCAACATGTTTTTGGGCCGAGAGACAACCAGTTCACCCTGGCTGCTGGACGAAACCAGTATGGAAAAAGCCTGCCTCAAAATTCTGGAGTCGCTGTCGGTTACGTCGCTGCATTCGGTGCGGCAGGCAGTGGTGGGGCTATCCGGCGGCCAGCGGCAGGCCATTTCTGTGGCCAAAGCGGTCATGTGGAATTCGCGGCTGGTCATTCTTGATGAGCCAACGGCCGCTCTGGGCATGGCCCAAACCCGCCACGTGCTCGATCTGGTGCGCCGCCTGGCCGATCAAGGGTTGGCTGTCATTTTAGTTTCTCACAACCTCCACAATATTTTTGAGGTTGCGGACCGGATTACTGTACTCAGGCTGGGGCAAAAAGTGGCCGAATTTGTGGCCGCGCATACCACCCAGCAGGAAGTGGTGCACGCCATTACAGCCGGAACGTTATCACACCTTGCGGGAATGGCAGTAGAAAAATGAGTGTAAAACAAACAACCTCCGGCCCCGAAAATGTGCTGCTGGCCGGCCAGCAAACCCAATCGCCGGCGCAATACATTCGGGCTTATCTCAAACGGGTCGGTTCCGGCGATTTGGGGTCGATCCCCATTATTTTGGGGCTGATTCTAATTGCCGTTATTTTTCAGTGGCAAAACGCCAATTTTTTAACAGCGCGCAATTTTGTCAATTTGATTGTGCAGATGGCCGGGATTACCACCATTGCCTACGGCGTGGTTTTTGTGTTGCTGCTGGGAGAAATTGACCTGTCGATAGGCTACGTGAGCGCGGTGGCGGCGGTGTCGATGACGCTGTTGCTGCGCGAACCGGGCGGCTGGCCGTGGTATCTGGCCATCGGCGCGGCGCTGCTGGCCGTGGCCGGGATTGGGCTGGTGCAGGGGGTGATTATTACCTCGTTTCAGGTGCCGTCGTTTGTGGTCACGCTGGCCGGGTTGCTGGCCTGGAACGGCGTGGTGTTGATCATGATCGGCGGCGCGGGCACGGTCATTATTCAGGATAAAATGGTAATTGGCATTGCCAACTATTTTCTGCCGGAACTTTGGGGCTGGCTGATGGCCGCGTTGTTTGTCGGCGGGTTTGCGGTGATGAAAATTAACGGCACGCTCACCCGCCGGCGACAGGGGTTGCCGGCCACGCCCATGCCAATTGTGATTGGGCAGGTTTTGGGGCTGGCGTTGGTCGCCGGGGTGGCGGTGACGGTGTGCAACCAGGACCGCGGCGTGCCGCTGGTCGGCATTATTTTGCTGGTGTTTTTGGTGATGTTCTCGTTTGTGGCCATGCGCACGCCGTTTGGCCGCTACGTATATGCCGTGGGCGGCAATAAAGAAGCCGCGCGCCGGGCCGGCATTTCCGTGGAACGGATTCGGATTATTGTGTTTATGATTTCCAGCGTGATGGCCGGCTGGGGCGGCATCATTTTAGCGTCGCGCCTGCGCTCGGTGGATACGGCCGCCGGCGGCGGCAACCTGCTGCTCAACTCGATTGCGGCGGCGGTGATTGGCGGCACCAGCCTGTTTGGCGGCAGCGGCCGGGTTTCGAGCGCGGTGCTGGGCGCGCTGGTCATTGCCAGCGTGGAAAACGGCATGGGCTTGCTGGGGCTTAGCTCCGGGGTAAAATTTGTAATTACCGGGCTGGTGTTGCTGGTGGCGGTTCTGGTCGATGCCATTTCACGCCGCAGCCGCAGCCAATCCGGGATTGCCTGATAATCCGAGATGGAATCTTCGGTGGAACCTTTACTGCGGATCATCAACGTTTCAAAACGGTTTGGCACGCTGACGGCGTTGCACCAAATTAGTTTTGATGTGTACCCCGGCGAAGTGGTGGGGCTGGCCGGGCGCAGCGGCGCGGGCAAATCGGTGCTGGCGGCGCTGCTGGCCGGGCTGCACCCCATCACCGAAGGCGAAATTGTGCTGGCCGGTCGCCCGCTCAAATGGCCGTTTCGCTGCCGTGATTTTGGCATCGAAGTGATCCACCAGGAGCCGAGTCTGGCCGATAATCTGGATATTATCAGCAACATTTTTTTGGGCAGCGAACTCGGCTGGCCCAAAACAGGGCGATTGCTCAAACTGCCCAGCCGGGCCAAAATGCACCGCGAAGCCGCCCGGATTTTGCAGCAGCTCGAAGTCCGCTTCCCGTCCCTCGAAGAAAACGTCTCCAACCTGCCCAGCGAACAGCGCCAGATGGTGGCCATTGCCCAGGCGATGGTCAACCCGGCCCGGCTCATTTTTGTTGATGAGCCAACCGTGCTGCTGAATTACTCCTACCAGCAGCGGCTGCTCAGCCTTATCCAGTTGTGGCAGCAGCAGGGCACCACGGTTATTTTTGCCAGCAAAAATCTGGAGCACCTCTTTGCCGTAACCGACCGGATTATCACGCTGCGCAAAGGCCGGCGCATGGGCGAACACCGCACCGATGAGGCCACCCGCGAGGAAGTGGTGGCCGAGCTGGTGGGGGCGGCCAGCCGTGATCAGCTCACGCCCACCATTTGGGCGCTCGACAGCTACTATCAGGCCCGCGAGCAGGCCGAAAAACTGCGCCATCAGCAGGTGTTGCTGGAAAAAAACCTGGTTGAACAGGACACCCTTAACCAGCAGTTGGTGGAGCAGTTGGCCGAGCAGGTAGAGGCGCTGGATCAGGCCAACTCGGCATTGCAGGCGGCCCAGCGCCGGCTGCTCACCGAACGGGAGCAGGAGCGTAAACGGCTGGCCCGCGAGCTGCACGATCAGGTGATTCAGGATTTGCTCAGCGTCAATTACGAGCTGGAAGAAATTGAGTCGAGCGAGCTTGAGCCGGACGAGCTGGCCGGTGAACTGGCCGATATTCGCACCAGCATCCGGCTGATGGTGGCCGATTTGCGCCGCATTTGCGGCAACCTGCGCCCGCCCACCATCGACAGCCTGGGATTGGGCGCGGCGCTGCAATCGTACACCCGGGAATGGAGCGAACGCACCGCCATCGACCTGAAGCTTGATCTCGATGCCAATCTGGGCCGGCTGCCGGAACCCATCGAGCTATCTATTTTTAGAATTGTGCAGGAAGGCTTGAGTAACGTGCGCAAGCACTCCGGGGCCAAATCGGTTGAGGTTCAGCTCAAGCACACCTCGCCGCGGGCGCTGCTCATTTCCATTGCCGACGACGGCAGGGGGCTGGAAAAAAGCTTCGATCTGGCCTCGCTGTCAACGGACGGCCATTACGGGCTGTTGGGCATCAGCGAGCGGGTGGCGCTGCTGGGGGGACGGTTGCATTTGCAAAACCGCGGCGGCGGTGGGCTGCTCCTCCGCGTTGAAATTCCGCACCCACGGGTGGCAATGGTGATGGGCGCTTAAAGTTGGGGGCGGGGGAAAGAATTAGGCGAGACGGGCGGGCGGCAAAGCCGCCCGCCCGTCTCGCCTTCAGCCCCCCTTCCCTGGGGAAGGGGGTAGGGGGATGGGGACTCGACCAGGTTTTGGTACGGCGTTGGGCCTAATTACTGCCGGTCACAGCAAATACGTAGATTTGGTGCGTACTTACATCGGTGACGTACAGCCGGCTGGCGGCCGCGTCAAAATATATCCCCACCGGCTGCACCAGCGAAGCCGGCCCAATCGCCGTCCACTGGTCAAGCAACTGCCCACCGGGGCTGTAGCGATAAATCCGCCGGCTCTGCGACTCGGTCATCAAAATTGAGCCATCCGGCCCAAACGCCAGGTGCGGCCCGTTGAAGGCAAATGCGGGCATAATCGGCCACTGGTTCAGCGAGTTACCGCCGCTGTCCAGCCGCTGAACGCGATTGTTCTCCGCCTCAGCAACAAAATAAGTCCCCGCTTCATCTTTGAGCGCGTCGGTTGGCTCGTTGAATTGGCCGGGGTTATTGCCCGGCGTGTTGCCCAGCGCGCCCAACTGGCTGCCGTTGGCGTTATACAGCACCAGCCGCGCCGTGCCGGTATCGGCAATGCCGATGGTGTTGTCGCCAAAAACCGTCAACCCGCGCGGGTGGAACAGCCGCGCCCCCGGCCCGCCAAACCGGTCGATCAGATTCCCCGCCGCGTCAAAGCGATACACCCACTGCAACGTGGAATCGAGCACCAAAATTTCGTCGCCGGACTCCCGCCGCAGCACGTCAATCGCCAACGGTTCCTCAAAGGGAAACTCTCCGCCGTCCAACTGGCCGATAAATTCGTAATCCGGGCCAAAAATTTGCACTCGCCGGTTGCCGGTATCGGCCACCACAATATTGCCGTTTGACAGCACGGCCACGTCGCGCGGCTCAAAAAACTGGCCCGGCTCGCTGCCGGGAAAGCCGAGCGTGGCCACATACTCCAGCGCCAGCGCGCCCAGATTGGCGCTGCTGTTCGGCGGCGGCGCAGGGTTAACCGGGTAACTGCCCATCGGCGGCCACAAATACTGGCTGGGGATGGCCTCAAACTCGCCGCTGGGAGTAACCCAGGTCAGGTGCAGGCGCGAGCGGTCAACCGTATCCTTAAACTTGATCTGCAAATCGTGCAGGCCGGCTTCCAAAGTGACGGCCATTTCGGCGCGGGCATCCGGGATGGTGGTGCGCAGCAGCGGCTGGCCGTCCAAAAACAGCTCGGCCTCCTGCACGGCGCGCAGCCCCAGCGTGTACACCCCTGTTTGCGGCCCTACCAGCGAGCCACGCCACTCGGCGGTGTAGGGCCGCTGGAGCGGAATCAGGTGAAAGTACGTGTCCAAAAACGGGTCGATGCGCTGGAGCGCGGGCGGCCCCTGCCAGTTGTCGTTGGGGTAAAAGCTGGCCAGCAAGCCGTGGTTGGTTACCGGCGGCACATACAGCGCCCAGGCCGGCACCGGCTCCTCAAACTGGCCCGGCGGTTGCCAGACCAGCGATACCTGGCCGGGCGCGCTGTCGGCGCTGACGCGCAGGGTGTGGTTGCCCTGCGCCAGCCACAGTTGGCCGGATTGGTCACCGCTGCCGTCGAGCAGCGCGTTGCCGTCAATTTCCAGCAGGCCGCGGGCGGGAGTTGTCAGCCTGAAACCGTACGGCCCGTACACCGGGGCGTACAACACGCCGGTCCACTCGGCCACAAAATCACCGGCCACGGGGCTTTCTTGCGGCCAGGTTACATAGATGCCGTAAGCCCGGCCGGAGTAGAGCGGCGCGAACAGGTTGACGGTGGGGTCAAACTCGGTGGTGGGGGGCAGGTAGCGCACATCCAGCCCGCGCACCGACATCAGGTCTTCCGGCCGCAGCAGCACAAAATAGACGCTGGCCGGGCCTTCGGTTTCGTCGGCCAACGCCGGGCCGCGCAGCACTTCAAATTGGGCGCTGGGGTACAGGCGGCGGGCTTCGTCAAAAACCCACTGGTCATCGGGGTGGATGAACAGCGCCGCCGGCCGGCCCGACGGATCGCGGATGGGCAGGGCATCGGGCATATTCAGCACATTTTGGGTGGTGATTTCCGGCGCTAAAAACTGGGTCGATGGGTGATTGGTGAGAAACGGCGACATGTAGTAGCTGTAGCCGGGGCCGAGTTCGGCCATTTTGCGGCCGGTAATGGTTTCCGGCGCGGAAAAGGCGTTCCAACTGGCAAAATCGTTGGCCTGGGTGACAAAATAGGTGAGGGCGTTGCTGCCAAAAATGTAGCCGGCGGCCACAATGGCCGGGCCAAGAATCCAGCCGCGCGGCAGCGGCGACAGCGCATTTTCGGCTTCCCGCCCCAGAGCGGCGGCGCTCAGCGCGCAAAAATAGAGTACCGCCGGCAGCACGGCAATAGAGCGCAGCGATTGCGGCGCTTCAAAGTCCACGCTTAAAATGCCGCCGAGCAGGGTTGCCGGCAGCAAAATAAGAAAGAAGATGTTGGCCGGGTGACGGTTTTTGGCCAGCGCCAGCCCAATCCCCAAAATGAAGAGCACGCCCATCACCGGGTCGAGCATCGGCGCGCCGGGCAGATTGTGCCGGCCGTTGCGGTCGCCGGCAATGTTGAACATGGCCAGGTGCCTGCGGCTGCTGTCGAGCAGAGCCGTGGTCAGGTCGGCCTGATCCCGTTTGGTCAAAATGGAAATCTGGCGGGTGCGGTACATAAACGAGGTCGGGTCGTTAAGGGCGTACTCTACCAGCGGCATCACTGCCAGCCAGGCCGACGCGGCCAGCATTGCCAGCGCGCCCAGGTAGCGCCGCCAGCCGCCCTGTTTGAGCGCATCGGTAACCGGCTTCCACCAGTGAATCAACACCACCCCGACAAACAGGGCCAATGCCAGCAGATACAGCCGGAAGGCCGTGTAAAAGTTCAGCCCCATACCCAGCACCAGCCCGGCCCACAGGGCATCGCGCAGGTGGCCGCGCCGCAGCAGCCGGGTGAGAAAATAGAGGCTGAGCAGCTCAAAAAACGGGGCGTCGATACCGGTCATGGCGATGCGGCTAAAATTGACCGGCCAGCGGGCCACGGCCATAAAAAAGGCCAGCGCCAGCCCAAAGCGGGGGCCGTGCAGTTCGCGGCCAAACAGGTACGCGGCCAGCACCGCGCCCAGCCCAAACAGCACGCTCACCAGCCGCATCGAAGTGATGGCGTCGCCCAGCCAGCCCAGCGCCAGCGCGTACAGCGCCAAAAACTGGCCGGTCACATTGATGGGCGGATAAAACACCGGGCGATAGCTGCTATCGTGCAGCATACGCCGGGCCTGGAGTCCGGCCTCGGCTTCGTCAAACCAGATGCCAAACGGCTGGCTGGTAATATGGAACAGCCGCATAAACAGGGCCAGCAACACAATCACGGCCAGACCGATGGCGATATTTTTGGAGGGGAGCAGGCGACGCAACTCGGTGGGGAGCGGGCGGCCCGGCGTGAATACCAGCCCGCCGGTCACAAACAGCCCAATGCTGCCTGCGTATAGCCACCAGGCCAGCATCTGAGCCTCGGTGCGGCCAAAAAAATCGTAGCCCAGGCCCGATACACCCAGTCCAACCAGCATCAGCCACAGGCCCACGTTACGCCGCCAACCGCTGCGGCTGGTCAGCGTTTCGGCCTGGCGGGGATTGGCAAGCGTAAATTGAAAGCCGGGATAGAGCCGCCGGCCAACCGCCAACCCAAACAAAATGATAGCCGCCGCAAAAAAGAGCAGGCCATCCCAAATTGAGCCGTGGCCCAAAAAATATTGGCCGGCCAGCGCCACCAGCAGGGCGGCCACAGCCAGCGCCAGCCGGTTGAGGGTGCGGCGGGGATTCAGCCGGGGGGCGGCAATCGGTTCGGCGGGTGGGTTATCGGTTACTGTTGCGGACATAGCGGCCAACTCGGGTAGTGTTCCACCGCGGGATTCTACCCCACCCCCGGCCAATTTACAAAACGCGGCGGGCGGCAATCGTACCCGGCGGCTAACTCCACCAGCGGGCGTAAACGTCGGCCAGTTTTTCCAGCTCGGCCAGTTCTACCCATTCCACCGGACCGTGCGCCTGTTCAATGGAGCCGGGGCCAAACACCACGCACGCGCCGGGCAAATCGCCGTAGGCCCAGGCGTTGGTGCCGTACGGCGCGGTTGCCGGTGGTCGACCCGCCCAGTCGGCCAGTTGCCGAATCCACGGCGAATCGGGCGGCTGCCAAAACGCCGACAGCCCGCCCAGCCGTTCCACCTCAACCGGCAGGGGACAGCTTGCCGCGACCAACGCCGTGAGCTGAGCCTGGGTGGCGTCGCCGCCTTCACCCACCACCAGCCGCCGGTCGAGGGTAATCTCGCAGCGGTCCGGCACCACGTTGGCGCCCACCCCGCCGTGGATCAGTGAGACCGTCAGCGTGGGGTGGCCCAGCGGCGATGGCACGGCGCGCAACCGCTCATTTTCGGCGTCCAGCGCGGCAATCAGCCGGGCCGCAGCGACAATGGCGTTTTTGCCCTGCTCCGGCACCGACGAGTGACTGGTTTGGCCGCGAACGGTGATTTTCAGGCGTAGCCCACCTTTGTGGCCAAAAACCGGCCGGCAGCCGGTTGGCTCGGCTACCATTAATTCGGTCAGCGGGATGGCCTGCTCGCGCAGCCAGCGGGCAAACATTGGCGCGGCGCGGGCGGCGTTTTCTTCGTCAACCGTGGCGGCGATGAGCAGGTTGGGCACGGGCTGCCGCCGGTCGCGGTGCATTTGTTCCAGCAGGGCCAGCGCCACCGCCAGCGAGGCTTTGGTATCCACCGCGCCGCGGCCGTAAACCCGGCCATCCGCCACCCGGCCGCTGAACGGTTCATCGGTCATCTGCTCCACGCCAACGGTGTCCATGTGCACATCCAGCGCGGCCCAGCGTTCGCTCTGCCCGCGCCAGATACCGTACACGTTGGGCCGGCCGGGGTATACCTCGTGCGTTTGCACCTGTCCGCCAAACGCCTCAAACCAGCCGGCTACTGCCTCGGCCAACCGGGCTTCGCCGGGCGGGCCGGCTTTTGGCCCGGCCTGGCTGGGGTTAACACTGGGAATTTGCACCAGCCGGCTCAGCCAACTGGCCAATATGTTAGGGTCGATCATCGTTATTCCAATCGGAAAAATTTAATTTGCGCGCATCTGACAGGGATTATATCATAACCCCTCAAATGGGATGAGTGAAATATGGTAGGGGCGGTTCGCGAACCGCCCCTACATTCGCTGACTCGCTGATTCGCAGATTCGTTTATTTTCTCAGGAGGACAACATGGCCATCGATACGCCTGCTGCTATTAACACACTGGTAATTTACGAAGTTTTTGTGCGCAACCACGGGCCGAACGGTACATTTGCCGATGTAACCGCCGACCTGCCGCGCATCAAAGCGCTGGGCGCGGATGTAGTCTGGCTGATGCCGATTCATCCCAGCGGCCATATTAAGCGCAAAGGCACGGCCGGATCGCCGTACGCCATTGCTGATTACCGGGCCGTTAACCCGGCCTACGGCACCGAAGCCGATTTTCAACAACTTACCGACGCCGCCCACCGGTTGGGGTTGAAAGTGATGATCGATGTGGTGTTCAACCACACCGCGCCGGATTCGGTGTTGGCCCGCCAGCACCCGGACTGGTTTTATCACGACCCGATTGGCCGGCCCGCGCCCCGCGTGGCCGACTGGTCGGACGTGGTTGATCTGCGCCACGGCCACCCGGCCCTGACTGATTACTTGATCGAATCGCTGCTCAAATGGGTGCGGTTGGGGGTTGATGGCTTTCGCTGCGATGTGGCCTCGCTGGTACCGCTGGATTTTTGGCGGCAGGCGCGGGCGGCGGTGGCGGAAGTTAAGCCCCGGTTCATCTGGCTGGCCGAATCGGTGCATTTGCAGTTTGTGCGCCACATTCGCCAGCGGGGGTACATTGCTCACGCCGACGCCGAACTGTACGCCGCGTTTGACCTGACCTACGATTACGACATCCACGACGAGTGGCGCGCCTGCGTGGCCGGGCAACTGCCGCTGGCCGGCTACGCCAGAATGCTGGAATTTCAGGAGGGGATTTACCCGGCCAATTTTGCCAAGCTGCGCTTTGTGGAAAACCACGACCAGCCGCGCATTGTGTCGCTAACGCCCACACTGGCGCAGGCCCAATGCTGGACGGCGCTGGCCGCCTTTTTGCCGGGCGCGTTTTTAATTTACGCCGGCCAGGAAGCGGCGCTGGCTCATCTGCCCACCCTGTTTGAGCCTGACCCCATCGATTGGCCCGCCGGCGAGCCACCTTTCTCCGATTTTCTGCGCCGGCTGGCGGCGCTCAAAAAAGACCCGGCCGTGGTGACCGGCCAGTTTGAACTGAGCGCCGGCGACAGCCATTTTGAGGCGTGCTGGCAGGGCGCGTCGTCGGTGTTGGTGGGGCTGTTCAATGTGCGGGGCGGGTCGGGGGTGGTCGCCGTGCCGCTGCCCGATGGCCGTTACACCAATTTGCTTAATGACTCGCCGGTAATGGTGACTCGCGGCATGCTGGCGCTGCCGCCGGAGCCGGTCATCATTCGCCGGGAGGCGTAATTAGCATGTCAACCAGCAGTTGCGGGAAATCGGTGATGATGCCGTTGACGCCGGCAGCAATCCAGTGGCGCATGTCGGCCGGGTTGTTGACCGTCCAAACATTGACGGCGATGCCGCGTTCGCCCAAAATCCGCACATCCTCGGGCGTAACGGTGTGGTGATAGGGGTGAAACACGGTGCTGCCCAACTGGGCCAATAACGGGGTGGGGTCAAAGCCAGAAAGGTGAACCAGCGGCGGCGCGGCGCCGGCCAGTAAAAATTTGGCCAGCAGCGATTGGGCGATTGGCCCTTCGGTGAGCAGCGCCAGAGGAATATTGGGATTTAGCGCCGCAACCTGCTGCAAATAGTCCGGTACAAACGATGACACCAGCACCCGGCTCTCGGCCCGGAGTTCTTCAATAAGCCGCGTTACCCGCTCGGGGATGGACACTGCCGACTGCGGCGGCTGGGCTTTGATCTCAACGTTTACCCGCCAATCCAGGTCGATGGTCAATTGGAGCGCCTCGCGCAGGGTGGGCACAGGCTCCGTTTGCAGCGCCGCCTGTGCCGCGGGCGAAACGTGACCGGCGGCAATCTGGCCAAAGGGGTCGCTGCGCAAAAAAACGCGGCCGGTATCGAGCTGTTTTATTTCGGCCAGCGTAAAATCGCTGACCCACCACGGCATGCGCTGGGGAAATACGGCCCGGGCGTTGGTGGTACGGGTGAGCGTGTCATCGTGAAAAACAATTAACTCGCCGTCGGCGGACAGGTGGACATCCAGCTCCCACATATCCGCGCCGAGCGCGTGCGCTGTGCGGGCCGCGGCCAGCGTGTTTTCCGGGGCCAGGCTGCGCGCCCCGCGATGGGCAATCACCAGCGGCTTCATGGGTTACCCGGCCAGTTGGCTGCGCCAGATGTCGGCCAGCTCGTTAATGCCGCTAAAAACGGCATCGGGATAAAAACCCTTAACGGGAATGGTTGATTCATTATCGACGCCGGTGGTTACCAGAATGGTTTTAAGCCCGGCGCGCTGCCCGCCGGCGATGTCGGTTTCCAGCCGGTCACCGAGCATGGCCGTGTGGGCGGCGTCGCTGCCCATTTTTTGCATGGCAATTTGAAACATTAACGGTTCCGGCTTGCCGATGGTGACCGGCGTTACTCCGGTTGCCGCTTCAATGGCGGCCAAAATCGACCCCGCGCCCGGCCAATCGCCCTCCTCCGCCGGAAAAGTCAGGTCGCCGTTGCTGCCCACAAAGCGCGCCCCGCGCTGAATGAGCAGCGCTGCGTGGCGCAATTTGTCGTAAGTCAGCGTAAAATCGATGCCGGCCACAACGGCGTCAACCGGCTGGCTGGAATCGGGCATCACCTCAAAGCCGGCGTTGGCCATCGCTTCGATGAGGCCGGACTGGCCCACCACAAACACTCGCCCGCCGCCGGGCAGTTCGTTTTTTAAGTAGGCGGCGGTGGCCAGCGAAGAGGTCAGCACCACGTCTGGCTCAACGCTCACACCCATGCCGGCCAGTTTGCGCTGGTATTCCTGCGGCGTTTTGCTGGCGTTGTTGGTGGCCAAAATGTATTTGATCCGGTGCTGTTCCAAAAGGTTAAAAAATTTGGTCAGGCCGGGCAGAGGATCGTTGCCGCGCCACAATACGCCATCCATATCGATGGCCAGCGCGTGGATTTGGGTCAGGTCAAAATTATTTTTCATTGGGTAATGTCACCACCGAAGTTATGAATCTGACAATACTGAGCGAGGCCAGCCCGGCCCCGGCCAGCAATTCTGTCCACGAGACGCCGGCCAGCAAAATAAAGGGCAGGGCATACACCCCGGCAAACAAGGTGTAGCCGGCGTTAGTTACCAGCACAACGTGGCGGGCTGTGGGGTTAACGCTGGCGGCCATTTTACGCAGGCCAAAAATCATCAGCGGGATTTCCAGCAGCGAGAAGGTGAGCAAAAATAAAAACAGCCCCCACACCCACAGGGGCCGGTTGAGCAGCGGCGGAACCAGCCCGGCGCTCATGGCGTAAATGGCGGCGACGGTCATGGCCAGCGAGCCAATCAGGCCAATCAGGCCGGTCAGCATTACGCTGTTACGACTCATCGGTTTCTTGTTGGGCCTGCTGCACGTCGTCTTCTACTTCAACGGCGGCGGTGGCAATGGCCCAACTCACCACGCCCCACACCAGCCCGGAAATGAGGCTGCCCACCCCCAGCGACCAGGCCGTCACCGGCGTGGTCGGGTCGCGGAAAATGCCGATGATGGTTAAAATGATGCCCAAAATGGCAAAGCTCAGCCCAATTTTAAGCGGGCCATCCAGCCGTTGCCATACGTTTTTTGAGGATGCCATACCATTTCCTTTAATAATCAGCGAGTCGGCAAATCAGCGAATGTAGGGGCGCTTCGCGAAGCGTCCCTATCCTAATTTTTTACCTGTCCCAGAGACAGGCATTCTCGGTGCGGTATCGCAGAAATTGTAGCCCAACCATCACGCTTTCATTGGTATTCGCACCTGTTTGGTGTCGATTGTAGCAGATGTGGGCGTAATCGCAAAACGGTGTGGCAGAGGCCCATATCCTGTTCAAACAGGTAATTCACATTTTAGCCATTGTGTATTATAATCCGGTTCAATTTTAACTTCACAATATATTGCCGGAGTCCAAAATGGAAAAGAAACAAACCGTGTTGCTTGCTGGCGGGCTGATTGGGGCAGTGCTGGGGGCAGGTGTGGCTTACCTGCTGATGACCGCTCCCTCAGACCCGGAAAAAGCCGATGAACCCATCACCGCCGGTGATTTGGTCAGCCTGACCGGTGCGGCGGCCGTCATTGTCCGTAAAGTGGATGACCTGCGCCGAAGATTGTAACATCCAATTCTGCGTTTCTCTGGAGGAGACATGTCTGACAAAAAACAAAAAGAAAAATCTGTGGCAGCGGCAGCGCCAAAGACGGCCCGGCCCAAAGTGAAAAAAGTAGTGCTGGCCTATTCCGGCGGGCTGGATACCAGCGTGATTGTGCCGTGGCTCAAAAACAACTACGGCTGCGAAGTTGTCTGTATGGTGGCCAATCTGGGCCAGGCCGAAGAGCTGGATGGCCTGGAAGAAAAAGCCATTAAATCCGGCGCGGTCAAATGCTACATTGAAGACCTGCGCGAAGAATTTATTGTCGATTATATTTTTCCCACGCTGAAGGCCGGCGCCATTTACGAGCGCAAATACCTGCTGGGCACCAGCTTTGCCCGGCCCATCATTGCCAAGCGCCAGGTTGAAATCGCCGCGCTGGAAGGCGCCGACGCCCTCTCGCACGGGGCCACCGGCAAAGGCAACGACCAGGTGCGCTTTGAGCTGACCTACCAGGCGCTCAACCCCAAATTGCAGGTGATCGCTCCCTGGCGTGAGTGGGACATCCGCTCCCGCGAAGACGCGCTCGATTACGCCGCCGAATACCACGTGCCGGTGGCGGCTACCGAAAAATCCATTTACAGCCGCGACCGCAACATCTGGCACCTCAGCCACGAGGGCGGCATTCTGGAAAACCCCTGGCTCGAGCCGGAAAAGGCGATGTTCCAACTGTCCGTTGACCCCGAAGACGCGCCCAACGAACCGGAATATATCGAGCTTGATTTTGTGGAAGGCATCCCCAAAAAGATCAATGGCGTGGCCCGCGGCCCTATCAGCCTGATCAACGATCTGAACGCCATTGGCGGCAAACACGGCGTGGGCCGTATCGATCTGGTGGAAAACCGGCTGGTCGGCATGAAGAGCCACGGCGTGTACGAAACCCCCGGTGGCAGTATCCTCGTCGAGGCGCATCAGGCGCTGGAGCAGCTCTGCCTCGACCGCGAAACGCTGCACTACAAACAGGTGGTCGCTCTTAAATACGCCGATCTGGTGTACAACGGCCAGTGGTTCACCACCCTGCGCAAAGCCATGGACGAGTTTGTTAACTTCACCCAGCGCAAGATGACCGGCACTGTTCGCCTGAAACTGTACAAGGGCAACATTACGCTCGTGGGGCGCAAATCGCCCTACAGCCTCTACCGCGAAGATTTTGCCACCTTTGGCGAAGAGGATGTGTACAATCAGCAGGACGCCGAAGGCTTTATCAAGCTGTTTGGCTTGCCGCTCAAAGTTGAAGCCCTGCTCGACAGCGAGGGCGTGCGCCGCGAGCACGAAGAGCCGGACTACAGCAAATTCAAACGGGATTAGGCGATGACTCAACTTTGGGGCGGCCGTTTTAGCGGCGAAACCGATGCGCTGATGCGCCAATTTCAAGACAGCCTGCGTTTTGACATTCGCCTCTGGCCGGACGACATCAGCGGCAGCATGGCCTGGGCGCGGGTGCTGGTCGGCGCGGGCGTGCTCAGTGAGGCCGAAGCCGAGACTGTTCGCGGCGGGCTGGAGTCGGTGCGGGCCGAATTTGCCGCAGACCAGTTCGGGATAAAACCCGGCGACGAAGATATTCACACCGCCGTTGAGCGCCGCTTGAAAGAGCTGGTCGGCGACGTGGCCGGCAAGCTGCACACCGGCCGCTCGCGCAACGATCAGGTGGCCACCGACACCCGGCTGTGGCTCAAGCGGCACATCGCCCAACTGCGGCAGCAGCTCACCGGGCTGCAAGCGGCCATCATCGCCAAAGCCGAAGAGCACCTCAACGTGATTATGCCCGGCTACACCCACTTGCAGCAGGCCCAGCCGGTCCGTTTTTCGCACTGGCTGCTCAGCTTTGGTTGGCAATTGCAGCGCGACAAAGATCGGCTCGATGACCTGCTCAAACGGGTTGATGTGCTGCCGCTGGGCAGCGCGGCGCTGGCCGGCACGCCTTTTGCCATCGACCGGCTGGCGCTGGCGGCTGACCTCGGCTTTGCCGCCGTGTCGGTGAACAGCATGGATGCCGTGGCCGACCGCGACTACATTTTGGAGTTTCTGAGCTGGGCGGCGATAGTGCAGGTGCATCTCAGCCGGCTGGCCGAAGATTTGATCATTTACAGCAGCCGCGAGTTTGGTTTTGTCGAGCTGGACGATGCCTACTCCACCGGCTCCAGCATTATGCCGCAAAAGAAAAACCCGGACTCGCTGGAGCTGATCCGGGGGAAAACTGGCCGGGTGATCGGTTCGATGACCGGCCTGTTTGCGACGATGAAGGGCCAGCCTTCAACTTACAATAAGGACTCGCAGGAAGACAAAGAGCCGCTGTTTGACACCGTCGATACGCTGAGCATGACCCTGCCGATTGCCGCCGGGGTTGTCAGCACGTTAAAGGTGAACACGGCGGCCATTTACGATCAGATGGACAGCGCCATGCTGGCCACCGAACTGGCCGATTATCTGGCCGACAAAGGGATGCCCTTCCGCGAGGCGCACCACATTGTGGGCCAGATTGTGCGCCAGTCCATCGCGCTGGACCAGCCGCTTTTTTCGTTTCCGCTGGCGGCGCTCCAGCAGTTCAGCCCGTTGTTTGGCCGCGATGTGCATGAGCGGCTCACCTTTAACCGCGCCGCCGACCGTCGCGCCGGCATCGGCGGCACCGGCGCCGGCAGCGTGGCCCAGCAGCTTGAGCTGCTCCGCGAGCAGGCCGGCCTCGAAGAGGACGAGGAGTAGTTTAGGGTGGGGCTGGCCGGCGCAGCCGGCCAGCCCCACCCTATTACCTTATTAGCGCCAGCGTCAAATCGTTGACGTTGGTGCCGGTTGGCCCCGTTTTTAGCAGATCGCCGCTGGCCGCCAGGCCGTGATAGGCGTCGTTGTTCCCCAGCAGTTGGTCAACAGTTAACCCTTTGGCCGCCAGCCGGCCCACCGTGCCGCCATCGACCAGCCCGCCGGCGGCGTCGGTGGGACCGTCGGTGCCGTCCGTGCCCACCGAGGCGACCACTACGCCGTCTACCCCGCTGATGCCGGCGGCGGCGGCCAGCGCCAGTTCCTGATTGCGGCCACCCAGGCCAGCCCCTTTGACATTGACCACCGTTTCACCGCCCAAAATAACGGCGCAGGGCCGGGGCAGATTGCCGCTTGCGGCCACATCGCGGGCGATGGCGGCCACAAAGCGGCCGGCCTCGCGGGCTTCGCAATCGAGCGTGGTGGTCAGCACCAGCGGTGAGTAGCCCAACTCGCGGGCGGTGGCGCTGGCCTGCCCGGTGGAAACGCGGACGCTGCCAATGATGTGCGTTGCCACGTTGTTGAGCGATTTGGGTGTTTCGGTGCGCAGGGCGTCGCGGATAGAGGCCGGCAGATCGAGCCGGTATTTTTGGACAATAGCCAACGCCTCGGCGCTGGTGGTTGAGTCCGGGTAGGCCGGGCCGGAGGCAATGCTGTCGAGCCGGTCACCCAGCACATCAGACAGCACCAGCGAGATCACCCTGGCCGGAGCGACTTGTTCGGCAAAACGGCCGCCTTTAACCGTGGACAGGTGTTTGCGGATGGTATTGATTTCTACAATGTTGGCTCCGGATTGGAGCAGCAGTTTGTTGACCAGCACCAGATCATCGAGCGTGACGCCGGCCACGGGCGCTTCAAACAGCGCCGAGCCGCCGCCGGACACCAGAAACAGCACCGTGTCGGCGCGGCCCAACGGCTGCACAATGTCGAGCGCCCGGCGGGTGGCGTCGATGCCGGCGGCGTCGGGCAGGGGGTGGGCGGCTTCAAAAATCTCCAGTCCGGTAATCGGTCCCAGCGAATGCTCGTACTTGGTAATAACGATGCCCTGAGTCACGCGCTCGCCGAGCTCTGTTTTGGCGGCGCGGGCCATGCGCCAGGCGGCTTTGCCAATAGTTACCAGGGTCAGCCGCTCCGGCAAATCGAGCGCCCGCAACTGTTTGGTGACGGCGGTTTCGGGCAGGGCGGCCTCGATGACGCGGTTGATAATGGTCAGGGCGTCGTCTCTGAGTGTGGGCATAGTTGATTCTCCCGTATGGGGTTGGCGGTAGTAACTTTTCTCCAAATTTTTCAGGGTGGATAGATAATGAATTTTTGGGATGCGTTTCAGTCACCCTCATCCCCCCGGCCCCCTTCCACCCTTCGGGCACTTCGTCCCTCAGGGAGAAGGGGGAGAAAAGAGTTTTGGGTGTGGTTTGGGCGGCACAGCCGCCCAAACCACACCCGTTAAATCGCTCCCCCTCCCCAAATTTTTGGGGAGTACCCCTACGGGGCACAGGTGGGTTGGGGGGAGGGGCAAAAAACGCTAATTTTTATCATCTGTCCGCCCCTGAATGAAGGGCAGATAGTGAAGCCGTTCAAGCGGCGCAATTCGCTATTTGTACAATTCCGGGTTGACGCAGGTGGGCAGCGGTTCGCCTTTGAGGCCGGCCAGCAGATTGGCGGCGGCCATCTCGGCCATTTTATCCCGGGTGGCCACGCTGGCGCTGGCAATGTGCGGGGCAATGATGATGTTGTCCAGCGTGAGCAGCGGGCTGTCCAGCGGAATGGGTTCCGGGTCGGTCACGTCGAGGGCGGCGTAAGCGATTTGCCCGCTTTTCAGCGCCTCGTAAAGCGCGTCGTGGTCAACCACCGGGCCGCGGGCGGTGTTGATCACAATCGCCTCGGGGCGCATTTTGGCCAGCGCCGTGGCGTTGATCAGGTGGCGCGTGTCCGGGGTGAGCGGTGTATGCACCGAAATAAAATCCGACTGGCTGAGCACGGTGTCCAGATCGGCGGATTGCGCGCCGAGCGCGGCGGCGTCGGGGTCATCCTTGATAATGGGATCGTAATAGAGGACTTTCATATCAAAGCCGCTGGCGCGTTTGGCCATCGCCTTGCCAATGCGGCCAAAACCCACCAACCCGAGCGTGGCCCCGTGAACATCCGGGCCGAGCAGCAGTTTGGGGCCCCAGGTTTGCCATTTGCCGGCGCGGGTGTATTTGTCGCCTTCAACTACGCGGCGAGCGGCGGCCATCAGCAGGGCAAAAGCAAAATCGGCGGTGGTGTCGGTGAGGACGCCGGGGGTGTTGCCGACCGGAATGCCGCGTTGGGTGGCTGCGGGGATATCAATGTTGTCAAAGCCAACAGCATAGTTGCTGATCACTTTGAGCTGCGGGCCGGCGATGTCCATCACCTCGGCATCGATTTTGGAGGTGAGCAGCGACAGGATGCCATCGACGCCTTTGACGCCTTCCAGCAGCACGTCGCGGGGCGGCGGCAGTTCGCCGGGCCAGATGTTGGCCTCGCAGAATTCTTTTACAATGTCCAGTCCCTTGTCGGGGATGATGCGGGTGACAAATACCTTTGGTTTCGCCATAGAACTACTCCTTCTTTGGAATGATTTTTGGTTGCGCTTGCGCCGCTACATTTTAGCACGGTGCGCCGCAGTTTCAAAGGTGACGCCTACTCTTCTACCGGGTCATCGGGGTGGGTTTCGTTCCACAGAGCCACCAATTCATCCGCCGATTTGCCAACGTTCTTGTGGTTCACAATCGCGCCGCCAAACTCGCGCTGGTTGAGGTCTCGTTTTAGCCGCGGGTCCTGCCGGTGTTCAATATCAAGGCTGCCATCCAGGCGAAGGTTGGGCAGGTAAGTGCCTAAGCCTTCTACTTTAACCCCTTGACCATAACTATTGAAATAAACAATTGCATCGTGTACTTCCAGCAGCACTTGCATAATTCCGCCCGAACTCAACCCTGAATGACTCGCGATAAATTTGATGAGTTCATCCATTTGAACGGTTCGGCTCAGGGCAATTTTAGGGCGGGACTCATTAATTGCTTTAATTCGACTGACCATTGCTTGTCTCCAATATTAAATTGCAGGTAAAGAAATGATAAGTTTCTTACTAAGAAATTATGTATTTCTTACTAAGAAATGATAAGTTTCTTATTAAGAAATTATATATTTCTTAATAAGAAGTTGCAACTTTCTTAGTAAGAAGTTACAACTTTTAACCGGAGAATCGGTGATTTGCAGGCAGGGATAATCAGAACTTAACCGGGGAATCAAAAATTCCTCATTTTGCCCCCCCATCCCCCCTAGCCCCCCTTCCCCAGGGAAGGGGGGAAATAAAAGAAACGTGGTCAGGTTGGGGTGGCTTTGCCGCCCCAACCTGACCACGTAATATTTCTCCATATCGGCCCCTTTTTGGGAAATTCGCTGAATCAGCCAGGTTGGAGTACAATAAGCTCGCGCATGCGTTAGACCCATGCTCAACGGCGAGCAGCATTTACGTGTGTTGCGGAAAGGAGATACCGGCGAACCTGACGGTGAGCGGTATCTCCGTTTTTATTTTGGGGGAGGGACTCAGTTTAACCGGCGCAGGTGCGGCACGCGAACCCACAGGAAGGCGGCAAAAGCGAGCGAGATCAGGGCGCTGAGGATAATGGTCAGCGGCTCGCCGATGGTTTCGGCGGCCCAGCCGGCCAGCAGCGCGCCCAGCGGGGCCAGGCCAAAAAAGCTGAGGGTGTACACGCTGACCACTCGCCCGCGCAGTTCATCGGAAACAAGCGTTTGGATGAGGGTGTTGGCCATATTGAACAGAATCATAAAGCCCCAGCCCACGCCCACCAGCGCCAGCAACGAGAACGGCAGCCAGCGCATTGTGGCAAAAACAAGCAGCATACCGGGAAAAACAAACAGGCCCGTGGTCAGTAATTTCCCTTTAAAATTGATGCGGCCCAGCATGGCAATCATCATCGCCCCGCCGAGCGCACCCAGCCCCCGCGCCGATTGCAGCCAGCCGTTGGTGGTTTCGTTGCCGCCCAGTACGGTTACGGCCCAGGCCGGAATGAGGGTCATATAGGCCATCCCAAACAGGCTGATCATCGCCACCACGGCAATCAGGGTGCGAATAGCGGGGTTGGCGGCCACGTAGCGTAACCCTTCGCGCAGATCGGCCAGGGCGGCGTTGTTGTTGGCGCGCGCGGCCAGGGGTTTGATCCGCATCAGCAGCAGGGCCGCAATCACGCCCAAAAATGTCAGTCCGTTAAAGGTAAAACACCAGGCCGGGCCGACCAGCGCATACACCACCCCGCCGATCGCCGGGCCAACCACCGTGGCCAGGTTGAACATACTGGAGTTGAGCGCAATGGCGTTGGGCAGGTCATCGCGGTCAACCATTTCCAATACAAACGATTGGCGCGCCGGCGCATCAAAGGCGTTGGCAATACCCAACCCCAGGGCCAAAACCATAATGTGCCAGGGCTGAACCAGCCGCAGAAACGTTAACGCGGCCAGCCCCAGGGCCAGAATCATCATCGCGGTTTGAGTGAACACCAGCAGCCGCCGGCGCGGAATGCGGTCGGCGATGACGCCGCCGTACAGCATAAACAGCCACGATGGCACGCCGGCGGCAAAGCCGACGTAGCCCAGATACACCGGCGAATGGGTCAGCTCAAAAACCAGGTAGCCCTGCGCCGTGGTTTGCGTCCAGGTGCCAACCAGCGAAATAAGCTGGCCCACAAACCAGAGTCGGTAGTTGCGGTGCCGAAACGCGCTAAAGGTTTGCGCAAAGCGGATGGACGGAAAGGGGCGGCTGCCGGCCAGTTCGGCGACATAGCGCAGAATGGCGGCCGGACGGGTGGTAACGCGCTTTAATGTTCCGTTCGGGTCGGATAGATGGTTTGAGGAAAATAGTTTCATCAGGTTACTTTTGAATTTTAGGCTAAAAAATGCCCGCCGCGAAAGTTTCACCACAGGGCCAAAGAAATCGGTGTCAAATTTGGGCGCAAAGCGCCCAAATTTGACACCAATTTATCCGGCTAACATTTCTTCCTGAGCGCGAAATTGGCTCATATACAGGTTGTAATAAAAGCCCTGCCGGGCCAGCAGTTGGGTGTGGGTGCCGCGCTCAATGACCCGGCCGTGATCCAGCACCAGCACCTGGTCGGCGTTGCGAATGGTGCTGAGCCGGTGAGCGATCACAAAACTGGTGCGGCCGCGCAGCAACTCATCGAGCGCGGTTTGAATGAGGCGCTCGGTGCGGGTATCAACGCTGGAGGTGGCTTCATCCAAAATCAACAGGCGCGGATTGGCCAGCGCCGCCCGGGCAATCGCCAGCATTTGGCGCTGCCCCTGGCTGAGGCCGCTGCCGCGCTCGCCGAGCACGGTTTGGTAGCCATCCGGCAGCCGCTCAATAAAGCTATCGGCGCGGGCCAGTTGGGCCGCAGCGATGACTTCGTCGTCGCTGGCTTCAGGCCGGCCGTAACGAATGTTCTCCAGCACCGTATCGCTAAATAAAAAGGTGTCCTGCAAAACCAGGCCAATTTGCCGGCGCAGGCTGGCGGTGGCCACATCGCGCACATCCCGCCCATCGATGCGCACCGCGCCGCCGGTCACATCGTAAAAGCGGGGCAGCAGGTTGATGATGGTGGTTTTGCCCGCGCCGGTTGGCCCCACAATAGCGATGGTCTGCCCCGGCTCGGCGGTGAGGCTGACGTTTTTCAGCACCGGTTCATCCGGCTTGTACGCCGCGGAGACATCGACCAACTCCACTCGCCCCTCGATGAGCGGCATTGGCTGCGCGCCAGGTTTATCCTGCACCTGCGGCACTTCGTCGAGCAGGTTGAATATGCGCTCGCCGCTGGCGATGGCGTTTTGGATGTTGGTCCACAGCACCGAAATCTGCTGGATGGGCTGGTTGAAGCGCTGCACGTAGGTTAAAAAAGTGACCACGATGCCCAGCGAGATAACGCTGCCAAACAGCGTGCCGCCGCTCAACAGCACCCAGCCGCCGACGCCGGCGACAATGGCCAGGGCCACGTAGCCCAGCGCTTCAAGCGTGGGGGCCAGCGCGCTGGTAAACGCCACCGCCCGCACGTTGGCGTCGCGGTTGGCGGCGTTGGTCACTTTGAAATTTTCAATGTTTTCCTCGGCCCGATTGAAGGCCTGCACTTCGCGCACCGCCGAGATGCTTTCCTGCAATTCAGCGTTGATGCTGCCCATCTCCAACCGGGTGCGCCGAAAGGCCTTGCGCGCCTGGTCAGAAAACCAGAGGGTGGCCCCAATCATAATCGGCACTACGGCCAGGCTGACCAGCGCATACGGCACACTTTTGGCCAGCATATTGGCCGCAATCCACAAAATGAGCAGCACGCCGCTGAAAACATTGACCAGCGCAAAGTTAAAGGCCTGCCCAATGGTTTCCGAGTCGTTGGTCAGGCGGCTCATCAAATCGCCGGCTTCGTTTTCGGCGTAGTAGTTGAGCGAGAGCCGGTGCAGGTGCTCAAATACATCGATGCGCATGGCTCGCAGCACGCGCTGGCCGGTCCACGTCATCGAGAAAAAGGTCATCCCGATGAGCACCGAACTCAGCACGTACAACCCCACAATCGGCAGCACCAGTTGGCCCAGGCCGGCCAGCCGCTGCGCGGTGGTGAGGTCGGTGGGCGAAGGTTGGTACCAGCAGTTGGTTTGCCCGCCCGCGCTGATATTTTGGCCGGCGGGGCCGCCGCCCAGCGCGGCTTCGGCCGGCGTGCTCAGGTAGCAATCAACCGCCTGGCCAATGAGTTCCGGGGCGGTAACCTGGCTCCAGGTTGCGCCGGTTACCAGCACCAGCACCACGGCCAGCACCGGCCAGTACGGTTTAAAGTAGTGGCCAAAGCGGGCCAGCGTCTCGCTGACGCTGGTTGGTTTTAGGGTTTCCTGGCTCATAATCCGGCGCAAGCCGTCTTGTCCACCAAACATAGAAAATCTCCTTAAAAAATAACGTTGGTTGGCCCTCTCCCCCCTGCCCCCCTCTCCCAGCGGGAGAGGGGGAGTACTTTTCTGTGGGTGACGCAGGCGCTTAGCGCCTGCGTCACCCACGTTTTTCTGTTCCCCTCCCCCTGTCAGGGGGAGGGGTTAGGGGAGGGGGTCAGTAATAGTCGCTATTCGCTGTCCGGGGCGTCATCCACCAGTTGCGAGTTGTAAATTTCGGCGTAGAGCGGGCTGGTTTCCAGTAACTCGGCGTGCCGCCCCTGCGCCGCCACTGTGCCTTTGTCGAGCACCAGAATCTGATCGGCGTTGACCACCGTGCTGATGCGCTGGGCGATAACCAGGCTGGTGCGCCCTTTCATCAGCCGGTCCAGCGCGTGCTGAATTTTGGCTTCGGTGGCCAAATCCACGGCGCTGGTTGAGTCATCCAAAATGAGAATACGCGGGTTGAGCAGCAAAGCGCGGGCAATGGCGATGCGTTGCTTTTGGCCGCCGCTGAGCGTGCTGCCGCGTTCGCCCACGGGCGTGTCGTAGCCCTGCGGGAACGACATAATGAAATCGTGGGCGGCGGCGGCTGTGGCGGCCTCCATCACCTCGTCGAGCGAGGCGTTGCTCCGGCCAAAGGCAATGTTATCGCGAATGGTGCCGCTGAACAGCGTGGTTTCCTGCAGCACAATCCCAATTTGCGAGCGCAGCGAATCGAGCGTGACATCGCGCACATTGTGGCCGTCAATCCGAATTGCACCGGTGGTGGCATCGTAAAAACGGGGCAGCATGTTGATGATGGTGGTTTTGCCGGAGCCGGTCGCGCCCAGCAGCGCGATGGTTTGGCCCGGTTCGGCCTCAAAACTGACGCCGCGCAGCACCGGTTCGCCGCTGTTGAAGTAGCGGAAGGTGACGTTATCAAACGTCACCCGGCCATGCACCGGTGGCAGGGTGATGGCGTCGGGCTTGTCGGTGACATCGTTTTTGGCGTCGAGGATTTCAAAGATGCGCCCGGCCGAAACCGAAGCCTGTCCCATTTGGGTGATGATGATGCCAAATTGCGCCAGCGGCAAAAACAGGTAAATCAGGTACAGGCTAAACTCCTGCCACTGGCCCAGCGTCAGCGTGTTGCCAATGATTTGCCGCCCGCCAAAATAGAGCACCGCCGCCTGGCCCAGGTTGGCCGTGAGAAAAATCAGCGGGAAAAGAAAAGTGAACAGCCGGGCCACGGTAATTTGCTGGTCCATTACGTCGGTGGCGGCCCGGTTGAATTTGACCTGCTCATTTTGCTCGCGGGCAAACGCTTTGACCACGCGGATGCCGGCCAGATTCTCTTGCAGCACCGTGTTGAGCGCCGACAGTTTGGCCTGCACCCGGGCAAACAGCGGCTGGCTCACCGAGCCAAAGACCATAAACAGCACCAGCGTAATTGGCAAAATGGGCAGCATCACCAGCGCCAGCGAGACGTTGGTAGTGAACAGCAAAATCAGGGTGCCGCTGATGAGCAGAATGGCCTGCACCAAAAAAAGCAGTCCCTGCCCAATGAACAGCCGCACTTTTTCCACATCGTCGGTGGCGCGCACCATCAACTGGCCGGTGCGGTTGCGGTCGTGGTAAGAAAAAGAGAGCCGCTGGATTTGAGTGAACAAGTCGTTGCGCAGATCAAACGCCACGCTCTGCGAGTTGCGCTCGGCGGTGAACACCTGTAAAAAGGCAAACAGGCCGCGCAGCGCAGCAAACACCACCACTCCCCCCGCCGCGAGCGCGAGTCCGCGCAGGCTGCCGGCGGCCAAACCGGATTGGGCGGCGAGGCCGGTGGTAATGGCATCGATCATGCTACCCACCAGTCGGGGCACGGCCAGTTGTGATAGTGTGGCCAGAATCAAAAAAAGGTAGGGCAGAATAGCCAGGTATTGGTAGTGGGTCAGGTAGCGGATGGCCCGTTTCAGGCCGCCGCCGTTAGCGCCACCCGGCCGGCGGCGCGCTGACATGCTGATCAAAATAGCACCTCCAAATTTAAGCGAGTTGGGTAATTTTTTTAGTAATTGTGCATCTTCACGCAATTCGTAATGCGTAATTCGTAACGCATAAAAATTTCCGATCACGCATTATCCAACGATGCCCCATCGAACAGTTGATTTAATTCTCGTTTCTTACAACGATGAATCCAGTTTGCGGGCGGCGTGGGTTAGATCAACCAGAGCGGTGATGATGTTGGCCTGTTGGTCAGGCGGCAAAGCCGAGGTCAGGTCTTCCAGCCACAAACGGCGGGCCTCGATGGCCCGGTCAATCAGCGCCCGGCCCTCGGCGGTGAGGGTAAGCTGCTTAACCCGGCGGTCGGTAGGGTCTTCGGCGCGCGCCAGCAGCCCCTGCTCCACCAAACGCTGCACCATCTGGCTGGTGGCGGCGTTAGTAATACCCAAATGATCGCCAATATCTGACATCGGGCAGGAATCGTGGTGATACAGCCGCATCAACGTATTGAGCTGGGTTGTTGACAGGCCGTTGGCTTTGATAAAATGGATAAAATCGCGCATCGAACGGCGCATAAAAAGTTCGGCCCATTCCCGGAGCGCGGCTGAAAGTTGTTGATTTACCGACATAGTTAAGCTCGCCAAGTAATTAAGCTCTCTTAACTGTATCACGCGCTTCACGGTTTGCAAAATCAGATTGGGTAAATGGGCGCATAGTTTTTAGCCCAAGGTTGTGCTACAATAGAGCCTGTCGATTTGAAAAATACAATTACGAGGGGGACTGTCAATGGAAGATTTGACCGGCAGGGAATTTGGGCCGTATCGGATTGTTGCGCCGTTGGGCGAAGGCGGCATGGCCGCCGTTTACAAGGCCTACCAAACCAACATGGAGCGCTATGTGGCCCTCAAAGTGCTGCCCCGGCACTTTGCCAACGACCCCGAATTTGTGGCCCGTTTTGAACAGGAGGCCAAAGTGCTGGCCAAACTCCGGCATCCGCACATTCTGCCGGTGCACGATTATGGCGAAGTTGACGGTTTTTCTTATTTGGTGATGCCGTTCATTGAAAGCGGCGCGTTGATCAACCTGTTGCAGGAAAAACCGCTGCCGCTGGACCAGATCAACCGTTTCATTGGCCAGGTAGGCGATGCCCTGGATTACGCCCATTCGCAGGGGATCATCCACCGCGATGTGAAACCCAGCAACATTTTGGTGGATGACCGCGGCAACTGCATGCTGGTCGATTTTGGGATTGCTAAAATTGTCGAAGGCTCGGCTAATTTAACCCAGACCGGCGGCGTGCTGGGCACGCCGGCCTACATGGCCCCGGAGCAGGGGCGCGGCGGCACGGTTGACCATCGGATTGATATTTACGCCCTCGGTGTTATTTTGTACGAAATGGCCACCGGCCGCGTGCCCTTTAAAGCCGAAACGCCCATTGCGGTGCTGGTTAAACACATCAACGATCCCCTGCCGCCGCCGCACGTGCTCAACCCGGAGCTGCCGCCGGCCGTGGAGCAGGTCATCCTCAAATCGATGGCCAAAAACCCGGAAAACCGCTTTGCCACCGCCGGCGAACTGGTGAACGCGCTGGCGGCGGCGGTGCTTGACTCGGCGCGGTTTACGCCAGCAGCCGCGGACAAAACCGAAATCGCTCGCAGTGAAGCGACGGTGCGGGCGGCTGGCCCGGATGTCCCGCCCGTGACCCAGCCCAAAAGCGGTTTGTCCAGCTATGCCTTGATCGCCGGGGTGGCCGGGGTGGGGTTGGTGCTGGTGGCCATGCTGGCCTGCGGGCTGTTGTTATTTAATGCCGGGGGGTTTTTTCAAGCTGCCGCACCCACCGAACCCGCCGCGCCCACCCGCGTGCTGGAACCCGCCGAGATCGCCCGGTTAACCGCCACCCCGGCCGCAGCAACCGCTCGCCCCACCGAGCCAAAACCGCCAACGGCCGGCGCGGCAGCGGACCAAATTGCCCAACAACCCAACGACCCGCCTACCCCCGCGCCGCCCACTTCCAGCCCTACGCCCCGGCCCACACGAACGGCCACCCCCTCGCCAACGCCCGGCCCGGCCAGTGTGCTGTTTTCGTTTGGGGCCGAGGGGATTGGCCCCGGCATGTTTTCCGATGCCCGCAGCGTGGCCGTTGATAACAACACCGGCCACATTTACGTGGGCGAGTATGTCGGCGGCCGGATTCAGGTGTTTGACGACACCGGCAAATTCATCAACCAGTGGTCAGTAGACACCGAAATGCCGCTGCGCGGGATGGATGTTGACCGGCAGGGCAACCTGTACGTGGTGCAGAGCGGCCTGATTAACAAATACAACGCCGAAACCGGCGAATCGCTGGGCCAAATTGAATACGAGCGGGGTTGGGGTTTTGACGATGTGGTGGTGGCCGCCGATGGCGCGGTGATCGCGCCCTGGTTTGGCGGTCAGGATGACATTGTGCGTTTTAACGCCGGCGGTACCCCTACGTTGACCATCAGTGAGGCGGTGAGCGGGCAGACCAACTCCTCGGAGCTGGATACCCGCGTGGCGGTAGACGGCCTGGGCAACATTTACGCTTTGGGCACGTTCAATAACGCGGTTTTGAAATATGGCCCGGATGGCAAATATCTTGACACATTTGGCGGGGGTTCCGGGCCGGCAGCCATTGACTCGCCGATGGCCATTGCCGTTGATGGGCAGGGCCGGGTTTACGTCAGCGAACTGGTTGGGCCGGTTAAAATTTTTGACTCCGGCGGCCAGTATCTCAACTCGATCAACGTGCAGGCTTATGGCCTGCGCTTCAATGACCAGGGCGAGTTGTTTGTCGCTTCGCGGACAAAAATTGTGAAATACAAGATCAATTTGCCCTGAAAGACCGCGTTGGCCGGCGCGGTGTATGAAGATTAAAAAATTTATTTCGGTAATCCCCCTCCCCTAACCCCTCCCCCTGAAGGGGGAGGGGAAAAGAGGAATTCGGTGTCAATTTCGGGCGCTTCGCGCCCGAAATTGACACCGTTTCCTTAATTCCCCCCTTCCCAAAGGGAAGGGGGGCCAGGGGGGCTGGGGAAAATTTTTACCGAATTAAATTGTGAAAGTTCATTAACCGCGCCAGCAGCGGAGTAGGTCGGGCTTGCAGCCCGACAGTCACGCTACAAGCGCGACCTGCTACTTTGATGGCCGGGCCGGCTTATCCGGCAGCGACGGCCGGTTGGGCAGGTCCGGCTTTTCCGGCAGATTGATGTCGGGCAGCGAGTTGAGCGCCGCGCCAAGCTGGTTGATTTGCAATTGCGCCTGTGCCGGCTGCCCCAGTGAAATCTGGCCGGTGATGTCGTTGACCTTGCCGGCTAACTGCTGCAACTGCGGCATGCCGCTGGCCGACAGGCCGGCGCTGGCGTTTGACCCCAACTGAGCCAGTTGCACCAACTGTTCCGGGGTCGGCGGGTCGCCCTGCAAAATTTGCTGGCCGGCGCTGGCAAATTCGAGCGCTGTTTGGATGGCCGAGCGCGGGTCCTGCGGAATATTATTGGGCGGCAGGGCCAGTGGCGCGGCTACACCAAGCTGAGCCAGCCCGGCCTGCGCCTGCGGAATGTTACCCCCGGCCAAATGCTCGGTGACGGTGGTCAGCAGGCCGGCCAGTTCCTGCATCTCCAGGCTGCCGCTTTGCCCGGCGGCGGCGCTGGCGTTCGCCCCCAATTGGGCCAGTTGAGCCAGCTCATCCGCCGAAATCTGGCCGTCGGCGGTGGCCGCCTGGCCGGTTTGCACAAAGTCCAGCACATTTTTAATGGCCACCTGCGGGTCGCCGCTGACCTGATTGGGCGGCACGGCCACCGCGGTGGCAATGCGGTTGTCGCGATCGGTTTGGTGGGTGGTTTGCCACGCCTGGGTCTGGCTTTGCACCGTCTGCGCGGTCTCGCTCACGGTTTGGGCGGCGGTTTCAATTTGGGCGATGGTTTCCTCGGCCAGCGCCACACCCTGCTCGAGCGAGGTGTTCACCTCGGCCATCACCTGATTGAGTTCATCCACTGCCACCACCAGCGCGGCCAGCTCGTCTTCAACCTGGCTCAATTCATCCACCGCAGCCACGGCCAGTTCGCCGTACAGGCTGGTATAAAGCCCCAGCAGCTCCTCGGCGTAGGCCATGGCCTCGTCGGCGTTGGCAAAACTCACCTCCACCGTTTGCACCTCATCCGGCGAAACCGTGCCATCGGCGGCGGCCTGCTCGCTGGCGGCGGCAACCTGCTCGGTGGCGGCCACCGCCTCATTCACCGCCTGATCGATGAGCGCGGCCAGCTCTTCTTCGGTCATCGCCACAACCTCCGGCGGCAGATCGGTGGGCTGACCGGTGGCCTGGGGCGGCACGACCAGAGTCGCCGTTGGCGTGGGCTGGCTGGCGGCCTGCGCGGCGGTAGTGGCGGCCACGGCGGCTTCGATGGTGGCCTGATTGGCGGCCTGCGCGGCACCGGTGGCAGCGACGGCGGCTTCAATGGTGGCCTGAGTATCGACGGGCGGGGCGGCGTTGCAGGCTGCCAACCCGGTGATCAGCAGCGCAGCGATCCCTAACAAACGCGTGGTGTTTTTCATGATGGCACCTTTCCGTTACAATACAGCGACTTTTCTTTTATTCTCGGCAAAAGTTGATTTTTCGCGAGTCTATTTTTATTTTTTGTGGCAACCAAATGCTCAAATCCGAGTTGATCCGGCCCCGGCTCAAAATTGAAAACGATCAGGTTTCGGTGCGCGGCATCCCGGCCAATTACCAGAATCTGGCGCTGGCAACGGGCCTGATCCGGCTGTTTGGCGAGCAGGTGGGGCAGAGCCGGGCCGCGCTGGCCGAGACCCTGCGCACGTTTGAGGGCGACAGCCTCAATTACCCGGTGATTCGTGGACTGGCGGCGGTGCTGGAACAGCGGGCCGCATTTGGCAACGAGCCGCCGGTTGTTCCGGCCGAGTTGCGGGCGGCGCTTTTTGGCCGCGGGCCGGTTGCAACCCAGGCCGATATTTTTCAACCGCACAGCCGGGCCGAGGTGCTGGCCGAAACCGCAGCCCGGCTGGGGCTGAGTTCGGGGGAGGTTGAGGCCGCCATGTTTGCCGACCTGGCCGAGGAGCAAATTCTGCTCAACCCCGGCGAGCCAATTTCGCCGGCGGATTTGATTGCCCGCTACAACCTGGAATTGGCCCGGGGTGTGCTTTATTGGGCGCGGGAAATGCGGCTGGTGGTTGAGGGCGGCTACAAAGAGGTGTTCAAATACATCAAATTATTCAAACTGATGTACACCATTCGGCCGGCGTCTGTTGGTTATCAGATTACCCTGCACGGGCCAATTTCACCGTTTGTCAGCTCAACCATTCGCTACGGCGTGCAGTTTGCCAAATTTTTGCCGGCGCTGCTGCTCTGCCCGCGCTGGCAAATGGAGGCCGAAGTTTTGCCGCCCGGCGCGGGGCGCAGCCAGCCGCTGCGGTATCAGCTCGATGACAGCACCTCGCTGCGGGGTCATTTTAAACCGGGGCGCGAATTTGACAGCCGGCTGGAGGCCGATTTTGCCGCCGAGTTTGAAACCAAGTACGGCGGAGCCAAACGCAAGTGGCAGTTGGCTCGTGAGGATGATTTGATCATTGCCGGTGATTCGGTGATGATCCCCGATTTTTCATTGACCCACCGCAAAGACGGGCGGCGGGCGCTGCTGGAAATTGTGGGTTTTTGGCATCCGCACTATTTGCAGCGCAAGCTGGACAAAGTGCGGCAGGCCGGCCGCAGCGATTTGATTTTGCTGGTGTACGAGGATGTCAACGTGGCCGAAGGCGTATTTGAAGCGGCCGCGGCGGGTGAGGTGCTGAAGTTTCAGCGCAAACCAATTTTAAAGGATGTACTGGCTGCCGTTGACCGCAGCGCGATGCTGCCGGTGGCGGCGGGTGAGTCGCTCAGTTTGTCGTGAACCCACACCCACGTGCCCGGCTCCTCCTCCGAAGCCAGCTTCCAGCCGGTTTGATTGACCGGCGTGGACCAATCGAACAGCCAGCGGGAATCGGCCATCGACATGTTGACGCAGCCGTGCGAGTGTTGAATGCCAAATTTGTCGTGCCAGTACGCGCCGTGCAGGGCAAAATTGCGGTTAAAATACATTGACCAGGGGACATCTTCCAAAAAATAGTAATCCGGGTAGCCATCGCGGCCGCTCATTTTATTGCGCGCAATTTTAGCCCAAATTTTAAACAACCCCTGTTCGGTTTGCCACCACGGCAGCCCGGACGAAATTAGCGTGGCGTAGACCATCCGGTCGCCCTCATACGCAGCCAGAGTCTGTTCGTACAGGTCAACCTCAATCCATTTGTCCTGCGGGGCAACACCTTCTGGTCGGGGTTTGGGCCAAATCACGGCCAGCATGCCCTGTTCAACCCAGTGATCGGGGCCAACTTTGTACCAGTCCCGGCCGTCCACAGCCTCGATGCCGTCAAATGTCAGCGTCATATATCGTTTGAGCAGGATTGAGTTTGAGTCGGGCTGCTGGCCGGGGGCCGGCGCAGTGTAGGTATCAAACACCACCCAGGCGAAGGTTTTTGGCTCGGACAGCGCCAGCCCCATAAAAGATGAGGGCTGGTATACTTGCAGGTAGCTGGCCTGCACCCATTCATTGGGGTTGATGGCGTACCACAACTCGTTTTTGTGCAGTGTAACGGGGTAATTTTCCAGCGTTACCCAAACATAACCCTGCTCGATGGTGCGCGCCGGTTCGCTATCGGTGGGCGCGGCGAAAACCGGGACGCTGCCGGTAATAACCCGGGCGTAGGTGAGTTGTGTGGCGTCGGGCATGGCCGCCGGCGGTATAAAAATTCCGGCTGAAATCGGCGGCGTCGGCGATTCGGCCAAGGCGGCCGGGGCAACAGCAATGACCACTGCGATGAAACAGACAGGTAGCAAAACGTGTATCCAGCGGCGCATGAACAACTCCTTTGGGCAGAGTTTTGGTTTTGATGGTAACAGTTGGGGTTCTACTTATGTTACGATGACCGCCAAAAATCCTTGAGGCCAATCGGCCAAACCGCGGAAAAATCGGTGGCATTGGCCGCGTAACGGTTTATCGCTGCAGCCAATCGCCGTCGCTCTAATTTTTTGACGCGATTGAACAGTTGGCGTATGCTTTCCGCGGCGAATTGCCGGTGCGGTAAATCAATCCGGTTTCCTGTAACGCCGTGGAGCCGAACGCTCCAGTATTTATACACTTTGCGTGAAACTGAATGGACTCTCAATTCCGGGCCACTTTAATTGGGGCCAGCACCATTTTAATGTGGTCAACCCTGGCTTTGTTTACCGCTTTGAGCGGACAGGTGCCGCCTTTTCAACTGATCGCGCTGTCGTTTCCGGTTGGCTTTTTTATCAGTTTGGGGCTGTGGCTGCGCCGCGGCGAAGGGTTGGTCAAACCGCTCAAATTGCCGGGACGGGTGTGGGCGCTGGGGATTTACGGCCTGTTTGGCTATCACTTTTTCTATTTTTTGGCGCTCAAAAATTCGCCGGCCGTTGAAGCCAATCTGATCAATTACCTGTGGCCGCTGTTGATTGTGGTTTTTGCCACGTTTTTGCCCGGCGAGCGGCTGCGCTGGTTCCATTTGGCCGGAGCCGGGGCGGGTTTTATCGGCGCGGCGCTGTTGGTAACCAAAGGCCAGTCGCTCAATTTTGAGCCGGCCTACACGCTGGGGTATGTTTCGGCGGTGGTCTGCGCGGTGATTTGGGCCTCGTATTCGGTGCTGTCGCGGCTGTTTGGGGCCATTCCCACCGATTCGGTGGGCGGCTTTTGCGGCGCGACGGCGCTGCTGGCGCTGGTGTGCCACCTGTTGTTTGAGCAGTGGGTGTGGCCCTCTGGCCTGGAATGGCTGGCTATTGGGCTGATGGGACTGGGGCCGGTGGGCGCAGCTTTTTTTACCTGGGATCACGGTGTAAAGCGCGGTAACATCAAAGTGCTGGGCGCGTTTGCCTACGCTGCGCCGCTGCTATCGACATTATTATTGGTGTTGTTTGGCCTGGCCCAACCGAGTTGGGTCATCGCTGCGGCCTGTCTGTTTATTGTGGGCGGCGCGGCGCTGGCGGCCGGCGATTTTGTGAAGCGTCGGCCCAGAAAAATTAGCAAAGTGGGGGATATGGTATGATCGGTTTTGAAGCGTTTGCAGATGTCAAACGATTGATTGTCGTGGCGGCTCATCCCGACGATTTGGAGAAGACTTGGCGTCTATGAACACATCCGCTTTTCAGCCGTGATTGATTTGGACTAATTGGCCGGCAAATGGGTGGTTTTGAGCAAGTTCTTGCCAGAATCGATTCCTGGGGTTTGGCCTTTAATCCAGGGATATTGAAAAAGAGAAGCCTCTTGGGTAAAGTAAGGTTGAGAGACCAAGCAAACCCAGGAGGCTTCTGTCATGAAAGGTAGCACAAAAGAGCAAGAGATACCAACGCTGCTAAAGAACTTGATGGAACTGCTGGAAGCGCATCGACCGGCGTTCAAACAAGCGCGACCCTACTGGCGGGCGGTGGGGTTGGTGTTGGCAGAGTTGTTCAGTTTTGGGCGACACACGGTGGCCCAGAGCATCTTGAGTTTGGGGCAAACGAGTGGAGATTGGAGTGGCTGGTATCGGTTGTTCAGTCGAGAGCGATTTGAGGAAGAGAACCTGAACCGAAACTTGTTTCGAGAAACCTTGGCCGAGGTAGGAGCGACAGAGCCGTATGTGGTGGGGATCGATGGGACCCAGTTGCATCGGAGCAGTTTGAAGATGCCGGGGACGAGTTGGTTGAAGGCCGCCCAGACAGCAGCCTTTCGACCAGGGATAGAGCGAGCCCAACGCTTTTTGACGGGGGCGTGGTTGACGCCGCTGGAAAACGGATACAGTCGAGCTATTCCGTTGCGATTTATCCCGGCCTTTCCGCCCAAAGCAGTGCCGGCCAATGCCCCACCGCGCCGAGAGTGGGAAGCAGGACTACTGTATTTGCAATGGATCCGGTCAGAACTGGATCAAGCCGAGCGAACACAGCAACAAGTTCTGGCTGTGGCCGATGGCAGTTTTGATGTGTTAGAGTTATGGCGACAGTTGCCGGAGCAAGTCAACCTGATCGTCCGCACCGCCCGCAACCGAGCCTTGTATTGGCTGCCTGAACCCCGTTCAGGGCCAGGACGTCCGGCCAGTTATGGGGACAAAGCACCTCACCCAGCCGACTGGTTACACGCTGGCCTTCGTCATTGGCCTCAGCAACAGGTGCTGGTTCGAGGCAAGGTGATCCAGATGCGCTACCAACTCTTAGGTCCTTTTGTGCGGGCGGGGTTACCGCAACGTCCTGTTTTTCTACTTGTGGTCAAAGGCAGACACCAACTGGTGGGCAGAAAAAAGCGGCACTATCAGCATCGAACCCCATCCTTCTACTTGATCTCGGCCGTCCGGGTCGGCCACACCTGGCAATTGCCCGGGTCTATTGACACGCTCCTGGCCTGGTTATGGCAGCGTTGGGAACTGGAAGTGGCTCACCGCGAAATGAAAAGCGGTCTGGGTGTTGGCGAAAAGCAGTGCTGGAATAACCGTTCCGCCGTGGTCTCGGTTCAGTGGAGTGTCTGGGTCTATGCGGTCCTTCTTTTGGCGGGCTACCGAACCTGGGGCTTATGTGGCGGCCCACCCGCCCCAGCCCCCTGGTGGCCCGGAGCTAAACGCTGGTCCTTCAATACCTTGTGGCGCAGTTACCGCGCTGCCCTGTGGGGGACCCCTGAATTTCGACCCCTTTGGCCCGGAACCGGGGACAACTGGTTCAAAAAGGAAACCTATTTGGCCGGTTTAGCTAACTCTGTCGCCGCTTCCGTTCGTATTTAACACAAAAAGGGCGCTTTTGGCACCCTTTTTGTCATCCTTTTTCCTGCTAACTTTGACCAAAAAAGCCAAACTCCAGGAATTTTTTGTTTAATTCGTCAACTCATCTGAAGACGATTGTCCGTCTTAGTTAGACTGGTTGGTTTGTCTTTTCTTTCTGACATCTCTCACTAAAAATACGTGACAAATGTCACCTGTTATTGATACACAAACTGTGTTAAACTTGAAGTCACAGAAAAATGTGTTGGTTTCTCATTATGATGCCATAATTTTTTGAGAAACAACTCCACAGGTCGATTACCCCCAATAACTTAATACTATTTTTAGGAGGCCAATTATGCCATCTGCTCTTGTTGATCCAGAAGAGTTAGAAAAATTTGCGCAGGATTTAAAGAGATTCAACGAGCAATTACGTGATAGTATGTCCAATCTTAACGGGCGATTCGGACGGTTAGGTGATACTTGGCGAGACCAAGAACACAGAAAGTTCGCCCAGGAATATCAACAAACTGTGCGTGCCCTCGATCGTTTTATGCAAGCTTCAAGCCAACAAATTCCCCTTTTACTGCGTAAAGCCGCAATCATTCGACAATATCTAAATCGATAAATCCGGAGAATTTATTCTATGGGGAATCAAGCCAGCATCCGTGAAGTTGCGATCCTTCAGGAACTAAGCGCTGCTTTGAAGCTGTATGCAAGTGAAGCACAGCAATCACTTTTCCTGGCAGAGCAAGAAATTACAAGAACAACAGAGTGGTTGCAAGAGCGACAACGTTTTTGGCGTCGCGAGATGGAACGAGCGGCACAAGAGTTAGGACAGGCCAAATTGTCTTTGCAGGGATGTTTATCTTCAGGTTACTATGACTCTAAAACCGGTCAAAGATATATACCGGATTGTTCGCGGTATGAAGCTAAAGTACAGGAGCTCGGTAGGCGACTGAATGCCGTTCAAGCTGAATTTGAAAATGTATCTAAATGGGCACGCGCTATCCAACAAGCGATAGAGGAATATCGGCAAAGAGCGCACAGGTATTCAAGTATTCTGAGTAACGATGTTCAAAAAGCCGCATCAACTCTAAACCAAAACTTTTCCGTGTTACAGTCATATACAGCTACAGGAACCGGTATCACTGTTTCACAAACTACTAACGTGTTACAGGCCACCAGTAAGTGGGTAGAACTGCCAGAAGTACAAGACGTTCCGATAGATCGGATAGACCTTTCTGACTCGTATGTGCACAGTTCGGAGGACTTCAAGAAAGTGTCTCGTTTGGACATGATTGAAGGATTAAAAAAATTGGAACAGGTAGTTAAACCTGCAGTTCAGAATGGGGCCGATGCTGATTATTTCTCGCAACTAGATGCACAGTTGGGGTTGGATAATAAGAATGGTTATAAGAATATTTATGATGTCTTCTATGGAAGTTCTCAGAACAACAGCACAATAAAACTCGACAAATTAGGGGACACATACAAGGTAAATAACGGTTATCATCGGTTGTATGTCGCCAAAGAGTTAGGTCTCAAAACCATTCCAGCAAGGATTACTGTAAAGGTAGAGCCTGACTCAAATAGTTAAAATATTTAGTTAAGCAAAAACAATCTGTCAGACCAAAAGTAAATAAAAAGAAAATGATATTCACTCAATGGATTAAGCAAACATTTCGAAAATTCTGTTTTGGTGTACTCACCTTTTTGTTACAACTTATCACCTTTCAGGTAAAAAAACAGGGATATTTGTGTCAAATCTCTTTCAAATCGATTGGCATTCATATAAAAAACAATGAAACTCTTTTGACCCCTAATAACTTGTGAGTAAAGGAAAGTATATGCCTGATCTCAACGTATCTCAAGAGCAATTAAACGAAGTTTTTCAACGTTTGCGCCAACGTTGGTTGAATAGTGGTGATGCGTGGAATGACAAAGTTCGCAGAGAATTTGAGAATAATTACTGGCGCACGATTGAAGCGGAAACCCAAGCAACGCTAAAGGAAATGGGAAAACTTGCCCACATCATTAACCAAGCGCGCCGAAACGTAAGGTAAGAAATATGTCTAAGCATACCCACATCCAACGCCAGCGTCAATTACTGAAAGCTTTCAGTTTGGCTAACAAAAAACGGGCCGAACTTGAAAATTCCGGAAAAATCCGTTTCGATGAAACAAATAAAACCGCTAATACTATTTTCTCCAACAAAAAAGAGGTATATGCCAAGTCAAAAACGGACGCGGAAACAAGAAAAAGAAATGAATTGGAAACAGCAGGTAAAGAGTTGGAGCAAATTCGAAAAAAAGCGTCCGATACTCTGGCAATCGCAAATACTTCTGATTCCGCTGCTTTAAAAATTCTTAATGAGTCCAATCTGGCAGCAAAAATCGTATTGACTCCAGCCTCAAAATTTGATTTTGTGGGAAAAGTAGAACCTTTTGGCGAACTTTCCAGAAACTCGAATGAAGCGGCACGGGGCGTAGACGAACTAAATAATAGTGTGAAAATTTGGAAGCAGTGGCGCTTTGCCAGAGATGCTCGTCAACAAACTTTAAGAGCTCTACTTTTCGGTGCGATCATAATAGTACTTATATTGTTGGGAGGTGTCGGGTACTACGTATATCGTTCCTGGACCATCAAACAACACTATGATAACGCCAACATAGCTTTGGATCAGGGAAAGTTTGAAGAAGCTCTGGCAGAATTAGAGCAGGTATTAGCTATCGATGAAAATTATGAACCCGCCAAGACCCTCTTGTACGAGACATACTATCAAGCGGCCAAAATGGCTGTAGAAGCAGAAGAATGGGATTCTGCAATTGCAGAAATTGACCAGCTTAAGCAACTCAACCCAGACTACAAAGATATTTCGAGTTTGCTCGAGTCCAATGATAAGTTTCAAAAATACCTTTCATCTTTTGCTTCTACCAGGTGGTTCGACAGCAATAATATTGTGAGCAGTACCATCTATTCCCATGATGATAAGGTTAATTCAGTTGCATTTAGCAGCGACGGCCAAACCTTGACTTCGGGGGCCAATGACCGTATCGTACGATTGTGGACCATATATAAAAATGAACTTGCAACAAGTCTCAAAGCCGACGGCGAAGTTAGCAGTGTAGCTTTTGGCCCTAATGATCCAAACCTTCTAGCCGTTGGATTGGCCAATAAGGCGATTGTCCAATTGTGGCAACTGAAAAATGGGGTTTCTATTCAGAGGTTAACTGGGCACGATAAAACAATTATTTATGATGTAGCTTTTAGTCCTAATGGTGAATTTCTGGCATCGGGAGGAAACGACAATACAATCCGCGTATGGAAAGATGGGGGCAAGACAGTTTACGTACTCGGAGGACATTCCAATAGTGTGACAACAGTTAGTTTTTCTCCTGATGGCGATATTCTGGCATCGGGTTCCATCGACGGAACTGTTCGGTTATGGAATGTCTTCACGGGTGAATATATTGATTCATTACAAGGCAATAAGAACACCGTAAATGACTTGGTTTTTAGTCCAGACGGTAACATATTGGTGGTTGGTTCAGCGGATGGTTTTTTAAGAGTATGGAATGTCAATAGCAAGAAACTTGAATCTCAGATAAAAACCACTAGCCCTACAAACAGTCCCATACAAATCACCAGTATTTCGTTCAACCCGGTTAGTAACCCATATGGCGACTTGCTTGCTTCAGGGCTTTCAAATGGAGAAATTTTATTGTGGCAACTCAAGAAAACAGGGGAGATCTCTCAAAGCGGTGTATTGAAAGGGCATAAATCAAAAGTAAACAGTGTTGCTTTCAGCCCTGACGGCCTGGTCTTGGCTTCAGGGTCTGATGATCAAACAGTTCGGTTGTGGCAACCACAATATTCGGCGGCGTCTGCTAGCACGGAGTCAAATATTGTCGCAGTTACGGTTGACCCTGCTAACTCTTCTGGATCAGCTTCAAAATCAGATATGATTCCGGCCAACACACCTGCCCCAACTGAAAAACCCGCAGCCACAAAACGCCCCACCAACACACCCAAGCCAACAGTAACACCGACTAAACGACCAAAGAGCACACCCCGGCCTACTGCAACATCAACCCCAAAGCCACAACCTACGAAGCCTACTATAACATGCCGTAAGCCGCCTCAGGGGGAGTTTGCAAACCTATGGGGTCTCTATAAAGAACGATTGGGGTGCCCATTTGCTAATGAAGTCAAGCCTCTTTATGGGCAATTTGCTGATATGCCGTTCGAAAAAGGCCATCTTTTTTGGATCGGCGATGTTGATGTATATGGTAATATTCGGCAAGTGATCGCAACATTTGGTGGTCAAAACGAGGGTGACACAGGTACCTGGAGTATCCGGGCTGAAACATGGAACGGTGAAGGTATTTGTAATGTTTCTTCACCTCCAGATGGCCGTTATTTACCAGACCGTGGAATCGCCAAAGTATGGTGCGAACTCGATGGGATTAATAGCTTGGGGTTTGCTATGGCTCCGGTAGAATTTTCAGCGGGCAGAGGTATTAATGCTCTGCAAAATTTTGAGAAAGCTATAATTTTCAGAGACAGCGATGGCTATAGCAAAGGTCTGGCTTATGTCCTTTTCCGCGATAATCAAACATATATCAGAGTTCGATACTAATAACCGCTAAGAAAACTGATTACCCTGCACTTTCATTTAACAGAGGTTCACATTGTCAGTAACACATCAGATCCAACACCAACGTAAGATTATTCAGCAATTTGATGCTTTAAACGAAAAACGCCAGCAAATAGAAACAACAGCGGGAGCGCATCACCGGTCAAATACCGAAGCGGCTAATGCCGTTCTTTCTCGACAGTCAGATATTCGATCCAGTGCAGAGCAGAAGGCGAAAATCCAGCAGAATGCGGAACAAGAACTGGCACGAACGGCACTACAACAAATCCGGGTGGAGATTTCTGAGCATCTGAGCAAGGCGAATAGAGCAGAACAAGATGCCCAAAATGCCCTTAACCAAGCTGAATTAGCAGAAAGAATCACATTTTCGTTACCAACGAATCCTGTCGCCACCCTTAATGGCAATGCTTCCAAAAACCTCCTATATAATGTTTCCCAAGCGGTTGAGACCAGTGAGACACTTAGAGCCAATATTGCCGTCTGGCAGCAGCAGCGTCTAAAACGAACAACCCCCCGCCAAGTTGTGGCAGCTATCCTAATTGTTGTCTTATTGCTTGCGGCAATTGCAATTTTGATAGGGCTACAGCCATGCGGCTGGTCAGATAAGCTGACAGGAAGTCCAAGTGCATGTAATTTTGTGTTGACCGGGCATGATCAAACCGTTACCAGTATTACTTTCTCGCCTAATGGACAGTCAATTGCTTCCGGATCCGTAGATGGAAGGGTCCAATTACAGCGGGTAGACACTAGGCAGTTAATCGGTTCTTTTGGTGGCGATAGTGTTAAAGAGTTAGCGTTTAGCTCTGATGGTCAAACATTAATTGCTTTGGGGCAGGATGCAACTTATTTCTGGCGAGCGACTGATCGTGCCCTTCGGCGTGAATCGAAGACTTACGACGCCATTAGTCCTGATGGAAGCCTATTAGTATCTCAAAGCCCATTACTTCATCTGTATCAATCAAGCGACAGCAAATTGATTTATGTGATTTCACAGGTCCCCGATGCAAAATTTGAAAATCTGACCTTTAGTTCAGATAACAAATTACTGGCAGCTACGGACAGTGCAACCATTTATGTTTGGAGAGTAAAAGACGGGGAATTATTACAAACTTGGAAACACAAAAATAACAGCAGGGTTGGACGACTTGCGTTCAATCCAGATGGAAAAGTCATAGCTTCAAGTGCAGACGGGGAATTTTATTTATGGCGAATTAGCGACGGCGAGTTGCTCCGTACCGGTTATACGCGGGCTGGATCAATCAATAGCCTGGCTTTTAGTTCAGATGGGCAACTATTTGCCACAGGGTTGTCAGATCGTACTGTGCAGATGTGGCGGACAAGCGACTGGATGTTGTTGCGAACTTTTACTGGTCACGAAGCCAATGTCTCTTCATTAGCGTTTAATAGAAACGACAAGATCTTGGCCACGGCTAGCACAAAAAATGTATATTTATGGCAAATAGAACCGTAAACACCACATTGCAGTTCGGTTTTATCATTTATCAACCATTATGGAGAGTACCTAACAATGCCATCCGAAAAAGAACTTCTTAACCAGATTCAAACGAATGCAACAAAACTGGCACAAAGTGTAGCTGCTGCTCGTTTCTGGTATGACCAATGCCTGGCACAAGCTGAACGCCAAAACCAGGAACGATTAAGTGGGATTAAGCAGACTTATGAACGCACTTTGAATGAAGCGCATTCTGCCTTTGAATCAGCAGAACATGAGCACAAACGCCGGGTCACTGAAAGCGAAAAGAACTATCAACAGACAATGGCTCAAGCAAAATCTATGTATGAAGAGGCGATGGGGAAAATTGCTCCAGCTAATCAAAAAATCATTAATGAGATTGGACTCTTGGGTGCCTCGTGGAGTGATTCTCGCTGGAATACATGGAGCCCAACATTAAACGGTTCTATATCAGAAAACATCCGCTTTGGCCGTCTTATCAAGGATGGCCGTTGGGGCAATTTGGAAATGCCAGCTTTGTTATCAATTTTTAGTGGTATGGCTATGTTATTTAAGGCCAATGGGGCTGGCAAAGATATCGCTGTTCGTACTATACAGTCAATAATGTTGCGCTTACTGGCTGCGATCCCGCCAGGGAAACTTCGATTTACATTCATTGACCCCGTTGGTTTAGGACAAAATGTGGCTGCCTTTATGCACCTGGCGGATTACGATGACGCGTTGGTTACTGCCCGAGCCTGGACCCAGGAACATCACATCGAACAACGTCTAACAAACCTTACTGAACATATGGAAAATGTTATTCAGAAATATCTACGGAATCAGTATCAAACTATCGAGGATTACAATACTCAAGCAGGTGAGGTTGCTGAACCCTATCGGGTTCTAGCGGTCTTGGATTTTCCGGTCAATTTTAGTGAAGCAGCTGCCCGTCAGTTAGTTAGTATTGCTCAAAATGGCCCTCGTTGTGGGGTTCACACTTTGGTGATGGTTGATACGGGAAAGCCTCTTCCTCATGGATTCAACTTAAATGATTTGGAGAGATTTGCTACTGTTTTTAATTGGGAAGGACAACGGTTTAGATGGGATGATAACGATTTTCGTGAATGTCTTCTTGAGCTAGACACGCCGCCCCAAAAAGCTATCTTCGATAGAGTTATTTCTCAAGTTGGAGAAACGTCAAAAGAATCAAGCAAGGTTGAGGTTCCATTTGCCCGGGTAATACCTTCACAGGAAGACTGGTGGTCAGCAACTACTCTTACTGGCCTCCGGATACCTCTAGGGCCTTCTGGTGCCCGAAAATTGCAGCACCTTGAACTGGGTGCTGGCACAGCGCAACATACACTGGTCGTTGGAAAAACTGGGTCAGGTAAAACCAACCTGTTACACGTGCTCATCACCAATCTCGCTTTGAGACATAGTCCCTCTGAAATGGAATTATATCTGGTTGATTTCAAGAAAGGCGTCGGCTTCAAACCCTACGCAGTCTATCAACTACCCCACGCTCGTGTAATCGCAATAGAGAGTGAAAGGGAGTTTGGGTTAAGTGTCTTGCAGGGGTTAGATACGGAATTAAAACGAAGAGGAGATCAATTTCGGTCTGTTGCTGTTGATAATCTAGCTGCGTTCAGGGAGAAAACCGACCAACCGCTCACACGCATTCTTTTGATAGTAGACGAGTTCCAAGAGTTCTTTGTAGAAGATGACACCACCGCGGCACAAGCCTCACAAATTCTAGATCGTTTGGTGAGACAAGGTAGAGCATTCGGTATCCACGTATTACTCGGCTCGCAAACATTAGCTGGCACATATTCTTTAGCACGGAGCACTATAGACCAAATGGCAGTGCGAATAGCCTTGCAATGCAGCGAAGCAGACTCCCGATTAATCTTAGGTGAAGATAATCCGGCCGCCCGGCTATTGTCACGCCCCGGTGAAGCCATATACAATGATGCTAATGGATTAGTAGAAGGAAATAACTTATTCCAGGTCGTTCGTTTGCCTGATGATGAACTAGACAAATACCTGTTTCAAATTCAAGCATTGGCACAAACTCAAAATTATCAATCTCTTCATCCACAAATTATCTTTGAAGGTAATGCGCCAGCAGAAGTGGAGAAGAATAAGTCCTTGACAGATGTATTGTCAACTCCTTCATGGCCTGCTTCTATACGGCGTTTGCCTATATGGTTGGGTGATCCTATAGCAATCAAAGATGCAACTACCGTATATTTTCGCCGGCAGAGCGGTAGTAACTTACTTATAGTTGGACAGAATGAAGAGTCAGCGTTGGGAATTTTGTCCACAGCGGTGATTAGTTTGGCCACACATCATGCACCAGACTTCGCAAAAATTTATATTGTGGATTTGAGCCCAGTGGATGCAGAATTTGCGGACTCGTTCTCGAGCCTTGCCGCCATGCTCCCGCATTCGGTAGAATATGGTCGTCGCCGCAAACTAGTTGATTTCGTTTCCGAAATCTCAACTGAATTAAACCAACGTTTAGACAATGACGAATCAAGTTTAGGATCAGCAATCTATTTGGTCATTTTTGGCTTACAACGCGCTCGTGATCTCCGCCAATCTGATGATTTTGGGTTTTCATCATTTGGTATAGACAATAACGAATCGCCAGCCCCAAATCCTGCACAACAATTTCCAGATATTCTACGAGAAGGACCAGAACTTGGAATTCACACATTGGTTTGGTGCGATACTGTTAATAACTTAAATCGGACAATCGACCGGGGTTCAATAAATGAATTCGAGATGCGAGTTGCATTCCAAATGGGGAACGAGGACTCGGTGAATTTGATCGACACACCAGCGGCTAGCCGAATTGGGCCATACCGTGCTCTGTATTATAACGATGAAGAAGGACGTTTGGAGAAATTCCGACCATATGGTTTGCCTTCAAAAAAATGGTTATCTTGGGTGGATGAGTGTCTAAAAAACAAGATTGCAACGGGTTGAACTATCGAGTCATTGACCTTATAAGATTGAACCATTCCTTGAAAATTGTTTGTAGCCTTTTAATGACTGTAATGGTGTATGATGACAAATATCACCCCAAAATTATGACAATTAAGGCTGGTCAATAATACCCAATTTGTGATAAAATTGATGCATCAAAAATTAAAAAGCCCCGCTGCAATCGGGGCTTCACTTTTGCCGACCAGGCAGTGTGCGCCCAATCGGAATGGTAGAACTATTTTGTTTGTATCAACGCGCGGCCCGGTCAATACCGGTGCGCGTTTTTTATTTGAATTCTGTAATGACAAAAATGTTGGATTTTCTAATCGAATTTGGGTTCAGCGAAGTTGGGGAATGGTTTCTGAATGACGATGGACTGGATTTCCAATTGGGTGCCTTTGACAATGAATTGGGCGTGTTATACGCCTTTGTTGCCGGGGACTCGGTGAAATATATCGGCAAATCAGTACGTTCGCTCAAACAACGCTTGCTGGGATACAAAAATCCTGGCCCGTCTCAAAAAACGAATCGGGCTAATCACGGCAAAATTATACAGGCATTAGCCTCTGGGAGTTCTGTCAAAATTTTCGCTTTCAAAAGCGATGAGATTCTATTTTACAAAGGTGTGCCGATTGATTTAGTGGCTGGGTTGGAACCAACCCTGATCGACAAATGTCAGCCCCCCTGGAATTCATTGGGTATCAGCACAAAATAGAAAACAGGTCTTGATTATGAGTAACCCGCGCGGCTCCGGCAGCGATTTATTTATTGTTGACAACAGCGATACCGACTGGAAGGTAGTGCGCTACCTGCACCAGTGGGCCGAGATTGCCCACACCATCGACATTGCCACCGGCTATTTTGAAATCAGCGCTCTGCTGGCCTTGGACGGCCAGTGGCAAAAGCTGGATAAAATCCGGTTGCTGATGGGCGATGAAGTGTCGATGAAGACCAAACAGGCGTTTGAGGCCGGGCTGGCAAATATCACCGGCAAACTGGATGACAGCCTGGAAGCGGCCAAAGAGGATAATGATTTTCTCAATGGCGTGCCGGCCATTGTGGAGGCGATTCACACCCAAAAGATTGAGGCGCGGGTTTACCGCAAGAAGAAGTTCCATGCCAAAGCTTACATCACTTACCCCAAGCTGGATGTGATCGGTTCGGCAGCGCTGGTGGGTTCCAGTAACTTTACTTACCCCGGTATGCACCAGAATGTAGAGCTGAACATCAACCTGCGCCAGGCCAATGAAGTGCGGCTCTTGCAAGAATGGTACGAGGAGCATTGGGCCGAGGCCGAAGACGTTACCCCAGATATTCTTAAAACCATTGAGCGGCATACCCGCGAGTACAGCCCCTTTGAAATATATGCCCGGGCGATGTCGGCTTACTACCAGGGTCACCAGTTGACCGTCGGCGAGTGGGAAAAGCACGAATCGAAGATGTACCCGGAGTTGGACCAGTACCAGCGTGAAGGTTACCAGCAATTAATGAAGATTGCCCGCAACTACAAAGGAGCCCTACTGTGCGATGGCGTGGGGTTGGGCAAAACTTTTGTAGGATTGATGGTCATCGAGCGGTTGCTATTTGAACGCAAACGGGTCGCTCTTTTTGTACCGAAAGCCACCCGCCAGGATGTATGGGAGGCCAAGCTACGCCGCTTTCTGCCCGGCGTGCGTGGCCGCTTGAGTAATTTAGTGATCTACAACCACACCGACCTGCTGCGTGAAGGCGAGTACCCTGAGCTGATGGCGGAAGTGGCCGAGAAAGTTGACGCCATTGTGGTGGATGAGGCCCACCATTTTCGCAATATCGGTTCCAACCGCTACCGCAAGTTTTTTGAGATTACCGAGGGCAAAGAGATGTTTTTGCTCACGGCCACGCCGGTTAACAACAGCCTGTACGATTTGATGCACATGATCGAGTTGTTTTCGCGGCGGGAATCGGGCTATTTTAGCGGGCCGCCATTGGGTATCCACGCTTTGCGCGGCCATTTCCGGCGTATGGAAACAGCCCTGGCTGAGTTGGTCTCGGGCAATGGTAACAACGTGGTTGACCTGGATGCTGTCAAAGCCGAGGATGTGCTGAATCAGGATGACCTGTTCAGAGCGCTGGTGGTACAGCGCAGCCGGGCTTATGTGCGCCGCAGCCTGGCCCAACAAGGCGGGCGCTCCATTGCTTTCCCTGAACGAAAAGACCCCCAGGTGGCTGATTACTCGTTAAAAAAGACCTATGGCGGCTTGCTAGATAGCCTGGAAAAAGCCTTCAAGAAAGAAAAGCCGTTGGTATCGCTGCCCATTTACAATCCCATCAACTACGAAATTGGCAAGGATGGCGAGCGGGATCCCTTCCAAGTGGGGCGGCAAACGCAGGTGGTGGCCTTGATTCGCACGCTGCTGCTGAAACGATTTGAAAGTTCGGCCAAGGCGTTTGAGTCAAGCTGCGAGGATTTGCTGCTAAAGCTGCTCCAGTTTGCCCGCCTGCATGCACCCAAAGCGGCCGACCGGTGGGAAGCACAACACGCCGATCTGATTAAATCAATCAAGGAACATTTGGGGCAGCGAGGGCTGCACGCCGACGAGGACGATGAGGGATTGGACGAGGATTTTATCCCGGAAGAGTTCAAGCAGAAGATTGAAAAACTCAGTGACAAAAAATATAACGTCACTGAGATGGTGCTGGAAGTGATGCTGGATTTGGATCAGTTGGCCGAATTCCTTGAGGAACTGGGACACTTTAATCCCAGCCACGATGACAAGCTGCAAGCGCTGATTACCCTGCTGCAAACCCATCCGGTGTTGAAAGAACACAAGGTGCTGATTTTTACTGAATATATGGCCACGGCCCGTTATCTGGAAGTGGAACTGAAAAAGGCCGGCATTGGCCCGTTGCTGCAAGTGGACAGCGCCCGGCAGAACCAGAGCAGCGCGGTACACGCCTTTTCGCCCTATTACAATGAGAGCAGCAGCGCCGAGCTAAAAACACAAGGCATGACCGAGGTCCGCCTTTTGATTGCCACCGATGTGCTATCGGAGGGGTTGAACCTGCAAGATGCCACCTGCATCATCAATTATGACCTGCACTGGAATCCGGTGCGATTAATGCAACGCATTGGCCGCGTGGATCGCCGCCTTGACCCGGCGGTTGAGGCAGTTATGGTGGCCGATCACCCGGAGTTAACGGATATTCGCGGCATTGTCTATTTGTGGAACTTTTTACCGCCCGCGGAACTGAACCAGTTGCTCACCCTGTACCATCGCGTCACCCACAAAACGCTGCGTATCTCCAAAACGTTTGGCATCGAGGGCAAAAAGCTGCTGACCCCGGATGATGATTACGAGGCGCTCAAGAACTTCAACGAAGCCTACGAGGGCAAAACCACCAGCGCCGAGGAGATGTATCTGGCCTACCAGCAGTTGCTACAGGATTATCCTGACCTGATGGAACGCATCGACCGACTGCCGTTGCGAGTCTTCAGCGGCAAGGGCTGGGATGACACCCCCTCGGCAACGGCCCGCGCCCTGTTCCTGTGCTACCGGCTGCCGGCCAAAGACGCCCTCAGCGGCGAGTGGACCGACGAGGCCAGCATCACCCGCTGGTATCTGTACGATCTGGTCACGGAAACGATCGAGGAAGAAGCCACCCGCATTTTTGAGCATATCCGCTGCCAGCCCGATACGCAGCGCAAAACCGTCGCGCCGCAGCAAACCCTGAGTGACATCCGCGCCGCGCTGGATAAGCACATCAAAAACAGCTACGAGAAAAAAGTACAAGCGCCGATTGGCACGAAGAGCACGCTGCTGGCCTGGATGGAACTTGTTTAGAAAGGATGAATGATGAAGGATGAAGGCGGAATCAAAAACATTCATCGTTCATCATTCATCATTTGAGGTAAAGAATGCCTGACTATCCTAAAACCGACCTCAAGGAGCGCACCAGGTCATTTGCCCTGCGGATTATCCGGCTGTACGGGGCGCTGCCTAAATCGACTGAGGCGCAGGTGTTGGGCAAGCAGGTGTTGCGGAGTGGCACCTCGGTGGGAGCGCATTACCGGGAGGCGGCTCGCGCCCGCTCAACCACCGAGTTTATCAGCAAGGTGGAAACCGGCCTGCAAGAACTGGACGAAACCGATTACTGGCTGGAACTGCTGGCCGATAGCGAAATTGTTCCCGCTGAACACCTGGCCGACCTGCGCCGTGAAGCCGACGAACTAACCGCCATTTTTGTGCATCCGTTAAAACAGCGAAGAAAAGAAAATGATGAGTGATGAATGATGAACGCGGAATCAAAAACATTCATCCTTCATCGTTCATCCTTCATCATTTGAGGAGTTTCCCATGACCGACGCCCAACACCTACGCCGCCTGACCACCTTCCCCGCGCTGGTGGATTACCTGCGCGATGAACTGGACTGGCCCATCGAGACCGAAGACGCCGACGAGATCACCTTTGAGTACGAGCCGGACGAGTTGGGCATCGACCCCAGCTATGCGGTGAAAATTAAAAGCATCCGCCAGATCCGCCCCCTGGTTGACGGCCAGCCGTGGGGTGTCTTTTTTATTGAGTTTGAAAGCAAGCGGCTGCCGGTGGTGGTGCTGCGCCGTATTTTGCAGAAGTTTGTGCAATCCAGCCGCAGCAGCGACCCCAACCGGCCGGTGTGGGCGCTGGATGACCTGCTCTTTATCTCCGCGCTGGGCGAGGTCAGCAACCGGGGCATCTCCTTTGCCCATTTCCGGCAGAGCGATGGCAGCCAGGCCGAACTGCGCACCTTTTCCTGGGACAGCCGCGAGACCCACTTTTACTACCTGCAAAACTTTAACCTGGCCCAATTGCGCTGGCCGGACGATAACAAACAGAACCCGGCCGTGTGGCGCGAGCAGTGGCGGCAGGCGTTCCCCACGCCGCACCGCTACGTTATCACCAAATCGCAGGAGTTGGCCCGCGAGATGGCCCACCACGCCGCCGTGGTGCGGGCGCTGGTGGCCGAGGTGTACCGGCTGGAACTGAGCAGCGGCCCGCTGCACCAGCTTTTCAAGAGCTTCAAAGAGGTGCTGCTGCACGATTTAACCCCGGCTACCTTTGCCGATATGGTGGCCCAGACCGTGGCTTACGGCCTGTTCAGCGCCGCCACCCAGAGCGCCGAGGAGTTGGATTACGCCCACCTGGTGGAGTTGATCCCCGGCACCAATCCTTTCCTCAAGGAACTGCTGGCCGAACTGACCGGTAGCGGCGGCCTGGATTTGGAGGAGTTGGGCGTTGACCAACTGGTTGAGCTGCTACGCCGCACCGATATGAGCGCCATAGTCCACGATTTTGGCCGGCAGACCGGCGCTGGCCGCGAAGACCCGGTGGTTCACTTTTACGAGCTGTTTTTGAGCGAGTACGACAAAGAGCAGAAGGTGCAGCGCGGCGTTTTTTACACGCCCGACCCGGTAGTTTCTTACATTGTGCGCAGCGTGGACTATTTACTGCGCGAGGAGTTTGGCCTGCCCGATGGCCTGGCCGACACCACGATTAACCCGGAAACCGGCCAGCCGTGGGTGCAGATTTTAGACCCGGCCACCGGCACCGGCACCTTTTTGGCCCGCGTGATTGACCAGATTGAGCAGACGGTGAAAGCCAAACCGGGCGCGGACTGGAATGACTACGTGACCCGCCACCTGCTGCCCCGGCTGAACGGCTTTGAACTCTTGATGGCTCCTTACGCCGTAGCCCATATGAAGCTGGGGCTGAAGTTGAAGCAGACCGGCTACAACTTTGCCAGTAATGAACGCTTACAAGTCTATCTAGGAAATACTTTAAGTGACCCTGCAAAACCTTTACCTGGTTCGGACTTCTTATCAAAAGAGTCAAATCAAATCGTTCAGACAAAACAAAATAGACCAATTACAGTGGTAATTGGAAACCCACCTTATGCAAATTTTGGGAGAATGAATACAGGCGATTGGGTTTCGGAGTTGATTCATTACTGGAAACCTGCAAATGAGCGAAAATGGAATCCTGATGATTTCATGAAGTTTATGCGATTTGCTCAATGGAAAATCGAAAACAGCGGTCAAGGGATTCTAGCATTTGTGACAAATCATACCTTTGTTGATGGTATTACCCATCGCAAAATGCGAGAAACCCTGATGACTACTTTTGATAAGATATACATTCTTAATTTACACGGTAATAGTCGGAAAGGTGAAATGAGTCCCGATGGAACTAGCGACGAGAATGTTTTTGATATCCAACAAGGAGTTGCCATCGGAATTTTTATTAAGAATTCTGATAGAATGCCCTCATCCACTGTGTACCACGCGGACTTGTGGGGGTTACGTGGAAGGAAATACGATTATCTGCAAAATTACGATGTAAACAGCGGGGATTTCTTAAAGATTACGCCCCAGTCACCCAACTACATGTTTTACCAACGGGACTTGTCAACAAGTGACGAATATAGAAACTTTGTCCAAATTCAGGGTATTTGGCAGAACAGCAATACTGGAGTACAGACCAAACAAGACGTTCTCTTTGTAGATATTGATTTCGATAATCTGTCTGAACGAATGAAAGATACTATTCAAAATATAAAAAAGAACCCAGTAGGCATTTCCAAAAAGTACAGTTTATCAAACAGTTCAGGATGGAATGTATCGAAACTCTACAACCTAAATTTCGACAAAAAGAAAATAGTCACTTTGCTTTATAAACCGTTTAACAATAGATACATTTTTTATGATGTGCAAGCACTTGGGCGCGCTAGAGCAAGTACTATGGAGCATATGTTAAGGCCAAATGTAGGTTTATTAACAACACGACAAGTAACTCGGCTACCATTCAATCACGTTTTTGTTACTTCAACCATTATCGAAGAAAAAACCGCATCTCACGACAGGACAACAAAACTATTTCCTCTCTACCTCTACACCACTCCCGAAACCACCCGCGGTACTCTGTTCGCCACTCAAACTACCACCCGCGAACCCAATCTGGCCCCGGCCTTCATTCGGGACATCACCACCCGGCTGGGCCTCAAATTCATCAAAGACGGGCGGGGTAACCTCACCACCACTCTCGGCCCGGAGGATATTTTTCATTACGCCTACGCCGTGTTCCACAGCCCCACCTATCGCAGCCGCTACGCAGAATTCCTCAAAATAGATTTCCCCCGGCTGCCGCTCACCACAGATGTAGAGCTATTCCGCCAGTTGGGCCAACTCGGCGCGGATCTGGTCGCCCTGCACCTGCTGGAAGATGATTACGCCGCCGCCTCGTGGAATCGTCCCGCTCAGGATTCATCCTTCAGCGTTCATCCTTCATCATTGGCCGCGTCGCCGCTGCAAAACCCCATCACCACCTTCGTTAAACGGCAAACCGGCACCACCGTCGGCTCAATGAGCAAAAGCGGCGTGTATGAACGGGGCCGGGTTTATCTGGACACCTCCCATAAAGCCCGCAGTTCCTATTTTGACGGCGTACCGGAAGAGGTGTGGAACTTCCAGATCGGCGGCTATCAGGTCTGCCACAAATGGCTGTACGATCGGCGCGGCAGCGGCGGCGAACCGGGCCGCACCCTCACCCCGGAAGACATCGCGCACTACCAGCGCGTAGTGGTCTCGCTCAGTGAGACGATCCGCCTCATGGCGGAAATCGACGCGGTGATTGAGGAGTTCGGCGGCTGGCCGCTGGTGGGAAGCATAAAAGAATAATGATGAAGGCGGAAGGATGAAGGATGAAATAGACTCAAGGCCGGGGCACAATTGCCGAACATTAAAGGCAGTGACTGATTGGTAACAGTTTCAAGATCAATTTATTGTCGTAATTTGTAGCCGTGAGGTTATTATGCGCATTATCAAACTGAGCACTCTGGAACCCAATTTTGAGACATTGGCCACTACGGCCTATTACTTTGAGTGCCGGCTGCCGGAAGAATTCAACCGGCGCTTTCGGATGACGGCCGGCCGGATGCGGGCCGGCTCACCGCGCAGCGGTGAAATGCTCGTTTTTTCCCGCGCCGGGCACATTCACTACGTGGCTCAGGCCGCCAGCACGCGGCAGGACAACGATGATGAATGGCAGGACGAACTCCCCTATTTTGTTGAAGTTGACCCCGCCTCAATCCGCGCGGTTAATTTGAGCCTGCACGAACTGGAGCGCCGGGTTCACACCGAAACCGGCATTACCAAATCCATTGTGCAGTCGCAAGGCTGGCCAGAAGTCAATGCCCCGGCATTCGAGGCCAGCTTGTGGGAGGAACTCACCGCAGGTTAACCGCAGAGTACCATATTCAAAAAACGGATAAAAGAAGCGTAACTCGATGACACCCAGAAAATTGCTTACACTCAAAGGTTTTAGCATCAATGACAAAACGTTTGGGGGCTTCTTGTTCGAACTTCTTCTCAAATAAACAGAACTGGTAAGCTCTCAATCTATTTATTACCTCTAACCCGATCAACAATCTCTACTACTCGAGGATGGAAATGAGCGAAGAATCTATAATTTTACCGCTATTGTCAATCAACCGTTTAATGAACCCGGATTATAAAGAAAAAATCATTCGGGTGGCGCTTAAGTATGCAAAGGAGAATCGGCGTGAGTCCAAACCCCTGGATAACGCATTGCGCCACAATATTAGGATCAAAGGGAGTTACAGATCGCCAACTATAGCACCTATGATTGTCCTGTTCGATGCTACAATGATGGGTTTTTATAAATGCAATGACATTGTTGCAGCCGTTCTATCGCTCTGGATGAAGACTCAACCGGAATTATACCAGCAAGTCAGCGAGTTATTACAGCACCATGGGATTACACCTAATGAAATAACCCCACGAACACAAAATTTTGATCGGGTAACAAACGTTTTACCGTTTGTAAAAGAATTAAAAAAGCACCTGATGATTTATTTGGACAGCCATCCTGAAGTAGATCGAGATAATTTTCAATTGATGTACTATTGCATACGAGGTCAAATATTTGATCCTGATGATTGCGATGACATTGTACAGCCAATCCTGGCGGAGATAAACGGAGAAAAAAGCATGACTATCTGGGAATCATGGTTAACAGAACTGGAAGAACTGGCCCCGGACGCCCCCGAATGGCAAAAAATCGAGGATTTTATCCTGGCAGTTCAGGGCATTGCTCAGCGAAAAACCAAGGCCCGACTGGGTTATGAAGAGTTGCAAATCGCGCTTGATAACTTTCAGGCGGCGTCTGGCGACAAATGGGCCCCGTATTTTGGACTAGAAGATATCCATCTGTGGGAAGCCTCCAGTTTGCCAGTTTCAAATGTCGAGCCAGCCTTAGAAGGATTGACAACGCTGAATGATTTGATTGCCAATTATGCAGAATTGGAAGCGCAGAAACCTACAACTGCGGCCGAACGGCGCGTCCGGCACCAAAGGTTGGAAGAATTAGAATTCAACCTCAACGAAACATATCGCGAATTACACCAGTTGTTCATGAATAGCATAATCACTGAAAAATCATCAACACCGCCGGTTGTGTCCAACTCCGAAGAAGATGTTACTGAAACAGATGACGATGCAGAACCTGAACCTGAACCAGAACCAGAAGCTACATTAAATATAGAAAGTACTCCAGTTAGTGATGAAGCTGATGAGTTGCTGGTGCAAGAGGAAAACCAATTAATTGACCGTGAGGAGCAGACAGAACCAGATGAGCTACCGGAAAACCTTGTAAGACAAGAAGAAGAGATAGAATTGTTGGCTGGCACTACAGAAGTTTCGGAGGAAGCATCGTTAGCAGCAACAGGGGCTGTTGAAAATATCATTGAGGCTGATTCCGCGGGGCGCAAGATAGAAGAGTCACCTGCCGGCCCCGACGATAAACCATCACGTCAGATTTTGTTAACTACAATTGACGAAACGGAGCTACTGCCACCACCTGTCGTAGTTTTGGATGACTCTTCCCCTGACGACGAGTTCCTATGGCAATTGGTTGAAAAAAACGATATTGCCGGGGCTTACTGGTTTAGCCGTGCGTTGGCTGAGCAGAAAACTGAAGCAATCATCCCGGATTGGTTATTAGCGGCTCTTTACGGAGCGCGCCATCTTGAAAATTATCCTAGCGTTGTCCTGAAAGATTTGGCCGAAATTGCCTACGGTGAGCATGACTTAAAAAGTATGCCACTCTCGCATCAGATATTAGGGTTAGCAGCCGCATTGTATCCCACATTAACCGCTCCTGAAAGTAATATGGTGGGATGGGTAAGCTCAATCAAAGACTCTGATACTTTGCATCAGTATTCTGGCTTAAACCAGTTGTTGTCTGAAATTGAGGATTTTGTAAGTCATGTTGGGCCGGTATATCCGGAGTTGGTTACAGGTGCTCTCACCCAGGAAGAACGTGATAAACAACTCGAGAATCTCAGTAAAGAAGTTCATCATTGGCTGGAAGAGGCAAAGACACGACTAACCAGTTACGCTCGTGCAACATTTGTCTGGCGGTATTTGGCAACGCATAAGCACGGCACAATTGTTGAATTTTTACAGCCCATAATAGATGACGAACAGGAGAGCGTTGATAAAGTAAAAGAATTAACCAATCAGTGGCGCAGCCGGTCATATGTAATTTCGCGCATAGATGAAGTTGACCATGAGTTGTCGGGACGCCGCCGTTCCGCAATTGAAGCTACCGCGCGTGAGCAGATAATTCGAAATGTGACAGAAGCCTGCCAATTAGCCGAAAAATGGTGCCGGCATTTGGAACGTGAGCGAAAACTACAGAAAGAAGGTAGTTGGTTAACTGGCAAAGTACAGAGCTTTGCCCATCAGCTTGAGCAGCATTTAAAGAACGTAGCGGGAGATGTAGATCAAATATCAAAGCGTAATCATGAACTATCTGGATGTGTTGCTGCTGGCACTCAATTACGCCAAACATTGAATCAGATTCGCCAGCTATTCCGAATACCAGTAGTTGGAGAAATCCTTCCTCCCTACGGATACGTTTTAGAAGCCGACAATTTATATACAACGCTATCCCGACGATTACTGTGGTTTCCTGATTGTCGGCTGGCAGATGATGGCCAACCATTGCCAAATGAATTGATTGTTCTGCCCCAAAAGTTTCGACGACAGGGACAAGTTGTGACCGCCACCTCGTTAGCGATGCAGTGGTTAGAACAAGAAGATTATCGGTTTATTGATCCGCTTATCAATATGGTCCCAACAATAGAGCAAAAGTTAACTCTGGACCAAGAAGCGGCTGAGCGCCATAACCTGTCGCGCCGCAAACTCGAAAATTTCATTATTCAGGCTCAAAATGAGGTTGAACAAAATGTTGTTGACGGCGTGATTTACGCTGAAGACAGAGCCAAACTACAATCACAGATCGAAGAAGTCAATAGCGTTCTAGTAGTGACGGAAAATTTTAGACCGCATCATGATCGGCTTCAAAACATTCAATCTCAACTCTCCGCTGCACGCCAGGATAGGCTAGAACAACAACAAAAAATTTGGATTGATAATAAAAGGCGGCTCAGCGAATCGCAATTAATTTCAGAGGATGACAAAAACGAAATTGTTAATGCGATCGAACAAGCCATCGAGAGGCAAAACATCCGTGTTTTGGATGAATATCTAGCCGAGCTTCGGAATAGTCTTGACCGTGGTGCCCGTCTTGACATCACGCTGTATCGGAAATCAGTACGGAGAGAGAACAAACTGTCAATCTATTTGAACGAACTAAATGAACTGTTGAGATATATGGATAGTCCTCGAAACAGTTTACCGCAGATTATTGATGATATTCGGGACAAAAAGGGGGCCTTTAGAGAATTAAAGCTTTTGCGATTGCCAGAAAAACGGTATCAAGAGATTACGGCGGCTCTTGAGAGTTGGCGTCAACTCAAATCGCGACGCCAAGCGTATATGCCTGAAAATCAAACCAGACATATTGCCGAACTACTATCGTACCTTGGATTTAAGTTACTCCGCCCTGGGGGCAGTGGAATTTATATTAAACAGCGATTTGATGACGATGTTACGTATTGGCAGGCTGAAATGACTGCCTCTGGATTATCCCCCCTGCCACAATTTGGTTCAGAAAGACAGGAAACTTACCATATTGTTTGTATTTGGGAACGACCGGGTTTTGAAGCAATTGGAGGCGCGTTACGGAGCTTGAATGTTCACAATCAACCATTGCTGGTACTTTATTTTGGTCGGTTGGGTCGACGCCATCGGGAGGACCTGATCAATTTTTCCCGAGGTGAGCCTCGCCACACAGTAGCTGTGCTTGACGAAACATTGCTTTTATTTCTTGCACGTGAATACGACGTAAGGTTGAAGGCTTTCTTTGAATGCGCCTTACCTTTCACAGTGGCAAATCCATACCGTCCTTTTGCCGCTGGCACAGTTCCCCCAGAAGTATTTGTAGGTCGTAGTGAAGAAGTGAGTGCCCTTCAACAGATGCACGGACCGTGTATCATTTACGGTGGTCGTCAATTAGGAAAATCGGCCCTATTGAAACAGGTTTACCGGGAATTTCATGCACCAGAGCGTAGCCAATATGTTCTTTTGCAAGATATAAAATTACTGGGTGATCCAGCAGGCCAGGATATTGATGCAATTTGGCGGCGACTGCGTGATGGCTTAATTGAATTAGGACTCATTAAACGCACGGCTTCAGAACGACCAGAACTCCTACAGGAGAAAATCAAAACGTTTGTCCAAGATGATCCGCAGTTTAGGCTATTAGTATTGTTTGATGAGGCCGATAAATTTCTACGAGCAGACTCTGAACGCAATTTCCAGGTTGTTAGCCAACTCAAGGAAATTATGGACATTACTAATAGGCGATTTAAGGTGGTTTTCGCTGGCTTACACAATGTGCAACGATATCAAGGCATTGCTAATCAGCCGTTGGCGCATATGGGTAAACCCCTTCCAATTGGTCCGTTGGAACCCAAGGCAGCTGTAGAATTGATAGAAGATCGTTTGTCACCTTTAGGGCTACACCTTCAGGATCGGTCACTAATTCTGACTATTCTTTCTTATACTAACTATCATTCTGGATTAGTGCAGCTCTTCTGTCATGAATTAGTTGAATATCTTTATCGACAACCAGTACAAGGTTTGCCACCGTATAATATAACTCGGAACGATATTGAAGAAGTTTATCGAAATCCGGATGTACGTAGCGAAATTCGCAAGAGATTTGAGTGGACATTGGATCTGGATAAGCACTATAAAGTCATAGCTCTGACTATGATTGCGGACCAATTGTCAATACGAGATAGTTACTCCAAAGTGTACACTGAGAAAACCCTCCGCGAATTGGCTGAAGTAGGTTGGCCCGCTGCCTTTAAAGACGTGAAACGCGACCAATTCAGAGGTTATCTGGACGAGATGAAGGGGTTGGGGTTGATTTCTGCATCTTCGGATTTTGAATACAGGTTGCGTAGCCCCAATTTGGTGCGGCTGATGGGAACCGAGGAAGAAATTTATGATACTCTTCAAGAAATAAGCAATCAACCCCCAGAGATTGAATTTGATATCGACAGCCACCATGCTTTGGTCGATCCGGCAGCTTATGTTTATGGGCCACTCACATTTGCTCAGGAACGCTTAATAAAAGCCTCTACATCTGGTGTTACGCTTGTTTTTGGTTCGCCAGCAGCTGGATTACATCATCTGCGTACAGCAACCAGAAACTTTGTTCCAGAAAATATCGGCGAGACTCGAGCACAATGGGCTTCAATTGATCTGGCTTCTAACACCGGTCCAGCGCTAACCAATTGGCTCGAGAAATTCATTGATGATCACAAAGACTATGAGCAATTAATTTTGTTTCGGGATATCCGCGGTAATGCTGCTGATTTACTTGAACAGGTGGAGTCAGCACTTAAGATTTGCGCTCGCTATCAACGCCGAAAGAATTGGTGGTTGCGTATTATCTTTAGCTTTAATGTTCAAGCTGGCGGGAGCTGGTTTCAGATTCCCTTACAAAAGCGAAATGAAATTGAAAACCGGGTTGATGTCACGATGATACCGCTTAACCGCTGGAATGTTACCGGTATCCAACAGCGACTTAGCCAGCATAGCCACGAAATTCTTTCTTCAAAAGAAACTGCTCAGTTGGTATTGGATGCTACTGGTGGATGGTACCAATTACTAGACCAATTTATGGAGTGGTGTACTGGTCATACTGATCCACAACCGGTCGCAGAAAAATTTTCCGAGTTCAAGAATAACACTGAAATTGGTCATGCATTTTTGAAAGAATTTGTGCAGAGTTTTTCGCCTGTTGCACAGCCGATCTGGCAGATATACAAGGCAGTTGCATACAATCCTCTTGCCGACAGGGATATTCCATTGGACGTGCTAATTGACCTCGAATGGTTTAAAGATACCAATTTGTCTCGGGAACAGATTGTTAATGCGTTGGAATATTTGGAGCGGTTAGATCTGGTCGAGCGTTCTGGGGATGAGTTCACTGCTGAAGAGATCGCCAAACACATACTAAGGGCAGAACTTCTGTGAACACCAACCTGCTTGGCACCACCAGCGTTCGAGTTTTGCTTGAGGAAATAGTTGACGATTTTGAACAAGGACGCAGCGTGGTATTACTTATTCCTGCAAATCAATCACATGAATTCATTCATGGAGCGTTGTCTGACCTTATTCGGCAAAAGAACTTTAGACTCGGTCAAATAATACAGCCTGATAAAACAGAACCACTTTCTGCTCTGCTTGATACTTGGAAAATTTCTCCGGTACCAACGTCGCTCAATGAATTGATCTGTCACACAGATTGTCCAGAAATCACTTTGCTTGATGGTCGGCAACTTGCCACAGAACCGATACAAAGTTGGCTGCGTTTTGTAGAAAGATGGTCTGATCAAGTACGTCAACTTGATGGAATAGAGCGATCCTTATGCTTATGCGTCAATGCTGAAATGATTCCGAAACCGCCAACTTCTGATGTTAAACTGAGCGTACGCTGGTGGTGGCGAACGTCATCAGCCTTGGAAACCCAACTGTATTGTCGCGGCCGAAATATGAATCATACACCCCTTGCTATTTGGCGAGAGTATCTTTTACCGTCAATCGTAGCTGGTGATCTGTCATTGATCGATCCTCTTTGGGACATCATCGTCCAACCGATAGATGCAACTACTCACCAGTTGCGTCACATCGGGCAGTCACGCGGTTGGACAATTCATTGTCCAACTTGGAAACATATTTTGAGTAAAGCTTCACCGCAAAAATTGGCGTTTTTCACGGAGAATTCCCCTCCTCCACGCTGGCGGCCCCTTTGGGATAATGGTGCGTTATGTTTTACTCCAGAGTATGGATTAGAGATCCATCCCGCGGCCATAGCTCTGTTAGATCGTCATCCCGACCTGGAACAACGTATTTGGCGGGGTCAGGCCGCACTGCTGTTGCCATTTTTAGATAGCATTCGTTTAGACCTTTGCCGTCGATTAACTCAGCGATTCAGTCCAACTTGGGCGCTATCGTGGGCGCAACCGGCTGACTATCAAGAACTTGAACGCGTAAAAAAATCGGTTTTTGCTGTGCAATGGGGGCATATGGTGAAGGCTCTCTATAATGCCTCACACAACTATCAGTTGCGCCAAGAGAAACAACTTGCGACTGTTGCTCAGAAAATACGCAACGAATTGGCGCACTACCGCCCTATATGTTTTGCTGATTTTACTACTTTGTGGGAAATGCGTGCTGCGTTTGAACAAAAGGGGACCACGGTTTAGGGAATTAACTTGCATTCGAAATAGTTCCAGTCGGAACCAAAAAATTCAGTGGCTACCTTCCATTGACAGTCAAATGAGGCGGAACATCTCCTATCGTCACCTAGCGGACGACGCTTTAGAGTGATTGTTATGTTTGATTAGCTATTGTACCGTAGCCACTTTGGTTCCATAAACATAACAATACCCCCGACATCCAGCAATATAATCACACCGCTGCTACTCACAAATGGAGGGAGGCCAACCGCATGCTTAATCCCCGGCAATTTCTGATCAAACTGACCGAGAATCTGAATATCTTGCAAGAACGTGAGGCCCGCTATGCCGGCAACGCTCCGCTCGATTTGCTCAACCAGATTGATGACCACAAAACGGCCATCGCCCTGACCGAACAGGCCATCGCCGGCCAACTGCCCCCTGAGGCGTGGTGGGGGCAGCTCGAACCGCTGCTGCTACCCTTTTGGCAGGGGTTGAGCCAGAGCGTGCTGGCCGTGCTGCTGGAAACAATCACAGGACAGACGGCAATCTCCGCACCAGCTCAATCACTGAATGAAATAACGGTGACACACTTGCAGCAATCACCCAAAGGGACAATGTTGATAGAGGGCTTTACCGCTGACCCTACCACTTGGGAAAAACCGGTGGCTAAAGAATTGACCGAATCCTTCAAAATTGATCCCGAGTTGACCGCACAGGTGCATAAATTGCTGGGCCAAATAGAAATCGCCGGCGTCAACAAACCAGGGACAACCTATCAGGCCACTATCCACGGCAGTGGCAGCATTGCCCAGGGCAAGGGGGCTAGCGCCGCCACGGCCACAGGTAGCGGTATTGCCGTTGGCGGTTCGGTAAAGGGCGCCATCAACTTGGAGCGGAGGAGCAAAGACGATGAGTGACGATCGGGCTGAATTGGAAGCAAAACTCAAGCAGATGCAGGAAGATATGGCCCGGTTGCAAGCCCAATTGGAGACCGGCGCTGTTGCCCAAGGCGAGGGGGCATCGGCGGCGATGGCAACCGAAGGGAGCGTAGCGGTAGGTCGGGACGTGGGCGGTGATGTGGTGCAGGGTGATCAGGTGGCGGGCGACAAGGTTAACCTTAATTGGTTGTTTGTGCAGATTGTCAATCAGGCTGCACCAGACCCGGCTTTGCAGCGATTCCGGGAGTTGAAGCAACGTTATCTAGAAAATCTGGCCCGCGATTGTGACGTGCTCCGGCTGAACGCGCTTGGTGGTGAACAATCAGTGGGCAAGCAGCTCAAACTCAGCCAGGTTTACATCAGCCTCAATGTGCTCCGACCAATGCCACACGACCAGGATGAGCTAAAAGGGTTTAAGAAACGATATATTCCGCTCCTGAAGGTTGTCAGCCAACCTGACCAGCACGCTGCCATTCTGGGGCAGCCCGGCGGCGGCAAAAGTACCTTTGTCAAACAACTGATCGCCTGGATTGCTATGGCGCATTTGGGGGATCAAACGGCGCTGGCCCAATTGAAGGGCTGGCCAGCAGGCCACTGGCCGTTACTGGTGGTGCTGCGCGATTTGACCGAACGACTGGCCGGCCTCCCGCTGGATGGGTTATCGGACGAGCAAGTAGACCAGCAGTTGCTTGCGACCATCCATGCTCAGTGGCAGGCCGAAATGGAACGGCTGCACGTGGCGGATTTGGGCCACAGATTGGATGACTTGCTGGCCCAAGAGCGATTACTGCTGGTTTTTGATGGACTGGATGAAGTGCCGGAAACCATCCGTCCCCGAGTCCGGCGAGCGCTGCAAGCGCTTTTGCACGCGCCTTATTTGATTGTGGGCAAAATGATTGTTACCTGCCGCATTCGTTCTTACACGTCCACTGTGGCCCTGCCCGATGTGCCGCAGTTTACCCTAGCCGGGTTTAGCGATGATCAAATCAGAGATTTTGTGGCAGCCTGGTATCACGCCCAGGGACAGTTGAACCACTGGAGTAACGACGAAATCAAAGGCCGGACCAGCGACCTGCAACGAGCCGCCACTTCAGCCAACCTGTCTGAATTGGCCGAGAACCCTTTACTATTAACGGTGATGGCCATTATCCACCAACGTCAGGTGCGGCTTCCGCCGGAGCGGGTCCGCCTGTATAGCCAAGCTGTGCAGATTTTGCTGGAAAACTGGCAAAAGCACAAAGGCTTGCACGTTTCATTCGATTTGCAGACGGTGTTAAATGATACTACGGCGATGCGGCGCACCCTGCAAATGCTGGCCTACACCGCCCATCAGCGTCAGAGCCAGCAGGGGTTAGAGGCGCACCTGACCCGACCAGATATTTTGCAGGCAATTGACCAACACCGCCTCATTCCATTGGGATTGGTTGATGAGTTTCTCAACTATGTTGATCACCGGGCGGGATTGCTGATTGGGTTGGGAGGCGATGCGGCCGGTGGACGACCGCAGCTGTATGATTTTCCGCACCACACCTTTCAGGAGTACCTGGCTGGCTGCCAAATGGTGACCGGCCGTGACCGGACGGTGCGGCGCGAGTTCTGGCAGCGCGCGAGCGAGGGCGATTTTTGGTACCTGGCCGCGCAGTATGGCACCGAAACGTTGCTTTACAGTGACCGCCCGGACCCTGAACGGCTGTTGGATCTGGCTTACGATTTATGCCAGGAATCCGCCCCGCAAAGTGAGACCAACTGGCGGGCCGTGCTCTGGTCCGGGCAAATGGCCAGCCTGCTTGGTGCGGCTTACATTACCGCCGACCAATGCTGTGGCCCGGCCGGTGGCGTGGTTTATTTGCAGCGGCTGCGCCAGCAACTGGTCAACCTGCTGACCGGTAACCGCCTGCCGGTTATTGAACGCGCCGAAGCCGGGAACGTGCTGGCCCAATTGGGCGACCCCCGCCCCGAAGTGTTGACTGTGGATGCCATGCACTTTTGCGCCGTGCCACCCGGCCCTTTTTGGCTGGGCAGCAACGACAGTGATGATGAAAAACCCCCGCGCCAGTTTGATATTGGTTACGGGTACTGGCTGGCCCGTTACCCGGTGACGGTGGCCCAGTGGCGCAAGTTTGTGGCCGCCAGCGGCCATAAACCAACCGATGTTGACAGCCTGCGCGACCCCGACAACCGGCCCGTGCGTTACGTCACCTGGTTTGAAGCAGTAGAGTTTACCAACTGGGTAACCGACAGGTGGCACAAAACCGGGCTGTTGCCACCAGATTGGCAGGCGCGACTGCCCAGTGAGGCCGAGTGGGAAAAGGCGGCGCGGGGCGGGTTAAAAATACCGCAAACCCCAATTATGGGGGCGCTGGCCGGGCTGGAACTTGGCCGGGTAAACACGTTGGCAGAGTTGGTAGAAAACAACCTGCCCCAACGCCGTTACCCGTGGGGCCAGCAGGCAGACCCCAACTGCGCCAATTATTCCGATACCGGCATTGGCGACACCAGCGCCGTGGGTTGTTTTCCTCAAGGAAAAAGCGGGTACGGGGCCGAAGAGTTGAGCGGCAATGGGTGGGAGTGGACCCGGAGTTTATGGGGGACGGACTTCAACAAACCCGATTTTCGCTATCCATATAACTCAGATGACGGTCGGGAAGATTTGAATGCAAAAAGAAATGTTATGCGCGTACTGCGCGGCGGTGCGTTCGACGGGTCTTCCCCGGACGTGCGCTGCGCCTTCCGCGGCTGGCACCACCCGGGCAACGGGTACTACTATCGGGGGTTTCGAGTGGTGTTGTCCCCATTTTTCTAACCATTTACCTCTGGCCTCTGGCCGCTCTGATCTCTGGTTCTCTGAACCTCTGAATCCTGCGGCATATGGGGTAACGGTTTATGGTCTGGTAAAAAGGTGCGGTGGCCCAAAGTTTAAACGGAATCCCCGCGCGCTACCGCGGTCGATGTAAAATTTTAGCCCATCAGGATTGGTATGGTATGGCCAACCAGGAAATGCCCATTTTTACCCGCACCTTTGAACTGTTAAGCTGGCTGCTGCCGGTATCCAACCATTTTTCGCGGACGCACCGCCACACCTTTACCCAACGGCTGCTGCTTCCAGCGCCGCCGGCAGGAGGCAGTTATGTTCAACCTTGACACCTGGAAACAAGAACTGAGCGGTTCCGTGCGGAACGTGGGCGCGCGGCTGGAGCAACGCCGCCGCCAGGATGCGCCCTTGCTGCTGTACGGTTATCTGGGCACATTGACTCTAACGCCATTAGCCGTGGCTATGGGCAGCGGCGACGTGGCTCAGGTTTGGATGACGTTGGGTGGTATTTTGGGTGGCGTGGGCAGTGGTTTGATTGCCAATAAGGTACAACAGTGGGCTGATGCTGCCGGTGTTCCCGCCGCGCTAGCGGCCGAAATTGAGCGCGATGCCAGCCAAAATCCCAATTTTCAGCAAGAGCTGGACACTGTGCTGGAAAAACTCGCCGTCATCGAGCAAACGCAGGCCGCTTTGCCCGCTAATCAGCAGCAATTCTTTATTGAATCCCTGCGCGCCGAACTGCGCCAGTTAGGCAACCTGCCCCGTTTTGAAGCCATTTTGCACGAAGGCGCGCTGGCCCAGGGCGACCAGGCGCGGGCGGCTTACGCCAAAGACAAAGGCGTGGCCATTGCCGGCGATGTGCACGGCAACGTGACGGTTAACCACGGCCGGCCCGCCACCGACCCCCGCGCCCTGCGCGCCGCCTATCTTAACCGGCTGCTGGAGCGGTGCAGCGCCCTGTCGCTGTCCGGCATCGACCCCAAAGCGGCCAGCAGCCAGCTTGAAGCCCGGCTGGAACTGAGCGCGGCTGACTACTGCGGCCGGCCACGAGCGCATGCCGGACAGGCGTGAGCCTCAACCGGACAAAGTGCGCTACCTGTCCGCCCTGGAGCAACTGGACCGGCATCCCCGGCTGGTGTTGCTGGGCGATCCCGGCAGCGGTAAAAGCACGTTTGTGGATTTTGTGACCATGTGTCTGGCCGGGGAGTTGCTGGGCCAGCCGGCGGTCAACCTCAACCTGTTGACCGCCCCGCTACCCGATGACGATGGCGAGGATCAAACCGAGCGCCAGCCGTGGCGGCCCGGCGCGCTGTTGCCGGTGCCGGTCATTCTGCGGGATTTTGCCGCGCGGGGGCTGCCGCCCAGCGGAACCACCGCCACCGCCGAGCATCTGGTCCGTTTTATCGCCGCCGAGTTAAAAAGCGGGGCGTTGGGCGCGTTTGCCCGCCCACTGGCCGAAGAACTCCATACTCAGGGCGGCTTGCTGCTGCTGGATGGGCTGGACGAAGTGCCGGAGGCCGACCAGCGGCGGGTGCAAATCAAGCAGGCCGTCACGGATTTTGCCGCCACCTTCAAGCTGTGCCGGATTCTGGCGACCAGCCGCACCTACGCCTACCAGCAGCAGGATTGGCGGCTGCCCGGTTTTGAAGAAACGGTGCTGGCCCCCTTTAGCCAGGGGCAGATTCGCCGCTTTGTAGAGCACTGGTACCGCCATCTGGCCGGGCTGCGCGGGCTGAATCCTGATGACGCTCAAGGCCGGGCCGAACTGCTGAAACGGGCCATTTTTGGCAGCGACCGGCTGCGCTCGCTGGCCGAACGGCCACTGCTGCTCACCCTGATGGCCAGCCTGCACGCCTGGCGCGGGGGCAGCCTGCCGGAAAAACGGGAGGAGTTGTACGCCGATACCGTTGACCTGCTGCTGGACTGGTGGGAAAGTCCCAAAGTGGTGCGCGGGCAGGAGGGGCAGGTAGAGGTACGGCAGCGCAGCCTGGCTGAATGGCTGAAAATTGATCGGGCCAAAGTACGGCAGCAACTTAATCAACTGGCCTTTGAGGCGCACGCCAGCCAGCCGGAGTTGACCGGCACCGCCGATGTGAGCGAGGCCAACCTGGTGACCGGCCTGTTGCAGGTGAGCCAGAACCCCGATATTAAACCCATGCGGCTGATTGAGTTTTTGCGGGACCGGGCCGGGCTGATGTTGCCGCGCGGGGTGGGCGTGTACACCTTTCCCCACCGCACCTTTCAGGAATACTTGGCCGCCTGCCACCTGACCGATACCGACTACCCCGACCGGGTAGGCCAACTGGCGCGTAACGACCCCAACCGCTGGCGCGAAGTGGCGCTGCTGGCCGGCGCAAAAGCGGCGCGCGGCACCTCGGCGGCGGTGTGGCAGTTGGCGGATGCGCTGTGCTACCGCGATCCCGGCCCCGCCACAACATTGGACGATCACTGGGGCGCATTGCTGGCCGGGCAAGCCTTAATCGAAACCGCCAATCTGGGCCAGATTGCCGAACGCAACCAGCCCAAACTGGAACGGGTGCGCCGCTGGCTGGTGGCCATTGTTGAGGGCGATGACCTGCCGGCTACCGAGCGGGTTTTAGCCGGGCGGATTCTGGCCCACCTGGGCGATGACCGCCCCGGCGTAGGGCTGTTGCCCAACGGCCTGCCCGATATTAGCTGGTGCGAGGTGCCCACCGGCCCGTTTCTGTACGGCGACGAGAAGCAAAAAGTGGAACTACCGGCATTTAAGATCAGCCGGTATCCCATCACCAACGCCCAGTATCAGGCTTTTGTTGATGATGGCGGCTACAGCGCCAAATGGCAACGCTGTTGGACACAGGCCGGCTGGCAGTGGAAAGGGGATCGAACCCAGCCAGAGCGGTATGGCGGCGTGTTTAACTTGCCCAACCACCCGGTCGGCGTCACCTGGTACGAAGCCGTGGCTTTTGGCAACTGGCTGAATGAGCGGATAGCGAATAGCGAATTTGCGAATGACCCCCTGACGGTTGAGCAGAAGCAATTATGGGTTACAATTCAATCGGAAATCCAAAATCAAAAATCCAAAATCACGTTGCCCACCGAGCAGGAATGGGAAAAGGCGGCGCGAGGGACTGACGGCCGGGAATACCCGTGGGGCAATACCCCTGACCCCAACAAGGCCAACTATAATGAGACCCAGATTGGGGCCACCAGCGCCGTCGGCTGTTTTCCTCAAGGAAAAAGTCCCTTTGGTGGCCGGGATATGGCCGGTAACGTGGATGAATGGTGCCGCACCAAATATTGGCAGCCAGATGATAACTGCCTTCAAGGCAATGATTCTCGCGTACTGCGCGGTGGCACGTTCGGTGATACTCCCCAGGGTGTGCACTGTGCCTACCGCGGTGGGGACTCCCCGTACTACATGTACAACCATCGAGGGTTACGAGTAGTGTCGTCCCCATTTTTCTCCCTCTGATCTCTGAAGCCTCTGGTCCCCCGCGCATAAGCGCGGGGCAGGTCTGAATCTCTGAATCCTGCGGTGTAGGCAGTAAGAGTTTGGAACGTTGGAAAAAAGGTGCGTTGGCCAAAAGACACGAGGCCCCCGGAAGGGGGTCGCCGCAAATTTTTCATAAACCGGGTTCAACCGGCCGCCGTGAATTCTGTCCACCGGCGTAACTCTTCAACAGTAGCCTCATCCGGCCAGTGCTCGTTATCCCACACAAACCGGCGCCAGCCCGCCGGAATCAGGCCATCGCGCTGCGCGATGGCAATCAATCCCCGGTGGCGGGGATCAGCCCGTAGCGCGTGGCAACGCCGGCATAACACCCGTAAATTCCTCTTCCGGGCAATGAAGCGGGCCGGTTTAAGTGGGGAGATTCAGAATCAAAACCGCTGCCCACCACTCGAACCAAGCGCGGCGCACCCCATCACGCCGGCCGGTCCTCAGTTGCGCCGGTCGGTAGCCAACAGCAACCGCTCCTACCCTCCCCCCGTTAGGGGGGAGCAGATTCTTCTCAATCCTGAGATACCCCCCTAGTTCCAGTTTGATGACTTGAGTTAATAGTGTTACCTCCTCGCATACACGGCGAGTGAAAAAATATTACGTTGCATTACGTTGCAACAGTTGAACAAATGTACTAATGGCTTTTTCAATGAACGAGGATATGCTATACTGTATGTGGTGGTGCAACATTACATACCACGATATATTAGGGGGAACAACCATGACTGACCTAAACCGATTCGCGGCTGAACTCCGGCCAGTACAAATTGAGACGATTCGCGCCTTGCTATCCGAGCGAACTATTCAAGGGGCCGCCAGCAAAGTGGGTGTTTGCCGGCAAACAATTTGGCGTTGGCTAAAAAATGACCCGGCGTTTCGGGATGCTGTTGTCGCCGGACGCAAAGCGCAAATCGCTGCTTTATGGCGGGAAATTGACGCCAAACTCAGCTAACCTTTCGCGACAATATTTCACCGAATCAGATAAATCCGGGCAAAATAAGAACGATTCCGGTATCCTAATCACCTTCGCCAGCGGGAAATTGGGGGACGGGGTAACACTCGTGCGCACACACGCAAGAGAAAAATATCGCCAAAAATGCAACATTTTTTACCAAAACAATTTCACGAGGTTTAAATCATCTATGCCCAGGCAAATTCTGTCTACTTTTACAGCTCCTCATTCTGTCGAGAGTTTCCGCACGTTTTTAGAAAGCCTTGGGCAGCGAGGGATTCTACAAGAAATTGGAAGAAAATATGATGTTACTGTTGTCAGTAAACTCCATAGCGAGGATGTCCGTAGGCTAACGTGGTTGATTTCAACCACGCCCAAAAAAGTGATGAAAATCCGTGACAGGAGCCGAGCAGTGGCAGCCGAAGCCAGCCGTTATGCGGAAACGTGCAGCATATTGAGGCACAACTTGGATCAAAGATACATGCAGGCGCGAAACTTTTTGCTGGAACAGCTCAAGGCGGTTGAGCCAGAGTCCGAAGAGTATGCACGGTTAGAGGAACACCTTAAGCAATTGGATGAAATACATCCCCAGGAGATTGAACGTGTCATCGCTGAACCTGCCAAAAAACACGATCAGCTATGGCAAAAACATTTGAAGATTGAAGCAGTTTTCCACAAGGTCCAACAGAGAACAATGTGTGGTATGTGGGTTGAAGCGTATGATATTTCGCCAGATTCAGATCAACTAACTGTCGATGTAGTGTATAGCGGCATCTCTGCAAACAACGCGGGGCTTATAGGGCAAAAAAGTAATGCACTACACGAGATATTAGATTTGGTAGAGGGACAAGGAAAAGAAATTACGGTTCCACTATCAGCAGAAACAAGCGTACAATATGAAGAGGAGATATATTCAGCCGGGGCGGTAGCAATCGATACTAACATCAAAATCTCTAATGAGGCTTCCCTAAAAACCAACATCCCAGATATGATGGATGCAGCAGGACTAGGTAGAAACAATTCGTCAGAACGCCCAGATTGGTTCCCCAAGACAGAGAAAGCCTTAAAAAAATATCGTGTTGCATATGGGATCATAAAAAAAAAGAAGAAAGAATACAAAACGGATTATGATAATGGAGATACAAACAACCCGAAACCTACAATTAATGATCTTCGTGACGCAATTAGCCTAAAACTGGGAGTGGCATATAGTGCAAGACAAATCAGACGCATAATCCAGGCTGGCGAAAATGGCTGGGTTTAACCAATTCTATCTTTGTCCAAGTAACGTACTCATAACCTTACAACTGTCCTGACTACCGGACAAAACGGACATGTCCGACATGTCCGTTTTGTCCATTTGCGTTTGCTAAAATGGTGTCAAAGCATCAATGCTTTGGCACCATTTTTTATTTGAGGAGACTGGCTATGAACAAAGAAAAACGTTTTGGGTTACATCTACACCAGGACGAAAAGACAGCTCTTAAGAAGCTGGCGCAACTGGAAGGCGGTTTATCGCTGGCCGCAACAATTAGGCGGCTAATTCGGCAGGCTGCCAAAACAGCCGGCATATGGCCGATAAAGGAAGGTAAGGCCAAAAATGACAGTTGAAAGAGTCAGCCCGACCGAGGAAGAAATCTGGACCTCCTTGTATATTTGGGTTCACCACAGGTCTGAATACCTACGTCGACGAGAAGCGGCTGCGGCCACCCGCCAAGATGAACCCGCAGCCGCTCACAACACCCCGGCAGAAGAAGCCGGAGAAAGAGAAGTATACCGCGATGACCCCTAAAAAACGAAAATCTGATGCACTAAAGCAGCTTTCCGACCAGGCTCAACGCCGAATCGAGGCTGCAAAAACTGATGAACTGTGGACCAAACATTTCAAAATCCAGTTTGAGATTGATAAGCTTCGGAACGGTGGTGAGTAATGAATCTAAAATCACCCGCCATCAAATACCACAACTGGGGGGCCAACATTGTCGCGATGAGCACGACCAATGGCGACAAACACCCCCTTCACCAGTTCAAAAACTTACTCACCCACCGGCAATCAGTGGTAGACCTGGAGACACTTGTCACCAGCCGCAAAGGGGTATCTGTTTGGCCGCACACAACGGCAATCGCCCTGGTTTGTGGCATTGGGGGATACCGGATGATTGATGTTGATCACTCCAATG
>JAJVIM010000043.1 GCA_022071955.1 Anaerolineae bacterium
TCTTTGTCACCCTGCTCTTTGGCGAACTTTTGCCCAAAGAAATCGCCCGCAGTTACCCGGAGCCGCTGGCTCTGTGGCTGGTGCATCCATTCCACTGGGTATCGCTGGTGGCTACCCCGCTGGCCCGGCTGGTATCGTTGACCGGCCGCCTGCTGACCGGCCGCCTCAACGATACCGAAGAGGACTATTTTGTCAGCATCACCGAGGAAGACCTGCGCACCTACGTTGACGCCGCCGAAGAAGAAGAAGTGCTCCGCGAAGAAGAAAAGGAGATGATCTACTCCATCTTTGATCTGGGCGACACCCTGGCCCGCGAAATTATGGTGCCGCGCATTGATATGGTCGCCATCGAGGCCGATATGTCGCCCCGCGAAGCCATGCAAAAAATAATGGATGCCGGCCACTCGCGAGTGCCGCTGTACGTTAACACCATCGACAATATTGTGGGTATCATTTATGTTAAAGACCTGCTGGGCTACTGGCTCGAGCACGGTGAGCCGGAAACCCTGCGTGGTCTGGAGCGCGATGTTTACTACGTGCCAGAAACAAAACCCGTCAGCGATTTGCTGCGCGAACTCCAGCGCAAACGGGTGCATATTGCCATTGTGGTTGATGAATACGGCGGCACCGCCGGCATGGTGACTATTGAGGACGTGCTGGAAGAGATTGTCGGTGAAATTCAGGACGAGCACGACGCCGAAGAATTTTACATGCAGCAGCTTTCTGAAAACGAGTATATTTTCAGCGCCCGCATGGACCTGGACGATATTAATGATGAAATGGGGCTAAAACTGCCCACCGACGAAAGCGATACGTTGGGCGGGCTGGTTTACAATTCGTTGGGGCGCATTCCGCAGGCCGGAGATGCGGTAGAAGGTGTTGTGTTTGGCGTGCCAGAGGTGCGGTTGACCGTGCTGGCCGTTGATGGTCGCCGTATGAAAACTATCAAGTTGGAACGCCTGATGGATAACCCGGACGAAGACGAAAGCCAGCACGCCGCTTCGGCCAAACCCTCGGCATTGCTGCGCAACCCTCAAAATACAGTGTCTAATTCTTCTTAACAGGCAGGAATTTTATGACCGACTCAACCGCTAAATCGTCCGCCCAAGCGTGGGCCGATCTGCTTCAAAAAGCTATCGCGGCGATGGAATTTTCCTACTCGCCCTATTCCCACTACCGGGTGGGCGCGGCGCTGCTCACCAAAAGTGGCGCCGTTATCACCGGCTGCAATATTGAGAATTCCGCCTACACCGCCGCCATTTGCGCCGAGCGCACCGCCATTTCCAACGCCGTGTCTCAGGGTGAGCGCGATTTTGTGGCCATTGCCGTGGCCACGGTTAACGGTGGCGCGCCTTGCGGTGTTTGCCGCCAGGTGATGCGCGAATTTGCCCCGGACCTCACAGTAATTATTGGCGATGTCTCCGGCCACTATCAGGTACTCACTTTGGCCGATTTGCTGCCGCACAGCTTTGGTCCGGAAAATCTACCCAGAGAATAGCCCCAACTTATGCCTACCAAAGACCGGCTGTACCGCACCGATGCCATAATTTTGCGCCGCTCTGATTTTGGCGAAGCCGACCGACTGCTCACGGTCTTTTCCTCAGAATTCGGCAAGTTGCGCCTGCTGGCCAAGGGGGTGCGCAAAACCACCAGCCGCAAAGCCGGCCACGTTGAGCTGTTTATGCTCAGCCATATGCTGGTGGCCAAAGGCCGCACCTGGGACATCATTTCTCAGGCCGAAATTGTGGAAGCCTACCGCGATTTACGCGAAGACCTGGACAAAACCAGCCACGCCTACTACCTGGCCGAGCTGGTTGACCGCTTCACCGAAGAACACGACCCCAACGTGCCGTTGTTTGAGCTGCTGGCGTTAACGTTGGTCCAACTAAGCCACACCGATGACCCTTTTTTGGTGCTGCGCTATTTTGAGATGCACCTGCTCAGCCTCACCGGCTTCCAGCCCCAACTGCGCTTTTGTGTGGCCTGCCAGGAGGCGCTGGAGCCGGTGGACAACAACTATTTTCACTTTGCCGATGGCGGCACGCTCTGCCCCACCCACGGCGAAGTCCGCGCCCACGCCGAAGTTATCCCGCTGGCGGTACTCAAAGTGCTGCGCTATCTGCAAACCCAACCGTGGGAAAAAGTAGCCGGCCTGCAACTGACTCCGGCCACCCGCCAGCAGGTAGAGGCACTGCTGCTGGGGTACATTACTTTTGTGCTGGAGCGCCAGCTCAAAAGCGTCGATTTTTTGCGCAAGCTGCGCCGGTAGTAGCAATCCCCGCTTGCTGGCTCGATGACTACTCAGGCTGAGCCAGCACCTCAATTTTGTCCGGTTTGTTGGGCACCAGGCACAAAAACTCAAACGTTTCCGAGCCAGTATTTTGATACCAGTGCGGTACCCCGGCCGGGATGTAAACCACGTCGTTAGCCTTTACTTCGATAACTTCTGTGCCAATGCCAATCCGAGCCTGCCCGCGCAGCACAAACTGCTCGTGTTCAACCTGATTGGTGTGGTTGGGCATCCCACCGCCCGGCTCCATAATGAAACGGCGCATAGCAAAGTTGGGCGCTTCGGCGGTGCTGATCAACACCTGAAAGGTGACGCCCTGCCCGGCCTGCACCGGCTGCGCGGGGACGTCGGTTAATTTTTTTACGGTCATGATTACACTCCTTTGAAAATAGCGAATTGCGAATAGCGAACACTTGCGCCTGCGCGCAGTGCAGGTGTGGCGAATGTAGGGGCGGTTCGCGAACCGCCCCTACCCAATTGGACTCCGTAGTTTTATTCTTCCGCCCGCCGAAACCAGAACCACGCCGAGCGCCAGGTTTCGCCGCGGACGGTTGTTTGGCCGTATTCGGCGCGCTCCAGCCGAAACCCGTCGGCAAAAATGTGCTGCAAGGTAGGCTCCCACAGCCAGTGCTCGCCCTCGACCTCACTGAGGTGGGCAAACAACAGGTAAATCCCACCCGGACGCAGCAGCCGCAGCAACTCGGCGTGGTAGGCGGTCAATTCTTCGGTAGAAAAACTGTGCATACAGCCCACATCCAGCGCAAAATCATACGGGCCGGCCAGATAGGGTAGCGAAGTGACCGGCCCCACGTGAAAAGTAATGCCGTTCACGCCGGCGGCCTGAACGCGCTGCCGGGCAGTGTCGATGGCCTGCGGCACAAAGTCCACGCCGTCAACCTGCCAGCCCAGCCGGGCCAGATAGATGGCGGCTCGCCCCAGGCCGCAGCCCAGATCCAGCGCCCGGCCGGGCGACAAGGTAGGGGCAAAGGCCAGCACCTCTGGCGGCGGGTCAGCGTGATCCCACGGCACCGGGCCGCTGGCGTACAGGTCGGTCAGGCGTTCAAATCTGTCGGTCATTGAAACACTCTTTCGGTGTGCTGCCGGCGCGCGGGTTTGTGTTCGCCCAGCCGCTCCAGTAGATTGCCTAACTGCTGCAGCGCGCGCAGGTTATGCACCGGCAAAAAATCATCGATATAAGGCAGTACAGTTTGGATGCCGCGCACCAGCGGCTGGTAATTGGGCGCGCCCAGCAGCGGATTAAGCCAGATGAGCCGCTGGCAGCTTAATTGCAGCCGCTTGATTTCACGGTCAAGCAAAGCGATGTCGCCGCGGTCCCAGCCGTCGCTGATGATCAGCACAATGGCTCCCTGCCCCAGTACGCGCCGGCCCCACTCAAAATTGAATGTTTTCAACGCCGCGCCGATGCGCGTGCCGCCGCCCCAATCGTGGACTGCGGCCATGGCCTGATCCAGCGCCAAATCTACGTGGCGTTGTTTGATCTGGCGGGTTATCCGGGTTAGCCGGGTGCTGAATACAAATGTTTCCACCCGTTCCAAACCGTTGCTGATCACGTAAATAAATTCCAGCAAAATGCGCGAATACCGCTCCATTGAGCCGCTGATATCGCAAATAACTACCAGCGGGCGGCGTTTAACTTTGGTTTGCCGCCAGGCCAGTTGCAGCGGTTCGCCGCCGTACCGCAGATTGTGCCGCAGCGTCCGCCGCATATCCAAAAAGCTGCCGTGGATCGCCGGCGCTTTGCGGCGGGTGCGGCGCTGCTCCAGTTGCCACTGCATGGTGCGCAGCATCTGCTTGATCTGCTCCAGTTCGCTGTCGGTCAGGTTGGAAAAATCTTTGCGGCTCAAAATTTCGCGGTTGCTGTACGACAGCGCTTTGTCGTCAATAACGTCGTTGGGGTCAAGCGGGATGTCTTCGTCTCCCGCCGTCAGCGCCGATTTGTTGGAGTCGGTCGTTGTGGATTCGGGGGCAGATTCGGCCAGTTTGCGGGCGGGCCGGCGAATAACCAGTTGGCTGAGCGCGTTTTCAGCGCGAGCCTGCCAAAACAGGTCAAAGGCGCGGTCAAACAGGGCCAGGTGTTCGCGGCGGCTAACCAGGATGGCTCGGGCGCTGTTTTTAAAATCGCGCCGGTTGCCAATGTCCGCGTGTTTTAAGGCTTCAACCAGGGTGAGAATCTGGGTTGAGGTAACATTAACGCCAACGCCGCGCAACAGCCGGGCAAACAATACCAGATTGCGCAGTAAATGGCCCGAATTTTGACCGGCGGGCGCAACAATTGGCCGGCTGCTCACCGAACCTGCCCCAATGTGTTTTGCGCCAGCGCGTTTTGCACAAAATTGATGTCGTCCTGATATTTGAGCAGTACACCGAGTGTGTCACTAATAACTTCATCGCCCAAATCTTCCCGATCCAGCGCGATCAGCGCCGTGGTCCAATCGAGCGTTTCTGACACGCCGGGCAGCTTGTACAGGTCTTCGCGGCGCAGCGTTTGCACAAATTCCACTACCTGCCGGGCCAGTTGCTGCGGTGCGTCCGGAACTTTGGCCAGCACAATGTTGTACTCTTTTTCAAAACCCGGGTAATCAATCCAGTGATACAGGCAGCGGCGTTTGAGAGCGTCGTGAATTTCACGGGTGCGGTTAGAGGTGATAATGACCACCGGCGGCTGCGCGGCTTTGATGGTACCAATTTCCGGCACGGTAATCTGGAAATCGGATAATATTTCCAGTAAAAACGCCTCAAACTCTTCGTCGGCGCGATCCAGTTCATCGATCAGCAGCACCGGGGCCACGCCGTTGTTTTGGTCGATGGCTTGCAGCAGGGGGCGTTTGAGCAGAAATTCGGGGCTAAAAATGCGTTTTTCGGCGGCGGCGTTATCTACCGCGCCGGCGGCCTCGAGCAGCCGGATTTCGAGCATCTGGCGGCTGTAATTCCACTCGTAAACGGCCGTGTTTACATCCAGCCCCTCGTAACACTGCAATCTGATCAGCGGACAGGCCAGCATTTGGGCCAGCACTTTGGCCACTTCGGTTTTGCCCACGCCGGCTTCGCCTTCCAAAAACAGCGGTTTTTTCAGTTTCAACGCCAAAAAAATCGACGTGGCCAATTGCCGGTCGGCCACGTAATGTTGTTGGGTGAGAAAAGCCTGGAGTTGATCTACGGAATCAATCGTCAATCTTCCACTCAAAGGAAACCTCCGAAATCGATGTGGGCGAGATGTGAACTTACCGCGTGGCAAATCTTACTAACACATCAGCAAGAGGGATACTACCCGATGGCCTAACGCCAATAATAGACTCGGCGGGGGTAATTGTCAATACCGGTTTTGCCCGGACAGCAATTCAGTGTAGCCTCCTCCCCAAAAATTGGGGAGGAGGTTGGGGGAGGGACAAATAAATCGCCAATAGGGCGATTACACCTTCAATTCCGGCAATCAGTCCACGGCGAACAGCGCACTGTGGATTTGAGCGGTTACGGCCTGCGGGTCGTCGGCCTGCCACACCCGGCGGCCAATGGCCACGCCGGCCGCGCCGGCGGAAACGGCATCACGGACCATTTGCACCGTGGCGCTGTCATCGCTTTTTGGCCCGCCGGCAATGATAATGGGCACCGGCGCCGCGGTGACCACCTGTTTAAAGCTCTCAATGTCGCCGCTGTAATTGGTTTTGATCACGTCCGCGCCAATTTCCATACCGATGCGGGCCGCGTGGGCCACGGCTTCGCCATCAAAAAAGCGGTCGCCGGGCGGCATCATCTCCGCCACTACGGGCATGTTGTAGCGCTGGCTGGCATCTACCAGGCTGGCCAGCCAGCGGTAAATGTCGATATCGCCTTCGCGGCCAAAAAACACCGACACGGCGATGGCGTCGGCGTCCATGCGCAGCGCCGTTTCCAGCGAGGCGATGGGCGTTTCCTGCGTACCTTGCTGGCTCAGGCCGGCGGTCAGGCTGAGCCGCAGCACAATCGCCGTTGATGGCGGCACAATCGGCGCGACGGCTTTGTAAAATCCGGGCGAGATGAGCAGGGCGTTAGCACCACCTTTGATCACCGCGGCCACAATTTGCTGCGGGTTGTCAATGCCTTTGACCGGCCCCAGCCAGCCGCCGTGATCCAGCGGCGACATCAAACAGCGTTTTTGTTCTCCCACAAACAACCGGTTCAATCTTCTTGTTTTGCCAACCATAATTGGTCTCCTTTAAAAATAGGATTCAGGGTTCAGGAGTCAGGGGTATTCCTGCCCCAACTTTTAAAAGTTTGTGGCAGGAGTCCAAAACTACAGTTTTGGACTCCTTTGAAAATAAATGAATCTGCGAAATCGTAGGTCGGGCTTGTAGCCCGACGGTCACGCTGCAAGCGTGACCTACTCAAATTTTGTCGTCATTGCGGCATCGCAGATGATGAATCGTCTTTACCACGCAGCCTGTGCGGCAAAATCGGCTAGCTGCCGGTAGCGCCGGTAATTTTCGGTATAAACTGCCGCCAAACTTTGCTGCGGCCGGTAGCGGCGCGGCTGGCCAAACGCGTGCTGGAGCGCGGCGTCAAACGAAGCTTCGCCGAGCGCCGCCACGCAGTAGGCGTACAGGGGCCGGGTAACGGTATCCTGCGCCGAAAAAATCAGCACCGGCCGCTGGCACACATCGGCAATTAACTGCGGCCAGCCGGGGGTTGAAGCGCCGCCGCCGGCCAGGGCAATCTCGTGGATGGGCACGCCCAACTCTTCGGCAATATCGATGAGGTGGCGCAGGCTAAAGGCCACGCCTTCGAGTACGGCGCGCAGCATATGGCAGCGAGAGTGGCCCAGCATGAGGCCGTAAAAGCCGCCGCGGAGCTGATCATTCCAGTAGGGGCTGCGCTCGCCGGCCAGATAGGGCAGAAAGAAAAGGCCGTGCCCGCCCGGCTCTGTGGCCAGCGCGGCGGCAACCGCGGTTTCCAGCGCGGGTTGATCTTCGTACAGCGCCTGCCAGGCCCAGGTAAGCGCCGCGCCGCTGGTAGACAGCACCCCGTTTAACAGCCGGTAGGGTAGAAACGGGTAAATGTAAAGCCGATGGGCCGGGTCGTCAAAGTGCTGGGTGCCAGTGAGCGGGCAGGAAATCATAGCCGAACTGCCCAGCGAGCAGGTGAGCCGGTGCGGCCGGGGCGGCGCGCCGCCCAGCAGGGCCAGCACATCGCCCGCGCCGACAATCACTTTGGCTGCCGGCGACAGACCCAACGCCGTCGCTGCTGCCGGCAGCAGTGGGCCGGCGTCGGCGGTAGCCGGGTGGATGGGCGGCAGTACCGCGGGCGACAGGCCAACCAGCGCCAGCCGGTCAGTGGCCCAAGCCTGGGTCTGCTCGTCAAACAGGGCCGCGCCGCCGGCTTCGGTGACATCCGTGGCCAACTGGCCGGTGAGCCGGTAACGCAGATAATCTTTGGGCCACAGCAGTGTGCGCGTTTGCGCCAACACATCGGGCCGGTGGCGGGCCAGCCAGAGCAGTTTGGGCAGGGTGTAGGCCGAGTTGAGCCGCGAGGGCGGCAGCCCCAACTGCTGGCGCAGCTCGGCGGTTTCGGCCACGGCGCGCCGGTCTAGCCAGAGAATGGTGGGCGGCAGAGGCTGCCCGGCGGCATCCAGCAGTACCGCTGTGTGCATCTGGCCGGTTACGCCAATCACCTGCACCTGTGCCAGATCGATGTCTTGCGCCCGCAGCTCGGCCACGGCGGCCAGCAGCGCCGCCCACCATGCGCCGGGGTCGGCTTCAGCCCAGCCGCTTTCCGGGGTTTGGTGCGTGAGTAGTTGCGCAGTCGTGGCCAGCAGCCGGCCATCGACATGGTACAGCACAACTTTTAACGCTGACGTGCCGACATCGATGGTGAGGATCATTGGCGGTTAAATTCCGGCCTCGCCGCCAACTTCGATCATAATTTTCAGCCCGGCGGTGTCCGCGACCAGCTCAAAGCCGCGACCAACTTCTGTGAGCGGCAGCAGGTGGCTGATGAGCGTTTCGGTGTTTACCTGGCCGGTTTCGATGAGGCGCAGCGCCTGGGCCATATTCTGGGGCGTGCTGTCGGCCGAGCCGGTGAGGACAAACTCGCCGTAGTGGATGAGGTTGGGGTCAAGGCGCAGTTCATCGCGGGGGTAGATGCCGGCAAAAATATTGAGCCGGCCGCCGGGCGCCAGCAGCGGCAGCGTTTGCTCCACCAGCCGCGCCGAACCGACGGCCACTACCGCCGCATCGACGCCCCAGCCGCCGGTGGCCTCTTTGACAAATTCGGCCAGGTCGGTTTCTTTGGGGTTAACCACCCACTCCGCGCCCAGGCTTTTGGCTTTGGCCAGCCGTTCCGGCACCAGATCGGCGGCGATGACCCGCGCGCCAAACTGGCGGGCCACCTGCATGTGCATCAGGCCGATGGGGCCAACACCCACTACCAGTTCAACCTCGCCGGGGTAAAGCTGGAACATGTTCTGGCCGCGCACCACGCAGGCCAGCGGCTCCATAAAGGCCGCGGCTTTGAGGCTGGTGGTCGGCTGCAAAGGGTAGATATTTGAGCGGGGCAGGCAAACGTAATCGCCGTAGCCGCCGCCAAATTGCTGATAGGTGGGCTGCTGGCAGCGGTTTTGCAGGCCGCGCCGGCAGGCCGGGCAAACGCCGCACTTCACAATAAAATCGCAAACTACCGGCTGGCCAATTTGCAGGTCTTTTACGTTGGCCCCAACTTCGGCCACGTAGCCGGACGTTTCGTGGCCCAGCACCCGCGGAAATTTTACCGATGACGATTTGCCGGAAAAGGCGCGCACGTCCCACGGGCAAATGCCGGTGTAAGCGGTTTTGACCAGTACCTGATTTTCGCCGACCTCGAAAATGGGGCGTTCGCGTAGTTCGATCTGGCCGGGGGTTTCGCACCACATCTGGCGCATAGTTTTTACAGACATAAAGGATTCTCCTCAAAAAATGTGTAGTTAGCCCTTGGCTGCGCCCGCGGTTAGCCCCTGCACAAAGTGGCGGTTCAAAAACAGGGCGATAATGATCGCCGGGATGATGGCAAAAACCGACATAGCGGCCATAATGCCCCAGTTGATCTCCGAGGCGCTGAACGAGGCCAAAATGCCCAGCGGCATCGTTTTGGTTTTGGGCGAGGTCAGCATCAGGGCAAATAAAAAGTCGTTCCACGAGAAGATGATACAGTACAGCGCCGAGGCCATAATCCCCGGCACCGATAGCGGCAGCGCGATCCGGTAAAACGCCTGCAGCCGCGACGCGCCATCGATCAGTGAGGCTTCTTCCATTTCCTGCGGCACGTCTTTGAAGTAGCTGCGCATCATCCACACCACAAACGAGGCGTCGAAAATGGTGTCGATGATGATGACGGCGGCGTAGCTGCCCAGCAGTTGGATATCGCGCATAATCAAATAAAACGGAATAAGCATGGCGATGGGCGGGATCATCAGCAGCACCAAAAAAAAGTACGATGACATGCCCAGCAGCCGTGATTGGGTGCGGGCCACAGCGTAGCCGGCGGGCACGCCCAGCAGCAACGAGAGCAGCGTGGCTCCGGTTGAAATAATGATGCTGTTCATTAAAAAACGCAGAACGTTGCTGTGTTGCCACACATCCTGAAAATTTTTAAGGGTGAACTCAAAGAAAATCCATTTGGGTGGAATTGAAAAGGCTTCGCGGCCAAATTTAAAAGCAGTGGTAACCAGCCAGAACATCGGCATCATAAAAAACAGGATCACCAGAATCACCGCAAGATTGAGCAAAATTCGTTCCAGGCGTGAGGGTTTGGTCATAATTTGAGTTACACCTGTTGTCGTTCGAGCACCATAATGTAAATAATCGACAGAATACCGACGACCACCAGCAGAATATTGGCCAGCGCCGCGGCGTAACCCATATCAAAAAAGGTCATGCCGACGGTGTAAATGTGGTAATTGAGTACGGTGGTAGCGCTGCCGGGGCCGCCGGCGGTGGTGGCGAAAATAATGTCAAACACTTTGAAAGATTGGGTGGTGCGCAACAGCAGCCCAATCAAAATGGTCGGCTTGAGCATGGGCAGGGTGACGTACCAAAAACTCTGCCAGCGCGATGCGCCATCGACCACGGCCGCTTCGTAGGGGTCGGTGGGCAGGCTTTTCAGCCCGGCTAAAAAAATGATCATCAGCAGGGGCGTCCACTGCCAAACATCAACCAGAACTACCGCCGGCATGGCGCTGGAAATTTCGCCCAGCGGGCCGCGGCCAACATCCATGCCGGTCAATTTGAGGTAGTAGGGGATCACTCCAAAATCCACGTTGTACAGCGATTTCCAAACCAGCCCCACTACCAGCGGCGGGATAGCCATTGGAATAAGCAAAAACGAGCGGATAATCTGCATCAGCCGGGTTTCTGCCGCAAGGAGCAGGGCCAGCAGCAGGCCAAAAATCATTTCAATGGTTACGGTTCCGGCCACAAAAACCAGGGTGTTGGTCAGCGATTTGATGACCTGAGGGTCGCTAAAAGCGACCAGATAATTGTCCAGCCCCAAAAATGTGCGGGTTTGGTTGGGGTCGGTGAGGCGGTACTTGAAAAAGCTGATAAAAAAGGCAAATGAAAGCGGATAAATAGCAATAACAAAAACAAAAATCAACAGCGGGGCCAGCAGCAGCAGGTAATGTTTTTCGGTGCGAATGAACTGTTTCAAGATAACCCCTCAATCCTGACAGAAGTGTGCAATCGGTGCCACAAACCGGGGCGCAATGACTCTCAAATTCTGTTGGTATTTCAGATTATGTCACTCTGAGCGACCGTAGGGAGCGAAGAGTCTCCTTTTGATCGTGATTTTGGAGATTCTTCGTCGCTACGCTCCTCAGAATGACCTCTGGCGAGAAATGCCAACAGAACCTGGTTGTTAGAGGCCATTGCGCCCCTTTGTTTTTCCAACCTACTTCATTGCGCTTTCAACCTGGGCTTGCGCCTGGTCAAGGGCTTCCTGAGCAGACATTTCGCCGACCAGATAACCGTTTACAGCCGTGCCGAGCGCGTCCTGAATAATGCTGTATTGCGGGATGCGGGGTCGGTAATCGCCGTCACCTTTTTCAAACGATTCGAGCAAAAGCGGGAACCAGGGGTATTCAGCGTTCAGTTCGGGGTCTTCCAGAGTGCTGCGGCGAATGGGCGCGCCATCGTTGCGGATCCACTCTTTTTGAACTTCCGGACTGGTGAGCCATTTGATAAATTCCCAGGCCGCGTCGGGGTTTTGGGAGTCGGCATTGATGCCAATGCCCCAGCCGCCAAAGCCGTATTTGGGCTCCATCCCTTCGGTCACGGGGGCAGCGGTTACATCTACTTTGCCCACAATCGAGGAAATATCGGGGTTTTCGTAGCCGGCGCGGGCAATGCTCCAGCCTTCCATCATGGCCACTTTACCGGAGCGGAAGGCGGTTTCACGCTGATCCCACCAGTAATCGGTGCTGCCGGGCGGGGCGTATTTAAACAGCGAGCCAAAGAATTCCAGAATTTGTACATTTTCCGGGGTATTGAGGGCCGGTTTGCCGTCTTTATCCAAAATAGAGCCACCGTGCTGCTGCACCCAGGCCATATAATCCTGCGCCACCGCCGAGCCTTTGGCTCCCAGCAGGGCAATGCCGTAAAAATCTTTGTCGGCAGCGGTCAGTTTTTCAGCGGCGGCCAGCAGTTCCTGCTGGGTTTTGGGCGGTTCAATACCGGCTTCGGCCAGCACGTCTTTGCGGTAATTGAGCACGTTGGCGTAACCGGCCAGCGGATAGGCCCAGTGTTTGCCTTCCCACTCGCCCAGAGTCCAGGCCACCGGCATAATATCATCCAACTGTAACTGGTCCTTGTCGCGGGCCATGTAATCGTCCAGAGGCAGGGTGTAGCCATTGGCCGCGTATTCACCGGACCAGACAATATCAACCGTCATCAAATCGTAGTTGCCGGTGTTGCCCACAAAATCGGCGGTAAGTTTTTGGTACAGGTCAACATAACCCAGTTCATCCATTGTGACCTTGATGCCGGTTTCTTTTTCAAATTCGGGGATTAATTTGCGAAAGGCGGTGATGTATTGGTCGGTCATCGAGGCCAGAACCAGTTCTGTGCCGGCAAACGGCTTGTCGTTGGCCGGAGCTGCCTCTTCGGCGGGAGCTGCCTCTTCGGCCGGGGCTGCCTCTTCGGCGGGAGCTGCTTCCTGGGCAGGCGCGGGTTGTTCCGCTGGCGCTGCTTGTTCGGCGGGTTTTTCTGCCGGCTGAGGCGCCGGCGACTGGCCGCAGGCGGCCAAAATTAAGCCCAACAGTAATGCCACAACAATACCAGACAAATGCCTGACTTTCATAGGGATCTCCTCCAAATGGATTACTAACGACTCATATTGACAGGTTGGTTGATTTATAACTGGTTGTTTTTAGCGCAAAACATCACCTCCTTACAAGAGAATACTGTGAAGCCGTTGAGAGTGAAGCCTTTGAGCGGGGAGCAGAGAAGAACCAAACGTCAGCGTTCGGCGTAAACCGTATATTTGTAGCGATCACCCCGGTTGAAAATCTGGTGGAATTCAACAGGCTGGTGACCATCGGCGTAAACAACGCCTTCTACCAGTAACAACGGAAAACCAATCGGCACATCCAGCAACTCGGCCTGTACCTCGGTGGCCGGCACCGCCTGAATGGTTTGCTCGGTGTGGGTCAGTTTGATGCCCTTTTTTTCCAGCAGCGACCACAGCGAGATTTCCTGGTTAAGCTCCAGCGGGGTCAGAGTCAGGTGAGGTGGCAGATTCAGGTAAACATAAGATAGGCCGATGGCCTCATCATCGGCCAAACGGAGACGTTCAACCACCCAAATCCAATCCTGTTCGTCAACCTGGAGCAGAGACGCCAGCAACTTGTCTGCTTGCTGGTGCCGCAGCGACAGCAGCCGCGAGCCGGGTTTCCAGCCGGCTTCAATTGTCGCCTCTGAAAAGCTGTTCATCCGGCTCATGGGCCGGTGGATTTTGGTTTTGTTAACAAAGGTGCCTTTGCCCTGTTGGGTTATCAGGTAGCCTTCTCGGGCCAGTTCATCAATGGCTCGCCGCACGGTGATCCGGCTCACCTGAAAATGCTGGCCCAGTTCCTGTTCGGTGGGGATCAGTTCTTTTTCCTGAAACGCGCCTTCTTTAATCAGTTGGAGCAGCACATCCCTGATTTGTGAATAAAGTGGTACAGGTGAGTTGCGATTGATTGTTGTAATCGGCGCGCCATCCAATTTTGTCATACCTGGCCCCATTGTCCGGTAAAAATTTGTTATAACAATATTCAAAATAGATTATAACATTATGATCAATATAACACAGGTTCAACCGGCTTGTCAAGCGATTTTGAAAATTGCCACATTTTAACCAAATTCAGCAATTTTTTTCACAACCCCGTAGTTTACCCGGTGGTGCGCCTCAAAAATCGGGTAAATTGTGCGCTTCACAAATAGGCCTCAATATTTCTATACTGTATTGTGGTACCCGTTGTCAAAGAAAATTGGGTTCCGTTTAAGGCAAATGGCAGGGATTATTGAGCGGAGTAGCGGTACTATAAAAGTACTAGATAGCAATCTTTCTCGTAACCTTTTTAGAAAAGGGGCGACTTTACACAGCGGTTGGCGTTGTTTTTTTGAACAACCCGCCGGCATACCCGATCTCATGGACGAGGGGGGAACCCTGAGAAAGGTATTAACATGACCCAGGCATTTATCACCGACAACCGCCCGTCGATCCCGCGGGCGGCTACCGCGGTTAAACCCTACGAACTGGAGTTCAGCCTCTTTATTGTTGTGATTTTGTGCGGAGTTTACATTGCCTATGAACTGATGGCAGAACCGAGTGGCGGGCATCCTTTTGGGCATAGTTTGGGTATTTTGGGCACCATTTTAATGGTGATGACCGAAGCCCTGTACAGCCTGCGCAAACGCAGCAGTTGGTTAAATTGGGCCGGGCCGGTGAGATATTGGCTTTCGTTCCACATTTTCACCGGGATAGTGGGGCCGGCGCTGGTGCTGATGCACACCGGCTTCGAATTTCGTGGTCTGGCCGGTATTACCATGCTGCTCACCCTGATTGTTGTGGGCAGCGGTTTTATTGGCCGCTATCTGTACACCGCCCTGCCGCACACGTTGTCTGGCGTGACTACCTCGCATCAGGAAATTGAGGCCGAAATCCACACCATTCAGGTTACCCTATCGGAATTTCAGGCCCAAAAGCCGGAACAGTTCCAGCAGGTGGTGGCTCAATTAAGCCAGCGAACCCTCCGTCGTAACCCAACATTAACGTTGTACGGCCGGGTATTTTTTCAGTGGCGCTATCGCCGCCAGGTTCGGCGGGCGCTGCGTCAGTTGGAGCAACTGGAAGCATCGCAGCGCCAGCAACTGGAGCAGCTTTTGGCCCGCAAACGAGAGCTGGAGCGCCAAACTGAAATGCTTGAAACCGCGCGGCGACTGTTACGCTCGTGGCACATTCTTCACGTGCCCATCGGGTTAACGCTCTTCTTTTCGGTGGCCGTTCACGTGGCCGCCACCATGTATTACGGAGCGGGATTGTTCAATTGAGACAATATCGGCTTCTGGAGCGGCAGCACCCCATCTTTTCCCCCCTGGCCCTCATTTCAACCATCATCCTGATCTGCGGCCTGGCCGGCTGGGTTACTGTGGCCGGCGGGCAGGCCTTTAGCCCCGGCGGGCTATCGGCGGTGAACCACGACAGCGAGCCGCTCGGTGAGGTGTTAACTCACGCCGAATTTGAGACCGATTGCAACCAGTGTCACGCCCCGTTTAAAGGCATCGAGGCCCAACGTTGCGAACGGTGCCATACCAACATTGCTCTGCAGCTTCAAACGGGCCAGGGCATCCACAGCCGGTTTGAAAACGTAACCCGCTGCGGAGATTGTCACCAGGAGCACAAGGGGCGCAGCTTTGACCAGTTTGCCGCGGCGCTGGTTGATTTTGATCACGGACTGACGGATTTTAGTTTGGAGAAACACGTGTTTGATTATCAGGACTCGCGGATGGCTTGCACCACCTGCCATCAGCATACGGGCCGCAAATTCACGCTGATGGCCAGCGCCTGCGCCGATTGCCATCAAACCGCCGCCGCCGATTTTATGACGGCTCACACGGCGGCGTACGGCCGGCAGTGCCTGGATTGTCACGATGGCCACGACACAATAGCCGCCTTCACTCTGGCCGCCCACGCCGAAGTGTTTGAACTGACCGGCGTCCATGCCAGCACCGCCTGTGAAAAGTGCCATAACGACGGCCAATTCAAAGGCATTGCCTCGGAGTGCGTGGCCTGCCACGCCGAACCGGTCGCCCACGCCCAAATGTTTGGCACCGACTGCACCGCCTGTCACACTCCGGCCGGTTGGTTGCCGGCTACGCTGGAGGCGGTGCCTTTTGACCACGCCCGCGATACCGGCTTTAGCCTGGTTACGCACAGCACCAATTTTGATGGCGCGGCCTTTACCTGCCGCACCTGTCACCCGGGCAGCCAGCCGGTCAGCTTCAACGAGTCGTTGTGCGTGGATTGTCACCGGCCGGCCGGCGCCGAGTTTATGGCCGGCCACATAGCCCAGTTTGGCCAAAACTGCCTCGATTGCCATCACGGTACCGGCGAAATGGCCAATTTTGACCACAATCAGGTCTGGCCGCTGGACGGGCAACACGCCGCGCTGGCGTGCGACTCGTGCCATATTAACAAAATATACCAGGGCACGCCCACCGATTGCGTGGGCTGCCACGCCGAACCGGCCATTCACGCCGGGCTGTTTGGCACTACCTGCAACAACTGCCATACATCGCAGGGCTGGCAGCCGGCCCGCTTAACCCAACACACCTTCCCCCTGGATCACGGCGAGCAGGGTGAAATTGAGTGCGCTACCTGTCACCCCGCCACCTACACCGAATACACCTGCTACAACTGCCACGAGCACGGCCCGGCCAACACCGAGCGCGAGCATCGGGAAGAAGGCATTACTCCGCCCCAACTGCTGGCCTGCGCCCAGTGCCATCCCACCGGTCAGGAAGCTGTCAACTAATCAGAAAGGAACGGCTTTGAAAAGGTTATTTACGGCATTAACCAAATCACTGAAATTAACCGCCAACGGTCACAACGGCCACACCCCCGGAGTTGAAAAACTGGGCCGGGTAGTGCCCGATGCCAGCCGTTGTGTTCAATGCGGCGTGTGCGGCTACAACTGCCCGGTGGGGATTCCGGTGCGCGATTACGCCCACCGCGGCCTGGCCGTAGACGACCCCGCCTGCATTACCTGCGGCAACTGCATTCAGGTGTGTCCGCGTGGCACCCTGCGCTGGGAAACCAGCATTCACAGCCTCATCGCTGAGCGTTTTTCGATGTAATTGTATTATTGGACAGCAGTTTCAAAATGGAGGGACCCGTTGATGAACGTAAATCGCTATCTCATTATTGGTAATGGTGCTGCCGGCGTAACCGCCGCCGAAACGATTCGCCGCCGCGACCCGGCCGGAGAAATCACCATTGTCAGCGCCGAGCCGCATCCCATGTATTCCCGGCCGGGGCTGGCCTACGTTTTGCTCGATGTCATCTCCCCCAAACAGGTTATCGCTCGCCAGCCAGAGTGGTACAGCCGGCAGCGGGTTGAGCTGGTGTACGGCCGGGCCGTGCAGTTGGACCCCACCCGGCAGCAGGTTAAACTCGATACCGGAAAGGTGCTGGCTTACGACCGGCTGCTCATTGCGACCGGGGCGCGGGCCACGCCTCCGCCGTACGCCGGCTCTGAGCTTGAGGGCGTTGTTTATTTGGATACGTTTGACGGCACCAACGAACTGATTCGCCTGGCCAAAAAAGCGCGGCGGGCGGTGGTTATTGGCGGCGGCATCACGGCGCTGGAACTGACCGAAGGGCTGGCCCATCGCGGCGTGGAAACCCACTACTTTGTGCGCCGCGACCGGCTGTGGTCGCAGGTTTTCAACAACGGTGAAGCCAAAATTTTAGAGGAGCGCATGCGCGAGCACGGCGTGATCATCCATTACCACACCGAAGCCACCGAGATTCTGAGTGACAATCGCGGCCGGGTGCGCGGCATCCGGCTAAACAACGGCGAGGAGTTCAAGTGTGATCTGGTGGGCGTGGCCATCGGCGTGAAGCCGGTGCTGGATTTGGTGCATGGCACGGCTATTAAGGTTGACCGCGCCATTCTGGTCAACGAGTTTATGGAAACCAACCTGCCCAACATTTTTGCCGCCGGCGACTGCGCCCAGGTGTACGACCGCTGGACGCAGCAATACATGCTCGATGTGTTGTGGCCCAGCGCCGTGGCCGAAGGCCGGGCCGCCGGGCTGAATATGTCGGGCTACCGGCTGGCTTACACCAAGGGCAGCCCGTTTAACGCCTGTTTGCTGTTTGGGCTGCACATTGCCACCATCGGCCAGATCAACCCCCGCGGCGATTCGGAGGAGTCCGAGCCGGAAGTGGTGCAGCACCTGTCGCGCGGCTCGTCTGAGGTGTGGTTTACCTTGCCCAAACTGTACGCCAGCGCATGGTCAAAAGATGGCTTCAATACCATCCGTCTGGTTTTGAGCGGCGATTATCTGGTTGGCGCGCTGGTTATGGGCGATCAGAGTCTGGCCGATCCGCTGCGGTACATTATTGAAAATGAAATCGACGTGCGGCGCCTGGCCCCGGCGCTGCGCGCCGGCGGGGCGGCGCTCCGGCAGGCTGTGAGCCAATACTGGCATCAACTCAATGCCGTGCCGGAACAACTGCCTGTTGAAATGGTAGCGGGGTAGCCTATGCGACGAGTAATTCTGGCCGTACTGGCCTTCTTACTGTTTTTGTCCATTGTGACGGCGGCGGTGTTTTACGCCGTTACGCCAAAAGCCCTGCCGGGCAATCTGCTCTATCCGGCCCGGTTGTGGCTGGAACAAACATGGTACGTAACCCTGGCCGCCAACCCAAACGAGCGCGTCGCGGCGCTGCTGGATTTGCTGGAACGGCGAATTGTCGATGTGGAACAGGTTCGCGGCACAGACAACGAACTTATCGCTCTGATTTATTTTGATGCGGCGCTCGACCGGGCCGCCCTGGCCATCGGCGATCCGCTGGCCGAAACGGGGTTGCAATCCAAACTCACCGCCGTTGAGCGCCAGTCTCAACTTATTGACCTGGCCGGCCGGGCGCTGGCCGATCTGGATACGCTGACGGTGATGCACGTGCCGGCGCCGGAAATTGCCGTACTTATTTTGCACGCCAAACTTGAATCGATGCTTCAGGCCGGGCGCAATCCCAACAGCTCGCCGGCCGATATTGCTCACATTGCCGCCATGCAAACCAATCTGGCCAATGTGCTGTCGCCGGCCGCCGGCAAAATCAATTTGAGTCCCACCCGGGTGCTCGATAACGCCCGGATTGTGTTCTTTCCGGAGGCGGCCAGCAGCACCGTGCCCCACGGCTTTTTCCCGCTGACCGGCGGCCACGCCGATGTAAAGTGCGAAGCCTGCCACAGCAACGGCGTCTATCAGGGCACCGATCCCACCTGCTACGCCTGCCACGCCGCCGATGAACCGCACCGGGGCGAGTACGGCACCCAATGCGAACGCTGCCATGCCACCGCCAACTGGCAACCCGTCAATTTTGACCACAGCCTGATCGGCGATACCGACTGCGCCGCCTGCCATACGCCGCCGGCCAACCACTACCCCGGCGAGTGCCGCCAGTGCCACTCCGATACCACCGATTTCAACCTGGGTATATTTGATCACAGCACCATCGGCGATACCGACTGCGTTGAGTGCCACACCCCGCCGCCCAACCATTACGACGGCGCGTGCCGCCAGTGTCACACCGATACCGGCAACTTCCGCAACGCCATTTTTGATCACAGCACCATTGGCAACACCGACTGCGCCGCCTGCCATACGCCGCCGCCCAACCATTACGACGGCGCTTGCCGACAGTGCCACTCCGATACCACCAACTTCCGCAATGCCAATTTTGATCACAGCACCATCGGCGATACCGATTGTTCGGCCTGCCACAACCCGCCGGCCAACCACTACGAGGGCGCCTGCCGCAATTGCCACTCCGACACCGGCAATTTCCGCAACGCCAACTTTGATCACAGCGGCATCGGCAGCACCGATTGTTCGGCCTGCCACGCCCGCCCGGCCAATCACTATCCCGGCGATTGCCGCCAGTGTCACACCGACACCGGTAATTTCCGCAACGCTACCTTTGATCACAGCACCATCGGCAACACCGATTGTTCGGCCTGCCACGCCCGCCCGGCCAACCACTACCCCGGCGACTGCCGCCAGTGTCACTCCGATACCGGCAACTTCCGCAACGCTACCTTTAACCACAGCACCATCGGCAACACCGATTGTTCGGCCTGTCACGCCCGCCCGGCCAACCACTACGCCGGCGAGTGTCGCCAGTGCCACACCGATACCGGCAATTTCCGCAATGTTACCTTCAATCACAGCACCATCGGCAATCTCGACTGTGCCGCCTGCCACAACCCGCCGGCCAATCACTACTCGGGCGAGTGCCGCCAGTGCCACTCCGACACGACTAATTTCCGCAACGCCACTTTCAATCACAACGGCATCGGCAACACCGATTGTTCGGCCTGCCACAACCCGCCGGCCAATCACTATTCGGGCGCGTGCCGCAATTGCCACTCCGACACCACCAACTTCCGCAACGCGGGCTTTGATCACAGCGGCATCGGCAACACCGATTGTTCGGCCTGCCATAATCCGCCGGCCAATCACTATCCCGGCGCGTGCCGCAATTGTCACGGCGATACCGGCAACTTCCGCAACGTCACCTTCAGCCACACCGGCCTGACCGATTGCCAAAGCTGCCACACTGCGCCTTCAACGCACCTGCCGGGGCAGTGTTCGCAGTGTCACAACACCGATTCGTTCAATAATTCAACGCTGAAGCACACCTTCCCGCTCAATCACCACGGTTCTAACGGGCAGTGCACCACCTGTCACACCAACAACAGTGCTTCAAGCTACACTTGCGCCCAGTGCCACAACCAGTCAAAAATGGACGAAAAACACAAAGATGTTCGCGGCTATACCCCGGACTGCGTGGCCTGTCACGCCAACGGCAGAAAACCGTAGGTTTGCCGTTGGTCGGATGGAAAGGAATGACAATGCTCAAAAAATCAATCGTTGCGCTGGTAATTTTCGTCGGCCTGGGGTTTTTGGTATGGCCGCGGTTGGCCTCGATGATGGCCTCTGAGCCAAAAGTAATACTAGATTCTACGCCGATAGTGGTGCAGGCGTTGTCTCGCCAGCCCGCGCCGGTTACCGGATTTGCGACACAGGCCACCCCCACGCCTCGCGCCAGGGAGGTCGATCTGACCGTTTACGCCCTGCCCAACGCAGCCGGCTGGGCTTCCAGCCTCGACGGGCGCAGCTATTTCACCGAATCGGAAATTCTGGCGGGCTTTTATGAGGGGCACACTTTTGTGGGGGCGCTGCAATTTGATCTGTCGGCGCTGCCGGCCGGCGCGGTGGTTACCTACGCCAGTTTGCAGTTGACCGGCCGCGACGGCCAAAGCCTCGGTTCCGACGGCACGTGGCAACTGCATCTGCTTGACCCGGCCGTTGACGCTGGTTGGTCGGCGCTGAGCTTTGACACGCTGCGCCAGGCCGAAAGCGTCATCACGGTTGGCCCATCGCTCACCCCCGCCGATCTGGCCGGCGGGCAGGCCAACGTTTTTCCGTTTGGCGCGGAACAGTTGATTGAACTGCAATCGCGCCTGGCCGGCGGTGTGGTCTCTTTCCGGCTCGATGGCCCCGCCGACGGCGACAACAACATTTTTACCTGGGTTGGCAACGATGGCTCGGCCGGCGAGCAGGATGATCAGCCCCAACTGCACCTGCGCTACGTGCCGCCCGCGGAAAAAGCGATCACAGCCGCGCCCGGCGCATCGGCCACGGCCACGCCGCTGTCGCCGGACGATTGGGTGGTGGTAACCAGCACGCCCACGCCGGAAAATATTGTCACTTTGGCCGCCGAAGCGGTAAACGCCACCCGGGTGGCCGCCTCAACCGGAACCTTCACCCCGGTGCCGGCCAACTGGGTTACGCCGATTGTGGTGACGCCTCAGCCCACGCCGGCCAACGAGGCCACCGCCCAATTTTTGCAATCGGCGGCCACAGCGGCGGCGTTTCTTAACGGCCCGGCCAGCGCCACTCCGCCCAACCTGTGGACGGCCACCCCCGAAAGACCAACGCCAACCAGTACGGCCACGCCCAGCCCCACGCCGTTAACGCCGGTGGTGGTGACCAGCACGCCCACGCCGGAGAACATCATTACCGTGGCGGCCCAGGCGGCGCGCGCCACGGCGGTAGCCACGGCAGTGGGCACCTTTACCCCGGTTCCCAGAAATTGGGTGCTACCGGTGGTGGTCACGCCGCAACCCGCGCCGGGTAACCAGGCCACGGCCACTTTCCAGATAGCCGCCGCCACCGCCGAGGCGTTTTTGCACGGGGCCACGCCGGTAGTGGTTTGGACAGCCACGCCGACGCCTTTTATGCAGCCGGTCACCGGCGACGTTGCGACCCCGTGGCCGGGCGCTTCGGCCACGCCCACGCCGCGGCCCATTCCGCAGCAACTGGTGGGCAAAATCGCGTTTCTGTCTAACCGCTCGGGCGGGCCGGAACCGCTGCGAAACCCGCTGGTTTACGTGGTTGACCCCGACGGCGGCAACCTGTTTGTGCTAACCGATTCTACCTTTTACGATATGGCTCGCCAGCGCGATGTTCTATCCGCCGACCAGCGTTTTCGCACCTTTGTTAAAGAATTTCCGCGCTACATGGGCGATACCGGCCGCAAAGAGATGGTGCCGGCCATTTTCTACTACGACTACGAATATAACGTGGAGGAGCAGGTAACATTTTTTGGGGCCGGCGATGCCTGGGACCCGGTCTGGTCGCCATCGCGCGAGCAAATGGCCTTTGTCTCAAACGACAGCAAAGACGACGAAATCTGGATTGTCAACCGCGATGGCAGCGGTTTGCAGCGTCTAACCGAAACCAACGAAGCTTTCAACGCCCGCGAAATCGGCAAAGACACCTTCATCCCTGAAGTCAACGGCCACCCGTCATGGTCGCCGGATGGCTCGCAGCTTGTCTTTTGGTCCAACCGCACCGGCCACCGCCAAATTTGGGTAATGAACGCCGATGGCAGCAATCCCCACAGCCTCAGCACCACCGGCTACGACGACTGGAATCCGGTGTGGATCAAATACACCGACGCGGCGCATTAAGCGGTTTTTAACAATTGTACCTGGCGGCGGCGCTGCGCATCCACAAAACCATACAGGATCAGCGTGCCGGCCAGCATCGCCGCCAGGCCGCCAACAAACAGCCATGTGCCGGGGTTGGCCGGGTCAAAATCGGCCCGGGAGCGCGCCGCCGCGCCCAGGATCAGCACGATGGAGAAACTTTGGGCTTGCAGGATGATCTGCGCCGAACTCCAGCGCGAGTCTGCGGCCAGCCCCAGCCCCACCAACCCCGGCAGCGCGAACATGGCGCCAACTACCCGCGCGGTCAGCGGTGATAACGTCCACGGCCAAAGGTTGATCATCAGCGCCGGCAGGAGAAACAAAAACAGGCTGACTCCCAGCGTAATCAGCCCGATAATACCTATTACCCAGCGCACCGGGCGGGGAACTGCGGCGTCGCTCAATTCTGGCTGGCCCGAATCCTGGGGGCGGTTGCGGAACCAGACCACCAGCACAATAAACGGCGCGGTAAAATACAGGCCGGCCCAGGCGTAAAATGAAATATGGCCGGGCGTAAAACGGTCCCAGTGCAGAATGGTGGCAATCCCCAGCAGCGAGGCAAATGTGATGACCGGCCAAAACCCCACCTTAACCTGATGCCAGCGGTTGGTCATCAGCACGGCCGTAAAAAAGTAAATTCCGCCGGCATAAGCCGCGCCCAACATCATCGCCGACATCGACGGCTGAATTTTCCAGGCAAACAGCCGGCCGGTCTCCTGCGGAAAAACATAGAGAATACCGAAAGCGGCCGCCAAAAAAGGGATGACCAGCGCCGCCAACCAGCGGCTTTCTGGTAAAATGCGATCATTTCGGTTTGATTCCATGATGCCGCCTCCGGTCAGTTATTACTTTGTAGTTATCCCGCAGCGCTGAAAACGTTGGAGTCTTTATCCCACCGGCAAGAGCGCATTATATTCTACTTCAATCCCAAAGTAAACATTGAGAAAAAACCCACAACCCGTTGAGCGGGGGCAGCGTTATTCTTCTATTTGGAGTTACAACGACTCGACCCGGGTGCGGAACTGGCGGGCATTGGCGGCCAAATCTGGCCCGGCGGCATACAGACCGCCGGCAATCAAAAAGATGACCTCTGCGCCGTAGAAGCGGGACATCGCCGGCAGGTCTGCCAGAGTCATGCCGCCGGCGGGGACGGGGAAAATGGGCGGGTACGCGCCCAGTGGCGAGGTTGCGCCCTGCACAATGCCCCGGCAATCCTGCTGGCTAAAGGGAAAACGCCCGCCGTAATTCACAAAAATGGTGGCGTCGGCGCCGGCCAGGCGGGGGAGCTGGCCAAACACAACGTGGTGGGTGAGGCCGTGATCTGGGCCAAGAACCAGCGTGCCCAGCCAGGCGGGGTGGCTAAAAATGGGCAGCGCGAAATCATCATCCGCGGCCAGCCGGCGAATGGCGTCCCACCCGGCCAGGCCGGGCGCGACCATCACTCCGCCTGCGCCCAGTTGTTTGGCTGCGGCGGCGCGGGCAAAAAGCTGGTCGCTGGGGGCGGTGATGTTGGGCACGTACAGGCAGCGGTCGCCGGTGTGGTCGTTGGCGCGGCGGATGGCTTCGGCGCAGCGGGCTACCCGCTCTGAAAAACGGGCAAAGGGTTGGTCGGTGAGGCCGTGGTCTTCTTTGATGATGTCAACACCGCCCAGTGCAATCTGGTGGGCCAGCCGGGCCATGTTTTCCGCGCCCAACCCCATCGGCTTTAATGCGGTACACAGCAACGGCCGCGAATCGATCCCCACCAGCCGGCGCAGGCCCGCCTGCCCAAAACGCGGCCCCGGAAAGTGGCGCAGCAGGCTATCGGGTACGTCCAGGCGTAAAACCCGAATGCCCTGCTGCATGGCGGTGTTGCCAAAGATAACGTTTAAAAATTGAGTAAACTCAAACGCCGTGGTTTCGATGGCGTAGCTGATGGCAGCTTCGTAGGTTCCGGGCGCGGTTTCGGCCAGCAGCTCGGGCCGGCCCACAATTTTCTCCCGCAGGTCGTCGTGGGCCAGCAGGGTTTCCGGCACTTCGACGGTTTGCTCCAGGCAAATGCCCTGCACCCGGGCGCGGGCTTCGGTGGCGTCTGCCGCCCGCACCTGATAATGCACCACAAAACGCTCGCCCGACAGGTTGAGGAAGGTTTCGGGAAACTGCATCGGCCTATGAATTCTGGCTGACGTGCCGCACGGTTTGATGGATGAGGGGTTGCAGCGGCGGGTAAGTGTTGATGTACTGGTCAACGTAAAAGCGGTAGGCTTCGTGCATGGCCGGGTTTGGCTCGATGCGGCTGCGGGCGTGGACCATCCGTTTGGCCGCCTGCTGGATGTCGGGGAACAGCCCCGCGCCAACCGCGCCCAAAATGGCCGATCCGAGCGCCGGCCCGTCGGCGACCTGCGGCAGGGTGATGGGCACGTTGCTCACATCGGCGTGAATTTGCATCCACAGCGGGCTTTTGGTGGGGCCGCCGGCGGCAACCATTTCTTTTACCACGTAGCCGTTGGCCCGGAACGTGCGCAAAATATGCTCGGTGCCGTAGGCAATGCCTTCGATGATGGCCCGGAACAGGTGGCCGGTGGTGTGTTTCAGCGACAACCCGCGAATGACGCCCCGTGCTTCGGGGTCAACATAAGGGGTGCGGTTGCCCTGCCAGTAATCCAGCACCAGCAGCCCTTCTGAGCCGGGTGGGATGGGCGCGGCCAGTTCGGTGAGGACGGTGTAGATGTCTACGCCGCGCTGCGCGGCCAGGGCGGCTTCTTTGCCGCAGAAGTTTTCTTTGAACCATTTGACCACCGAGCCGGTTGACACCTGCCCGCCTTCGACGGTGTACTGGCCGGGCAAAACGGCGTCGGTGTACGCCCCAAAAACGCCTTTGGCGTGCAGCGGCTGGGCGCTCTGGCCCAAATGCAGATGGCTTGAGCCGGTGATAAAAGCCATTTTACCCGGCTGCAACACATCAAGGCCGATCATGGCCACAAAGGCATCGGCGCCGCCCTGGGCCACCGGAATGCCCGGCTGCAAGCCCAATTCTTCGGCGACGCGGGGCAGCAGCGGGCCGACAACCTGCCCCATGTCCAGCACCCGCTGCGGAAACTTTGTCAGCAGATCGCCCAGGCCGATGAGTTCGTAAAAATCGGCCGGCCAGCCGCCTTCGGCCCGGTCGTAATACCAGCGAATGGCGGTGTTGTTGATGCTGGCCACCCACTCGCCGGTTAGCCGCAGGTTGAGCCAGTCCTCAAATTCACCCACGTAGCGGGCCTGCCGGTAAATTTCGGGCTGGTTTTCTTTGAGCCACAGCGCCTTGCAGGGCATCCATTCCGCCGAAACGTTGCCGTAGCCGTTGTATTTGAGCGCCGGGTGACCGCTGGCGGCAATGCGCCGGGCCTGGTCGGCGGCGCGCACGTCCATCCAGATAATCGCCGGGCGCAGTGGTTCAAAGTTATCATCCAGAGCCAACACGGTGCAACTGGTGCAGTCTGTGCCCAGGCCGACAATGGCCTCTTTGGGCAGGCCGCTTTCTGCCAGAGCTTTGTGGCTGGCCTGCACCAACGCCGACCACCACTCGTCCGGGCGCTGCTCGGCCCAGCCGGGGTGGGGGTGATACAGGGGATAAGGCTGCGAGGCAAAAACAACCGGCTGGCCGCCGGTATCAAAAATGCCGACGCGGACACTTTCGGTGCCAAAGTCGATTCCCATAATGTACGGCGCGCTCATTATTTTTATCCTTTTTTAACAACAACGCCGGCCAGCTCTTCGATCTGTTTGATAAAGGCCGATGCGTTTTCTTCGCCCCAGCCTTTGTTCACGGCGGCCTTGATGACCTCGCGGGTGGCGGCCGAGGCGGGCAACGGCACGTTCAAATCCTGGGCAAAGCGAGAAATAAGGTTGGCGTCTTTAAGCATTAATTTAAGGGCAAAATGGGTGCTAAAATCGCGTTCAATGAGCGCGCCGCCCACGCCATCAAAAATAGGCGATTTGAAATCGGTGACGTGCAGCACGCCGAGCACGTCTTCGGGGTTTAGCCCGGCTTTGGTGGCCATTACCAATGCTTCGCCCAGGGCTTCCAGCTGGGCAGCCACTACCAAATTGCCCACCAACTTCATTGACGATCCCATCGCGGTGCCGCCCATGTAGTGGGTGGTTTCGCTCAAAACTTCCAGAATCGGTTTCACTTCGTCAAACAGGTCGCGTTCGCCGCCAGCCACAATCCACAGGCCACCGTTGGCCGCTTCGTTTTTGCTGCCAAAAACCGGCGCATCCAAAAATTTAACGCCTTTGGCGGCGTACGCGGCCGCTTCTTTGCGGGTGGTGTCCGGGTGAATGGTGGTCATATCGATGACAATTTGACCGGCCTTGACCCCGGCCAGCACGCCGGCTTCGCCAAAGACCAGCGCGTCCACAGCCTTGTCGTCGCTGAGGCAGTACATCACCACATCGGCGCCGGCCACCGCCTCGGCGACGGATTGGGCCTGCGCGGCTCCCTGCGCTACCAGCGGCGCGCAGCGGTCGGCGGTGCGATTCCAGACGGTGACGGGGTAGCCGGCTTTGAGCAAATTAGCCGCCATGCCTCGTCCCATAATACCTAATCCAAGATACGCAATCTTTTTCATGATTAATCACCTTTTTGGATAAAATATTTGATCGTTATGAGGGTTTGTTTGCCTGCGTTGATTTCGGTTGGCGACTGCGACGTTTTTCGGTGTAGGTGTTGAGCACCATCACCGCCAGCAGCAAGCCGCCCCAGGCAAACTGACGAAAGAAAATGGCCGCGCTGGAGGGGAACCATTCCAGCATGAGCATGTTCAAACCGGTGGATAGAAATTGGATGCTGAGCACAGCCAGCACCAGGCCGGAAATTGTGCCAAAACCGCCGGTGTAACTGACACCGCCCAAAATGGCAATCAGCACGGTGAGCAAAATGAACGACGCGCCAAAATCGGGCTTGGCAGAATTGGTTCGGGCCAGAAAGATAATGCCGGCTACCCCGCCAATCAGCCCGGCCAGCCAATAGGTGCGCATTAAAACGCTGTCGCTGTTGATCCCGGAAAATAGCGCTGCCGTGGGGTTTGTGCCCAGCATATAAACATTGAAGCCGAACACAGTTCGGTTGAGGATAACCACAAAAGCAACCACCCCCAAAATAAACACAATCATGGGGATGGGCAACCCCAGCAGCGAGCCATTGCCAATGAGCGCCAGTTGGGTGGTGGTGATGGCCGGGCCGCCGGTGATCACAAAAGACAGCCCGGTGTAAATTGCGCCGCTGCCCAACGTGGCCAGAATCGGGGTGATGCCGATCCTCGACACCAGAAAGCCGTTGAACAAACCGCAAATTGACCCCACTATCAGCGCGCCCAAAATGGCCAGCGGAATAACCAGGGCCAGCGACATGCCGGCTCCGCCGTCGCCGTTTAGCCCGGTTAAAATCAGCGCCGCCACAATGGCCGAAAGGTTGGCCGCCCCAACTACAGACAGGTCGATGCCGCCGGTGAGCATGGTGATCATTATGGCAAACGCCAGGATGCCAAACTCCGGCAACTGAACGGCCATAGACTGCATATTGCGGATGGTAAGAAATTTGCCCGGCAGCAACAAACTAAAGGCGATAAAAATGACCAGGGCAATGATGAACAATCGAAGGGTGTAAAAATCAAACGGGAGGCGTTTGGATGTTGTTTTAGGCGAAGCTGTTTGTTCCATGTTAAACGGTTTATCCTGAGTACATCAAAATTTTATATCGTTGCGGAGACTTGACTGGGCGCGGCCAAAAACAGGCTACGCCTCGGCCAGGCTGGCCGTGCGCTTGCCGGCGCGGCGTTCCTGAATGGCCGGGATGCCGGTACCAACCAAAATGATAATACCGATGACCACTCGCTGCCAGACAGTAGGCACGCCGATAAGAATCAAACTGTTGTTGGCAATCACTACCAGCACCACCCCCAACAGGGTGCCGATGACCGTGCCGCGACCGCCGGTTAAGTAAGCGCCGCCCAGCACCACCGCCGCGATCACGTTGAGTTCTGTGCCGACAATATCCTGCGGGTTGGCCTGCCGGGCCAGCGCGCCAAATGTCATCCCGGCAATACCAGAGAGCAGCCCCACAAAACCATAAATAAAATACTGGATTTGGGTAACATTAAACCCGGCTCGCTCAGCGGCCTCTGGCGCGCCGCCCAGGGCGTAGATGCCTCGCCCCAGAATAGTGTACTTGAGCAGCAGCCAAACCAGTATAACAATAACGAGCATCAGAAAGACAGCCGGATGCAGGTTAGCCATACCGCGTTCCTGCGGAATCTGAACCACGGTAGCGCGGGCAAACTCGGTTAAGGCCGGGGGAACATCACGGATAATCTGGTTGCCAATGGCAAACAGTAAAAAACCGTGGAACATACTGAGGGTGCCCAGCGTAACAATCAGCGTTGGCAGCCTGAACTGGGCAATGAAAAAGGCGTTGATCAACCCCAGGCCCAGTCCAATTAGCGCCGCAATCACAAACGCCACCCAAATGGAGGTGTTTGGCGCAAAATGGAGCATCAGCTTAACGGTGGCATAGAGCGCAAATACGCCAATCGCGGTGAACGAAACATCGATCCCGCCCGAAATGATCACAATGAGCACGCCCATTGCAAAGATGCCGGTAACAATACTGCTGCGCAGCAGGGTAAAGGTGTTACCTACGGAAAAAAAGGTGGGGTTGTTTAAACCAATGAACAGACAGAGGCCAACCAGGGTCACAGCCACTAAAGTTTCGTTTCGACGCAGAAGATGTTTCACGTTATCAATCCTCGATCAGTTTAGAAGAGAGCGCATCCTCGTCAGTCTCTTTGGTGATGATTTCTTCGACGATGCGTCCGTGGCGCATGAGCAAAATCCGGTTGCAGGTTTGCAGCAGCTCGGGGATGTCATCAGAAATTACCAGCAGCCCCATGCCTTCACTGGCCAACTGCTTCATCAAATTGTGGAGTTCCTCTTTAGAGCCAACATCTACGCCCACGGTGGGGCCATTCAAAATCATCAGCTTGGGTTTGCTGGCCAGCCATTTGGCCAAAACCACCCGCTGCTGATTACCGCCGGACAGCGTTTTAACGGGCAGCGCCGGGTCCTGAGTTTTTATGCGCAGGGCATCAACCCACTGGCTAACCTGCCCCCCAATTTTCTGGGGATCGGTTAAGCCCATTGCGCCGCGCAACCCTTCGATGGTGCGCACCACCACATTGCGGGCGATTGATTGCTCTAAAAACAGGCCCTCGGTGAGCCGGTCTTCGGGGACGTAGCCAATGCCGTGGGCAATGGCATCCCGGTTGGAGCGAATGGTCACTGGCTTTTGATCAATGTAAATCCGGCCAGATTCAATGGGCAGCATACCGTACAGCGCCAACGCCAGTTCTGTGCGCCCGGAGCCGAGCAGGCCGGTTACGCCAACAATTTCACCGGCGCGCAGTTCAAAATTGATGTCTCTGAGCAGCCCGCTGGCGTTTAAGTTTTCAACTTTAAGGAGCGGCGGCCGGGCTTGGACAGGCTCAAAATCATACAGCTTTTCGGTGATGGTGTGCCCGGTCATTTCAAAAATCAGCCGCGCCCGGTCGTATTCAGCGCGGTCGCCCACGCTGACAATTTTGCCGTTGCGGATAACAATGATGGTTTCAGAAATTTCCAAAACCTCGTTTAGTTTGTGACTAACAAAAAGAAAAGCAATTCCCCGCCGCTCCTGCAGCTTCCGGGTTACGGAAAACAGAACCCGGATTTCGCGTTCGGTCAGCGCGGTGGTTGGCTCATCCATAATAATGAGCTGAGCGCGCTGGCGCAGAGCTTTGGCAATAGCAATGAGTTGTTTGTTGGCAACCGATACTTCGCCAACGGTAATATCAAGCGGAATGTTTACTTCAATTTGGGCCAGCGCGTCCGCAGCAATGTTGCGCACGTGCTTCCAATTTACAAAACGGCGGCCATCGGCCAGCTCTTCATTGAGCGCAATGTTTTCGGCCACGGTGAGGTTGGGAAACAGGGAAAAATCCTGGTAAATAACCTGAATCCCCTCCCGGATGGCGTCGATGGGATGCAGGCGTTCAAATTCCCGGTCGTTGATCATCACCGAGCCGGTATCGCGCTGGTACACCCCGGCGATAACCTTGATCAGGGTTGATTTGCCGCTGCCATTTTCCCCCACCAAACAATTGATCCGGCCGCGCTCAATGGTGAGGTCAACGTTGCGCAGGGCGTGGACGCCGGCAAAAGATTTGGAAATTCCAGTCAGACGTAAGAATTCGTTTGTCATAGAAGCTGTACTTTACAGGTAGAGTCGAAATATGTTGCCAAAAGAAGCCTCTCCCCGGAAATTTTCCAGGGAGAGGCCGAGAGTTTCAGGATTTAGAACGGATAATCCTTGGCGTTTGTTGCGTCAACATAAACGGCAGCATCACCGTAGAGAACGTTGCCCGCACCGATGAGCTTGTTGTAGCCGCCAATTCCCAGGTCTGAACCTACGGCAACCTGTTCGCCCTTAATTTTCATCAGAGCGATCTGGTTGCAGGCCGCGCCGGCCACTGCCGGGTCCCAAAAGCCGATGGCGTCGATGGCGCCGCTGTAGAGCAAATCGCCGGCAATGGAGGGCAGGCTGGTGCCCACGACAGAAACTTCGTCTTGCAGGCCGGCTTCTTCAATGGCCCGGCCAATGCCGGCCACGTCGGTAGAGGCGCTGCCCTGGAAGCCTTTGATGTTGGGATAAGCAGCCAGGATTTCTTTGGCTTTCTGGTAGGCCACTTCGGCATCGTCAAAGCTTTCGTTTTTATCGCCAACCATCTTCATGTTGGGATAGGCCGATTGCTGGCGCTCAATGCCGCCGTCCACCCACTCGTTGTGGGTTTTGGAGCCGAGGCTGCCCACAAACACCGCGTATTCGCCTTCTTCGCCCATTTTAGCCGCCAGGCGGTCCATGAGGCCGGCGCCAAAGGCTTTGTTGTCAAAGGCTTCAATGTCAAAGTCCATGTTGCCCTGGTTTGAAGCTTCGTGGGTAACCACCACAATGCCCGCGTCCATAGCTTTTTTCAGCACCGGATCAAGCTGAGTCGGGTCCATCGGCACCACGCAGAGCGCATCCACACCCTGGGCAATCAGGTCTTCGATGATTGGAATTTGCTGCGCCGCGTCGGCTTCGGCCGGCCCAACCAGAGTGGCGTTGACGCCTTTTTCTTTACCCCAGGCTACCACGCCTTCTTCCATGCGGTTAAACCAGTTGATCCCGGCAATTTTAACCACCGTTACCATGTTAAGCTGCTTGTCTCCGGCGGGTGCGGCCGCTTCTTCTTTGGCCGGTTCCTGTTTGGCCGGTTCCTGGGCAGCCGGTTGTTGTTCGGCGGGCGCCGGGGCCGGAGCCGCGGACTGACATGCAGTTGTTACCAGTACAAACGCTAAAATCAAAACAACAATAAGCGATAACCGTTTCATAGTGTTAAACTCCTCTACACTCCTCTACTTAGTTAAAAATTGAAATAGATTTGATTCACTGTTGCAAAATTGTTGAGTCAATTATCTATGACAACCTCACCTCCTTGTGATTATTGATTGAACCAACAAATTTATGACAACGCCGAGGGGTTAATCAGGGCTGACAAAATGACGACAAGCGCCGCGCAGCCGGGATCAACTTTTCCCTCAGTGCGTTCACCCACCCAACTGGCCCGCCCAATCTGGCTGCGCAGAGGCGTAACCTGATCGCGGCCGGCTTCTGCGGCCCGGAGGGCCGCCATACCGGCATCCATCAGGCTGGCCCCGGCGGCAACGGCCTCGGCAAAGGCGACGCTGGCCGGGTGGAGCGCATCAACAATAGTTTTGTCGCCGAGCTTGGCTTTGCCGCGCTGCTGCACGCCATCGTCGGCGGCGCTGAACATGGTAGCCAAATCCTGCACCGATAGTTCTGTTTGGCCTTTAACTTCTTTGCCGGCCTTCATCAGCGCGGTGGCGGTCAGCGTGCCCAGCGTTGATGGCGCGGCTTTGTTGGCCGCCATGCCGGCTTTGGCCAAAAAGTTGCCAATATCGTCGGCGGGATTGGAATTGACGAAATCAATCAGCGCGGCGGCCACTTTGCCCAGGGTGATGCCGGTATCGCCATCGCCCATCATCTGGTCCAACTCGGTCAGGTAGTCACTGTTGGTGAGGAGGGCGTTGCTGGCCCGCAGCACGGCATCGGCTACGGCCTGGCCTTGAATGGTGTCTGCCATAGTGGTGCTCCCAAACTAAACCTGCACAAAGAATGGCGTTTGGGCCGGATGATCCAGCAGCCCGGCCAGTTCGTCATCGAGCCGGAAAAAGGTAAACGATGCGCCGGCCATTTCCATTGAAGTGGCGTACTCGCCCACGTAGGCCCGATGCACGGTCAGTTCGCGCTCGGTGAACATTTGGTGGACTTTGCGGTACATCACGTACAGCTCTTCCGGCGGGGTTGCACCCAGGCCATTCACCATTACTGCCAGCCGGTCGCCGGTTGCGGGTTGCATATCGTCCAGAATGGCGGTGGCCATGCGCTCGGCGATTTCATCGGCGGTTTGCAGCTTTTCGCGCTTCATGCCGGGTTCGCCGTGAATGCCCATGCCAATTTCCATTTCGTCGTCGCCAATGGTAAAGGTGGGTTTGCCGGCCAGCGGCACGGTGCATGGCGAGAGCGCCACGCCCATGGTGCGAATATTGGCCAGCGCCCGCTCGGCAATTTCTACCACCTCATCCAGCGAGCCGCCCTGGTCGGCCTTGGCGCCGGCCACTTTAAAGGCAAAAACCATGCCGGCCACGCCGCGCCGCCGTCCGGCTTCCGCCGGCGGAGCCGAAGCCACATCGTCTTTTACCAGCACGGTGCGCACCTCAATGTCTTCCATATCGGCCATTTCAGCGGCCATGTCAAAGTTCATTACGTCGCCGCCGTAGTTGCCGTAAATGTAGACCACGCCTTTGCCGCCGTGGATGCGTTTGGTCACTTCAAACATCTGGTCGGCGCTGGGCGAGGCAAAAACGTCGCCCACGGCGCAGCCATCGAGCATGCCTTTGCCCACGTAGCCCAAAAATACGGGCAGGTGGCCGGAGCCGCCGCCGGTGGCCAGCGCCACTTTGCCTTCTACCGGCGAATCGGCGCGCACAATGCAGTGCAGGTCGCCTTCAAAATCGAGCTGGTCCGGGTGCGCTTTGACCAGCCCTTCAAGCATTTCAGGTACAAAATCTGCGGGTTTATTGATTATTTTCTTCATCGGCTTTCTCCTTTGAAATAGGCTTCAGGAGTCAGGAGTTAGGAATTAGGATACTCCCGCTCCGGTTTCTAAAAATTTTGCGAATTACGAGTAGGTTGGGCTTGTAACCCGACGGTCACTCTGCAAACGTGACCTGCTCGTCTATACCGCAACATCTCCGGTTTCTTCTAAAACGATGCCGATCAGGTCATCGACGCCGGTAATGGATTTGCGTTCCAGCACCCAGCGTTTGCCAATTCTGATTGCCAGCCGCTCGGCGATGGCCCGTTTTTCCGGGTTGGCGATGCTGGTCAGGTCCCACACGCTGACAATGCCCATCATTCGCCGCAAAAATTTAACTCCGCCGTGGCCGGCCGTTTCCTGCAACAGCCGCTGAATATACCGGCGGCGGTATTCGGCAAAGGCATCCTGCCCGCCGGGGAAGTCCCAATATTTTTCGGGGACAAGCTCGCCGCGATTGTTGTTGACCCAGGTTTCATCAAATTTGCGGGCAAAGTTGTTCCAGATGTCGCGGATCATATCCAGCAGGTAGGCCTGGTACGCTTCCCGTTTTTGCGGGTCCGGCGTGTGGCCGTAGTGCGACAGGTAATTCAGCACAATGTTTTGCAGCACCGCGCCGATGTCGTAGGCCATCGGGCCAAAAAAGGCAAACTCGGGGTCGATAACGCGGGTATCGCTGCCGTTCAGCATAATCGAGCCGGTGTGCAGGTCGGCGTGAATGAGCGCCTCGCCGTGGTTCACGTAGGCTTCTTTCATTTCGGCGATGGCAATTTTCAGCGCACCGTCCGCCCGAACCGCCTGCACCATATCATCAACCAGCGGATTCCAGTTATTTTCCGGCGACTCCATGTAGGGGTTGGTGTACACAAAATCTTCCTGCAACTTGCGCAGGTGCTCATTAACAAACGTGGCCTGGAGTTCTTTTTTGGCCGGACCGCTCAAATAAAGGTCAGAAGTGAAAAACAGCACGTTGACCAAAAATGTTGAGATGTGGTCGGCAAAGGCGGGGTAGTGGTTGCGGGCAACCAATCCTTTGCGCATAATTTCGTGGTGGCGCAGGTACTCCATCACCACCAGCGACATCTCTTCGTCAAAATCGTACACCTGCGGAGCCAGGCCGGGGGCCAGTTCGTTGTGTTTGAGCAGCGCCTGGGTTTCGTAGCGCATGCGCTCGCGGGTTAGCGGCCACGAGTCGCCGGCCACCCGCAAAAAGGGCAGCGCCTGCTTCAAAATCACCGCTTCGGCGGGGTTGGCTTCGTTTTCAACAATAAAAACCAGGTTCAAATTGCCATCGCCAACCTCTTTCACCGAGAGCCGGTCAAAGCTGGAAAAAACTTTCTCCATCAACGGGCGTTGCTTGATAAACGGAATAATGGCGGATTCGTCTAAAGGATGGTAGGTCATTATTTGGATTCCTGTGGGTTATTTCGTTTCTCGGGGAAGAGCGCCAGCACGCCGGCTTCGGAGGCCGGGCAAATGCCCCGTTCGGTAATCAGCCCGGTTACCAGCCGGGCCGGCGTCACGTCAAACGCATAGTTGGCCACGGCGCTGTTTTCCGGGGTGAGCAGCACCTCAACAATCTCGTCGTTGTGCAGCCCCTGCATGTATTTTACCTCGGTGGCGTCTCGTTGTTCAATGGGGATGTCTTTCACGCCGTCCCGCTTTTCCCAATCAAAACTGGATGACGGCAGCGCCACATAAAACGGCACGCCGTTGTCGTGGGCGGCCAGCGCCTTGAGATAGGTGCCAATTTTGTTGGCCACGTCGCCGGTGTACAGGGTGCGGTCTGTGCCCACAATCACCATGTCTACCTGGCCGTGCTGCATCAGGTGGCCGCCCACGTTATCGGCGATGACGGTGTGCGGCACGCCATGCTGGCCCAGTTCCCAGGCCGTCAGGCGAGCGCCCTGGTTGCGCGGCCGGGTTTCATCAACCCAAACATGCACGTCGATGCCGTCATCGTGCGCGGCGTAAATTGGCGCGGTGGCCGAGCCGTAATCGACAAAAGCCAGCCAGCCGGCGTTGCAGTGGGTGAGCACATTAACCGGCGCGCCGCCTTTTTTGGCGCTGATCTCTTTGATGATAGCTTTGCCGTGCTCGCCCAGGCGGCGGCAGTATTCGGCATCTTCATCGGCGATGGTTTGAGCCACATGCAGCGCTGTTTCAATCATAACCTCGATGTCCGGCCCGGCCTGCTCGATGGCGGCCAACTGGCGTTTGACGGCCCATTCCAGGTTGACGGCGGTGGGGCGGGTGGCCCGCAGCCTGTCGCCGGCGTTTTTCAGATCGGCCATAAATGCCTGCATCGATGTTCGGGGCGCAGACAGGGCAGCCAGATACATGCCAAATCCGGCGGTGGCCCCAATTAGTCCGGCGCCGCGCACGTGCATATCTTTAATGGCCACGGCCACATCTTCAACCGTTTTGAGATCTTCGATGACAAAGCGGTAGGGCAGAAACCGTTGTTCGATGATCTGCACAATGGCGGGGTTGCTTTCATGCAACCAGATGGTACGACGATGTTTTCCATTCACATTCATATCATTTTTCCTGGACTAAAAGTTACTACGGGCAAACAGGAGACAGGCGTGCCGGGCAATAATATCAAAACATCTTTGGCAGCAAAGCATCCCAGATCAGTTTTTCATTATGGATGGCGGTATCGATATTATTGAGGGCAACAATAACGTAGAGGGCATCGGCGATGCTCATCTGCGCTATGCGAGAGGCGATGGCTTCAATCCGGGCTTCGCGGGCAACACTCAGCAGGGTCACGTCGGCATATTTGGTAATGGGCGATTGAGCATTGCCGGTAATACAAATGGTAGCAACACCGTTACTTTTGGCTTGCTTCAAGGTGTAAACCGGGTCTTTGGAGCTGCCAGACTGGGAAATGCCGATGACAACATCACCGGGTTGGAGCAGGGCCACTTCCATCAATTGCAGGTAGGAATCTGTTTGGGCTTTGCAGTTGAGGCCCAGCCGCATGAGCATGTTGTACATGCCCTGCACAATGGGGATTGAAGTGCCAACCCCCACAATCAAAATTTGCCTGGCGTTTTGTAACAGCCTGATGGCTTGCACCAAAGCCTGTTCATCCAGCACTTCAAGGGTATCATACAAAGCCTGAATATTTGAGATGAAAACTTTACGGGCGATGACTGCCGGAGGGTCGTCCTCGGCCAGGTCATCGTGAATTACCTGCGTGGGGCTGGTCAGGTCTCGCGCAACGGATAGTTTGAGATCAATGTATCCCTGAAAGCCGGCGTTTCGGCAAAACCGAAGTACTGTGGTATCGCTAACGCCGCACGCCTGCGCCACCTGGGCCATTGACAGCGCCATAATTTTTTCCGGCTGCTGCATAACCCAGTTGGCCACGCGCGCTTCTGAAGCGGCCAGGGTAGGCAGCTTGGTGCGTATCCGGGTGAGTGAGTTGATTGAGGTGCTTGCTGAGTGGTCAGTAGATTGCACGCATCACATCCTTTGTGGTGGTACAACTGCAACATAACTTATAATGTGATATTACAACAGGACTATAATACAGGCTGTTATCGTTGTCAAATTAATCCGGGTGGGTTGTAACCGGGCTTTGTTCAAAATTGTGTGCCGTCTTTCTGTTTTTTCAACAGATGTGATACACTGGCGGCAGCCATTTTCTACCGGAGATATGATTGTGAGTGTTGTGGATACTATCGCAGCCGCGTTGGGTGAAACAGAGTCGACGCCGGTTAAAACGATTGGCCGGCTGGTGCGGGTTATCGGCGAGGAGCGCGCTCAGGCGCTGCTGGAAGAAACGCTGAAACTGGAAGCCGGCGACGGTATGCTGACCGAGGACGGCCAGCGGCGGCGCACCCCCGGCGGAACGTTTTTCAAACTGGCCAAAGAGCGCCTTTCGACGCGGGAGCGGGGTAAGGTGTTTGGCCCGCCCCCCAAACCCAAAGCGGCCACCCCCAAAAAGCCGGTCGCTCCTCTTAGTTGGGAAGATTTGCTGCCGGTTGTGACAGATCTGTTGGCCAACCCACCCCAAGGAGTAGCACACAAGATGAAACTGACCGTGATTGGCAAACCTGGTAAAATCATTGAAAAGGGTGAAATGGTTTTGACCAGCCTGCAAAGCGGCCCGGCGCCCAGCCTGCCCAAAGGGTTGCCCAACCTGCCCGCCGAACCGACCATCACCCTGGTTTTTATTGCAGCCAAACAGTGGCGCAAAGTTCAGCCGGCGTTGCAGGCTGACCCCAGTGACCGGATGATTGTTGAAGGTTTCCCCGTGCTTGATAAACGAATCAAAGGTGGCACATTATGCCTGTACGCCCAAAGCGTAACCACAATTGGCATGCAGCGGGCCAAACGCGATGCGGGCTGAGTAGCCCTTTTATTTCCACATGGCGTCCTGCTGCCGGCGCAGTTTAACCACCGTGCTGTTTTCATCGAGCGCCACATCGGCCCAGGTGACCACCTGCCCCTGCGAAACCGGACGCACCATTGTTGCGCCGGGAGCCAGCCCCACTGGCAGCGCGTTCAGCGCGCGCACTTCTCCGGCCCGATCCATCACCCCGTGGGTGGTGTAGCCGCCAAAATCGTCGAGCCTATCGCCGGGGCGTAAATTGCGCTTGGCTACGGTCATGATGTCGGCCACCGGTTCATCAAGCGGAACCAGCCACGGCTGGCGGTACAGGTGGGCTTGCGCAATGGAAATTGGCGCTTCCAGAAACCACAGATGGTAGGGCCGGAAAAAGGTGAAGTAGTTACCCCGGCCCACTTTGAGATAATTCAGATCGGCGGCAATGCGCTCATCCACAATGCGTACGGTAATAAACACACCGCCGGCCATTGAACTGCCCTGCACAAAATCTATCGCGCCGGGAAATCTGGTAATCCCTCCATCTTCTTCCAAAGCGAAGATTTGCGACACCGTTTCCGGCGTTGCTTCCGGGCCGATCATGCCGCGCTGCATTGGCGTGAAGCCGGTGGCGTTGGCCGCGCAGGCCATCTCGAACATGGTTTTGGTGCCGTCCACGTAGCTGGCCACCTGAAACGGGTCTTTATCCTGCTTTTTGGCCGACTCGGCCACGGTGTCCGGAGTGGCAGCGGGGTTGAGCGGGTTGTTTTTGCCCTTGCCGGCCACAATGACTTCGTAGCCCATGCTCGCCACAAAATCATATAATTCCATCAGGCAGCCTGGTTCATCGCCGGAGGAGACGCTGTACAGCACGCCGGCCCGCCGGGCCAGCCGGTGCAGAATATGGCCCACGGTTACATCGGCTTCAATATTGACCAGCACCACATCTTTGCCGTGCTCGATGCAGGCCAGGGCTGTTTCTGCGCCAATGGCCGGTGAGTAAGTGACATCGGCCACAATGTCCACCGCCTCAAGCTGAGCCAGCAGCCGCACGTCGCCGCAGACCACCCGCTTGCCGGCCGCCAGCGCATCCAGCGCCGGGCCAACCGCCGCGGCTTCCACCAGCTGATCGCGCTTGATGCCGGCGGCCAGAAAAGCGCTCACCGCCGCGCCGGTATCCGCATCGGCCAGGGCGATGAGTTCCATGCCGGGCACGTGTTTCATGGCGGCCACAAAGCCGCTGCCCATCCAGCCGGCCCCGCTGGAACCCACCCGAATGGGATTGCCGGCGGCCTGTCGTTTTAAGAGTTCCTGTCGAATCATCTATCAACATCTTTCTTTTTACAGGGGTGCGCAAGGCGTAATTATTTTGAGTAAGGGCGCTTCGCGAAGCGCCCCTACATTCGCAGATTCGCGGCTTCGTTCATTTTCAGAGGAGTCAATTACGGATTACGCATTTCGTATTATTTTTTGGCTGCCAAAACCGCTTTCGCCGCCGAATAAATATCCTCAGCGGTGAGGTGGTATTTTTTGAGCAGATCGTTCGGATCGCCGGATTCAACGTAAGTATCGGCCAGCCCGACAAAACGCATCGGCACCGGCTGGTTTTCGGCCACCACCCGGGCGATGTTGGCCCCCACCCCGCCGTGCAGCAGGTGCTCCTCCGCCGAAACAATGGCCCCGGTCTCGCGCGCCGCGGCAGTGATGGCCGCCACATCGAGCGGGCGGATAGTGTGCAAATCGAGCACGCGGGCCTCGATGCCGTCATCGGCCAGCATCGCCGCCGCATCCAGCGCGGCCGCCACCATAATTCCGTTGCCAATGATCGTCAGATCGCGGCCCTGGCGCACCGTGTTGGCTTTGCCAATTTCAAAGGGGCAGTCATCCATTGGATAAATGTGGGGCATGCCCACCCGGCTGGAACGCAGAAAGACCGGCCCAACGTGGTCGGTGGCGGCTTTAACGGCGGCGTGCATGCTGGCCGGGTCGCTGGGTACCAAAATGGTCATCGTTGGCAGGCCGCCCATCAGCGCCAAATCTTCGATGCCCATTTGGGTGGGGCCGTCTTTGCCCAATGTGATGCCGCCGTGGCTGCCCAGAATTTTGGCGTTGATGTTCGACATGGCCACCGCCAGCCGAATCTGGTCGTAGGCGTTGCACAGCAAAAACGAGGAAAAGCTGGTGATCCACGGAATGAAGCCGGCGTTTTCCAGCCCCGCGCCAATGCCCACCAGATTGCTTTCGGCAATGCCGATGTTGAAGAATCGTTCCGGGAAGGCTTTGCGCACGGTATCGGCTTTGGTGCTGTTGGCCAGATCACCATCGAGCACCACCACCCGCGGATTCTCGGTGACAACCTTCAGCAAGGCATCGCCAAAAACATCGCGCAGGGGCTTGCTGGCTTTCAATCCCGCTCTGCTACCGAGTTCCATGAGTCAACTCCTGTCTGGCCTGTGCTAACTGGTCGCTTTTGGTGACGGCCCGGCCGTGCCAACTGTAATCGGCTTCCAAAAAAGAAACGCCTTTGCCTTTGATGGTGTGAGCGATGAGAATGGCGGGTTTGTCGGTTACCTGTTGCAGTGCGGTGAGGCTGGCGATGACGGCTTCAATGTTGTGGCCGTCCACTTCGGCAACGTGCCAGCCAAACGACAGCCACTTTTGGGCCAGCGGCTCCAGCCCCATTTCACGGCTGATTGGCCCCATTTCCTGATATTTGTTGTAATCCAGAATGGCCGTGAGCCGGATGGTGCCAAAGTGAGCCGCGGCCATGGCCGCTTCCCACACCTGGCCGGCTTCGCACTCGCCATCGCCGAGCAAAACGTAAGTGCGGTAATTTTTGCCCGCCAGCCGCGCCCCCAGTTGCGAGCCAACGCCAAACGACAGCCCCTGCCCCAGCGAGCCGGTGGTGGCCTCGACGCCGGGCATCAGCCCTTTGATGGGGTGGCCCTGCACCGGGCTGTCTACCTCGCGCAGCCGCCAGATTTCGCTGCGGTCAAAGTAGCCGGCGTGGGCCAGCGCGGCGTACAGCAGCGGCGCGGCGTGGCCTTTGCTCATAATAAAACGGTCGCGCTCCGGCCAGTCCGGCTCGTCGGGCCGGTAGTTGAGAATGCCGCCAAAAAAGAGGGCGGCCACCAGCTCAACCGCCGAGTAGGAACTGGACACGTGCCCCGACCCGGCTTTGGTGGTCATTTCCAGAATATCGAGCCGGAGCTTGCGGCACAGTTCGGTTAAGTCTTGGGTGTTTAGGGGTTCAGGCATAATTGCTCCTTGCGTGCTGCGTGTTGCGAAAAAAATTGATAAACGGAACACGCAACACGGTATTTTATGCAGTCGCTGTTAAAAAAGTCGCCACATCTGCCGCTGTGGGCAGGGCCGGAATCACGCCCTGTTTGGTGGCCGTCAGCGCGCCGACGGCGTTGGCGTAGCGCAAAATACGGCTCAAAATTGATGGCTCAAGCCGGGCGCGCCAGTCGCCGCCGGCAATCAGTTGGGTCAGCAGCCCGGCGGTAAAGGCGTCACCGCAGCCCACGCCGTCTACCGTTGGCACGGCGAAGCCCGGCACATGCGCCCCGCCGCCGGCTGCGTAAAAATAGCTGCCGGCCGGCCCCAGCGTTACCACCACCAGCGCCGGCCCGCTGTCGAGTAGTTTTTGGCTGCCGGCGGCCAGATCGCGGCTGCCGGTGAGCAGCTCCAGCTCGGCGTCGTTCACTTTTACCAGATCGGCCCGGGGCAGCATCGTTCGCATCACGCCGGCGGCCTCGGCGGGGCTGGGCCACAGGGCGGGCCGGTAATTCACATCAAACGAGACCAGCGCCCCGGCCTCTCTGGCCAGCTCCACCGCGGCGAGCGTGGCGCTGCGGCTGGGTTCGTTGATCAGGCTGATGGAGCCAAAATGGAACACCTTGGCCTGCCGCAGCAGGTCGGCATCCAGTTCGTCGGCCCGGAGGCGCATGTCCGCGCCGGGGTTGCGGTAAAAAATGAACTCCGGCGTGTTCTCATCGATGAGGGCCACAAACACCAGCGTGGTGCGGGCGTCGGCATCAAAGCGGATGCCGCGCGTTTCGACGCCTTCTGTGGCCAGTGTTTCGCGTAGATAGTGACCAAACGCATCGTCGCCCACTTTGCCAATAAAGGCGCTGGCCGCGCCCAGCCGGGCGGCAGCCACGGCCACGTTGGCCGGCGCGCCACCGGGTTTGGGGTGAAACGCGCTCACCTCAACCAGCCGGCGGCCCACTTCGGCGGGGAACATATCGATGAGCAGTTCGCCCAGGCAAACAATGTCCATCGGTTTACTGCCCGCCGAGCATACGGCGCATCAACTGCGAAATTTTGACGGCATCCGAAGTTTGGAAGCATTCGCGCAATTCGGCGCGGGGGACGCGGTCAATCAACTCCAGGGCAAAATGCAGGTTGCGAATGCTTTCGGCGACGACCTGCTCCGGCGGTTCGCGGTAGGGGAACAGGTCCAGCCCGTACCAGCCGTCGTAGCCCCATTCATCGAGCCAGAACATGGCTTCGACGGTTTCCCACAGGTTGACCGTGCCGACAATCACGTCGTCATCAAACAGCTTCCAGTTGTCGTTCCAGTGAGTGTGCATCAGTTTGCCGTAACGGCAGGCCAGCGCAATCGATTCGGCCAGGTTTTCTTTCATAATGAAGGCGTGGCCCATATCGATGTTGATGCCCAGGTTGGGGCGGTTGATCTCGTTGATGATGGTCATGCAGTGGCCGATGGTGGGCAGCAGAATGTGAGTGCGCGGCTCAAAGGCTTTGTATTCCAGCACAATTTTTTGCTGCGGGTTGTGGTCGCACCATTCGGCCAAGCCGGCTACCAGATCATCGAGCCGCTGGCGGTGGTCAATTTGAAAGGGGTAATCGTAGCCATCCTGCGCCGGCCAGTAAACCATCACCTCGGCTTCCATGTGCTGGGCAATGTCGGTGGTGCGCTTGGCCAGATCGATGGCTTCGCGGCGCAGTTTGGCGTTTGGGTTAGAGAACTGGCCAAATTTCCATTTGGGATCGACCCACAGGTGGGGGCAAAATTGCACAATTTTCAGCCCCAAATCGTCGGCCAGCGCCTTGAGCGGCTTGTAGCTGGCGTCGGTTACTTCGGTGGGGTAGTGCATTTCCAGCCCGCCCACACCCGGCACCGATGCGGCCAGTTTAAACCGCTCTTCAATGGTTTTGTCGGGCCGATAGCCGGCCTTCACAAAGCGGTCGCTGGTAGCGCCCAAAAACCAGATACCCGTTGAAACTTTCAATTGCTTCATTGCATGAGACCTCCTTTGGTCTGAAAGATTTTTGTTATTTGTCACTGATACTGACTGCTTCAAGGCTAACAAGTGGCTCTTTTTTAATCCCGCAGTTCGTTATAGAGCGCGTAACGGTCGCCGCGATGGTACAGGCGCAAAAATTCAACCGGGATATTCTGGTCGGAGTAGGTGACCCGCTCAATGAAGAGCAGCGCCGCCCCCGGCGCAACGCCCAGCCGGGCCGCCAGTTTGGGCGAGGCGGTGATGGCCCGGATAACCTGCGTGGCCCGCACCAGCCGGATGCCGTATTTTGTTTCCAAAAGTTCGCGTAGCGGTTCGCGGGCGTAATCGGCCTGCAATATGCCGGGGCAATAGCGATGCACCAGATGCGATTGTTCAATGCTCATCGGCTGCTCGTCGGCCAGCCGCAGCCGTTCCAGCCGGGCCAGCTCTGTTTCCGGTTCAACCTCCAGCCTGGCGGCGATGTCGGCCGGGGCGGGGATGAGTTCGGCGGCCAATATTTGGGTGCCCGGTTTGTAGTTGCGCTGGCGCATGTCTTCGGTAAAGCTGATGATCCGGTTGATGCCCTGTTCCACCGTTGGCTGGGCCACAAAGGTGCCCCGGCCGCGCTGGCGGTTGACCAGCCCCTCGTTGACCAGCGCGTCAAAGGCCTGCCGCACGGTAACCCGGCTGACACTGTACTGCTCAATCAACTCCGACTCCGAAGGCAGCATATCGCCGGGCTGCCAGTTGCCGTTCACAATATTTGCCCGCAGAATTTCGTAGAGTTGATGATAAATTGGCAGTTTGCTGTCGCGGATGATCTCTTTCATGGGCCTCGCTGAATAAGGAAAGAATGTCATAATGTTAGAATGTTATAATATTACAATATTTCGTTATTGAAGTCAATAGCTTTGGCGGCCAAACCGGAGCTGCTGTAACGTTTCCATCCCCAACTAATTTTAGGTAAATTTTAGAGTCCTATTAATTTTGCTTAAAGTCAGACAGCCGGGCTTGTATTACACTAGAGTTACGAAGGTTGTGGTAATTTGACCGTAAATCCCGGCCCAGCCAGCCCGAGCAGCGGTTTGCCTGATGTTTTGATTTTGGCTGTCTGGATAATGAAATGAACAAATCAGGGGCACAATGAGCCAGAGCTTTAAATCTATTCCCTATTTCCTGGCCGGTTTTGTAACAATCATTCTGGTTTTCTCGATGATTTTGTGGCAAAAGCTGGGAGCAGGGCCAACTGATTCAATCGATGACACCAATGATCAAACCATCTGGTTGCTGCTGGGGTTGCTACTGGTGGCGGTTTTTGGCCTGGGCGCATTTGTAATGTACGCTCTGGTCCATTTTTTGTGAAATAACCGGCCGATTAGCACTGCCAAACAGTTAAATTGAGGAGGAAATCTAAGAATTATGGTAACTTTTCATCGATCACCGGGGCTGGACTACGGCCAAAAAGCCTCGGAGCAACAACAAAAAATAGCGGCCCTGATTACCCGCCTCGGCGGCAAACGGGGCATCGACCGACAACGGGCGCGGCAAAAACTGGTCAAAATTGGGAACGAAGCCGTTGTGCCGTTGATAGATGCTTTCCGGCACAACCGGGCCGAACATGTTCACTGGGAAGCCGCCAAGGCGCTGAGCAAAATTGGCAGCCAGCAGGCGGTTAATGTTTTGATCGAAGCGCTCGATGATGAGGATGCCGGGGTGCGCTGGCTGGCAGCCGAAGGACTGGTCGCCATTGGCCAGAGCGCGGTGCGGCCGTTGCTAAAGACGCTGGAGCAAAATTCTGGCTCGGTGCGGCTGCGCGAAGGCGCGCATCATATTGTGCATGATTTCATTGACAAACGCATTTTAGACGACACCTACCAAACATTGCTGAAGCCGGTGCTGTGGGCGCTCGAGGACATTGAGCCGGTGCTGGAGGTGCCCGTGGCGGCCTCCGAAGCGCTGCGCACCTTAAGTGATCTTGGCGACACCGACTCATAACGCCCACCCCTCGGCGCAGCCAGAAAACAGAAGCCTCAAGGCCGCCCATCCGGGGGTGAAAAATTAATGAGTGATCAGAAAGGGAACCAAAAGATGTCAACCCTAAATCCCGTTGAGGCACACATCGCTCCCAACGCTGCAAAAACACCAAACGGCAGTTCCGCCACGTTAACTCTGCCCGAGCTGGAATCCCAACTGCAAAGCTCGGACGATGGTCTCGGCCAGGTTGAGGCGGAACAGCGCCTGGCGCGCTACGGCTACAATGAGCTGGTTGAAAAGAAATCCAACCCGCTGCTAAAACTGCTCTCTTATTTTTGGGGGCCAATTCCGTGGATGATTGAAGTGGCCGCGCTGTTGTCGCTGTTGGTGGGCCGCTGGGCCGATCTGGCCATCATTCTGGCCTTGCTGGCGGTCAATGCGCTGGTCGGTTTTTGGGAAGAGTACCAGGCCGGCAATACCATTGCCGCCCTCAAAGCCAAATTGGCCTTGCAGGCCCGGGTGCGGCGCGACAAAACCTGGCGGCTGATCCCGGCCCGCGAACTTGTGCCCGGCGATGTGATCCGGCTGCGTTTGGGTGATATAATCCCCGCCGATGCCCGGCTGCTGGCCGGCGATCCTGTTTCGGTTGACCAATCCGCCCTCACCGGCGAGTCGCTGCCGGTGACCCGCCAGACGGGTGACACCGTTTACTCCGGTTCCATTCTCAAGCAGGGCGAAATCGAGGCGCTGGTTTACGCCACCGGCTCGGAAACTTACTTTGCCAAAACCGCGCAGATGGTGCAGGAAGCCCACACCGTTAGCCATTTTCAGCGAGCTATTCTGAAAATTGGTGATTATCTGATTGTGCTGGCGGTGAGTCTGGTCATTCTGATTTTGGCCGTGGCCCTGTTCCGCGGCGATAATTTGCTGACCACCCTCCAATTTGCCCTGATTTTGACGGTGGCCGCCATTCCGGTGGCTATGCCAACCGTGCTGTCGGTGACAATGGCGGTTGGCGCCCGGCTGCTGGCCAAAAAAGAGGCGATTGTCAGCCGGCTGGCCTCGGTGGAAGAAATGGCCGGCATCGATGTGCTCTGTTCCGACAAAACCGGCACTTTAACCCAAAACAGCCTCACCCTGGGCCAGCCGTTCACCGTAACCGGCGTTTCGGCCAGCGACGTGATTTTAGCCGCGGCTCTGGCTTCGCGCGCCGAAAACCAGGACCCCATCGATCTGGCGGTGCTCAGCGGGCTGGCCGCGGAAGAGCAGCTCAAACCCTATCGCGTTACTCATTTTCAGCCGTTTGACCCGGTTCACAAGCGCACCGAAGCCACGGTATCCGGGCCAAATGCGCCTATTTTTCAGGTGAGCAAAGGCGCGCCCCAGGTTATACTGGAACTGGTCACTAATGCCGACCAGGTGCGGGCCGCGGTTGAGCAGGCTGTCAACGAGTTTGCCCGCCGTGGGTTTCGCTCGCTGGGAGTAGCCCGCACCGATACCGCTGGCAAGTGGCAATTTTTGGGCGTGCTGCCGCTGTACGATCCGCCCCGCGAAGACTCGCGGCAGACGATTGAAACCGCTCAACAGATGGGCGTTCGGGTTAAAATGATTACCGGCGACCAACTGGCCATCGCCCGCGAAATTGCCCACCAGCTAAATCTAAACTCCAATTTGCTGGATGCCGGCGTGTTTGGCGAAACCGGTCATCATCAGGCCGGCCAACTGGCCGACGCCATTGAACAGGCCGATGGTTTTGCCCAGGTTTTCCCGGAGCACAAATATCACATTGTCGATGTGCTCCAGCAGCGCGGCCACATTGTGGGGATGACCGGCGATGGCGTTAATGATGCGCCGGCGTTAAAAAAGGCCGATGCCGGTATCGCTGTGTCCGGGGCTACCGACGCCGCCCGTTCCGCCGCCGACATTGTTTTGCTGACGCCCGGCCTGTCGGTCATCATCGATGCGATTAAAGAAAGCCGCAAAATTTTTCGGCGGATGAACAGCTACGCCATCTATCGTATTGCCGAGACAATCCGGGTGCTGTTATTTATGACGCTGTCTATTTTGGTGTTTAACTTTTACCCGGTGACGGCGGTTATGATTGTGCTGCTGGCGTTGCTCAACGATGGGGCCATTCTGTCAATTGCCTATGATCACACTCACTATTCCAACAAACCCGAAGCCTGGAATATGCGCCACGTGCTGGGCGTGGCCACTGTTTTGGGCGTTACCGGCGTGATTGCCAGTTTTGGGTTGTTCTATTTGGCCGAGCGGGTGTTTCACTTAAGCCAGCCGCTGACCCAAAGCCTGATGTACCTCAAGCTTTCGGTGGCCGGCCATTTGACGATTTTTGTCACCCGCACCCGCGGCCCATTCTGGTCTATCCGGCCGGCCCGGCTGCTGCTGGGCGCGGTGCTGGGCACCCAGATTGTGGCCACCCTGATTGCCGTTTACGGCGTATTTATGACCCCGCTGGGCTGGGATTGGGCCTTGTTTGTGTGGGGCTATTCGCTGGCATGGTTCCTGCTGAACGATGTTGTGAAACGGCTGGCGTACCGAATACTTGATCACAATCGGCCCAGCCTGCTCACTGCCGGGCTGCGACGGCTTTGATTACTCTTTGCCGCCAGATTGCTGAATGAGTTTGGCCACCAGCCCGGTCCAGCCGGTTTGATGGCTGGCGCCCAGGCCGGCGCCGTTGTCGCCGTGAAAATATTCGTTGAACAAAATATGGTCGCGCCAATGGGGATCGTTTTGAAATTTCCAGGTGCCGCCGTACACCGGCCGCTGCCCGGCCGGGTTGCGCAAAAAAAGGCGCATGAGCCGCCGGGAAAGCTGGGTGGCTACCTGATCCAGCGATTGCCAGTTGCCGGAGCCGGTGGGAAATTCCACTTGCAGGCTGTCGCCGTAGTAGTGGTGAAACCGCTGTAACGCTTCGATGATGAGATAATTGAGGGGGAACCAAACCGGCCCGCGCCAGTTGGAGTTGCCGCCAAACAGGCCGCTTTGCGATTCGGCGGGCTGGTAGTTGATGCTGAACGTGTTGCCATCAACGGTAACGCTGTAGGGCTGGGCCTGATGAACTTTTGAGAGCGAGCGGATGCCGTATGGCGACAGAAATTCGTTTTCATCCAGCATGTAGCGCAGTACGCTGACCAACCGCTCGCGGGTGAGGATGGCGGCCACATACCGCTCGCCCACGCCGGGCACGTCGATGGCGGCCATGTTGCCGGCCAGGTGGGGCCGGTTGGCTAAAAACCAGTTCATGCGCCGGGTAAAAACCGGCATCGCCGCGAGTAAATCCGGCTCCAGCGTTTCAACGGCCAGCAGCGGCATCAGCCCCACCAGCGAGCGCACTTTTAGCGGCACAATATTGCCGTTGGGCAGGTGCAGTGCATCGTAAAAAAAGCCGTCCTGCGGGTCCCACAGGCTGTGCCCCTGGCCGCCCAGTTCGGTCATAGCCCGGGCAATGGCCAGAAAGTGTTCAAAAAATTTGGTGGCCAAATCCTGATAAACGGGGTCGGTTTGGGCCAATTCAAGGCCGATCTTCATCATTTCCAGGCTGTAAAAGGCCATCCAGGCCGTGCCATCGGATTGGTCCAGGTGGCCGTCGGCGGGCAGGGCCGCGCTGCGATCAAACAGGCTGATGTTATCCAGCCCCAAAAAACCGCCCTGAAAAATATTGTTGCCATCCGCATCTTTGCGGTTAACCCACCACGTAAAATTGAGCAGCAGTTTGTGATAAATGCTTTTAAGAAAGTCGGTGTCTGGCTGGCCTTGCTGTTTGGCATCGATTTTGTACACGCGCCAGGTAGCCCAGGCATGCACCGGCGGGTTAACATCGCTAAAGGCCCATTCGTAGGCGGGAATCTGGCCGTTGGGGTGCATGTACCACTCGCGGGTCATCAATTCGAGCTGGCGTTTGGCAAAGTCGCTGTCTACCAGCACCAGCGGGATGGTGTGAAAGGCCAAATCCCAGCTGGCATACCACGGATACTCCCACTTGTCCGGCATGGAAATCACATCGAAGTTGCTCAGGTGCAGCCAATCGTGGTTGCGGCCCTCCCAGCGCGAATCGGGCGGCGGCGGAAAGGCCGGGTCGCCGGCCAACCACTGCTCGATGTCGTAGTAAAACAGTTGCTTGGACCAAAGCATGCCGGCCCAGGCCTGCCGCTGCACGCAGCGTTCGTCGTCACTTAAATTGGGATTTTGCACGGCGGCGTAAAATTCGTCGGCTTCAGCCTGCCGCTGCTGGAAAATTGAGTCGAAATTGGCAAAGGGCGCGGGGTCGGCGTGGCTGGCCAGCCGCAGCCGCAACCGCCGAGTTTGCCCGGCGGGGATAGTAAGCCGGGCCAGCGCCGCCATTTTGGTGCCGGTTTTGGCCGGGTTGACCGCATCAGTTTCGCCGTGGATGAGATAGCGGTGAAAGGCGTCTTTTACATAGGGCGAGGGGTTGCCAACCCCAAACAGCCGGGCGGCGTTGGTTTCGTTGCTGGTAAAGAGCAGGTCGTCGGCCTGTTCAACGGTAAAGGTGTAATTGCCCAGCGCCGAATGCTCGGCCAGCGCCGCCAGGCAGCCGGTGGGGCCATCGATCTGGCGGATGAGCGGCTGGCCCGGCGCATCGCCCGTTGGCCCGAGCGGGTAACCCCAGCCCCACGTATTGCGAAACCAGAGCGTTGGCAGCAGGTGTATCTCGGCCGTTTCCGGCCCGCGGTTGGTAACGCTGATTTGCAGCAGGATGTCATCCTGATTGGCCTTGGCGTATTCCACCAACACGTCAAAATAGCGGTCGTCGTTAAAAGCGCCCGTGTCGAGCAGTTCGTACTCAAAATCAAAATGGCCGCGCCGCCGGTTTTCCTCAACCAGATTGGCGTAGGGAAATGGGGCCTGCGGGTATTTGTAGAGCATTTTCATGTAACTGTGGGTGGGCGTGCTGTCGAGGTAAAAATAAACCTCTTTGACATCCTCGCCGTGGTTGCCCTCCGGCCCGGTGAGGCCAAACAACCGCTCTTTGAGAATGGGGTCGCGGCCGTTCCACAGGGCCAGCGCCAAACAGAGAAACTGGCTGCGGTCGCTGATGCCGGCCAGCCCGTCTTCGTTCCAGCGATAGGCCCGGCTGCGGGCGTGATCGTGCGGAAAATAATCCCAGGCCGCGCCGTAGGGGCTGTAATCTTCGCGCACCGTGCCCCAGGCCCGCTCGTTGAGGTACGGCCCCCAATGCTTCCAGTTTGATTTGCGCTCGCGGTAATCGAGCAATCGCTGCTGTTCGGCGGTTAGCGCCATAAATCCCCCCCTTTAAAATACATTTACGATTTTGGATTTACGATTTACGAACGACGAATGACCAATGACGAATGACCAATTACTCGCCACCCGCCACTCGCCACGCGCCAGTTTTCAATCGAGCGCCTGCCAGGCGCGCAGTACTTCGGCCACGCTCCAGGCCTGGGCAAAGCAGCCGGCCGGCGTGTGGGGCGGGTCGCCGTCAAAAATTTCACTGATGGCGCCCAACCCGGCGGCGGCCAGATGCAGGGCTAACGGCTGCAAAAACGAGCGGGCCGCGTCGGCATTGTGGTAAACGCGATAGTGGGCCGCGGCAAAATGGCCCAGCAGCCAGGCCCAAACGGTGCCCTGGTGATAAGCGCCGTCGCGCCGGGTTGGGTTGCCGCCGTACTGGCCAATGTAGGCCGGCTGGTACGGCGCGAGACTGCGCAGCCCGTACGAGGTGAGCAGATGGCGGGCACAGGTATCAACCACAGCCCGGGCCTGTGCCGCATCGAGCAGCTCAAACGGCAGCGACACCGCGAAAATCTGGTTGGGCCGCAGGCTGGCGTCGGCGCGGCGGTTGTCCGCGTCCAACTCGCCGTCGGGGCCATCGACGACATCGTATAAATAGCCGCCGCCTTTAAACCAGAATCGCTGCCGGAAACATTCGGCCACGTGCCGGGCCTCGTCATCGTACTGGCGGGCGGCATCGCTGCGGCGCAGCCGGCGCGATAAATCGGCCATCACTTGCAGGGCGTTGTGCCACAGGGCGTTCACCTCCACCGGTTTGCCAATGCGCGGCGTTACCACCCAGTCGCCGACTTTGGCGTCCATCCACGTAAGCTGCACGCCCGGCTCGCCGGCAAAGAGCAGCCCGTCGGTGGGGTCAATTTTGATGTTGAAGCGCGTGCCGCGCCGGTGCCAATCGATGATGCCGGCCAGAGTGGGGTATAATTCCTGCACCAAATCGAGGTCGTCTGTGTGCTGCCAGTAAGTGTACACCGCGTAAAAATACCACAGGGTCGCATCGACGGTGTTGTACTCCGGCGTTTCGTCTGCATCGGGAAAGCGGTTGGGCAGCATCCCCTGGCTGACAAAGTGGGCAAATGTGCGCAAAATGTCGGCAGCTACGGCCGGCCGGCCGGTTGCCAGCGCCAGCCCCGGCAGCGAGATCATTGTATCGCGGCCCCAATCGCCAAACCAGGGGTAGCCGGCGATCACCGTTTGGCCGGATTCGCCATCAACCTGGCGCTGCACCAAAAATTGGTCGGCGGCCAGGATGAGTTGCTGAATCCAGGCCGGCTCTTTTTTGGCCCGGGCCGATTTTATCAGTTTTTTCTGTCGCCGCCGCTCGGCGCGATAGGCCGGCTGGCCGGGCTGCGGCTCCACCGGCTCGGTGGAACAGATGAGGGTTACGGTTTCGCCCGGCGGCAAAGTGATGGTAAACTTGCCGGGCGCGAACAAATCTTCGGTATCGTCCAGGCCGCGCTCGCTTTCCAGCCGGTGTTTAAAGTTCCAGTACCAGTCCGGCTCAAGCTGAAAGTCGCCGCGGTCGGTTACCACGCGATAGGGCTGAGCGCCGTCAAAGGCGCGCACCTCAAACCCGCCGGCTACCGCCGTTACCCCCAGCGACCAGCCGCCGCGGGTCTGGCTGTGGAAATCGCGGTAGGTACACAGCGGCGTGATCGACAGAATGGCCGGTTCGGCGGCTCGTTTGAGACGATAGGTGAGGTAGGTGGTGTTGGCGCCGTTTGCCAGCCACAGCCGCTGCTCCAGTTGCGCCTCGGCCAGGGCAAAGGTCCAGACCGGGGTCAGTCTGTCCAGCCAAAACGATTCAAGGTGACGGTAGCCGTGCGGGCTGATGAAGCCGTCGCCAAATTCGTTGGCAAAGAGCGGGTAAGTTTGATCGCCGTAGCGAGCCTCGGTATCCAGTTTGGCTACCAGCAGGGTGCGCCGGGCCGGCGGGCGCAGCGCGGCCAGCAGCAGCCCGTGGTAGCGGCGAGTGTTGGCCAGCGCCACCGTGCCGGCGGCAAACCCGCCCAGCCCGTTGGTTACCAGCCATTCCCGGCTGCTGGCCAGATCAAAGCTGGCCACATCGGCCCGGCCCAGCTTGATCAGCGCTGCCGCGTTCTCTTTTGGCATAAGCGATCCTGCATTATTTCTGCATAGTTTTTTAAAGAAATTCTAAAAATTGACGGTTATAGTGCGAATAGCAAATTGCGAATAGCGAATTGCAAATGAACAAATCAGCGAACCAGCGAGTCAGCGAACGGGTGAAAATTGGGTAGGGGCGCTTCGCGAAGCGCCCTTACATTCGCAATTCGCAATTCATTTATTTTCACAGGAGATACTATGAACGCTCATTCGGCCTTCGTCAACTTTACCACTAAATTTGGGTTAACTCAACGGGCAAATATTTGCCGCAAATTTTTGGTGGCGTTGCTGGCCAGCCTGACTCTGCTCGCGGGGGTGGCGTCTGCGCCGGCGCTGGCGCAGCAGGAAACCCCGGCCCAACCGCAGAAACCCTTCCAACTGCCCTTTGCCGAACCGCCCGGCCCCGATACATGGCTGATGGCCCAGCCGTACGGCAACACCACCGGCGCGTATCGCCAGCGCTTTACCACTTACGGCGCGTCGGGCGGGATCCATTTTGGGGTGGATTTGTCTGCGCCGTGCGGCACCGATATTGTGGCCATTGCCGATGGCGTGGTATTTAAAGTTGACGGGCCGTTTGGCTCGCCGCCGCACAATTTGATGATCGACCACCCGCAGCTTGGTTACGCCTCAATGTACGGCCATCTGCTGGAAGCGCCCAACCTGAAACCGGGCCAAAAAGTGAAGCAGGGCGAAGTGGTCGCCAAAAGCGGCGACTCCGGCGAAACATGCTACAATCGCCCCCACCTGCACCTTGAAATCCGCGATCTGGCCCACGTGCGCAAATACAACCCCACCACCCTCATCGATGCCAACTGGGATGATCTGGCGTTGACCGGCAACAGCGGCCGCGACTTTGCCCGCGACCTTTCCGAACCGCGCAAGTGGCAATCGCTGTATGACCAGCCCGAAGTGCAAACCGGCGGCCCTATTGTCAATGATTTTGCCAACCCCTGGCCGCTGGATTGGGAAAAGAGCGCCCCGCCCAACCGTGGCGCGTATACGCCGGAAGAAGTGATCACCACCCCGACGCTTTCATCCACCGCCCGCCCACCGGCCGCGGCAGGCCGCCAACTGACCGGCGGTGACTGCTGCACCAATCCTGCCTGGAGTCCCGACTCCGGCCAGATACGCTACCTTGACCAGCCCGCCGTGGATTTGCCGTTGGGTGTCTGGGGTGTCGATCTGGCCCAGTCTTCACCGCAAGCGCAATTTGTTACCGGCTGGTTGGGCCAGTACAGCCCGGACGAATCGTTCATGGTCTATCCCGATGCCAAATCCGGGCTAACCGTTATTGAACGGCTGGCTGATGGCCAGACCTGGAAAATTGATACCGATGGCCGCCGCCCCAGTTTCACCCCGGATGGCCAGCGGCTGGTTTGGACTGTATCTGATGAAGATTCGCCCAACGACAACCGCCTCCAAACGGTGTGGCAGGCCAACACTGACGGCAGCGACGCCCACGTCATTTTGTCCGCCCGCCGGATCAACGCGATGGGTTGGCTGCCCGACGATACGTTGCTGCTGTCTCGCCGCGTGCCCGGCGGTTCAGACCAAACGCTGTTTTTGCGCTCGCCAGTTACCGGCCGGGAAACCGAACTGGTGACGCTGCCCCAGCCGCGCGGAATGGCGCTCAGCCCGGATGGCCGCTACCTGCTGTATTACGTTACGTTTCAACAGGATGCCAGCCTCAACGGGACCTGGCTGCTGGATTTAACGGCTAAATCGCCCGCACCGCAAAAACTGGGCTGGTTTGGCACTTACCGCTGGCGCGATGCCGAACACATTATCTACGTGCCGTTTGACCCCGCCGCTGCCGAACACAGCTTTTTTGAATACAACGTCACCTCCGGCCAAAGCCGGGAACTGTTCCCCGGCGGCACCGGGCTGACCATCGCCAATAACGATTGGCGCATTTCCCCCGACGGTTCAAAAATTGCGCTGGTGGCGGCCAACGGCCCGGCGCTTAACGGCATTTGGGTGCTGGAGTTGAAATAGCCTCGCCAGCCGCGCGGGTACAACAAAATAACAAATCATGGTAAACTTGTCCAGGATACGCGCCGCCGCATCCTGGATTTTTTTGTGCGAGACAGCGAATGAAAATTGGGTAGGGGCGGTTCGCGAACCGCCCCTACAGGCTCTAACTCGCTGATTCGCAGATCCGTTTATTTTCAAGGGAGTTCGACAGAACCGGAGGTTCGACACCAGGAAAGAAAATGGGTATTGGGGGGAGCTACCCCCCAAGCCCCCCGACCTGCGGCGCTATTTTTCAAAGGAGAAAACATGGCCGAAATCACAGAAGGGAGTCTGTTGTGGCAGCCCTCGGCCGGGGTCATTGAGCAGGCCAATTTAACGCGTTACATGGCCTGGCTTGGCCAGCACACCGGGCCGCACTTCACCGATTATCAAAGTCTGTGGCGCTGGTCCGTTACCGAAATTGAGCAATTTTGGGCCAGCCTGTGGGCCTATTTTGATGTCATCGCCTCGCAGCCCTACCACACCGTTCTCAACCACCGAACCATGCCCGGCGCGGCCTGGTTTGCCGGGGCCCGACTCAACATCGCCGAAAACCTGCTGCGCCATCGAGCCAATCCCGGCCCGGCCATCCTCTACCAATCCGAAACCGAAGCCCTGGCCGCCATAAGTTGGCCGGAACTGGCCAACCAGACCGCCCGGCTGGCCGCGGCGCTCAAATCGATGGGCGTGCAGCGCGGCGACCGGGTGGTGGCCTATCTGCCCAACATCCCCGAAGCGATTATCGGCCTGCTGGCTACCGCCAGCCTGGGGGCCATCTGGTCAAGCTGCCCGCCGGATTTTGGCGAACGCAGCGTGCTCGATCGCTTCAGCCAGATTGAGCCAAAAATTCTGCTGGCTGCCGATGGCTACGTTTGGGCCGGCAAACTGTTTGACCGGCGCGAGGTGGTGGCCCGGCTGCAAGCCAGCCTGCCCACGGTGCAGCACACCATGCTCGTGACCAAAATCAGCGATGGCGCCGGCGTGAACGCCTTCCTCTGGGCCGATGTGCTGGCCGCCCAACCCGCCGCCGCGCTGGAGTTTGAGCAAATGCCGTTTGACCATCCGTTGTGGGTACTTTACTCATCCGGCACAACCGGGCTGCCCAAACCGATTGTTCAAAGCCAGGGCGGCATTTTACTGGAGCACCTCAAAGCCATCCACCTCCACCTCGATTTGAAAAGCGACGACCGCTTTTTCTGGTTTACCAGCACCGGCTGGATGATGTGGAATTTTTTGGTGGGGGGGCTGCTCAACGGCACACCGATCATTTTGTACAACGGCAGCCCCGCCGCGCCGGATTTGAATACCCTGTGGCGGCTGGCGCAGGATGGCGGGATGACCTACTTTGGCACCGGCGCGGCCTATATTCAAAACTGCATGAAAGCCGGCATCCGGCCCAACCACCAGTTTGACTTGAGCCGGCTGCGGGCGCTGGGGTCAACCGGCTCGCCGCTGCCGCCGGCCGGTTTTCAGTGGGTGTACGATAACGTCAACCGCCATCTGGCGCTGGAATCGATCAGCGGCGGCACCGATGTTTGCACCGCCTTTTTGAGTGGCATCCGGCTGCAACCCATTTACGCCGGCGAATTGCAGGGGCCATCGCTGGGGGCCAGCATTCAGTCGTTCAACGAGGCCGGCCGGCCGGTCATCAACGAGGTGGGCGAGCTGGTTATCACCGAGCCACTGCCATCGATGCCGCTTTATTTTTGGAACGACCCCGGCATGGCGCGCTACAAAGACAGCTATTTTGAAATGTTCCCCGGCGTGTGGCGGCACGGCGACTGGCTCAAAATCAACGCCCGCGGCGGCTGCGTCATTTACGGCCGCTCAGATTCAACTATCAACCGGCACGGCGTGCGCATGGGTACCAGCGAAATTTACCAGGCTGTGCAAAGCCTGCCGGAGGTAGTCGATTGTCTGGTTATCGATTTGGAAGCGCTGGGCCGGGAATCGTACATGCCGTTGTTTGTGGTACTGCGCGAGGGGATAACGCTGGACGACGGCTTGAAGGAGCGCATCAAACGCACCATCCGGCAGGATATTTCGCCGCGCCACGTGCCCAACGAGATTTTTGCCGTGGCGCAAATTCCCTACACACTCAGCGGCAAAAAGATGGAAGTGCCCATTCGTAAAATTTTGCTGGGCCAGCCCATCGACAAAGCGGCCAATCCCGGCGCGATGCGCAACCCGGAGTCGCTGCGCTATTTTGCCGAGTTGGCCCGCACCCTGGAATCGACTCAAAAGGAGTAAAAAACCGATGACCGATCAACTGCAATCCCTCAACCGGCGTTTTGCCCTGGCCGGCCACCTTCAGTTTAAAGCCGGGCCGGGCGGCCTGGCCGTGGCCGACATCAACAACGAACACGCCGCAGCGACGGTGGTTTTGCCCGGCGCGCACGTGCTGAGCTTTCAGCCGCGCGGCCAGCGGCCGGTGCTGTGGGCCAGCGCGCACAGCCGCTTTGAAAGCGGCCAGCCCATTCGGGGGGGTATTCCGCTGGTGTGGCCCTGGTTTGGCGCTCACCCCACCGACCCGGCCAAACCGGCGCACGGTTTTGCCCGCACCTCGCTGTGGGCGGTGAGCGAAACAGCGGTGACCAGCGGCGGGGCCACCCGCCTGCGGCTGAGTTTGGCCGACAGCGACGAGACCCGCTCGCTGTGGCCGCACCCGTTTCAACTGGAATTTACGGTGACCGTGGGCGTGGATTTGCAGGTTGAACTGGCCATGCGCAATGTGGGCCAGTCGGCTTTTACCTGCGGCGCGGCGCTGCACAGTTACTTTGCCGTGAGCGATGCCGGCCGCATTTCCATTCACGGGCTGGAGGGCGGCGATTATCTGGACAAGGTTGACGGCGGCCGGCGCAAAACCCAGGCCGGCCCGGTGACCATCGCCGCCGAAACCGACCGGATTTATCTGGACACCACCGCCGCCTGCGTGATTGACGACCCCGGCTGGGGCCGGCGCATTCGGGTGGCCAAACTCGGCAGCCGCAGCACGGTGGTCTGGAATCCGTGGGTTGACAAATCGCGGCGCATGGCCGATTTTGGCGATGAGGAATATCCCGGCATGGTCTGCGTTGAAACCGCCAACGCCGCCGATGATGTGGTCACTGTTGCCCCGGCGGGCGAGCACCGGTTGCAGGCGGTGATTGGAGTGGTGGGCTAAAATTCCATTGCCACAAGTTCGTCGCCGGCCAACCCCGGCTGCCAGCGGGCCGGCCGAATTTGAATGTGGGGAGTCTGCGCCGGCAGCAGCCGGCCTACCATCGTTTCAAACGGTTTAACGGGGCTGCTGGTAAAAAACAGGTGCCGGGCCGCGCCTTCGCGGCCATTTTGCAGCCGGCGCTGGGCCAGCACCCGGCCGGTTTGGCGGGCCACCGCCGGGGCCGGATCGATGATGGCCACATCCGGCCCTAAAATTTGCTCGATGGCCGGCCGCAAAAAGGGATAATGCGTGCAGCCCAGCACCAACTGGTCGATCCCGGCTTCGCGCAGCGGCGACAGGTGCTGCCGGAGCAGCGCCAGCGTGGCCGGTGAGTCGAGCTGGCCCGCTTCCACTGCCTGAGCCAACCCCCAGCCAATCTGCGGCAAAAGCCGGGCGTTGTGGCCGTAGGCGTCGGTCAGTTTGGCAAAGAGTTGCCCCTGAAACGTGGCCTGAGTGGCCAGCACGCCAACACGGCCGGTGCGCGTTCTTTCCACGGCCGGTTTAACCGCCGGCTCCATACCGACAAATGGCACTTCCGGGAAAATTTCTCGCAGGTGCAGCAGGGCCGCCGCCGAGGCGGTGTTGCAGGCAATCACCACAATTTTGGCCCCGTGGTGCAGCAAAAAACGGGTAATGCCCTCGCTAAAGGTTTGCACCTCGGCCAGCGAGCGCGAGCCGTAGGGCATGTGAGCCTGATCGGCCACGTAGAGGGTGTGTTCGTGGGGGAACTGGCGGGCAATTTCCTGCCACACGCTCAACCCGCCCACCCCGGAATCAAACACGCCAATACTGGCCGCCAGATTTGGCTCACGCTTGCCGGATGGCCTGTAAAAATTCATGGGGGGTCAGGTTTTCACGGTGGTGAAAATAGTAATCCAGAATCACATCGCTGTATTGGCGGTACAGCTTTTCCCGGAACAGCAAAAAGCGGGGATAGCAGCGTTCAAACGTTTGGGTGTGGGTTTCGCCGGGTTCTATTTGAAACAACCCCTGCCACAGCACCGGCCGCGGGTTGGCCAGATAGGCTTGCAGCATCTGCTGGTGAATATCGGGCGTGGTAGATAAATGGACCACGGTGGTGTAGCGGCGAAGCCGGGCAAAAAGTTCTTGGCCAACGTAGATGACGCTGCCGGTAACATCGATCACCACATTGGCGGGCATTTGACCGCTGGCAAGTTTTTGCACAATTTCGGTGAGCACTTCAATTTCGTAGCTCAAATATTTGGCGGCGCGTTCCTCGTAGGTAGGCTCGTAGGGAAAACCCATCCATTCGCCCATTTCAAAAACGGTGCTGGTGGCCTGCCCCAACTCCGCGGCCAGCTTGGCCGAGATCAGGTCATCGCAGCAAATGCGTTCGTAGCCCGTTTCCTCCAGCTTTTCCGACCAGTGTGATTTACCAATGCCCGACATGCCGATCAGGGTGATTCGCATCAGATTTCTCAACTCCAAAATGAATAGATGTTGTTTTGGGAACAAACGCGCTGGATTTTACACTAATTTGACCGGTAAAACCAACTGCGGGGCATGCGGGTGGAGGTAAATCTGGCTCAGGTAATGAAGCGCCCAATCAACGCCAGAATTTTATCTTCCTCAAACCCTTCAACCAGGCGGCGAAGTTCCCGGGCAAATGGCCGGTACTGTTCATCCATTTCTTCAAGTTGAGCCGCTTCGCTGCCCAGGCGGGGGAGTTCGCCCTTCATGGCCAGATCATACATTTTGCCGAGCGTTGGCGGCGGCGGCGGAATCAGGGTGACCGCTTCCGAGGCGGCGTCGCCGTTGCCGGGCGACGCGGGCTGGCTGACAATCCAGGTGAGGCCCAAATGAAACTCCAGCAGGGTAAACAACTTTTCAACGGCGATGGGTTTCACCAAAAACGCATCGCAGCCGGCCAGCATGCTGCGTTTGATGTCTTCCTCAAATGCATTCACCGAGGTGGCAATAATGACAATGTGCGGCGTTGAACGCAGTTCGGGCAGGTGCCGGATGGTTTTTACCGCTTCCACGCCGGTCATTTTGGGCATGATCAAATCCATAAAAATGACATCGGGCCGCACGGCCAGAGTCTGATAAATGGCTTCCTGGCCGTTTTCAGCCTCAAACAGTTCAAAACCCAGCGGCTCCAGCAAATCGACGAGGATGGAACGGTTGAACGGTTCGTCGTCAACTACCAGCACCCGCCGCCGCCGCCCGGAATAGCCCCGGATTTCGCGCGGGGCCAGCGCCTGGCGCGGTTTATCGATGAGCCACAGCGCCGGAAAGTCCAGCTCCAGCCGAAAGGTGCTGCCCTGCTGTAGCTCGCTTTCAACGCCGAGTTCGCCGCCCATCGCCTCAACCAGATTTTTGGTAATGGCCAGCCCCAACCCGGCTCCCTCGGCGCGATAAACGCTGTCGGCCACCTGCTCAAAGGGCAAAAATATCTGTTCCAGTTGATCGGTACTCATGCCGATGCCGGTGTCGGTTACTTCAAAAATAAATTTGCTCATTGCCGGCGCAGCCTTGTTTTCTGCTGTGGCGGGCAACAGCCCCGCGCTGTCGAGCATGCCCACCCTGAAACGCACTTCGCCGTGATCGGTAAATTTGATGGCATTGCCCAGCAGGTTGATGAGAATTTGCCGCAGGCGGCGCTCATCGGCCTGAATAATGGGCGGCAGGGGGGTGAGCCGCTCGTAAGTAAAAGCGACGCCGCTTTTTTGCTGGGCCTTGATTTGGAACATACCAACGATGCCTTCCAAAAACGTGGGCAGGTGAATGTCGGCCGGGTGCAGTTCCATTTTGCCGGCTTCAATTTTAGACAGGTCGAGGATGTCGTTGATCAGCGTAAGCAGGTGTTCGCCGCTGGTTTGGATAACCCCCACGGCTTTGGCGTGGGCCGGGGCCAGGGTTTCGTCGCGGCTGAGAATTTGGGTGTAGCCCAAAATGCCGTTGAGCGGGGTGCGGAGTTCGTGGCTCATGTTGGCCAAAAACTGGCTTTTGGCCCGGTTGGCCGATTCGGCGGCTTCTTTGGCCCGGGCCAGTTCAACCGTGCGGTGCTGGTAGCGTTCAAACAACGTGGCGTTGGTTAGCGCCACGGCTACCTGGTTGGCCAGCGAGCGCATCAGCCGGGCGTCGCTGTCGTCAAAGCCGGCCAGCTTGTCTTCCTGCACATCCAGCACGCCCACCACCCGCTTGTTGGCGATGACCGGCACGGCCATTTCCGAGCGGGTATGCGGCAGCAGCGGGTTGGGCAGCCAATCCTCAGATTGCTGCACGTCGTCAACCTGCACAATTGCGCCGGTGCGGGCGGCGCGGGCCACCAGGCTTTGGGCTATCAGCGGGATGCTGTAGCCGGCGGCTTTCATTTTTGCTCCGGCTGCGCCGCTGCCGTGGGCCAGATACAGGGTTTCGCGGGATTCGTCCAGCAGGTAGATGTGGGTGTGGTAAAAGTTGAACTCGTTTTGAATGCGGCGGGTGATGCTTTCCATCAATTCGTCAATATTGAGTTTGCTGGCCAGCCGCTGGTTGGTTTCTACCAGCGTTTCAAGCTGTTGGGTTTGCCGTTGCAGGCTGCCGATGGTGTCGCGCAGGCGGGTGGTCATAATATTAAAGGTGTTGGCCAGTTGCCCAATCTCGTCGGCGGATTCCACGGCAGCGTGGGCTTGCAAGTCTCCGCCGGCAATGCGCTCGGCTGCGCCGGTGAGCCGCCGCACCGATCCCACCAGATTTTCTTTAAAAACGAATGCCAGGCCAATGCCCAACGCCAGCACCAGCAGCCCGCCGACAAATGATTGAATTTGGGCAGTGCTCAACCCCCGGCGGCCGGCGTCGAGTTCGGTTTGCAGCCGGGCCTGCTGGTCGCTGGTCATCTGGCTCAGCAGGGCCAGCATGGCTTCGGCCTGCGGGGCGCTTTCGGTGCGAAACAGGTACAGGTCTTCGTAGGCGCGTTCGCCCTCAACGGCCTCAAAAATTTGAAACGGGATGGTAAACAGGTCTTCGCGGGCCGACGCGATTTTATCGAGCCGCTGCTGCTGGGCCGCGGTCAGTTGTTCGCGGCGGCGGCGCAGATTTTCCCAGGCGGCAGTGTTGAGCGGCAGGCGAGTCATATAATCGGCTTTAAAACTCAAATTGCCTACCACGGCGTACCCGGACAGGCTGGTCATCATTGAGTCAAACGAGGTTTGGAAATCGATCATGGTGTTGAGCAGGCCGCTGTTGCCAATAGAGGGCGGTTGCTGGCGCTGGAGTTCAACCAGCCCGGCCATTTCACCCAGAATGGTTACGCTGAGCGGGCGGGCGTCCTCGCGGTACATGCGCAGGGCCGGCTGGTTTTTGAGCGGGTTATCGTGCAGCTCAAACAACTGCTCGGAGAGGGTGGTCCATTGGGCAAAAATTGATTTGAGTTCGGCCAGCCGGTGGGCGTTTTCGGGGTCGGTGGCAGCGGCGGTCAGTCGCTCCATTTCGGCCAGGTTGGCTTCAAAGGTGCGCCGGGCGGCGGCGTAGTCGTCAATATTGGCGGAATCACCCAGCACCAGGTAGCCGCGCACGTTGGCCACCATTTGCAGCAGGCTGGTTTGGGCCCGCGCCGAAGCCAGCGCCGCCGGAACCCGCAGCTCGCCGGTTTGGTTAATGTTTTGGGTGGCCTGATAGCTGCCAATCACGTTGATGGCCACGACCAGCAGGGTGAGGGCGGCCAGCAGCCCAAAGCCCAGGTTGAGCTTCCAGCCAATGCTGAGTTTGTTGAGCAGGCTAAATTGCATAGATTACATGCTTGCTAATTTTGTAAGTACTCCCCCCTTCCCCCTAACCCCCTTCCCCCGCCGGGGGAAGGGGGAACTTAAGATTTTTTCGGTATGTTTCTGCCGCTTTGCGGCAGAAACATACCGAAATTACTCTATTTCTCCCCCTCTCCCCCCGCGAAGCGGGGGGAGAGGGGGCCGGGGGGTGAGGGGGGAGTACTTACCTAATTTTTGTTTGGCTGGCCCAACTGCAGCGAGGCCCGGTAAATTTCGGCCTGCGTGTCTCGGCCCAGCCGGTCCGTCAACTCTTCAAAATCGAGAACGGTTTCGCGCAGCGCTTCGGCCGGGCTGAGCTGGCCCCGCGCCGCTTCGCCCAAATGAATATCCAGCGCGGTCAGGTAGCCAAACGTGCCGGGAATGCGCAGATAGGGGATTTGCAGCGGGTTGGTGAAATTTTCAAAATAAGCGCTGGTGTAATCGCGAACATCCTGTTCGTTCCAGCCGGCGGCCAGATAATCCTCAATGTTGGCCGTGCCTGCCGGCGGCAGGTAGTGGCTGTAGCGGCCGGGGTCTACGCCATCCCAGCCGCGGGCGGCGTAAATCAGCGATTTTTGGCGGGTGGCCAGCAGCGCCAGCAGGTAGTAGGTGGCCTCCGGCGCGTCGGCGAAGCGGGAAATCACCCCGGCCCACGAGCCGCCGGAGGTGTTGCCCACTTTGTTGGGGGTATCGGTTTGTTCCCACCGGCCGGCGGCGGTGTTGTAATATTCCATTGTGCCCGGCAGCGGCGCGGTGCCGATTTTACCTTTGACCAGGCTGCCTTCCTGTTGGGCCAACGCACCGAGATCGCCAAAAGTAAAGGTGAGGGCGGCCTCGCCCCGCAAAAAGTGGTCCCAGCTTTGGCCCAGGTTCCAATCGAGCATTTCTTTGGGGCCAAATTTTACCAGATCGACCATTGTGCCCAGCGCGCGCACGTGGCCGGGGCTATCGAGCAGGGGTTTCATGGTATCGGGGTCAAACCAGTAGAGATTGGGGTTGTGCGGGCCAATCACAAAGGGCGCGGAAAAAGAGATAAAATGGAACATGCCCTGCTCGCCCACGGCCAGGTGCATGGTCAGGCCGTCGTCCGGCTGACCGTCGCCGTTCAGGTCTTTGCCGTCAAAATATTCGGCCACATCCCGAAACTGCGCCCACGTTTGCGGTACAGCCAGCGGGTAACCGTATTGCTGCTCAAATGCGGCCCGGTGGCCCGGATCGGTCAGCAAGTCGCGGCGGTAATACATTACCTGTCCGTCGTGGTCGTTGGCGACCATGTATTTGCGGCCGTCGTACTCCAGCAGCGAGCGGGGGCCGGGTAACACATCGTTAATATCCCACTGCGGAAAGCGGGGGTCGCCGTAATATTGATCGTAGGAGATGATAAAATCCTGCGAAACCAGATCGCCGAGCCACCACGCGCCGGCAATGGAGGCATCGTACTGGCCCGCGCCGGTAGTCAGATCGGTGATGAGATAGGCAAAATGCTCATCGAGCGGTTTTTCAATGATGACCAGATGAGCGCCGGTAGCGGCTTCAAATTCGCTGCGGATTTCGTGCAGCGGGCCGGTGATGGGGCCGGTTGCGCCACCAATATCGTTGACAATCACCGACACGGTTTGGCCGGCAAAAAGACAGTGGCCCGGCGTACAGGGCGTGGCCACCAGCGGCGGCACCACATTACCCACATCCACCACCGAAGCGGCGGCGGGCGGCATTGTGGGGCGGGGGGTTGGGGTGGGGGTGAGCAGCAGCGGCGTGGAGATGGGTAGTGTCGGCTCGGCCGGGGAGCAGGCGGCCAGCAAGATCATCGCTATCAAAATTAATGGCGCAAAAAGCTTCATCGGTGGCGCTCGCAGGTGAGCAGTTATACAAAATCAAAGATAGCGGAGTATAACATTTTAGCCACTCCCTTGAAAATAAACGAAGCTACGAATGTACGAATCGGCGAATGTAGGGGCGGTTCGCGAACCGCCCCTACCCAATTTTCATCTAGGGTACGTTTTGAGGTAGTTGCACCCCTCGATACGCCTCTGCGAGGCTACTCGGGCTGCGAACTGCGTAACTCCTACTCATTTCTGTTTTGTCACTCCCGCGAAAGCGGGAGTCCGGTCATTTTTTTGGATTCCCGCCTTCGCGGGAATGACGTTTTTGGGATAATTATTTTTTTGGGTACTACCAAAATCGTCATTCGTAAATCAAAAATCCAAAATCGAAAATCCAAAATCAATCCAGGCTGATGATGCCTTTGCGAATGGCATATTTAACCAGTTCGGCGGAGTTGCTGATGTTGAGCTTTTCCATAATGTTCACCCGGTGAACGCCCACCGTTTTAACGCTGATTTGCAGTTTTTCGGCCACGTCTTTGTAACTGTAGCCTTCGGCCAAAAGCTGCAACACCTCGCGCTCGCGGCTGGAAAGTTTGTGGTAGTTGTCTTCCAGTTCGGTTTCTTCTGACTGGCGCAGGTATTCTTCGATGATGGTTTTTGAAATAGAGGGGCTGAGAAAGGGGTCGCCGCGATGCACCGCCTGAATGGCCAGCAGCAGTTCGTTGGGGGCGGTGTGTTTATCAAGATAGCCGGAAGCGCCGGCCTGCAAAAGCTGGTGAATGTATTCCTCGTTGGTGTACATGGTCAGCACCAGCACTTTGATGTGGGGCTGCTCTTTTTTAATGCGTACCGTGGCTTCCAGCCCGTTCAGCTCGGGCATGGTGATGTCCATCAACACAATATCCGGCTGCAATTTTTGCACCTGTTCCACGGCCTCGCGCCCGTTGGCCGCCTCGCCCACCACTTCGATATCCGGCTGCCCGTCCAGCAGCGAGCGGATCCCTTTGCGAACAATGGTGTGGTCTTCGGCCAAAAATACTTTAATCTTGCTCATTTCTGTTTTTCCAGCGGTATATCAATGGTCAGCCGGGTGCCCTGGCCGGCTTCGGAAAAGATGTGCAGCTCGCCGCCGAGCAGCGCCACCCGTTCTCTGATGCCAAACAGGCCGGCTCCCTGGGCAGCGGTTTGATGGTTCATTACCGCGGCCACGTTAAACCCCCGGCCGTTATCTTTGATTTCGGCGTAAATTTTTTCTTCGGTTTGCTCCAGCAGCAGCCGCACGGCGCTGGCCCGGGCATGGCGGGTTACATTGGTCAGCGCCTCCTGCGCCACCCGAAACAGGGCGGTTTCAACATCCGGCTGGAGCCGTTTGTCCAGGTTCAAAACCTGAAGTTCGGCCTCAATCCCCACCCGCTGCGAAAACTGTTTGATGTACCAGCGCAGGGTGGGCACCAGCCCCAGGTCATCGAGCATGGCCGGCCGCAAATTCAGCGACATTTCCCGCACCTGTTTTAACGTTTGCTCGGTTAACAGCGACGCCTCGCTGAGATGCGGCTCGATGAGCCGGTAGCAGCTATCGGGCAGGGCGCTTTTGATGGCTACCAGATTGATGTTGATGGCGGTGAGCGCCTGCCCCATTTCGTCGTGCAGCTCGCGGGCCAGCTCTTTGCGCTCGGCCTCCTGCACCTCGGTCAGTTTGCGGTTGAGCACGCGCAGTTGTTCGCGCTGCTGGGCGATGGCCTCAAACAGGCGGTCACGCTCAATGCGGCTGCTGGTTTCAAGCTGAGCGTTTTTTTCTTGCAGGCTTTGGGCCAGGTCGCGCAGGCGCAGATGGGTTTTTACCCGCATCAGCACTTCTTCCTGATGCAGCGGTTTGGTAACGTAATCCACCGCGCCGGCTTCAAAGCCTTTAACCTTGTCTTCGGCCCCGGTCAGCGAGGTCATAAAAATAACCGGGATGTCGCGGGTGGCCTCGTTGAGTTTGAGGCGGCGGCAGGTTTCAAAGCCGTCGATGCCGGGCATCAGCACATCCAGCAAAATCACGTCGGGCTTGTCGTACTGCACCCGTTTGAGGGCGCTTTCGCCGGTGCGGGCAATTCTGATGCCAAAGCCATCCTGCTGCAAAAAATCAACCACCACGCCCAGATTAACCGGCGTATCGTCGACAATCAGAATATTGTATTTTTCAGAATTTCGGGCAATTGAGTCTGCTGCCGGGTTCATTTGAAATGTTATATCCCTGTTGACGATCATTTTTGGGTACATTACAACTCAGTTAATTTTACCGGAAATCCTCATAACTGGCGAGACCGGCGCGGTTGATGTTTATTGCCCAGCCGCGCCGGTTGCCGTTCAACCGGATGGACCAAGCACTTTGTTGATGGCGTCTACCAGCACCGGGTCTACCGCGGCCTGCTGCGAGGTAGCGACCCCCGGCTCAAATTGCTTTTGCTCCAGCCCTCGGGCGGCTTCGATGATCCAGTTGACAGCCAGCTCGCTTGACACCGAGCCGGTATCGATGACCAGATTAAAGTACGATTCCGCGTCCCAGCGTTTGTTATAAAACATCTGGATGAATTTGCGGCGGGCTTTGTCGTCTTCCGTTACCCGCTCTTCGGCCTGCTGGCGATTGGCCAGCTTTTCGCGGGCCATCACCCGCTCCACCCGGATTGCCGGCGGCGCCTGAATGCGCACGTTGAGCACGTCGGCGTAATCGCTCAGGCTGGCAAAACCGCCCCGGCCCAAAATGACCATTTGCCCGCGCTGGGCCAGCGCCTCCATCACCTCGTTCAACATCGACACAATCAGCAGGTTGGTGGCGTTGGTCAGGTCCCAAAAACTCGGCGCCGAAGTGTACAACTCGTTGAATTTGGTTAGCCCGTACTGCCGAAATATGCCTTCAATGGTCCGTTTGTCAACAAACTCGTACCCCAGAGTTTTGGCTACTTGCCGGGCAATATCGGCCCCGCCGCTGCCGTACTCTCTGGAAATTGTGATGGTTGTCATAGGTGCTCTCCTCTATTCGCCTCCGCCGCCCACAGCGTGCAGCATAATTGTTTCTTCGCTGGCTTCGGCGCGGGATAGCTCTTTAACCAGCCGGCCTTCGCGCATCACCATTATCCGGTCGCTCATGCCCAGCACCTCTGGCAGCTCGGAGGAGATCATAATAATGCCCACTCCCTGGTCGGCCAGATCGGCCATAATCTGGTAAATTTCAGACTTGCTGCCCACGTCGATGCCGCGGGTGGGTTCGTCCATAATAAACACCCGTGTGCCCAGGCTCAGCCAGCGGGCCAGCACCACTTTTTGCTGATTGCCGCCGCTCATATTAACCACCAGAAAACTGGCGCTGGGTGTTTTAATGCTGAGCTGCTTGATAAAACTTTGCACCAGTTCCAGCTCTTCGCGCAGTTTGATAATGCCAAACCGGCACAGCGCTTTAATGCCAGAGATGGTGGTGTTGGTGGTAACCGGCAGTTTCAGCAGCAGCCCCTGCCGTTTGCGGTCTTCCGTAACCAGCCCCACCCGCTGCCGGATGGCGTCGCCGGGGGAGCGAACTTTGTACATTTCGCCGTACAGCTTCATGTCGCCGCTGTGGTAGGGGTCGGCCCCAAAAATTACGCGGGCCAGCTCGGTGCGCCCGGAGCCGGTAATGCCGGCAAAGCCGATGATTTCGCCGGCGCGGAGGTTGAAGGAGATGTTGTGCAGCACGCCGGTGCGGGATACGTTGTTCACTTCCAGCAGCATGTCGCCGGGTTTGGGTTTGCGTTTGGGGTACACATCTTCCAGTTCCCGGCCAATCATCAGCCGCACCAGGTCATCCATCGATACCTCGGCAACATCGCGGGTATCAATGTAGCGCCCGTCTTTCAGCACCGTCACCTGGTCGGCCAGTTCAAAAATCTCTTTGAGCCGGTGCGAAATGTAGATAATGCCGATGCCGCTGGCCTGAAGCGAGCGCACCACTTCAAACAGTTTTTCCAAATCCTTTTCACCCAGCACCGCCGATGGTTCATCCATAATAAGGATGCGGGTTTTGCGGTTGAGCGCCTTGGCAATTTCTACCAACTGCTGCTCGGCCACCGACAGGTTGGCGGTGGTAGAATCGACTGACAGCGTGACGCCCAGGCTGTCTAAAATTTCCTGAGCGCCTTTTTTGGCAGCGGCCCAATCTACCAGCGGCCCGTTTTTGGGGAGATGGCCCAGATAGATGTTTTCGGCCACGGTCAGGTGGGGGGCCAGGTTAAATTCCTGGTAAATGGTTGAAATGCCCAACGCCTGCGCATCCTGCGGGTTTCTGATGTCAACCGGCCGCCCTTCCCAAAAAATCTGGCCCTCGTCTTTGGTGTACGCCCCGGACAGAATTTTGATCAGCGTTGATTTGCCGGCCCCGTTTTCGCCCAACAGGGCGTGAACCTGGCCCTCTCTCACGGTGAGGTTTACCCCTTCCAGCGCCTTGACACCGGGAAACGTTTTGCCGATGTCTTTCATTTCCAGCAGAACTTTTCCAGTTGCTTGAGTCATAACCGTGCGCCTCCTAACTGCCCCGGTGCGAAAGCTGGTCAATAGATACCGCCACAATCACCAGCACACCGGTAATCAACACCTGATAAATCGATTCAACGCCCATCAATTGCAGGCCGTTGCGGAACACGCCCACAATGAGCGCCCCCACCAGCGTGCCCATAATATTGCCGCGGCCACCAAACAGGCTGGTGCCGCCCAGCACCACCGCGGTGATGCTTTCCAGGTTGGCGTTTTGGCCGGCTTGCGGATCGCCCACGCCGGTGCGGGCCGCCAGCAGCAGCCCGGCAATAGCGTAGCTCAGGGCGGCCACGCTATACACCCCAATCAACAGCCGGGTCGTTGAGATACCGGCCAGCCGGGCGGCTTCCGGGTTATCGCCCACGGCGTACAGGTAACGGCCGGCGGGTGTTGAACGCAGTACAAACCAGGTGATAATAAACAGCACAAACATCAACACCGAACCGTAGGTAATGGCCGTGTCGCCAATTTTAAAAGTGTTGCCAAAAAAGAGCATCGCCGGCGGCAGGCCGGTTACCGTTTGGGTGGTGTAGATGCGGGTAAGGGCAAAGGCAATGTTCAGCGTACCCAGCGTCACAATAAACGGGGGCAGCCGAATAAACGTGACCAGAGCGCCGTTCATTACGCCAAAAGCCAGCGCCACCAGGATGCCGATGAGTATGGCCACAAACGGGTTCAACCCGTAGTCAACGGCCATGCTGGTCATAATGACTGAGCTGAGGGCCATTACCGCCCCGTTAGAAAGGTCAATCCCGGCGGTCAAAATAACCAGGGTTTGCCCGATGGCCAGCGTACCCACCACCATCACCTGCTGCACAATCAGCGACATATTGGTGCCGGTCATAAACCGATCGGTTTGGGTAGAAAAAAAGATGCTGGCTAAAATTAACGCCGCAATCGGCCCAATAATTGGCGAACCAAACAAGATGTTCAGCGCGCCGGAGCGGCGTTTGGTGATTCTGCTGACAACTGCGCTCATAACTAATCCTCCTTTGAAAATAGGACTCAGGGGTCAGGAGTCAGGAATTAGGGAACTCCTGACCCGGCTACTGCAAAATTGTGGCTGGAGTCCAAAACTACAGTTTTGGATTCCATTTTCATAACCGGGGTGGCGGCCCCGAGCCTGCGCTCCGGCCGCCACCCCGGCTGAGTGCTCTTTACCCGGTCAGGCCGGCGAGCGGGAAGCGATTATTCGCCCCAGCAGTTTTCCAGACCAAACTTGGTGTCCTGGCTGTCAACGCCGGCTTGCGGTTTGTCGGTGATGAGGGTGACGCCGGTGTCGGTGTAGCCGGACGGTTTTTCGCCGGTGCGGACGTAGTTAAAGACCGTTTCCACACCGAGCGTGGCCATTTTCAACGGGTACTGCTGCGAGGTGGCCGCAATCTGGCCATCAACCACGCCGCGGGTGCCGGCGCAGCCGCCGTCAACGGACACAATCAGGATGTCGTTTTCTTTGCCGGCATTTTTAATGGCGGTGTACGCGCCAAAGGCGGCCGGTTCGTTGATGGTGTAAACCACGTTAATTTCGGGGTCTTTGGTGAGGCAGTTTTCCATGGCGGTCTGGCCTTTGGCCTGGTCGCCCTGGGTGTCCTGGCTGCACACCACTTCCGGGGTGTTCACGTTGTCGGTTGAGGAGGCATCGACTTCGGCCAACCCATAGCCCTTCATAAAACCGTTGTGGCGCAGCGCGCCGACGGTGATGCCCGGGGCCAGGTCCAGCGTGGCAATCTTGGGTACGGTATCGCCCATAGCCGCTTTAGCGTACTCGCCAATCAGCAGGCCGGCTTTGAAGTTATCGGTGGCAAACAGGGCGTCGGTGGCGTCCATCGGGTCGGTGGGGGTATCCAAAGCGATGACCAGCACGCCGGCGTCGCGGGCTTTCTGAATGGCCGGGACAATGGCTTTGGTGTCGCTGGGGGTGATCAAAATCCCTTTGGCCCCGGCGTTGACCATATTTTCAATGGCCGTAACCTGGGCTTCGTTGTCGCCGTCAAACGCGCCGGCGGCGGTGAGCAGCTTGGCGCCTAATTCATCGGCCTTAGCCTGCGCGCCCTCTTTCATTTTGACAAAGAAGGGGTTGGTTTCAGTTTTGGTGATGAGGCCAACAATAACCGGCTCATCGCTGCCGCCGCTGGGGGCCGCGCCCTCGCTGCCGGATTGGCCGCTGGCCGCTTCAGCCGCTTTGGCCGCGTCGAGCGCGCCCGGGCTGGCGTCGCCCCAGCAGTTTTCAATGCCAAAGACCACGCCCTGGCTGTCAACGCCGGCTTGCGGTTTGTTGGTGATGAGGGTGACGCCGGTGTCGGTGTAGCCGGACGGTTTTTCGCCGGTTTTGGCGTAGTTGACCACAGCTTCCACGCCCATTGTGGCCATTTTCAGCGGGTACTGCTGCGAGGTGGCCGCAATCTGGCCGGCCACAACGCCTTCGGTGCCGGCGCAGCCGCCGTCAACGGAGACTACCAGCACGTCATTTTCTTTGCCGGCGTTTTTCAGGGCAGTGTACGCGCCAAAGGCGGCTGGTTCGTTGATGGTGTAAACCACGTTAATTTCGGGGTCTTTGGTGAGGCAGTTTTCCATGGCGGTCTGGCCTTTGGCCTGGTCGCCCTGGGTGTCCTGGCTGCACACCACTTCCGGGGTGTTCACGTTGTCGGTTGAGGAGGCATCGACTTCGGCCAACCCATAGCCCTTCATAAAACCGTTGTGGCGCAGCGCGCCGACGGTGATGCCCGGGGCCAGGTCCAGCGTGGCAATCTTGGGTACGGTATCGCCCATAGCCGCTTTAGCGTACTCGCCAATCAGCAGGCCGGCTTTGAAGTTATCGGTGGCAAACAGGGCGTCGGTGGCGTCCATCGGGTCGGTGGGGGTATCCAAAGCGATGACCAGCACGCCGGCGTCGCGGGCTTTCTGAATGGCCGGGACAATGGCTTTGGTGTCGCTGGGGGTGATCAAAATCCCTTTGGCCCCGGCGTTGACCATATTTTCAATGGCCGTAACCTGGGCTTCGTTGTCGCCGTCAAACGCGCCGGCGGCGGTGAGCAGCTTGGCGCCTAATTCATCGGCCTTGGCCTGCGCGCCCTCTTTCATTTTAACGAAGAAGGGGTTGGTTTCGGTTTTGGTGATCAAACCAACAATGATTTCGCCGCTTTCGGCGGCGGGGGCGGCTTCTTCTTTAGCCGGGGCGGCGGCTTCTTCTTTGGCCGGAGCAGCCTGCTCGGCCGGGGCCGCCGGGGCCGGGGTTGACGCGCCGCCGCAGGCGGCAAGCAGTACCATTAAAACCGCAACAATAGCGGTGATCAACAGTCGTTTGGTAAACATTCTTCTTCACTCCTTGTCGGATGAATGCTAAATTTTTTAGGGTAGGTTCCGTATGCTACAATGACCGGGCCATAATTAAAGAGCGCAACCGGGCACCTATTGCGCCGGCTGTAACCTCTAAACATTATGGTGTGCTGGGAGATGCCGCTCACTGCCAGGTTTGCCGGTATCTCCCTTTTTATTACAAAAGGGACGGAATAGCAGTTGGAGCGCAGGGGGATCGCGAATGGGCATCGTCTTCACCTCCTTGTGCAGAGTTTGGCTTCAGTATAACGGGTGCGCCCGGCCGCGTCTATTGGGTAAAAACTTATCTTTGGCGGAAAAATACTTATTCACCCGGAACGGGGGTTGTCAGGGTAAAAATTAAATTATGACACTGTTATAAGGCAATTATAACTCAGTCATAATCTATTTATAACTGAGTTATAATCCGATTATAACTCAGTTATAATTTGTTTTTGCTTCCTGTAAATTTTCTGATTGATCGGGGAGAAGAAAAATTTCTCTCTTATGCAGATAAGCGAATCGGCGAGGCTGCGAATGTAGGGGCGCTTCGCGAAGCGCCCCTACCCAATTACTGGGGGTAGAAGCAGGTCGGGGTTGTAGCCCGACGGTCACGCTACAATACTGAGATTAGTTTGAAAACATAACTTTTGCACTGTCATTCCCGCATGTTTTAAGCGGGAATCCATCTTGGTGGGCCTACAGTGGATGCCCGATAAAAGCATTCGGGCATGACGCAACCAGGCTCTAAAAAGTTATGTTTTGATTCTGTTTTCAGTAAAGCGTGACCGTCGCTGTTTATGCACTAGGGGGTAAAGCCGTGGGGGTCCAGGCCCATCATGGTGACGTAGTGGCTGCTGAAATCCGGCAGGCTTTCCAGGTTGATCTGCCCGGCGTGGGCGGCCAGTTGTTCGGCGCGGGCAAAGCCTGTATCCGACAGGAAGAGCGCCGCGCCCAGCCCCGCGCCGTTGGCCACCGGATAAACCACCTCCGGCCGCACCGGCGGGATCATGCCCAGCGCCAGCACCGCCTCAACATTGAGCTGGCCGCCAAATGAGCCGGTCAGGTAGATGCGCTCCAAATCCGTCGCTTGCAGGCCGAGCTGTTGCAGCAGCAAATCCAGCGCCGCCCGGATGGCGCCTTTGGCCTTTTGCAGCTCGCGCACGTCCCACTGTTTGAACAACAGCCGGCCATCGGGGGTCAGTTCAATGTACCGCGCGCCCTTGGGATGGGTGCGCACGCGCTCGGCCAGGCGGGGCGGCTGCCGCGAAATCAGCCCGCTCGGTTCAATCACGCCGGCCTGCACCAACTGCTGAGTCAGGCTGAGCAGGCCGGAGCCGGTAACGCCTACCGGCGGCTCGTTGGCGATGGTGTTAAACACAAAATCGCTGCCGTTGAGCCGCACCTCGACAATTGCGCCATCAACGGCCCGGCTGCCGCACGAAATATTAACGCCTTCAAACGCCGGCCCGGCCGCGGTGGAGCCGGTTAAAATGCGCCGGCCATCGGTGACCATCACTTCGCCATTGGTGCCCAGATCAACCGCGGCGATGGGCGCGCTGGCCCGGTCAAAATTAAAGTAGGCCAGGCAGGCCAGCGCATCGGAACCGACAAAGCCGCCAATCAGCGGCGGCAGCATCACCTGCGTGTGCGGCGGAAAAATACCGCCGGTAATAGCCGCGGCGTCGCGGATGGATGCCGTTTGGCGGGGTTGAAACGGGATCACGGCCAGGGTGTCCACCGGAATTTGAGCCAGCAGGTGGTGCATGGCCGGGTTGCAGACAATGGTCGCCCGTTGGATGCGCTGCAACACGCTGGCCGGCAGCTTGAGCGAATCGACGGCCTGGTTAATGGAAGCCAGGGCCAGTTTGTGCAGCCGTTCGGCGTGGGCCGGGTCGCTTTTGGCCGCGGCCAGCCGGGAGATGACATCGCCGCCGTACACCGTTTGCTGGTTGAGGCTGCCGCCGCCGGCCACCACCTCGCCGTTGTCCAGCATCGTTAAAAAGGCGGCCACCGTGGTTGAACCTAAATCGATGGCCAGCCCCAGCGGCACATTTTTATCGCGTTTGTAGCGGTTGCTGGCTTTGAAGATTTTGTTGGAGTAGACCACAATCGGGGCCAGCGTTACCTGCGCATCGCCGGTGAGCCGCGCCCGGCAGGCCAGCCGGTTGCCAACGGCCAGTTCGCCGGGGGTCAGGTTTTCGTGCTCAATGGCATCGGGGGGAGCCGCGCCGCTTTCCAGCAGCACCTTGCATTTGCCGCAGGTGCCGCGCCCGGCGCAGGGTTGTTCCAGCGGCAGGCCGGTGGCGGCGACGGCCTCGCCCACCAGCGTGCCGGCCTCAACCATAACCGTTTGCTGCTTTTCGCCGTAGATAACTGTGACTTGGGGCATCAGGCGTCTCGCATAAACTGGCTCTGGCTCAGCGTGCCGCCGGGCGGGATCACCAGAAATTCGTCATCGGCCAGGCTGAGGTTACCGGCAATGGCGACCAGCTTGCGCACGTACACATCGGAACCGAGCAACTCGCTGTAGCTCATCCCCCAGCGCGAGCAGTATTCGGCCACTTTTTTGGCCTGCGGCCGATACTCGTCCAGATCGGACTGGTTGTGAGCTACCAGCGTTAGCCGCCGGTAGTGGCGATACTGCTGGTCCATCAGCCAGTCGGCGTCTTCCGGACCGTAGGTGGCCACGTATTTTTCGTGTTCGGCCAGCGGATTGGTGCCGGCTTCCAGCCAGCCTTTGCTCAGCCAGTACGTCCCCGGCGACTCGTTGAATTCGCGGCGGTAGGCTGCGTACGACCCCAAAAAAATGGCGATGCAGTCATCGGTGCGCGGGATGAGCAGCGTGTGCGGCCCGGCTTTGATGTCGTTGAGGCCGTTGCCGCACAGCCCGTAGCCCAGCACCACCAAACTGGGCGTGCTGATGCTGTCGATGGCGGCCTGCACGGTTGAGCGGAGCTGTTTGGGCACGGAGTGCAGCCCGTAATCCAGAAAGGTGATCTGCTCGGCCAACTCCGGCGGCAGAAAACGCTCCATTAAATCCTGAAACACCTGGCAGGCCACAATCACCACCGGCAGTTGGGGGTTGGTTGTCATTCAGCGTTAACCTTCTTTTGGCGTTGTCTAAAATCCTGAATCCAGCGCATCCCGTAATCATCGCGGCCCATCGCCAGATCGGCGGCCAGCACGGCGGTTTTCACGGCCTCAACCAGCGGGTTGGTGATGGGGCAGGTTAGCCCGGCGTGAATGGCCATCGCAATAAACGTGGCGTTGAGCGCCCGGCGGTCGGGCAGGCCAAACGATACATTACTCGCGCCCATCGTTATATTAACCCCAAATTCCTTTACCACCAACTCGGCGGTCTTCAGCGTGATCAGGCCGGCCTGGCTGTCTGCTCCCAAAGTCAACACCAGCGGGTCGATGACCACATCTTCGGCGGGGATGCCCAGTTTGGCCGCCCGTTCAATAATTTTCGCCGCCACCGCCAGCCGCGCTTCCGGCGTGGGCGGAATGCCGTTATCGTCCATGCACAGGCCGATGACCGCCGCCCCGTATTCTTTTACCAGCGGCAGCACCGCTTGCAGCGATTTCTCTTCGCCGTTGGTTGAATTGACCAGTGGCTTGCCCTGGTACAATTGCAGCGCCGCTTCCAGCGCTTTGGGGTTGGCGGTATCAATGCTGAGCGGCACATCGGTAACGGCCATCACGTTGCGCAGCACCTCTTGCAGCAGGGCCGGCTCGTCCGCGCCGGGCACGCCGGCGTTCACATCGAGCATCGGCGCGCCGGCGGCCACCTGATCGAGCGCGTCCTGCCGCACCTGCTCAAAATTGCCCTCTTTCAGCGCCGCCAGCACGGCTTTGCGCCCGGTGGGGTTAATTCGCTCACCGATGATGACGGTGGGGTTAGCGCGGTTGATCTCCACCGTTTTGGTGGCCGAGGTAATGATTGTGGTTAAATTGTTGGCCATTTTACGCCTTCCTTGATGATAAGTTGGGTTTTGATAACTACTGACCCCCATCCCCCTAACCCCCTTCCCCCAACGGGGGAAGGGGGAGAAAAGATTTTTGGTGTGATTTTGGCCGGCGTAGCCGGCCAAAATCACACCGATTCAGTAATAGCCCCCTCCCCATTTTGGGGAGTACCCCTGCGGGGCACAGGTGGGTTGGGGGAGGGGAAGAAAAAGTGTAGGTTTCACCTTGAATGCAGTTTAGATTATGGATTGTTTTTTTGACAGGGCCAGCCCGGCCGCCTGAAGCAGTTGGGGCACAATGGCTTCCCAATGGACGGCCATCACGTGCATGCCGCTGATGCCCGGCATCTGCTTGAGCTTTTCGATGATTTCCAGCGTGATGGCGATGCCGGTTTCTTCCTGCCCCTGCTTGTCGCCGGCCTCATCCATGCGCCGGATGATGTCTGGCGGGATGACCACGCCCGGCACTTCTTCGGCCATAAAATGGGCGGCGCGAGCGCTTTTGAGCGGCACCACTCCCGGCAAAATGTGCACCTTGTCCAGCAGGTTGCGCCTGTCCAGCGCTTCGAGCCAGCCGGCAAAACGGTCGGTATCAAAAATGGGTTGGGTCTGGATAAACTGCGCGCCGGCGTTGATCTTCTTTTCGGCGCGGATGGCTTCAAATTTGGGCGGCGCGCCAAACGGCGACGCAGCCGCACCCAAAAACAGTTGCGGCGGATTTTTGATCTCCCGGCCATCCAGATACACGCCCTCATCGCGCATACGGCGCAGCAGCCACAGCATCTGCACGGCGTCAAAGTCAAACTGGTCGGGTTTGGGCATGGGGCCGGGGCCAAAGCGCTGGTGATCGCCGCTGAGGCAAAGAATGTTGTGAATGCCCAGCCCGGCCGCGCCAATGGCATCGGACTCAATGACCACCCGGCTGCGGTCGCGGGCCTGTAGCTGCATCACCGGCTCCAGCCCCAAATCCAGGCAGATTTTGCTGGCGGCAATGCTGCTCATGCGGGCCGAGGCCGAGGCGTTGTCGGTGAAGTTGGCCGCGGTAACGCAGCCTTTGAGCCAGCCGGCTTTCTTTTCGATGATGTCGCCGGATGCGCCCAGCGGCGGGGCAATTTCGGCGGTGATCACAAAGTCGCCGCGGCGGAGGGCGGCTTCCAGTTGAGAAACGGGTTCGGTGTAGGCCGGAGGGTGGTATGCGGCGTCGCCCTGCCACCAATCGGGCTGGCGCAGCGCCCGGAAAAACTGCTCCCACTCGTCATCAAATTTGGCGCGGTTGGTCACAAATTCAAGGGGATGGGGTCCCTGGCCGCGCTCGCGCCACAGACGGGCGGCGGCCAGCCAGGTTTCGTGGCCGGCCTGGTTGCCGTCGATGGGGGCGTTGATTTCCAGCAGGTTATCGAGCCGGCCCATTTTTTCGGCCCGCTCGTAAATTTTGTACCAGGTACATGGGCGTGAGGGATCGACTTCGCAGGCGTCGGGGGTAGCGCCGCCGCACAGGCCGTTGCGCAGCCCTTTGGGGCAGGTCATGGGGCAAACAAAGGCGGTTTCCTGCAAAATGCAGTTGCCGCACATGCGGCAGCCAAACAGCGCGCCTTTCACCGCTTTTTCCACCGACGTGAACAGCCGCATGGGCAGCGACTCCCGGCGCACCGGGCTGAAGGGTGGTTGATAACGGGGGGGCGAAAAAATGGGCATTTGAGTTCCTCTCTGAACTACCTTACGTTTTACGCCGCGCCGATCAGGGTTTTGGCAATGCGCGGGGCGCTGCCGGCATCGGCGGCAAAGCCATCCGCGCCAACTTTGGTGGCAAAATCCTGGCTAACCGGCGCGCCGCCAATGATCACTTTAACCTGGCCGCGCACGCCGGCTTCGGCCAGCGCGTCGATGGTGGTTTTGATGGCTGGCATGGTGGTGGTGAGCAGGGCCGACATGCCAACGAGATCGGGCTGGTGTTTTTTGACCGCGTCAACAAATTGGGCGGCGGATACGTCGGTGCCCAGATCGATGATTTCAAAGCCGGCTCCTTCCAGCATCATCCCCACCAGATTTTTGCCAATATCGTGCAGGTCGCCGGCTACGGTGCCAATCACCACTTTGCCCGCCGATTGAATATCGGCGGCGACGAGCAACGGCTTCAAAATGTTGACCGCGGCCTGCATGGCCCGGGCGGCAATCAACATTTCGGGCACAAACTTTTCGCCAATTTCAAACAGGCGACCCACTTCGGTCATCGCCGGGATGCAGGCTTTGTGCAAAATATCCTGCGGGAGAATACCTTCGGCCAGGGCGGCGTTGGTGGCTTCGGCGGCGGCGGCAGCTTTGCCGTTGAGTACGGCATCGTAAATGTTATCCAGACTCATTGTTTTATTCCTTTCGCGGACGGAGGATGTTTACTCTCTAGTGTATGAGAAAATTGGTACAAATAGAATGGCGTTTTTGGGCGACAACTTGCATAAATTGGGCCAATTTTAAACAAATTGTGCCGGCGAGCCGCAGAGCAATAACATGGCGGCTGTGGAAAAACTTTGTATAATTGAGCCATTATGGCGGTTATTTCTCACATCACTTTTAACGACGGCGCCGGCAGCGCGCTGGGGCAGGTTGTGGTGGCCGGCATTGTCCGCGACAGCCCCGGCCTGGCGCCCCAAAAACCCAGCCGGCTGCTCGATTACTACGGCCTGGTGTATGTAACCACCGGCGGCGGCCACTTTGAGGATGCATTCGGCTTTTCTCACCGGATTGTGCCTGGCGATCTGCTCTTTCTTTTTCCGCAGGTGGGCCACACCTACGGTCCCGGCCCCAACGATTTCTGGAACGAGATTTTCATCATCTTTGAAGGGCCGTTATTTGATCTGTGGCGTAACAAAGAGCTGCTCAGCCCGCAGCGGCCGGTGCTGCATTTGGAGCCGGTTGATTATTGGTTTAACCGCTTTAAAGAGACGGTCTGGTCGGTGCCGCAAACCGGCGCGGAATATGCTTTGGTCAGGTTGTGCCGGCTCCAGCAATTGCTGGCCGATATTTTTGTGTACGAGCAGCAGCAGGGTTTTGAGCAGGTTGATCACGAATGGCTGGCCCAGGCCAAGGCGCTGTTAAAAGCCAACCTGCACACCAAACCCGATTTTGACCAGATAGCGGCCGCGCTGGGGATGTCTTACGATGGTTTTAGAAAGCGCTTTTCAAAGGATGCGGGCGTGTCGCCGGCGCGATATCACACCCTGCGGCGAATGGACAAAGCCTGCGAACTGCTGCTGATTGAAGACCAGACTTTAAAAGAAATAGCCCTGCAATTGGGTTTTGCCGACGAATACCATCTCTCCAAGCGATTCAAACAGATTATTGGCGTGTCCCCCACCGGCTTCAGAAGCCTCTTCCTGTCCGATTGACCCTCAGTTTAGCCTGAATAAAGATACGGGGGCAGGTTGGGGCGGTAAAACCGCCCCAACCTGCCCCCGTATTATTTCCCCCCCATTTTGGGCTTATCCTTACCTATAAGTTTGTCAACTCTTTTTTGCCCCTCATCCCCCCTACCCCCCTTCTCCCCGCCGGGGAGAAGGGGGCATTTGACTTTTGTGGTCAGTTTGGGTCGGCAAAGCCGACCCAAACTGACCACGTGATGTTTTCCCCTCCCCTATTTTGGGGGAGGGGGTGGGGGGTGGGGGATATCTGCCAGCAATTTGACAGACTTATGGGTAAAGCATAGCCCTATTTTGGGGGTAGGGTTGGGGGCACCCGCTGTGATCCCCTCCAATCGGACGGATACAAGGAGTATCCAGTATGAGTTGTCCTTCACAAACCCTATTGACATTGCTGGTGAAACATGGTACAATATTTGTGAAATTGAACATATAATGTGCAATTGCACAGACACAAGATCGATTTGCAATGGATAGCAAACACCATTTTCTGCTGGCGCAAGTGGCGCTGATGTATTACGAGCAAGAACTGACCCAAAGCGAAATTGGCCGGGCGTTGGGTCTGTCGCGGGTAAAAATATACCGCCTGCTCAAAGAAGCCAAAGAAAACCGCGTGGTCCAGATAAAAATTACCTGGCCCATCGAGCGCCACACCTTGCTGGAAAAATCGCTGAAAGACTGTTTTCAGTTGCAAGAGGCGTTTGTTTTAAAAACTGCCCCCACCGATAACCCCCTGCTCCTGTCGTGGCTTGGCCAGCTTGGCGCACATTTCATCGAACACATCCTCAAAGACGGCATGACCCTGGCCATTTGCATGGGGCGCTCCACCTACGAAACCATTCAGGCCATCGGCGACGATTTGCAGGCGCATGTGCGCGTAGCGCAGGCTACCGGCAGCATCCCCTTTACCACGCTCGAACTGGACAGCGCCGCGCTGGCCCGGCGGCTGGCCGAAAAGCTGGGCGGCGAGGTCAATTATCTGTCGTCGCCGCTCATGGCCGACAGCGTAGAAGCCGCCGAAATTCTGCGCAAACAAAAGGACATCCAATTTACCCTGCAAGCCGCCAGTGACGCGGATGTGGCGCTGGTTGGGATTGGTAATCTGGACCCACAGATTTCCAGCTTTGCCAAAACCGGTTTTATGTCGCCGGAGGTGCTGGCCGGCCTGACGGCGCAGGGTGCGGTGGGTGATATGGCCGGCCGGATTATCACCGCCGCCGGCCAGGAGCATCCCACCGAATACAACCAGCGCATCATCGGCGTTTCTTTGGATGATCTGCGCAAAATCCCGATGGTCATCGCCGTGGCTGCCGGCCCGGAAAAAGCCCGGTCAATTTTGGGCGCGCTGCGGACCCGGGCCATCAATGTGCTGTGTACCGATGACGCTGCCGCCCAAAAAATACTTGAACTGAATCGAGGCCTGTGATGAACACGATGCACGTGCCCGTATTTAAGGGAGCGGGCCAATTAGCTTACGAAGACCGCCCCATTCCCCAAATAGACCACCCCACCGATGCTGTTATCAAAATTGAGGCATGCGGCATTTGCGGCACAGATTTGAACATTTTGGCGGTGCCGCCGGCCCACAAAGCCACACCCAATATTATTATTGGCCACGAAGGGGTAGGAGTTGTGTCTGATCTTGGCGACGGGGTAACCGGCCTGGCTGTTGGTGACCGGGTGGTGATTGCGCCGCGGCTAACCTGCGGCCAATGCTACTACTGCCGCCGCGGGCTGGATAACCAGTGTACCAACTACCAAACCATCGGCACCACCATCGATGGCGCGTTTGCGCCCTATTTGCGCGCCCCGCAGAGCGCCCTGTACAAAATTGACCCCGACGTGCCCCGCGACGATGCCGCCTTTTTTGAGCCGCTCTCGTGCGTGGTCGGCGCGGTCTCGCGCGTGCCCATGCAGGCCGGCGACACCGTGGTGGTGATTGGGGCTGGGCCGATGGGGCTGCTCTTTGCCGAAACTTATCAAACGATGGGCGCGGGCCGGGTGATATTGGTTGACGTGGCCCAAAACCGGCTGGATTTTGCCCGCGAGCTGGGATTTGCCCAGTCAATCAACCCCGCCAAAGCCGACCTGTCCCAAACCGTGCTCGATATCACCGGCGTGGGCGCGGACATTGTCGTCGATGCCGTGGGCAACCAGTTTGCTGCCGCGCTCAAACTGGCCCGGCGCGGCGGCCACCTGCTGCTGTTTGGCCTGCGCCCGCACGACCAGCAAACCCTCAACCAGTACCAGATTACCCGCTACGATCTGACGATTCACGGCGCGTTTGTGGGGCTAAAACCATTCCAGCAGACCATCCAACTGCTGGAAAGCCGCCGCGTCCGGCCATCGCGCCTGATTACCCACCGGGTGCCTCTGGCGGAACTGCCGCAGGGCGTTGCGCTGATGCGTTCCGGGCAGGGAATGAAGGTGATGGTTGAAACCGGGGCGCAGGAAGCAGTTGGGTGGGTTGGGTGAGTTTTAAGTTTTGAGTTTTAAGTTCGTGTTGCGTGTTCCGTCATTCGTCATTCGTCATTTGTCACTTGTCGTTCGTAAATCGTAAATCCAAAATCGTCATTCATCATTCATCATTCATCATTGTTTTTCAAGGGGGATTCAAACCAAATGAGCAAAGATTCTATTGGAAAAGTAAGCCAGCAGTGCAAAATTGCGGCCGGCCTGTTTTGGGCCGATTACGCCGTGCTCGGTGCGCAGGTGCAGGAACTGGAAGCCGCCGGCGTTGACTGGCTGCACATTGAAGTTCGCGACGGCAAATATATGGATTTTGGCATGCCCCGCGGCGGCTTCGATATTATTGAAGGCGTGCGCAAAAGCACCAACCTGGAAATCGAAGCCCAGTTGCAGATGGTCCGCCCCAGCTTTGATGTGTTCAAACAGTTGGCCGATTTGGGTGTGGATATGATCACCCTGCCGCTGGAAACAATGGGCGAACTCACCAGCCAGGCTATCACCTACATTAAAGATGCGCTCAATTTAAAGGTCGGCGTGTGGGCCTGGCAGGGCACGCCAATTGTGGCGTTTGAGCAGTACGTGCTGCCCTACATCGACATCATCGAATATGAAAGCCGCGCCCATTTTTGGGTGAAAGAAAGCGGCCAAAGCCCGCACACCATGGACCCGATTATGATTGACAACATCCGCCGCATGCACGAGATGATTGTGGCCGCCGGGCTGGAAGGCCAACTGGAATTGATGGAAGATGGCGGCTTGAATGCCGGCAACGTGGCCGATTTTATCAAAGCCGGCATGACCGTCGGCGAGTTTTCATCGCCGCTGCTCAAAGGGGCGGGCGGCAAATTTCAGCCGGGCACCGGCCAGATTGAAGCCGCCGTGAAAAAACTACGGGCGGTAATGGCCGAAGCCAGCGATCTGTACCGGACCGAAAACGGGCTGAAGGAATAATGAAATCACTCAACATCGGCCTGATTGGCTACGGCGGCATTGGCCGCGTTCACGCGATGGCCTACCGCAATATCCCCTTCCACTACGGCCTGCCAGCCGGCGCGGTCAATCTGGTTGGTGTGGCCACCAGCCGGGCCGAAACGGCTCGCCGGGCCGCGCAGGAGATTGGCTGCGACGACTGGACCGCCGATTATCACGAACTGCTGGCCCGCAAAGACATCGATGTTGTTGATATTTGCGTACCCAACCACAAACACGAAGAAATTATTGTGGCGGCGGCGCTGGCCGGCAAGCACATTTACTGTGAAAAACCGCTGGCGATGTCTGTGGCCGAAGGGCGGCGCATTGTAGCCGCGGTTGAAAAAACAGGCGTCAAAACCCAACTCACCTTCAATTTTCGGTTTTTCCCGGCCATCACCCGGGCCAAACAACTCATCGACGCCGGTTTTGTGGGGCGAGTCTTTTCGTTCCGGGGCCGCTATTTCCGCTCCAGTTACATCGACCCCGACAAACCGCTCTCGTGGCGGCTGAGCAAAGAGATTTCCGGCGGCGGCGCGCTGTTTGATCTCGGCTCGCACATTTTGGATACGTTGTATTATCTGCTTGGCGAGTTTGGCAGCGTGCAGGCGTCGCTGGAAACGCTTATCAAAGAGCGACCGGTGGCGGCCGGCGCGGCGGAAAAAGGGCCGGTCGATGTGGATGATCTGGCGCTGCTGCAACTGCGCATGGCCAGCGGCACGCTGGGGCAGGTGGAAATTTCCCGGCTGGGCACCGGCGTGGCCAACGATATGCAGTTTGAAATTTACGGCGAAAAAGGGGCCATCCGCTTTCGTTCGCAGGACCCAAGCTGGCTGGAAGTGTACGATACCCGCGACCCCGACCAACCGCTCGGGGGCATGCGCGGTTTTCGCAAACTGGAAACGGTGCAGCGGCACGCCGGGGCTAAATCGCCGGATTGGTCGATGCCGCCCGGTTTTGTGCGTAGTCACGCCGAATGCCAGTACCAGTTTTTAAAAGCCGTGGCCGAAGATACGGCGCCATCGCCCACCCTGGCCGAAGGCTTAAAAGTGCAAGAAATCATGGAAGCCGCTGAAATCTCAGCAAAAATGGGGCGCTGGGTGGCGGTCACCGACCTGTCAACCCCGGAGGAGGCGATTGAATGAATTAATGCCGGAGCGCAAACAACAAAAAAAAGAATGAGGAGATACCGGGACTTTGGCGAGCACACGGTATCCCCCCCAGAGCAGCGTAATCCAATGAGCCGACAGGACGTTTTTTTAACGATGCCGTGCCGTGGGTACGCCCGTTTCAATTATACAAACAGTCACAATTAGCGCAAACGATTTGTCTGTAGTGAGCAATTGCACACTTAGCCATAGAAGGAGAAGAAACAATGCGGTTTCAAAGATTAGTTACTGTTAGCGGCATTATTGCCGCGTTGGTTTATCTGTTAGCCGCCTGCGGCGGCGCGGCCACGCCCGCTCCTGAGGCAGCCCCCGCCCAACAGGAACAGGCTGCCCAACCGGCCGCCCCTCAAGCCGAAGCCCAGCAACCCGCAGCCGAAACTCAACCCGAGGCTGCGCCGGTCAAAGGCAAACTGGAGGTTTTCTCGTGGTGGACTTCCGGCGGTGAGGCCGCCGCGCTCGACGCGCTGTTTAAAAGCTTTAACGCCGCCGACCCCAACGTCGAAATTGTCAACGCCACCGTGGCTGGCGGCGGTGGCTCGGCGGCCCGGGCCGTGCTGCAAACCCGGCTGGCTGGCGGCGACCCGCCCGACACCTGGCAGGTTCACCCCGGTTTTGAGCTGCTGGGCCAGTACGTTGAGCCAGACTTTGTCGCTCCCGTCACCGATCTGTACAACGAAGAAGGCTGGTTTGATGTGATGCCCAAAGCCCTCACCGATATGATGAGCAAAGACGGCGAGGTCTACCTGGTGCCGGTGGGCGTGCATCGCGGCAACGGTCTGTGGTACAACAAAAAGCTGCTCGATGACAACGGCATCACCATTGGCGATACGCTGAGCGTGGATGAGTTCTTTGCCGCCGCCGACACGCTGAAAGCCGCCGGCGTCACCCCGCTGTGCGTCGGCGATTCCGGCATTTGGGCCAACGCCCAGTTGTTTGAAAACACGCTGCTGGGCGTCATTGGTCCCGAAAAGTACCGCGGTCTGTGGGATGGCTCGGAGGCTTTTGACAGCCCGGAAGTCAAAGAAGCGATGGATGTGTACGGCCGGATGCTGGATTACATCAACGACGACCACGCCGCGCTGTCGTGGGATCAGGCGGTTAAAGCGCTCATCGAAGGGCGTTGCGCCTTCAACTCGATGGGCGACTGGGCCTACGGTGAGTTCGTCAACGCCAAACTGAAAGACAACGTCGATTTTGGCTGGGTCAGCCATCCCGGCACTGCCGGCAGTTTTGTAATTGTGTCCGACGGTTTTGTGCTGGCCAATGGCGCGCCTAACGAACAGGCGACGAAAGACTGGTTGCGCACCATCGGCAGCAAAGAAGCGCAGGAAGCGTTCAACCCGCTGAAAGGGTCGATCTGCGCCCGCACCGACTGCGACCGGGCCAAGTTTGGTCCGTACCACAACTGGTCGATGGACTCGTTCAGCAAGGATGCGCTGGTGCCGACGGTGGTTCACGGTTCGGCGGCCCCGGCCAGCTTCCAGCAATCGCTCAACGATGCCGTCACCGCCTTTGTGGTTGACAAAAATGTGGATGCCTTTGCCTCAACGCTGACGCAAGCCGCGGCAATGGAAGAATCGATGCAGGGCGGCGCGCCGGCCGGCGAGATGTCGGCGCAGCCTGCCGCAGCGGCCAACCTGACCCCCGAAGGCGCGGCCGACACGCCGCTGGAGGTTTTCTCGTGGTGGACTTCCGGCGGTGAGGCCGCCGCGCTCGACGCGCTGTTTAAAACCTACAGCGCCGCCAATCCCGATTCGGAAATTATCAACGCTACCATCGCCGGCGGCGGCGGCTCGGCGGCCCGGGCCGTGCTGCAAACCCGGCTGGCCGGCGGCGACCCGCCCGACACCTGGCAGGTTCACCCCGGCTTTGAACTGCTGGGCCAGTACGTTGAGCCAGACTTTGTCGCCCCCGTCACCGATCTGTACAACGAGCAGGGCTGGTTTGATGTAACTCCCAAAGCCCTCACCGACATGATGAGCAAAGACGGCGAAGTGTATCAGGTGACCGTCGGCGTGCACCGTGGCAACGGTCTGTGGTACAACAAAAAACTGCTTGATGACAACGGCATCACCATTGGCGATACGCTGAGCGTGGATGAGTTCTTTGCCGCCGCCGACACGCTGAAAGCGGCCGGCGTGACCCCGCTGTGCGTCGGCGACTCCGGCATTTGGGCCAACGCCCAGTTGTTTGAAAACACGCTGCTGGGCGTCATCGGGCCGGAAAAGTATCGCGGTCTGTGGGATGGCTCGGAGGCTTTTGACAGCCCGGAAGTCAAAGAAGCGATGGATGTGTACGGCCGCATGCTGGATTACATCAACGACGACCACGCCGCGCTGTCGTGGGATCAGGCGGTCAAAGCGCTCATCGAAGGGCGTTGCGCTTTCAACTCGATGGGCGACTGGGCCTACGGTGAGTTCGTCAACGCCAAACTGAAAGACAACGTCGATTTTGGCTGGGTCAGCCATCCCGGCACCGCCGGCAGCTTTATGATTGTGGCCGACGGCTTTGTGCTGGGCAATGGCGCGCCGCACGAACTGGCCACCAAAAACTGGCTGCGCAGTGTGGGCAGCAAAGAAGCGCAGGAAGCGTTCAACCCGCTGAAAGGCTCCATCTGCGCCCGCACCGACTGCGACCGGGCCAAGTTTGGTCCGTACCACAACTGGTCGATGGACTCGTTCAGCAAGGATGCGCTGGTGCCGACGGTGGTTCACGGTTCGGCGGCCCCGGCCGATTTCCAGCAGACGCTCAATGATGCCGTCACCGCCTTTGTGGTTGACAAAAATGTGGATGCCTTTGCCAGCGCTCTGGCGCAGGGCGCGTCGATGTCTGGTTTTGCGCAGTAGTTTGCAAGTTTAGTGGAAGTGAAATAATTTTTGCCCCACCCCCTCCCTCACTTGTGGGGGAGGGGGAAACCAAAACGGGACGGTGTACCAATGTCAGCTATGCCCCAGGAAAAACAAACGGTAATGATCGAACGCACCACAACAATTCCCTCCAATCCAAAAAAACGATTTGTGCTCAACGAGCGCGTTCAGTCATTTCTGTTGTTATTGCCCTCATTTATAGTGATCGCCATTTTTGTTTACTTCTTCATCAGTTCCACCTTTTATGTGTCATTTTCCAACTGGCGCACCTTAAAACGAGATATGACCTTGCGGGAGCCGGTGTATCAAACCTATGTCGAGATGTTTTCGATGCCGCGGTTTCAGGCCGACATCCGCAACACCATTGTTTTTACCGTAATTTTTATGTCGTTTGCCATTTTGCTGGGGTTGACGCTGGCCATCCTGCTGGACCGGGAAATTTTCGCTTCGCCGGTGTTCAGAAACATGTTCCTCTTTCCCTATGCGCTCTCGTTTGTGGTGACCGGCGTGGCCTGGCGCTGGATTTTTAACCCCGAAACCGGCATCAACCTCTTTTTCGATATTTTTGGCGTTAACAGCCTGCTCACCCAACTGGGCATGCAGCCGCTCAAACCGGGCTGGGCCACCGACCCGAACGTGGTGTTGCAGCTCAACAGCGTGCTGGCGGCCATTTGGCCCGGCGCTCAAAATTTGCAGGTAAAATGGGGCGTGCCGCTGGCCCTGATTCCGGTGGCGATTGCCGCCACCTGGCAATTATCCGGCTTTGTAATGGCCATGTATCTGGGCGGCATGGCCACCATTTCCAACGACATCCGCGAAGCCGCCCGCATTGACGGTGCATCGGAGTGGCAAATTTACCGCCGGGTGATCATCCCCATTCTCAAGCCGGTCACCATCAGCGTGGCCGTGATTTTGCTGCACGTATCGCTCAAAATATTTGATCTGGTCTTTACGATGTCCGGCGTTGGCCCCGGCTTTGCCACCGACGTGCCGGCCATTTTTGTGTTTGAAATGATGTTCAAAGCTACCCGCTACAATTTGGGGGCCGCCGCCTCCATTGTGATGCTGGTGTTTGTGGCGCTGGTCATTATTCCCTATCTGGCCAGCACCCTCAGAGGGGAGGATAAATAATGACCACCATAATTCACAAAGTCAGAAACCCCAACTGGTCTCTGCCCCGTAAACGCAGCGAATGGATCATCTGGATTATTCTCGCGCTGATGTTTCTGTTTTACCTGATGCCCGTGTACGTGATGGTTGTTAACGGCCTCAAAGAAGCCGCCGGCGTCAGCCTGTCAACAATGTGGAATCCGCCGGCCAGCCTCAACGGCGGCGGCTTTCTCGAAGCCTGGGAGCGGCTCAGCCCCAATATGTACAACAGCCTGCTGATGGTTGTGCCGGCCACCATTATCTCGTCGCTGATTGGGGCCATCAACGGCTACCTGCTGGCCAAATGGAAATTTCGCGGCTCAGACCTGCTGTTCACCCTGATGCTGTTTGGCTTTTTTATCCCCTATCAGGCCATCCTCATCCCGCTGGTGCAGTTTTTGCAGCTCATTAAAGTCTATGGCACGATTCCCGGGCTGATCATGGTTCACGTTATTTACGGCCTGCCGATCACCACCCTCATCTTCCGCAACTATTTTGTTGGCGTCCCCACCGAACTGGTCGAAGCCGCCCGCGTTGATGGGGCCGGCGTGGTCAAAACCTTCACCAACATCATGCTGCCGCTGTCGATCCCGGCCTTTGTGGTAGTGGGTATTTTTCAATTCACCAATATCTGGAACGACTTTCTGTTTGGTGTGACCGTGGTGCCCAACCCGGCCGCGCAGCCGGTGACCATCGCCCTCAACAACCTGTCCGGCTCCTTTTCTGTGGACTGGAATGTGGTGATGGCCGGCGCGGTGGTGGCCGCCCTGCCCACCGCTATGATCTACATCCTGCTGGGGCGCTACTTCATTCGCGGGCTGCTGGCCGGCTCGGTTAAAGGATAACTCGATGCAAACCCACTACGATATTGTGATTATTGGCAGCGGTATGGGCGGCGGCACGCTGGCCTACGCGCTGCGCAACAGCGGCGCCCGCATTTTGCTGGTGGAGCGCGGCGATTACCTGCCGCAGGAGCCGGAAAACTGGAGTCCCGAAGCCGTGTTTGACCGGGAGCGGTACAAACCCGCCGAACTGTGGCACGACCAGCGCCGCGGCCAAACATTCAAACCCGGCGTCCATTATTTTGTCGGCGGCAACACCAAAGTTTTTGGCGCGGCCTTTCCCCGCCTGCGCCGCGAAGACTTTGCCCCGCTGGAGCACGAAGGCGGCACTTCGCCGGGCTGGCCCATCACCTACGATGAGCTGGAGCCGTATTATCTGGCAGCGGAAAAAATATACCGCGTCCACGGGCAGGGCGGGCAAGACCCTACCGAGCCGCCGCGCTCCGCGCCCTATCCCTTCCCGGCCGTGCCCCACGAACCGTACATCGGCGCGCTGGCCGAAAGATTGTCCGCGCATGGCCTGCACCCCTTTTTGTACCCAATGGGCATCGACCTGCGACCCGACGGCGCGTGCATCCGTTGCAAAACCTGCGATGGCTTCCCCTGTCAGGTGCTGGCCAAAAGTGATGCCGATGTCTGCTGCGTGCGGCCGGCGCTGCAAAGCCCAAACGTCACCCTGTGGGTCAACACCACCGCCACCCGCCTGCTCACCGACGCCGGTGGCCGCCGCGTTACCGCCGTCGAACTGAATCGCAACGGCGAAAAAATAGAAGTGCAGGCCGATATTTTTGTCTCGTCGTGCGGCGCGGTCAATTCGGCGGCGCTGCTGCTGCGCTCGGCCAACACGGCCCACCCCAACGGGCTGGCCAATTCGTCCGGGCTGGTGGGGCGCAATTACATGGTGCACAACAACACCGCGCTGATGGCCGTTGACCCGTTCCGGCGCAACGACACGACTTTTCAAAAGACAATGGCCGTGAACGATTTCTACTTTAGCGGGCCGGACTTTGCCTACCCGATGGGCAATATTCAACTGCTGGGCAAATTGCAGGCCGGCATGCTCACCGCCGCCCAACCGCTGGTGCCGCGCCCCATTTTGCAGGCGATGGCCAATCGCAGCGTGGATTGGTGGGTGATGTCAGAAGACCTGCCTCACCCCGATAACCGCATCACGTTAAAAAGCAATGGCGATATTCAGGTGTACTGGCAACCCAACAATCGGGTGGCCCACCGCAAACTGGTCGATGCCGCCCGCACTATGATGAAAGCCGCCGGCTACCCGCTGGTTTTTGTGGAGCCGATGGGCATTGCCACCAACTCGCACCAGTGCGGCACGCTCCGTTTTGGCCACGACCCGGCCACGTCGGTGCTTGACCCGACTTGCCGCAGCCACGATGTGTCCAACCTGTACGTGGTCGATTCCTCCTTTTTCCCGTCGTCCGCGGCCATGAACCCGGCGCTGACCATCGCCGCCCAAACGCTGCGCGTGGCGGAGCATCTGCAAAAAATAATGTGATGAAGTGTTTTTCTGTGAAGTGGCCTGATATCCCATCCCCCCTGGCCCCCCTTCCCTTTGGGAAGGGGGGAATTAGGGAAATGGTGTCAACTTCGGGCGCGTAGCGCCCGAAGTTGACACCTGATTTTCAATCTCCCCTCCCCCGCTTGCGGGGGAGGGGCCGGGGGTGGGGGTATCCTTCCGAAGGACAGCAAAGTATTTACCGGAGCAATAATTATGACCGACTACGTAGTGGGAATAGACCTGGGCGCGACCAAAATCGCGCTCGGCCTCATTGACCCCAGCGATCACATCACCGCCCGCGACCGCCTGCCCACTCACACCGAAGCCGGCCCGGCGCAGGCCGTCGAGCGCATTGCCGCCAGCATTGAGCATCTCGCCGCCAGCCTGCCGCCCGCCCGGCGCGTTAGCGCGGTGGGCGTTTGCACCCCCGGCCCGGTCGATCACCAGATCGGCGTCATCATCGACCCGCCCAACCTGACCGGCTGGCGCAACGTGCCGTTTCAGCAGATGCTGGCCCAGCGGCTCGGTGTGCCGGTGGTGCTCGAGCACGACGCCAAAGCCGCGGCGCTGGGCGAATTTCATTTTGGCGTGGGGCGCGGCACGCGGAGCATGGTCTACGTGGTGGCCGGCACCGGCGTCGGCGCGGCGATTATCATCGATGGCCAGTTATACCGCGGCGTTCACAATTTTGCCGGCGAAGTGGGCCAGATGACCGTTGACCGCCACGCCCCGGCCTACGACACCAGCGTCCCCGGCGCGGTGCAGGAATATATTCGCGGGCCGGCGCTGGTGCGCGAATACACCCGGCTGGTGACGCAGAATAACCCCGCCGCGCCCGTCGCAGAGCTGACCGGCGAAGATGTGGCCATCGCTGCGGCGGCAGGCGATTCGCTGGCCGTAGCGGTGCTGGAACAGGCCGGGCAGGTGCTGGGCACCGCCATCGGCTCAATGGCGCTGATTCTGGACATCGATTTTTACGTGATCGGCGGCAGCGTCATCAAATCCGGCGATCTGCTGCTGAACACCGCCCGCCAAACCCTGCCCCGCTTCTGCCTGCCGTCGGTGGCGGCGCACGTCCGCATCGAACCGGCCGCGCTCGGCGATGACAGCCCGCTGCTCGGTTGCGCCTACCTGGCCCGTACTGCCAGTTAAACGCTTTAATGCCTCTCTGCCCCAAAAAGACGTGACGCGGCGGGCGCTTGCGCCTGCCGCGCCACGTCAAAAACTTTTCCCCCCTTCTCCCCCACGGGGGAGAAAGGGGTAGGGGGATGAGTGGGAAACGGAGACTATTTATGACTACCATCAATATTAACTCAACTCTAACTTTAACCGGCCCCACTGCCGGTTTTCCGCGCGAGATGTGGGGCGCGGATCCCCTGCCGCCGCGCGCCGCCCGCATCAAACAACGGCTCGTTGAAAACGAGCGCCAGATCGACGTGGAACGGGCCCGGTTTGCCACCGAAAGCTACCGCGCCACCGAGGGCCAGCCGATGGTCATTCGCCGGGCCAAAATGCTGCTGCATCTGGTGCGGCGCATGGCCATCACCATCCACCCCGATGAAGTGATTGTTGGCAATCGCTCGCTGTTGCCGCGGATGGGCGTTATCGCCCCGGAAGGCGCGGTGGACTGGATTGACAAAGAGCTGGACATTTTGTCCACCCGCCCGCAGGACCGTTTCAACATTACCCCGGCCCAAATCCGCGAGTTGCGCGAAGAAATCTTCCCCTACTGGCGCGGCCAAACGCTGGAAGATACCGTCGCCGGCCGGGTGCCCGACGACGTGCGCGTCGCCGTCGCCGGCAAAGCCTTTTCGCTCAACCAGACTGACCACGCTCAGGGCCACATTCTGCCCGATGTTGAAACGTGGCTGCGGCTGGGCATCGGTGGGCTGCGCGATAAAGTGCTGACCGCCCGCCGGCAGCCGGCCGTGCAGAGCGAAACGCAGCAGCACTATTACGACGCCTCGCTGCTGGTGCTGGACGCCGCCGCCGGGTTCATCACCCGTTACGCCGATTTGGCCGGCGAGCAGGCCGAAACCGCCCCCGACCCGGCCCGCCGCGCCGAACTGCGCCGCATCAGCCAGATTTGCCGCCATCTGTCCGCGCATCCCGCCCGCAATTTCCACGAAGCGCTGCAAGCGGTCTGGTTTTTGTTTGTGCTGCTCCAAATTGAAAGCAACGCCAGCAGCTTTTCGCCGGGCCGTTTTGACCAATACATGCTGCCCTATCTGCAACGCGACCTCGACTCCGGCGCGCTCTCGCTGGCCGAAGCGCAGGAGTTGCTGGAATACCTGTGGCTCAAATTCAACGAGATCGTCCTGTTGCGGAGCAGCAAAAGCGCGCGCTACTTTGCCGGCTTTCCCATCGGCTTTAATTTGATTGTTGGCGGGCAACTGGCCGATGGCGCGGACGCGACCAACCTGCTCAGCTATATGTGCCTGCGGGCGCAGTCGCGCATCGGGCTGACCCAGCCCAACCTGTCCATTCGCCTCCACCGCCGCAGCCCGGATGATTTTCTGGAAGCGGCCGCGTTTGTTATCAGCCAGGGCAGCGGTATGCCCCAGGTTTTCAATGATGAGGTCATCATCCCCGGCCAACTGGCGCGGGGCATTGCCCCCGACGACGCCCGCAATTACGCCGTCGTCGGCTGCGTCGAGCTATCCACTCCCGGCAAGGCGCTCGGCTGGAGCGACGCCTCAATGTTCAACCTGACCCGCGTGCTGGAATTGACCCTTTTTGGCGGGCGCGACCCGCACAGCGGAGAGCAAATCGGCCTGTCCACCCCGCCGCTGGCCGAAATGCAGTCGTTTGCCGAACTGGAAGCAGCCTACGACGCGCAACTGGCCCATTTTGTCGAGCTGATGGTCAAAGGCTGCAACGTAGTTGATGCCATCCACGCCGAAATTTACCCCTCGCCGTTTTTGTCGCTGGTGGTTGACGACTGCCTGGAACGCGGGCTGGACGTGACCGCCGGCGGGGCGCGTTACAATTTTTCCGGGGTGCAGGGCGTGCAGATTGCCAACGTGGCCGACAGTTTGGCGGCGGTGAAACAGGCCGTGTTCGATGAGCACTGGCTGCCGGCGGGCGACTTGCTGGCGGCGCTGCGGGCCAACTTTGCCAGCGCCGAGGTACTGCGCCAGCGGCTCATCAACCGCGCGCCCAAATACGGCAACGATGACGACCGGGTGGACCGGCACGCCAAAAAATGGGGCGACCGCTATTCGGCGCTGGTTGAACAGTACCCCACCATTCGCGGCGGGGTTTACCAGCCCGGTTTTTACACCGTCTCCGCCCACGTGCCGATGGGAGCCAACGTGGGGGCCACGCCCGATGGCCGTTTTGCCGGCACGCCGCTGGCCGATGGCGGGCTGTCGCCCACGGCCGGGCGGGACAGGCGCGGCGCGACGGCGGCGCTCAATTCGGTCAGCAAACTCAATTTGAAGCTGGCTTCCAACGGCACGCTGCTCAACATGAAATTTCTGCCGCTGTTTTTTGCGGGCGAGGCCGCGCTGAAAAAGTTTGTGCTGTTGCTGCGCGGTTTTTGCCATCTGCACATTCCGCATGTACAGTTCAACGTAGTTTCCGCCGAAACGCTGCGCCGGGCGCAGGCCAACCCGGAACAGTACCGCTCGCTGGTGGTGCGGGTGGCCGGCTACAGCGCCTACTTCACCGAACTGGACAGGGAATTGCAGGATGAAATTATTCGCCGCACCGAATTTACCGATGTTTGAGCGGGCCGCTGCATGAGTCATCGGTTTGAATTGACCCCCGCCGAACGCGGCCGGCTGGAGCAGGTGGCCGGCATTGTCTTCGACGTGCAGCGCTACTCGGTGCACGACGGGCCGGGGCTGCGCACCAGCGTCTTTTTAAAAGGCTGCCCGCTGCGCTGCGCCTGGTGCGCCAACCCGGAATCGCAGCAGCCGCAGCCGGAACTGGCTCTGTTTGAGCAAAACTGCATCACCTGCGGCCAGTTTGAGTCGCCCTGCGCCGCCTGCTGGCCGCAACCCGCCAGCGCCGATTTTGCCCAACGGGCGCTGGTTTGCCCCACCGGCGCGCTCCGCTGGCTGGGCGAGCGCCGCACCGCCGGTGAGGTGATGGCCGAAGTTCGGCGGGACGTGCCGTTTTACGGGGCCGGCGGCGGGTTAACGCTGACCGGCGGTGAAGCGACGATGCAGCCGGAGCTGGCCGAGGCGCTGCTGCGGCTGGCCAAAGCCGAGGGGATTTCGACGGCCATTGAAACGTGCGGCCACACCCGCTGGTCGGTGTGGGAACGGCTGCTACCGTACCTCGACGATATTTTGTACGATGTCAAACACGTTGACAGCGCCCTGCACCAGCAGTACACCGGCCTGGGCAACGAACTGATTCTGGCCAACTTGCGGCAACTGGCAGCGGTAGGCGCGCCGCTGACCATCCGCGTGCCGCTCGTCCCCGGCTTCAACGCCGATGACGCATCGGTGCGGGCCATCGCCGGCTTTGTGGCCGGCCTGCCCGGCGCCATCAAAGCCGTGAACGTGCTGCCGTATCACACGCTGGGCCGGGCCAAATACGCCGCGCTGGGCCGCGATTACCCCTGGGCCGGCCACGCTCGCCCCACAGACGCCGAAGTCGCCACGCTGGCCGGGCTGTTTGCCGGTTGTGGTCTGCCGGTTAGCACCGGCGGCTGACCAACCTTCCCCGTTAGTTTTGTTTGTTTTGCGTTAAGAGCATAGTTGAGTCAGAATCCCCTCATCCCCCTGACCCCCTTCTCCCTCAGGGAGAAGGGGGAAAAAGTTTTTTGTGAAGTTTTGGGCGGCGCAGCCGCCCAAAACTTCACCAATTCAATATAGCCCCCTCCCCAAATTTTGGGGAGGGGGTTGGGGGAGGGGTAAATAAGCTGATATATTTGATACGTGTTCATCTTTGAAGCCCCTTACCTTATAGGAAAAAAGCAGTACGTCTGCTGACTGTTTAAAAGGTGATAGCGCTGGCCCACTATGCCCCCAAAGATTGGCCTGATCATCTACGGCAATTTGAATATTTTGTCCGGCGGCTACCTGTACGATAAAAAACTGGTGGAGCATCTGCGTGCGCACCGGCTGGAGGTGCGGGTTTTTTCGCAGCCGCCGGCCGGTTATTGGGGCCGCTTCAAAGCCAATTTTGACCGCCGCCTTTGCCGCCAGATTCTGGATTTTGCCCCTGACCTATTGCTGCAGGACGAATTGAATCACCCGTCGCTGTTTCTGCTCAACCGGCGGCTGCGCCGGCAGTTGTCCGCGCCCATTGTCAGCATTGTGCACCATCTTTATTCCAGCGAACCGCACCGGGCCTGGCCCAGAATTTTTTATCGCTGGGTAGAGCGACAATACCTGCTCACCGTTGACGGCTTTGTGTTCAACAGCCGCGCCACCCGGCAGGCCGTCGAACAACTTGCGGGCCGAACCCCCGCAGCCACGGTGGCCTACCCCGGCAAAGACAACCTCACCTTCACCATCGATGAGGCGTTCATTCGTCGCCGCTGCCGCCGCGAGCAACCGCTGCAACTTGTTTTTGTGGGCAACATCATCCCCCGCAAATCGCTGCACACGCTGCTCGAGGGGCTGGCGTTGCTGCCGCCGGCCGGCTGGCAACTGACCGTTGTCGGTGATACGCAGGTCGATCCCGCCTATTTTGCGCGCATCGGCCGGCAAGTGGCTGCTCTGCGCCTGCAAAACAATGTCCGCTTTGCCGGCAAACTCCCCGCCGACCAGTTGGTGGCGACGCTGCAAAACAGCGATCTGCTGGCTGTGCCCTCGGCTTTTGAAGGCTTTGGTATTGTGTATGTTGAGGCATTCGGCGCGGGGCTGCCGGTGATTGCCGGCCGGCTGGGCGGCAGCGGGGAAATTGTGAGCCACGGAGAAACCGGCTATCTGGTGTCACCGGATAAAAATGAGATTGCCGCGGCCGTTGGTCGTTTTATCCACAACCGGCCGCTGCTAACAGAGATGAGCCTGGCCGCGTGGCGGCGCTACGCCGAGTTCCCAACCTGGGAGCAATCGATGGCCGGCGTGTTTGAATATTTTTCAGGGCAATATCTTTCAAATAAGAAATAGCCGGGAGTTGGGTTTGCCCCATCCCCCCTTGGCCCCCCTTCCCATTGGGAAGGGGGGATTATGGAAATGGTATCAATTTTGGGCGCGAAGCGCCCAAAATTGATACCAAATTCTTTATTCCTTGCCTGAAAGGTTGTTGTGTCCCAACTCCGGCAACTAACCGAAATTAATATCGATGACTTGATCACGGCCTTTGGTTTGCAGCAGGTCACGGTTGGCCGGCGGTTTATCCGGGCGCTGGGCCGATGGCCGGCCGGTGATTTTGCCCGATTCATGTTGCAAGCCGACCGGGTTGTCGGTGAAGCCGGCCTGGCCGCCGGCGCCGGGCTGATTTTGCAGCGATTTACCGGCGGGGTAACGGCTACCGGCGTCGAGCATATTCCCGCCGCCGGCCCGCTGGTCATTTTGGCCAACCATCCCGGCCTGGCCGATACCGTGGCCCTGTTTGCCAGTATCCCGCGCCGGGATTTACTGACCATCGGCCTGCGCCGCCCGTTTTTGGAAGCGCTGCCGGAAATGAAGCGATACGTTATTTTCATCAACGAGGACCGCCGCGATCACTACCGGGCGCTGCATCAAATTGTTAGTCATCTCAAACAGGGCGGCGCGATTCTCACATTTCCGGCGGGCAAAATCGAGCCGGACCCGGCGGTTCGGCCCGGCGCGGTCGAGTCGCTGGCCACGTGGGCCGGGACGGTGGCCATGTTTGCCCGGCTCTCCGTGCAACCGGTGCTGCTGCCGGCGCTGGTCAGCGGGGTGCTGTCACCGCGAGCGCAGCGCCACCCGCTCACCCGGCTGCGCCGCCGCCCCGCCGACCGGGAGTGGTTGGGGGCGACGCTCCAGCTTTTGTGGCCGCCGTATCGCCGGGGGCGGGTTTCGGTGCAGTTTGGTTCGGCGCTGCCCGCGGAGTTGCTACGCCGGCAGGGCGACGACCGCCGCCTGTTTGAGTTGTTCCGGGCGCACATGCTGCCGCTGATTGAGCAGTCCTCCCGCCGTTAACCTGCGCTCGTCCGGCCCACAAAATCCAGATTGTGGGCAATGTACACCAGCTCGTTTTGCTCAATTTGGGCGTGCCGCCGCGCCAGCCACGGCGCAACGCCAACCGGCGCGCTGTCCCCCAACATATTGCCAATCGAATCAATGATGCAGTGCAGAAAAAAAGCCTCGCTGGCCGGGTAGCCGGCCGGGCCGGGGAAGACCACCCAATCGGAGCTGCCGGCGGCGATGAGCTGGCTGTTGGCCGCCCGCAAATGCTGAAACAGGTAGCGACCCGCCGCCGGCCCGCTGAGGGCCACATTGTTCACGTGCTGGCGGGCCATCGCCCGGTGGTACAGGTCGATGACTTTCCGGTCGAGCGCTGGCTCAATCTCCGGCACCAAAATGGTTTCGGCGTCAAAGTTGATGGAAAAATAGAACAGCCCGCCGGGCTTTAACAGCGCCAGCAGGCCGGGCAGCAGCGCCGCAATATCAACCAGATCAAAAAAAGCGTGGGCGATGAGTAAATCCCACGGCGGTGCCACATGGGGGCGAGCGGCAAAGTCAACCACATCGGCCACTTCAAACCGCACCCGGATTTGCTGGCCGGTCCGGCGCAGGCTCAACGAGCCGTCCGCCGCCCCTTCGGGTTGAAAGCCGTGCTGACCGGCCCAAGCCGGCAGTTGCTCTTTGGCCGCGGCCACGCACGCCGGCGACAGATCGAGAGCGGTGTAATCGGCGTTGCCTAGAATTTGCCACTCAACCAGCCGTTCAAACATGGCGCCGATGCCCGCCGCCACTTCCAGCACGCGCAGCGGTTTTTCTGCCGGAGCCGCCGGTAAATTATCGACTAAATGCCGGAGCACCAGCCGGTTGAGGGCGCGGTCATCGACACTTTTTTTGGCGACCAGATAGTCAACAAAGCTGAAGCTCATCCCAACTCAATCCGGTACGATGTCCAGGCGATTTCATTTTCCCAAATGCGCACGGTCAGCGCCGATAAATTGGGTGCGCTGATGCGGCTGGCAAACGTTTGGGCCACAATCCGGGAAAATAACTCGATGCTGGGGTTGGTGCTGGCAAATTCCGGCAGATCGTTCAGTGTTTTGTCGCGGTAGTGGTTGACAATCTCGGTGAAGGCGTTTTCCACATCCACAATATCAACCAGATAGTTGTGGCGGTCCAGTTCCGCGCCTTCAAGTTGGAGTTCAACCACGTAGTGATGCGAGTGCCACTGGTTTTCGGCGCCCCAATCGCCGCCAATCAGGTAATGCTGGGCTACAAAATCTCTTTTTACGGCCAGAGTGTACATAATAATCTCCTGTGAATATAAGTTGGGCGAGTGATGAGTTTTGAGTTTTAAGTTTTTAGTTTTTAGTTCGTGTTGCGTGTTGCGTCATTCGTCGTTCGTCATTCGCAGGGGCGTAAATCGTAAATCGTAAATCCAAAATCGAAAATCGTTTAGTACACTAACACAACCTGCAACGCCAGTTCCGGGCTTTCATCGAGCATGTGGTAGGCCTGCGCGGCCTGCTCAAACTGAAACCGGTGCGAAATAAACCGCGCCGGCCGGACGTGCCGGATCATCTGCCAGGCCACATCGAGGCGACGGGCTTTGCTCCAGCGCCCGCCCAGCTCCGGGGCGAGCGTGCTCACCTGGCTGCTGATCAACCGGAGACGCTGCCGGTGGAAACGGCTGCCCAAATCCAGGTGGGCCGGCTTGGTGCCGTACCACGAACCGACAATGACCCGGCCGGCAAAGCCGGTAATGGCGATGGCCTGATCCAGCGCCGCCGGGTTGCCCGACAGTTCAAAAACCAGATCAGCGCCAGCCGCCGCCGGCAAATATTCGGCCAACGCCGCCGCCGGGGCGACACTGGCCTGCGCCCCCAGCGCCAGCGACACCTCCCGCCGCCGGGCAAAGGCATCAACCGTAACCAGCCGGTTCAGCGGAAAGCGAGCCAGCAGCGCCGTGGTCAGCAGTCCAACCAGTCCCTGCCCAAACACCACCACATTTTCGCCGATCAGCGGCTGGCCATCCAGCGTCAAATTGACGGCGGTTTCCATGTTGGGCAAAAACAGGGCGTCTTCCTCGCTCACCCCCGGCGGCAGCGGCAGCAGGTTTTGCGGCGTGCTCAAAAAATGGCTCTGGTGCGGGTGAAAGGCAAACACTCGCCGCCCCTGCCATTCCGGCGCAACCCCCGGCCCCAAATCGATGACTTTGCCCACCACCGCGTAACCATATTTGAACGGAAAGGTAAACTGGCCAGCCAGATCGCTGATGGTTTCATCGAGCGCCAAATCCCGCGGGACCTGACCGCGATAAACCAGTTGCTCGGTGCCGGCGCTGATGGCCGACATGGTTGTCTGCACCAGCAGTTGGCCCGGCCCCGGCGGCGGCACGGCTTCTGGCCGGATTTCGATGCGCCGGGGCGCGACAAAGTAAATTGATTGGGTCATCATATTGCCGGCCACAGTGGATCACCCCGCAAAATAAGATTGTCGTCTAAAAACTGGTGGTGCAGGTTGTGCAGGCGCGGCACAGCGGCCTCGCTGGCCAGCTCCAACTGCGACACTGCCCGCAGCCCGCCCACCAGCAGCGGAGCCACGGTCAGCACCATCTGGTCTGCCCGCCGCGCTTTCAAAAAGCTGGAAATGACCTGCCCGCCGCCTTCAACCATCAGCCGCTGAATACCCTGTTGGGCCAGCAACGCCAGTGCGGCCTCGAGGTTGATGGGTTGGCCGGCGTTGTTTTCCAGCCGGAACACGTTGGCCCCCAATGCTTCGAGCCGGGCCTGCCGCTCGGCGGAGGCATTGCGGCCGGTCAGAATCCACGGCGGGCGAGCGCCGCTGCGCAGCAGATTGGCTTCCGGCGGGCAGCGGAGCTGGCTATCGAGGATGACCGGCTGCGGCTGGCTGCCCGCTACCAGCCGAACCGTGAGACGCGGGTCATCGGCCAGCACGGTGCCAATGCCCACCAAAATGGCATCGTGACTGGCGCGCAGGTGGTGGGTTAACGCGTAGGCCCGGGTGTTGCTGATGTGCAGCCGGCTCTCCGGCCGCAGAGCGATGCTGCCATCGAGGGTTTGGGCGTAAGTGAGGGTGACAAATGGCCGCCCGGTTTGCCGGGTCAGCCCTCTCGCCGCGGCCAGCCGGCGCTGAATATGGGCCAGTATGGCCAATTGGCCGGGATCGGGGTCGGCCGGCTGGGGCGGAAAATGGTTGAGTCGCTCAATTTTGGTGGCGATGTATTTTTCGTTTTCGTGGGTTACGTCACCGTAAAGCGGAATTCGGGCGGTCACGTTGATGCCCATTTGCCGCAGGCTGTCGATTTTTTGGGGGTTGTTGGTCAGCAGTTGGACGGATTTTACGCCCAACTCCTGCAAAATGTGGGCGGCCATCGTGTAGTCACGCTGATCGGCCTGATGGCCCAGCAGCAGATTGGCTTCAACCGTGTCGTAGCCTTCATCCTGCAAATTGTAGGCCCGCAGCTTTTCAAGCAGGCCGATGCCCCGCCCTTCCTGGCGCAAATAGACAATGACCCCCGCGCCGGCTTCGGCCACCAGCGCCATTGCCCGCTCAAGTTGCTGGCCGCAGTCGCAGCGGGCCGAACCGAGCACGTCGCCGGTAAAACATTCGGAGTGGATGCGCACCAGCACCTCGTGCCGGCCGCGGACATCGCCCAGCACCAGCGCCAGATGTTCTTTTTGGTCTGGCGCGGCGGTAAACAGATGCAGTTGAAACTGGCCTACCGCAGTGGGCAGGCGGGCCGACACATGGTTATTGGCGAAAATGTTATCCATTCACGATGCCTGCTGGCCTTTCTGATTTGTCTGGTTTTGGCAACATTAGAGTTGTTCTTCACTACCGGACACTTTTTGAAATAGGACACAGATCAACACAGATTTCACAGATTATGTTAAAAAATTGAAGAAAAATCTGTGTGAATCTGTGCCCTAAAAATTTAATTCAGTTATTCGGGAACAACTCTGTTGGGGATATGAGTTTTGGAGGCCCCCGGCCTGCGACGTTTTTTGCAGGTGTAGGGCAAATTATACAAACCGTCCGGTTTTGGTCAATCAACTGCGGGTTAATTTGGCTGGCGGCGGTTCAGGTTCGATCTTTTTGCCAATTTATGATTTGACCGTACTATCAATTTTGGATTTTGGATTTACGAATTGCGAATTGCGACCGTGCGAGTGACGAACGACGAATGACGGAACACGCAACACGAACTCAGGGCCAAAAGCCCCCTATGGGAAACTCAAAACTCATCACTCACCCAATCCACCGAACTGATTTTCACAGGAGTTGATCTGTGCAACCAGCCGGCTCGGCGAATCTGATAACCAACCGTAATTTGCGGCTGTTGATTATTGGCCAGCTCATCTCGGCTATCGGCGATCATTTCTATTTACTGGCGATGCCGTGGCTGGCGCTGCAACTGACGCGCAGCGCGCTGGTGGCCAGTACCGTGCTGGCCGCGGCCAGCGTGCCCCGGGCGCTGCTGCTGTTGGTGGGCGGCGTGGCCACAGATCGATACTCGGCCCGGTTAACGCTGATTGTGGCCAACGGGCTGCTGGCCGTGGTGATGGCCGGGCTGGGAGCCACCACTCTGGCTCAATTTACCCCGCTGTGGTTTTTGTACGCGCTGGCGCTGGTTGCCGGCGTGGCGGATGCCTTTGCCTATCCGGCGGTCAACAGCCTGCTGCCCGGCATTGTCCAGTCCGATGACCTTGAAACGGGCAATATTTTTTTGCAGGGCACGTTTATGGTCAGTGGTGTGGTTGGGCCGGCGCTGGCCGGGCTGTTGATTTCGCTGTTTGGCAGCAGCGCGGCAGAGCAATCCAGCCTCATCGGCATTGGCCTGGCGTTTTTAATTGACAGCGCAACATATGTCATCGGCATTGCCCTGTTTTGGCAGATGCAGGTGGCCGCCCCCAAAGCCAACCCCGATGAATCGATCATCTCGTCGCTGGGCTACGTGTTTGACGAGATCAAAGCCGACCCCCGTTTCAGGTATCTGTTTTTGATGATTTTGGCGCTGGGGCTGCTTTTAACCGGCTCGATTACCGTTGGCCTGCCGGTGCTGGCCGTGGCCCGCCTGCCCGGCGGCGCGGCGGTGCTCGGGTTTTTGACCGCCGCCTACGGCGCGGGCATGCTCGGCGGGATGGCCGGCCTGAAATTTGTGCCCAAACCCCCGGCCGCTATTTCCGGGCTGGTGGTGCTGGCCGTGTTTGCCGTGTTCCCGGTCGGGCTGATGGTGCTGGGCGTGACCGCCTTAACCCCGCTGGCCATCACCACTCTGCTAACGATGGGCGCGGCCAACGGCTACGTCACTATTTACGTGTTGAGCTGGTTGCAGCGAAAAACACCTGTCCACATGCTGGGCCGGATTATGGGCGTGGTGATGTTTGCCATTATCGGGCTGGCGCCGGTATCGCAGATTGTGATCGGCTACCTGCTCGATCTGGATATTGAAAAGACGTTTGTTGGCGCGGGCGCGCTGGTGCTGCTGTTGCTGCTGGCAACAGCCACCCGGCGGGAGATGTGGTCGCTGGATTGAGCGCTACTCTGCCAGCGCCGCCGCAACCACCTGGGCCACGTCCCGCACCACCAGCGGCGAGCCGGCATTGGTGTTGGCGTCGGTGAGCATGCGGGCGCAGAAGGGACAGCCCACGGCCAGCACCTCCGCCCCGGTAGCGCGGGCTTCGGCGAAGCGGGTCTCGCTGACCGATGCCGTGCCGTGTTCTTCTTCCTTCCACATTTGCGCCCCGCCCGCCCCGCAGCAAAACGAGTCGCTGCGGCTGCGGCCCATTTCCAGCAGCGTTGCGCCCGCTTTGGACAGCGCCGCGCGCGGCTCGGCGTAAACGCCGTTGTGCCGGCCCAGATAGCAGGGATCGTGAAACGTCACTTTTTCCAGTTGGTGGTCGCGATTTAACTTTAGCCGGCCGCTGCCGATCAACTCGCTGATGAGCTGGGTGTGATGCAGCACCGTGTAATGGCCGCCAAAATCGGCGTACTCCGTGCCGAGCGTGTGCAGGCAGTGGGGGCAACTGGCCACAATTTTCTTTTTGTCCGCGCCCGCGGCGTTGAGCGTTTCAATGTTGGCCTGCGCCATTTCGAAAAACAGGTATTCGTTGCCGGCGCGGCGGGCGGTGTCGCCGGTGCAGCTTTCATCGTTGCCCAGCACGGCAAAATTGACCCCGGCAGCGTGCAGCACGGTGGCCGTGGCCCGGGCAATTTCCTGCGCGGCGGGGTCAAACGCCCCGGCGCAGCCCACCCAAAACAGCACCTCAAAATCGGGATTTTCTTTGACCGTTGGCACGGCAAAATCGAGCGGTTCAGCCCAGGCCAGCCGGTCACCGGCCATTTGCCACGGGTTGCCGTTGCGCTCCAGCCCGGTGAACGCGCCTTTCAACTCCGCCGGAAACTGGCTGTCCATCAACACCTGGCTGCGCCGGATGTCCATAATATCGAACATCGGCTCGTTGCCCACCGGGCAAACCTCAATGCACGCGCCGCAGGTGGTGCAGGCCCACACCGCCTCCGGGCTGATGGCCCATTCCAGCAGCGGCGACTCGTCCGCTTCCCCGGCAGCGAGGGCGTCCATTTTATCCCAAATATGATACCGTTTGTTGATTTCCAGCGCCGATGGCGACAGCACTTTGCCGGTGGCGTAGGCCGGGCAAACATCCTGGCAGCGGCTGCACATAATGCAGGCAAAGGCATCAACCAACTGCGTCTGGCTCAGATCGGTCAGCGTTGTTGCGCCAAACTGCTCAATGCTTTCGTCATCAAAATTGATGGCCGGCAGCGCGCCCAAAGCCCGGCGCGGCGGGCGAGTCATCAAATTGAACGGGCCGGCAAACAGGTGGGCGTGTTTGGTGTAGGGAAAGTAAGGCACAAAGGCCAGAATCAGGCCGATGGCCAGCCACCAGCTCAGATGCCAGCCGAGCAGATGAACCAGCGGCGGCAGCCCGCCCAGCGGCAACGCCAGCAGGCTGGCAAACGGCTGCCACGGGTCGCTGCGGCCGTGCAACGCCACCAAAAAAGCCGCGCCCAAAAAACGAAAACCGACGTGGCCCCAAATGAAACCGCCCACCAGCAACGAGTCGCGGCGCATGCCGGCGGCGGCCTGGGGGTGCAGCGTTACGTTTTTTCGGATAGCCAGCGCCGGCGCGTGGGCAATAAAGCGGCGCACCAAAAAATAGGTCATCCCCAGCAACACGGCCACGGTCAGCCCATCGGCCAGCAGGCGGTAAACATTGCCTACCGGCCCGGTGAGGCGGAAACCAAAAAACAGCCCTTCCAGCACATCGATGACGTTGACCAGCACGTAGTAAATAAAACCCCAGGCGATGAAATAGTGAAAGATCGACGTGGCTTTGCGGTGGCGAATGATGCGCCCCTGCGTTACCAGCGCGCTCAGCCCCGCGCCGAGTTTGCCGGAAAGGTCGGCCAGGTTGAGCGGCGTGTGGCCGCGCCGCACCACGGCCCACATTTTGCCAAATGTGCCGGCCGCCAGCGCCAGCGATCCGCCCACGGCGATGAGAAAGAGGATTTTTTCGATGAGTGTCAGCATGGTCAACCTCCGGGTGATGGGGTGAAAGAAGTGGCCACATTCTAGCCCATAGCGGGCGGTTTTGTCCATTCCGCAGCCGGCGTCGGTGCTGCCGGTCGCTTTTGCCGACAGCCGTTCGGTGGTAAAATATGCGCCAGCATTCCCCCACCGCGAACCCGATAGAAAATATTGTGGCCGGGGTCATCCCCGCAAAAAAGGACGGTGAGCAATGGAGATTAAGCTGGCATACGGCCAAAACGGATTGACTGTTGACCTGCCGGACGACTGGAACGTGACTGTGATCGAGCCGCAGTTTGTGGCCGGTGTGACCGAGCCCGCCGCCGCGCTGCGGCAGGCGCTGCAATCGCCGCTGGGAGCCGGGCCGCTGCGCGAGCAGGCTCGCCCCACCGACCGCGTTGGTGTTGTTTTTAGCGATATTACCCGCCCCACGCCCAACCATTTACTGCTGCCGGCGGTGCTGCGCGAGCTGGATCACCTGCCGCCGGAAAACATCACCCTGTTCAACGCCCTGGGCACCCATCGGCCCAACACTAACGCCGAACTGCGGCAGATGCTCGGCCCGGAACTGGTTGGCCGCTACCGGGTTGTGCAAAACAACGCTTTTGACCCGGCCACCCAACTTGGTTTGGGGCAAACCAGCCGGGGCCACGATGTTTGGATGAACCGCGAGCTGGCTGAATGCGACCTGCACATTTTGACCGGGTTTATTGAGCCGCACTTTTTTGCCGGTTTTTCGGGCGGGGGCAAGGCGGTGATGCCGGGCATGGCCGGCCAGCAAACGGTGCTTGGCAACCACGATGCCGGGATGATTGGCCATCCGCGGGCCACGTGGGGCGTTACGGCGGGCAACCCCATCTGGGAAGAGGTTTTGGAAGTGGCTAAAAAACTGGAGCGGATATTTCTGGTTAATGTTACGCTCAACAAAGATAAGCAGATTACGGCCGTTTTTGCCGGCGATCTGGAAATGGCTCACGCCGCCGGCTGTGCCTTTGTAAAAAAAACCGCGATGGTTCCGGCGCCGCGCCTGTTTGATGTTGTCATCACCACCAACTCCGGCTACCCGCTCGATCTGAATTTGTACCAGGCGGTCAAAGGCATGAGCGCCGCGGCCCAGATTGTCAAACCGGGCGGAGCCATCATCATTGCCACCGATTGCTGGGACGGCATCCCCGACCACGGTTTGTACGGCCAACTGCTGCGCGAGGCCAGTTCGCCGCAGGCACTGCTGAATACCATTCAGTCGCCCGGATTTTTAAAGCAGGATCAGTGGCAGGCCCAAATTCAGGCGCAAATCCAACTCAAGGCTAACGTCTTTGTCTATTCTGATAATTTGACCGACGAACAGATAACCACCGCCCTGCTCCGGCCCTGCCACTGCATCCCGGAAACGGTGCAATCGCTGCTGGCTCAATACGGCCCGCAGGCAGCCATTTGCGTTCTGCCGGAAGGCCCGCAAACAATTCCCTATTATTCACCGCAATCCGATTAACGCTGGCTTTTACTTTGGCCGGTACACCATAAAACAGGGCGGGATAGCTTTTGACTTATCCCGCCCTGTTTGCTATTATTTAGCGCACAGGCGATCGCCTGTGGTTTGATTTTAAGTTGGTCCTGCCTCCGTAGCTCAATTGGATAGAAGCATCAGTCTTCGGAACCGAGACGGAGAAAAAAAGAGAAAATTAAGGGGATAAAAGTTAGTCTGAAACCACCTTTTTGCGTTCCCCGCAAAAAGGTGTGACAGTCCAACCACCGCGCACCTGATCCGTTATCCGCAATCGTTTAAGTTCAATCAATCTCCACAGGTGCTGCCAGCTATTCAGTTAGTTAAGGTACTCCCCCGGCATACACGCCGGCGTGATTACATTGTTTTTACCCCGCCGCCGACTTGGTTGGCCGCCGTTGGCGGCGGCGGGGTTAAGTTAGAGGGCTACAACTTGTTATGTGGCCTCACACAGCAATAAGAAGACGCTCTCACTTTAGTGGGGGCGTTTTCTTATTATGCTGCAATCCTCTCTGATTCATCTGGCACGCGAACGATTATATCACCCGGTTCACAACTATAAAAAACACAGAGCCGATCAATTGTCTCAGCATAAAAAAGCGATACTTTGTCATTCATAAATGCTGAGATGGTTGAAGCGGCAACCCCTGTCTTTTCGGACACCTCGCGGTAGGTAATTCGTCGTGCTTCTTTTGCTTCTTTGAGAGAGTGCAGCACCTGAAGGTTGCTGCGGACACCCATATTCACATTGACCCCCTGTTTAATAGTATCGCTCATAACAAATATAGCACAAGTTATATTTTCTTGTCAATAGGGTGTATCAAAAATAGCACAAGGTATTGACAAAGATACTAACATCTGCTAATAAATATAGCAGATGTTAGTATCTTCCATAGGAGACGACAATGCAAACCAATACCCTACTCAGCGAAGCAAAGCACCACCTTGACCGGCTCACCGCCCTGGCCGCTGCCATCCACGCCGCCGGCCTGACCAACGAAGCCGCCGCTCTTGTCACTGCCGAAACGCCGGACGACATTGCCAACGGCGTGGCTGTGCTGGCCGGCGAGACCGACCCACTCAACCGGGCCGACTACGAGCGCCTGGTAGCCGACCTGGGCTACACCCCGACGCTCAACGTCGCCGCGATGATTAACTATGATTTGCGCGATGCCTTCGCCGCCGCGCTCCAAACCCTCCACCAATTCTAAATAAAAAAAATGCCGCCGGCGTGTCGTAACCACACCGGCGGCAGAAGGGGTACTGCAATGCTTAACCTTATAGCTTTAATCATAGCATATCTGTTCTCTGATACCAAATCCCCGGCGCAATTTCAGCGCACCGCTCCGGCAGCCCCGCGCCGCCGGGCGACACGCAAAGCAGAAGCGCAGCCAGCGCAGCGCACTATCCTGGTCAACTGGCCGGACGGCCGGGCGACGGTGCTGGTGATGTAATGGTGCGGTACGACGCCTACGGCTGGCCGATCAACCCGGCCACCGGCGAAGCCTGGGACTTTGCCGAACTCGTGGCCGACCCTGCCCTGCCGCTGCCCAAATATTCGCTGGCAGTACGGCGGGCGCGGGACAGGGCCGCCGGCGTGGACGGCACGCCGAAGGCGAAGCGGACACGGCGCTCGCGTCGAAGCAGCCGTCATTCGGCAAGGCGAGCCAGCGCAGCAACGGCGTTGGCCCGCGTTGTGGCCGCCGGGCTGTTCGAGGATGGCATTCGGGCGATGGCCCGGCGGATGGATGAATTAGCGGAAAGATAAGGATTCAAAACAATGACCGAACGAACCTGGCACCCAGCCATTTCTCTCCCAAAAGATCGAGACGCGGCTGAGTTTATTGCGACTGCAATGGGGCTGGCGCAGGTCGAACTGCACCACCCCAACGCCTCCGGCTTTGCCACCGTCCGGGTGCGCACCCGAAGAGACGAAGTAAGCGTCGGCAGAATCTCGGTTCATTGCGGCGACTTCTGGCCCAATCGAATCGGGCGGTTGTTTATGGACACGCAAGCGGCCAGCCGGATCGGAGCCGGCGCTGTGAGCTAAATCCCGGCAATCCCGGCAAACGCACAGGCATTTTTCGCCCGAAACCACGAAAAAAATACCTCTGTTTTTGCCGGGATTTTTGCCGGGATTCGCGGTTTTTGCCGGGATTTCCAGTTTTTGTCGGGATACGCCCGGCGAAGGAGCAAAAAGATGAGCGACATCTACTTTCATACCTACATCACCGACCTGACCGCCGCCGAGCAAGCCTGGCTCACATCGGAACTGGCCGGGTGCAGCGACGGCCAATATCCCACCGCTTACGGCGAGGTCGAGAACGGGGCGCTGCACCTGTACAGCGACGAAGAGTCGCCGGCGGAACTGGACGTTGTGGCCGAAATGCTGCAAGACTTCATCCGGCGATTCCGCCCGGATGAAACCATCAAGTTTGGCTACGCCCGCATTTGTGAGCCGAATGAGGACGAATCGGGCGGCGGGGCGATCATCGTCACGGCCGCTGACATTACCTGGCGTAACACCGACGAGTGGCTGGAGGCGGCCTGATGAAGACGTACCTCAACGACAAAGGTCAGCCGGTCAAGGTTGCTGCCGGGCTGGGCGGCGATTCATACGGCGCATTCATCGTTAACCCCGGCGGCAGCCTGAAGCGCATCGTCTCCCCGGCCCTGCCGATGGTCGCTGACCGGGCGCAGGCGCAGCGCACCTGGACGAGTATGCGGCCAGAAAAGGCTGGGCGGTGCAGGAGGCGGCCTGATGGACGAACATTGGGAACTGGTCTACCCTGCCGCCCGCTACGCCGACCTGAAGCGCATCGAACGGCAGCGTAATCTCATCCTGCGCAATCGTGGCCAAGCCGGCTACGCGCTGCAAATCAGCAAGGCCGAACGAGGCGACATCGTGGCCTACCTGGGCGAACCGGCGGCGGAAGGCGCGGATACTCGCTACTTAGCCATAGACCGGGAGCAGTTCTACGATGACCACATTGCCCCGGCGCTGGCCGACCTAGCCCGGCAGTGCGAGGCCAACGGGCTGTCACTGCTGGCCTTCTGCGAGTACGGCGACGGCTACGGCCACACTCGGATGTTTGCCCCGGATGCCTCGAACGCGATGCGGACCATTGACGCCGCCGGGCAAGCCAACGGCGATATAGACGGTCTTGTTTTCGCCATGTACCGCTGGGCCGGGTTGGGAACGAAGAGCGACAATTTTGAGCCTGACGAGTACATCCCGGCGAAAATATTTCATCAAAGACAGAAATCCCGGCAAAGAGTTTTGTCGGGATACCCAAAAAGGAGCAAAAAAATGGCAACCAAATTAGCAGAAATCCCTGTGAACACCAATGGCCGGCACCCGGCAGCCGACGCCCACCCCCTCGCGCAAACAACCCAGCCGGTCATCGCCAAACTTGGCCTTGACCTGGGCAACTCGCAGGTCAAGGCCGCCCAGGTCGTGCCGGGCAAGGGTGGCCCGCGCATCGTCACCAAAGTATTCGACTCCGCTTTCGCCCTGCCGCTTGACCTGGGCAATGGCGACGATACCGGCCTGACCGGACGGGCGCGGGCCACGCTGTTTACACACGTCACTTCTGACGGCGAGAGCAGCTTTTTTGTCGGTGACGACGCCCGACTGGGCCGGGAGAAGACCCGCGTCCCCACTGACGACAGCCGCATCACCGGCCTTGCTGACCTGCGATTAATGCTGTACGCGGTCACGGTGCAGTTCAAAATCCGGGCCAAGCCGGACGAACCCGCTCCTCAGGTCTACATCTATGCCGGGCTGCCGCTGCATCTGGATGACCGGGGCAAGGATATCGCCGCCGCCTGGCAAGGCATTCACCAGGTCAAAATCAATGGCCGGCCTTACCACGTTGAGGTGGCCGGGGTCAAAACGATGTCCCAGCCGCACGGCGGGCTGACCGATTATTTTTTCCTGGAAAGCGGCGGTCTCAATCCCGCTCACCAGGATGTGCTGCGTGGCACCGCCGGTATCCTTGATGTGGGCTACCGCACCACCGACATCGTGCGGCTGAGATACGATTCAGCCAGCCGGAAAATGCTGGTAGACCGGCAGTATAGCCTGGGGTTAAACGACCTGGGCGCTCAGAATTTCTACAGGGCGGTTTACCGGGCTATTCTGGAAAAATACCGGCGGAACCTCGATGACGACACGCTGATCCAGGCAGTGGCCGAACGTCGTTTCAAACATCACGGGCAGGACGACGTGGAAATCGGTGATATTGTGGACGCCGCTGCCGAACAGGTGGCCGAAGCGTTGGCTTCGGCCGTGGTCGAGAAGGCCGGTTGGACAGATGAAATTGTGGCTCAAACCGACACGATTTTAGCCATTGGTGGCACGCCGCTGTTGCTGGGCGAGGCATTGAAACGGCGTCTTTCCTATGTCGAAATCCCGACCAACGCGCCGGTTTCCTGCGCTCACGGCCTGGCTAAAGCGGCCATTATGAAAAACGTATTTTCGTAATTTTTGTAGCACAAAAAATATTTTTTGTATGACAAAAATCCAAAACAAGGTCGGTTTCAGTCATATCCCGGCAAAAAATGGCCATTTTCTGCCGGGATATGGATCTAAACCGGCCAATTTTTATGCCGGATGAATTTTTGTAGCACAAAAATTCAAAAATGAGGGTAACAAAAATGGCGAAAAAACGGGGTAGACCGCAAGAAAAAAAACGCCAGGAAATCATTGTTCGAGCAAGGCTGCGCACCGACAATGACCCACAATTGCAGCGGTTTGCCGAGCTACTCGCCGCTGCGCCCAACGCTTCCGATGTTATCCGCGACGCGCTGCGGTTGTATGCGCTGTATCAGGACGGCGCGTTGGCGCTGCCGGACGACGTGGTGACAGAGGATGACCTGGTAGACGCGATGGCTGGCCAGGACATCAATGTGGAGGACATCTTTGGTTTTTAGAACACGGCGACAGCCAGGTTACAACCGTCAGAACCGACGGTTGTAACCTGGCATTGCCTGACTGCGCAGAACGGCGTTGCAGCAGTGTCGATTCGTTGGAAGACGGCCAGGTCTCGACAGTGACAGACGTGGTGGCGGGGCGGCTTTCAGTATCCTCGAAGCGGATCGCTGGGGTGAACCATTAACCCTGTCAAAGTGTTAGCTGCAATGTATTGTTCTTTCAGTATCCTCGAAGCGGATCGCTGGGGTGAAACAGCCGGATGTCTCCAGCGTTGGTGTATATGGCATAATCTTTCAGTATCCTCGAAGCGGATCGCTGGGGTGAAACTTTGCAGCCACACCCCCATGAGCAGCCAATAAAAAACTTTCAGTATCCTCGAAGCGGATCGCTGGGGTGAAACATGATACAGGCCGCCAGTACCATCGTGCAGGTGATGGCTTTCAGTATCCTCGAAGCGGATCGCTGGGGTGAAACGAAAATCGCTACGGTTGGCGATGCGTAGACCGTGCCTTTCAGTATCCTCGAAGCGGATCGCTGGGGTGAAACCAAGATTAGCAATTCGTGTGCAAGCCGTTGTTAGACTTTCAGTATCCTCGAAGCGGATCGCTGGGGTGAAACTACCCTCCAGGAGGACACATTATGTTACAGCTCCGCCTTTCAGTATCCTCGAAGCGGATCGCTGGGGTGAAACTCACAATCTCACCATAAATATGGCGCTCGTAGTGGCCTTTCAGTATCCTCGAAGCGGATCGCTGGGGTGAAACGTGACAATATGCGGCTGGAGTTGCGCTGCAACCTTAACTTTCAGTATCCTCGAAGCGGATCGCTGGGGTGAAACTTCGTCGCCTCATTCCCTTTGGCGAGGCCCCCGGCGACTTTCAGTATCCTCGAAGCGGATCGCTGGGGTGAAACGCGCTACGCTGTCACCACAAATCAAAAACCACCCCGGCTTTCAGTATCCTCGAAGCGGATCGCTGGGGTGAAACCAATTTCGATACCGATGGCCCGATAGCCTAAATTCCCTTTCAGTATCCTCGAAGCGGATCGCTGGGGTGAAACGTGCCCTCGTCTGAGGTGCCCACCAGGAAGATGTACTTTCAGTATCCTCGAAGCGGATCGCTGGGGTGAAACCAAGCCGGCGGTCAGCTCGGCATTGAGCGCACCCACTTTCAGTATCCTCGAAGCGGATCGCTGGGGTGAAACCGATTGCCAGTGAGCACATCAAGCGATTGTGGCTCTTTCAGTATCCTCGAAGCGGATCGCTGGGGTGAAACCCGTGGCCGCAACCACCGTTTGGCGTGGCGAGGGCGTCTTTCAGTATCCTCGAAGCGGATCGCTGGGGTGAAACCGGCAAGCTGTGCTTTTGTGACACAACTGCTTTCAGGACTTTCAGTATCCTCGAAGCGGATCGCTGGGGTGAAACATAAAAAGTGTGCCTTGCGCCAACCGGCCCGCTTAATCTTTCAGTATCCTCGAAGCGGATCGCTGGGGTGAAACCGCAAAGTGACAATCCCGGAACTTGGCAAAACAATCTTTCAGTATCCTCGAAGGAGGGTTGGACACGGGGCAGCCTGGGTTACGTTTATTCGTAACCCAACCGTAACCTACTCGTAACCCGGTCCGACAAAAACGTAACCCAGACTTGTTCGGGTTACGTTT
>JAJVIM010000016.1 GCA_022071955.1 Anaerolineae bacterium
GGGAGACAGTATCAACCTGAAAGTGCAGTTGATTGTGCCGGTGGCGTTGGAAGACGGGTCGAAGTTTGCCATCCGCGAAGGTGGTCGGACCGTTGGCGCCGGGATTATCACCAAAATTATCCAATAAACCATTAACGGGTGACCGTTAGGATAATCACGAACAGATTCTGAATGGAGCAGATATGGCTAAACAGAAGATTAGAATCCGCCTGAAAGCGTATGATCACCGAGTTTTGGATCAGTCGGTTCGGCAAATTGTTGATACGGCTGAACGCACCGGGGCTATGGTTGTAGGGCCAGTGCCGTTGCCAACCAAAATCGAGAAATTCACGGTAATACGGTCACCTTTTATTGACAAGGATTCGCGTGAACAGTTCGAAATTCGAACCCACAAACGCCTGATCGACGTTGTCGATCCCAAGTCAAAAACCATCGATGCTTTGGTGCGGTTGAACCTGCCGGCCGGCGTTGATGTTGAAATTAAATAACATCTGCTGTGTAGATTTAAGTAATACGAAAGGGGAATGGTTTGTGGAATGATGCGGCGCGTTTCCACTGCTACGCGCCAACAGTTCCCAAATCGGAGCCAGGTATGATGAAGGGAATTTTGGGTAAAAAAGTTGGAATGACCCAGGTATTTGATGAGAACGGAACGGTGATCCCCGTGACCATTATTGAAGCTGGGCCATGCTACATAACGCAAAAGAAAACCGTTGAAAAAGACGGTTACAACGCCATTCAGGTTGGTTTTGGCGACGTACCTGCAAAACGGTTGACCAAACCGGTAAATGGCCACCTGAAAAGAGCTGGCGCTCCGTCGGTAAAATATCTGCGTGAATTTCACGTGGACAATCCCGAAGCCTTTGAAGAAGGCCAGCAGATCGATGTTTCGGTTTTTCGGGTGGGCGATAAGGTTGATGTAACCGGTACCAGCAAAGGTAAAGGCTTTGCCGGTGTGGTAAAACGCCACCATTTCCGGGGTGGGCCAAAAACCCACGGTCAATCAGACCGCTGGCGAGCGTCCGGTTCGGTTGGGGCCGGCTCTACGCCAGGCCGCGTATTTAAAGGCCTCAGAATGGCAGGCCGAATGGGTAATCAACGGGTAACCGTGCAGAACGTGCGTGTGGCCCTGGTTGACCCGGAGAAAAACCTGCTGGGGATTAAAGGCGCAGTGCCTGGTGGTAAAAACGGCCTGGTCATTATCCGCGACGCGGTAAAAGGCTAGAGGTTGAGTAATGAAAATCGACGTTAAAAACTTTGAAGGTAAAACGGTAGAAGAAATTGAGTTGCAGGACAGCGTGTTTGGCATTGAGCCAAATACGTATGTGATGCACCAGGCGCTGATTCGCCAGCAGGCCAATGCGCGGCTGGGAACACACAAAGCCAAAACTCGAGGCGAAGTAAAAGGCACTACGGCCAAATGGTATCGCCAAAAAGGTACCGGCCGCGCCCGCCACGGCGACCGCAAAGCCAACATTTTTATCGGCGGCGGCCAGGTTCACAAACCCACCCCGCGTGACTACACCAAAAACATGCCGCGCAAAATGCGCCGGCTGGCGCTGCGGTCGGCCCTGTCGGCCAAAGCTGCGGCCGATGAAGTGGTGGTGCTCGATGCGCTGGCTTTTGACAAACCGGCTACCCAACAGGTGTTGGAACTTTTAGACAACCTGCAAATCCAGGGCAGCGCCGTGATTTTGCTGCCGGAGCGCGATGAGAACGTGGAAAAAAGCGCTCGCAACCTGAACGATGTTAAAACGCTGCGAGCCAACTACCTGAATATCCGCGATTTGCTGGGGTACGATTATGTGATTATCCCCAAAGGCGCTGTGTCGCTCATTGAAGGATTTTTAGGGTAGGTACGGGAGAAAGCATCATGTCAAAGAACGCATACGATGTTGTTGTTCGCCCGATCATTACCGAAAAAAGCGCCGGCGCTGCAGCAAGCGGCCAGTACACTTTTTTGGTAGATTCACGGGCTAACAAAGTGGAAATTGCCGAAGCAGTATCCTACATTTTTAATGTGGATGTTGTGAAGGTAAGAGTAATGAACAGAGCGCCCAAGTTTGGGCGTTGGGGGCGCAAGCGCGTAAAACGCCAGTCGGCTCAGAAAAAAGCCGTTGTCACCCTGCCCCCAGGCCAGCGTATCGAGGCCTTTGAAGGGGTATAAAGTTACTAGGCGCGAGTGGAGAAATTAGTATGCCTGTAAAACTGTACAAACCCACATCACCCGGTCGTCGGGGAATGTCGGTCCTCGGATTTGATGAAATCACAAAAACGGAACCAGAAAAAAGTTTGCTGGCTCCGTTAAAGAAACGGTCTGGCCGAAACAACCAGGGCCGCATTACCGTGCGGCACCAGGGCGGCGGCCACAAACGCCGCTACCGCATGATCGACTTTAAACGCGATAAACACGGGATCCCGGCCAAAGTTGCGGCCATTGAGTACGATCCCAACCGCACGGCCAATATTGCCCTGCTGGTTTATGCCGATGGCGAAAAGCGGTACATTTTGGCCCCCACCGGCCTGTCTGTAGGCGACAGCCTGATGTCTGGCCCGGATGCGGAAATCCGCGTGGGCAACACCCTGCCAATTTACCGCATCCCGCTCGGTACGCAGATGCACAATATTGAACTGCAGCCGGGCAAGGGCGGCCAACTGGTTCGGGCCGCCGGCACATCAGCACAGTTGCTGGCCAAAGAAGGGGCGTACTCTCAAGTTCGCCTGCCCAGCGGCGAGGTTCGATACATTAATCAGAACTGCCTGGCTACCATTGGTCAGATTGGCAACTCTGACCACAGCAACGTGGTGCTGGGCAAAGCCGGGCGCAAACGCTGGATGGGTATTCGGCCCGGTGTGCGTGGTTCGGCAATGGACCCCAACAGCCACCCGCACGGTGGTGGCGAAGGCGGCGCGCCCATCGGTATGCCCGGCCCCAAAACGCCGTGGGGTAAACCGGCCCTGGGGGCTAAAACCCGGCGTAATAAACGAACCGACAAATACATTGTGCGGCGACGTCGCACTAAACGACGGTAAGGATGGTGTAGTACATGACACGTTCACTGAAAAAAGGTCCATTTGTTCAACCGAAGTTGCTCAAAAAGATTGAAGCGATGAACGCCTCCGGCGAAAAGCGCGTCGTCCGCACCTGGTCGCGGGCCAGCACCATCTTTCCGCAAATGGTGGGGCACACCATTGCCGTACACGATGGCCGCCGGCACGTGCCAATCTACGTAACCGAAAACATGGTAGGACACCGGTTAGGCGAGTTTGTCCCGACGCGCTATTTTAGAGGACACATCAGCAAAGAGAAAAAAGGCCGCTAGGCGCAACAAGTTTACTGAATAAGGTAGAGAACAATGCAAGTAAGAGCAGTTAGCAAATACATTTTGGGATCGCCTATCAAAATGCGTCGGGTGGTCAACAGCGTGCGCGGAATGCGAGCCCAGGATGCTCTGCAAGTCCTGGCTCTGCTACCGCAGCGAGCGGCTCAACCCGTGTTGAAAACGGTAAAAAGCGCACTGGCCAACGCCGAAGAAAACTTTGCCCTTGATCCAGAAGATATGGTTATTTCTGAAATCAAGGTTGACGAAGGCCCCCGGCTGCGCCGGGCACGGTATGGGGCACGCGGTCGCTTTAAGCCCATTCAAAAACGAATGTCGCACATTACGGTAATATTGCAGGAAGATTATCAGGATTAATTGGTACAGGCTTTCCGGGGTAGGCCACGGTTCTAACGTGACGTTCCTCCCAATTTGCGAAAGTCACGTTGTAAGCGTGACCTGCCGCCGAAAGAGAAACTCTTAAGTAGTCAAGGAGAATGTAATTTGGGTCGCAAAGTACATCCTTATGGGTTCAGATTAGGAATTATCAAAGAACACCGCGCTCGCTGGTACGCCGAACGGGGCGATTACCGCGATCTGCTGGAAGAAGACCTGAAAATCCGCAAGCTGGTTATCGCAGTTCATGACCGCGGCTCAATTGCCGATGTGGAAATTGAACGGCTGCCGGCGGCCAAGCAGGTTTCGGTAAAAATTCACACGGCCAAACCCGGGGTAGTTATCGGCCGCAAGGGTGCGTCGGTTAACCAGTTGCGCAAAACGCTGGAAGACATGACCGGCAAAAAAGTCCACATCGATGTGATTGAGGTGGAAAACCCGGACCTGAACGCCCAGCTCATTGGCGAAAGCATTGCCATGCAGCTTGAACGCCGTATCTCTCACAAGCGGGCCATGAAGCAGGCCGTGCGCCGGGCCATCAAAGCCGGAGCCGAAGGAATTATGATCACCTGCAGCGGCCGGCTGGGCGGCGCCGATATGGCTCGCCGCGAAACGCAGCGCGAAGGCCAGGTGCCGCGCCACACTTTGCGAGCCGATATTGACTACGCCCACGTTGAAGGGTTAACCACCTTCAGCAAAATTGGCATTAAAGTTTGGGTTTACAAGGGCGAAATTTTGCCCGAACGTAAAGAAGAAACGGCCCCGATGGGCGCGTATGTGTCGCCCTAAGGCGTCACCAATTTGTTTGAACAATATCGACTATCTGCTAGATACGATTTTGGGTTTACGATTTACGACTTGTTTTACAGCCTGTAAATCTAAAATCGTAGATCGTAAATCGTAATGAGGTAAGTGCTATGTTAATGCCTAAGCGTGTTAAGTACAGAAAACAAATGCGTGGCCGTATGAAAGGCCGTGCTTCTCGGGGCGCCGAAGTTTCGTTTGGTGAATACGGTATTCAGGCGCTGGAACCGTGCTGGATGACCAGCCGCCAGATTGAAGCCGCTCGGCGGGCAATTGTGCGCTACGTGCGCCGCGGTGGTAAAGTGTGGATTCGCATTTTCCCGGACAAACCGGTTACCGCCAAACCCGCCGAAACCCGCATGGGTAGCGGTAAAGGGGCGGTTGACCACTGGGTAGCCGTGATTAAACCCGGGCGAGTTCTGTTTGAGATTGCCGGCGTACCGGAAGAATCTGCCAAAGAAGCCATGCGCCTGGCCGGGCACAAGCTGCCAATTAAAACCCAATTTGTCCGCAGGACAATAGGGTAGGAGTGCGAACAAGATGAAGGCTTACGAGATTAAAAACCTGTCTGACGCTGAGATCAATCAAAAGATTGAGGAAACCAGCGAAGAATTGTTTAACCTGCGGTTTCAACTGGCCATTGGCCAGGTTAGCGATACCAACCGCATCGCCGCACTCAAACGAGATGTCGCCCGGATGAAGACGGTTCTGCGACAACGCCAGTTGGCTGCGCAATAAACGTACAGGAGATATTTGAGAGATGGCAAGATCGCAACGTAAGATTCTGGTCGGTCGCGTAACCAGCGATAAAATGGATAAAACCATTGTGGTTCAGGTGGAGCGGTTAAAACGGCACAACCGCTATGGCAAAATTATCCGCTTTCACAACAAGTACAAAGTCCACGATGAACAAAACCAGGCTAAAGAGGGTGACACGGTCAAGATCATCGAATCTAAACCCATGAGCAAAGAAAAGCGCTGGGCTTTGGTAGAAATCTTGGAAGAAGCAAAAGGTGTAGCATGATTCAGCAAGAAAGTCGCCTGAAAGTAGCTGATAACAGCGGAGCAAAAGAAATTTTGTGCATCAAAGTGATCGGTGGTTCCCGACGCCGGTATGCCAGTGTGGGCGATGTCATTGTGGCTTCGGTGAAACAGGCCGCCCCGCAAGGTAACGTAAAAAAAGGCGCGGTGGTTAAGGCGGTGATCGTTCGCACGGCTAAAGAGGTTGTCCGGCGTGATGGTTCGGTGATTAAGTTTGATGATAATGCTGCCGTAATTTTGGATAACGATGCCGTAGGCCCGCGCGGAACCCGTATTTTTGGACCGGTTGCCCGTGAACTCCGCGAAAAAGGTTTTATGCGGATTGTTTCTTTGGCCCCAGAAGTACTCTAATTTAGTTGAGGAAGTGCAATATGCAAAGGATCAAAAAAGGGGATACCGTTCAGGTAATTAGCGGCAACGAAGTTGGCGCGCGTGGTGAAGTTGATCGGGTGATCAATGCCTGGACTATTGACCGGCACAATCAGCGCCAGGGGCGCAACCCTAACGCGGATAAAGTGCTGGTACGCGGGATAAACATCCGCAAAAAGCACCAGCGGCCCATTAGCCAAACCCGAACCCAGACCGGTATCATTGATAAAGAAGTACCGCTTCATATTTCTAATGTGTTGCTGGTGTGTCCCAACTGTGATGAAGCCGTGCGGGTTGGCTTTAAACTGGATGGCGACGGCAAGAAAAAACGCTACTGCAAACGCTGCCAGGCGTTTGTTGACTAACAGATTAGGTGGTTTAAGAAATGCCTAGGATGAAAGATAAGTACCAACAAGAAGTTGTCCCGGCCCTGTTCAAAGAGTTTGGCTACGACAACATTATGCAAGTGCCAAAAATCTCCAAAATTGTGGTAAACGTGGGGTTAGGTGAGGCGCTGCAAAACGCCAAGGCTCTTGAAAAAGCCTCTGAGGATATTGTGACCATTACCGGCCAACGTCCGGTGATCACCCGCGCCAAAAAGTCTATTGCTACATTCCGCCTGCGTGAAGGTATGCCGATTGGAGCCAAAGTTACCCTGCGTGGCGTGCGAATGTGGGATTTTCTGGACCGGCTGGTGAATATTTCTCTGGCTCGGCAGCGTGACTTTAGGGGCGTTCCGGCCGATAGCTTTGACGGGCGCGGCAACTATACCCTGGGCCTGGCCGAGCAGTTGATCTGGCCGGAAATCAACTACGACAAAATTGACAAAGTGCGTGGTATGGAAGTGAGCATTGTAACCACGGCCCAAACTGATGAGGAAGGCCGCCGGTTGCTGGACTTAATGGGGATGCCCTTTAGGAGGTAATGAACTATGGCCAAAAAATGTATGCCCATTCGTGAACAACGTCGGAAATTTGCTGTGCGCGTGCGCAATCGCTGTAGCCAGTGTGGGCGTCCCCGGGCCTACATGCGCCGGTTTGGGTTGTGCCGCATTTGCTTTAGAAAACTGGCAAACGAAGGCAAAGTTCCCGGTGTGGTTAAATCTAGCTGGTAGAAACGCCTGCATTTATTAACTTAAGGCGCAACCGAGCTAATCATCGAAGTAAAGTTTGATTTTCAGATAAAGAGGAATTTGTATGAGCGTAACAGATCCTATCGCCGATATGCTAACTCGTATTAGAAACGCCGGGATGGCCGGGCATGCCCAGGCAGCCATGCCGCATTCAAAAGTGCGAGAAGCCATTGCCAAAATTCTTAAAGACGAAGGCTTTATTAAGGATTATGAAGTGTTGCCGGGCAAGGTTGCGTCTTTGTTGATCCATGTTAAATATACCCGGGATCGCCGTTCTGTTCCGGTAATTGTTGGGATCGAACGGGTAAGCAAACCTGGCCGCCGCATGTATGCCGGTAAAGACAACATCCCCTATGTTAGAAGTGGCCTGGGTGTAGCAATTATGACCACCCCCAAAGGCGTTATGACGGGCGAACAGGCTCGCCGGCTGGGTGTGGGCGGCGAAGTGATTTGCTACGTGTGGTAATGGCGGAAACAACCAGGAGGAATTATGTCTAGAGTAGGAAAACTGCCCATCCCCATTCCAAAAGGGGTTTCGGTCAATATCAATAAAAATGCGGTAATCGTTAAAGGCCCCAAAGGTGAATTGAGCCGGGACTTGCCTCCCGAAATCAACATTGCTGAAGAAGAAGGCCGGGTTGTGGTAACCCGCAACAGCGATAACCGGTTTCATCGGTCCAAACATGGCTTAACCCGGGCGCTGCTGAACAACATGATTGTTGGCGTGAGCACCGGATTTAGCCGCCAGCTAGATATTGAGGGTGTGGGATACCGCGCCGCAATGGAAGGTAACAAGCTGGTGCTCAATGTTGGGTATTCGCACCCGGTTGTATTTGATCCACCAACAGGGATTAGCTTTGATGTTCCGGATCGGAACGGCCGCCAAATTGTGGTGTCTGGGATCGATAAAGAACTGATCGGCGAAATTGCTGCTCGTATTCGGCGGACGCGCCCGCCCGAACCATATAAAGGCAAGGGGATTCGCTACGCCGGTGAAGTGGTCAGACGCAAAGCGGGTAAAGCGGGTAAGGCTAAGTAAATCAGGAATTAGGTGCTACCAATGGGAAAAGTTAATCAAAGTTATCTTGCCAGAAAACGCCGTCATGCACGGGTTAGAAAAACCGTAAATGGCACGCCAGAACGACCACGCCTAAATGTGTTTAGAAGCCTTAACCACATCTATGTTCAGGTAATTGATGATATCAACGGTGTAACCCTGGCGTCGGCCTCCACTGTGGATGGCAAAATTAAAACCTCCGGCGCGCTGGAGGGTAAATCCAGAATTGAACAGGCGGCTGAAGTAGGCAAAGCTGTGGCTCAACGTGCACTCGACGCCGGTGTTAGCGAAGTTGTGTTTGATCGTGGCGGCTACAAATATCATGGCCGAATCAAGGCCCTGGCCGAAGCCTCGCGCGAAGCGGGACTGAAATTCTAAGAGGAGAAGGTTCATGGCGAAACGTGAATTTGAAGACGCAGTAGAAGAACTGGACGAACGCGTAGTACACATCGCCCGCACGGCCAAGGTTGTTAAAGGCGGTCGCCGCTTTAGTTTTCGCGCTGTGGTTGTAGTTGGCGATAACAAAGGCAGCGTGGGTGTAGGCGTGGGCAAAGCCCGTGAAGTGCCGGAAGCCATTCGCAAAGGCTCTGAGCAGGCGCGCCGCGCTATGAGAAGAGTGCCACTGATGGAAACCACCATCCCGCATGAAATTACGTCTCGGTTTAGCGCAGCCGAAGTTTTTCTGAAACCTGCCGCACCCGGTACCGGTGTAATTGCCGGCGGTGGTGTTCGCGCGGTGGTTGAAGCCGCCGGCATCCGCGATATTTTGACCAAAAGCAAAGGCAGCGCCAATATTTTAAACGTGGTCAAAGCCACGGTTAAAGCGCTGGGTGAATTGCAAGACCCGGTAGAGGTTGCCCAAAATCGTGGCCTGCCGGTCAGCCGGGTTCAACCCTTTTGGATGGCAAGGGGGAATAAATAATGGCTGAGAAAAAACTGAAAGTCACTCTGGTTAGAAGCGCCATTGGGTATTCGGAACGGCAGAAAAAAACGGTTCGCGCCTTGGGGCTGCGCCGCCTGGGCCAAACCGTGGAGCATCAGGATACCGCGGTAATCAGAGGCATGATCCATAAAGTATCTCACCTGGTTAAGGTGGATAAAGAGTAGTTTAGAGGTCGGGCGCTGGAAGCCAGATGGATTCATCTGCCTTCTATCCTCTAATCCTTAATCATCAGGAGAGAACCAACAATGAAATTGCACGATTTACAACCCGCTCCGGGAAGTGTTAAAAGAAAAAAACGTGTGGGCCGCGGTATGGCTTCTGGTCACGGTAAAACCAGTGGGCGCGGTATTAAAGGGCAAAACGCTCGTTCTGGCGGTGGTAAAGGGCCGTACTTTGAAGGTGGTCAGTTGCCTTTGGTTCGCCGGCTGCCGTTTCGACGCGGTTTTACCAACATTCACCGGGTTGAATATTCTCCGGTAAACGTTGAGCGCCTGCAAGAAAAATTTGGCGAAGGCGGCCAGGAAGTTACCCCAGAAACGCTGGTAGAAGCTGGCATTATCAAACCCTCGGATAAAGCCGTGGCTATTTTGGGCCGGGGCGAAATCACGGCGGCGCTAACGGTAAAGGCCCATCGCTTCTCTAAATCGGCTCAGGAAAAAATTGAAGCGGCCGGCGGCTCAGTAGAAGTTTTGCCGCTCTCGTAATTTATACTTTAAGGATTACAGAATGGTTGAAGCGATTAGAAACGCGTTTACCCTGCCAGACCTGCGGCGAAAAATAGTTTTTACGCTGCTCATTTTGGTGGCTTATCGCGCGGCGGCACACGTGCCCGTGCCGGGCGTTGACAGCCAGGCGCTGCAAAACTTTTTGGCCTCTGGCGAAGGTGGCAGCACTATTGTTCAATTTTTGAACCTGCTGTCTGGCGGTGCGCTGGCTAACTTTTCGGTGATGGCAATGGGGGTGTATCCCTACATTACCGCTTCGATTATTATCCAGTTGCTCACCCCACTGGTGCCGCAGTTGCAAGAGCTGTCCAAAGAAGGTGAACAGGGTCGGAACAAAATGAACCTGTACACCCACTGGTTGACCGTGCCGTTGGCCTTTTTGCAGGCTTATGGCCAGATCATCTTTATTCAGAGTTCTGTGCCTGGCATCTTGACCGATTTTGGTTTTGGCATCAATCCGTTGGGGACGCTGGCCACGATGGTAACAATGGTGGCCGGTACCATGATCGCCGTTTGGATGGGCGAACTCATCACCGAACAGGGCGTTGGCAACGGGTTATCAATCATCATCTTTGGTGGGATTGTGGCCCAAATGCCCAGCCATGTGGCCAACTTTGTGAGCCGTGGGGATTGGGTTAACCTGATCCTGTTCTCGCTGATTACCGTGGCTACCATTGCCGTGATTGCCTTTGTGCAAGAAGGTCAGCGCCGGATCCCGGTGCAGTATGGCAAACGCGTGCGCGGCACCCGGGTGTACGGCGGCCAGTCGGCCCACATTCCGTTAAAAGTTAACAGCGCCGGGATGATCCCGCTTATCTTTGCCCAGTCGATTATGATTTTCCCGAGCGCGGTGGCGGCCTCGTTCCAGTTTAGCGAAAACCAGTTTATCTCCGGTGTAGCCACCGGCATTGTTAACTGGTTTAGCCCCAACCCGCATTCGTGGCCGTACTGGATTCTGTACTTTTTGATGGTTGTCGGTTTCACCTACTTCTACACCGACGTCATCTTTAAGCAGCAAAACCTGTCTGAAAACCTGCAGCGGCAGGGTGGGTTTATTCCGGGCAAACGCCCTGGCCGGCAGACCAAAGTTTATCTGGAAACGGTGCTGCAGCGGATTACCCTGGTTGGCGCGCTGATGCTGGGTTTTGTGGCCATTTTGCCGTGGCTGGTTAATCTGGTTCCTGGCGTGAGCCAGAGCGGCGCTCAAACCCAGTCGTTGCTGATCACCAGCACTGGCCTGCTCATTGTGGTTGGGGTTGTGCTGGATACGATGAAGCAGCTTGAAGCCCAGTTGCTTATGCGCAACTACGAAGGGTTTATCAACTAGTTTTTGTTAGAATGCTAAATAGAGCCAGACGGATTGTCATCAAATCAAAAGCAGAAATAGAACTGATGCGTCAAGCCGGTTCTGTTGTCGCCAAGGCTCTGGCTGAAGTTAGAAAAAATGTAAAACCCGGTATTTCTACCGGCGAACTCAACGACATTGCCGAAGAGGTTTTGAACAGGCACAACGCCAAACCTGTATTTAAAGGATACCCCAGCCCTCATGCTGGCGGGCAGCCGTTTCCGGCCACTATCACCGCCTGTGTGAACGAAGAACTGGTTCACGGTATCCCCAGCTACGATAAAATTTTGCGCGAAGGCGATATTTTTAGCGTAGATTGCGGAGCCTACTACCAGGGCTGGGTGGGAGATGCCGCCACAACCATTGCGGTGGGGCGCATTTCTAAAGAGGCCGAAAAACTCCTCCAGGTTACCGAACAGGCTTTGTACCTGGGCATTGCTCAGGCCAAAACTGGTAACCGCACCGGCGATATTTCGGCCGCGATTCAGGAGTTTGTCGAACAAAACGGTTTCAGTGTTGTCAGAGAGTACACCGGGCACGGGGTTGGGCGCAACATGCACGAAGACCCGCAGGTGCCCAACTACGGCGAAAAAAATCACGGGGTGCCGTTGCGCCAGGGAATGACCATCGCCTTAGAACCAATGGTCAACGTAGGAACCTGGCGCACCAAATTGCTTGACGATGGTTGGATGGTAGTAACCGCCGACAGCAGCCTCTGCGCTCATTTTGAGCATTCGTTCGCCGTTACCGATGGTGAAGCAGACATTTTAACGCTATTGTAAGTTACGTAGGAGCGTGCATTGTGAAAGTAAGACCTTCTATCAAACGTCGATGTGACAACTGCAAAATTATCAAACGTCGTGGTGTTGTTAGGGTGATTTGCACTAACCCCCGGCACAAGCAGCGCCAAGGATAAGGAGAAGTAAAATATGGCTCGTATTGCTGGTGTTGACCTGCCGCGCGAAAAACGCGTTGAAATTGGGTTAACCTATATTTATGGCGTCGGTTTAACGACAAGCCAGGAAATTTTAACCAAAGCGGGCATTAGCCCGGATACCCGCGTCAAGGACCTGTCGGAAGATGAAATTATCAGCTTGCGCGATACCATCGACCGCGATTACGTGGTAGAAGGTGACTTGCGCCGGGAAGTTGGCCTGAGCATCAAACGCCTGCAAGAAATTGGCTGTTACCGCGGCTTGCGGCATCGCCGAAACTTGCCGGCCCGCGGCCAACGCACCCGCACCAACGCCCGCACCCGGCGTGGTAGTCGCAAAACCGTGGCCGGTAAAAAACGAGCTGCTCGCAAGTAAGGTATTTTTTAATCTGATCTGGAGGACCGATGGCAAAACAAAAAGCACGACGGGTACGAACTGGCAGTAAAAAAGAAAGAAAAAATATCCCGTCCGGTAAAGCATTTATCTACGCAACCTTTAATAACACCATTATTACCATTACCGATCCCTACGGTAACACGGTATCTTGGGCCAGCGCTGGTACCAGCGGCTTTAAAGGATCGCGCAAAAGCACGCCGTATGCGGCCCAGTTGGCGGCAACCAATGCCGCTAAGGCTGCCCAGGAACACGGGGTGCGTGAACTGGATGTGTTTGTAAAAGGCCCTGGCCCTGGCCGCGAAGCTGCTATTCGGGCGTTGCAGGCCGCTGAAATGAAACTGACGTCTATTACCGATAAAACGCCGATTCCACACAACGGTTGCCGGCCGCCTAAAAAGCGCCGCGTTTAAGTGGGGTTGTTGGTTAGCACGACATCTATAAGTCATGTCAAAGAGGGACGAAGGGTGAGCCAAGCCCGTAAACCTCTTTAATTTATTAGAGATACTATTTAGGAGGATAAGTTGGCACGTTATACAGACCCAGTTTGCAAACTGTGTCGCCAGGAAGGCGAAAAGTTATTTCTAAAAGGTGATCGCTGTTTTTCACCCAAATGCTCCTTTGAGCGACGTTCGTATCCGCCCGGGCTGCATGGCCGCCAGGCCCAGTTCCGCCGCAAAGAATCAGATTACCGCATGCAGCTTAGAGCCAAGCAAAAAGCGCGGCGCGTGTACGGCGTTTACGAGCGCCAGTTCCGCCGCTATTTCCGCCAGGCCCAAACTCAAAAAGGGTTGACCGGCCAAAACCTGCTGTCAATTCTGGAAAGTCGCCTGGACAACGTTATTTACCGGTTGGGCCTTGCTTCATCGCGGGCTCAAGCCCGGCAACTGGTTATTCACGGCCACTTTGATGTAAACGGCCGCAAAACCAACATTCCGTCGTTTTTGGTTAGCCCTAACGATGTCATTGTGGTCCGTGAAGGCAGCAAAAAGAGCGCCTTCTTTAAAGAGGCTGCCCAGAGCCTGGACGAGGGACGCGTGCCCGATTGGCTGAATTTAGACGCCAAAGCGCTTTCGGCGCGCGTGGTCAGCTTGCCAACCCGCGATCACATTGATGCCACCCTCGATGAGCAGTTGATTGTTGAGTACTACAGCCGCTAGGTTGTGGTTTGGCAATCAACAGAGACAACAATAATTATTTAGTGTAGCAATTTTGGAGGGTGTTCCGTTGTCTGAATTTAATATGGTCTTACCCAAAATTGAAACCGAAGCCAGTTCAAAGAGTTATGGCCGGTTTGTGATTGGCCCGTTAGAAAATGGGTATGGGATTACGTTGGGCAATGCCCTGCGGCGAGTGTTGTTGTCGTCGCTCACCGGCGCGGCCGTAACGTCAATTAGAGTGAGTGGGGTTCATCACGAGTTTTCGGCGATTCCGCACGTTAAAGAAGATATGACCGCGCTCATTCTCAATGTCAAACAGCTCAGGCTTAAGCTGCATCAAAACGAGTCGGCTCGCTTGCGCGTAGAAATCAAAGGTGAGGGCGCGGTAACGGCCGGTGACTTTGAAGTGCCGCCGCACGTGGAAATTATCAACCCGGAATTGTACCTGCTCACCGCCGATTCCGCCGAAGCCGAACTTGATATTGAGCTGGTTGTGCAAATGGGGCGTGGTTACTCGCCGGCCGAAGAACGCGGCAAACTGCCCATTGGTGAAATCCCGGTTGACGCAATTTTCAGCCCGGTGCGCAAAGCCAACTACGTGGTTGAACGCGCCCGCATTGGCCAGGCCACCGACTACGACCGCCTGCGCATGGAAATCACCACCGATGGCAGCATTTTGCCCCACGATGCCTTAAACGAGTCTGCCCGTATTTTGGTGCAGCACTTCTCGCTGGTGGCCGGTGGTGTAACCGAAGCCGACATTCCCGAAGAACCACGCGAAGAGAGTAGCTTGCCCAGTAAAGTTAAAGAGATGCCCATTGAGGACCTTGAACTGACCGTACGGGCCTACAACTGCCTCAAACGCGCCGGCATCACTCAGGTTGGTGAGATTTTAGAAAAGCTTAAGAAAGGACAGGATGAGATTCTGGCCATCCGCAACTTTGGGCAAAAGTCGTTGGATGAACTGATGGAAAAGCTTGAGGAAAAAGGCTATCTGAACCTGGTAGAAGATGGTGACGAAATCGCCGCGCCCAAAGTGCCAGATTTCATGGAATAATCCTGTACCTGGATTTTAGGAGAACTATTAATGCGACATAATGTAATGGGCCGAAAATTAGGCCGCTCAAAAGATCAGAGACGCGCTCTGTTCAAAATTCTGACTACCGAACTTTTCCGGCACAACCGGATTAAAACCACCGAAGCCAAAGCCAAGGCCATTCAGCCCATTGCTGAAAAGCTGGTAACCCTGGCCAAACGCGGCGACCTGCACGCCCGGCGGCAGGCCGCCCGCGAACTGCACGATCCGGCTGTGCTGCAAAAACTGTTCAATGAAATTGGGCCGAGCGTGAGCAGCCGCACCGGCGGTTATACCCGTATCTACAAATTGGGGCCTCGCCAGGGTGATGCCGCAGAAATGGCCTTGATTGAACTGGTGGACATGGGGTGAGCGAATCCCCGGTCTGTCGTTACCGGGCTACGGTTGAATATGATGGCACCGACTTTTTGGGCTATCAAATTCAGGCGGCCGGGCGCACAGTTCAGGGTGAAATTGAAGCCAGTCTGCAAAAAATCACTCAATCGTTTGTCAGGATTGATGGCGCCGGCAGAACAGACGCCGGGGTTCACGCTACCGGGCAGGTTATTGCCTTCAACGTGGCCTGGCGTCACAGTTTAACAGAATTACATCGTGCGCTCAATGCAACATTACCGCGCGATATTGTTATCAGGACATTAACAACCACAGACCGTGACTTTCACCCCAGATTTGGGGCACTGAGCCGCACGTATCGGTATCAAATTATCAACCAGCGGTGGCCCAGCGTTATGCAGCAACGGTACGCTTATCACATTGAGCGCAGCCTTGATGTTGAAGCAATGAATATCGCCAGCCGGTATCTTATTGGCAGCCACGATTTCGCTTCGTTTGGCAAGCCGCCGCAGGGCGAAAACACCGTGCGACGGGTAACGCAGGCCGAGTGGCTGGTAGAAGCTGGCAACCGCATTGTTTTTGAGATTACCGCCAATGCGTTTTTGTACCGGATGGTTAGAAATATTGTCGGAACGATGGTGCAGGTAGGCAGCGGCCAGCTTTTGCCCGATGATGTTCAACAGATATTGCTGGCTAAAAATTTAAAATTGTCGGCGGCACCGGCCCCGGCGCACGGTTTGTGTTTGGTTAATGTAACTTATCCCGATAGTACGTAAGGCGATGAATGATTGCCTTGTAGAGGAGAACTACCAGTGAAAACGACAGTAAGTGCAAGAGAACAGGATATTCAACGAGATTGGTATGTAGTAGACGCCCAGGGGCAAACTCTGGGCCGGCTGGCTACCCGCGTTGCCACCGTGCTGCGCGGCAAACACAAAGCCCTGTATACCCCTCATGTTGATTGTGGCGATTACGTTATTATTGTGAACGCCGAAAAAGTTCACGCAACCGGCCAGAAAATGACTCAAAAGAAATATTACCGCCACTCTGGCTATCCCGGCGGATTAACCGAAATTACGTTGCGTGACCAGTTACAAAAATTCCCGGAACGCGTTCTTGAGTCTGCGGTGCGGGGGATGCTGCCCAAAAATCGGTTGGGCCGGCAGATGTTTAAAAAATTAAAGGTATATGCTGGCCCAGAACATCCGCATCAAGCCCAGCAACCCAAATCACTGGAACTGAAATAAAAATTGAGGAATAGAAATTATGGCAGATACTCAATACTACGAAGGTCTTGGTCGGCGTAAAGAATCATCCGCGCGCGTGCGGTTGCATACCGGCGGCACCGGAAACGTGGCTACCGTTAACGACAAACCGCTGGCGGAGTACTTCTCTCGCAAAGTGGATCAGCAGCAAATCAATAAACCCTTCAGAGTTACTGGTACCGAAGGCCGCTTTGACATCACCGTAAAAGTTGATGGCGGCGGGGTGACCGGCCAGGCGGGTGCGGTAAAACTGGGCATTGCCCGGGCGCTGCTCAAAGCCGATCCGGACTACCGCAAAGTGCTGCGCCAATACGGTTTGCTAACCAGAGATGCGCGGGCCAAAGAACGCAAGAAACCCGGCCTCAAACGCGCCCGCAAAGCACCTCAGTACACCAAGCGCTAATTGCAGTTTCGCTGGATACAAAACGAAGTTTAGTTGTACTCTACGGTTGAAAAAAAAGAGATGCCTTTGCAACCAAAGGTATCTCTTTTCTATTTTACCGGGAGTGTGACCGAATCGAGGCTCGGTAACTGTGTATGAAAATGTAGCGTAGGGGCGCTTCGCGAAGCGCCCCTACATTCACGGGCAGTAGGTTAGCTTGTTGTGTGACCGCTGGGCTGCAAGCCCGGCCTAAGATTTCGCCGGTTCGCAGGCTCGTTTATTTTTACAGCAGTTCGACAGAACCGGGGGTTCGATACCAACAATGAAAATAATATTGGGGGAACTACCCCCCAAGCCCCCCGGCCTGCGGTGCCATTTTTACAGCCGGTACAGAATAAACAGTACCGCCAGGCCAAACAACACAATATTAACCTGCAAGGGCCTGTCTGTTAACAATACTTCGTCCGGGGCGCCGCCGTTACCCTGCACGTGAATCACGTACAAATAGCGGAAGATACCGTAAACAATAAACGGGATGGTTAGCATCATCAGATGGTTGGCCGGCAGGTTAGGCGCAGAAAAAGTATAAAAAGCATAGGTCACCACGGTGCCGGTAGTTACTACCGACATCATCGAGTCAAGAAACTGAAGGTTGTACTGGTTAAGAATTGACCGGGTGTTAACCGCTTTGCCTTTTAACAGGACCAACTCCTGGCGGCGTTTGCCCAGCCCTAAAAACAGGGCCAGCAGCACCGTAAACACGTACAGCCACGGCGAAAACCTTTCCGCAGCAACCAGCGGCACTCCGGCAGCTACCCGCAGCACAAAACCGGCGGCAATGGTCAACACATCGACAATGACCATGTTCTTCAAAAAGAACGAGTAAGCAATTTGCAGCAGCAGATACGCGGTTACAATTATCCCAAATGTAACATTTAGCGCATAGCTTAAAGGGAGAGTAATGGCCGGCAGCAGAAAAGCGACGGCCATTGCCACGCCAAATGGCACAACACCGGCGGCGATGGGCCGGTTTCGTTTTACGGGGTGCTGGCGATCTTTTTCTACGTCAACCAGGTCATTAATTAAATACACCGTCCCGGAGATCAGGCACAGCAGCACAAAACCGGCCAGGGTGCGCAGCAAAAGGTCGGGCTGAAAAAGTTTAACATCAAAGACCAGCGCCGCAAAAACAAATCCGTTTTTGGTCCATTGTTTGGGTCTGAGGGTTTTGAAAATTCCTTTAATCAAAATCGTATGCTCCAAAAATTTATAGAGCACCATGATACTCAAATGGAAAGGCTAGGCAAACATCCAAATGAGTAAAGTAAGACTTGATCTTTTACTGACCCAATTGGGGTTGGTTAATAGTCGCAGCAAGGCTCAATCTTTAATTATGGCCGGCCGGGTGCAGGTTGATGGCCAGGTGGTGACTAAAGCCGGCCACCCCACTGCCGCAGATGCCAAGGTGTGCGTAGAAGAAGAACTGCCCTATGTGAGCCGCGGCGGCATTAAACTGGCTGCCGCGCTCGATGCCTTTGGCTGGGAGCCGGTGGGAGCCGTGTGCGCCGACGTGGGCGCTTCAACCGGCGGCTTTACCGATGTGCTGCTTCAGCGTGGGGCGGCTCACGTTTACGCCATCGATGTGGGGTACGGGCAGTTGGCCTGGAAATTGCGCCAGGACAAACGCGTTACCGTTATGGAGCGCACCAATGCCCGCTATCTGGAGTCGCTGCCCCACCCCATCGATTTGGTTACAATTGACGCCTCGTTTATTTCCCTCAAATTGATTTTGCCGGCGGTTAAAAAGTGGCTGGCTGCGCCGGCGCGGGTTATTGCCCTGATAAAACCTCAATTTGAAGCCGGAAAGTCACAGGTGGGCAAAGGTGGGGTAGTTAGAAACTCCAAAACGCACCGGGAAGTGCTGGAAAAGATGATAGCAATGGCCGGCCAGCAGGAGTTTGACGTGCTGGGGTTAACGGCATCGCCCATAACCGGGCCGGCCGGTAACCACGAATTTTTGCTCTATCTGGGCTGGCGCAGCGGCCTGCCGATTCCATCAAGTACCGCTCTCATTCAACAGGCGCTTTTGAAAATTTATCCCGATGCCGGGTATAATGTGGCGTAGCGCGTAGACAAACCCCGGGGGCTAGTGTATAATTCACTCACCACCGTCGTTAAAACGTACTCGTAATGAGGTTTCAATGCTTAGATATCTTGATGGGCCTGGCCAAGAATCAGACCCCGATCGACATGATGATGACCTGATACCCCAACCTGACCCATCCGAGGTGGACGATCTGGATTTTGGCCCGGCTGTCGATGGTGACGAGCCATTGGACGCGGTTAGGGTTGGCGATCAGGACGACCAGACCGACATGCTCAAACAAAAAATTGTTGGCCTGGAGCACCGTATTGGGTATCTGGAGCGAATTGTCAAGGTTAGCCAGATGCTCAATTCTACCCTCAGCCTGGAGCCGCTGCTGCAAATTATTGTGCAATCTGCCACGGAACTGACCAACACCGAAGCCTGCTCAATTATGCTGATTGACCGCAATACCGGCGAACTCCGCTTTGCCGAAGCCTCTGGCGGAGTGAGCAGCGCCCTCAGAAAAATCAGCATTCCGATGGATAAAAGCATTGCCGGCTATGTTATCCGTAAAAACAAACCGATTCTTATCCGTGATGCCAAAAATGATCCGCGCTGGCACGGCGATGTTGACACCACGCTGGATTTTCAAACGCAATCAATTTTGGGTGTCCCGTTGCGCGTGCGAGACAGAGTGATTGGCGTTTTGGAAGTTATTAACAAAACCACCTCCGAAGGCTTTAACGAGGACGACATCCAAATTACCACCACTTTGGGATTGCAGGCGGCGATTGCCATTGAAAACGCGCGGCTGCTCGATGAACTGCAACAGGCCTACCGTGATCTGTCGCAGGTTGACCAGCTCAAAAACGATTTTGTCAGTATTGCCTCGCACGAGCTGCGCACGCCGCTGGCGGTAATTTTGGGGTATGCCACTTTTCTCAAAGACAACGTAAAAGGCGAAGCCAGCGAGCAGTTGGATATTGTGCTGAGCAGCGCCATAAAATTGCGGGCGCTCATTGATGATATGGTCAACCTGCGCCACATTCAAACCGATGGTGTGCAGCTTGAACGGTCGATCTTTTCTTTGAAATCGCTGGTTAACGACGTTACCAAAGAATTTTCCCAGATTATTGCTACCAAAAAACTCATTCTCACCACCAAGTTTTCGCCCGAGGACTCGCTGTTAAATATCGATGGGGACCGACAAAAAGTTTATTTGATTGTGGCTAACCTGGTGAGCAATGCCATCAAGTTTACCCCGGAAGGCGGCCGCATTCACGTCAGTGTCCATTTTAACGATCACAAATACACTCTCAGCGTTATCGATACCGGAATTGGTATTCCCAAAGCAGAATACGACCGCATTTTTGACCAATTTTATCAGGTTGAACCGCCGCTCACCCGCAAATATCAGGGCATGGGCCTGGGGTTATCCATTGCCAAGGGCATGGTTCAGGTTCATCGGGGCAGAATTTGGGTTGAAAGTGTGGTTGGCAAAGGTAGCAAATTTGTAGTGGTTTTACCTTCTGCCCCGGATGTGCGAGACGAATAAATAATCTGTTGGAGCTGCGCACAATGCCCGATATTGTGGTGATGGGCGACATAAATGTAGACGTGATATTTACCATCCCGGCTTATCCATTGCCGGGTAATGAGGCCATAGCCACCACGGTGCAACTGCACACCGGCGGCTCGGCGGTGAATACCGCTATCGCGCTGGCCAAAATGGATATGAATGTGGGCTTTATTGGCCGCGTTGGCAGCGATCCGCTGGCCAATCAGGTTATCGCCGACCTGCAAAGCGCCGGCGTTGATTGCAGCCAGGTTCAGGTAGACCCCAAAGTTAGCACCGGGATGATTTTTATCGCCGTGACCGAAGATGGCGAGCGGACTATGTTTGGCGCGCGCGGTGCAAACTCTTTTACCCAGGCCCGTGAAATTGACCCCAAATATTTTGCCAGTTGTCGCTGGATACACCTGTCCAGCTATTCGTTTTTGGCCCACCACCAGTATGAAACCATTCTCAGCGCGCTGGACATTGCCGAAAACTCGCCCTACACCCGGGTTAGCCTGGATATTGGCACCGAGCCGGCCATCCGCGCCCGCGCCAGAATTTTAGAACTGCTGCCCCGCATCGATGTGATTTTGCCCAACGAAACCGAGGTAACTTTGCTGGGCAGCGGCCTGCCGGTAGATGACAGCCTGGCTTTTTTGCTCAACGGCCAGGGCGCTAACGCGGTGGTCACCAAACGGGGCCGCAAAGGTTGTTTGCTGGCCGTTGGCGACAAGCGGGTGGCCTTCCCATCATTTGAGGTTGATGTCAAAGATTCCACCGGTGCCGGCGATAGTTTCAACGCCGGGGTGGTGCTGGCCCGGTTAGTGGGGTTAAGCTGGGAAGCCTCGGCGGCGTTGGGTAACGCCTTGGGGGGGTTGTCTACTACCCAGCAGGGCGCCGGAGCCGCCTCGTTAAGCCGGGCGGCGGTGGCTCGCATGGTTGAGAAACATCTGTTTAAATCAGAATGGTCGCCGGTCCGCTCCGCCCTCGAAGAGCTAACTGCTTATTTTGAAGGTATACTCTAATCCGCATCGTTGCCCAAATTAAATTATTGTGATAAACTGCACAAGCCTGAGTGAATGAACGAGTCAGCGAGTCAGCGAATTGCGGGCCTGCGCAACACGCAACACGAACTGTGAACTCAAAACTCAAAACTCACCCAACCCACCAAACTTATTCTCAAGTGAGCGTGATAGAACCTGCGGGTGCAGCAACGAAAACAAAAATGTCACTCTGAGCGACCGCAGGGAGCGAAGAGTCTCCACGATGAGAGAACCGGAGACTCTGAGCCGAAGACTCAGAGTGACATAATAAAGTCTATTTTTGAGGGAGATACAAATTTAAAAATGCGAACACCAATTATTGCTGGTAACTGGAAGATGCACAAAACTGTGGCCGAAGCGAAAAAGCTGGCCCAGGACGTTATTGACTCCGTGGCCGATATTGACGGCGTGGATGTGGTGCTCTGCCCGCCGTTTACCGCGCTGGCGGCGCTGAGTGAAATATTGGCCGGCACAAACGTCGGTTTGGGCGCGCAAAATATGTATTTTGAAGAGCAGGGCGCGTTTACCGGCGAGGTTTCGCCGCTGATGCTCAAAGAGCTGTGCCAGTACGTAATTTTGGGCCACTCTGAACGCCGTCAATTTTTTGGTGAAACCGATGAGGGTGTCAACAAAAAAATCAAAGTGGCGCTGGCCCACGGATTAACCCCAATTGTGTGTGTGGGTGAAAATCTGACCCAAAACGAAGCCGGCGAAACCAACAGCTTTGTGGGCGGGCAGGTTAAAGCCGCCTTTGCCGGGTTGTCTGCCGCCGATGCGGTGAAAGTAATTGTGGCCTACGAACCCATTTGGGCCATTGGCACCGGCAAAAACGCCGACGCCGAAACCGCCAACAGTATTATTGCCACGGCCATTCGCGGGGTGCTGGCTTCAATGTACAGCGTCGATGTCGCCGGGCAGATTCGGGTGCAGTACGGTGGCAGCGTTAAGCCGGCCAACGTTCAGGCCTACATGGCCCAACCTGATATTGACGGTGCGCTGGTTGGCGGCGCCAGCCTGACTATTGAAAACTTTTTGCCCCTGATCAAAGGAGCGCTGTAGGGTTATAGCTTAGGGGCGATGGCGGCATCGCCTCGCCCCAAAGATTGGATGGCATGTCTGGCTGGTCTATTCTTTTTTGGCTGATTATTACATTTTTACTGCTACACCCCCTGAACCGTTGGATTTATACCCACGTGCAGGGGGTGGCTTTTTTGTTAACCCGCAGCCAGGCCGTGGCGCTGTGGATTTTTTGGGTTTTGTTTTTGCCCGGCACTCTCCTCCACGAATTTAGCCATTGGCTTACCGCCAAATTACTGGGGGTAACAACCCGCAGCTTTTCAGTGTGGCCCAAACCCAAAAAGGGCGGCCAACTCCAAATGGGCGCGGTTCAGATTGACGCCACGGACCCGTTTCGGCACAGCCTGATTGGGCTGGCTCCCTTAATTTTTGGCAGTGTGGCGGTGCTGCTCATTGGGTACGGCTGGTTACGGTTGGATCAACTGAGCAATGCCGTGCTCAGCGCCAACCCGGATCGCTGGTGGCGGGCGGCGGCTGATATGCTGACCATCCCCGATGTGTGGTTGGGGGTTTACCTGGTTTTTGCCATTTCCAACGCCATGCTGCCCAGCGCCTCAGACCGCGAGTCTTGGCGCACGGCGCTTATCTTTTTGGGGTTGGCTTTTGTGCTGGGGTTGGGGTTGGGGCTGAACCCTTCGCTGCCACCGGCCGTGCAGGATTTCAGCCTGTCGCTGTTGTTATACTTGCTGGCGGCGTTTATCATTACCATTGGCCTGGACGCGCTGGTGATCCTGGTTGTTTTTGTACTGGAAACATTGATTGGGGTGCTGTTGGGCCGGCGCGTGCAGTACGGCCGTTAATCTGTCAACATTGAATAGTTTCCCACAAAGATGTAGGTCACGCCAAAGGCGTGATCTACGTTTGTTTTGGGGTATAGCTGCACAGGGAGATAAGCCATTTTTCGCGCATCACAACTTTCATTACGGCTTAATACAACGCTCGATCCGGCCAACCGCGGCCTGCTGATTGCCAAATTGTACTACCTGCTGTTTTTTGGCGCGGTTGGCAGTTTGATTCCCTTTTTCAACATTTATTTGCAGCAGAAGGGATTATCTGGCGCGCAGATTGGCTGGTTGGGGAGTATTCCGCCGCTGGTTACCCTGATTGCCAATCCATTTTGGGGCGGCGTGGCCGATCGCTGGCAGATATACCGGCAGGTTTTATTTTTGTGCGCTCTCTCGGCCGGGGGTGTTAGCCTGCTGTTTTTGCAGGCCAACAGTTTTTGGCTGTTTATGGTGCTGGTCATCATTTTGTTTTTTTTCCGCAACCCAATGGCTGCCATTGTCGATGGCACGGTGATGAGCGTGGTTACCCGGCTCAATGCCAGTTATGGCCGCCAGCGGTTGTGGGGAACAACCGGTTTTTTGCTGGCGTCGCTGGTGCTGGCTCAATTTTTAACGCCGCAAACAATGAATCTCACTTTTTGGCTGCACGCCACATTGTTGGGGCTTGGTTGTGCCGTACTGAGCATTTTTATTCCGGTTGAGCCGTCGCCGCAAAACACCCGTTTGAGACAGGGTTTAAAAATTCTGCTGGGACAGCCTCACTATTTGAGCTTTTTTATCGCGTTGATTTTGATGGGGATTGGGCTGTCGTGCTATGTGGGCTTTTTGGGACTGCACGTGTTGGCTGTGGGCGGCACCGAGCGCCACGTTGGGCTGGTTTGGGCAGCAAATTCGCTGCTGGAAATCCCGATGATGTATTTTGGGGCAAGCTGGTTTGCCCGGTTTTCGTTTCGGCGGCTTATCCCGGGGGCTATGCTGGGCTATGTGGTAATTTGGGGGTTGATTGGGCTGGCCAATTCGGTTTGGTTGATTATTGCGGTAGTGCTGGGGATCGGGCTGTGTTATGGTGTGTATTGGGTGGCGGTGGTGGGCTTTGTGGCCAAAACCGCGCCCGTGGGGCTACGAGCCACCTCGCAGGCAATGGTGGGCATTGCCATGAACGGTTTTGGCTGGAGCATTGGCTCGGTGGTAGCCGGTTACGTGTGGGATCAGTTGGGCGGCGGCGCTGTGTTTGGCTTTGCTTCGCTGTGCGCCCTGGCTGCCATCGCCATCTTTTTGAAAGGGTGCCGCCAATGACCGAACCAACCCTGCTTCAGGCCGCGCCGTTTCAACGCGATCGTTTTACCTGGCTGGCCTATTGGATGCTGGCCTATTACGCTTATATGCAGGCAGCGTTAGGCCCGCTGATGCCATTTTTGCGCGCCGAACTCGGTTTGAGTTACACCGTGGCCGGCCTGCATCTGAGCGCCTTTGCGCTGGGGATGGTGCTGGCCGGGTTAACCGGCGATAGGCTGGCGCTCAAATTGAGCCGCTATGTTGTTTTTTGGGCCGGAGCTGCCGGGATGGCCGTGGGGGGCGTGGGGTTGGCGCTGAGCAGCCAAACCGTGTTAACCATTGGCAGTATTTTGGCTATGGGCTGGCTGGGGTCGTTGGTGCTGGTGATGATTCAGGCCATGTTGTCAGACCGGCATCAGGAAAAGCGAGCCATCGCCCTGACTGAGTCTAACGTGATGGCCAGCGTTTTTGCCGCGCTGGCCCCGCTGCTGATTGGCGGCTTTCAGCGGACGGGCTTCGGCTGGCGCAGCGCCCTCTATTTTGGCGCGGCGACGCTGCTGGTAATGGGCCTGCTGTTCAAAGCCCAACCCGTGCCCGAACCTCGCCGCGCGGTTGAAGATAAGTCATCGAGCCGCAAACTGCCGCTGCTGTTTTGGGGTTACTGGCTGGTGGTGGTGCTTTCGGTTTCAGTGGAATGGTGCCTGATTTTTTGGGGCGCGGACTTTCTGGAGAATCAGGCCGGGCTGGCCCGCGTAGATGCCGCCACCGCCATGAGTGTGTTTTTTGGGGCAATGATTGTGGGCCGATTTTGGGGCAGCCGCCTCACCCGGACTACGCCGGGCGCAAACCTGCTCACGCTGGCGCTGAGCACGGCGCTGGTTGGTTTTCCGTTGTTCTGGCTGGCGCGGTCGCCGGTGTTGAATATTGTGGGGCTGTTTATTACCGGGCTGGGCGTGGCCAACCTGTTCCCGCTGACGCTGTCGGTGGCGGTGGGCGTGGCCGCCCGCCAAATTGATCAGGCCAGCGCCCGCCTGTCGATGGGCGGCGGGACGGCGATTTTGCTGGCGCCGCTGGTTTTGGGCTGGATTGCCGACCAGGTTGGCATTTATCTGGCTTACGGCCTGGTAGTGGTGCTGCTGGTGGCCGCGCTGAGTCTGGTTTTAATCACCAACCGTCTGGCCCGCCGTTAGCACAGCCTGACCATCGCCTGCATCAAATGTTCCAGCGCTTCGGCGGGATCGGTGCACAGGCCAGTATGCACCCCGGAAACCTGAATGCTGGTGCTGCGCGGCGTCACCAGCCAGTGAAACCGCTCGGCGGGGGCTAACTGGCCGATGGGATGGCTGGCGTCGCCGCTGCAAATGCGTGGAATCAATTCAAGGTGATGGCGCACCTTTTCGGGGTCTAGTTGGGGCGCCATTGCCGCCAGTCGCTGTTCATCCAGCTCGATTTTGGCCGCCAGAAAACGCTGGGTGCGGCAAAACAAAATTACCCCCACGTTGATGAACTCCTCGCGTTCAACATAGGGTACCACCCGGACAACTGCGTAATCAAACGAGTTTGTGGTGGGCATTAATCGCTTCCTCCACAAAGATTGGCGCGGCAGCCAGCCGGTTTTGCAGATAGGCGACGTAGGCCGCGCGATGTTTTTTGCGCGTAGAAAACGTAGATTCCTGACCCAGCCAGTTATCCGGAATTTGAGCTACAATATCTGACAGCAGTTTTTTGGTTAACCGCGGCCGCAATTCGGCATCGGCCTGCGATAGCTGGCTGGCAAACGGCAGCAGGGTGTGGTTGTTGATCAGGCTAAAAGGCGTTTGGCTGCGGGTTAAATAGTTGTCATCCCAACTGTGATGAAAATAAAACGCCGCCCCGTGATCAATGAGCCACAGGGTGTCGCCGCAGATGAGCATATTGACGTTGCGCGCGGTGCGGTCAACGTTGGTGATGTAGGCGTCAAACCAAACAATTTTAGAAGCCAGCTCCGGCGCGGGCGGCGGTTTGAGCAGTTGGTTAAAATCAAAGGCGTTGGGCAGGTAGCGCAGCCCCAGGTTTAACCGGCCGGCACTGGCCTTGAGTAAATCCTGAATTTCGGGGTCTGGCTCAGAGCGCGCCAGCATGGGATCAAGCTCCATAAACACAATTTCCGGAATGAGCAGGCCCAACGACCGGCCGATTTCGCCGGCGAGCAACTCGGCGATGAGCGCCTTTGGCCCCTGGCCGGCGCCTACAAATTTCATTACGTAAAGTTGATTGTCATCGGCTTCAACAATGGCCGGCAGCGAACCGCCTTCGCGCAGGGGAGTAACGTAGCGGGTTGCCGTTACAGTTTTAATCATGATTATCCTTTTTGAGGGTGGGTGAGATTATTACATATTGCTCAGAAAGCCGGGATACAGCCGGTTCATACAATCCGGGCACAGGCCGTGGCTAAATTCCACGTCGCTGTGCTCGCTGATGTACACTTCAACTTCCTGCCAGTAGCCCGCGTCGTCTCTGATTTTTTTGCAGTTGGCACAAATGGGCAGCAGCCCGCTGAGCTGTTTCACGTGGGCCAGCGCCAGTTCCAACTCCGCGTTGAGGCGGCGAAGCGCCATCAGGTCTTTAAACCGACCCATCGCAATGGTAATTGCCCGATCAATTTCGTGCTCGTTGGGCGGTTTAACCAGGTAGGCTCCGGCCCCGGCCTGGCTGGCCTGCTGCACCAACTCCGGCGAATCGTAAGCGGTGAGGATGACCACCGGCACCGGGGTGTTGTTAATGATATTAGCTGTGGCAGCAATGCCGCCCAAATTGGGCATTTCAAGGTCCATCAAAACCACGTGCGGCTGATGGCTCTGCACCATCTCAATGGCCTGGAGGCCGTCGAGCGCCCGGCCCACCACTTCATAGCCCGTATCTTCCAGCATGCCGTGAATCATTTCGCCAACCATCGGGTCATCTTCGGCAATGAGTACTTTAATCGGGTTCGAGTTCGTCATTGTTTGGCCTCGTGAATCTGTTCGGAAAACTCAATTACGGTTACGGCACCGTTCTCATTATACATTGAAAATGTGCCCAGCAAACCATCACGAATTAATGTTTCAACCAGATACAACCCCACATTCTGTTGTTGGTTCTCCAAAATATTCGGCGGAAATCCCGGCCCGTCGTCCCGGTATTCAAGCCGAATCAGCGGGCCGTTTTGGCTGATGTTCACCGTAATGCAAACGGTATTCCGCAGACCCAGAGCATATTTGAGCGAATTGGTGGCCAGCTCGTTGATTACCAGCGCCAGATTGTTGGCCTGTTTGGGCACAACCACCACCGGCGACGGCCGGACGCTGACCGTTACTTTGGCCTCCGGCGAAAGCGAGTGCAGCGTCGCATCGATCAATTTTTTGGCGATTTTGTCCAGCGGTAGCGGCGTCCACTCCGCGGCCGATAGCAGGTGATGCACCACCGATAACCCTTTAACCCGGTTGATCAGGTCTTGCATGATGTTTTGGTAGATTGCATCATCTTTAACGCCGCTGTGGCGGCGCTCGGCGTAAAGCAGGCCAATAATGGCCGACAGGTTATTTTTTACCCGATGGTTAACCTCACGCAGCAGCACGGCTTTTGCTTCGGCGTCGTGCCGGGCCTGCTCAAACAGCCGCGAATTTTCAATAGACACCGCCACCTGATTGGCAAACGGCACCACCAGCCGAATGTGGTCTTTGTTAAAAAAGCCCGGCTGAAAACTGTCGATGGTGAGCATACCAATCATTCGCTCTCTGATCATTAGCGGCACTCCCAACCACGAGCGGATGCTATCGTGGGGCCATTCAAAGTAGTGTCGATGACCATCCCAAACATCAGAGATGACAATGGGCTGTTTTTCCCTGACGGCGCGGGCGTTAATATTATCCTCTTTAATGGAGAAGCGCAAACCCATAATTTTCTCCGGTTCTTTAAACCCGCGCCCGCTGATAATTTCCAGATAATCATTTTGCAGCAATTGCGCCGAGGCGCTGTCGTAAGGTACAACCTGCTCAAGTTGCTCCAAAATCCGCGCTACCCGTTCATTAAAACTCAACGGTTCGGTGACGGCGGCGGTAACCTGCCGCAAAATCTCGGCTTCTTGCCAGCGGCGTTGTGTTTCTTCAAGCAGTTGAACTTTGGCCAATGCCAGCGCGATTTGCTGGCCAATTTGCTCGGCCTGGGTAATTTCTGTGCCGGAAAACTGGTGCGGTGAGTTATAAAAAATGATGGCCGCCCCCAGTTTTTGCTGGCCGGCCACAAAAGGGATGCCCATCAGCCAGCGCCTGTCGAAGGTTTCCGCAGATTTGCGGTGAATAATTGGGCTGGTTTTGCTATTCTCAACCACCAGTGGCCGGCCGGATTCAAACAAAGCCGCAGTCAATGTTTGCTCGTTAGGGTGGACTTCAATTGAAAAGAATTTGCGCCGGTTTTCCGGTGTGGCGCCATCGACGGCAATTGGTACGGGGATCTGGTTAACTTCGTCCCACAGAATAAAATAGCAGCTATCTGCGTTATACAGCGCCCGTAGTTTTTTCACCAGAATATCCAGCATCGTCTGCAAATCCGGCGCATCGAGCGCGGCCCGGGTAATATCGCTCAACGAGGCCAGAAACTGTTCGTGCTGGCGGCGTTCCTGCTCCACCAGCCGGCGCTCGGTAATGTCTTTGCCGGTTGATACAAAATGCGTGATGTTGCCGGCTGCGTCTCGGAGCGGCGTAATGGTTTTTTCTTCGTAAAATAGTTCCCCGTTTTTCTTTTTGCTAACCAGCACATCCCGAAAAGTTTTGCCGGCCAAAATCCGGGCCCACAACTGCACATAAAATTCGGGCGGGTGCTGGCCGGATTTCAAAATGCGCGGCGTTTGCCCAACCACTTCGGCGTGGCAATAGCCGGTTAAGGCCTCAAAAGCAGGGTTTACGTATTCGATAACCCCATTTTTATCGGTAATGATGACGGCATCGCCGGTTTGTTCAACCACGCTGGCATGTTTGCGCATTAATTCTTCGGCCTGGCGCTGCACGTTCAAATCACGGCTAAAGGTTAGCGCAGCCGGGTGGCCCTCAAATTCAATTGGCACCGAGGTTGACTCAACCGGATGGATGGTGCCATCGGGGTGGATCAGTTCAAGTTCCAGCGGGGGATTGGCCTGCCCGTTGGCAATGCGCCGGAGCCGTTCTTTAACAATTGCCTGTGAGGCCGGGGCAACGGTTTGCATAATAGGCGTGCCAAGCAGCTCTTCTGGCCGGTTGAAACCCAGTAATCGCAGGCCGGCCGGATTGGCAAATACGTAGTTGCCATCCTGCGCCACCAAAATGGAGATTGGCGCGGCATTAAACAGAGTCCGGTAATTTTTTTCCTGTTGCTGTAGTTTTTGGTGGGCGGCCGCCAGATCGGCGGTGCGGGCTTCAACCAGTTGTTCCAGATTGTGCTGATAATTTGCCAGCTCTTCCAGCGCGTGCCAGCGCTCTTCTTCCACGCTCACCGCCGAAGCCAGCAATCCCAGTAAATGGTGATCATCCTCGCTGGGCGTAAACGGTTTGTCAAACATCACGCTTAGCGCTCCAACCGCCCGTGACCCGCGCTGCACCGCCCGGCCCATGTAGGTTTGCAGGTTGTAGCCGGCCACGTTGGGGTCGGTGTGGGCGTAATGGGTTTGGGGCAGGTTGGGCACGTAAACCACATCTGTGGCCCCCTTTTTGATCACATCAAAGCAAATGCAGCCTTCGGCGGGATTTACGGGGTTGTAATCTGGCGGGGTTTGCCACTGCGCGGTGGTGATGAGTTTGTCGCCCTCAAGCCGATTATACAGGGCGCAGGTAGCGCCCAGCAGGCTGCCGGCCAGGCCGGTAAGCTGGCGAATGTTTGCCAGCGGGTCTATTCCAAACTCAAGAAAACATTGATTTATTTTATCAAGCCGCTGCTGAACCATAGTGGGGCTATTATTGTGATATCGATAGTTAAATTATTAAGATTATCGGCACAACCGGCATTAAACTTAATACAGTACCAATTGACCCTTTTATTTTGCCGAAAGCTTCGCTAAAATGATTATAACCGAATAAACGGGGATAAGCCAGAGGTTTTTAATGGCGAGTAAGGAACGCATTTTAATCGTCGATGATGATACGGTAACTTTGAAACTGGCCTCGCATGTTTTTGAAAAGGCCGGGTACGAGGTTTTTACTGCCAGCCACGGCAGTGAAGGGCTGCAAAAAGTTGAAAATCTTCAGCCGGCTCTGATAATTTTAGATGTTATGATGCCGGATATGAGCGGCCTGGAAGTGTGCGAGCGTTTACGCGCCAATCCGGCTACCGCCTGGCTGCCCATTATTTTACTCAGCGCCAAAACCGCTGTTGATGACAAGCTCGATGGGTTTCAGGCGGGCGCGGATGATTACGTGGCCAAGCCGGTCTCCCATAAAGAATTGCTGGCCCGGGCCGGCGCACTCCTGGCCCGCAGCCGGCGGGTGTTACAACCCAAAGGCCGGGTTATCGCGGTGGTGGGGGTTAAAGGCGGCGTGGGTGTAACAACTGTCGCCACCAACGTAGCCACTCAGTTGGCGCTACAGGAAAAGCCCGTTATCCTGGCCGAACTGCGCGCCAACCGCGGCACAGTTCGGCAAAACCTCAATATTTCACCCGCCGAAGATTTGGGCGGGCTGCTGCTCAAAAACCCGGCCGACATCAAAACCACGGATGTGGCCCGGCGGGTGGTTCAGCATACATCCGGGGTGCGGCTGCTGGTTAGTCCCCTCAACTCGGCGCAGGACGCGCTGTTAACCGAAGCACACGTTAATCTTATTCTGGAAACGTTGATGACTCAGGCAGCTTATGTGCTGCTGGATTTGCCGGCGATTTCCGGCAGCGGCGTGCAGTGGGCGCTGGAAAAAGCCGACCAGATTTTGCTGGTGCTGGAGCCGGAAGCGGTTTCAATTGCCTGCGCTCGTGACGATTTGGAACTGCTTAAATCGTGGAGCCTGCTCGACCGCACCCGGCTGACCGTGGTTTCCCGGGCGCGCTCCAGTAACCTCATTGCCCCCGCCGATATTGAAAAAGAACTGGGCATTTCGGTGATCGGCGTTATTCCGCCCTCGCCAGAAGTTTTCTACCTGACGGCCAGCCTGGGCAAACCGGCGGTGCTCTCCAAGCCAGACACGCTGGCCGCAGAAAGTCTGGTCAAACTGACGTATGCTGTGGTCAACCACCTGCCTGTGGCTACGGCAGCGTGGCGCTAAAACCCCCTGAAATTGCAGAATCCGGCAAGTTGTGTTAGTGTTGGCGATGAAAAATTGCCCGCTTGTTTTGCCTCGCACCTATTTTCCCGGCGCAAGACCCAAGCGATTGAAAGGTAAACGGCCATGCCCAAAATAGCCTTCCCCCTGCTGATTGTCACGCTATTTTTGGCGGGATGTCAGCTCCGGCCTGTAGTGCCGCCCCGCCCACCAGAAACCAAAATTGCGTTTATGACCAACCGCGACGGTAACTTTGAAATTTACACCAGTAACCGCGATGGCAGCAACCCGGTCAACCTGACCAATAGCGACGGCAACGAGGGCGTCCCGGCCTGGTCGGGCCGGGCGCAGGCGTTTGCCTTTTTAAGTGACGGCAGCGGCGAAGGGTTGCTGATAAACCGTATGGACCGCGACGGCGCCAACCCAAGCCGGTTGAGCGACCAGATTCCGGCCAGCGCCAGCCCCCCCGTGTGGTCGCCCACCGGCGAGTGGATTGCCTTTGGCAGCAACATTGCCGGCAACGCCGATGTATTTTTGGTTGACCCCACCGGCGCTACGGTGATCAACCTCACCGATAACCCGGCCAACGACGTGTTTGAGGATTGGTCGCCGGATGGCAGCTCGCTGCTGTTCCTGTCTGACCGCGATGGCACGATTGCCGGCTACTCGGTGCCGGTAGGCGGCGGGCAGGCCACGCCCGTTACCGATTTGCAAGTTAACAGCGGCGGGCTGGATTTATCGCCGGATGGCAGCAAACTTTTATTTATGTCTGACCGCGACGGCGATATTGAAATTTACGCCTCCGACGCCGCCGGCGGCAACGTAACCCGGCTAACCAACTCACCCGGCTTTGACGGCTTCCCCACGTGGTCGCCCAATGGCAGCAAAATTGCCTTTTTAACCAATCGAGATGGCAACGCCGAAATCTACGTGATGAACGCCGATGGCAGCAGCCCGGTTAATGTCACCAACTCGCCCGAAGCCCAGGAATCAATGGAGGGCGATTATAGCTGGTCGCCAGACAGCCGGCAAATTATGTTCCACACCAACCGCGATGGCGATGTGGAAGTGTACGTGGTCAATGCCGATGGCAGTAACCCCACCAATATCAGCCACAACCCGGCCATCGATATTGGCTCGGTTTGGGTGCGTTAAATCGCCGGCCACCGGCCGGAGATTTCCGTGTCAGCCTCAATAGTTATTTGCCGCTCCGTGGAATTTACCAGTTCCACGGAGTTTTTTAATGTTACGCCCCGGCCAAATTTAAAGTCACCCTTAATAGTCAGCCGCTCGCATTCTAACAGCGATGGCGCGCCGTGCGGAAATCGGGCCTCCAGATCATCGATGAGCTGGTAATAGCGCGGGTCAAGCTCGATGACCATTGGCCCCAACCGGCGTTCCGGGTTGGGCGCAATCTGAAATTCATCGCTCAAAACATAATTGTCGGAGCGCACATCCAGCAGGTCGTTGGTTTTTTTGATGGGCGCAAACCGCGCGCGGGGCACGCGCACCGCCTGCGCGCCCTCAAACACCGCTATCGCCGAACCCATTGCCGTTTCTAGCTGGTACACCGGCGGCGATGTGGGATCGCGGGGGTCAAGCGTTTTACTGTTGCGGATCATCGCCAGCCCCAGTACATTTTCTTTGGCCGCCAGCAGCCCGTGGAGCGTGGGCAGGTGCAGCCACAGGTTGTTGGTGTTAAAATATTGGTGGCGGGCAATATCCTGAAATGTAGCCATATCCTCATCCGGGCACTGAGCCGACTCGCGCAAAATGAGCTGGCCGGTGGGCAGTTTGGCCAGGTGGCCGCCTTTTTTGTCCGCTTCGGTGCGGTCGGCAACTTCCATCATAAACGGCAGTTCATTTTTAACAAAATACCCCAAAATCGATGGCTCCAGAATCGCCCCTAAATTATCCACGTTAGACACAAAAACGTAGTGGTAGCCGGCTTGCAGCAGGGTAGATAGCATGCCGCTGGTGACCAGCGCGGTGTAAATATCGCCGTGGCCGGGCGGGCACCATTCCAGGCCGGGATCGGCGGGCCAGGTAGCCGGGCTAAAATCGGCCCGGAGCACTTTGGGAACTTTGTGCTGCAAAAAATCCAGCGGGATGCCGCGCCACAGATACGGGTACAGTTTGAGCGCGGCCAGCGAATCGGCGTGGGTGTTGTAGCTGTTCATCAACACCAGCGGCAGCCCGGCAAGCTGCACCTGCCGGGCGATAATATCCAGAAATGTCAGCCCCTCTTTTACGCTGAGCAGAGATTTGGCTTTTTCCAGCCCCATACTGGTGCCCAGCCCACCGTTCAATTTGAGCAGCACTGTTTGGGCCATCGCTTTGCGGCCAATTTCGGCCAGTTCAACCGGAAACTCTGCTACATTGGGCAGCGACTCAACTGGCTCGATGCTGCTTTCCGGGATCAACCCGGTTTGGCCCTGCACCAGTTGGTGATAGTAGTGCTCAAAATTTTTAATGACAATTTGGGGTAACCCTTCGGCCTGCATTTTTTGGGCAAAAGGGGCAAAATTTCCTGGCACGGTCATGCTCATTTCCTCCGGTGGTAAAAGCTTTGGTTGACCCCTACCTTCCCTACCAATTTTAAGGGGCGGCCTGGTGTCAAAATGACTTTTTTACTCCTCTCCTCAACCCACCTGTGCCCCGCGGGGTTACTTCCCAAATTGGGGGGAAGTGATTGATTTGGTGTGGTTTTGGGCGGCATTGCCGCCCAAAACCACACCAAAAAAGTTTTTTCTCCCCTCACCCCCCGCTTTGCGGGGGGTGAGGGGGTCGGGGGGTGAGGGGGGCTGAGTAGTTACTTATCTTTTGATATGAACGGCCATGCCCAGCGCCGCCTCGGCGGATTCTTGCAGCGCCTCGCCCAAACCGGGGTGCGGGTGCAGCGTCTCGATCAGGTCGGTGAGGGTGGCCCCCATTTCCAGCGCCAGCGCGGCCTCGCCGATGAGCGTTTCGGCGTGCGGGCCGATGATGGTGACCCCCAGCAAAACCTCGGAGTCCTGCTCGGCGATGGTCTGCACCAGCCCGTCGCCGCCGTTGAGCGTGAGCGCCCGGCCGCTGGCCGCCAATGGAAAGCGGCCGCTGATGACCCGGTAGCCGGCGGCCTGCGCCTGCGCCGCGCTCAACCCCACTGTGGCAAGCTGCGGCTCGGTCCAGGCTACGTAAGGCACGGCCTGCGGGGCAAATTGAGCCGGCAACCCGGCCAGGCTTTCGGCGGCAACTTTAGCCTGCCGGATGGCCACGTGAGCCAGCGGCGGCCCGCCGGTCACATCGCCCACAGCGTACACTGCCGGATTGCTGGTTTGCATCCGGTCATTCACGACCACAGCGCCGGACGCGGTGGTTTTAATGCCGGCCTGCGCCAGCCTCAAGCTGGCCGTGTTGGGCGCGTGCCCCAGCGACACCACCACTATTTTGCAGGCGGCGCTGGCGGTGGCCGGGTCCGGTACTTCGGTGTCAACCTGAACTCCCAGCTTGCGCAGCGCCGAGAACACCTGCCGGCCCGCGTCGGCCGGGAATTCCGGCAGCCACACGTGGCCGGCAGGCACAAAAAGGTGCGTTCGGCTGCCCAGTTTGGCAAACAGGGTAGCCAGCTCGGCAGCGATGATGTCGGCCCCAACAATACCGATGTCGGCCGGGAGTTCGGCCAGTTCCAGCGCCTGCCACGGCATCAGCACCGTCTGGTCGTTAAAATTCAAGGCCGACAGGCCGTTGGGCGCTGCGCCGGTAGCGATAATGGCATGCTCAAAAATGTAGCGCTCGGCGCCGTGTTCAGCCTCAACATGGAGTTCGTTGTCGCTTAAAAACCAGCCTTTGCCCTGCACAAAGGCCACTTTGTTGGTATCGAGCAGTTGGGTAATGCCGGCCGCCAACCGTTTGATCAGCCGGTTTTTCCACTGTTGCATCTGTTCCAGATTGAGCTGGGCCGGGTCGGCAGTAATGCCCATCTGTTCCAAATGGGGAATTTGCCAGTAGTGATGCGCGGCGGTGAGCAGCGCCCGGGCCGGGATGCAGCCCCGGTGCAGGCACGCGCCGCCGGGTGGGGTGGGATCAACCAGAATCACTTCTTTGCCCAACTGGGTGGCGCGGAGCGCGGCCACGTAACCGCCCGGCCCGGCCCCCAATACCATCACCTCGGTTGTTGTTGCAATATCACCCACAACCATTAGGCCATCTCCAGTAACAACCGGCTGGGCGCAGCCAGCAACCCGGTAAGCTGATTTAAAAATTGGGCCGCGGCCGCGCCGTCGAGCAGGCGGTGATCGATGCTGAGCGCCAGCGGCAGCACCGGGCGCACTTCAACCTGCTGCCCCACCGCCACCGGTTTGTCGGCAATTTTACCGCAGCCCAAAATGGCCGCTTCCGGCGGGTTGATGATGGGCGTGCCCTGGCTGCTGCCAAAACTGCCAAAATTGGTAATAGAAAAGGTGCTGCCACTCAGTTCGGCAGGGGGGAGGCTACGCTGGCGGGCCTGTTCGGCCAGGCGGGTAATTTCGGCGGCCAGTTGCAGGGTGGTCAGCCGGTCGGCATGGCGAATAACCGGCACCAGCAGCCCGTCGTCGGTGGCGGTGGCCAGGCCGATGTGAATGTGCTGGTGGGTGATGATTTTTTGGCCGGCCATGTCCAGCGAGGCGTTGAAATAGGGGTTGGCCCGGAGCGTTTGCACCACCGCTTTGATAATAAACGGCAGGTACGACAGCGCCACACCCTGCGTTTGGGCCTGGGGCGAAAGCTGCCGGCGTAGCGCCACCAGTTCGCTGGCGTCCACTTCTTCAAAAATGGTGACGTGCGGGATAGTGCGCCAGGCCTCGGCCATGCGCTCGGCGATGCGACGGCGCAGGCCGGCCAGCGGCTCTTCCCGGCTGCTTTCCTGGCCGACCAGCGGCGGCGAGGCGGCAATTTTTGGGGGCGGTGCAGTCTGCTCCCCAAAGCGCCGGACATCATCGGGCAGCACCCGCCCGGCGGGGCCGCTGCCGGCCACCTCCGCCAGATCGATGCCCATTTCGCGGGCCAGTTTGCGCACCGCGGGCGCGGCCAAAATTCGCTGGCCCGGCCCGGCGGCCAATCCGCCCGCGGCGGGCAGGGGTTCGGCGGCGGCCGGGGTAATGGTCACCAGCAGGTCACCGACGCGGGCCATCTGTCCCTCCGGCACGTGAATCTGGCCTATCTGGCCGGCTACCGGCGCGGGAATTTCAACCACGGCTTTGTCGGTTTGAATTTCCAGCATGGGCTGATTTTGGGCCACCAGCTCGCCCACGCCAACCCGCCAGCGTAAAATTTCGGCTTCGGCAATGCCTTCGCCCATATCGGGCAGGGTGAAGTTGTAATTGTTGGTCATGTGTCAGTTGTCCTTACTCGTCCATCGTTCTGAGAATGGCCGCTTTGACCCGCCGGGCGTTGGGCAAAATGGCGTCTTCCAGCCGGGGCACCGGAAAAGCGGCGTCCGGGCCGGTAACACGCTCCACCGGAGCCAGCAGCGAGTAGAGGCACAGCTCGTTGATAATGGCGATGACTTCGGCGGCGACCCCGCCAGAGCGCGGCGCTTCGTGGACGACCACGGCCCGGCCGGTTTTATTGACCGAGGCGGCGATGGCGGCTTCGTCGAGCGGGGCAATGGTGCGCAGGTCGATCACTTCCACCGCCGCGCCGCTGCTTTCCGCCGCCTGCCGGGCAGCTTCGATGGCCACGCCGACCATCGCTCCGTAGGCAAACACAGACACGTCTCTGCCGGGCTGAACTACGGCGGCCTGGCCCAGCGGCACGGTGTAACGCTCGGCGGGCACTTCCTGCCGGATGGAACGGTACAGCTTCATGTGTTCCAACAGCAGCACCGGGTCGGGGTCGTCAATGGCGGCGTGCAGCAAGCCTTTGGCATCATATGGATTTGAGGGGACAGCTACTTTGAGGCCCGGAATGTGGGTGAACGCCGCCTCAACGCCGTCTGAGTGCATCTCAGGCGGGCGGACACCGCCGCCAAACGGCGTGCGCACCACCAGTGGTACGGTGTAGGCTCCAGCGGAGCGATAACGCATCCTGGCGGCCTGAGTGGCCATCTGATTAAAGCTGACCAGGGCAAAGGGCAAAAACTGAATTTCGGCGACGGGGCGCAGGCCGTTAATGGCCATGCCCACGGCCGTGCCCACAATGGCCGATTCGGCCAGCGGGGTGTCAAAAACGCGCTCGGGGCCAAATTCTGCCTGCAAGCCTTCCGTTACCCGAAAGACGCCGCCATTGTGGCCCACGTCTTCGCCAAAAACCAGCACCCGCGGGTCGCGTTCCAATTCCAGCGCCAGAGCGTTGTTGAGCGCCTGAACCATTGTCAATTTAGGCATTTGTGGCGCTCCTTTACTCCAGTTCCAGCTCTTGCAGCAGTTGGCGGCGCTGGCGGGCCAGTTGCGGCGTTGGCCGGGCCAGGGCGAGGTCAAAATGCTGGCTCACATCCTGCGCCGGCAGCGACTCAAATTCGGCGACGGCGGCTTCAAATTCGGCGGTCACTTCATCGTGAAGCTGTTCATCGGCCAGATCGGTGAGAACGCCGCGGTCAATCAAAAATTTGCGGTAGCGCCGCAGCGGGTCGCGGCCGGCCCACAGCGCCAATTCTTCCGGCGGCTGGTAGCGGGTGGGGTCGTCGGCGGTGGTGTGGGCGGCCATGCGGTAGGTAACGGCCTCAATCAGCGAGGGGCCGCCCCCGGCGCGCGCCCGCTCAATGGCGTCGGTCATGGCGCTGGTCACGGCCAGAATATCGTTGCCGTCAACCAGTTGGGCCGGCAGGCCAAACCCGGCGGCGCGTTGGGCAAAGTTGTCAATTTTAGTTTGCGCCCGGCGCGGCACAGAGATGGCCCAGCCGTTGTTTTGCACCACAAAAATGGCCGGCACCTGAAAAACCGCCGCAAAATTGAGCGCCTCGTTGAAATCGCCCTCGGAGGTGGCGCCATCGCCGACGCCGACTACGGCCACATGCGGCTCTTTTTTATATTTGATGGCGTGCGCAATGCCCACACAGTGCAGCGCCTGCGTGGCCAATACAATCTGAAACGGCAGGCAGCGGGCTTCAAAGGGGTAATCGGGGATGTAGCCGCCCCAGTGTTTGAGCTGCACCAGCAGCGGCACACCTTTAACCATGTAGGGCAGGCTCTCCCGGTAACTTCCCATCAGCCAATCTTCTGGTTTAAGGGGCGCGGCCATACCCACACAGGCAGCTTCCTGGCCGTTGAGCGGGGCAAAGGTGCCCATGCGGCCCTGGCGTTGCATCGCAACCATTCGGTCTGAGAAAATTCGGCCAAAAACCATCCACCGGTACAGGCTGAGCAAAGTTGAGTGGGGCAGGTTGGGGACATTGCCCACCACGTTGCCTTCTGGCGAAAGCACCTGGTAGATGGTGTCAGCAACCATCGGCGGCATAGGTATTCCTTTCGTCATTGGGGATTGGGTTAGAATTTGAGTGTAACAGAAAAAAGGGAGCCTCACAACTTTTTGCCGGGCATGTTGGCCGCGGCTGCCAATCAGGGTAAATCGGGGTTGGTGGCGGTGAGCGGCAATTTTACCCAAAATGTGCTGCCCTGGCCGGCCCCGGCCGATTCCACCCAAATCTGGCCGCCGTGGAGTTCAACCACCCGTTTGGCCAGCGCCAGTCCCACCCCGGAGCCTTCGGTGTCGGTGTCTAGCCGGTCAAACAGGTTGAAAATGCGGTGGTGGTAGCGCGGGTCAATGCCGATGCCGTTATCTTTAACGTAGCAAACTGCAAAATTACCCTCAATTCGACCGCCAATTTTGATGGTTGGGTTGGGTTCGGTACCCATAAATTTTACGGCGTTATCAATCAGATTTTGAAATACCTGCGACAGCCGGGCGCGGTCGCCGACAACTGTGGGCATATCGTGGCTAACGTACACTTTGGCCGCGCGGACATTGATCGAGCCGGCTACCATTGAGATTGCTTCGCGAATCATTTCGCTGAGGGGGATGGTTTCACGGAGCGATGGCAGGCGGCCAATCCGCGAGATTTCCAGCAAATCATCGACCAGTTGTTTCATTTTTTTGGCCGCGGCCCGAATAAATTTGATATTCTGCTCAAATCGCTCAGAGGCGTTGTTGGCCGCATCTTTTTCCAGCAGCGTTAAAAAGCCCTGAATGGTGATGAGCGGGCTTTTTAAATCGTGGGAAATGGTGTAGGTCATGCGTTCCAGCTCGGTATTTTTGGTTTCAAGCTGGCTGATCAGGCGTTCGCGCTCGGTTTCTATTAATTTTTGGCGGGTAATATCCTGCACGTGAGAAATAAAATAGAGCGGTTGGCCAAATGAGTCTCTCACCAGCGAGGTGGAGGCGTTGGCCCAAACAACGTATCCCTGTTTATGAATGTAGCGTTTTTCAAAGGTAATGTGATCGGTTTTGCCGGCCAGGCTGCCTTCGACAAATTCCAGAGGCAGATCGACATCCTGAGGATGGGTGACATCGTTTACGTTGAGCCGTTCCAACTCGTCGCGGTTGTAGCCCAAAATCTGGCACATGCGGTTGTTGGCCCGCAGCAGCCGGCCCTCGAGGTCTATCAACCACACGCCGATGTTGGCATTTTCAAACGCCAGCCGAAAGCGCTCCTCGCTTTCCTCCAAAGCCTGTTCATTTTTTTTCCGAAAAGTTATATCTCTGAGCGTGCAGATCAAAACCAGCGGCCGGCCAAACTTGTCAAAAATGGGCTTGGCCGAGGCTTCGATGGGGATGGTTTTGCCGCTTTTGGTGATGCCCGTCACCTCGCCAAAAAACTCGCCGGTTTCTTTGATTTTGGCCAGAATTCGTTCGGTTGAGTCAATATCGCTTTGGGGCAAATGGATAAAACTGACGGGCCGGCCCACCGCCTCCGAGGCCGAATAGCCAAAAATGTCTCTGGCTTTGCCCGTCCAGCGCTGAATTTTGCCGCTCAAATCGGTAACAATAATAGCGCTGGGCATTTGCTGAAGAATTTGGTCGGAGAGAAGCAGGTTGGCCTCGGCCTGTTTGCGTTCGGTAATGTCGCTGCCAACGGCCTGATATTCCCGGTCATTGAGCGAATCATCAAAAATGGCCTGGCAAGTCCACTGCAGCCAGCGAACTTCGTGGGTGGGCGTGACAACCTGATGCACAAAATTGCCAACCGGCGCATCGGGAGTTAACGCTTCAACCTGCCGCCGTATCCGTTGTTGGTCGACTTTGGGGGCGTACTGCAAAAAATTTGAGCCGATCAAATCAATTCTACTTTTGTTAAAATAGGCGCAGTAAGCCGCGTTAACGTAGGTCAGAGTTCCATCGGCCAGAAAGCGGCAAACCAATGCCGGTATATCTTCGATCATGGTGCGGAAACGATCTGGTTTTTCTGTTGTTGTGCCGTTAGCGGTAATTTTGGCAGCCACATGGTTTTGGCCGGGTGAGGGCCGGGTGAGGGCCAGTTCTACGGCGGTGAACAGTTCCTGTTCCGTAAACGGTTTGGGGATATAGCCGGCGGGGATGGTTTTTTTTGCCCGCTGGAAGGTGGTGGGGTCGGTGTGGCCGGTGATAAAAATTACCGGCGTTCCAAAGCGGCGGTTGATTTGCCGGGCAGCCTCAATCCCATCCATTTTGCCGGGCAGGCCAATATCCATTAACACCAGGTCTGGTGCGTGCCGGCGGATTTTATCGATGGCTTCAGCCCCGGATGCCGCCAGCTCTGGAACGGTATAGCCCATGAGTTGCAGCGATTGCCGGATGCTCAAGGCTACTGTAATTTCGTCTTCTACAACAATAATTCTGGCCTGAGACGTCGTTGTGCTCATACGCGGATTACCGTTGATTTCCCCTTAGCTATAAACAGCCCATTTGTTAAATTTAGTGTATACTATGACCAGCCGAAAATAAGGCGCGCGCTGCTTTAAAGTTCGGACGTAAAGGAGATAACTGTGCACGAAAAAGTTAAAGCTCTTAAAGAACAATACCCCGACAAATTTATGTCGGAAGGTTATATTTTCAAGCGTATTCGCCGCGGCGATAAAATCTTTATCAGTACCGGCTGCGGCCAACCGCAGCATCTGGTTAAGGCGCTGGTGGAATATGTAGAAAGCAACCCCACCGCCTTTTACGATGCCGAAGTGTGCCACATGTGGACGCTCGGCGTGGCGCCTTACGCTGACGAAAAATTAAAAGAGTATTTCAGGCATAACTCCTTTTTTGTTTCTGATAGTACCCGCGATGCGGTGAACAGAGGCATTGCCGATTACACGCCCATCTTTCTGTCGCAGATTCCGGGGCTGTTCTATCGCCGACTGGTGCATTTTGACGTGGCGTTGATTCAAACATCGCTGCCGGATAAAAGCGGCTACGTGAGTTTGGGCATTAATGCCGATGTGACCAAATCGGCCGTGGAAAACGCCGATCTGATCATTGCCCAGGTTAACGTCAACATGCCGCGTGTGCCGGGCGATGGCTTTATCCCGGTCAAAGACATCGATTTTATTGTGCCCTACGATGAACCCCTGCTGGAATATCGGGTAGAAGTTGATGACGTGGTGATCCAGCAAATTGGCAAGTATGTCTCCTATTTGGTAGAAGACGGTGATACTTTGCAAGTTGGCTATGGCAGTACCCCCAATGCTATTTTATCACATCTGGACAACAAAAAACACCTGGGGATTCACACCGAACTGTTGTCTGACGGCATTGTCGAGCTGATAAAAAAGGGCGTTATCGATAATTCCCGCAAAACGCTCAACCGGGGCCGAACCGTGGCCACATTTTGCATGGGCACCAAGGAAACCTACGAATTTTTAGACAACAACCCGGCTATTGAATTTAGAACCGTGGATTTTACCAACAGTCCATCGGTTATTTCCCGGCAAGACAACATGATTGCCATTAATAGCGCGTTGGAGGTAGACCTTACCGGCCAGGCCACCTCGGAGTCAATTGGCCGCTCCTTTTTTAGGGGCATTGGCGGCCAGGCCGATTTTATGCGCGGCGCTGTTTGGGCCAGAAACGGCAAAAGTATTTTGGCGCTGCCCTCCACCGCCCAAAATGGCGAGGTTTCTCGGATTGTGCCGCTGCTGGAACAGGGCGCGGCCATTACGTTTAACCGGGGTGACATTCATTACATTGTCACCGAATTTGGGATTGCTTATCTCCACGGCAAAAATATCCGGGAACGAGCGATGGAACTGATTTCAATTGCGCACCCCAGATTTCGGCCGTGGCTGGTTGAAGAAGCCAAAAAACTCAATTTTATCTACGGCGATCAGGCTTTTATTGCCGGCAAAGGCGGCGAATACCCGGAACACATTGAAACGTACCGCACTGTAAAATCCGGCGAAGAAATATTGCTGCGGCCGGTAAAAATCAGCGATGAGCCACTGTTAAAAGACTTTTTCTACTCTCTGTCTGATGAAAGTTTGCAGCGGCGTTTTATGTCTATGAAAAAAAGCATTCCCCACGCCCGGCTGCAAGAACTGGTCGTCATCGATTATACCCGCGAGATGGTTATTTTGGCCGTGCATACCGTTGAAGAAATTGAAGAAGTGATTGGTATTGGCCAGTATAGTATTGACGAAGTATCTCACACGGCCGATGTGGCCTTTGCCGTTCGGGATGAGTGGCAAGGCAAAGGGATTGGCACGGAACTGCTTAAATTCTTAACCACGTTAGCCAAAAAACGTGGTTTGCTTGGCTTTACCGCTGATGTCCTGGCCGATAACTGGGGCATGCTGCGCGTCTTTAACAAAATGGGATTTGACGTTGAGAAGCATTTTGATGCCGGCGTGTACGAGTTGAAGATGACGTTTAAAGATGTGCCAAAACGTTAAAGCAAAATTGCTGCATCGATATTTTTTAACGAGCAGCCGGCCGTAGACATTTCCTGCACCAGAGTCCGAAAGGTTAACTGTTCTTCGTCAAAGACAATATGCAGTTCCTGAGTATCCAGCGTAATAGAAAAGCGTTCTACGCCAGGCAGGTTGCCAAGCAACGTCTCAAGCTTGCTTGCTACATCTTCCGTAAGCGATGGGACTCGTAGGGCTTTAAATTCCATACCTGGAGCAGCTCCTTTGGAAACGGGAACCCTCGCCGCAAAAGTTGAGCCGGTGGGGTTCTTGTAATAAGAATAATCAAAAATTGTTTAAACTGATAGTGACAGATGTCATCTTATCTACCGCCAAGTGTCCTATTTTGGCCAAAAAAAAACTGCTTTCCGGCCGGAAAGCAGTTTTTTGGCCATTGTTACGGATTGTTACTCAATATTTTTTACGTAGTCATCCAGATTGTGCCGTACCGCGTAGGCGGTGGCTTCTGCCCGGTTAGACAGGCCCAATTTGCCAAAAATGCTGCTCACATAATTGCGAACAGTACCCTCGCCCAGGTGTAAATTGGTGGCAATTTCTTTGTTGGTGTTGCCCTTGGCAATCAGCGAAAGCACCTTCAATTCCTGGTCGGTTAAATCCACAAACGCCTCAACGCGAGTGGCCTGCCGCAATTTGGCCAACACCTGGCCGGTAATGCTGGGGTCCAGCAAGGCTTCGCCGCGAGCCACGGTTTCAATCGCCCGAACCAGATCGTCGTTGCCAACTTGTTTTAAAACGTAGCCCACCGCCCCGGCAGAAATAGCGTTAAACAGCAACTCGTCCTCGGCAAAAGAAGTTAACATAATAACTTTCATATAAGGATGGTTGCTTACAATTGCGCGGCAGGCATCGATACCGCTGCCATCGCTCAAGCGAATATCCATCACCACTACATCTGGCTGATATTCCTTGGCGTTGGTTATGGCCTCAGCAACGGTGCTGGCTTCGGCAACAACTTCCCAATCTGCTTGTCTATCGAGCAGGTTCTTCAGGCCAAACCGCACGACCTCGTGGTCGTCTACGATCATTATCCGAACCAAGCCGCACCCCCATTGTGCTTTTCTGAGTAATCAATCACCCCCGGATTTTACATCGCGTATACGTTACTTGCAAGTACGAGGTTGTAGGCTGTCTTTAAATATTGTTTGATTGCCCTGGCAATGCTATTATTATTTTTGTGGTTTTTAGGAGTTGAGATCAGATGATGGATAACACTCAAAATTTCAAAAATGAGCTACTGACAGCGTTGCAACAACCCGCCTCAACGGTAGAGGAGCAACCGGTAACCGAACAGGGTTTGGCTCAATTGGTATTGGATGTGGCCGGGGTAATTTTTTTAGTGCTCAATCGCAGCCAGCAGGTTATTTTAATTAACGCCAAAGGCTGCGACATTTTAGGCTACCCCGAAGCTGAAATTGTGGGCAAAAACTGGTTTGACCACTTTGTACCGGCAGAAATGCGTGAAGAAACTGCCCGTGTTTTTAACCAGTTGATGCGCCAGGAAGTTGAACCGGCAGAATATTTTGAAAACCCGGTCCTCACCCGGGCTGGCCGGCAGCGGACAATTGCCTGGCACAACACCCTGATCAAAAATGGCCAGGGAGTGCCAATAGCCACACTCAGCTCTGGCACAGACATTACCGAACATGTGGCCGCTCAACAGGAAATTGAACGTTACAAAACGCAGCTTGAGAAGCTGGTTGAAGAACGCACCGATCAACTTGAAGCGGTGAATCATCAGTTACAAAGCAAAATTGAAGAACAAAAACGCACGGAAGAAACTCTGTTAGAAAGCCAGGTGCGCTTTGCCGGTATATTAGACATTGCCAACGAAGCCATCATTGCCGCAGACGACTCTCAAACCATTGTGCTGTTTAACAAAGGCGCCGAACAGATTTTTGGTTATATGGCCAGCGAGGCCATTGGCCAGTCGCTGGATATACTCATCCCAAGGCGATTTCAAAGTGGCCACCGGCATCTGGTGGGTGATTTTGCCAACGTTAATGAACCGGCCCGCTTAATGGGTGCGCGCGGTGAAATTTATGGTGTGCGCAAAACCGGCCAGGAATTCCCGGCTTCGGCCTCTATTTCCAAACTTGTGGTCAACGACAAAATGATTTTTGCCGTTGTTTTGCGCGATATTACCGAGCGCAAGCAGATGGAACAGGAGCGTGAGCGGCGGATTATAGAACTGCGCGCCCTCAACGAGTCGGTTCGGGCCATTTCGGCGGAGCTATCTTTGGAGCAGGTGCTGCAAAAAGTAACCCGCGCCGCGCAGATATTGCTTAATGTAAAGTACGCCGCCCTGGGCTTGCACGATGGCGAAGGCCGCTTATCCCGATTTATCACGGTGGGCATTGCCCCGGAAGACCACGAGAAAATTGGGCCGCTGCCGGCCGGACGAGGTCTGCTGGGGTATTTGCTGCACCACGGCAAGTCGATCATTGTTAATAATATTGCCCGGCACCCCTGGTCTGCCGGCTTCCCGGAAAACCATCCGCAAATGAGCAGTTTGCTGGGCGTCCCCATTTACTCCAAAGGGCGGCTCATCGGCGCGCTTTATCTTACCGACAAGCAGGATGGGGGCGATTTTGTAGAAGCCGATCAGCAACTGGTTGAAATGCTGGCCGTCCACGCCGCCATCGCCATTGAAAACGCCCAGCTTTACGAGCAAACTCAGCGCCTGGCAATTTTGGAAGAACGCGAACGATTTGCCCGTGACCTGCACGATGGCATCATTCAGTCCATTTACGCCGTGGGGCTGGCGCTGGACCAGGCCAAAATGGATATTCGGCCCACCAATTATGCGGCCCGGGAACAAATTGAAATCAGCCTGAAAAGTTTGGCCAGCGTGATCAAAGATATTAGAAACTATATTTTTGATCTCCGGCCGGAAGCGTTGAAATATCAGGGGTTAAAAGCTCGCCTGGAAGGCTTGATCAAGGAGCTGCGGGTTAACACGCTGCTGCCCATTTACGTTGAAATTGCACCTAATATCGATGCCTCCCTCACCGAAATGCAGGCCCGCCACATTTTTCATATTAGCCACGAAGCCTTGTCTAACGCGGCGCGCCATGCCAAAGCCAGCCACATTTCTTACCGGCTTCTCAGAACCGGCAACGAGATTACCGTGTTGATTGAAGATGATGGTATTGGCTTTGATTTGCACCCGCAGATCAAACCGGGCCACCACGGGTTGGCCAATATGCAGGCCCGGGCCGCGCAGTTGAACGCTTTTTTTGATATTGACAGCCGGCCCAATGAGGGCACCCGCTTAAAGCTGGTGATTCATTCCAGCATTAAAAGTTAGGATCTGTTGGATCATAGTGCCAAATAAAAAGAGGAGCAGCCCCGCCGGCTGCCCCTCTTTTTTTAAAGCAGTGGTTGAAGTTGAAGTTCTAGGCGATGGCGGCGGGGTCGGAGCGCCAGGATTGCAGGACTTTCATGTAGTTGGCGCGTTCAAAGGCAGCCGGCTCGGCCACGTTCTGCTGGCTCATACTGCCGCGCATTTGCTCAATAGACTCATATTCGTGTTCTTCCATCCACGTGGTCATATCGGCTACAATTTCACCAATGCGGCCCACGCCGTTGCGCAGCAATTCAGAGGCCATCATCGAAACATTTGCGCCGGCCATTACGCTTTTCAGCACATCCTCGTGGGTGTGAACCCCGCTGGTAATGGCAAAGTCAACATTTACCTGGCCGTGCAAAATGGCTACCCAGCGCAGCGGCAGCCGCAAGGCGTGGGGCGTTTGCCGGGAACTGAGCGAAACCTTGGGCACAACTTCCAGCGTTTCCAGATCAAAATCTGGCTGGTAGAAGCGGTTGAACATCACCAGGGCGTTGGCGCCGGCCTGGGCTAATTTGGCGGCCATATTGGCGGTTGAACTGAAGTAAGGGCTAACCTTAACCGCCACCGGGATAGAGACCGATCCCTTCACATCGCGGACAACATCAAGGTACATCTGCTCTACTTCTGCGCCGGTCAGGCCGATGTCGGTGGGGATGTAGTAGATGTTCAGCTCCAGCGCGTCGGCGCCGGCCTGCTGGATTTTTTTGGCGTAGTCAATCCAGCCGCCGGAAGAGACGCCGTTAATGCTGCCGATTATGGGAATATTGGTAACGGCTTTGGCTTTGTTGATCAGGTTAAGGTATTCATCCGGCCCCACTTTGTACGTTTCCATGTCGGGAAAGTAGTTGAGCGCCTCGGCAAAACTGTCGATGCCGTAGCTGAGGTAGTGGTCCAGTTGATGGCTTTCGGCGTTGATCTGCTCCTCAAACAGCGAGTACATCACTACCGCCGCCGCGCCTGCGTCTTCCATTTTGCAGATGCCATCAATTGTCTCCGACAGGGGAGAGGCGGATGGCACAATGGGATGTTTAAGCTTAAGGCCCAAATACGATGTTGTCAGGTCTACCATGATCTATTCTTCTCCTTTCAGCGCAGCCAAATCCTTGTATTTTTGCCAGCGATCCGTTACGGCTTTCTCTGCCGCGGTGAGCAGTTGAGCCGCCACTTCCGGGTTGCTCTTGGTGAGCATGCGGTAGCGGTTTTCGTTGTACATATAATCCTGCAGCGGCGTTTTGGGGTCTTTTGAGTCAAGCTGCAACGGGTTCTTGCCTTCGGCTTTGAGCCGGGGGTCGTAGCGGTACAGTGGCCAGTACGCCGAAGAGACCGCCAGCTTTTGCTGGTCCATCCCTTTGGCCATGTTGATGCCGTGGGCAATGCAGTGGCTGTAGGCAATAATCAGCGAGGGGCCATCGTAGCTTTCGGCTTCAAGGAAGGCGCGAACGGTTTGGGCATCGCTGGCGCCCATAGCCACCTGGGCCACGTAAATGTTGCCGTAGCTCATGGCGATCATCCCCAAATCTTTTTTGGCGATGGTTTTGCCACCGGCGGCAAACTTGGCCACCGCGCCCAGCGGGGTGGCTTTGGAGGCTTGCCCGCCGGTGTTGGAGTAGACTTCTGTATCGAGCACCAGCACGTTCACGTTGCGGCCGCTGGCCAGCACGTGGTCCAACCCGCCGTAGCCAATATCGTAGGCCCAACCATCGCCACCGATAATCCAGACGCTCTTTTTGACCAGCTTGTCGGCCAGGCTGAGCAGGTCTTTGGCTTCGGCGGAGCTTTGCCCTTTGAGTTTGGCTTTGAGCGCCTCTACGTTTTGGCGCTGCTGCTCAATGCCGGATTCTTCGCTTTGATCGGTTTCCAGCAGGCTGGCGGCCAGGTCATCGCCAACCACATCAACCAGGCGGGTGACCAGTTCGCGGGCGTATTGGGTTTGTTTTTCCATGGTCAGGCGCATACCCAGCCCAAACTCGGCGTTATCTTCAAACAGCGAGTTGCTCCAGGCCGGGCCGCGGCCGCTGCCATTTTGCGCCCAGGGGGTGGTGGGCAGGTTGCCGCCGTAAATGCTGGAGCAGCCGGTGGCGTTGGCAATCACGGTGCGGTCGCCAAAAAGCTGGCTCATCAGTTTGAGGTAGGGGGTTTCACCGCAGCCGGAGCACGCCCCGGAAAACTCAAACAGGGGTTGCAGCAACTGCACGTTTTTAACGTTGGTAAATTTCAACCCGTCGTTGCGCGGATATTCCGGCAGGTTCAGGAAGAAGTCCCAGTTGACCATTTCCTGCTCGCGGATGGGCGGCTGCGGGGCCATATTGATGGCTTTGCGGCCCACGGCGCGTTTGTCTTTGGCCGGGCACACTTCAACACACAACTGGCAGCCGGTGCAGTCTTCTGGCGCAACCTGAAGGGTGTATTTTAAACTGTCGAGTTCTTTCCATTTGGCGTCGGTGTATTTGAAGGCGGCGGGGGCGCTGGCCAGTTCGGCTTCGTCAACAACTTTGGCGCGAATGACCGCGTGCGGGCAAACCAGCACGCACTTGCCACACTGAATGCACAAATCGGTTTCCCACACCGGGATTTCCAGGGCGATATTGCGTTTTTCCCACTGAGTGGTACCGGTGGGGTAGGTGCCATCGATGGGCATGGCGCTAACGGGCAGTTTGTCGCCTTCGCCGGCAATCATTTTGGCGGTGACGGTTTGCACAAATTCGGGTGCGGCTTTGGGCACAACCGGCGGCATTTCGATGGTGCTGTTCACTTTATCCGGCACTTTTACATCGTACAAATAGGCCAGGGTAGCATCGACGGCTTCGTAGTTTTTGCGGACCACCGCTTCACCGCGAGCGCCGTAAGTCTTTTTGATGGCTTCTTTGATTTTGTTAATGGCTTCGTCGCGGGGCAGCACACCGCTGATGGCAAAGAAGCAGGTTTGCATAATGGTGTTGATGCGCACCCCCATCCCGGTTTCTCTGGCCACAGTGTAGGCGTCGATCACGAAAAGTTTCAGCTTTTTGGCGATGAGCTGGCTTTGTACCTGGCGCGGCAGCGTTTCCCAAACTTCGTTGGGGCCGTACGGGGTATTGAGCAGCACGGTTGCGCCTTCTTCGGCGGTTTCCAGCACGTTGTAGCGTTCAATGAAACCGGTTTGGTGAATGGCTACAAAGCTGGCTTTTTCAATGAGGTAGGTGCTTTGAATGGGCCGCGGGCCAAAACGCAGGTGAGAAATGGTGCGCGCCCCGGATTTTTTGGAGTCGTAAACAAAGTAGCCCTGAGCGAAGTTGTCGGTTTCTTCACCGATGATTTTGATGGAGTTTTTGTTGGCGCTCACCGTGCCATCGGCGCCCAAACCCCAGAACATGGCCCGGACAACATCTTTGGCTTCAATGTTAAAGGTGGGATCAACGTCGAGGCTGGTGTGCATCACGTCGTCAACAATGCCCACAGTGAAATGATTTTTGGGCTGGTTTTTGGTCATTTCGTCAAAGATGGCCTTGGTCATGGCCGGGGTGAATTCTTTTGACGAGAGACCGTAGCGGCCGCCAATCACTTTGGGGAAGTGGCTGAAGGGCAGGGTGCCGCTGGTAGCGCCTTCGGCCACGGCGGTGATCACATCCATGTACAGCGGTTCGCCAGCGCCACCGGGTTCTTTGGTGCGGTCCAGGGCGGCAATCACGCGGACGGTAGAGGGCAGCGCGGCCAGGAAACGTTCGATAGCAAACGGCCGGTACAACCGCACTTTAATCACGCCCACTTTTTCGCCCTTGCCAACCAGGTAATTGACGGTTTCTTCCACGGCTTCAGCGCCAGAGCCCATAATCACAATCACTCGCTCGGCATCAGGCGCGCCCACGTAATCAAACAGGTTGTACTGGCGACCGGTGAGGCTGGCAAATTTGTCCATTGCCTGCTGAACAATAGCGGGGGTAGCCACGTAGTAGGGGTTTACGGTTTCTCGGGCCTGGAAGTAAACATCCGGGTTTTGGGCCGTGCCGCGAATCACCGGGGCGTCCGGGGTTAAGCCGCGGGCGCGGTGAGCGCGCACCATGTCGGCGTCGATCATCGCTTTGATGTCGTCATCAGCCAGTAGTTCTACTTTCATCACCTCGTGCGAGGTGCGGAAACCATCAAACACGTGCAAAAAGGGTACGCGGGCTTCCAGGGTGCTGGCCTGTGAAATGAGTGCAAAGTCCATTACTTCTTGTACGGAGTTGGCAAACAACATCCCCCAGCCGGTAGCGCGAGCGGCCATCACATCGCTGTGGTCGCCAAAAATGGATAACCCCTGGGCCGCCAGTGAGCGGGCGGCAATGTGGAAAACGGTGCTGGTCAGTTCGCCCGCAATTTTGTACATGTTGGGGATCATCAACAGCAAGCCCTGGCTGGCGGTAAAGGTGGTGGTCAGCGAGCCGGTTTGCAGCGCACCGTGAACTGCCCCGGCCGCGCCGCCCTCAGACTGCATCTCTACCACCATTGGCACTGTGCCCCAGATGTTGGGCTGGTTGACGGCGCTCCACGCATCGGCGTGTTCGCCCATTGGTGACGAGGGGGTAATGGGATAAATTGCAATTACTTCGTTGGTTTTGTGGGCAACATAAGCGGCTGCTTCGTTGCCATCAATCGTTACCTTTTCTCTTGTCATAGTGTGTTCTCCTCAAACAAACAATAAGTTATCTTTAGAAGCCGGTGGGCTTCCTGAAAATGCACAAAATATCCACATGGCATCAAAGGGATGCTAAGCGTTAGAAGTTAGACCTTGAACTTTTGCCTGTGGCGGATTCGGCGGTGAATCCTACGCACGTTCCGGGGTGATTAGATCATTTAATTGTTGACGGTTTAGTCTAATTCGATCGGCAGTAGACTCGGCAGCCCTTCTGACAATGGCATAATCTAATTCGTGGTCATTTTTGCAGGCGGCTCGCAGTTGGGCCGCATCAAAAGCAATCGCTCGCGTGGTTTTGGTGGTACGGGTCCAGGCCATTTTTCGTTCTGATGGGAAGAGCGATGACCAGCCAAAGAACTGCCCCGGCCCCAGGGTGTTCATTACCATTAACCCTTTGCCGGGTATATCCATTTCTATAACAACTTCTCCGTCTTCAATAAGGTAAACGGCCTGTCCAGTGTCGCCCCGGCGATAGATGACTCTGTCGGCGGGAAATTTTACCTCTCTGGCAATTGCGGCCAGTTTTTTCAGGTGGCTGGTTTCCATGCTCTGCGTTAACTCTACAGAACGGAGCAGCGTGATCACTTTTAACTCTAATTGAGACGTCATTTCTGCACCTCCGTGGTTAAGGGTTGCCACTGTGGTGATCAACCCGGGGCAGGGGCCGCACTGCCCGCTGTTTTTGAGATGCCGTTCAAAAGGATTTGGAAATTCTATTTGACCCCCACCAAAAAATTTTGTTGCTTGCACCATCATATTACAACGTTCCGGTCGCCAGCATAAGTGACAGATGTCATCTTAGTTTACGATATATGTCATTTGTTTGGCGAAAATCCAATAAAGACGCATGTCACGTATTATTTGTGACATTTATCACTATTGAAAAAATTGAGTTTGTGCTAAACTCAAACTAGCCTCAATTTGTCCACACCCGCCAACTGATCCCCCGCCCCAATCCATGCCTCACGTCTCGGTTGCCAACTTTTCTTTGTATCCCGATTGCGTTGCCGTTCAGTTTTTGTAACTACTCAGCCCCACCATTCTGGATGTCATTCCCGCGTGTTTTTAGCGGGAATCCACCGTTTTGGCCTTCAGTGGATGCCCGATAAAGACATTCGGGCATGACGGCTGAGTAGTTACCAGTTTTTAACAAATTGCGAACACGGTGGAAATATCGTTGGGATGCTTCACGAAGCGCCCCTGCATTCGCAGAAAGAGGAGTCCAAAACGACAGTTTTGGACTCCTGCCGTAAACTTTTCAAGGCCGGGGCAGGAATACACCCTAATTCCTAAATCCTGACCCCTGAATCCTATTTTCAGAGGAGCCGAACCGAATCTACGATACCGCACCGAGGATGAAAATTGGGTAGGGGCGCTTCGCGAAGCGCCCCTACAGTCGCCGACTTGCAGATTCGCAGATTCGTTTATTTTCAAAGGAGAAAATTATGGCAGATACAGCACCAAATGTGGGGGCCTTTGCCAGCCTGGCTAAAGAGAGCTTGCAGCTTGTTTTTGATGCGCTCCGCCATCAAGGTTTCACGCTGGTTGGTCCCACCCTTAACGAAGGCGTGATTGTGTGTGATGAAATTACAGCCATCACCGATCTGCCTATTGATTGGACCGACCAGCAGGAGGCCGGCCAGTACCGGTTATCTCGCCGGGGCGACGGAGCCTATTTTGGCTATGTAGTGGGGCCACACTCGTGGAAAAAATTTTTGTTCCCGCCCCGGCTCAAACTGTTTTCCGTGCAGCGAGAAAACGGCTCGTTCAAAGTTGTCCAGCCGATAGAAAAACCGCCCCAATACGCTTTTATTGGCGTGCGCCCCTGCGATGTCCACGCCATCGCCGAGCAGGACAAGGTGTTTTTGCAAGGCCCGTTTCACGACCCCCACTACAAAGCCCGCCGCCAGCGCGCCTTTATTCTGGCCGTTAATTGCACCGAACCGGGCGGCACCTGCTTTTGCGCGTCGATGCGTACCGGCCCCAAAGTTCACGCCGGGTTTGACCTGGCCTTAACCGAACTGGACGACATGTTTCTGCTGGAAGTTGGTTCTGAAATGGGGCGGCAGGTGCTGCAAAATGTTGACTGGCGGCCGGCCGGCGCGTTTGAGCTGCAAGCCGCCCGCCGCGCTTTGGCCGAGGCGGAAAATAATATGGGCCGCCGGCTCGATACCTCTGACCTGCCCAATTTGCTGTACCAAAATCTGGAACACGCCCAGTGGGATGTGGTTGGCCAAACCTGCCTGAGCTGCGCCAACTGCACCCAGGTCTGCCCCACCTGCTTTTGCAACGATGTTGAAGAAGTGAGCGATCTGACCGGCCAAAATCTGGAGCGGGTGCGGGTGTGGGACTCGTGCTTTAGCCTGGATTTTTCTCACGTGCACGGCGGCAATATTCGGCCCGGCGTCCGCTCGCGGTACCGGCAGTGGCTTACCCACAAACTCGGCGCCTGGGTTGACCAGTTTGGCGAGTTTGGCTGCGTGGGCTGTGGCCGCTGCATTACCTGGTGCCCGGTAGGCATTGACCTGACCCAACAAGTTGAACTGCTCAGAAAGGAGGCCGTCCGATGATTGCCACTGCCAGCCCCACCCTGGCCGCGCCGGCAGCCAACAACAAAACCATTGGGGCCATGCTGCCGCACCCGGCTAAAGTTGTCAGCGTTAAAGAAGAAGCCTACGCCATTGCCACCTACAACCTGGAATTTGAAGATGAGTATTTGCGGCAAAATTTCAGCTTCCGGTCGGGCCAGTTCAACATGCTCTATTTGCCCGGCATCGGCGAGGTGCCCATCTCCATCAGCTCTGATCCCGCCGAGCCGCAGCTTTTGGGCCACACCATTCGCTTTGCCGGCAACGTTACCCGGGCCATCAGCCGGCTCAAACCCGGCGACGTGATTGGCCTGCGCGGGCCGTTTGGCAGCACCTGGCCGTTTCGGCGGGTAATGGGACAGGACATTTGCATTGTTACCGGCGGCATTGGCCTGGCCCCGCTACGGCCCATCATTTACACCATTCTGCGCCATCGCGCCGAGTTTGGCCGGGTCTTTTTGCTGTACGGCGCGCGCACCCCCGGCGACCTGCTCTACACCGACGAGTTTGAAACGTGGCAGGCCCACAACATACAGGTGCGGGCTACCGTTGACCGCGCCGACGAAGCCTGGCGCGGCCACGTGGGCGTGGTGCCGATGCTTTTTTATCACCTGCGGCTCGATGCCAAAAACACCACGGTTCTCACCTGCGGCCCGGAAATTATGATCCGCTTTGTCATTTACGAGGCGATGGCCCGCCGCATTCCCAAAGAGCGAATTTACGTTTCAATGGAGCGCAATATGAAATGCGCGCTGGGCACCTGCGGCCACTGCCAGTTTGGGCCAACATTCATCTGCAAAGATGGGCCGGTGCTGTCGTTTGCCCAGATTGAACCATTTTTTGGTGTGGAGGATTTTTAATGAGCGCTCATAACGGAAAATCCAAAAACGGTAAACCCCGCCTGGCCGTGTTTAAATTCGCCTCGTGCGATGGCTGCCAGCTTTCGCTGCTGGATGCCGAGGACGAACTGCTGGCCGTGGCCGGCGCGGTTGAAATTGCCTATTTTGTTGAAGCCCGGCGGCAAACGCTGGCCGGCCCGTATGATGTGTCGCTGGTGGAAGGCTCGGTGACCACGCCGGAAGAGGAGGAGCGCATTCAGGAAGTGCGGCGGCAAAGCAAATATCTGGTGGCCATCGGCGCGTGCGCCACCGCCGGCGGCATTCAATCGCTGCGCAACTGGCGCAATGTCGATGACTTTATCAGCACCGTGTACGCCCACCCGGAATTTATCGATACCCTGGCCCTGTCTACGCCCATCAGCGAGCACGTGCAGGTGGATTTTGAGCTGCGCGGCTGTCCCATCAACAAAAAACAACTGCTGCAAGTGATCACCGCCTTGCTCATTGGCCGCCAGCCGCGCCTGCCCACCTACAGCGTTTGCGTTGAGTGCAAACGGCGCAGCACCCCGTGCGTGCTGGTGGCCCAGGGCATCCCGTGCATGGGGCCGGTGACCCAGGCCGGCTGCGGCGCGATTTGCCCGGCGTACAATCGCGGCTGTTACGGCTGCTACGGGCCAATGGAAGCGGCCAACACAGAATCGCTGGGCCAGCAATTCATCACCCTGGGCGCGTCAGCGGCGGAGACCGTGCGCATGTTCAGAAATTTCAATGGCTACGCCGATGCCTTCCGCATCGCCAGTGATCGCTTTGAGGAGGCTGATTAATGACTACCAAAACCGTTACCCGCCGCGAAATCAAAGTTGATTACATGGCTCGGGTTGAGGGCGAAGGCGCGCTCGATATCGTCACCGAAAACGGCCAGGTAACCCAGTTGCAATTGCGCATTTTTGAGCCGCCCCGCTTTTTTGAGGCGTTTTTGCAGGGCCGCCACTTTAACGATGTGCCGGATATTACCGCCCGCATTTGCGGCATTTGCCCGGTGGCCTACCAGATGAGTTCGGTGCACGCGCTGGAAAAAATAATGGACATCACCATCACCCCGGAAATTCGCGCCCTGCGCCGCCTGTTTTACTGCGCCGAGTGGATTGAAAGCCACGTGCTGCACATTTACCTGCTGCACGCCCCCGATTTTTTGGGCTACGAAAGCGCCATCGCCATGGCCGCCAACCCGGAACTGAAACCGGTGGTGGAGCGCGCCCTGCGCATGAAAAAAATCGGCAACCAACTGCTGGCGGTTATCGGCGGGCGAGAGGTGCATCCCATTTCGCCGTGCGTGGGCGGCTGGTATCGCGCGCCCCGCCGCGAGGAATTGCTGGCGTTAAAAGATGAGCTGGAGTGGGGCTTGCAGGCCGCCATCGAGACCGTGGCCCTGACCGGCACGCTCGACTTTCCCCATTTTGCGCCGGAGTACGAGTTTGTGTCGCTGGCCCACCCCGACGAGTTCCCCATGAACGAGGGGCGGGTGGTTTCGTCGCAGGGGCTGGACATCGAGGTGGAGGAGTTTGAAACCTACTTTGCCGAGGAGCATGTGGCTCACTCCAACGCTCTGCACGCCCAGCGCACCAACGGCGAAAGCTACTTTGTGGGGCCGCTGGCGCGGGTCAATCTCAACCTGGAATTGCTCTCGCCAGAGGCCAAAAAGGCGCTCATCAAAACCGGGTTAAAATTCCCCAGCCACAACCCGTTTATGAGCATTGTGGCCCGCGCTGTGGAAACCGTTCACGCTTTTGAGGAGGCGCTGCACATTATCAACGCCTACCAAATGCCGCAGCCCAGCCGCATGCCGGTCCGGCCCAAAGCCGGCGAAGCCAATCACATCACCGAAGCGCCGCGTGGCATGCTTTACCACCGCTACCGGCTCGATGAGGCCGGGTTGGTGCAGGAAGCCCACATTTGGGCGCCCACCTCGCAAAATCTCAAACGGATTGAAGATGACCTGCGCGCTTTTGTGCCCGGCATTCTGGAGTTGCCGCTGGAAGACGCCACCTGGCGCTGCGAGCAACTGGTGCGCAATTACGATCCCTGTATTTCGTGCGCCACGCATTTTTTGCGGTTAAACATTCAGCGCCGGTGAGTAGTTACAAAATATCGTAGGGGCGGTTCGCGAACCGCCCCTACATTCGTAGAAAGTGGAGTCCAAAACTACAGTTTTGGACTCCCGTCACAATTTTTAAGAGTTGGGTCAGGAATCTTCTACCCCCTAACTCCAAATTCCTGACTCCTGAATCCTGTTTTCAAATGAGTTTACCATCGAACTGGATTGTCAAAACCTGTGAAAATTTCCATTGTCGGGTTGGGGAATGCCTGGGCCACCGATGACGGCGTGGGGCCGGCGGTAATCCGGGCGCTGCAATCAAAAGAAATGCCGGTACAGCATCAGTTCAGCCTGTTCACCCTGTCGTACGCCGCCCCGGAACTGCTCGACTACATGCAGGGTTGCGAGTTGCTGATTCTGATCGATGCGGTTTACAGCGGCCAAAAACCGGGCACCGTTCACTGCCACAGGTGGCAGCCCAACTTGCTGGCCGAACGGGGAATTGAGCGGGTCTCGATGCACGGGTTGGGTGTGGCCGATATACTGTCGCTGGCGCAGGTATTGCAGCAACTGCCGCCCTGTGTTGTATTGTGGGGGGTTGAAGTGGCCAGTACCCGGCCCGGCCCGGACCTGTCGCCGCTGGTGGCGCGAGCTGTGCCGGTTGTGGCGACAAAAATTCACCGGCAGCTAACGAAAAATAAACCCTGCCCGTCGTTCTGAAGATAACCTGGAGGGGTAACCATGAGCAACGATACTATCCTGGATTTACTCAAAGAATTGCACTTTACCCAGGATTTTGAGCCACAGTATTTGGAAAAGTTGGCTCAACTGGCTCGCACGGCCTACTTTCCGCCCAATGATGCGCTTTTCAAAGAAGGCGATATGGGCGACACCATTTATCTGATCACCGAGGGGCAGGTGAGCATTGAATTTTACGTGCCGGGGCGGGGGCCAATCAAGGTGATGACTCTCAGTGCGGGCGAGTTGGTCGGCTGGTCGCCGTTTTTTGCGGGAAAACTCTACACTGCCACAGCCCGGGCGCTCATACCAACCCACGTGCTGGCCTTCAACGGCACCGACTTGCAGGTATTGTGCCAGGTTGACCATGCATTGGGGTGCGTGCTCGCCTGGCGGGTAGCCGAAGTGGTTACCGGCCGATTGAAAGCCACTCGCTTGCAGCTATTGGATATTTTTGCGTCTGCTGATTAACCGGTTACACCAAAATCGGGAGCAGTTGGATGCTGCTCCCGTTTGGGGTTTTACGCTTCTTCGCCGGGCCGGCCGCTGCAGGGTGCTCCATCCCAGTCAATTGAAGCCGCTTTCAGTAAGTGGTAAACTTCATCTTCCAGGGTAATGTGCGGGTCGGTTTCACCTAATTCTGCCCAGCGCCCCAAATGGTCTTGAATGCGGGCGGCCAGAGCGTCGGCAAACGGCTGAAACACGCCGCGAGTATCCGCTTCAATTAATCGGGCCAGGTGAACACTGCCACACAGATCGCCCTTGTGCATGCTCTGCACCAGGTTTTCGGCTTCTTTTTCCAGGTTTACTGCAACATATCCGGCTAACATTATTATTTCCTTTCCTGCTTATCATGTCTTTTTGTTGTCGGGGTCTATCCAGGGGATGGATTCTCCTCGTAAATACGCGTCGATGTTGTTGGCGGCGTTGTGGGCCGTGGCTATCGCGGTAATAACCAGATCGGGGCCGTGAACGTTGTCTCCGGCGGCAAATACACCCGGACGAGACGTTGCGCCCAATTCTTCGTTAGTTAAAATCAAGCCCCATTTATAGGTGCGCAGGTTTTCGGTTTTTTCACCCAAAAATGGGTCTGGCCAGTAGCCGACCGCTAAAATAACTGTGTCAACTTCCTGAATAAATTCAGACCCCTCAATTTTAATCGGGCGGCGGCGTCCTGACGAATCCGGCGCGCCCAATTCCATGTTGATGACTTTCATGGCTTTGACCTGCCCGGCTTCATCGCCAATGTATTCTACTGGGGCCTGCAAATAGTTGATTTTTACGCCTTCTTCCAGACAGATGGCTCGTTCAGTTTTGTTGCCCGGCATCTCAATTTCGGTGCGGCGATAGATGATCGTCACCTCTTTTGCGCCCAACCGAATTGAACTGCGGGCGCAGTCTACTGCGGTATCTCCGCCGCCGATCACGGCCACGCGCCGGCCAATTTTTGGCCGCTCGCGCCGGTCCGGGGGCAGCATTTCTGTGGGTACGTTGGCCCGGATCAGAAAATCGGTGGAGTTATAAATGCCCTGTAACTTCTCGCCGGGAATATTCATTGTGGCTTCAACGCCCGCCCCGGTGCCCAAAAATACCGCGTCATACTGCCGCAGCAGATCGTCAACTGTAATCGACTCGCCGATGCGGGTATTGGTGATAAAGTTTACCCCGGCGTCTTCCAGATCGCGAATTTTGTTGAGAACCACGTATTTGTTGAGCTTGAAGCTGGGGATGCCGTAAATGAGCACGCCACCGGGCACCGGCCAGGCTTCGTAAACCGTCACTTGATGGCCTCGTTTAACTAAATCTTCGGCCACGGTGATGCCGGCCGGCCCGGACCCGACCACCGCCACGCGCTTGCCGCTTTTTACCTGCGGCACCTCAATGGATAGCGCCCCGGCTTTGCGGGCAATATCGGCGGCAAACGCTTCTAATTTGCCAATGGATGTGGACCCGTAACCGCGGCTCAAAACGCATCCCCTTTGGCACAGATTGGGGCACACCCGCCCGCACACCTCCGGCAGTGGGCTGGTAGCGGCAAAAACTTTGGCTGCGCCCACAAAATCTCCCTGGCTGATCAACCACAGCGCTTCGGGAATATCGTTGCCGGCCGGGCAGTTGAGCATGCAAGCCTGCGGCTCCGGGCATTGAATACAACGCGATGCCTCGGCTTTGGCCGATTCAATATCAAACCCGCATATAACTTCATCAAAATCGGCCACCCGTTCTTCAACGGTGCGTTTTCCGTATTCCACCGGTAGTTGGTGGGTTCTGGTTTTGCGATCAATAACGCGGTAAAATGCTTCTGTACTCATGGGCCTTGGTCTCCTCTTTGAAACTCTATCCACTAATAGCGAAAATTCGCCTATAGCGTATCATGGCTGGAATAGAACTGTCAAGAGGGTTTTTCGTAAAGATTCTATATTGTGATTTTTTTCACAAAATATTGACCCTATCATATCACAGATTTCTGTGGCGAGATAGTGACATTTGTCACGGCAAATTAGTGACATTTGTCACTAATTGTGAATGATTTCACAAAATTTGCATTTGACTGGCAACTCCGAATTCTTTTTCCGATGGGGTGGAACAGAGCGGAGTAAAAGAAAAACGCCTTCGGTTTTTTGCCGAGGCGTTTTTGGGAAAATTAAGATTTGGGAAACTTTGGGTTTAGGCCGGGACAGGCAAAAAGTGAGCTGTTAGCAAAGTTTTAATTTTGTCTTTGGCTCCGGTGAGCGCGTTTTGAGTCATCTGACTGAGCGATTCGCCGTGGTCAAAATCAATGCCCGGCACAGTGATTAACCAGGCCGGCGGCTGCTGGCCGTACAAGCGGTAAGCGTAAATCAGCAGCACTTCAGGCAACAGGTGATGCCCCACGCCGGGCGTTGACGATTGGCTGGCCAGGGGCGCAATTTCCAGCTCTGGTGCCGCGTCGTCGGGGGCTACCGTCCGGGTGTCGGCAAAGATAACTGCCTCAACATCCGGTCTGGCAATATCCACGGCCAGTTCCGGAACAAGTTGCTGCAGGCAGATGCATTCAACCGGCAGGCCGAGTTCGCGCCCGGTCTGTTCTATTTGCTGGGCTAATTCCAGCCCGCCGCCGTCATCTTGCCGGAGTGAGTTGCCGTAGCCAATAATCAAAATCATTTTCTGTGCCGTTTGAAACGGAGACTATAGGGGATGGAGGCGGGGCGGCCTCCTATCCCCCGTATGCGAGTCTCCCCTTGCTAACCTATAAGTCAGTCTCTGGCCTGTTGATCGACCATTTCGCCGTTAGCGGCAAAAAGTTGCACTTGCAGCGGCATTTGCCCCACCGCATGGGTAGAGCAGCTCAGGCAGGGATCAAAAGCCCTGATACCGTGCTCAATGCGGTTGAGGATGCCCTCAGAAAGTTTGCCGCCGGTTACGTAATTTTGGGCAATTTGGGTAACCGTCTGGTTCATGGCCAGGTTGTTTTGGCCGGTAGCCACAATCAGGTTAACGTTGGTCAAAATACCGTCTTCGTCAACGTGATATTCGTGGAACAGAGTGCCGCGCGGCGCTTCGGTAACACCAACGCCCACAAGCTGGTTAACACTGGCGTTGCTACGCACGTGGTGGTCGGTAATATCCGGGTTATCCAGGGTTTCTTCAATTTTTTCCAGAGCAAAGAGAATTTCAATGAGCCGGGCATAGTGGTAGTGGAAGCTGCTGGTCACCGGTTTGCCTCGTTCGCCCAGGCGACGGAACTGGCGCAGTTCGCGGTCGGCCAGCGGCGTGCCGGCAAAATCGCAAATGTTTACGCGGGCCAGCGGGCCTACACGGTACATCCCGTCGGCGTAGTTGCCGTTGGCGTAGGGTTTGTAATAGGGGAATTTCAGGTAACTCCACGGTTCTACGGCTTCGCCAATGACATTGCGATACTCTTCCGGCGGCATGTCTTCTAAAATGCGGCCATCGCTGTCCATAATGCGGAATTTACCATCGTAGTGCTCCAGGCCGCCATCGGCGGTAACCAGGCCGGCGTACAGGCTGGGGAAGTTGCCGTAGGTTTCAATTTCTTTGGTGTTGCCATCAAAGGCGTCTTTGAGCATATCCAGCGCCAGTTCAACAATGTCAAACGCTTCGGGCAGGCCGCGCTTAATGGTGTTGCGGTCGTCGGGCGAGAGCGGTTCGCGCACGCCGCCGGGGATGGTCCAGGCCGGGTGCACGCTCTGGCCGCCTAAAATGCGGATGATGTCCTGCCCAAATTTGCGCAGGCGGATGCCGTTGCGCGCCACTTCCGGAAATTTGTCGATCAGCCCCATAATGTTGCGGGTAACGGGATCGCTTTCCATGCCGAGCAGCAAATCCGGGCCGCTGAGGTGGAAAAAGCTGAGGGCATGGCTTTGCACAATCTGGCCCCAGTTCATCAGCCGGCGCAGTCTTTCGGCGGTGGGGGGGATTTTAACGCCCAAAATGGCGTCGCCGGTTTTGGATGAGGCCAGCAGGTGGCTCACCGGGCAAATGCCGCAGATGCGGGCAGTGATGCCCGGCATTTCCCAGAAGCTGCGGCCAACACAGAATTTTTCAAAACCTCTGAATTCTACAACGTGAAACCGCGCATTGGATACTTTGCCGTTGTCGTCCAGGTGAACGGTAATTTTGGCATGTCCCTCAATGCGGGTGACGGGATCAATAGTAACAGTACGAGCCATAATTTTCCTCCTGGTTCCTAGCCAAAGTATCGCATTTCTTCTGGGAGTCGGACGGGTTCACCGGCAATCAGCGCGCTCACGGCGGCCCAAATGCGGTCGCGGTCGGGCGGGCAGCCGGGAATAAAGGCATCCACGGGGATGATCTGGTGCAGCGGCACCACCCTGTCGATAAGTGCGGGCATGATTTTGTCGCTGTCCAGCCCCAGAGGCACCGCGCCGGGGCCGGCTTTGTATACTTCGGTGAGTAAGTCATCGACATTTAATTTGTTGCGCAGGCTGGTAACATTGCCGGTAACTGCGCAGTCGCCAAAGCTGATGACGATTTTGCTGCGCTCCCGGATTTGCTCGGCCAGTTCCAGATGGTCTACGTTGGCTACTGCGCCTTCTACCAGGGTAACATCTACATTTTTGGGAAATTCTTTGGCGTCGGCAATGGGGCTGTAAACCAGCTCAACCAGGCCGGCCAGGTCGATTAATTTTTCATCTAAATCTAAAAAGCTCATGTGGCAGCCGGAACAGCCGCCCAGCCAGACAGTCGCTAATCGGATTTTCTTTTTTTGTTTGGTCATCGCTTAAACCTCGGCATCGAATATTGGTTGTTGTTAACCACGCGGTTTTGGGGCGTAGTAGGGTGTTTTTTCGCTGTGGTCCCACTCGTTCTTTTCGCGGCCGGCCATAATCCAGGCCAGAAAATCGTGGCGTTTTTCCATTTCGGCCACCGAGGACCCTTTTTTGAAGAGCGCGCCGGTGGGACACACCTGCACACATTTGCCGCAACTGGTGCAGCTAACGCTGCTGCCCCACGGTTGATTGAGGTCGTTGATGATGCGGCAGTTGATCCCGCGACCCAACACATCTTTGGTGTGCGCGCCTTCAATTTCATCGCACACGCGAACACAGCGGGTACACAGCACGCAGCGGTTGTGGTCAAGCCCAAAACGTTCGTGGCTGAGGTCTACGGCGAGGTCCGGGCACAGGTAATCGTACCGCACGTGGTCCATGCCTTCAATGGCGGCCAGGGCTTGCAGTTCGCAGTTGCCGTTCATAACGCAGACGGCGCACACGTGGTTGCGCTCGCTGAACAGCAACTCCAGAATCATACGGCGGTATTTGTTGAGCCGTTCGCTATGGGTGGTTACGTTCATGCCTTCGGCAACTTTGGTAACGCAGGCGGCTTGCAGCCCCCGCGAACCGATCACTTCTACCAGGCACAGGCGACAGCCGCCGCGCTCGCTGAGGCCGTCCATGTGGCATAGGGTGGGGATAAAGATGCCCTGTTCGCGGATGACTTCCAGCAGGGTTTGCTCGCTGCGGGCGCTGACAAGTTCATCATTGATGGTTAGGGTAACAACAGACATCACGACACCTCCTTACTGGCTGGAGCGGGTTTAGTGGGGAGTTTGAACCGGCCGTTACCATTTACGAGAACGGGTTTGTCCTGAATGAGCGCTTCGTATTCTTCCGGGAAGAATTTGAGCGTGCTGAGCAGCGGGTTGGGGGCAGATTGGCCCAGGCCGCACAGGCTGGTTTCTCTCATCAGCACGCATAGTTCCTCCATAATGGCCAGATCGGCCCGGTTGGCTACGCCGGCGGTAATCCGCTCCAAAATCCGGTAGAGTTGCACCGTGCCCACCCGGCAGGGGACGCACTTGCCGCAGCTTTCGTCCATGCAGAATTCCATAAAGAACTTAGCCATATCCGGCATGCTGGTTGTGTCATCCACAACCACCAGGCCGCCCGACCCCATGATCGAACCCAACTCGCGCAGGCTTTCGTAATCAACCGGGGTGTCCAGGTGAGCCGCGGGAATGTAGCCGCCGCTGGGGCCGCCGGTTTGGGCCGCCTTAAACTGGCGATCATTGGGAACGCCGCCGCCGATATCAAACACAATTTCGCGCAGGGTGATGCCCATTGGCACTTCGATCAGGCCGGTGGTTGCAACCTGCCCCGCCAGCGCAAAGATTTTGGTGCCTTTACTCTTGGCCGTGCCAATTTCGGCAAACCATTTGGCTCCGTTTTCAATGATGGGGGCAATGTTGCCAAAACTTTCTACGTTGTTGATCAGGGTGGGGCTGTTCCACAACCCGTTCTGGGCCGGATACGGCGGCCGCGGTACCGGCTGGCCTCGCTTGCCCATTACCGACGCCATCAACGCGGTCTCTTCACCGCACACAAACGCGCCGGCCCCAATGCGGATATCGATGCGGAAGCTGAAGTTGCTGTCCATAACGCGGCTGCCCAACAGCCCGCGCCGCTCGGCCATACGAATGGCTTTTTCCAGCCGTTTGGCGGCAATGGGGTATTCGCCGCGCACGTAAATAAAGCCCTGCTCCGCGCCGACAGCGTAGCCGGCAATGGCCATACCTTCCAGCACGCGGTGCGGGTCGCTTTCCATCAGGGTGCGGTCCATATAAGCGCCGGGGTCGCCTTCATCGCCGTTGGCGATGATGTACTTTTTATCGGCCACAGCTTTCCGAACCAGGTCCCATTTCAGGCCAACCGGGTAACCCGCGCCGCCGCGACCGCGCAGGCCGCTGGCGATAATTTCGGCGCAAACTTCTTCGGGGGTCATTTCTCGCAGGGCATGCCCCAGGGCGCTGTAGCCGCCGCGGGCCACGTAATCTTCCAGCCGTTCGGGGTCAATTAACCCACTGTTGGCCAGCACAACTTTCTTTTGCTTGGTGAAGAAGGGCAGGTCGCTGGGTAGAATTTTTTTGTCCAGCTCGGGTGAGTGTTCTTCTTTGGTGAGATGTTTTTTGACAATATCCTGAGCAACATCGGCGGTAACATTTTCGTAAACAACGTCCGTTTCACCAGGAACCTGCACTGTAACCAGCGGGCCGCGGCTGCACGGCCCCATGCAGCCGGTCGACACCACGTCGAGATCAACTTTAAGGTCACGGTTTTCTTTTAAAATTTCTTTGAGCCGTTCATGCACGGCCGCGCCGCCGGATGACAGGCACGGCGTGCTCCCACAACAGAGGATGCGGCAGCGATACGAATTTTGTTTTTCTGCTTCTTTTTCAGCCAGGGCTTGCAAATCTCGGCGGTTCATCAGGCTTCAACCTCCTCATACTCTGTGTCGCTGCTCAGAGATGGCATTTTGACTGCGTTTTTGCCGTTGGTGACCGTGCCGGCCACAATCTCTTTGATGTATTTTAAGGTCGAGTCCGGAGTTTCCCGGCCGAGCACTTCGTTATCAACCACCAGCACGGGAGCCAGCCCGCAACTCCCCAGGCAGCGAGCGGTGGCCAGGCTGAGTTTGCCGTCGGCGGTGGTTTGACCGGGCGCGATGCCGTATTCTTGCTGCAACAGGGCCACAATTTCGGCAGCCTGTTTAACGTAGCAAGCGGTACCCATACAAATGGTGCAGGTATGTTCGCCTTGTGGCTTCAAGGAGAAAAAGTGATAGAAGGTTGCCACACCATAAACCCACCCAAGGGGCAATTTAAGCTGGCGGGCGACATAAATCAATAAGTCGTCTTCAAGAAAGCCAAAAACTTCCTGCGCAGTATGTAACACTTCAATGAGCGCGTCCTGCTGGTAGCCAAATCGCTTTAAGGTTCGGTCTACCATTTTGAACCGAGGGTCACCGCTGGGGTGTTCGGCGGCAACTGCTTTTTTGGATTGTGCCTTAGTTTTTACCATTATACCTCCATCACGTTTTTAAGTTCCCCCATTAGGTCAGAGTCTATCACATGCCAAATTTCTATAATAGTGATATTTGTCACAATATTTTTGTGACAAATATCACTACCTTGACGATTCGGCCGCTACTTCAGCCAAAACGGCCAATGCGCGGCTGTATGGGACGGGCGGAGTCGATTTAATATTAATAAGCTCTGGACAATCCAGATAATGTGTTGCACAATGAAAACACCATTAAAAGAGGAGGCACGGCTATGAAATCTATTGGAATTTTGACGGCAGGTGGCGATAGCCCCGGCCTCAACGCGGCGATCAGGGCCATTGGCAAAGCCGCGCTTGAGTCTGGCATGCAGGTGATTGGTTTTAGAGACGGGTTCAGAGGCTTGATGGAAAACCGGACTGTCCGGCTCCGCTCCGACGCGTTATCTGGCATTCTGACAGTCGGCGGCACGGTTTTGGGCACCAGCCGCGATAAACCGCACAAAATGCCAGTCGGCAGCAAAACGCTGGATATGCGCGAGGCGATGGTTGACACTTACCAAAAGCACCATCTGGATGTGCTGATTTGTTTGGGCGGCGGCGGCACGCAGAAAAACGCGTACCGGCTGTTGGATAACGGGTTGAATATTGTCACCCTGCCCAAAACCATCGATAACGATGTTTACGGCACCGATGTTACTTTTGGCTTTGATACCGCGCTGGTGATTGCCACCGAAGCCATTGACCGGCTGCACAGCACCGCCCACAGCCACCACCGGATCATTGTGGTTGAAATTATGGGCCACAATGCCGGCTGGCTGGCGCTGGGGGCCGGCATTGCCGGCGGCTCCGATGTGATTTTGATCCCCGAAATCCCGTACGATATTGAAGTAGTGGCCAAGGCCATCAACCGGCGCAGCCGGGCCGGCAAAAATTTCAGCATCGTAGCCGTGTCAGAGGGAGCGATGTCAAAAGAGGATGCCAAAGTGTTGAACAAGGCCCGGGACAAAATTGAAAAAGCCAAAGACAAAGCCGAAAAATCAAAGGCCAAGGCGGCGCTCACAGAGCTGGAAGCGCAACACGTCGGCAATACCTTGCGGCTCACCCGCCATCTGGAAGAACTGACCGGCCTTGAGTCGCGGCTGACCATTTTGGGCCACTTGCAGCGCGGCGGTACGCCTTCGGCGGCAGACCGGCTGCTGGCCACGCGCTTGGGCACAGCCTGCATCGATTTTATCAAAGAGGGTAAATCCGGGATTATGGTCGCCGCCCGGGGCGAAGGGGCCGAAGCGCTGCCGCTGGAGCAGGTGGTGGGTAAACGCAAAGTTGTGCCTCTGGATCACCCCTGGATTGACGCCGCCCGGCGAGTTGGCACCAGCCTGGGCGAATAAATCTTTACCCCTAACATAGTTAAATAAAGTGTATCAAATTCGGGCGCTTTAGCGCCCGAATTTGATACACTTTATTTATTTGCTTTGCTGCCGGCGTTTTTTATTTTGCCTCTTGACAAAACTAATATTATTAGTTAAAATACTAATATAAATAGTTTTGATAAAAACGAAATGGGGAACACAATGAATACTCAATATTTGCAGCTTACTGATGGGACACTGGCTTACGACGACAGCGGCACCGCCGGGCCGCTGGTGATGATGGTGCCCAGCCTGGGCGATGTGCGGCAGGAATATCGTTTTGTCGCCCCAAAACTGGCCGCCGCCGGCTACCGTGTTGTCACATTGGATATGCGCGGCCAGGGTGAATCGAGCGCCAACTGGCCGGACTATTCGCTGGCGTCCATTGGCCGCGATATGTTGGCGCTGATTGAGCACCTCAATGCCGGGCCGGCGGTGCTGGTTACCACCTCGTATTCGGCCAGCGCGGCGGTGTGGCTCGCCGCCGAACAGCCGGACGCGGTGCGGGCGCTGGTGCTGATTGGCGCATTTGTGCGCAACGTCGAAGCCTCGCTGGCGGTGAAGTTGGGAGTCAAGTTAATCACCAACGGCCCGTGGAAAGTGTGGGCCTGGGATATGTTTTACAAATCACTGTACCCATCGCAGACGCCGCCGGATTTTGCGGCCTATCGCCAGCAGCTCAAAACCAACCTGGCCCAACCCGGCCGGTACGGCGCGCTCAAAGGGATGATCGAGGCCTCGCGCGAGGATTCCGAGCAGCGGCTGGGCCGGGTACAGGCACCCACGCTGGTTATGATGGGCAGCAAAGACCCCGATTTCCCATCGCCGCAGGCTGAAGCCGATTTTATTGCCAAGGCCACGGGCGGCCGGGTGGTGCTGGTTGACGGCGCGGGCCACTACCCGCACGCCGAAATGCCGGCCATCACCCTGCCAATTCTCACCAATTTTTTGCAGGAGGTGGCCCAGCCTCATGGCGCGCAGACCCGGCTTAACTGAGGATATTGTAATTGAAGCGGCCATCGAATTGGCCAACCAGCACGGCGCGGAGCAGTTATCGCTGGCGGCGCTGGCGGAAAAGCTGGCAGTGCGGCCGCCATCGCTGTACAACCACGTTAACGGCCTCGATGGGGTGCGGCGGGGGATGACGCTGCGCGGGCTGCGCCAATTGACCGCGGCCATGCAAGCAGCGATAATGGGCCGCGCCGGGTTTGAGGCGCTGGCCGCGGCGGCCACGGCGTACCGCGAATTTGCCCGCTCGCAGCCGGGATTGTATCCACTCACGCTGCGGTCCATCAAACAGGCTGACTCTGAGTTGCAAGCCGCCGGACAGGCCGCGGTAGAGGTGGCGCTGGCGGTTTTTAGGGGGTACGGGTTAACCGGCGACGCGGCCTTGCAGGCCACCCGCTGTTTCCGTAGCGCGCTGCACGGCTTTGTTTCGCTGGAAATGGCCGGCGGGTTTGGCCTGCCGCTGGAGCTGGACGAAACGTTCAACCTGCTGCTGCACACGCTGGACTGCGGTTATCGCACCCATTTTGGGGCGTCACAGCCAGAAATAGGCCAGTAATCCGAGTACCGCCGCGCTTTGCAGGGTAAAAATCGGCAGGCCGTGAGTCAGGTAATCACGCATGGTGTAAACGCCCGGCTCGCGCACCAGCAGATTGTTGCCGTCGGTTAGCGGGGTTACCCAGGCGGCGTTGGCGGCAAAGATAACGGCCAGCGCAAATGGCTCCGGCGGTGCGCCCTGCACCAGCGCCAGTTTGATGGCGATGGGCGTCATCAGCGCCGCCACCACCGAATTGGAAATGACCTGCGTGATCACCGCGGCCAGCAAATAGGCAATGACCAGCGAACCGATCACACCGATATTCTGGCTGAGGGCGATAATCAGATTGGCCACAACTTCGGCGGCGCCGGTGTTTTCCAGCGCCAGCGCCAGCGGCAGCATCCCGCCGATCAGCATGATAACTTTGACATCGATGCTGTGGTAGGCCCGGTTGAGGCTGATGCAGCCGGTGATGATCAGCGCCATCGCCGCGGTAAAACTGGCCACATCGAGCGCGGCCAACCCGGTGACCACTGCCAGCAGCATCGCCGCCAGAATAGCTAGGGTGAGGCTGGCTTTGCTGGTGATCAGGTCGCCGGGGCGCGGGGCCAGGTTAGTCATCACCAGCAGGTTCAAATCCTTGCCCACCGCCCGGATGTGGTCGAGCGGCCCCTGCACCAGCAGCGTGTCGCTGGCGGCCAGCGTGAGCGCCGGCAAATTCTGGCGGATGACTTTGCTCTGGCGCTGTACTGCCAAAATGTTCAGCCCGTATCGCCCCCGAAAGTCCACCTGCGCCAGTGTTTTGCCAATCAACGCCGAGCGAATCGGCACAATCACTTCGGCCAGCCGCAGCGTTTCCTGCTCCATTTGGTTAAACTCACTGAGGTGAACCGCCCCTTTCAACTCCAGCAAATGCCGGTTGGCCGCTTGCAGCACGTGGCCGTAATCGCCGGTCACAATCAGCAGGTCATCCTGTTCCAGCACCCACTTGGACTTGGCCGGCCGCAGCTTGCCATCCTGCGAGCGGACCGCGATCAAGTTTAAACCAAATTTGAGACTCAGATCGCTGGCCAAAAGTTGTTCGCCAATCAGGTTTGAGCCTGAGCGCACCCGCAGCCGGTAGAGCAGTTTGTCGAGCTTGTAGCTGTGCTGCACCTCGTCCAGCGAGGGCAACTGCGGCTCATCGGGCAGCGTGCTTTTGAGGAAGCGACGGCCCGGCAGCAAAAACCAGACCATCGCTACCGCCACCGAGGCCAGGCCGAGGCCGGTTACGCTGAACAGCCCCAGCGGCGAGCCGGTATTATCGGCCAGAATATCGCTGACGACGAGGTTGCTGGGCGTGCCAATCAGCGTGAGCTGGCTGCCAATACTGGCAATAGTGGCCAGCGGCAGCAGCAGCCGCGACGGGGCCAAATTGATTTGCCGGGCAATGCGCAGCGCCGCCGGCATCAGCAGGGCCACCACCAACATGCCGCTCAACACCGAAGTGAGCAGCGCGGCCAGCAGCATCAGCATTAGCAGCAGCGTGGTTTCGCCTTTTGCGCCGACGCGTTGAATCTGGTTGGCCAGCATGGTGGCCACGCCGGTTTCCAGCAGCGCCGCGCCGATAATGTAAATACCGGCCACAATAATCATCACCGGCTGGCCAAAGGCGGCAAAAGCCTGCCCGGCCGGGACAATCCCGCTGAGCACCAGCAGCAGCATCACCACCAGCGCCACCAGATCGGTGCGCACTTTTTGGCTCGACATAACCGCCAGTGTGGCAATCAGTAAGACGATGGTGAAGATGGTTTGAATGGTCATGGTAACGGTAAACGATCCAGGGTTTTTGGGTGTGCCCCCCGTAGATGTTAAAAGGCGATGTTTGGGGCAGCGAAGCTGCCCCAAACATCGCCTCAAAAAGTTTCCCCTCTCCTGTCGGGAGAGGGGGTAGGGGGAGAGGGGACAGTTTTTCTATTTTACCATCAAATGGCAATTAGGCGTAAGCCAGGCTGTCGCGAACACTGATCCGGGTGGCGTTGCGAGCCGGTAAAATCGCGGCCAGCACGGAGACCACCAAAATAATCACCAGCCAAACCACCACGGCCATAAAATTGTACCGGTAATCCAGATTGGTCTGGAACATAGCCTGCCCCAGCGCATCAGACATAAACTTGCCCAGCACCACCGAAATCGGCACCACCACCAGCCAACTGAACACGCCCTGCAGCAGACCTTCCATCACAAACATGCCCATAATTGTCAGCGAGCGCGCGCCGATGGCCCGCATCACCCCGATTTCGCGGGTGCGTTCCACCACGCTGATCGACAGCGAACCCATCAGCCCAATCCCGCCAACAACGGCCACAATTACGGCCAGCACCAGCAGCATAGTAATGATCAGGTTAAACTGATTATCAAGATTGTCTCTGAATTTGTAGACCGTGTCACTAAACATTGGCTCGATGCCGCGATTGTTGAGCATATCTTTAAGGCTGGCGGCCATTTGGTCGGCGGTGGCGGCGTTGTGCTGCGCCGTGCGAATATAAACCTGGCTGCCAACGTTGTGTTTTTTGGTGGCCCGATACACCGCTTCCAGATTGGCGTACACCGGGTCGATGCTGCCGATGCCGCCGCTCAAGATAGATTGGTACATACCCACCACCTGCCAGTTGTCGTCGCCCAGTTCGCCGGCATCAAGTTTAATGGTATCGCCCAGTTTGATGCCGTGGTCGTCGGCGGTGTCTTTGAGGATGACGATGGCCCGGTCATCGCTGGGGCGCAGCCAGCGACCGGCCACAATCAGCGGGGCAAAGGTGTTATTTTCGGCGGGCAGCCCTACCAGCTCCACGCCAACGCCGGCCTCGTTGGTGCGCTGGCCCGCCTTTAACAGCGACGCGCCGTGTGAAAACCAGACTTCGGCGTGAGTCACGCCGGGCGTGGCTTCAATCAATTGGGTAACGCGGTCAATGCGTTCGTTTTCTTTCAGGTTGATGGTCAAATCGTAATTGCGACGGGTAAATTCGTTGTCCAGCGTGTACGTAATAGACGACGACAGCGTCATCACCGCCAAAAACATAGCCCCGGCCACAATCAGCACCAGTTGGGTCAGAATTAACCGCCCCTTGCGCCGGAACATATTGCCCAGCGCGGTGGCGTAGGGCGTTGAGAAGAGTCGCCGGCCCACGGCCTCAACCCGCCGGTCGAGCCAACTGCGGCCAAAGCGGCCACTGCCCAGCCCGTAGCTGGCAATCGCTTCACGCACAGTCAGCGCCGCGCCGTGGAGCACCGGCCACAGTGCGGCCACCATCGGCACAGCCAGCGCCGCCCCGCTTTGCAGCAGCAGCGCCCGGCCGGAATACTGGAAGGTGTCGTAATCAATATTAAACAGGTTGAGCAGCCATTTGCTGGCGCCGTAGGCCACCAGCGCGCCCAACGGCAAAGCAATGAGCAGCGCCAGCAGCCCGTAAACCAGCACGCCTACCAGATAAATTTTAATGATGATGCCGGCGGTGCCGCCGATGGCCTTGATAATGCCAATCTGGTTGGTCTGTTCTGTGACCAGCGCGGTGAGCGTGTTGAGGATGAGTACCACACTGGCCCCCAGCGAAACAATAGCCAGCACTTGCAGCACCAAATTGATGCCTTCCATAACGGAGCGGCCCCAGTGTTTGAGCGGGTCCTGGTAAATGATCGCGCCCACACCCACGCCTTCTTTGGACAGCTTGTCCTTTATTTCCGAAGCGATATCGCGGGCGTAATCTTCGCTGTAGGGGCTAACGCGGACGAGCAACTGCTCAAACTCACCGTCTTTTACGCCAAAGCGTTCCAGGCCGCGAGCGTCGGCAAAAAAGTAGGCCGGGCCGCCAAATTGGGGCGGCGGCACAAACGGGTGCCGGATTTTGCCGGTAATTTCCAGCGGTTTTTCCCGGTTATCCACTTCAAAGATCACCGAGTCGCCAATATTAATGCCAAAATTCTGGCTCGACAACCGTTCGATGCCGTAGTGATTTTTCTCCGGCCAACCGCCTTCTTTGAGCTGCACCACATCGTAAGTTTGGTCGGTGTAGTCATCGCGCATCACAATTACGCCGGTGTCCCAGTCGTCTTCCGGATGAATTTTGTAGCGGATAGCGATGTTGTTGCCGGGTTCAATATCCACCACGCCTTTGGTTTTTTTCAGTTGGATAACCGTGCTCCGGTCGATACCGTCGTTCAAAAACATCATAATATGCGAGGGTGTTACGGCTTGGTGCGCGGCATCCATGCCGGAGAGCATCTGATCGGCCATGCCAAAAGTAGCGCCCACGGCAAATACGCCCGTGGCAATGCTGAGTACCGCCAGCATGGTACGAGCTTTGTTGCGCCACAGATCAGAAAAAACTTTGTTCCAGATAACGCTCATAATACTGCCTTTCAACATGAAAAAGTGGGTGGGCAAATCGCCGGGTCTGCCGGCCACTTGCTTCTCTTTCAACCTGTACGAACAACGGCCTATTCTGTTTCTACTTCCGGGCCGTTATCCGCCGCAATGTGCGGTTCCATGCGCTGCACCAGCAACAGCGGCAAGCCCAAATTTCTGATCTTTTTGAGCAGGCCATGCAGTGCAGCCTGGTCGGCGATGGGGCCGGCGATCAGGGTGTTGCCGCTTTCCTGGGGCGTGGCAACCAGTTCGGCGGCCCATTCCGCCAGCCAACTCTGGTCAATGTGACCCTGAACAATAATTTCATAATGCTCAGACATAGGTGTAACCTCAAGCTAGAAAATGTGTGATAAACCATTTTGAGTTGTACGGTTACAGTATACGCCTCAACCGGGGCAGCGTCGTCCCTCAAAGGTAGTATTGGCCGGGTGTAAAAGATGTATTTCGTATCGCTTTGTGTTACACTCCGCCCTCACCCCAACCCGCCGAAAGGACTGACCATGAAACTTAACCAATTGAGCGATCACGTGTACTGGCTGCCGCCCGATGCCAGCACCGACCGGCCCGTGTTGGGCGTAGTGGTTGGCCGGCATGGCAGCCTGCTGGTTGATGCCGGTAACTCGCCGGCGCATGCCCGGCTGCTGCTCAGCGAAATCGAACGGCTGGGGCTGGCCTCGCCCCGCTTTGCAGTGCTGACTCACTGGCATTGGGACCACGTGTTTGGCACGGCCGCGCTGGCGCTGCCCACCTTTGCCTCGGCGGAAACGCAGCGCATTGTTCGCCACATGGCCGGGCTGGACTGGAGCGATGCCGCGCTCGAGGCGCGGGTAGCTGCCGGCGAGGAAATTGAATTTTGCCGCGATATGATCAAAGCCGAGCTGCCGGACCGGCGCGGGCTGGTGATTGTGCCGCCGGAAATTGCCTTCACTGGCGAAGTGGTGCTCGATTTGGGGGGCGTTCACTGCCAGCTCATCCACGTGGGCGGCGACCACGCCGCCGACTCGGTGGTGGTCTGCGTGCCGGAGGAGCGGGCGCTGTTTTTGAGCGATGCGATTTCACCGAACCTGTACCACCGGCCGCCGTGCTACACCCGCGAGCGGGTCATCGCCCTGTTTGACCAGTTGCTGGCCTGCCCGGCCGACACCTATCTGGCCGGCCACGCCCCGCAGCCAATGAGCCGGGCGGACATTGCTGACTATGGGCAGCAGTTGCGGCGGGCCGCCGACGTGGTGCAGCAGCACTACCCCAACAAAGAGGCCAGTTTGGCCGCGCTGGAAGCGACGGTTGGTCGCCCGCTGACCGCGGACGAGCGCGAAGACATCGATTTATTTTTGGCGGGAATGGGCGACTAAAACAGGCGCAGTTCTCTGGCGCAGGCCACGGCCTGGGTGCGGCTGGTCACGTTGAGCTTGCCGTAAACATTGCTCATGTGGCGTTTGACGGTGCTCACTGCCAGCACCAGTTCCTCGGCAATTTCCTGGTTTGACAGTCCGGCGGCCACCAGTTGCAGCACTTCCAGCTCGCGCTCGCTGAGGGCTTCGATGAGCGGGCTGGCGATGTCTGTCTGCGGACTTTCGGCGGTAAATTGGGCGGGAAACCGGGCCAGCAGCGAGCGGGTGTAGGCCGGCGTTACATTTTGTTGCAGCGCCTTTTGCAGCAGCGCCGCCATCGGCGGCCCTTCGTCCAGATACAGGCGCGCGTAGCCTTCCGGCTCGGCCAGGGTGAGCGATTGTTTGAGCGCCGCCAGCGCCTCGGCGTGGCTGCCCTGTGCGGCCAACACCAGCGCCTGTAACGCCAGCAGTTCGGTGAGCCGGCCCATGCGGCCGGCTGCAACCGCCGCCTGCCCCAACTTTTTGAGCGATTGCCCCACGGCGGCCAGCGCAGGCGTGTCAATACTCAAACCCAGGCCGGCCTGCGCTACCAGCAGCCGGGCGGCGACCGCCTGCCCGATGGCCCGGTTGTGCGCTGAGTCGGGGTGGGAGGCCGAACGGGTCTGTTCCAGCCAGTCGCTGGCCGGCGCCAGCCACTGCTCGGCGGCGGCGGGGTTGGCCCAGGCCAGCCCCAGCCAAAGCCGCACCCGGCGCGTGTCAAGCTCAAAACTGGAGGCTGAGGGCGGCTGATCGCGCAGCAGCTCTTCGGCCTGTTCCAGATGGGCGCGGGTGGCGGCCTGATCGGCCTGGGCCAGGTGCAGGGCGGCCAGGTGCAGGTGGATGGCGCCGGGCAGCGGGGTAATCATCAGGCCGCGGGCCGAAAGTTCGAGCGCGGTCTGCCAGTGTTCGCAGGCCGGCTCCAGTTGGTTTTCTTCGTACAGAATTTCACCCAACCCCACAAACAATTCGGCGGCGCTGGGCATGTGCAGCAGATTTTGGCCGGCGGCCCAGGCCAGTTCCTGCTCCAGCACGGCTCGCGCCTGCTGCAGATGCCCCTGCACGGTGAGCAGCGAGGCCAGGGCGTAAGCGCCGCCCATCAAGGCCAGATAGTTGCCGGCCTCGCGGCAAATGGCCAGACTCTGTTTTACCAGCTCGATGGCTTTTTCGATTTCGTCCTTGTCGGCCAGAGCGCCGGCCATAAACAACAGGTTGAGGCCGCGGGTGCGCAGACTGTTGGGGTCGTTGCCGGGCAAAATGGCCAGCGATTTTTGAAACAGCTCAATGGCCCGGTCCGGGTTGTTCTGGTTTTGCGCCACCCAGGCGCGCAACAGGTACACTTCGCTCATAATCCAGTTATAGGCGCGGGGCGGCAGGCTCTCTTTTTGCTGCTCGGCCTGCGCGGCGGCGTGCTGCAAATATGTTTCGGTGAGTTCCGGCTGCTGGCTAAAGTAGAGCACCCAGGCCCGGGCAATAGACAGAGTGGGATGGCTTTGCACCAGCGCGGGCGAGAGCTGATCGAGCCAGTAGCTCACGGTGGTCAGCCGGCCGCCCATCAAATTATCGGCTACGTGCGCGGAAATCAGCCGGACGGCAAAATCAGAATCGCCGGCTTTGAGAGTGTGATGCAGCGCTTCGGTGACCACCTCCGGCTGTTTGGTGGCCTCGGCCTGCTGGCCGTACCAGAGCGCCGCCCGGCCGTGCAGCCCGGCAATCTCGGTGGGAGGTGTTTCGGCGTGCAGCCGCTGGCGCAGCAGGTCGGCAAAAAGGTGGTGATAGCGGTACCAGCGCCGCTCGTTATCGAGCGCGATCAGAAACAGGTTAGCGCTTTCCACCTGCTCCAACATGGCCTGGCTGCCGGTTTGCCCGGTTACGGCGTTGCACAGCGGTGCGCTCAGCCGGTTGAGGATGGCGGTGCGCAGCAAAAAGCTGCGGATCGATGGCGGCTGCCGGTCCAGCACTTCATCGGCCAGATAATCAATGATGTAGCGGTGGCTGCCGGTAAAAGCGGAAATGAAGCCGGCCACATCGCTGCTGCCCTGCATGGATAGCGCCGCCAGTTGCAGGCCGGCAATCCAGCCCTCGGTGCGGCTTTCCAGGGCGATGATTTCCTGTTTGGTCAGCGGCAGGTTGGTAACCCTCTTTAAAAAGGCGGCGGCTTCATCGGCGGTAAAACGCAAATCGGCGGCGCGCAGTTCGGTGAGCTTGCCGCGCACGCGCAGCCGGGCCAGCGGCAGGTCGGGATCGATGCGGCTGGTGAGCACCAAAAAAAGCTGGGGCGGCTGGTGGTCAATGAGAAAGTTGAGCGTCTGGTCGATGAGCGGGTTATCGATGACGTGGTAATCATCGAGCACCAGCACCAGCGGGGTGGCCGCGGCGGCGATATCGTTGATAAGGGTTGTGGCCAGCGCGTCCGGGGACGGAAGCTGGGGCGGCTCGGCCCGGAGCATACTCTGGATGACCTGCCCCACCTGCGGGTTGGCCTGCTGCAACGCCGCCACCAGATAGGTGAAAAATCGGAGCTGGTCGTTGTCGCCTTCATCCAGCGACAGCCAGGCCACATTGGAAGGATGAAGGATGGGGGATGAAGGATGAATTTCGCTTTTTTCATCCTTTATCCTTCCGCCTTCATCCTTTTGATTGATCCAACTGCTGACGAGCGTGGTTTTGCCAAAGCCGGCCGGGGCCGATACCAGCGCCACGCCCGGTTTACGCTGAAAGCTGGCGGTTAGCCGGTTGAGCAGGCGCGGCCGGGGGACAAGTTCGGCGCGGGGCGGGGGGACAAAAAGTTTGGTGGCAAGAATAGAAAACGACACAGATCATTACTCATACCTGGCCCCGGTTTGCAGCCGCCGGGCTGTTTCTGGCGGGGCCGAAATCAATTGCGGATTGCTGGTTGGCATAGTTTGGCGACTTTTTGGCAAATGAGCGAAAGACGTTTCGTCCATTTGCCATCCCTTTAAAGGTGCCGGGACACTGGCTTGAGTCAGGCCGGCTGTTCACCGGCCAGCCAGTTTTGAATCAATTCCAGATGCTCCTGGTAGTGCTCAAAACTGTTGCTGGCCAGCACCTGCCACACCCCGCCGTCGGGCCACCAGTCAAACCGGCCCGGCGCGGTCAGTTCGGCTTCTGACATAGTTTCAACCAGGGCCGCCATTTCCTGATGGGCGGCGGTGAAATCGGCCAGCACCTCGGCCAGCGGGCGCTCCCGGTACAGGTGGACTAAATGCTCGTTGAGGCGGTGCATGGTGTCATCATCGTCTTCGCTGCTTTGCTCAAAACCGGGGGCAAAGCGAACCACCGGCTCGCCGCGGCGGGCGGCTTCAACCCAGCCGATGGAGAGCCGTTCCCAGGCGGTAATGTGGGCCAGCACATCTTTTACCGAGAGGCCATCGTACACGCTGGGCTGGAGCAATTGGGCCGGCTTCAGCGGCCGGATAGCCCGCTCAAGCTGGTCAAACGATTGGTGCAGTTCTGCCAGAAACTCAATTTTGTTCATTGACGGGACCTCTTTCAGTATCTTATCAACCAGATTCTTGCCCCCTGAGCAAGAAAATTCACCACAGAGGCACGGAGAGCACGGAGAAAAATCATATAAAAACTCTGTGCGCTCTGTGTCTCTGTGGTTCAACATTCCCTATTGGGTTTTGGCTTGTCCAGGTTAGGATAAATCAGCCTGCCCCAGTTTTACTTCGGCCAGCGCTTCCAGATGATCGCGCAGGGCGCGCACTTCTTCGCTAACGGCGGAGGTGATGCGGCTGTAATTGGCCACCTGATTGGTGGATTGGCCGGTGAGAATTTGCGGGTAAATGGTGCCCAGCGCCGACAGCGTGCGCTCAATTTTGATTTCGGCCCGTTTCATGGTGTTTTGCAATTGCACCAGCGCGTCGAGCTGGGCCTGGCGGTGTTGCAGCGCCCGCTGAATTTCGGAGCGGGTGGCCGGGTCGGTTTCGCTGGCCAGTTGGCTTTCCAGTTTTTCAATCGAGCGCGGCACGCTTTCCAGATCGTGGCGAATGAGGGTGTTGCGCTGGAAGGTGTCAATGCGCCCGGCCAGTTCTTCAATGGAGGCCACCCAGTTGCTCACCTGCCCGGCCATGTCTTTGAGGTGCGGCTCAAAGGCGCGGTTGGTGTTGGCCCGCACCAGTTCGTCGATCTGTTTTTGATAGGCTCTGGCTTTAACCAGATGGGCTTGCAGCGAGTCGCTGGCCAGTTGGGGCTGGGCCGGCGCGGCGGCCTGTTCGCCGCTGCGGAAGTACGATTTGCGCGGTTTTTGTTTTTTCCATTCGCGCCGCTGCTGTTTCCACTCTTTGCGCCACGATTCTTCTTCGTGTTCCTGCTCAGATTGGCTGTCGCGGCTGATGAGCGTGGTCCAAATATGGATGGCCAGGGCAATGCCCCAAATCCCGGCCGGCCACAAAAACCAGGGATAGTTGCCGGTTAAGCTATTCATTCCGGCCAGCGCGCCAATTACCACCACGTATGAAGCCAAATGGTTGAGCAAATCTTTCCATTTGCCGCGCAGGCTAACCATCGAGTCGGCAATGAGACTCCACAAATGGAGGGCCAAACCGATGCCCCAGCCCAGCGCCGGCCACAAAAACCAGGGATAGTCGGTGGTCAGGCCGTTTATTATTCCCAACCCGGTAATAACGATGACATACGGCCCCAAATGGCTCAAAAAGCCGCGCCAGTCAATGGAACGCGGTTCGACTTCGCCGTCGTCATCAGCGTCGTCGGCGGCCAGATTGAGCACGCCGGGCGGCGGCAGCGGATCGGCCAGCCGGGGCGCAACCCGAACCCCAACCGGCGGCGCGGCGGCGCGAACCTCCGGCCGGGGCGCGGCGGCGGGGGTTGCCAGTTTTTTGAGCGCGTCGGCCAACTCGCCGGCAGAGGCGTAGCGTTCGGCGGGGTTGGTAGCCAGCGCCTTTTTGATCACCTGGCTCACGCCGGCCGGCACGCCATCTGGTCACGTTTGCGGCAGGCTGAGCGGTTGAAAATGGGCCATCATCACCACCGGCGGGGTGGTGCCTTTGAACACTTTGTCGCCGGTGAGCATTTCAAACAAAATGCAGCCCAGCGCGTAAATATCGGAGTGAACCGAGCTGCCTTTGCCCTCCCACACTTCCGGGGCAATGTAATGGGGCGTGCCAACAATGCTGCTGCCGGCGCTCAAACTGACGCTATGTTCGCCGGCCAGCTTGGCCAGCCCAAAATCGGTGAGCATGGGGCCGCGGTCGGGGTCCATCAAAATGTTGGCCGGTTTCAGATCGCGGTGCAAAATACCCTGGCTGTGGGCGTAATCCAGCCCGCTGGCAACTCTGGTGATGGTTTTGAGCGTGGTTTCCCACGGGATACGCGCCTGTGCGGTGATAAGGTTATCAAGGCTGGGGCCGTTAACCAGCCGCATCACCAAAAAGAGCCGGTGGTCGGCCTCGTACACATCAAAAATGGGGACAATGTGGGGGTGATCCAGTTTGGCAATGGCCCGGGCCTCACGCTGAAAGCGGCGCACCCAGCCGGCATCGTCCAACAGGATGGGCCGCAGCTCTTTGAGCGCCACTTCGCGGTCGAGCTGGGTGTCGCGGGCGCGGTGGACAATGGCAAAGCCGCCCTGCCCAATTTTCTCGATGATTTCGTACCTGCCAACAGTCTCGGTCATAGCTGGATTGCCGTCCCATTTCAAACTCATGCCATTATAAAACGAGCTGCGCCAAACACAAAAAGGGAGCAAGGGCAGCAATCGCGCTGCAAGCCATAGCTTCTTTACTGAACGAATGGCGAACACTTGCGCCTGCGCGCAGTGCAGGTGTGGCGAGTTGCGGGTGGCGAGTCATCCTTCATCCTTCATCCTTCTCACTAACCCCCTCAACTCACCGAACTTATTTTTATAGTTATGCAAATTATGCTATGCTAAGTTACAGTTAAGGGCAGGTATAATGAGGTACCAGATCACCATTCGCCGGGCCGGTACGGTCTTGAATAATGTTGTGGTAGAGGCTCGGAGCGTGCTGGAGGCCATCGAGTTGCTTGATGCTGGCCATGAAAAATTCATTGTCCAGCTCTCGCACGGCCACGATGAATTGATCAGCGTCTTGTGGTCTGGTTTTGAATACGAAGCTCGCCAGCTTGACCCGGTTACCCCGCCGCGGAATGGGCCTCGATGACCACCTCTTTCCAAAAATGACGGCTCACCGCCGAGGTGGGCAGCCGTTTGACCCACGGTTTCACCAGCACGTGGCGGCGTCCGTACAGCAGCGGAATGACCGCCGCCTCGCTGATCAAAAGTTTATCCGCCTGTTGATACATTTCAATCCGCCGGGCCTGGTCAGACACGTGCCGGGCCTCCTCAATTAATTGCTGGTACTGGGGGTGATGCCAGCCCGTCCAGGCCCGGTGCGAGCTGGCCCGCAGCACGTTATCCGGGTCGGGGTAATCAGCCCGCCAGCCCATCCGAAAGATGTGCCCCGGATTGGCCGGTATTTGCGCCAGCAGGTCGCTCCAGCCCAGTTCGTGCCAGTTGACGGCGATGCCCAGCGTCTCGGCCAGTTGCCGGTCAAGCTGCTGGTACAACGATTTCAACCCGGTCAAAATAAATCCCTCGATGGCTGGAAACCCCCGGCCACCCGGATAACCGGCCTCGGCCAGCAGTTGGCGGTCCTGTTCCGGCCGGTACGGCAGGGCGATGTTGGGGGCATGGCCCGGCACGCCCGGCGGAATCATGCCGCCGCTGCCCGGCCAGTGGAACCCCAGCAGCGGCGCGCCGGCCAGCGCTTCTTTGTCCAGCGCCATTGCCAGCGCCTGCCGCACCCGCACGTCGTCAAACGGCGGGATTCTGGTGTTTAGTCCCAGATATTGCACGTTTAAAATTGGCCCGGTAAAGTACTCATCGGCGTATTCCCGCCGCATCTGCTCCAGTTCCGGCTGGGGCAAATACAACCCCAGCACATCCAATTGATTGGTTTTGTACTGCTGCACCACTTCTTTCTGGTTGTACGATGAATTAATCAGCAGTTCAACCTGGGTGATGTTGCCGGTGGTGTGGCCGGGGTAACGCGGGTTGCGAGCCAGCACAATCCGCGCGTCCGGTTCCCAGCCGGCCAGAATAAACGGGCCGTTGCCCACCAAATTTTGCGGTGAGGCCCACTCTGCGCCAAATTTTTTAACGGCGTGGGCCGGAATGGGCAGGGCCGGGGTGTTGGTCAGCAAATACAAAAAGTAGCTGGTTGGCCCTTCCAACTCTACTTCCAGCGTGTGCGGCGAAACGACCCGCACAGCTACATCGGCGGGATTACTGGTTTGGCCTTCAAAATAAGCCCGCGCCCCTTTGATATCGAAAAATGAGCTGGCAAACGGCGACCTGTGGCTGTGGTCCAGTTGGGCCAGCCAACTGGCCACAAAATCGGCGGCGGTCACCGGCGCGCCATCGCTCCACACAAAGTCATCGCGCAGCTCAAACACGTAGCGCGCGCCGCCATCCTGCACCTGCCAGCGTGCCGCCACCTCCGGCACCACGTCCAGTTCCGGGTTGAGCGCCACCAGCCCGCTGAATAACTGGGCAATCAGTTGGCTCGAGGTGTCATCTTCGGTCAGCGTGGGGTTGAGCGTGGGCGGCATATTCCACGATAACCGCAGCGGGTGCGGCGCGGGCGGCAGCGGCGCGCCGGGCGGGGCGGCCTGCTGCCACAATTTAAAGCCCTCATCGTAGGCGGCGCGTGCCTGCTTAAAATTAAATATCAGGTGATGGGTCAGGCCCAGTTTCATCAACGTGCGGGCGGCCCGGTCGGTTTGGCCCTGTTGTTTGAGCCAGGCCAGCGCCTGCTGGTAAAAATCGATGGCCTCCTGATGGGCAAACAGATTGCGGGCGCGGTCGCCGGCTTGCAGCAAATAATCGATGGCCTTGTTCACCTGCCCGGCCCGGGCATAGTGGTGGGCCAGTTGCACCGTAACTTCGTCAAGGTGGTCGCGGTAAATAATTTCCAGCGCGGCGGCAATATCGCCGTGGAGCAGGCGGCGCTCGGCGGCCCCCAGCGAGTTGTACAGGTATTGCTGAAACAGGGTGTGGGTAAAGCGGTAGCCCGACAAAAACTTTCCGTTCAGCCGAAATTCGCCCTGCTCCCGCACCAGATGATGCCGTTTTTCCAGCAGGCTCAATTCGCGCAACAGTTGGCGCTCGTCCTGGTGCTGCACCGCGGCGATCACCTGCGCCGTAAATGTTTCGCCCTGCACGCTGGCCGCGATGAGCATTTCTTTTGGCCCGCCCGGCACCCGGCCAATCCGCTCGGCGATGACCGCCTCTATCCGCGCCGGCAGCAGCTCCCAGTTTAGATCAGCGGTTTCAACCCAGCAGCCCTGCGCGTCCTGCCGAATATCACCGCGCTCCTGCAAAGAGCGCAGCAGTTCCACGGTAAACAGGGGGTGGCCCTGCGTTTGCCGGAACAGCGCCTCGCGGAAGGCAGGCGACAGCCGGTTGGGTTCGGTATCGATCAGCGCCTCCACAAAATCGCGGCTCATCGCCTGTTCCAGATCGATGTGAATCTGGCCAAAGCTGCGCCGGATTTCGTTGATGACCGGTTCCAGCGGGTGGCGCTGGCCGTCGCGCCCCAAAATAATATCGTTGGGCCGGTAAGTGACCAGCAGCAGCACCCGGCTGGCGGCCAGCCGCCGGCTCAAATGGAAGAGCAGGTTGATCGAGGCGGCATCGGCCCACTGGGCGTCATCAATAATCAGCAGCAGCGGCTGCTGCTGGGCCACCGCCTGCAGCACGCTCACTACCTGCTCAAACAAATCCTGCTGGGCGCGCTGTTCCCCCGCCGGCGGCGAGGCAAAGTGCAGCGCCAGCCCCACCCGGCCGGCCTGCTGGTTGAGCCAGTTGGCTGCCAGCAATGAATCGACTAACGCCGGCCCCCGCCCGGCAATGGCCGGCAGGGTGTGGGGCAGCAGTTGCCACAGGCGGCGGCCATTCTCCACCGAAAACGCGCCCTCGGCCAGCCGGGCTTCAATATCGCCGCAAAGCTGGCCCAGCATCTCCCGGAACGGCAAATAGGGATCGCCCAGGCCGGTGTAGGCGTTGCAACTGCCGACAATGGTCACCACCCCGGCGGCGTGCGCTTCGGCCTGAGCGGCAAAGGCTCGCACCAGCGCGGTTTTGCCGCTGCCGGCCTCGCCGGTAACGCACACAATCTGGCCATGCCCGGCGACGGCGCTGTTTAGCCGGTTGGCCAGTTGGGCCAGTTCGGCCCGGCGGCCGACAAACGGCGCGGGGGCTGGCGTGGCGCTGGCGGTTAAAAACGAGGGCAACTGTTCCGGTGTGGGTGGGAGGGGGATTGGGGCCGGAGCCTCGCCCACCTGCCCCAGCCGAATTTGTTCGGCCAGCGCCGCAGTTTCCGGCGAAGGCGGCACGCCCAATTCTTCATCCAGCAGGCGCTGGCATTCCTGAAACTGGCGCAGCGCTGCCGAGCGCTGGCCGGCCAGCGCGTATAGCCGCATCAATTGGCGGTGGGCCGGTTCGTGCAGGGGATCGAGGGCCAGCCGCCGCCGGGCGCTGCCAATGGCGGGGTCGTATTCCTGCCGGGCGGTGTGCTGCTCGGTGAGGGCATCGAGCAGGGCGGCCAGCTCCTGCCGCAGCGATTCGGCCTGGAAAAACTGCCACTCGTCAAACTCGGGGCAATCCGGCAGGGTGAAGCCGGCCAAAAAGTCGTCGCGGTACAAATTGGCCGCGGCGGCCAGTTGGTTGTCGGCGGCCAACTGCCAGAATTGGGCCACATCGAGCGTGACCTGCGGCGACTCGGCCAGCGCCACGGTTTCGCGGTCGGCGGCCAGCCAGTCGCCGGCCAGGGCCGTGTTCAGTTCAGACAGGGTGCGGCGCAGGGCGGCCCGCGCCCGCGATTGGTCCAGCTCCGGCCAAAACAAAGTGGCCAGCGCGTCGCGGCTGTGGGGCTGGGCGGTTACAGCCAGGTAGGCCAGCAGCGCCACCGCTTTGCGGCGGCCAAGGTCAATGGGCTGGTGGTTCAGTTCAAGCTGGGGCGGCCCGAGCAACGAGATGACCAGTTGGGACATTTGTTCGCTCCTGACCCGGTATTTTACCTGATGTGCGCCGAAATATCAACGACTGGTTGGCCTCGTAGTTTCTTCGGCCAGAAAATTCTTGTTTTCAGGCGGAATAATCTGATTATAACTCAGTCATAATGCAATTATAACTCAGTTATAATCCAGGTATAACTCAGTTATAAAGTGATTATAACTCAGTATAAATTTCGTTTGGTTTGGGTCGGTTGTTGTGTTTCCTCCCTTGAAAATAGGAGTCAGGAGTTAGGAATTAGGAATTAGGGTGTGCTCAATTGCGTCACCCTGAGCAAAGCGAAGGGTCTCCCGACCGGTTAAAAGTTAATTTTCACCCGTCCCACAGGGAGGCTTCGCTCTGCCGGGCATACCGCAAGGGTATCCCTTTAGGGACAGGCATTCCTCGTTGCAGCAGCGCAGCTTCGGTTAGTCTCCGGTGAAAATAGCGAATTGCGAGCACTTGCGCCTGCTCTCCCTGCGGTCGCAGTGCAAGTGTTGCGAACAGCCCTACTCAATTTTCCCCCGTCCCACGGAGAAGTAGTTGGGCTTGCAGCCCGCGGTCACGCTGTAAGCGTGATCTGCTTTCTCACAATTGGGGTAACTACTCAGCCGCACCATTCTGGATGTCATTCCCGCGTGCTTTTAGCGGGAATCCTCCGTTTTGGGCTTCAGTGGATGCCCGATAAAGACATTCAGGCATGACGGCTGAGTAGTTACTAATTGGGCAAAAAAGATTCTTTTGGGATGATTCTGGGGCGCTTTTTGGAACGATTGTGGGACGTTGGTTCGGTATACTACAGAAAATGAGTTATGAAGTTGTTGCACCCAGAGGAGGTACACAATGTTTTGGGGAAATGCCGATGCAGTTCATCACGAACAACACCTTGATAATTTACGCCGGGCCGAACACGAGCGGCTGGTGAATGAAGTTGAAGCGGCCAACCCGCAGCCCGGGTTGTGGCAAAGCGTTAAAACCCATCTGGCCGGCTGGACGGCCAGCGGAGAGGAGGAGCACCCGCGCCAATTCGCTCACAAATCGGCCTGATCAACAGGCCACATACGTTCCTTTCGTTATCAGCTGAACAACAGCCCCGGCAAATCGCCGGGGTTGTTGTTTTGGCCGGCTGGATTATAATGGCCAAAACAGCACAGCGAGGTGAATGATGCCCGAAAAAACACAGCAATTTGCCAGCGATAATTATTCCGGTATTTGCCCGGAGGCGCTGGAGTACACCGTTAAAGCCAACCAGCGCCACGAAACCGCCTACGGCACCGACCCGTGGACGGCCAAAGTGAGCGACCGGCTGCGCGAGCTGTTTGAAATTGACGCCGAGGTTTATTTTGTATTCAACGGCACGGCGGCCAATTCGCTGGCGCTGTCGGCGCTGTGCCAGAGCTACCACAGCATTATTGGCCACGAACTGGCCCACATTGAAACCGATGAGTGCGGCGCGCCGGAGTTCTTTTCCAACGGCTCCAAAATTCTGCTCGGCGGCGGCGACAACGGCAAACTCACCCCGGCGGCCATTGAGCAACTGGTCAAAAAGCGGTCCGATATTCACTACCCCAAACCCAAGGTCATCACGCTGACCCAGGCCACCGAGGTGGGCACCGTTTACAGCCGTGACGAGCTGCTGGAAATTCGCAACGTGGCCGACAAGTACGCGCTCAAAATCCACATGGACGGCGCTCGTTTTGCCAACGCGGTGGCCAGCCTCAAGGTTAAACCCAAAGAGATTACCTGGCAATGCGGTGTGGACGTGCTCTGTTTTGGCGGCACCAAAAACGGGCTGGCCGTGGGCGAAGTCATCCTCTTTTTCCGCAAAAAGCAGGCCGAAGATTTCGATTATCGCTGCAAACAGGCCGGGCAATTGGCCAGTAAAATGCGCTTTTTGTCTGCGCCGTGGCTGGGGCTGCTGGAGAATGACATCTGGCTCAAAAACGCCGGCAACGCCAACGAGCGCGCCGCCAGCCTGGAACGCCAACTCAACGGCCTGCCCGGCCTGAAATTGATGTTCCCCCGCCAGGCCAACTCGGTGTTTGTGCAGATGCCGCCGCACGTGCTTGACCATCTGCACCAGCAGGGCTGGCATTTTTACACCTTTATCGGCGCGGGCGGGGCGCGGTTTATGTGCAGTTGGGATACCACCGAGGAGAGCGTGCAGGCGCTGGTCGGCGATATCAAAGCGGCTTTGTAACTCCGGTTTGACGAATTGGGACGGCGCTATAAAATTATTCGCGTATAATTGTTTTTTTGACTAAGGAAAGTTGATGGCAAATCGCAGACGACAGGTATCTGAAAGCAAGGGCAGAACCATCGCCATGCTTTTAACTTTTGGGTTGATTTTTGTGGGGGTGGTGGTTTTTGTGATCCGGCCGACGGTGGGCACGCCCTCGCAGGCCGGCGCCGACCCGGTGACCAACAAAGGCAAAGTGCTGTACGATGCCTACTGCGCGGCCTGTCACGGCGCCAATGGCGAGGCGGGCGTGGTGCCCAACTCTCCGGCGCTCAATGCCGATGGCGAAATGTGGCATCGGTCTGATGAGGAGTTGCTGGCACAAATGCGTCACGGTGGCGAAAATATGCCGGCGATGGCCGCCGATTTTACCGACGAGCAAGTGACGGCGCTACTCACCTACATCAAAGGCTGGTGGACGCCCAAACAACGGGCCGTGCAAATTGGCGATATTGGCGAATAAAAAAAGCGGCGAGCCGGTAACAGCTCGCCGCTTTTGAATTTAAATCAGGCGATGGCCGCGGCTTCCTCCAGTTCTTCCTCTTCGTACGCTTCGTCAGCAGCGGCGTACCATTTGACGGCGCTCATAATGATGGTGATCAGAATAAAGGCGGTCAGGGCCATAAACGGGATGGTGATAAAGCCCAGGTAATTAACGTAGCGCGAGCCGCACGGCACAATATCGGCGCAGGAAACCGGCTCGGGCAAAATGCCCATCTGAATCATATAGTGATAGCTTGATAGCAAAATGCCGCTGATTGAAAGGGGCAGTACGTAATTGGGCAAATATTCGTCCCGCAAAAATATGCCAACCAGCGAAATGATGACCAGCGGGTACATTAAAATGCGCTGGTACCAGCACAATTTACACGGAATAAAGCCCATCACGTCGCTGTAGTACAGGCTGCCCAGTGTGGCAATCAGCGCCACACCAAACGCCAGGTACGCCCCATATTGCCGCAGAAATGCTTTCATTTGTCTCTTTTCCCCTCGCACATCATTAAATTATTTTCGGTATAGTAGCCAGCCGGGGGCAAAGGTGCAAATGATTGGCGGCCACTTGCGGGTCAGTGTTCGGCGCGATTGACAGATACCAGCGGCACCCCCAGATCTCGCAGCCGATTGAGCAGGCCGTACAGCGCCGATTGGTCGGCGATGGGGCCAATCAGCAGGGACTCGCCGCTGGGCAGATGGGTGATGTTGAGTTCTTCCATCATTTTAATGTGGCGCTTGTCCAAATGGCCTTTAACTTTGATTTCGTAAAATTCTATTTGCTTGGGCAGCATCAGTAACACTCCTTTCGGGCTAATACACCTGCATTGTATCACCCGGCCTGGTAGAGTGTCATTCACCAAAAGGTGAACCTTTGGTTGATTTTAAGGCCGGCTTTCGCTCTTTTGGCAGAGGCCAATTATAATCACTGGAGTGTGATAGTCGGGCTGCAAGCCCAACCTGCGATTTCGCCGATTTGCTGGCGAGTAGCGGGTGGCAAGTGATTAATTACGTAGCACGCAATATGCTCACTCAACTCACCGAACTTATTTCTACAGGAGTAAAATCTGTTTGAAGGTAGCTCTGCATTAAACCGTGGTAACATTTTTGCCCCGTCCCCCCTGGCCCCCTTCCCATTGGGAAGGGGGAAATTAAGAAAATAGTGTCAATTTCGGGCGCGAAGCGCCCGAAATTGACACTTAATTGCCCAGCCTC
>JAJVIM010000028.1:0-41511 GCA_022071955.1 Anaerolineae bacterium
TCCCCTCCCCCGCAAGCGGGGGAGGGGTTGGGGGAGGGGGCAAAAGCGAGAAATTTTTGGTTCCACGGTTAAATGCGGTACTACCTGTGTCTCCGTGGTGAAAAAATATCAATCTAATTTTACGGGTTTTTTGAACCCAGCCGCGATTTTACTGTGAATTGCGCCGGAAAGAAAAAAGCCCTCCCTAAAAAGGGAAGGCTCAGCGGGGATGTTTTGTGTTGGCTCAATGAGCCAGCACAAGCTCAGCGTAGGAGGAAAACCCCCGGCCCAAAATTGAACCGGGGAACACGCTGACAAAATAAGTTGCCCTGATTATACAACGATTTTTCAAATTTGAAAATACGCTATACGAAAGTTAACTTGACATCGCCTGCCGCTTCCGTCATAATTTCTGTTTGTACGTAAATCCACCCCAACACACATGCGAGGTCACTTTTATGGCTGTTAACCCCAATTTTGAATTGCTTCGAGATGAACGCATCGAAGAATTAAACACCCGCGCCCGGCTGTACCGGCACACCGCCACCGGCGCCGAAGTGCTGTCGCTGGAGAATGATGACGAAAACAAGGTGTTTGGCATCACCTTCCGCACGCCGCCGGCCGATTCCAGCGGCATTGCCCACATTATGGAACACTCGGTGCTGTGCGGTTCGCGCAAATACCCGGTCAAAGAGCCGTTTGTCGAGCTGATCAAAGGCTCGCTCAAAACATTTCTCAACGCCTTCACCTACCCGGATAAAACCTGCTATCCGGTAGCCAGCACCAACATGCAGGATTTTTATAACCTGGTTGATGTTTATCTTGACGCCGTGTTTTACCCGCGCATTACCCCGGAAACTTTAATGCAGGAAGGCTGGCACTACGAACTGGACAACGCCGATAGCCCGATGGTTTTCAAGGGCGTTGTTTTTAACGAAATGAAAGGTGCGTACTCTTCGCCGGAGGGACTGCTGGGGCGCTACAGCCAGCAGATCATCTTCCCCGACATCACCTACGGCGTCGATTCCGGCGGCGACCCGCAGGAAATCCCCGACCTCACTTACCAAACCTTCAAAGCGTTCCATCAAACGCACTACCACCCTTCTAATGCGCGCGTTTATTTTTACGGCGACGACGACCCGGCCCGGCGGCTGGAACTGCTGCACGAGTATTTTAAAGATTTTGAGCGCATTGCGGTTAACAGCGACGTGCAGCTCCAACCGGCGTTTGAGTCGCCCCGGAGCGTCATTCACGCCTACGACGCCAGCCAGGATGCCGCCGACAAACAAAAAGGCTACGTTACCGTTAACTGGCTGCTGCCGGAAAATAACGACGCCACCCAAACCCTGAGCCTGTCGGTGCTGTCCTACATTCTGGTGGGCACGCCGGCTTCGCCGCTGCGCAAGGCGCTGATCGATTCCGGGCTGGGCGAAAACGTGACCGGCGGCGGGCTGGAAAACAACCTGCGCCAGCTCACCTTTTCAACCGGCCTCAAAAGCATCAAATACCCCGAGGCCGGCAAAGTAGAGCAGCTCATTTTAGACACGCTGACCGGCCTGGTGCGCGACGGCATCGACCCGGACATGACCGAAGCGGCGCTCAACACCTTTGAATTCAGCCTGCGGGAAAACAACACCGGTTCGTTTCCGCGCGGGCTGTCGCTGATGCTGCGGGCGCTGACCACCTGGCTGCACCACGGCGACCCGCTGGCCCCGCTGGCCTTTGAAGCGCCGCTGGCCGCGGTGCGCCAGCTTCTGGACAACAACCCGCGCTATTTTGAGGCGCTTATTGATGAACACCTGCTGCAAAACCAGCACCGGGTCACGCTCACGCTGGAGCCAGACACCACCCTGCGCCAAAAACAGGACGCCGCCGAAGCCGAGCGGCTGGCCAAGACCAAAGCCGGCATGAGCCAGGCCGATGTACAGCGCGTTATCGATGAAACCCGCACGCTCAAAGCGCTGCAAACCACGCCCGACCTGCCCGAAGCGCTGGCCAAAATTCCGTCGCTGACCCTGGCCGATCTGGAAAAAGAGAACAAAATCATCCCCATCGATATTTTGAGCGAGTACAGCAGCAAAATCCTCTATCACGATCTGTTTACCAACGGGATTGTCTACCTTGACATCGCCTTTAATCTGCACACCCTGCCGCAAGAGTTGCTACCGTATCTGCCGCTGTTTGGGCAGGCGCTGACCAAAATTGGCACGGACAGGGAAGACTTTGTCAAGCTGCAACAGCGCATTGGCCGCAAAACCGGCGGCATCTGGGCCTCGCGCATGGTTTTGGCGGTGCGGGGGCAGGCCGAAGGCGCAGCCTGGCTATTTCTGCGCGGCAAAGCCACAATGGCTCAGGCCGATGACCTGCTCGATATTTTGCGTGATATTACGCACAGCGTGAAGCTGGACAACCGCGAACGCTTCAAACAAATGGTGCTCGAAACCAAAGCCAGCCTGGAAAGCGGCCTCATCCCCGGCGGCCACGGCGTGGTCGATACCCGGCTGCGGGCCAATTTCAACGAAGCCGACTGGGTTGACGAGCAGATGTCGGGCGTGAGCTACCTTTTCTTTTTGCGCCAGCTCGCCGAAGATGTTGACCGCGACTGGCCCGCCGTGCTGCGCAAACTGACCGACATTCACCGCACGCTGCTCAACCAAAACGCGATAATCTTCAACGTTACGCTCGATGCCGACAACTGGGCCGGATTCCAGCCCAAACTGCGTCACTTCATCGCCGATTTGCCGGTGCGCCCCATGAGTCTGGCGCGCTGGCAGCCCGGCCCGGCCTTTGGCCCGGAGGGGTTAACCATCCCGGCGCAGGTAAATTACGTGGGCAAAGGGGCCAACCTGTTTGAACTGGGCTACCAGCTTCACGGTTCGCACCTGGCCATCACCAACTTTTTGCGCACTACCTGGATGTGGGAACGGGTGCGGGTGCAGGGCGGCGCGTACGGCGGTTTTTGCAGCTTCGACAGCCATTCCGGTGTGTTCAATTACCTCTCGTACCGCGACCCCAACCTGCTGGCCACGCTGGATAATTACGATGGAGCCAGCCACTATTTGCGCACCGTCGAGCTGTCAAACGAGGAAATTACCAAAAGCGTCATCGGCGGGATCAGTATGCTGGATGCCTACCAGCTCCCCGATGCCAAAGGGTACAGCTCGATGCTGCGCCACTTGCTGGGCACGACCGAGGCAGAGCGGCAGCAGCGCCGCGACGAGCTGCTCTCAACCCGCCCGGCCGATTTCCGGGCCTTTGCCGATGTGCTGGCGCAGGTTAACGAGCGGGGGTTGGTAGTTGTGCTCGGTTCAAAAGAAAACATCGACCAGGCCAACGCCGCCCGCGGCAACTGGCTGCGCGTGCAGCAGGTATTGTAGGTGGCCCTCAGCAGCGATTTTTTTGCCCGGCCCACTCTGACCGTGGCCCGCGATCTTCTCGGCCAGCGGCTGGTGCGGCAGGTTGACGGCCAGCGGTTGAGCGGAATCATTGTAGAAACCGAAGCCTATATCGGCCCCGGCGATACCGCCTGCCACGCCAGCAAGGGCCGCACACCCCGCACCGAGGTGATGTTTGGCCCGCCGGGCCGGGCCTACGTGTATCTGATTTACGGCATGTACCACATGCTCAATCTGGTCACAGAAGCCGAGGGTTTTCCGGCGGCGGTGCTGATCCGGGCGCTGGAGCCGGTGGAAGGGGTGGCGCACATGCAAAGTCGGCGCCAATCGGCGCGGCCGGACAATCTGACCAACGGGCCGGGCAAACTCTGCCGCGCGCTGGCCATCGATCTGGGGTTGAACAACTGGCCGGTCACCAGCGGAGAAAGCCTGTGGCTGGAACCGGGCGCACCCATCGCGCCGGCCGGTATCGCCGCCGGCCCACGCATCGGCATTAACTACGCCCGGCCAGAGGATCGCGCCGCACCGTGGCGGTTCTGGATTCAGGGCAGCCGCGCCGTATCCCGTCCGGCGGTGTAACCTACTTCACACAATTGGTATGATCAAAGTCATTGCCAAAACCGATTTTCGGTGATAGAATAGCTTCATCAACAAGATTGATGATTTCCCAGCACCAGTCTGGAAAAAAGGAGCCTACCGGGGGGGCAGGCTCCTTTTTATTTGTCCGGATTTTTTCAAATCTGTCACGGCCGATTATAATGGGGCCATTATTCCGGCGGTATTAACCGGCCATTTAGCCAAATTAAAAACCAAGGGCGACTTTTCGGCCGCCCTTTTTTGTTTATGCCGGCTTAACCGGAGCGACGGCCGGCCGGGATAAAAAACTGAAACGAGGTTTTGGCTAGCACCAAACATTCTTCGTAATCCCGAACCAGTTTCAGCAGGGTTTCCTTGCCTTCCTGCCATTCTTTGCTTTGCATAATCCGCTGTAAATTGGCCTCGTCCTGGGTTTTGAACACCAGCAGCCGGATGGGATAGTTGCCGTAGGCGGTGTGCCAACCTTCTACCATCAACAGGCCAACATTTTGCAGCCGGGGCAAAAATTCGCCGAGTACATATCGATAATACTCTGCTTCGCGGTTGGGTCTGATATTATAGGCCACCAATAGCTTCAAATCCATCGTTTACCCTTTAGCCACGGTTGAACGTGTTTGGCGAATTTTTGTGGGGGGAAGTACAGGTTAAAATTATAACACGCTGTTCGGGAATTCGCCAATAAACTTTTTTGCGCGTTCAAAGCCGCGCCGTTTTGATTGGCGGCCGGCCAAAAGGCAAATCAAGTTATCTGAGTTAAAAAGATGCCGAAATTCAACAAATCTTATGTGATCATCGCCGGGTTGCTGCTACTTCTATGCGCGATATTGGCCAGTGTGGGCGTGGGCTCGGCCGGTTACCTGTGGCTGGCCAATCGCGCCACCGCGACGGCCACGCCGCGGCCGGTCATCGAAGTGGTCCGGTTTGCAACGCCGCCGACCGCCACGCCATCGCCAACCGCCACATCTACGCCAACCGCCACCCCTACCCCCACGGCCTCCGCCACGCTCACCCCCTCGCCCCCACCACCGCCCACCGATACCCCCACCCCGCCGCCCACTAACACGCCCGCGCCAACTATCGCCCCACCCACGGCCACGCCCATCCCCACCGACACCTCCACCCCGCCGCCGGCCTTCCCGTTCAGCATCAAGGAATCAGATAAATTTGAGACCAACCACCTCAATTTTGATGTGTACGTGGCCGTGGTTAACCGCGACAACAAACCGCTCAGCGATTATCGGATCATCGGCAGCCACAGCGGCGGCCTGCAAATTGAAAGCCAGCCCAGCGCCGGTGACTGGACTCAAAACAGCGGCGCCAAGCATTACAAGGCCGGTAATATTAAGTTTGAGGCCTTCAATTCGCCCACCGGTGTTTGGACGCTGCAACTGGTCAATGCCGAAGGCGCGCCAGTAGCGCCGCCGGTGCAATTTGAGTTTGATGCCGCCAGCCCAAGCTGGTATTTTATTATTTTTGAGCGGGAATAATCACGAAAGGAACCCCCCACTTTGTCCGGTCAACTCCGCATTTTCATTCTGTTCACGCTGGCCTATTTTCTGTCTTATTTTTATCGCTCGGCCAACGCGGTGATCGCCCCCGATCTGGCCAGCCAGATGAATTTGGACGCTGCCCAACTGGGGCTGATGACCAGCCTGTTTTTTGCCGCATTTGCGCTGGCCCAAATTCCGGTGGGAATTGGGCTGGACCGTTGGGGATCGCGCTGGGTAACACCGGGGCTGATGCTGGCCGGGGTAGCCGGCAGTTTGCTCTTTGCTGGGGCAACCTCGTTTGGCGTACTGGCGCTGGGCCGGGCGCTGATTGGGCTGGGGATGGGCGGTATTTTGATGGGCTCGTTCAAGGCGTTCAGCCAGTGGTTCCCCGGCCATCGCTTTGCCACTGTTTCCGGCCTGCTGGTGGGCATTGGTTCCAGCGGCGCGCTGGTGGCGGCCACACCGCTGGCCTGGCTCAACAACGCCTTTGGCTGGCGAACGGCCTTTGCCATTGGCGCGGTTGTCACTTTGCTGGTGGCGTTATCTATTGTGATCTGGACCCGCAACACCCCGCCCGATGTCCCCTGGCTGAGCAGCCAGCAGCAAGGCGGCCGCCTGTCTGATGTGCTGACCGATGGCCGTTTTTGGCGGATTGTGCCGCTTTCGTTTTTTATGGCCGGCACGCTGCTCTCTTTTCAGGGTTTGTGGGCCGGGCCGTACCTGTTTGATGTGCTGCAACTGGGCAAAATTGAAGCCGGTAATTTTTTACTGCTGCTGGCCATCGGCGCGACCACCGGCTTTACCGCCTCCGGCTGGTTGTCTGACCGGTTTGGGCTGGTGCGCATGATCATTTTGAGCGCGATACTGCTTTTCTTGTGCCAGATCGCCCTGATTTTTCAGCCGCCGGCTGTTGTGGTGCGGCTGACGTACATGGCCTGGGGCTTTAGCGGCGCTTTCAACGTGATGCTGCTGGCGCACGGCCGGCAAATTTTTCCGCCCCAAATTACCGGCCGGGCGGTATCACTGGTTAACCTGTTTGGCATTGGCGGCTCATTTGTGCTGCAATGGGCGTTGGGTTTCATCATTGGCGGGTTCCCCGCCGATGCCGCCGGGCGCTATCCACCCCTCGCCTACTCAACCGCGTGGAGTGTAACCGCCGCGGGGCTGTTGCTGGCGCTGCTGTGGTACCTGCCGCTGGCCCGCGACTCCGCCCAATAGCCTATCAGCCATTCTCATTTTGCCAAAACTGCACCATTTTAGGATTAATGACAGCTTTGCATTAAACCGTGGTAATATTTTGGCCCATTCCCCTTGGCCCCTTCGCTTAGGTTTTCAAGAGTAGATTTATTAAATGGACTCGTTGCCTGTTTTACCCCTCCCCCCAACCCCCTCCCCAAAATTTGGAGAGGGGGGTCAGGGGGGTGAGGGCCAAACTGAAAATTGCCAAATGGTCCTTGGTTATTGTTGCCTGATTTAAAGTGAGAGAGTAGTATTGGCGCTTATGAGTTCAATCAGCATCGCCACCCTCAAAAAACAAACACCCGGCCTGGCGCTAACCGCGCTGCTCACCGGCGCTGTCGCCATCAGCTTTTCAGCCATTTTTGTGCGCCTCAGCGAGGTCGGCCCCATCACCACCGCTTTCTGGCGTATGTTGCTCTCTTTTCCGGTGTTTTGGGCGTTATTGGCCCAGCAGCAACCGGCCCGCCCGGCGACGCCTGCCCGGCAGGACCACCGCTGGCTCATTGCCGCCGGGCTAATGATGGCCGGCGATCTGATCGCCTGGCACTGGTCGATTAAATTTACCACCATCGCCAATTCGGTGCTGCTGACCAACCTTGCCCCGATTTTTGTGACGATTGGCGGCTGGCTGCTGTTTCGGCAGCCCGTAACCCGGCTGTTTGTGGCCGGCATGGGGCTGGCCATTGTGGGGGCGATGATGCTGGTAGGAGCCAGTTTCAGCCTGAGCCACGAGCACATGCTCGGTGATCTGCTGGCGCTGACCGCGGCCGTGTTTTACGGCAGCTACATTTTGGTGGTCAAACGCGGCCGCGAGACTCACTCCACGGCCACAGTGATGGCCTGGGCTGCCGGGGTCAGTTCGCTGGTGCTGCTGCCCACCGCCTTTCTGGCCGAAGGCGCGCTCTTTGCCACCAGTCTGTCCGGTTGGGGGGTGTTGCTCGGCCTGGCCCTCTTTTCCCACGCCGGCGGGCAGGGACTCATCACTTTTGCCCTGGCTCACCTGCCGGCCTCGTTCTCTTCGGTCACACTGCTGCTCCAGCCGGTGCTGTCGGCGGTTTTTGCCTGGCTGCTCCTCAACGAAGCCCTGACCCCCGGCCAAATGCTCGGCGGGCTGGTGGTGCTAACCGGCATTTTTTTGGCCCGCCGGGCCAGCCTGGCCTGAAACCTCTCACGCAACCGAAAACAGAATCAGCGGAGTCCAAAACTGTAGTTTTGGACTCCATTTCCAGCCCCATATCGCGGCAGGGACGCTGCCTGCTGTGCTACCGGTTCACCGCTTGCGGGTGGTCCTTAACCACCAAATCCAGGTTGGCGGCGCTGGCGTTGCTGTCAACCTGGGCCACGGTTTTGCTGCCGGGGATAACGCAGGTAACAGCCGGATGCTGCAAGCACCAGCCCAGCGCCCAGGCGGCCATCGGCACGCCGGCCGGCACCTCGTTTTGCTGAATTTGAGCCACTTCCTGCAACCGGGCCTGCACCTGCGTTTTGTTATGCGTCGCGCGCACATCGGTTTCGTTGGTAAATTCGGTACCGGGCTTGTACTTACCGCTCAAAAAGCCGCTGGCCAGCGGCACCCGGGCCAGCACGCCCAAATTGTGCTGCTGGCAAAGCGGCAGCGAGGTAGCCTCCGGCTGCCGGTCGAGCCGGTTGTAAACAATCTGAATGGCTCCCGCGCCCACCTCAACCGCGCGGCCAATTTGATAATCGGGGTTAAAGCCGCTGCTCACCGAAAGTCCCAAATGGCGAATTTTGCCGGCCTGCACCTGCTTGTTGAGCATTGTCCACAACTCGTCGTTGTCAAAGGCGGCGTCGGTGCCGGAGTGAAACTGGTACAGGTCGATGACGTCCGTTTGCAGCGCCCGCAGCGAATCTTCGAGCTGCTGCTGCACATCGGCCACCGACCAAAGCTGCGAGCGTTCCAGATGGCCGGTAAATTTGTGGCCAAATTTGGTGGCGATGAGCCAGTCATCGCGCCGGTCTTTGATAAAGTTGCCAATCAGTTGCTCCGACAGGTGATCGCCATAACATTCGGCGGTGTCGATCAGGTTGATGCCCTGCGCTTTGGCCCGGCTGAGCAGGTCGTTGACTTCGGGTTGGGTGAATTGCCTGCCCCACTCGCCGCCAAACTGCCACGCGCCAAAACTCACTACAGAAACGGTCAGGCCGGTGCGGCCCAAACGCCGATATTTCATTGTGTTTCTCCTTTCAGAATAAAGATTACAGAATACAGAATACAGATGTCAGATGTCCTGAAAACTCCGCAGAACTTATTAACCATCTTGTTTGCCCCATCCGCCCTGACCCCCCTTCCCAATGGGAAGGGAGGAAGTTATGGAAATGGTGTTTTTTACCCCTCCCCCCAACCCCCTCCCCAAAAATTTGGGGAGGGGGAGCGATTAACCGGTTGTGGTTTGGGCGGCTACGCCGCCCAAACCACAACCAAAACCTCTTTTCTCCCCCTTCTCCCTGAGGGAGAAGGGGGCCGGGGGGATGAGGGTGAATGAAACGCATCCCAGAAATTTAGTGTATGTCCGCCCCTGAAAACTGTTAGGGGGAGGGGTTGGGGGTGGGGGTACAAATAACGGGTTATGTTAATTTAACATTGTCAAACTATTGACCACTGATGCCAGATGGCTACCCAATCAGCCGGCGGTAATACTCAAGCTGGGTGTCGATGGCCTGCCGGTAAATCTGGTGATGGTCAGCGTTGGGTTGGTAGGTGCGGCCGATGGCCGGCGGCAAGTCGGCTACGTTGTTAATCACGCCCAACGACTCCAGCGCCAGCAGCGCCACGCCGCGGCTGGTGGCCTCTTTTTCGGCCAGGGTGAGCACCGGCTGGCCCAGCACATCGGCAAAAATTTGCAGCCAGGCCGGCGAGTTGAGCAGCCCGCCACTGGCCACAATCTGCCGGCTGGCATCGGCAGGCAAGTGCGCCGTAATCAGATTATAAATCAGCGCAAAGCGATAAGCGACGCTTTCCAACCCGGCCCGGACAATATCCACCGGCCGGGTGTGCAGCGTAAAATTGTGCAGGCTGGCCCGGGCGTGATCGTGCCAGCCGGGGGCGCGCTCGCCGGCGATGAACGGCAGCAGCGCCAGGCCGTGCGCCGCGGGCGGCAATTGGGCCAGTTCGGCTTCCAACTGTTCCGCCGAGGGCAGGCGCAGGGTATCCTGAAACCAGGCGTACAGGCTGCCGCCTTCGGTAGTGGCCCCGCCCAGCAGCCCGCGCCGGGCATCGACCCGGTACAGCCACAACCCGTCGGGGACCGTGGCCACACTCTCGGCGGGCAAAACGGCGCGCATCGCGCCACTGGTACCGACGGTCAGCGCCAGCCGCGACGAATCGCAGGCGCCGCTGCCAATATTGGCCCCGGCGCCGTCGCCAATGGCCGGATACCACGGCACATCTTTCAACGCCGGCCAGCGTCGCGCCCATTCCGGCCGCAAACCGCGCAGCGGCTGGCTCACATCGGCCAGCGGCGAAAGCTGCTCGGCGGAAATGGGCAGGCCGGCCAGCCAATCGGCATCCCAGGTGAGGCTGTGGCGGTTGAGCAGACCGCTCCAGGCTGCCACCGAATAACTGACGCGCCACTCGCCCAGCAAGCGCCAGTAAATGTACTCGCCCACCGAGGCCCAACGCGCCGATGTGGCCAGCCACTCCGGCCGGGCTTCAGCCAGCCAGTTAAAACGGGCCGGCAGATAACTGGCGTGAATCAGGCAGCCGGTGCGGTTGTGAATTTGAGCCGCGCCCTCCGGGCCAACCTCGCGCCGGAGTTTACCGGCAGCATTGGCCGCGCGGGTGTCGGCGTAGGTTAGCGCCGGGGTTACCGGCCGGCCGGCGGCGTCCAGCCCAAAGCAGTTGGTGACCATTGTATCGGCGGCCACCGCACCAATCTGTTCGGCCAGCGGGCCGGCCTGCGCCAGCAGTTGGTCGATAACGCTGACCACGGCCGTAAACAGTTCGTCGGCGTCAAATTCCGCGCCGCCGTCCGCCGTAGTCTGCACCCGGTAGGGCAACTGCACCACGTGGCCGTCGAGCGGCCGGGCGGCAGCATCAAACAGCATCGCCCGGGTTGACGAGGTACCGATATCCAAAGTTAAAACGAGCGGTGATGACATTTTGCCTCCTCTTTTATCCGGCCGGTTTTCTGGGCAGCCGGGCGGTACCCACCAGCCCCAGCACCAAAACCAGCACGGTGGTCACGGCCAGCATCCCGCTGACCCCCAATCGGCTGGCCAGGATGCCGCTGAGCCACGGGCCGCTAAACATGCCAACGGCGTACACGGCCTGATGCAAGCCCATCGCCGTGGTGCGTTCCGGGTCGGCGACAAAGCGAATGCTCATGCCCATCAACACCGGGTAGCTGATGCCCAGCGCCAGCCCGATGGCAAATTGGGCCGCAAACAGCAGCGCCAGCGACGAGGCCAGCGCGCCCAGCCCGGCCCCCGCCACCAGCAACCCAAAATTGAGATAAACCATCGAGCGCGCGCCAATGCGGTTGACCAGCAGCGTGGCGCTCAGATTGCCCAGCAAAAAGACAAACACATCCAGCCCAACCAGCAGGCTTTGGGTCACGGCGGTGCCGCCGAGCGTTTTGGCCAAAATCGGAAAAAAACTGAAAGTAGTGGCGTAATCAACGTACTGGCAAACGGCGGCCAGCAGCGCCGGCAGCAGCACATCTTTCCGGGTAATCAGCGCCCCCGTTTCGCCCAGCGACGGTTTTTTGGACGGCTTTTTTTCTTCGCCGATGACCAGCAGCCACAACGCGGCCAGGCCAATAGCCGCGATGGCAACCATAAACGGCGCGGACACGCCGCCCCAGCCGGTCAGCCAGCCCGTAGCCAGCGTGGCCGTGCCGCGCCCCAACGAAAGCACCACCGTCAGCATGGCCGTAGCCCGCACCGCTTCGGCGGGTTTGAACATCGCGCTGAAAGCGACAACCAGCGGCACCCAGGCTCCGGCCCCAATACCCACAATCGAGCGGGCCAGCGTCAGCCCGGTCACCCCGTCCGCCGTAGAGAGCAGCCAGGTACCCAGCGCGATCAGCCCAAATCCGCCCAAAATAAACGGTTTGCGCCGGCCCAGCCAGTCGGCGGCAATGCCCACCGGCAGCCGGACAATGGCCTGCCACAAGCCATACATCGACAGCACCAACCCCACCAGCGCCAGGTCATCCAGTTTGGTTTGCAAATAAGTGGGCAGGGTTGGCACGATGACGTACAGCGCGGCCCAATACAGGTAGGCCACCAGCACGTACAGCGAAATTGTAACCCGGCGGCTGAAAATTGCGGCAGGTTTGCGGACGGTGTCGGTCATCGGCTTCCGGGATTATTTACTGCCGTTACCGTTCGGTTTGATGCGATAGAGCATTTCGCCGGCTTTGGGCACCAGCAGAATACCCTCGGCTTCGCGGTTGCGCCAGTCATCCAGATTGATAGTGGCCGGGTCGATATAGCCCAGGTTGAGCTTGCGGCAGCGTTCTTCTGGCACGCCGGTGGCCAGCGTTACCCGGATGCGCGGCGATTCAACGCCGGTGGCGGCGTCAAATTCACCCATCCCTTTGAGGTGGGTGCTGTGGGCCAGCACGCCGCCCGGATAATCCTTAAACTTGTCCCACTGTTTGATGAAGTAATCGCGGACGTGGTAGCCCACTTCGTCCAAAAATTTGCCGTGAGTGTAGCTGATCTCATCGATGTGCGGCGCGTAAATGACCACTTCGCCGCCGTCGGCGATGGCCGGCTCCATTTTGTACATGCCTTTGGCCCCGGTCCAGATGTCATCGTACATTTCCGGCATTACCGACAGCACCCGCTGCACCGGTTCATCCAGCCAAACAATGTGCAGTTTGCTGGAAAGCTCGGCGGTGGCTTCGTAGGCTTCTTCCGGCGTGCCAACGTACAGCCCGGCCAGATCGTGCCCTTTGACCACCATGCTGAAACACAGTTTGGGTTTGTCGATGAAGCTGGCTGCCCGGTCGATGACGCGGCGCACGGGCGTGTATTTGGTGCCGATGACCTCGTAGCTGGTGATGACCGCGCCCAGCCAGTGCGAAAAGTTGATCACTTCGTCACCGCCAATGCCGGGGAAGAAATATTTGTTGCCGCCGGAGAAACCGACCACTTCGTGCGGAAAAGTTGGCCCGCAAATGATGAGTTGGTCGTAATCAAACACCAGTTTGTTGAGCCGCACATCAACGGCCTGCCGCATCAACCCGCCGGTAATTTCTTCAATTTCAGCCTCGGTTATCTGCCCCAGCGACACAAAGGTGTCCGGCAGTTCCCAGTGATGATTAAAAACGTTCACTTTGGTGTACTTGCCGGCCCGTTCTGCGGCAGTAACACCGATGTGCCGGTTGATGGCCTCCTCGCTCAATGGCTGGTGCGTGCCCAGCGCAATGAGGTAATCGAGCGCGGCCGCTTTTTCGCCCAGAAATTCAAAAAACAGGCGGAACATCTGCGGGATGGGCGCGGTGCGGGTGGCATCGGGGATGATAATCAGCACCCGCTGGCCGCTCAAATCGTGCGCGGCGAATGTTTGAGCCACCAGCGCCCGCACTTCGTCGTCGGTTAAATTTTTGTTTTCGTAACCCAGTCCAATCATTGACTTATCTCCTTTGAAAATAAACGAATCTACGAATCTGCGAGTCGGCGACTGTAGGGGCGGTTCGCGAACCACCCTTACCCAATTTTCATCTCCCGGTGTCGTTCCGGTTGGAACTGTCGGACTCCTTTGAAAATAGCGAATTGCGAATGTCGGGGGGGTAGCGCCCTTCGACACGCCCCTCGCGGCGGTCGGGGCTGCCCATAATGCTAACCGCCTCCCAATTTTCACCCGGTCGTTTGTAAATCGTAAATCCAAAGTAACTACTCAGCCGTCATGCCCGAATGTCTTTATCGGGCATCCACTGAAAGCCAAAACGGTGGATTCCCGCTAAAAACACGCGGGAATGACATCCAGAATGGTGCGGCTGAGTAGTTACAATCCAAAATCCAAAATCTAAAATCGCACTTCTATTATACCCCACTAAACGCGGAAAAGCCGCCATCAATTGGCACAACTATTCCGCTCACAAACGCCGACGCCGGCGACAGCAGCCACATTACCGCGCCGAGCAAATCTTCGGGGTCGCCAAAGCGGGCCATCGGCGTGTGAGCAATAATCGATTGGCCGCGGGCGGTCAGTTCGCCGGTTTCCTTGTCGGTCAGCAGAAAACGGTTCTGGTCGGTCAGGAAAAAGCCGGGGGCGATGGCGTTGACCCGGATATTGGGCGAATATTCCTGGGCCATGTGCACGGCCAGCCACTGGGTAAAGTTGCTCACCCCGGCTTTGGCCGCCGAATAGGCGGGGATGCGGGTGAGCGGCCGGAAGGCATTCATCGACGAAATGTTGAGGATGTTACCCTCGCCGCGCTCGGCAAAGTAGCGGCCAAAAATCTGGCTGGGCAGGATGGTGCCGATGATGTTCAAATCGAAGACAAAACGCATGGCGTCGTCGGGAATGTCAAAAAATGACTGGGTGGGGTTGGTGGTGGCTTTGGGGCTGTTGCCGCCCGCGCCGTTGATCAGCGCATCAACCTGGCCAAACTCGCTGACCACGCGCTCCAGGCAGCCGTCCATCACCTCGCGGTTGAGCACATCGCCGTAAACAATGATGGCCCGCCCGCCGGCCGGGTCAAACCGGTGGACCAGCCGCTCGGCCATTTCCGGGCTGCGGTCAACCAGGGCCACGTTGGCGTTGCAGCCAACCAGCGCACAGGCAATCTCGCCGCCCAAAATGCCGGCTCCGCCGGTAACAACCACCGTTTTGCCCTTAAAATCGTACATTTGGGTGAGTTCTTTTAGATTCATCAGTTCTGCTCCTTTGCAAATAGGATTCAGGAGTCAGGAGTTAGGAGTTAGGGAATTACTACAGTATGTCACCCTGAGCAAAGCGACCTGTGCCCTTTAGGGTAGGGGTCTCCTGACTGGGTAATTAAATTATAAATTGTTGACGACTCGCCACCCGTTACCCGCCACACGCCAGCCGCACTCTAATCAAACGGCGCGAGGTGTTTGTGAAAGTGCGCTTCCAGATAATCAGTATAGGTTTCTTCGTTGGCGCGCAGGGTGTCAAAAAACGGCTGGCGAAACGCCTCGTGGTTGAGCACCGAGCCAAAGGTTACGTGCAGCACCTCGCGGGCGTGAAAATCATCCAGCAAGCTCACCAGCCCGGCGTCGGCGAGTTGGCCGGCATCCGGCACTTTGGCCACTTCCGCCGACACGTGATAGGTAGCCCGGTCGGTGGGATAGCGCTCCAGCCCAAAAGCCACAATCTGACGGAACAGCGCCGGGTTCAATTTGGCGATGGCCCGCAGCGCCTCCAAATAGCTGGTGCCGGCGGTTTTCAGGTGGACCAGCTCGCCGGCCACCCGGCGGGCGATGGGATAGACGCTGAACTTGTCCGAGCCGGAATGGAGGCTGAGTTTGTACGGCCCAAACGCCTGGGCCACCGCCGCGTGCTGGCTGAAGGATTCCTCAAACTTGGCCAGATCGCCAATATAATCGACGCCTTTTTCAAACGTGCCCACGTAACGCGGGGCCAGGCTAACCCACTCCACCTCCAGCCGGCGCAGTTCGTTGACAATGTACACGTGTTCGGCCAGCGAGGTTACGGTCTCTGTTTCATCGACGCTCATTTCCAGCTCAAAATTGCCCGCGCCACACACGTCGAGCAGGTGGCGGTACATCACCACCGTGTGGGCCACGGCCTGCCCGTATTTGGCCGCCGCCCGCAGCAACAACTCCCGGTCGAGCGTAAATGAAAACTGGCCCAGCTCGATGGTTTTATCGGCCAGCCGGGCTTCCAGATCGGCCCGGTCGCCGGCCAGAATATTCCACGGCAGGGCATCGACCTTTTGCTCGAGCATGGCCAGTGGCGCGGTGTTGGCCGTGTCATCCACGTATGCGCCGGGGTCGATGGTGTAAAAGGTGTAGCCTGCCGCCGCGCACAGATCGATGTCGGCGGTGGTTTTCAGGTGGTCGGCGTCCGCGCCGTAGCCCTCGCGCCAGCCTTCCTGAAACACGCCCCACATCGCGTCATCCACCACCTCCTGCGGGGTGCGGCCGGTGCGGGCGTTTTCGCGCATACTTTGCTGGGCCACAATGGGGGCCATGCTGTGCTGGCGGATGGCCCGAATGTGGCCGGGCGTGGCCAGCCCCAGCCTGTCGCCGCAGCCCGCCGATTTGCGCAGCCCCAGCGTTTGCGGTTTGAGATACGGCAGCAGCGCGCGCAGCACCACCGCATTGGTCGGGTTAGCCGGCGCAACGTTGAGCGACACCGTTTGGCCGTTCACCGGCACCAGCGTGGCCTCACCTTTAAACCGGTCCGCCACCGCGCCGAGTACGCCCACAAATTTCCGGCCATCGCGCCGGCCCAAAAATAACAGCGAATGGGCCATCGCCGTGAGCGAACGCGGGTAAACACGCAACCCGCTGAGCTGTTCCAATTCGGTGGCCAGCGCCCCGGCCTCGGCCGGCTCAAGGGCCGGAGCCAGATCAGCAGTATCAAGCAGGTTTAATAAGATTGTCATCAAAAACTCCTTTAGTCTTGTGATTGGCACAAAAAAGCGTTATAATGCCGCTTTGTTACTTACGTTACACACTCAATGAGGTACAAATGGAATTTACTGCCACAACTACCCACCCCCCTGTCAGGGTTGCCCGGTCAGAAGCAGAGCAAATTGAGCAGGTTGTAGCCCATCTCCAACAGAATTTTGCCGTTAACCCGGCCGATATTGCCGTGGTCAAAGCGCCGCTGCGCATTTGCCCGCTGGGCGCGCACATCGACCACCAGTTGGGGCTGGTTACGGGGATGACCATCGATCAATCCATTATTATGGCTTTTGCGCCCACCACCAACGGTCTGGTTCGGGTAGAAAGCCTCAATTTCCCGTCACAGGTCAATTTTCAGCTCGATGCCGTGCCCCCGTACGGTAAAGGCGACTGGGGCAACTACATTCGCGGCGCGGTGCTGGCCCTGCAGCGCGAGCACCACCTGGCTCACGGGCTGGTGGGCGTGGTTGGCGGCGAAATGCCCATTGGCGGGCTGAGTTCGTCGGCGGCGGTCACCGTGGCCTATCTGCTGGCGCTGGAAGCCATCAACCGGCTGGCGCTATCGCCCGCGGATAACGTGGGCATGGTGCGTTACACCGAAAATATTTACATCGGCCTGAAAAACGGCATTCTTGACCAGACCGTTATTTTGTACAATGAACGCGACCACCTGACTCTGATCGACTGCGAGTCGTTTGAGGTGGAGCGCATTCCCGCCCCGGCCAAAACCGACCCCTATGAAATTCTGGTGGTCTACTCCGGCGTAACCCACGTGCTGGTTGGCACCGATTACAACAACCGCGTGACCGAATGCCGCGCGGCGGCCGAGTCGCTACTGGGCTTTGCCGGCGAAGCCATCCCCGCCGACCCGCGCCTGCGCCACGTGCGCCCGGAAATTTTCCAGGCCGAAGGGCAACGCCTGCCGGACAAACTGCACAAACGCGCCACCCACTTTTTTGGCGAAATGCAGCGCGTGCGCGATGGCGTTTTAGCCTGGCAGGCCGGCGACCTGCGCCGTTTTGGCGAATTGGTCACGGCCTCCGGCGAAAGCTCCATTAAATATTACGAGTCCGGCAGCCCGCAGCTCATCACCCTGTATGAAATTCTGCGCGATGCACCCGGCGTGTACGGCACCCGCTTTAGCGGCGCCGGTTTCCGCGGCTGCTGCATTGCCCTGGTTGACCCCGCCGCCCGCGAGAGCATCGCCGAGGCGGTGCATCGTCGCTACCCGGCGGCGCATCCGCAAGAAGCCCAAATTTACAGCATTCACTACTGCCAGCCCGATGGCCCGGCGCAGTTGTGTGGCTAAAAGGAGCAGTCAACAATGCAAGCTGTAATTCTGGCCGCCGGCAAAGGCTCGCGGCTTAACCCCATTACCCTCAACCGCACCAAAGCGATGGTGCCCATTTTGGGCCGCCCCATTGTTGAGCGAGTGATGGAAACCCTGGCCCAAAACGGCATCCGCGAGTTTATTATGGTGATCAGCCGCGAAGACGGCGAAGTGGGCCGCTACTTCCGCGAGCAATCTACGCTGGACGCCGATATTCAATTTGTTATCCAAACCGAGCGGTTGGGCATGGCCAACGCCCTCAGCCTGGCCGCGCCGCACATAACCGGCCCGTTTATGATGTCTGCCTGCGACAACCTGACCCCGCCCGAACACGTGCGCGAACTGCTGGCCACTCACCAGCGACTCAACGCTGCGGCCACGCTCAGCCTGATGGAAATTGACCCCTCGCTGGCCGGGCGCACCGGCGTGGTGGCGCTCGATGGCGACGGCCACATCACCCGCATTGTTGAAAAACCCGCCCCCGGCGAGGCACCCTCTAACATTGCCAGCCTGCCGCTGTACGTATTTTCACGCCGGCTGCTGGATTACCTGCCCGAGGTCAAACTTTCGGCCCGCGGCGAGTACGAACTGCAGGACGCCATTCAGATGTTAATCACCCGCGATGGCGGGGTGGTCGGCGTAAAAACGCCCAGCCGCCTGCAACTGACCAACGCCGCCGACCTGCTGGCGCTCAATCGCCACTACCTGACCACCGGCGGCGACAAACCGCAGCTCGCACCGCGGAGTGTGGGCCAGCATACGCACCTGATCACCCCGCTGCGCATTGAAGAAGGCACCACCATTGGGCCGGGTTGTGTTATCGGTCCCCGGGTTTATATTGAAGGTAACGTAAAAATTGGCGCCGATGTCCTCATCAAGGATGCGGTCATTTTACGCAATACGGTCATCGAAGATGGCCGGCAGATTGTGGGCGAAGTTGTTTCGTAGCAGGTGTAACGATTTAGTGAAACGTTACACTAAATTTTCTCTATTTTAAGCCCGCTTGTCCAATCCACGCAAATAAGCAATGGCGCGCTGCGCGCCGGTATCGGCATCCGGCACCGGCATAAATTCGCCGGAAACCCAGCCCTGGTAGCCGGTAGCAAACAGCGTGTCCAGCACCCGCGCAAAATCAATGTGGCCCGCGCCGGGATACCAGCGGTTTGAGTCGGCCACGTGAAAGTGGAAGATCCGCTCGCCGCAGGCCCGGATGCTAGCCTCAATGGTCGGCTCCTCGATGTTCATGTGAAACGTATCGAGCAGCAGGCCAAAGTTGTCAGCGCCCACCCGCTCAATCAAAGCCAGGCCATCGGCCACGGTGTGGATCAGATCGGTCTCATAGCGGTTGAGTGGTTCGAGGGCGTATTTTACGCCGTGCGGAGCCGCCGCCGCCGAACACTCGCGCAGCGCAGCCACCAAATACTCCATCGATTGGGCGTGGCTCTGGCCTGCCGGCGATATGCCCCGGATCAGTCCCAAAATCACCACCGCGCCAAACTCGGCGGCCAACGGAATATGGCTTTTGATGCGTTCGATGGCGGCGCGGCGCACGGCGGGGTTGTCGCTGCTAAACGACAGCCGTTCTTCGCCCCAGGCCTGGCCGGTGCCAATGGCCGGAACGGCCAGGTTGTACTGCCGCACCACAGCTTTCAGGTCGGCCGGATTGACCAGTTTGGGGTCGCGGATGGCCAGTTCGACGCCGTGGTAGCCGTAGCCGGCAATTTTGGCCACATTGGCTTCAAAGTCACCTTTAAAAGCAACGGCTTCAAACTTGGCGGCGTGGGTGGATAAAACAATTGATAGTTTCATGGGGTGTGTAAATTCCTCCTTTGCAAAACAGGAGTCAGGAGTTAGGGGTTAGGAGTTAGGATGCATTCCTGACCCGGCTTCTAAAAGTTTGTGGCAGGAGTCCAAAACTATAGTTTTGGACTCCTTTTTCAGCGAGATATGAGGACGCTTTGCGAAGCGCCCCGGCCAAAATATCGTTTCCCCCAAAATCAAATGAGCGAACCGCGAAAGGAAGTTATCTGCCAGTCGCCGGTTCGCTCATTGGGGTGGTATTGTGGCAGTTTTGCCTAGTAGATGTTGCTCTGGCCAATGCGCGGCAGGGCGTACACCGATTTCCAGCCTTCGCTTTGCGGCTCGCGCAGGTAGGGTTCCATTTCTTCGGCGGAACGGAGCGTCACTTCTTCCGTGGGCGGCACGGTGCCGGCCGGGAAAACCTTGAGAATGTCATCGTGCAAAATGGTGAGGTAGCGCAAAATGGCCGCCAGCGGTTTTTTGGCTTTGCGCGCTTCGCCATCGGCGGCGTTGCCCACCACCCCTTCCGGCGTGGCGGCGATTTCGATGGCAAAGTGGCCTTCGCCTTCGCTCCAGCGGCTGGGCCGGCGGTAGGGGTCCACCGATTTGTCAAAGTGGCCATCGGGCAGGTAGCCTTTGCCTTTGGTGTTGACGGCGTATTCCATCTCCACCATATCCGGGAACAAATACAGCCCCAGCGACGTTTCGGCTTCGCAGGCGTGGACAAAGGTGGTGCCGTACTCGCCGCCAAATTTCTTTTCGCGGAACATTTCACGCACGGCCCGGTGCCAATCCAGCACGCGGAAAATACCGGGGAGCTGGTAGCGCTTTTGGAACTGCTGAATCGCCGCTTCGAGCATCCACAGGTGGCCGTGGTTGTTGATCATAATGATTTTGCGGAAGCCATCGTTCCACAGACCGAGCATCATATCAATCAACACTTCGCGGACAATGTCCTCGCGGACAATGGCCGTGCCGGGCATGCCCATGTGATGGAATGGGTGCGCGCCGTAGTTGAGCGGCGGCAGCGACAGGGCCGGCGGCGCGCCATCGCGTTTGCCTATGAAGCGGCGCACGCCTTCCAAAATCTGGCTGACAAACAGGGTGTCGGTGGCGCTGGGCAGGTGCAGGCCGTGGTTTTCGGTGCAGCCAATGGGGATAAAGACGATGTCGTTTTTGCGGCGCTCGGCGATGAGTTGGTGGCGCGGCATCATTTGCAGATAAACGCGGGGGCTGCCCCACTCAACCGGTGCGGGCATGCCGTATTCGGCCAGCATTTTATCGACTTCTGCTTCGCTGGCTTCCCAGATTTCTTTTTTCATCCGGCCAATGGCGTCGTCTTCAAAAAACAGATCGGGCTGGCTGGTGGCCAGCAAGCCTTCTGGAATGTTATTTGTCATGATGATTCTCCCGAGTTGTTTGCGGTTTATAAAAACACGTCACGTGGTGCGTGTTCCGCTATAAAAAACGGAACACGCACCACGTTTTTAATTTGGTTGATGCGCTAACGGCTGTGATTAATTGCCGTTCAGCATGCCGTTGGGGAAGACCATAATTTTGCCGTCTTTGCGCAGGGTTGATTTGGCAATGGCGTCGACGGTTTTGGGCAGTTCGTAGCGGGCGGTGACCATCGGGCTGAGATCCAGCCGGCCGGCAGCGACCATACGGATGACGTTGGGGAAGGTTTCGTGGCCGGAGTGGCCCTGCGCGCCAAAGAACTGCGCCCGGCGCACCTGCATGGTTTCCAGATACATCGGCACATCTTGCGCGGCGCGGCCAATCTGCACCATTTTGGCATTGATGGCCAGGCTCTTGATCATTTCCGGCACGGTCAGGTGCGGCGCGCCGGCGGCTTCTACGTGGAAGTTAAAGCCTTCGCCTTTACTCAGTTCCATCAGCACTTCGTGCGGCACCACATCGCGCGGGTCGTACACGTGATCGGCGCCCAGCTTTTTGGCGATCTCACGCCGTTCCGGCGACACTTCAAAGACTGCAATCTTGCCCGCGCCGGCGGCTTCGGCAATACCCACTGCCGCCAAACCGATGGGGCCGGCGCCAAAAATAGCCACGTAATGGCCCGGCCGAAAACCGCCGGCTCGCTCAATCATGGCATTGTAGGAAACGCAGGTCGGTTCGGTTAGAGCCGCCACTTCAAAGGCTTTGGCTTCGCTGCCCAACCGCTCGGCAATGGCGTCGATCTTCCAGGCATATTTAGCGCCGATGGCCAGGTAGTTGGCAAAACCGCCATCGATGGTGAAGCCGATCTCTTCCAGGTTGGTGCAGTGGTTGGGGTACCCGTTGCGGCAGGGCACGCAGTGGCCGCACCAGATCATTTCTTCAACGGTGACCATATCGCCCACTTTCAGATCGGTCACTTCTTTGCCGACTTCAACCACTTTGCCGGAGAGTTCGTGGCCGGTAATGCTGGGGAATTTGGTCAGGCCGGGGTAAAGCATGTAGCCCAGCTCGTCGGTTTCGTAAAAGTGCATGTCTGAACCGCAAATGCCGCAGGCTTTGACCTCAAGCAAAATCTGGTCCGGTTTAATGGCTGGATCCGGTACGTCTTGAACCTGCATTTTGGGGTGGCGCCAAATACTGTTGCCAGTAATGGCCTTGCCTGTTTCTTTTTCCCATTCCGATACTTTATAGCCCGCTTTGGGTTCCCAAGCGGCATCCAATACTAAACCTTTCATTGTAAACCTCCGTTGGTTGATAAAAAATTGTAAATTTTGTTGGCAGCAATGCCGACTTTGGTCGCAGATCGCTCAATGCACACGTGTGCATTGAGTTGCAAAGAATATATCACAGGTTAAAAGGGTTGTCAACATTTGGTCATTGCCCAAAACTTGTTATTTGATGATCAGGCAAGAGGTTTTGGCGATGTTGGTGAGTTTACGAGCCACGCCCCCGAGCATATTTTCATCTTCTGAACTGACGCCACGCTGGCCAATGATAATCAAATCGATGTTGTGACTCACGGCGTAATCGGTGATTTGTTTGGAGGGCGTGCCAAACACGTATTCGGTGTGGACGCTGGTAACGCCGGCCGACTCAAACTGCTTTTTAGCGTTTTCCAGAATGATCTCCGCCGAATTTTCCAGAATTTCCTGGCGCGATTCGGTCACTTCGCCGGCGGCAATCATGGCCAAAATTTCGGCCGGCAGCGACAAATGGCGAATAACGTGCAGCAACCAGACCGAGGATTGGTACTGCCGGGCCAGGTTGACCGCAGCCGCCACAGCTTGATTTGAGTAGACAGAGCCATCGACGGGCACAAGTAATCTTTTGAACATAACCACCCCCGATTTTTATTCACCGGCAGCCCAATCTCTGATCACCTGGATTGCCTCCGGTTTAACCTTGACCCCGGTTGGAATTTGCCGCCGGCCCAACACCAGTTCGATGGTGGCTTCGGCTGCCTGCTCAGATGGAATAGTGGCCCACTGGCTGGCGGGCGTGTTGGCCGGTGAGTCATCGAGCCGCCACGGTGTGTTGGCCGGCCAACCCTGCGCGGCCAAAAAGCGGGGGCGCAACTGCCTGTGGGCCGGGCACTGAAACTCAACGTGGTGGGCAAACTCGTGCACCAACGCCTCGCGGAGCAAGGCTGCTGTGGCCGGCACCCGCACGGTCACTGTAGCCGAAGCCGGATCGTAAACGGCGCGGCTGTTCAGCCGGAGCGCGGCCCGCAGATGAACATCGCCAAAGCAGTTGGCCCGCGCCTGAAATACGGTTAAAAATTTCGCCCAGGTTTCAACAGCCAGCGCCTCAAAATCGCCGGCTACCGAGCTGTCGATGACAAGCTGCGGCGCAGCGCCGGCGGCCTCATCACTGCGGGATGTTTTGGCCGTTGCCAAAAACAGCAGCGCCGGCAGCGCCACAATCAGGGCAAAAACCAGCCATCTGAGCCACCCCAACCTGGTTACCATAGCCATTATTTGGCCGCCATTTCGCGGCGAGACAGCTCACTGAGTTCGTGGCTCAAGGCTTCCAGTTCATCCGCGCCAGACATACTGCGGATCATTTCTTCCCGGCTCAACTCTGTTTTGGACCATTGGCCCAGCGTTCTGCCCCGTTTCAAAATGATAAACTGGTCGCCCACGGCGTAGGCGTGGTGCGGGTTGTGGGTAATAAAAATCACCGCCAACCCACGAGTTTTGGCCTGAGTTACATACCTTAGTACCGTGCCGGCCTGTTTTACACCCAGAGCCGCCGTCGGTTCGTCTAAAATGAGCACTTTGGCGCCAAAGTAAACGGCCCGGGCAATAGCGATGGACTGCCTTTCACCGCCAGACATGGTACCCACCGGCTGGTCGGGGTCTCGGATGTCGATGCCCATTTTACCCAACTCCTGGCGCACCGTGCGCCGGGCAAAATCGATGTCGTAGCGGCGAAACAGCCCCCAACCGGTTTCCGGCTCTGAGCCTAAAAAGAAGTTGCGCCAGATGGGCATCAGCGGGATGAGCGACAAATCCTGGTACACCGTGGCAATGCCGTGGCTCAACGCCTCGCGGGGGGAGTTAAACATCACCCGCTGGCCTTCAAAAAAGTAGTCGCCCTCGGTTTGCTGATGCACGCCGGACAGAATTTTGATCAGTGTTGATTTGCCCGCGCCGTTGTCACCCAGCAAACAGGTTACCTCGCCGGCTTTTACCGCGGCAGACACGTGGCTGAGAGCAATTACGCTGCCAAACATTTTGGTAATGTTGCGAACTTCCAGAACTGGCTGGCTCATAGTTACTCCTCCTCGTCGCCTTCGGTGCGAGCTTTGGCCACGGCCACGCTAACCGCCTCGGCTCGTTTGCGGGTGTAGTTGTTAACAATTACCGCTACCAGCAGCATTACCCCCAAAAAAGAGTAGAACCAGTCGGTGTCCCAACCGGCAAACACAATGCCCACCCGGGCCATGCCAAAAATCATAGCCCCGATGGCCGCGCCAATCGCGCTGCCAAAACCGCCGGTCAGCAAACAGCCACCGATGACCGCGGCAATGATGTATTCAAATTCCTGGCCAATCCCCTGGCTGGCCACCGCCGAGCGCAAGCGCAGGTCGCTCATCATCCCCACCAGCCAGGCGGCGGTGGAGGTTGTCATAAACAGGCCAATTTTTACCCGCGCCGAAGGCACACCCACGTTGCGGGCCGCGGTTGCGTCGCCGCCAACGGCAAAAATCCAGCTACCATATTTGGTGCGCAGTAAAATCCAGGTGGCTAAAACCGTAATCGCAATCCACCAGATGATCGATGTTCTGAACTCGCTGCCCAGCAGAGAAAATTCGGTATTGAACACCAGCCGGGCTGCGTCAAAACCGGGGACTGCATCGATGCCGGCAACCCGCACCTGGTTGGTCATAATCCGGGTGACGCCGACATTTGCGCCGCGCAGGATAAAAAATGTAGCCAGCGTGACAATAAAACTCGGCAGGCCGGTGTTGATGACCATCCAGCCGTTGAGAAAACCAACGGCCAATGCAAACAACAGGGCAAGGAACATTGACACCCAGATATTCAACCCAAAACTTACGCCCAGCATCCCGGCCATCAGGCCGGTGGTGCCGGTCATCACTCCGGTTGACAGATCAAACTCGCCGCCAATCATCAGCAAAGCGACGGCCACAGCCATAATGCCCAGCGTTGACGATGGATCCAAAATTCGGGCCAGCCCTCCCACCGAAATCCAGTTTTCCGGGGCAACTATCGCAAAAAATATCCACACAACTGCCGCGCCAATGACCGCCCCTACTTCGGGCCGCCGGAACAACCGCCTGGCAAAGCCAATATCGGCCATTCGTTCGTCGGCTGGCGTGGCGCCAAGTGCCTTAGTTGTCATTAATAAACCCCTCCTTCATGGGTGAGTTGGGAAAAATTGCGCCGGACGCTGAGCGTCCGGCGCAATTTGTATCAATCGACTTACCGGGTTCCCTTGGCTGCCAGGTCCTTAACCGCGGCTGCGTTATCCGCAGTGACAATCCCCGGGCCGGTGAGCACCGGCAGGCCGCCGCCCACGGTGTTGAGGTTGGTGTTGTACAGAGTGAGGAAGACAACCGGCAGGTAGCCTTGCAGATATTGCTGCTGGTCAATGGCAAACAGCATATCGCCGGCAGTCAGCGCATCCAGCACGGCCGGGCTGAGGTCAAACGTGGCCAGTTTTTGCGCCCCGCCTTGAGCTTTGATGGCGTCCAGCGCCGCCCCGGCAATATCGGGGTTGAGGGTTAAAATCCCGTCAATGGCCGAATCAGCAATCAATTTATCCTGAATGGTGGCCAGCGTGCCGGCGATATCACGGGTACCGGTGGTGGCCACGTTGAAGCGTTCTACCGTACCGCTGAAGGTGTCGGTCAGGCCGTCGCAGCGTTCTTCAAGCCCAATGTTGGCCTCTTCGTGGATAACGCACAGCACTTTGGTAGCCCCGGCTTTGCTAAACTGCTCGCCAGCGCCCTGGCCGGCCACAAATTCGGTTTGGCCCACGTGGGTTAACGCGCCCAGTTCTTTGTAAACGTCAACGCCGGAGTTGATGGTGATCACGGGAATACCGGCAGCCACAGCTTTTTGAACCGAGTCTTTCAACGCATCCGGGTTGGCCAGCGAAACAATAATGCCGTTCACTTTGTCGGCAATATAAGTCTCAACCAACTGCGCCTGCTCGTTGGGGTCAGAACTACCGCCAGATTTCAGTTCGACACCCATCGCTGCCGCGCCGTCTTTGGCCCCTTTTTCAACTACGCCCCAAAAGCTGTCTGTGGCCGGGTTGGAGTGAACCGCCAGCCCAATCACCAGGCCGGTTTGCGCCACCTGCGGTGCAGCCATAGCCGCACCCTGGCCGGTTAAAAAGGCCGCGGCCTGCTCGGCGCTCGGCACGCACAATTTCTGGCCCACTTCGATGACGTCCGGGTTGTTGATGGCGGCATAGCTGTTATCTGTGGCCGCCACCTGGTTGGTCGCTTCAACAATGGCGGTAAAGGCCAGCGGGTCGCCGTAAACTTTTTCCGAAATCTTTGACAGCCAGTCATCGGCCTGAACAACCACATTTTGATCACAGGACAGCCCCTGGGCAAAAGCGTGTGGCTGGGGAACGAGGCCCGTCATCACAAAAAGAACAAGTAGAACTATCAACAGTTTTTTCACGATTCTCTCCTCTTAAAATATTTTGAAAAATTTTTATTGAAAATAGTTGCAAAATCCACTTCAAGTTCCTGTTTGTTCTCACCCCCTCTCAGCGGTTGAATTAACTCAGGGATCAACCGGGTTGTCGGTGCGGCTCAGGAAATTTCGCTGAGCGTGACCGGCCGGTTTTCACGGTAGGATTTCCACGCAGCCAGCCCCATCACCACCGGAATGCGGCCATCGATGCCGGTCACTGGCGGCTCAGTGTTTCCGGTTACGGCCTCGATAAAGGCAATCATTTCGGCCACATAGGCATCCATATATCGTTCCAGGAAAAAGTAGTAAGGCAGCGAGGCATGCACGCCGGTGGCATCGCTCAACACGGCGGTGTTGGGCGCGTTGTTGGAAACCACCACATTGCCTGCGGAGCCAAACACTTCAACCCGTTGATCGTACCCAAAAATGGCTTTGCGGCTGTTATCAATGGTGCCGATGGCGCCATTGGCGTACCGCAAAGTGATAACCGCAGTGTCAATATCGCCGGCGGCGCCAATGGCCGGGTCAACCAACACGCCGCCGGTGGCGTAAATCTCCTCAACTTCGCTGTTAATGAGAAAACGGGCCATGTCAAAATCGTGGATGGTCATATCCAAAAAAATGCCGCCGGAAACTTTAACGTACTCTGCGGGCGGCGGGGCGGGGTCGCGGCTGGTAATCCGCACAATATGCGGCTGGCCAATTTTGCCGGCAGCTACCAGATCTCGCGCGGCTTTAAAGTTGCGGTCAAAACGACGATTGAACCCCAACTGCAACTTTACGCCGGCGTTGGCTACGGCAGACAGGGCCTGGTCAATTTGGGCCAAATCCAGCGCAATGGGTTTTTCACAGAAGATGTGTTTGCCGGCGTTGGCGGCATCAACCATGAAAGCGGCGTGGGTATCGGTGCTGGAACAGATAACTACCACATCAATATCTTTGTTGTTGAATATGTCTTGCGGGTTGGTTGTGTACGAAGGGATTTGAAAATCGGTTGCGCATTTTTGGGCGCTCGCCTCAAAAACATCGGCAACGGCTACCAGATTAGCGGCGGGAATGCGGTACGACAATGTTTCGGCGTGAACCCGGCCAATGCGGCCAGCGCCAATCAATCCAACATTGACTTTTGCTGTCATCAGCGACAATTCTCCTTATTTGAGAAATTTTGTTGTTTAGTAAATGGTGGTGGGGGTTACAACCTAATTATCGGGCACGGGCGCTGTTGAACTACGCACAATTAAATCACACGGCAAAATAGAGTCGTGAACTCTTTCATCATTTAGCAGGTCCAATGTCATTTGCATGGCAGTTTGCCCCAGCAGCAACCGCGGTTGGCAGACCGTGGTTAACGGCGGGCTAACATACTGGGCCGGCTCGATGCCATCAAAGCCTACAATGCTGAGTTGATCTGGCACATTAATCCCGTGACGCTGACAGGCCATTAACAATCCAATGGCGATGATATCATTGTAACAGAAAATAGCGGTAGCTTGCCCCCCCAAAATCAGGTCGAGTCCGGCTTCGCCGCGTTTAAAATCGGTGTTGACGACTGGCTGCAAAACCAGCGCCGGGTTCAGCGGAATCCCAGCCTGCTGCAAGGCGGTTTGATACCCGGTCTGCCGGCGACGATTTGATTTGGGCCGGTTAGAGGCGCCAATGTAGCCAATAGCTCGATGCCCCAAACCGATCAGGTATTCAACCGCCAATTGCGCCCCCTGGCGGTCATCAACCGCCACCGAATAAAGGAATTCGCCTTCTTCCTGGTTGTTAATGAGGACAATCGGTATTTGGAGTTGCTCCAGCCGGGACGTGTACAGGCTCCCAACACGTGACGATGTGACAATAATAGCATCAACCCGGCGACGATGGAGCGTTTCAACAACACTCATTTCCTGGTCGGGGTTGTTGTGGGAAGTGGTTAAAAATACACTGTAACTGGCCGCCTGGGCCACACTTTCAACCCCTTCAACAACCTGCGCCACAAAAGGATCGGCGATGGTGGTAACAACCATGCCAATCGTTTGGGTTCGACGGGTTAACAGGCTTTGCGCCACGGCGCTGGGGGTGTAGCCCAACTCCTGGGCCAGGTGCTGGATGCGTTCTGTGGTTTCGGTGCTGATGGCGGGATTCCCTTTGAGGGCCCGGGAAACAGTGGTGTGTGATACGCCAGCCGCTTTGGCAATGTCTTTGATGGTAACCGGCATTCGCCCCCCTTATGTGACCAACAAAGCAATCATTCTGGTTATGCACACGTGTGCATAACCAGAGAATACCACACCCAATTTAATTTGTCAATACTATTCCCTTAATTTTTGAGATGTTCATTACTGGCGATGGGGCCATCTTGCACCGAACACCTTTTCCACGCCAAGCTTTTGCCAGTATGGTCCATAAATTCTGGCTTGACAAATTATATTGATTTTGCTATATTGTGCAAACGTTTGCGCATCAGTTGCAGGAGCAAAACTATGAGCGTATCCATCAAAGATATTGCCAAACGCGCCGGAGTAGCCCCCTCAACCGTATCGCGGGCGCTGGCCAACCATCCCCGGATCAGCCCGGAAACCAGGCAACTCATCCAAAACCTGGCCAAAGAACTGGGGTATGTGCCCAGCGCCGTGGCTCGTTCGCTGGTGTCTAACCGCTCCACCACCATCGGTGTGGCGGTGAACGATTTTCTCAACCCGTTTTACGTCGATCTTATTTCAAATATTGAGGAAGCGGTTCAGGGTGAGGATTATCATGTGTTTGTCAGCAGTTTTCACCGCAACCGCGAGCGGGAACTGAGCCTGACCGGTGCCTTTTTTGAGCGGCGGCTGGCCGGGGCCATTGTGGTCGGCTCGTTGGTTGATAACGGCTATCTTTCCTGGCCCAACCGCGCCGACATGCCGGTGGTTTTGATCAGTTGTCCAGCCTACCCGTTTTCGGTATCGGTTGATAACTACCGCGGCGTGTCTGCCGCCATGACCTACCTGATCGAGGCCGGCCACCGACGGATTGCTTTTGTCACTCAGGGCCACCACACCAATACCGAACAACAGCGGCTGGCCGGCTACCGGGCCAGCCTGGCCGAACGCAATATTCCACCGGACGAAACGCTCATTGTCCACGGCGACGGCGGCATTACCGGCGGCATCAAAGCCGTACCGCAACTGCTGGCTCTGCCCCATCGGCCCACGGCTATTTTTTGCTACAACGATATGACTGCCATCGGCGTGATCAACGGGCTGCAGCACCAGGGGTACAAGGTTCCGCAGGATTTTTCGGTAGTGGGCTTTGACGATCTGGGCATCGCTGCCGCCTATTCACCATCGCTGACCACAGTGCGCCAGCCCACCGATCAACTTGGCCAATTTGCGGTCAATCTGCTGTACCATCTGGCCGCGGGCCAAACCCACATCGCCCCCCAGATCATCGAGCCGGAGCTGATTGTGCGTCAATCCACCGCAGCTATTTGCTGAGTACAGCCCACAGAAAGGAGGTGGTCGCGCCAAAACAAATCAATTCAACCCCCAAATTATCAACAATTTACAGAATGGAGAAAAAAATGAGCAAGATCAATATTGCGGTTGTCGGTATAGGCAACTGCGCCAGTTCACTGATTCAGGGGATTTACTACTACGCCGACAAAACCGAAGCCGACGCCATCGGCCTGATGCATTGGGATTTGGGTGGCTACACTCCGGCCGACATTGCCGTGGTAGCCGCGTTTGACATTGACAAACGCAAAGTGGGCCAGGACGTTGCCACCGCTATTTTTGCCCGGCCCAACTGCACCGCCATTTTCTGCGACAACGTACCCCAAACCGGCGTTACCGTTAAAATGGGGCAGGTACTCGATGGCTACTCGGAGCATATGGCCAACTTCCCCGCCGAAGACTCGTTTGTGCTGGCAAACGCACCGCAGTTGAGCAAAGAGGAAATTGTGGCCGAACTGAAAAATTCCGGGGCCGATATGCTGCTCAATTATCTGCCCGTCGGTTCCGAACAGGCCGCCCGTTTTTACGCCGAATGCGCCCTGGAAGCCGGCATTGGGTTTATCAACAACATCCCGGTCTTTATTGCCAGCGATCCCGAATGGGCGGCCCGCTTTGAAGCCAAGGGGCTGCCCATTATTGGTGACGACATCAAAGCTCAGTTGGGCGCCACGATCACCCATCGCACTTTGACCGATTTGTTCAAAAAGCGCGGCGTGAAGCTGGAACGAACCTACCAGCTCAACACCGGCGGCAACACCGACTTTTTGAATATGAAAAATCAGGCCCGGCTGGCCTCCAAAAAAGTCTCCAAAACCGAAGCCGTGCAGGCGGTAGCCCAGGAACGACTGGAGGATCGCAACATTCACGTTGGCCCCAGCGATTACGTGCCGTGGCAAAATGACAACAAGGTCTGTTTTATTCGGATGGAAGGCAAATTGTTTGGGGATGTGCCGATGAATTTGGAACTGCGGCTGTCGGTAGAAGACTCGCCCAACTCGGCCGGAGTCGCCATCGACTCAATCCGCTGCCTCAAATTGGCGCTCGACCGGGGTGTGGGTGGCGTAATTTACTCGCCCGCGTCCTATTTTATGAAACACCCACCGCGTCAGTTTCCTGATGACCAGGCGCACCGGCTGACCGAAGAGTTCATTTTGGGCGAACGCACAAATTAAAGGAAGGCCACGCTGGCACCGCGGCCTTCCCGGACAAATAACGAAAAAGAGCCTCGATAGAATCGAGGCTCTTTTTCAAGCGGGCGATGGGATTCGAACCCACGACCTTCTCCTTGGCAAGGAGACGTTCTACCCCTGAACTACACCCGCAGAACACAGGGGTGGCAGGAATTGAACCCGCAACCTTCGGTTTTGGAGACCGACGCTCTGCCAATTGAGCTACACCCCTTTATAGGGGATTGAGTAGCGGGGGAGGGATTCGAACCCCCGACCTCCAGGTTATGAGCCTGGCGAGCTGCCTCTGCTCCACCCCGCATCGGTGAACCTAATTTTTAAGGTAAGCGCGTACTCCCAATTCTGTTTTAACCGTCATCTATCTCAGGTGCAATCACCTGGCGGCATTTGGTTTGAAATGTGTTACATTTCCTTACCGCCGCCGCTGCGATGAGGCCGAACCATTGCTGGCCCGGTCCGCTCACCTTACTCTCAGCCGCACGCTCGCCCAGCCAGCACCGTTACCGGATGCTGCTGGTGGGCTTTTACCCCACCGTTTCACCCATCACCTCAAAACAAGGCTGGTTTGCTCTCTGTTGCGGTTGTAGTCAGATTTACTTTGCAGTAATCTGCCCTCACTTACTGTTTCGTGAGGCGACTTTGCTTTACCATACCGGTAAAGCCGAGAGGCGGGAAGTTCCTCTATCCGGTTAACAACCGGACAGCGACGGATCTGCTTACCTGCAAATTAGTTTTTAAGGGACAATCCCCACATCTTGCAACTGGTGCAAGAGATTTCCCAGGCGTCCCCGGCAGGATTCGAACCTGCGGCCTTTTGGTCCGCAACCAAACGCTCTATCCTCTGAGCTACGGAGACTTGGTTCAACTGGGTTGCACAGGCCTTATTCTATCAAAAAAGATTTTTCAGGCAAATTGTGCGTTGTCTGTTGGGTGTGCCCGCAACGGGTTACCCGTAAGACAAGAATGGACTATAACACATTTTCTCAGTAGTGTCAAACTCGGGGTAAACCTAGCGGCAAAGCTTTGCTGCCGGCAGCATCTGTCAAAACAGGCCGGTCAGGCTTCACCGGCGGCGGCTCTTATCAAACATCGCACCCCCCCATACAGTGAAAAGGGGCAGTAGACAAACCCGTTTCCGAGAAAAATCTGGTGACAATATGACAAATATCACTAATTAATCGTGACAAATGTCACTACTAGAATCGGGATTCTTCTGATAACATATTGTTCAAATGACGGGGCCAACATAGGCTTCGGAATTGCCTATAAATTCTGACCCCATCTGATACAGAGCCCTTCTCCCCCCCGGAGGGCTCTGTTTGTTTTTAAAGCTTAATAGGTTTGATACCGTGCAAATCCCTGCTGGACCAGAAGATCGTTGATATTGATCCAGTCATCGCCGCTTTGCAGCCAGATTTCGGCAATATAGCGGCCATATTTTTCTTGCTGGTCTTTGATCGTCTGAATATAAATCTCCTTCCCTTCAATTTGTTCCTTCAAAAAATCCCGGGATAACAGCCCCTGTGGGCGTTCAGCCCCCCGCAGTTCTGGCGCGTTGATGCGGTTGAGGCGCAATTTTTCACCCCGAATCCAGGTTTTCAAACCCAGGTCAATATCGACAGTGCATGTATCGCCGTCATAAACTGACCGAACCAACGCCCGATAATGATAAAGTTTTTCTTGCATAAGTCCTCCTATTTGTTTAGACGCCGTTTGGCAAAATACAATCCAATAAAACCACCAATGAGTCCGCCAATCAGGACTCCTACCAGCAGCCCCACATTGCTCGAGTGCGCCGCCAACGCAATGGCTAACCCAACCAAAGCTCCTACAGGAACTGTGAGCGTAGAAATTTTTATATTCAGAGTGACAACCCTCCTTAACATTTATGGTCAAGTCAGTATATCACACCTGAATTGTGCTGACAACGCAAGGCGGTTTCAAGAAACAATTAATCGGTAAACGTGTTGCGTCCCACAGGGAGGCTGCGCACTGTTGCGTAAATTCCTCCCACGTAACACGCAATAGGCAACACATTTGATCTTGGAACTACCTGATGGGAATTTATGTTGAGGTAAACGGCAGGTGAATCCGTTACCAGAGTGGAAAAATCTGGGCTGGACAGCACAGAAGCTTATCTCACATTAATTGTTCCGGCACACGGCGCAGGTGCCCTGGAATTCCAGCAGATGGTTGTGAATCTGAAAATCAAACTGCTCGGCCAGCTTTTGAGCCAGCACGTCTACAGTGCAGTGATCAAATTCAATGGTGGCCCCGCACTGGGTGCAAATGAGGTGATGGTGTCCCCCCGCCGCCGATACAAACCGTTGGGTAGGGTCATTTAAATAAAGCGGGCGCATCAACTGCTGCTCAACCAGAATATCCATTGTGCGGTAGACGGTGGCGCGGCTCAGTTTGGGGTAAATTTTCTGCCCCTCTTCCAAAATTTGACTGTGGCAGAGATGTTCGTGGCTTTCTTCCAAAACCTGAATAACCGCCAGCCGGGCCGGAGTGAGTTTGTACCCTGCCTTTTTTAATTTTTGGGCCAATTCAGAAAACTCCGTCACCAAACGCCCTTTCACCATCAATATGAGATACAATCTCAATTGTGAATTGCGAGCCGGAAAATGTCAAATCCTGCCCAAACAGAAAGCTGCTGCCCGGCTATTGTAATCGCGACCGGATTAAGGTAAACTTTTCAGGGTACATCTATCGTAGATTCAACAAAAATCTGTGTAGTTCAAAATTAATGACACCCAGTCTCGATGTAACTTATGTAGGCCACGCCACGGTATTACTCCAGGTAGATGGCGCCAAAATATTAACCGACCCCGTTCTGCGCAATCAGGTGATGCACCTGCGCCGCAGTACCGCTAATATTCAGGCCGATTGGTATCGTGATGTTGATGCTGTGCTCGTGTCGCATATGCATTATGACCACCTCGATCTGCCATCGCTGGCGATGCTGGGCGAAAAGACACGGCTGATTGTGCCGCGCGGCATGGCCGCCATGCTAAAGCGGCAAGGGTTCATTAACATTGAAGAATTGGCTGTTGACGATTCAACAACCGCCGGCAAATTAACCATCCACGCCACCCCGGCCAGCCACGACCGCGCCCGCTTTCGGGGCGGCCCCAGCGCCGACACGCTCGGCTTTGTTATTGAGGGATCGCAAACGGCGTATTTCCCCGGCGATACCGACATCTTTCCAGAAATGTCCAGCCTGCCGGCAAATATCGACGTGGCGCTTATGCCGGTGTGGGGCTGGGGGCCAACCCTGGGGCAGGGCCATCTTGACCCGTACCGGGCGGCCGTGGCCCTGCAAATGATCAGCCCCCGGCTGGCTATTCCCATTCATTGGGGCACGCTTTCTCCGCTGGGCTTCAAATGGTTCAGCCCCAGATTTTTGGTCGATCCGCCCCACACCTTTGCCCGGCACGCCCAGACGCTGGCCCCGGATGTCACTGTAAAAATCCTCAACCCCGGCGAGGCTGTTTCGGTTAGCCACACAAACGGCAAGTAGGGCAAAGATCGCGTGTCAAAAAATAATGCTCGCCGGCGGCCATTTGGCGTAAAAGTGATTATTGTACTGCAAATATTGTCGCTGCTGGCCTTTTTTGTGGCGGTGTCACTGGCGCCGGTTAGTGGCACAATTTTGCCCTTTGCCCAGCCACAGGCCATCGAACTGCTACTGCTGCAATCGCAACTCCTGCCAATTCTGGGCGGGCTGACCATCGCCTTTCAAACTGTATTTATTTTGGGCTTGTGGCAGCTCAAACGCTGGGCCTGGCTGCTGCTGATGATTCAGCTTGGAGTCAGCATGGCCATCAATTTGTGGCGATATCACCAGGGCGCACCCCACTATTTTGACATGCTACTGGATGTGCTGATGGTTTTTTACCTCAACCAGCGCGACGTACAGCACGCCTTTGAACGCCGGCGGCGAAATGCGGACAATTCACAATGAACGACCTGACCCTGCTCCGCCGCTACGAGCCGGTTGTTTGCTTTACCCACGGCGAAATGTTTTTCCCGTGCGCGGTTGATGGCTATTTGCGTCGTTGTAGTTTATGGCTACGCGATAACCGTGGCCGCGAGCGGGAACTCGTCGCCGAAGGCAACCTGTCGGCGGCCAAACTGGCCGAATTTAGCCAGATACCGGCCGACCACACCATGTATCTCCATTTTACAGAGCGCCCGCTCGACCCGCTGGAGTACCAGCACTGGCTCAGCCAGCCCCACCAGCCGGTGTTTCACGCGCCGGGCCGGCTGGCCCGCGTGGGTCTTTTTGCCCGCATTCTGGATTCGCTCTTCAACCTGTCGCTGCTGCTGCGCGGCACCGTGCCCGGCGGTACAGCCGCCGCCGCCCAGATTAAATATGCCGATATGCGCCAGGAAGATCCTCGTTATGTTTACTACGGCCGGGTCATTCGCGAAGGCGGCTACATTGTTCTGCACTACCTTTTTTTCTTTCCGATGAACGATTGGCGCTCCAGCTTTTACGGCGTTAACGACCACGAAGCCGACTGGGAGCAGGTTTTTGTGTACCTGTCGGACGAGGCGGAGGGCGAGCCGTCGCCTCGCTGGGTGGCCTACGCCTCGCACGATTTTACCGGCGATGACCTGCGCCGCCGCTGGGATGACCCCAATTTGCGCAAATTTGAGCAGAATCACCCCATCATTTTTGCCGGAGCCGGTTCGCATGCCAGCTATTTTGAACCCGGCGAATATAAAATGAGCGTCGAGCCAAAATTTTTAGGCCCGGTCAAACGCGGCGCCATCCTGCTGAGAAAATTTTGGGTAGAGAATTTGGGGCAGGGTGATGTTGAACATGTTAACGAAGAAGTTGGCGCGCTGCTGAGCGTGCCGTTCATCGATTACGCCCGCGGCGATGGGGTGGCCATCGGGCCGGGCCAGCAGCGGCAGTGGACGCCCATTATTTTGACCGAGGAGATGGGCTGGGTTGAAAATTATCGCGGGTTGTGGGGGCTGGATACGCAGGACCCGCTGGGCGGCGAGCGAGCGCCGGCCGGCCCCAAATTCAATCGCGCCGGGGCGGTGCGGCGAGCCTGGTACGATCCGCTCGGCTGGGCCGGGCTGGATAAAATAACGCCGCCGGGCGCTACTCCGGCTCAGCTCGCCCAACACATCGCCACGCTCGCCGAGGCCCGCCAACAGTTGCAACAGGAGTTAAACCAGCGCCGCGAGGAGGTTCGCCTGTTGGCGCTGGAGGTTCAGGCGTTGCAGGAAACGGATTATCTGAACCACATTTACAAACAACAAACTGAAAAACTGGAGCAGGCACAGGCCGAACTCCAATTGCTTTACGCCCGCTACACCCAAATCACAGAAACGTGGCAGGCCTGCCGGGCCTACTTAACCAAAATTGAACAGGGCAACTGGGGCGATCCGCAAGCTCACCTCCGGCACAAACACCGCCCGGAACCGCCTTTGGGCAAACAGGCGCGCATCGCCGAATTGTGGGCGGCGGTGAGCGGCGGCCTGCTCATTTTGGCGCTGGCCCTGCTGCTGATGCTCCGGCCGGCCGGCTGGCTGACCTGGATTGTACTGGTAGGGTTGATCTTTTTGGCCATTGAGTCGACCCTGCGTGGGCGGCTGCCCAATTTTCTGTTGAACCTGACTTTGATTCTGGCGGGGGTGACGGGCGTCGTTCTGCTTGTTGAGTTTTGGTGGCTGGTGTTTATTCTGGCGTTTTTGGGGCTGGCGGTGAGCACCATCACCACCAATCTGCGCGAATTGTGGAGCGACTAAAGCAAAACGGCGCTCCGGTTGGAGCGCCGCTCGTTGCGCCGGCACGTTTACCAGTGGCTGTCTTTATCACTGACAAAGGTGTGGAGCAACCCGACCACAATGGCAATCAGCAGGCTGGCAAAAAATGTCGTCCAGAAACCGTTAACGGTCAGAATTTCTGGCAGCAACCAATCCACCAGCGACAGCATGAGGGCATTGATCACCAGCGAAAACAGGCCCAGAGATAAAATAATCAGCGGGCAGGTTAACAGCGACACAATCGGCCGGATGAAAGCGTTAACCAACCCCAGCACCGCAGCCACAATTAACAAATTGATCACCCACTGCTGCCCGGTGCCGGCAACAGTAACGCCGGGCAACAGCCACGCCGTCACAGCGATGGCCGCAGCCAGCATAATCCAACGGACAAGAAATTTCATGGTGTATTTATTCCTCCCGGTAATTAATATAAAATTACGCAAATTGAGCCGAAAAGTTGCACAGTAGGCCACGCTTGTAGCGTGACCGGTTTCACGTCATCTCAACGAGTATCACATGCTTCCTCAATTTGAGCAAGCACCTCTCCGTTGTGCAAAATCCCGGGCGGGTTTAAAATTGGCCGGCAGGAGGCACAAATGGACCAACCCGACACTTTGCAGCGCATCGCCGTAATTGGCACCAGTTGTTCCGGCAAAACTACGCTGGCCCGCACGCTGGCCGGCCACATCGATGTTCCGCACATTCAACTGGACACGCTGCACTGGCTGCCCAACTGGCAGTCCCGCACACTGGCCGAGTTTCAATCGCTCACCGCCGCAGCCATCGCCGCCGAGCGCTGGGTGCTGGATGGCAACTACAGCCAGGTTCGCCCCATAATTTGGCGGCGGGCCACGGCGCTCATCTGGCTGAATTACGCCTTTCCCGTCGTCTTTTGGCGCGCCCTCAAACGGACGGTGCGCCGGGCCGCCACCCGTGAAGAACTGTTCGCCGGCAACCGCGAAACCTTTCGCCAGTCGTTTTTTAGCCGCGACTCTATCCTGTTGTGGGTGCTGCAAACCTACCACCGCCGCCGCCGTGAATACCCGCAGCTTTTCAAAGAGCCGCAGTTTTCGCACCTGCACGTCATCGAGTTTCAATCGCCGCGCCAAACCGCACTTTTTGTGGCGCAGGTGGCCAAACAGGGGTAGCCCACCGTTTGCATTTCAACCCGTTTGGTTTTACCATCCGGCAGAAAAAAGGAGCGGCTATGACTCTGGAATTAATCCAAACTTTGTATGCTTACAGCGAGTGGGCCAACCGGCGCGTGCTCAACAACGCGGCCAATCTCACCCCGGCCCAGTTGACCCAACCCGGCCCGGCCAGTTTTGATTCGATATGATTGATTGAAGGACTTTGTTTTTGATGACACACCGCACCCCCAAACCCGTTTTGCTGGCCGCGCTGGCCGTGATTATCGGCCTGCTGGCCGCCGTCCCCGTTACCGCCAAACGGAACGACATTTCGCTGCAAAAAGTGGGCATCCCGCCGGTCGCCTGGTCGCGGCCCATCGGCCTGCCATTTGACGAAGTGGGCCACCCCTACGAAGAGAGCACCAAAATTGATGACGGCGCGTGGGCCGGCCTGCCGTTGGGCGGGCTGGGCGCGGGAGCCATTGGCCGCACCTTCCGCGGCGATTTTGCCCGCTGGCACCTCGATCTGGGCACGCACCGCTTTGAAAGCCTGCCGGCCAACCAGTTTTCCGTGTTTGTGGCCCAGGGCGGCCAGCAGCAGGTGCACGTGCTGTCGCCGCTGCAGCCGGATATTCTGCCGGAGTGGAATTGGGACATGCCCGCCGGGGCCGGCACCTACTTCGCTCTCTTCCCCAAAGCGTGGTACGTGTACAACTGGGACGCGCTGCCGGTCACGCTCAGCCAGATGCAGTTTTCGCCGGTGATGCCGGGCAATTACCGCGAAAGCAGCTACCCCGTCGGCATTTTTGAGTGGACGGTACAAAATCCCACCGCCGAGCCGCTGACGCTGGGGCTGATGTTTAGCTGGCAAAATCTGGCCGGCCGGGACTGGGGCAAAGATGTGGAAGGCGGCAACACCAACACCGCCGTCGAGCAGAACGGGCTGACCGGCATTGTTTTTTCCCGCCCGTTTGACACCGCCGCCGAGGAGTGGGACGGCAGCTTTGCCATCGTCACCCCGCAGCGGCCCGGCGTCGAGGTCAGCTATCGCTCCCGCTTTTCGCTGGCCGATGGCGGCGCGGTTTGGACTGATTTTGCCACCGATGGCCGGCTGGACAACATCGATGACCAGACCCCGGCCCAACCCGGCGAGCAACTGGCCGGCGGGCTGGCGGTCACCGTCAATTTGCAGCCGGGCCAAACGCTGACCATCCCCTTTGCCCTGGCCTGGGATTTGCCCATCACCCAGTTTAACGGCGGCAGCAAATATTTCAAACGTTACACCAAATTTTACGGGGCCGATGGCCACAACGCCTGGGCCATCGCCGCGGATGCGCTGGCCGCCTACCCCGATTGGGAAGACACCATCAACATCTGGCAGCAGCCGATTTTGGAAGACCCGGCCCGGCCCGACTGGTACAAAACCGCCCTGTTCAACGAGCTGTATTATTTAATTGACGGCGGCACGGTGTGGGAAAACGGCCAGCCCGGCGGCGAGCCGTCCGCCGACGGGTTGGGCCGCTTCGCCTACCTGGAATCGGCGGACTACCCCTTTTACAACACGTTTGATGTGCATTATTACGCCTCGTTTGCGCTGGCGCAGTTGTGGCCGGAACTGGAAAAAAGGCTGATGCGTGATTTTGCGGCGGCCATCCCGGCCGGCGATCCGGCCGATGTGCGCCAGATTGCCGCCAGCGGCGAATGGTTGCCGCGCAAAGTAGCGGGCGCGGTGCCGCACGATCTCGGCTCGCCGCAGGAGGAGCCGTGGCTGCGCCTCAACGCCTTTAACTGGCGCGACAGCAACAACTGGAAAGACCTCAACAGCAAGTTTGTGCTGCAACTCTGGCGCGATTACGTTTTCACCGCCGATCTGTCGCTGGTGCGCGAGTCGTGGCCGGCGGCGGTGCAGGCCCTCGACTACCTGCATCAATTTGATCGCGACGGCGACGGCCTGCCGGAGCACGACGGCTTCCCCGACCAAACCTACGATGCCTGGGTGATGAGCGGCCCCAGCGCCTACGGCGGCGGCCTGTGGCTGGCCTCGCTGGAGGCGGCTATCAAACTGGGCGAATTAATGGGCGACGCCGAACACGTAGCCCAATACCAAAGCTGGCTCGATAGCGGCAAAGCCGCCTACGAAGCCAAACTGTGGAACGGGCAGTATTTTAATTTTGATGCCAGCGGCAGTCCCACCGCCGACACGATAATGGCCGACCAACTGGCCGGCCAGTGGTACGCCGACGCCACCGGCCTGCCGCCCATCGCCAACCCGGATTTTATTAACGCCGCGCTGAAAACCATCTATCAAAACAACGTGGAGGGCTTTGCCGGTGGCGGCATGGGCGCGGTCAACGGCATGCGGCCCGATGGCAGCGTCGATACTTCCAGCCCGCAGTCGCAGGAGGTGTGGACGGGCGTTACTTACGCGCTGGCCGCCGAGATGCTCCAGCGCGGTCTCATTAACGAAGGCTGGGCCACCGCATGGGGCGTGTACGATGTCACCTACAACCACGGCTTCTGGTTCCGCACCCCGGAAGCCTACCGCAGCGATTTGAGCTACCGGGCCAGCATGTACATGCGCCCGCTCAGCATTTGGGCCATGGAACACGCCATCCAGCGCAACCGCGCCGAGCCAATCCCCGCCGGGGCCGAGCCGCTGCGGCTGTCCGCCGCCGATGGCGTGGCCCTGTCGGCGTTGTATTTTGCGCCGAAAAAAGCCAACGCGCCGGCGGTGCTGCTGCTGCACCAACGCGCCGGCCGCAAAGAAAACTGGAACTCGTTTGCGCAACTGTTGCAGGAAAACGGCTATGCCGTGCTCACGGTTGATTTTCGCGGCCACGGCCAGAGCAAAGGCGTGGTCAACTGGTTTGGCACCGACCTCGACGTGGCCGCCGCTTTTGACGAACTGGCCGGCCGGCCCGAGGTTGACCCCGAACGCATGGCCATTATTGGAGCCAGCATCGGCACGCAGGAAGGGCTAACCTTTGCCGCCGCCCACCCCGAGCAGGTGCGCGGCGCGGCCCTGCTCTCTACCTTTGCCAGTTGGGAAATTGAAGACGCGATTCAAAGCTACCCCGGTGCGGTGTTGTTGCTGGCCAGCCAGGGCGATGTGGCCGCCACGCAGGTGTCGCGCCAGTTGGCCAAACTCGCGCCCAAAGCCAAACTGGTCATTTTGAAAAACAGCGACCGCCACGGCACCCAAATGCTGCGCAGCGAGCTGAAAGTTGAACCCATCCTGCTCGATTGGCTGGCGGAGACATTCAACCCCAAAAATTAATGCAACAAAGCCCGTCCCCCTTCTCCCTAACGGGGTTCAAGGGCGGGCAGGTGTTAAAATTCAATCAAGAGACTCCCCCCCCACCCCCCCC
>JAJVIM010000028.1:41521-88833 GCA_022071955.1 Anaerolineae bacterium
CCGCTGGGGAGAAGGGGGAGTAAAGCTTCTTTGGTGAGATTTTGGGCGGCTACGCCGCCCAAAATCTCACCAATTCAGTGTAGCCCCCTCCCCAAAAATTGGGGAGGGGGTTGGGGGAGGGGCAAATTAATCGCTATTTTTGAGTGCCTGTCCGCCCCTGAACCCAACGTGGACGAAGTACCCGAAGGGTGGAAGGGGACCGGAGGGATGAGGGGAATCAAGGGGATGAAAAATGCTCACCGAGCCGATTGTGGCCGGGGCCATACCCGGCCAAATTGCCACCGACACGCTGACCCCGCCGGCGCAGGCCACGCTCGATGCGGCGGTGGCCGTGCTGGCCGCCCACAAAAACGAGTGGGTGCGCCTGTCTGTGGCCGAGCGGCTGGCCCTGCTGGCCGAAATCACCGCCGACATGCAAGCTGTGGCCGGGGAATGGGTATCGGCCTGTGTTGAGGCCAAAGGCATTGGCGACAATGCTTTTGCCCGGGGCGAGGAATGGCTTTTTCTGGCGGCGGTGTTCCGGCTGCTGCGGCTGCTGCGCCAATCGCTGGCGGAAATTGAGCGCCACGGCGCGCCGCGCCTGCCGGGGCCGCTGACGCAGCGCGACAACGGGCAGGCTATCGCCCCGGTCTTTCCCCAAAGCTGGCTCGACCGGCTGCTGTTTACCGGCACCCGCGCCGAAGTTTGGCTGGAGCCGGAGACCGCCCCCACTCAGGCCGAATTTTACCGCCGGCCGCCCGCTGCCGGTGCGGTGGTGCTGGTGCTGGGTGCGGGCAATGTTTCGTCGTTGGGGGTGGGCGATGTGCTGCACGCGCTGTTTGTCAAAGGGCAGGTAGTGCTGCTCAAGCCCAACCCGGTCAACGCCTACCTCGGCCCACTCATCGAGCGCGGTTTCGCGGCGCTCATCCGGCGCGGCTTTTTGCGGCTGGCCTACGGCGGCGCGGCCACGGGCGCGTACCTGGCCCATCACCCCGCCATCGACACCGTTCATTTGACCGGCTCGGACAAAACACTGGAAGCGATTGTTTTTGGCCCGGATGCCGCCGCGCAAAAAACGGCCCGTCGCCCGCTGCTGGCCAAACCCGTCACCGCCGAGCTGGGCAATGTGACGCCGATCATCGTTGTCCCCGGCCCGTGGTCGCCCGCCGATGTCACCGCGCAGGCCCAAAAAATCGCCGCCTGGCTGATGGTTAACGCCGGCTTCAACTGCCTCACCCCGCGGGTTATCATTCAGCACGCCAACTGGCCGCTGCGGGCGGCGCTGCTGGCGGAAATTGAGCGGGTGCTGCGGCAGATTCCCACTCGCCCGGCCTATTACCCCGGCGCGGCCCGCCGCCACGCCCGCTTTGTAGCGGCGCATCCCACCGCCCGCCAAATCGGCCCAACGCCGGGCGATCATCTGCCGTGGACGCTCATCCCCAATGTTGACCCGCGCGACACGGCCAACATTGCCTTTCGCAGCGAGGCTTTTTGCGGATTGATGGCCGAAACGGCGCTGCCCGCCGCCACCCCCGCCGAATTTCTGGGCCGGGCGGTAGATTTTGCCAACCAAACCCTGTGGGGCACGCTCACCGCCACGCTGCTGGTACACCCCCACTCGCAGCGAGAGCCGGCGCTGCGGGCCGCCATCGAGCAGGCGCTGGCCGGTTTGCGCTACGGCACGGTGGTGCTCAACCAGTACGGCGGCTACGGCTATTATTTGATGGTGACGCCGTGGGGCGGTTTTCCCGGACCAGATATTTTTGATGTGCAATCGGGGATTGGCGCGGTTAACAACACGCTGATGTTTGACCGGCCCCAAAAGGCGGTGATCCGCAGCCCGTTCCGGGCCTGGCCCGACCCGTTTTCGCTGAACTTCCGCCAGTTTGACCGATTTGGCCGGCAACTGGTCCGGTTTGAAGCCGGCCCCACGCTCGGCAGTACCGCCCGGCTCGGCTGGCGGGTGCTGCGCGGAGTCACTTAGCCAACAATTCTCAGTTTGCCAAAATTGCGTCATTTTGAGGGTTAATTTACACCCGGTTTTCAACCGGCGCGCACAACAAAAATATCAATCCAATCCTGAAATCTGCTATAATTGGGTTTATGAATTGTTGCCGCAGTTACGAAGCCTGTTTTGATCAATCCACCGCTGCCGATGAACTGAAGACCTACCGGCGGCGTGGCCCTACCCGGCAGACCCGCTGTTTGCTCGACACGCTCCGGCAGCAGGGTGTCGATGGGTTGTCGCTGCTCGATATTGGCGGGGGGATTGGAGCCATCCAGCACGAACTGTTGCGCGCCGGGGCCAGCCGGGCCACCCACGTGGATGCGTCATCGGCCTATTTGCGCGCCTCCCAAGCTGAGGCCGAACGGCAGGGCCACAGCGACCGCACCGCCTACCTTCACGGCGATTTTGTGCAATTGGCGGCGCAGGTTGAGCCGGCCGACATTGTGACGCTGGACCGGGTGCTGTGCTGTTACCACAATATGCCGGCTTTGGTGCGCGCTTCTGCGGCCTGCGCGCGGCGCTGGTACGGGCTGGTATTTCCGCGTGATACCTGGTGGGTAAAACTGGGCGTGCCGCTGCTTAATTTCTTTTTGGGCTTGCGCCGCGAGCCGTTCAAGGTGTTTGTTCACCCTACTGCTGCTGTTGATGCGCTGGCGCGGGAGCAGGGGTTTGTGCCGGTGCGGCATCGCCGTTTCTGGTTGTGGCAGGTGTTGATTTACCAGCGGCAGGATACCGATTGAGCGGGCATGCGATTTTAAACCCGAAAAGGTACGGCGCAACGCCCGTTGTTTTTTAAAAAACGGAGATGGCTACATTTGGGCTAAAGCGGCGTGGGCCTGCTGCAACTGCTGTTTTGCGCCCAGCCGTTCAAACAGACCGGCAGCCGTTTCAAACGCAACTGTCGCCTCGTTTTTTGTTTGCGCCCGGTACAGCCGGCCCAATTCCAGCCAAATCTGCCCCTGCTGGTAGGGGTCGCAGCGAGCCTGGCTCAGCTTTAACGCTTCCTGCAACAGCGGTTCGGCGGTTTCAAATTGACCGCTGCGCCGCTGCAAACTGCCCAGCACCCGCAAACAGTCCGGCTCTTTTTGGCTGAGGCCGGCCTGCCGGGCCTCGGCCAGCGCGGTCTCGGCGGCTTGCAGCGCTTCAGGCAGGCGGTTGTTGTCCGCCCGGATCAGCGCTTTGACCCAATGGCCCTCAACCTGAATCTCAGAACTGCCAATTGCGCCGGCCAGGGCCAGCGCCAGATCAGTGTGACGGCCGGCTTTGGCAAAACGGGCCTGGGCCAGGGCCAGTTGCGCCAGATTCAGTTCTGTTTGGGCTGTGCCCCAACTGTCGCCCAGCCGCTGGCGGATGGTCAGGGCCGTTTCCAACTCCTGTTGGGCGCGCGGGTAATCACCCATCGCCAGAGAAAGCAGGCCCAGATTGTCAAAGTTAATGGCCTGCCCTTCGGGGTTGCCAATTGTTTGATGGATGGCCTGCGCCTGTTCATAATAGTGAACGGCCTCGGACCAATTGCCGCGCTGGTAAGATAAAATGCCAAGGTTACCGTAGGCAATGGCTACCCCCCACATATAACCAACCTGATCGTAAAGCTGCATACTCAACCGAACATTATCGATGGCCTGCTCCAGCCGGCCCTGCTGCCAGGCGATGCCGCCCAGAGTGTTGTAGAGGCTGGCCAGCGTGATTGGATCGGCGACGGTTTCAACTGGCACAGCCTCGGTGGTTGAGAGCGCCACAGCCAGCGCTATGTCCAGTTGCCCTTTGCGAAAATGAATCCAGGCAATGCGGTCAAGCAGAGCGCGGTGAACCGTTGAATCGGGTTGGGTAGCGGCATCCCCCAAAAGTTGAATCCCCACGTCCAAATAACGCAGCGCCGCCTCGTAAGAGCCTTCGCGCTGGCGAACGTCGGCCATCTGGCGCAAACTTTCAACAAGGATCGTCTGCACCGGGCCGGGCTGCACCGCCAGGGCAGAATACCACAAATTGTGCAGAGTCTCGGTCAAAATTTTACCGGCATCGGTCAGTTCGCCTACAAATTTCAGGGCATTCCCCAAACCGAGTCTGGCCCGGAAAAACGGTTCGGGGTTTTGGGCGGGCTGGGGCGGCAAAATCCGGATTGCCCGCCGAAAATGTTTGATGGCCGTTTCATAAGCGCAGCGACCGGCGGCATTTTCTCCGGCTGTAATCAGGTACGGAACAGCCTTAACCGGGAAAGTGCTCTCGCTGTAATGATAGGCCAGCACCTCGGCCTGCTCTTCCGGCAGCCAAAGCGGGCTGCACTCGATGGCCTGGGCAATTTGGGTGTGGATTTTGCTGCGGTCACGCCTGATCAGAGCCTGGTAAATGGTTTCCTGCTGCAACGTGTGCTGAAAAGCGTAGCCGGGAACCGAACGAAACGGGTGGGCCAACAGAAACTGGCGAGCCACAAGCTCATCAAACTGGGCGGTGGTTGCCTCCGGCGGCGCATCGTTGATTACCTGCATTAACGGCAGCGGAAAGGCCGAGCCAAACACGGCTGCTTTGTAGAGGGTTCGTTTCATTCCTTCCGGCAAACGATCAAACCGGGCCAGAATCAGGCCCCGGATGGTTCCCGGCACGGTATTGAGAAATTCACCGGCCTGTGGCGTGACCACCCAATTGTTGGAGCGCGACTCCCGTTTGAGTCCGCCCTGCTCGATGAGCATTCTGATAATTTCCTGCAAAAAAAGCGGGTTGCCGCCGGCACGCTCAATGATTTGCTGTTTGAGGTTGAGCAAATCGCTGCTTCGCTGGGCAAACAGGTGGTCAACCAGCAGCCAGGCCTCTTGCTCGGTTAGCGGTTGTAGCTGGATATCGATGAGCCGTTTGTGGTTTTGCTGCACGGTTTCAATGAGTGGGCGCAGCGTGGTTTGGCGTTCAAAGCTGCGGGTAACAAACACCAGCAGCAGCGGCGCATCGGTAACCGATTGGCTGAGATATTCCAGAAAATCGCGTGACGCCGGGTCAACAAGCTGCATATTTTCAAAAATAAGGACCAATGTTTGTTGACGGGCCACCGTTAGCAAAACCTGCCGGAAAGCGGCGTAAGTTTGCCGCCGCAGCATTGTTGCATCCAACTGGTGCAAATGGCTGTTGGCCTGGGCCTCAACCGATTCTAACCCCAGGCCGTAGGTCAGATAATGGATAAGGTCTGAGCCGGCCAGATTCAGCGCCTCTAATTTGGTTTGGAGTTGCTGCTGCACCGCCGGCGGATGAGTGGCAACCAGCCCGAGCAACTCACGCATCACCGAAGTCACCACCCACAACGGCGTAGAACGGGCAAAGGTAACGCACTCACCCTGATAACATTGCGCGTCGGCCTGGGCCAGTGCCCGCCGAAACTCGGTGACAAGCCGGCTTTTGCCCAGGCCGGCTTCGCCGGATACCAGTACAATTCGGCTTTGCCGCTGTTGGGCGGCCTCGGTGAATGCTTTTTTCAATCGGAGCAAATCATTGGCCCGACCAGTCAGCGGCGTGTTTTTGGGCAGCGTGCTCCCGGCCAGTTTTTCACCAATTCGAAGGGGTTGAAAAAGCTGAACGGTTTCAGCGCGACCTTCCAGCCGCAGAGAAGGGCCTGGCTGAAACTCAAATTCCGGCCAAACCCGCTGGTAAGTTTCGTAACTAACCAGAACCGTCCCCGGTTTGGCCGTTTCTTGCACCGCCTGCGCCAAATTGACAGTTTCACCAATGACGGTGTAATCCTGGTGCAGTTTGTTGCCAACCAGCCCGGCCACTACAAAACCGGTATTGATGCCGATGGCCAATTTAATCGCCAGCCCTGTTTCCTGTCTGAGCCGTTCCTGCCAGGGTTGCAGGGCAGTTTGAATTTCCAGCGCCGCCCGAACCGCCCGTTCCGGGTCATTTTCGTGAGTGATCGGCGCGCCAAACAGGGCCACTGCCCCATCGCCGGTAAATTTGTCGATGGTGCCTTCATAGCCATCAATAACCGCCGTGACCCATTGCAGGGCTTCATCTTTGGCAAAAAACAGCGTTTCCTCATCAAGTGCCAGGCCCCAATTGTGCGAGCCAACAAACCGGAGGCACAAAACGGTCACCTCTCGCCGTTCGCCAAGTGCTTCTTCTGAACCAACCGCAATTTTGGCCGCCAGCGGCCGGGGAATGAGCGCCTGAACATTTTTCAACACTAACTGCCCGCGCCCATCGGCAGGCGATACTGCTGCCGCGCCCGATAATTGCGCCCCACACTGCGGGCAAAACTTACTGCCAGAAATAACCAGTTGCCGGCAAACGGGGCAATTTGTACCCCGGCTGGCGGCGCAATTAAAACAAAATCCGGCATCGTCGGCATTATGATGACCGCACGCCGGACAAAACCAACCGTTGTGGTGGCCGGAGGGCTTGGTTTGATTGGGTTTGGCAGTTAAATAACTCAGCATCGGCAGGCCTATCGATGGCTATCGGCTTCCGGTCAACTTGGGAGAAGCCATGCGGATTGGGTTTTGCATCCGGAAATACTGCTCAACTTTCGCTTTGAATCTGGTAGAGAAGACTCTGAGCCTGGGTTAAATCATGGGCAGCACCAAGGGTTTGAAATAGTTCGATGGCTTCCGTGAGCGCGGCGAGCGCCTGCTGATGCATAGCCGCGGGCTGGCCCAACTGCACCCAACTGGAATGGGTTACCCGAGCCAGTTCTACCAGCGCCAACCCCTGGCGGTAAGGGTCGCGCTGGCCGCGGGCCAGCTCAATCGACTGGCGAAGCAGCGTTTCTGCGCCGGAGCAATCGCCGGCCAGGCCGGAGATAATGCCCAGGGCGTACAGGCATTCCGTTTCTTTTTCTGACAGGCCATTGGTGCGGGCCAATCCCAGCGCCTGCCCGGCCAGTTTAAGCCCGGTTTCAATCTCTTTCTGGCCTTTGGCCTGGCCAATAGCCAGCAACCACCGAGCCTGAATCTGAAGCTCAAAGCTGCCAATGGTATCGGCCACGGCCAGGGCCGTTTCGGCGTAATAGGTAACCTCTGGCCAATTCCCCTGAGCCAGCGCCAAACTGGCCAGGTTTACCTGCGATTGAGCGGTACCCCAGGCATCGCCCAATCGCCGCCGAATAGTCAGGCCGGCCTCCAAATCTTTTTTGGCGCTCTCGTGCTGGCCCATTGTCATGCGGAGCGTGCCCAGGTTATCCAGATTGCTGGCCTGATTTTGTAAATCTCCGGTAATTTGATGCAGTTCAAAGGCGCGTTGATAGCGCTCAACGGCTTTGGGCCACTCGCCCTGAACATCGTGGAGGATGCCTAAATTGCCGTGAACAATGGCCACACCCCAGGTATAACCAATACTTTTGTAAAGGTCCAGGCTTTTTTCAACAAACGTTGCCGCCTGCGGCAGATCACCAAGCTGCCACGAGACTCCTCCGAGGGTGTTGTAAAGACTGGCCAGTTTGATTGGGTCTGCGGTTCCATCGTTTTGGGCATTGTTAATGGCGGCCTGAGCCAGATTGAACGCTTCATCCAACTGCCCCTGCCGAAAGCGGGTCCAGGCCAGCCGGTCTAACAAAGCCCGCCACAGATGCGGCTGCTCCTGAGAGCCATCTTCACCCAACACCTGCAGGCCGGCTTCCAGATAGGACAGGGCGGCATCATAAACTCCTTCGCGCTGGCGAATGTCGGCCAACTGCTGCAAACATTCAACCAAAATGGGCCAGAGCGACGCCGAGTTGGCTGACAGGCTCGACTCCCACAGGTAATTTAGCGCCGCTGCCAGCACTTTGGTTGCTTCAGTAAACTCGCCCAAAAATTTAAGGGCTGTTCCCAAACCGATGCGCACCCGGAAAAATTGGGGGGCGTTTCCGTTTGGTTTATCCGGCAGCAGCCACATGGCCTGCCTGTAATTTTTTACGGCGGTCTCGTTGGCGCAGCGACGAGCGGCATTGTCGGCGGCGGTGATGAGGTAGGGAATGGCCCGGACCGGGGTAGTGCTTTCTACAAAGTGATAGGCCAGCGCCTCTGCCCGTTCATCCGCGTGCCAGATGTTGTTTTGTTCAATCGCTTCGGCCGCCTCGGTGTGAATGCGCTGGCAATCCTGCTTGAGCAGCGTGCCGTAAATAGTTTCCTGCACCAGCGCGTGCCGAAAAATATACCCCGCTTTTGAGCGAATTGGCCGGGCCACAAGAAACTGTCTGCGGGCCAGTTCGTGAAGGTGGCTCTCCAGCGCCAGAGGGTTAATATCGGTGAGGTGCGGCAACAGCTCGGCCGGAAAAACATTGCCCAAAACCGCGGCGTTTTGGAGAGTTTGCCGCAGGCTTGCGGGCAGTTGATCAAAGCGGGCCAAAATCAAATCCTTAACCGTGCCCGGCACAGACTGGATCAGGCCAAACGCCGCGGGCGTAAAACGACAGATGCCTTCGGTGCAAACCAGCCCGCCCTGGTCAATCAGCATGCGCACAATCTCTTCGATGTAGAGCGGGTTGCCTTCGGCCCGTTCGGCAATTTTTTGCTTCAGCATTTGAGCTTCAGCCGAAGCCTGGCCAACAAGCTGGTCAACCAGGAGTTGGCCCTCAATTTCAGACAGCGGGTGAAGTTGCAGGTCAACCAGCCGGCCCGGTTCCTGTTGAGCCGCGGCAAGCAGCGGTTGCAGTGTGGTTTCGCGCTCGGCCTGGCGAGAGACCAGCAGCAACAGCAGCGGCTCGTCGATGGTGGTTTGGATAAAGTGCTCCAAAAACTCTTTGGAGGCCGGGTCAATCCAGTGCAAGTCTTCAAAGATGAACACAGTTAACGACCGGTAGGCCTCGGTTAACAACAGTTGGCGGAGGGCGCTGTGGGTTTGCTTTTGCAGCATGGCGGCGTCCATGTACGCCAGCCTGGCTTCAATTTCCGGGTCCTGTTGTTCAAAGCCCAGCAGGTGGAGCAGATAGGGCGCGATTTCGTGATCAACCAGCTTGCGCCGGGCCAAAAACGACAGCAACGCTTCACGCTGAGCTTCCCGCGAGTCTGGCTCGGCCAGGCCGGCTATTTGCCGGACAATTTCAACCGCAAGCCACAAGGGAGTAGTGCTGGTGTAGGCCTGGCAGCCACCCTGAATAATTCTGACGCCCGGGTTGGCCAGGGATTGCTGAAATTCGGAAATCAGCCTGCTTTTGCCCACGCCGGCGTCGCCGGTAATCAACCCAATCCGGGCGTGCCCCTGTTGCATCGCGGCAAAGGCGGTTTGAAGTTGCAGCAGTTCCGTAGACCGGCCAATCATCGGCACTCTCAGGCCGGACAGTCCCCGCAGCGACAGCGCCTCTTTGCGCAGCCCGAGCGGGCGAAACGCCGTAACGGCTTCGGGGAAGCCTTTGAGTTCAATTGGCGGCAAGGTTTCGTAATCAAACAGGGGTTGGGTGCGCTGGTAGGTTGCGGCGCTAACAAGAATGGTTCCGGGCTGGGCCGCCGTTTCGAGCCGGGAGGCCAGGTTAACGGTATCGCCGATCACCGTGTATTCCATGTGAAAACTGCTGCCCAGTTTGCCGGCGATGGCCGGCCCGGTGTTGATCCCCATCCGAATTTTCAGATCAAAGCCATATTTTTGCATAAACCGAATTTGCAACGGCTGCAGCACGTTTTGCATCTCCAGCCCAGCTCTCACCGCCCGAATCGGATCATCTTCGTGGGTTACCGGCGCGCCAAACAGGGCCATCAAGCCATCGCCGGTAAACTTGTCGATGGTGCCCTCATATTTGTGGATTACGCTAACCAGCAGCGACATAGCTTCATCGATGAAAAGGTACACATCTTCGCTGTCTAGCATGTGGGAGGTGGCGGTAAAATCGGCAATGTCCAAAAAGAGAACGGTCACGTCGCGCCGCTCCCCTTTGCGGCCAACCGCGGCCGCAGTTACTTTATGCCCCAGAGCGACCGGCAATTGGCTGCGAACATTGAAAACCGGTTCCGACAGGGGAGAAGCGCCGCCATTTTGCGCTAAACCGGTACCACACTGGCTACAGAATTTGCTGCCCGGTAGAACCGAAACTCCGCAGGTTGGGCAGGCGGCTCCCAGCGGCGTACCGCAATTAACGCAATAACCGGCCTCTTTTGGATTGGGTTGCCCGCAAGAAACGCAGATTCGGCTGGATCCGGTCCCGTTGGTCGCAGCCCTGTTCAAAATCCCGTGAGCGGCTCCAACGGCGTTTACCATAGGGGAAATTCTGCTGGTAAAGGTAGACAAATGACGCATCGACGGCTCCATTTTGGGTCGAATACTCGCCCGAAGGGTTGGAAGAGGAATTTCATTGTCCCGCTGTCCCGTACCCTGTGGACTGCCGGAACTCACAAAATTGGGCTTTTCGACCATTACCAGTATTTCATATCTTTGCCAAAAATTGCAGAGGGCAGCACCCTTTGATTAGCGGGAATCACCCTATCAAGGTGAATGAAGTGCCCTATGCCACCGCAGGCAGCCAAAAAAATCCCCCCTTCTCCGGCGGGAGAAGAGGGGACAGGGGGGAGAGGGGTTGAAATGGTGTGATTATGGCTTGTTGATGGTAATCTGGTTGCCGTCGCTGTCGCCGTCGGGGTCGAAATTCCGGCTCGGGTCGTAAGCCACCAGCAGCGATTGATCGTGAGTCAGGTTGGTTACGGTAAAGGAGATGGCGTCAACTTCCGCGTTCTTTAACTTGTCACTGGTGAGGTTGCACTGGCCGCTGCTGTCGGTGGTGCAATCATTTGATTTGTTGTTACTCCACGTAAAGAAGAGGTCGGCTCCGGCCACCGGCTCCTGGCTGGCGTTAAGCACGGTAACGGTGACCGTCGCTCTCCACTCGTCCCTATCGTGCTGATAACTGGAGCCGTCCAGATCGGCCACAAACATTGCCGCCGGTACAGGTCGGTCTTTAACAATCGTCGTGCCGTCGCTGTTGCCGTCGGAGTCGATATTGGCCGCCGCTTTGTAGACCAGTGTATTGTGAGCCACGTTGTTAATGGTCAGGCCGATGCTGCTCATTTGGGCGGCGTCATATTCATTGCTAACCAGGCTGCATTGGCCGCTGGCATCGGTGGTGCAGTCTTTGGCCGTACCGTAACTCCATACCGCATACACTTTGGCGTTGGCCACCGGATTTTGGTTATCATCAACAATGGTGATGGTTACGGTGGTGCGCCATTTGGAGCGGTTGGTAGAGTTGACCGCATCCAGGTTGTCTACGTGTAACCCGGGCTCAACCGGCACGGGCGTGACCGTGGGCGGGACAGGAGTCGGGGTGGGCGGTTCTGGCGTGGCCGTGGGCGGGACAGGAGTCGGGGTGGGCGGTTCTGGCGTGGCCGTGGGCGGTTCTGGCGTGGCCGTGGGCGGAACAGGGGTCGAAGTGGGCGGTTCTGTCGTGGCTGTGGCTGGAACAGGAGTCGAGGTGGGTACGGGCGTAGAAACCTGAGTTGGCAATGCGGTTGGCGTTGCTGTCGGTTGTACCGTGGGCGATTGAACCGGCGTAACGGTGGGCTGGGTGAGATTGGGCAATACCGGCCCATCGTCAACCCAATCGGTGGTAGCGATGTGGTATCCACCCCAGGATTTGCCGCCGCCCCAGGACTTGCCACCGCCCCACGACTTGCCGCCACCCCACGATTTGCCGCCACCCCAAGACTTGCCACCGCCCCAAGACTTGCCACCGCCCCAGGATTTGCCGCCGCCCCAGGATTTGCCGCCACCCCAGGGTCTTGCGCCGCCCCACGATTTGCCGCCGCCCCACGATTTGCCGCCGCCCCACGATTTGCCGCCGCCCCACGATTTGCCGCCGCCCCACGATTTGCCGCCGCCCCACGATTTGCCGCCGCCCATCACCTCGGCGCTGTCCCAGGTACGCTGTCCGTTGGAAAAGGTCAAGCCAGAGCTGGCCAGCTCGCTGGCCTCAATCCAGTGCCTGGTATCGGCCCACACCGCGCCCATCACAATCATATTGCCGGCGCTATCTTCCCAGTAGTACATGTAGGCCCGGCCGTCATCGCTGACCATGCGGCCAAACGGTCCCTCGTAGTGGTAGGCCATTTCGGCCGGATTGAGTTCATTTTCGTCAACCCAGCCATCGCCGTTGGCATCAACCCAGCCAATACCGTGAGCCAGATCGGCATTAATATCCATGCCGGCATTGGCCCGCATATCGACAGGGAAAAAGTCGCCGAGCACGGCTCGCGGCGCCCAAATGCGGCCGGCGCCCTGCTGGAAAATGTTATACACCAGGTCTTCGTCGGCTTCGTTCTCTTCCAGCGTTAAAGCCGGGATAGAAGAGTACATCAACCGAAACTTAACCTGATCCGGCGTCAGATTGGGGTGCGTCTGCAGCATCAGGGCTACCACACCGGAGGTAACACCCGTGGCCATGCTGGTACCGTTCATCCGAAACAGGCTGGCCGAAGCCGAGTAGTCCGGGTGCTGCTGGACCAGCATAGAGGAGTTGGCCATATTCTGATGATCGTTGTACATAAACGAGATAATTTGTGTGCCTGGCGCCAGCACATCGGGTTTGGCAAAGCCATCTTCGGTGGGGCCGGTGGCCGACCAGGTGGGCAACACATCATTGGCCCAATAACCGGGGGTGCGCTGGCTATCTACCGCGCCAACGGTGATCACGTAGGGATCGTTGCCCGGTACGGTAATGCTCTCCGAGCTGGGGCCTTCGTTTCCGGCGGCAACCACTACCACAATGCCGTTGGCCCAGGCCGCTTCAACGGCCCGGTTCAGCGGATCGACAAAGTAAGGCGTGGTCACGTATGCGCTCAGGCTCATATTCAGCACGCGGATACCGTAGGTATCTTTGTTGGCCACAATAAACTGGATACCTTTGATGACGGTTTCATAGGTGCCGATACCATCCTGGTTCAACACCCGCACGCTCAGAATGTTGGCATCCGGCGCTACCCCCAGCATAGTTCCGGTGGCTTCATCGCTGATGTTGTTCCAGATGATACCGGCCACGTGGCTGCCGTGACCATTGCCATCGCGGCTGTAATCCCGCCGGTTGGGGCCAAAGAAACAATAGTCGCTGTACTGGCTGCCCATCACCGTGCCATCGAGACTCACCGGGCAAACCGGATTGATATAGTCGGCCTGGCCCAAAAATTGCTGATTGATCCGGCCGGTGAGTGTGTTAACGGTTTCGTTGCTAAAGTAGATGCCGCTGTCTAAAACGGCCACGGTTATGCCGCTGCCTTTGATAGTGCGGCTGGGGGTTAATTGGGTGTTGTGCAACACATCAGCGCCAATATCCACTGTTACCGGATTAACCAATTTGTAGATGGTTTTGTTGTTAGTTGACTGCACATCAGGGCGACCGTCCCAGTGGTCGGGCAAGCGCCCCAGCGTCACCACAGATTTGTCGCCAACCCGCACTACAAAATCGCCGGAGGGGGCAACGCTGGCCGACTGGGTGACCCTATCCCCCATCGCCGTTTGGAAAACATTTGAACCACCGGGGCTAAACACCGTCACCGCGCCCGTATCGGTGCCGACGATAATATTGCCCTGGCTATCCAGCGATGGACTGGATTTGATGGCGCCGCCGGTTGTGGCCTGCCACTGCTTTGCGCCCGTGGCGGTAGACACGGCAATTAAACTTGCGCCATCGATGGCAGCATAAACGGTAGCGCCATCCGTTGAAAGAACCGGCGATGTATAAAAACGGCTGCCGGCAACGTTAAAACGGAATCGGACCGTGCCGGCCGGATTTAACCCGTACAGGTTGCCGGCATCGGTAGTTACGTACAGGCTGCCATCGGCGGCCAGCGCCGGCGCGGCCATAATTTTCCCGGCCGTGACAGTTTTATATTTCAGGGCGCCATTGGGATTAACGGCAAAAACCTGCCCGGCCTCGCCGGCGACATAAATTGTGCCGTCCGGCCCTTGCTGCGGAGACTGTTTGAAGGGGGTACCTGCGCCGGTTTGGTAGGTCCACATTTGGTTACCGGCCGGGCTGATGGCAAACAGGTAGCCTTTGTCGCTGACAACGTAAATGGTTCCATCCGGCGCGGTTGTGGGCGTGGCCAGGATAACGCCATCGCCGGTGAGCAGTTGCTGCCGGAGAAGCTGCCCGGTGGCCGAGTTGAGGGTGTAGAAGTTCCGTTTTTCATCGATAACGTAAACCGCACCGGCCGGCCCCGCAACCACGGAGGTTTGCACTCTTTCTCGCACGCCGGTAAATGTCCAGAGGATTGAGCCGTTGGGGCGCAATGCGTAAACCCGTTTGCCCTCGCCGGCAACAAATATAGTGCCATCGCTCCCGGCAACGAGTGTTCTCGTTTTAAATGGGCCGCCACTGGGCAACGTTACCCGCGCCCGCTCGCTGCCATCGGCGTTGGTGATCAATATTTTGCCATTGTGCCCTATCGATACAAAACCGCCGTCTGGCAGATAGACAACCGGGTTGTCCTGAACATCATCCAGCAGATAGGAGCCTTTTTTGACACGAATCTGGGTGACCCACCCCCCCTGAGCAACGGGGTCCTGCGAGGTTTGCACGCCTTTATTTTGCACAATTGAGACAATGCCCGGCTGGGCTGCCAGGCTGTCCAACCGGGCAGCCGGCAGGGTAGCGGCCACGGCATTAATCAACCATAGGTTGCTGCCCACCTGCCCGCCCAACCGGGTCACAGCCCGGGCCGCTGTTTCAGAGGAGTCCTGGGCGCTAACAATAACCGAGACCGTGTCGCCGGTAAACACCCGCAGGCCCGGTTCTACGTAAGCCTGCGCTGCCACCGGCGCAGAGGCTGGCGTAGCAGTACAGCCGATAACCAGCGCCAGGAGCAATGACAGCAAAGCAAATGTTGACCGATTGAGCTTGTGCATAAGGCCCTCCGAACTGGATGAGAAAACTCTGATGATTGTCCAATTGCATTGTCACAAATTTTCGGGATTGATGGAACGGGGACAGACCCTAAACTTTGAAAAAGTTACCCTATTTCTTTGTAGTCTGTTTTACAGCCGGTTCACTACCGACAACCCGGTTGCAGGATACGCTTTGGGCCGATTTCGACGCGCTGATATATGTGCCGGCGCGCACCGTTCAGCGTTGTTTTGTCCTGCTCAGAATGCCAATAATCCATGCCTATGTAGAGCCAGGTACGAAAAGTGCAAACAGAGTGAACCAACACAGACCGGCGCAGGCTGGTAAAAGTGACAAATATCAAATAGATTAGTGACAATTGTCCGTTGACCTTTGAACAGCCTTTGTGATAAGATTCACTTGTATGCCATAAGAAGCTTTTTATTGGATTAATCCGAATCATCGGCCCATCTTTTTAGACAACCCGAAACCCAACCCAAGCACATGGAGGTGTCAAAGTGGCGTTATCATCCCGCAAACCCGGACTTGTATATCTGGTTGGGGCCGGGCCGGGTGACCCCGACCTGATTACCCTGCGAGGCATTGAATGCCTTAAACAAGCTGATGTTGTGGTTTATGATCGGCTGGCCAACCTTTCGCTGTTGGCGCACGCCAAACGGGCCGAACTGATTGACGTTGGCAAACAACCCAACCGCCATCCGGTTCCCCAGACCCAAATTAATGCCATACTGGTAGAAAAAGCACAGGCAGGCAACATTGTCGTCCGCCTGAAAGGAGGCGACCCCTGCGTGTTTGGCCGGGGCGGCGAAGAGGCCCTGGCTCTGGCCGAGGCGGGCCTGCCATTTGAAATTGTCCCCGGTATCACCAGCGCCATTGCTGCCCCGGCTTATGCCGGAATCCCCGTTACCCAACGCAATATGTCGTGCAGTGTGGCCATCATTACCGGCCATCGCGCTGTTGACAACAATCCGCAATGCGACTGGATTGGCTCCGCGGCCGGGGCCGATACACTTGTATTTTTGATGGGCATTGGCAACCTGCCTCACCTGGTAGAGCAGTTGATCCGGCAGGGACGTTCGCCGGATACGCCCGTGGCCCTGGTAGAACAGGGAACCCGAACCACTCAGAAAACAGTGGCGGGCACGCTGGCCAATATTGTTGAGCGGTCGGTTAACATCCGCCCGCCGGCGGTCATTATTGTGGGCGAGGTTGTGCGCCTGCGTGAGTCATTGCGCTGGTTTGATCGGGTTGATCGCCGGCCGCTGCTCGGGTTGCGAGTGTTGAACACCCGGCCCCTGGAACAGGCCGGCGAATTGAGCCGCCGCCTGGCCCTGTTAGGCGCAGAGTCGGTAGAACTGCCCACCACCCGGATTATGCCCGTTGACAACCCCGGCCCGCTGAATACCGCCATCGCCGGTTTGGTAGCCTCTAACGGGCGCAGCCCTGGCTATGATTGGATAATTTTTACCAGCGCCAATGCTGTTTCGTTCTTTTTTAAACGATTTCTGGCCCTCGGTTACGATGTTCGGACTCTGGCCGGGATAAAACTGGGGGCCGCCGGCCAGTCCACCATCGACGCCCTGCAAAGTTACGGCCTCAACCCGGATTCTTCTCCGCCCTATACCAGCCCGGCATTGGCCGCCCAAATTAGCAGCCAGGCGGGCCAGCGGGTGCTGCTGCCGTGTTCCAATGCCGATTGGCCTGATGTAGTCGATTTGCTGCGCCAAAAAGGGACTACTGTCAATCCGGTTGTCACGTATGCCATCCAGGCGGCAGAACCTGACCCTATCGCCCTGGCCGCTCTGCTCAAAGGGCAGGTTGATGTGGCTACCTTTATCAGCGCCTCCGGGTTGAACGGGCTGGCCAGCATGCTCAAAGATCGCACCCTGGCCGAGGTTTTGGCTCCACTAACTGTGGCCTGTATTGGCCCCACCACCGCCGACACAGCGCGAGCTATGGGAATTCGGGTAGATTTGGTGGCTCAAAAACACACCCTTGACGGCTTGATTGACGCGCTGCTGACCTGGCACCGGGCCGGCAGCGAATCGCCGGCGGTGATGCCAGAAGCCATCGCCCTGAGATAATAAAATTATGACTCGTGCGCTTGTAACCGGCGGAACCGGCTTTGTTGGGTCTAATATTGCCCTGCGGTTGGTGGAACGAGGCTGGGATGTTCGCATTCTGGAACGCCCCGGCGCGTCACGCGTCTTATTAGAAGACGGCCCCTTTGAGTACGTTAGCGGCGACGTGCTGGCTCCTGATACGCTCCTCCCGGCTATGCGCGGCATCGATGTGGTTTTTCATGCGGCCGGGGTGGTGGATTACTGGCGGCAGGGTGTTGAGCAGATGAACCGGGTCAATATCGAGGGGACGCGCAACGTAATGGAAGCCGCGCTCAAAAGCAGAATTGAGCGGGTTGTCCACACCAGTTCCACGGCCGCAATGGGCATTCATCCCAATGAACTGGTTGATGAAACCTTCACCTTTAACGTCAAACCAGAGCAGTTTGTGTATGGCCACAGCAAATATGTAGCCGAACAGATTGTGCTGGCAGCAGTTAAAAACGGATTACCGGCTGTTATTGTCAACCCCACCAGCGTCATTGGCCCCCGTGATATTCGCCAGGTTTCCAGCGGGGCAGTGGTAGAAATTATCAAACACTACGTGCCGGTTCTCATTCCACCCGGCGGGATTAACGTGGTGCCCATTTGTGATGCAGTTCAGGGGCACATTGAAGCCGCCCAAAAAGGCCGCATTGGCGAGCGCTATATTTTGGGCGGAGAAAACCTCACCCACCTTCAGCTTTATCAAACCATTGCCAATGTAATTGGCTGTGGCATGAAACGCTGGGTTATGCCGCGCTGGCTGGTTCCTCTGGCCGCTGATCTAACCGATTTGTTTCAGCCGCAAAGCAAAGGCCCGCTGCCTCTCAGCGGCGACCGTCTGCGCCTTGAGTCGCAATTTTTTTATTTTGACTCGTCCAAAGCGCGGGCAACTTTTGCCTTGCCCAACACCCCCCTGCGAGTCACCATTGGCCGCACCTATGAATGGTACGACTCAATGGGCGAGTTTGACGGCATCCGGGAAAAACTGGAAGTTAACGGAGTTTGCAAACACTGCCACCGAGCGCGCTATTGTCAGTGGCCGGCCCCGCCTGCGGGCCGGTAAAAAAGGAGTTAACATGGCACCCGCATCACTCCTGACATCAGGCTTAAAAAAACGGCTGCGGGCCGGCCTCAATCGCGTTGTCGCCCAAAAATGGCTCAATATTGGGCTGCGAACCAAAATGGGCGCTATTGTGGTGATTGGGTTAGTAGGATTGCTCACAATTTTTGCGTTGCTCGGCCTCAGCACCACTCGCCAGGCCACCGACCAGGTGCTGAGTGAACGGCTGATGCTGGCGCGATTGAGCGCGGCCAACCTGGATTCCACCATTCGCCACATTGAAAGTATGCTCACCATCATTGCCGATCACGAAGTTTTTCAAAATCGGCAGGCCGATCCCACCGCGCAAATGGCGGCCCTGCAGGCCGGTTTTAAACAAATTGCTCTTTTTGGCCAGGGAATTTACCTGCTCGATGAAACAGGCCAGCCGTTGGCCGCCGCGCCGGACAAAATAACCGGCGTCGATTGGCCCGCGATTAGCGCGGTTCAGTCGGCGTTGCACAACCGGCTATTTGGATTAGCGATGGCGCCGGGCAACCGGCCCTGGGCCATTATTGCGGTGCCGGTCCATTCTAAAACCGGCCGGCCGGCTGGCGCTCTGGCGGCTTTGTTAGATTTGACCAATCCGGCAATATCGCCATTTAGAAATCCGTTTGAACTGGGGTTGACCGGTATTTTTGATGTGGTGGACCAACATGGGCAGGTGTTGATCAGCGCCAACCAGGAGCGGATTTTAAAGAACAGCGGTCAGGATGAATTGCTCTACCATCTGTTCCGGGTTGGACAGCCTGTGGTAGAAACGTGCATTGCCTGCCCGGCCAACCCGCCTTCGGCCCCAGAGGACCTGGTTATCGCTTTTGCGCCAATGTCAGAAGCACCGTGGGGGGTGGTCATTCGCCAACAGTCCAGCGAGGTGTTCGCCCCGGTTCGCCGCCTCACGCTGCAAACGCTGGTGCTGGGGTTGGCCGCTTTGTTGGGCGCAACGGGGCTGGTTTGGGTAACAACCAGCAGCGTGATCAACCCCATGCAGATATTAATAGACGCTGCCAAACGGATTGCCTCCGGGGATTTGAGCACCCCTATTTGCTGCGAGCGAGGAGACGAAATTGGGGCGCTGGCCCACAGTTTTGATGCCATGCGCGTTCAACTGAAATATTCTCTGGATGAAGTCCAAACCTGGAATCGGGAATTGGATGCCCGGGTTCAGGAACGAACAGAAGCAGCTTTGGTGGCCCAACTGGAAGCCCAACTTGCCCGAGATGACCTGCGAGCCATCATTGATGGGTTGAATGACCAACTCATTGTGATTGATTTGAACCACCGTATTCAGCAGGTAAACAAAGCAGCCCGATTACACTGCGGCGAACATCAGGAGCCAATTGGCCGATTGTGTTACCAATTATTCCACGGCGGCAAAAAGTGCCGTTCGCCCCAGTGTGAGTGCCCGATGTCGGCCGTGCTGACCAGCGGCGAGTCGGTTAAAGTAACCCACATTCACCCCGACCCATCCACCGGGCAAAAACGTTACGTGGATATTGTTGCTTCGCCCATGTATGATTCGTCCGGTCAAATTACCCGGATCATCGAGCTAATGCGTGATGTGACCGACGAGAAGCAACTGGCCGACTCGCTGGTTCGCCGCAACCAACAGCTATCCATTTTGAATGCGGTTGCTACCACGGTGAACCAATCGCTGGATTTGGAACAACTGTTGGGGCAAACACTGGATGAACTACTGCGCCTGACCGAAATTGATGTAGGCGCTGTTTTTTTGTATACAGAAACGCTGGGCAGCCTGGAGTTGCTGGCCCACCAGGGCCTTTCTGAAGAGGCGGCTCACCTGGCCGCCCGGTTGGGCATGCTCGATGGTTCGTGTGGTGGCGTTATGGAAACCGGGCAGATAATTGTCGTGCCAGATTTATCGCGTTACCGGGGCCGGCGAGCCGCCTCGCTCCAACGAGAAAAACTGCACACGCTGGTGCACATTCCGCTGGTGGCCAAAGGCTGCAAATTAGGCAGCATTTGTGTGGGCACCCGTAACCGCCGCGAATTTGACGAGGAGGACCAGGAATTGCTCACGGCCCTGGGCAATCAAATGGCGGTGGCGGTGGAAAATGCCCGGCTCTACGCCGAAGTTCAGCACAAAGAGCAACTGCGCGGTGAACTCCTCAACAAAGTGATCAATGCCCAGGAAGATGAGCGCAAACGTATTGCCCGCGAGCTGCACGATGAAACCAGCCAAACATTGGCCGCGCTGTTGTACAAAGTTGAAGAGACAATGGAACTGGATAGAAATGACCAGGCAGAAGTAGACGTAAAACTGACCCGGATGCACAATTTGGTTACGCACACGCTGGATGGCGTGCACAAACTCATTTTTGCCCTGCGGCCAACTATGCTGGATCACCTGGGGCTGGTGCCGGCCATTCGCTGGTTTGCGCAATCGCGGCTGGAACCGACCGGTATACAGGTTACCATTACGGAAACAACCACAGGGCATCGCCTGCCGGCCGAAGTGGAAACAGCGCTGTTCCGCGTGGTACAGGAGGCTATCAACAATATTGCCCGGCATTCTGGCGCGCGCAATGTAAAAATTCTGTTCCACCTGGAGGCAGAAACTACCACCATCAACGTTGAAGATGATGGCCTTGGGTTTGATATGGTTGAAGTGACTCTCTCGCCAAACACCCGGCGGGGGTTGGGGCTGCTGGGTATGCAGGAGCGGATAGAATTATTAGGCGGCAGCATGGAGATTAGCACGGCCCCCGGTTACGGAACAAGTCTGTGTATGCACATACCCAACCAAAAGCAAGGAGCAGGTTATGGCTGAGATCAGAATATTAGTGGCCGATGATCACGCTATTTTACGAGATGGCATCTGTTCGCTGTTGGAACGCCAGCCGGGGATTATGGTGGTAGGCGAGGCCGGCAATGGCCAGGAAGCCTTGGGCCAGGTGGGCAAACTCCGGCCCGATATTGTTTTGATGGATGTGGCTATGCCGGTGATGGACGGGTTAGAAGCCACCCGGCGTATAAAAGAAGCTTATCCCGAGGTAAAAATCCTGATCCTGACCCAACACGATAATCGGGAGTACGTGGAGCCGCTGCTGCAAGCCGGGGCATCCGGCTACGTGCTAAAGCGTTCGGGGGGGCGAGAGGTGGTTATGGCTATTCGCCAGGTTTACGAACATGGCGCTTTTTTGGGGCCGGGCGTGGCCCGGCAAGTCCTCAAAAACTATGTTCAGGCTAACGAGCACGCCAAAGAAGACACTCCTCATCTCACCGAGCGTGAATGTGAGATCTTAAAATTGACGGTTAAAGGCAAAAGCAACAAAGAAATCGCGGCCCTGCTGGTTATCAGCCCCAAAACCGTATCGGTGCACCGTACCAACATTATGGCTAAATTAGGCGTTCACAACAGCGCCGAATTGGTTCGCTATGCCATGCAGCACCATCTGGTGAATCTGGAATAACTATAGGCGCTCCCCAACCCGCTAATCGCGCTGTGCAATATGAGTTTGAGGCGACGTCGCATCGTCTTCAAACTTGTGGCAGGCCGGGCACCGGCCAAGTTCCGGTTTGCCCTGAGTTTCGGCTTCTTGCTGGTGGCAGGGCAGGCAAGCGCCGTGCATGGCGTCTTTGTAACCCGGGGCCAGGTTATTGAACCGGGCCTCACCGGCCTGGGGCATCATTGTTTCGTGGCACTCGGCGCAGGCTTTAGCCGCCCCGGCTGTGTGCTCAGCCTGATGACATTCCCCGCACGAAGCGTTGCCGCCCAGTTCAACCTGATGCAGGCTGTGATTAAAAATAGACGCCGGTTGATTCATGTCTTGATGACATTCCCAACAGGCGGTCGCCTCATCGGCCGGCTTGTTAAGGTGATGGCAGTCAATGCAGGTGCTGCCAGCCGAGGCGGCCGCCCAGCCCAGCCGTTGCTGGTGGCCTACGTGATCAAACGTCACGCCCAGCCCATTCCGGTTGCCATTAATCCGCATAACTGTCCACCCCAACGCCGCTCTGGCCGGAGTATGTAGCCCGGTTTGCCCTCCAACCCCACCGGCCGGCAGCAAAGCGATGCCCACAGCAACAACCGGCACCAAAAAAAATGTGCGGCGGGAAACTTTGTCCCACCAATTCTGGCCCTGATACAGCCGGGTTTCCGCATCAAATACGGGCCGGTCAAACGGTGAGGGACGACTGGCGACGTGCGCCCCGGTTTGGTTGAAAACATTGAAATTTTCGGCCAGAAACAGAAAAACCAGGCCGGCCCCGGCCACAATGCCGGCGCTGATGGCAAATTCTACCCAACCGGGAAAATACGATGTGCCGGATGTTTGAAAGATGGCCAACCCTCCCACAGACAGGCGATTAAACACCAAACCGGCCACCGTTAGCCCGGCGGCGGTAATCAGCCCGGCCGGGCTGGTTCGCACCTGGCGCAGCGAGAGCAGGCTGGCCGGCAACAGCCCACCCAGCCCAATTTCGGCCCAAAACAAAAAGCTGTACCACGACCCTTCCACGGCTGCCGGCAGAACACCGCGCCAGGCCAGGTCGCCCAGGCGTGCCAGCAAGTAGAGCCACAAAACCCAGACGGCGGCTCGGCCCAGACCGGCCAGCAGATCAAGGCGCGGCGAGTGGTCAAACAGATAGGCCGAAACGAAGCCTTCCAGAGTAACCATCATCAAGCCCAGCGCCGCTGCCGAGATAAAAAATAGCACCGGCAAAATAGGGCTGTACCACAATGGGTGCAGCCGAAACGGCATAATCAAAAATAACGACCCCAGCGACGACTGGTGCAGGGTAGACAAAACTATCCCCAAAATAACCAGCGGCAGGGTGAACCATTTTAGCCAGCGGGCCAACCTTTGGAAGAATGGGGTTTGCAGCCAGGGCGATTCCAGAATGACCGGGCTAAATTCCAGCGCCAGCACCGAAGTATAGAGCATAACACACCAGGCCACTTCAAACAGAACCGAGTGCGGTTGCCAGTGAATCATTGGCGACCAGATGTGCCAGGGCAGGCCCAAATCACACAGCAACCCCACAATTACCGCCACATAACCAAGAAAAGCTGTTAAAATGGCCGGTCGCAGAATAGAGTGGTACTTTTCCAAATGGAAAATATAAACGGCCGCGGCAATGGTAAACCCACCGGCCGCCAGGGCCACGCCGGCCATCACATCAAAGCTAATCCACAACCCCCACGGTGTCGCATCATTTAAGGCTGTGGTTGCGCCCAGTCCCCGTATGAAACGGGCAATCATCGCTACCAACCCAATAGCGGCAATAACCCACAGGATGTCTTTAACTATCGTGCGTCTACGAGTCGATTTCATGCTCGTGCTCCACAGGCGCGGGATGGCCGCCCATCAATCTCATTCGCCGGTCAATAATCCAGTAAAGCCCACCCATCAGCGCCGCAACTCCCAAAGCAACCGGCGGAATTTTACCCATCACCACTTCGGTTAAGGCCGGCAGCGGCTCATGGCCAAGATGTCCCCGGGCCAAAAAATCCAGCGGCACATCTGATATATACAACACCGAGGTCCCGCCGACTTCGTTCTCGCCAAAGACCGTTTGCAGGTAGCGCCGCGGTTCCGTTTCCAGCCGGTGATGAGCCTCGGCCAGCAGTTCCCGGCGCGTTCCAAAAATGGTGGCCTGGGCCGGGCAGGCATCGACGCAGGCCGGCAATTGGCCGGCCTGAAGCCGCTCGTAACACAGCGTACATTTGCGCACCAGCGGGGCCAGCGCATCCCACTGGTAACGCGGAATGCCGTAGGGGCAGGCCATCATGCAGTAGCGGCAACCCAAACATTTACTGCTGTCGTAGATAACCGGACCTTCCGGCGTTTTGTGCATTGCCCCAACCGGGCAGGCCGAAACACAGGCCGGCTCCAGGCAATGACGGCACTGCTTGCGCACGTAGCGCCCCGCCGGCCCCATAAGCACCGTATTCCAGCGCCGGGCCGAAAGGCCATCCGGCGAATCCTGCGGCGCGGGTGTATCCTGGCCCAGGTTATTGGCCTGAGCGCAGGCATCAACACATTGGTTACACCCAATACAGCGGGTAACATCAATAAGCATTCCTACCGCCGAGGCGTGACTCATATTTTCCTCCCTTCGGTCCCGTACAGCGTTTTGATTACATCGCTGCCGCCGTGCCGCGGAAAATACCAGGCTACCTCAGAGGCCAATCGAACCAGCGGGAAGAGAACACAGTGGGCAATTTTTGTAAATGGGGTGAGCACAAACAGGAGCAGGCCGTTGGCAACGTGAAAAAGCATTAATCCATCGTAGGGGACAGGATTCCAGGACCGGCCGGCCACATACCCGGAAACCAGCAGGTTGAGAATGAGCAGCAACAACAGGTAATCCATTGGCCGGCTCAGTACGCGCGCGCGATGGATATACACTCGATGTAATACCAGGTAAACGGTAGCGAACATCGCTGCCAGGGTAATCCCATCGAGCCACAGCCGGGGCAGGCCGGGCCAGGCCAACCCCACGTTAGCGGACAGAATATCGATGTGGTTCTGCAAAGCCAGCCCGCTCAAAATGACCCCCAGGTGCAAGAAAAAGGAAGCGTAACTGTAAACAGGTTGAACCCGGTGCAAACGGGGCAGGGGCACAAGCCAGGCGACCGTTTCTTTTAACACCCGGGCGTAGGGTATCCGCCGGTCTCCGGCGCGCCGAATGGCGCCAGCAATACCCCACAACGCCAAAACTATCAGGCGGGCCAGCCCCAGAATCAAAATGGCAAGGGCAAAATAGAAGAGTGGACCTTTGGCAATTGCCAGCCAGGTTGGCATCGTAATTCGAGCCTCCTCTACAAAAGTTTGATTGCGCGTAAAACCAGATCGTGAACCCCCATAATTTCGGCGGGTATTTTGTGGTAGTCAACAATTTCACGCAGTTGCTTTTTACAGTTGGCGCAGGGCGAAACCACAATATCCGCGCCGGTGGCCCGAATCTGTTCAGCTTTGGTTTGGCCAACCACCTGCATGCGAAAATCGTGGGTTTCATCCAATGAAACCAGACCGCCGCCGCCACCGCAACAATAATTGCGCGCGCCGCCGGGCGTCATTTCAACAAAATTCCTGGTGCAACGGCGCAAAATTTCGCGCGGCTGGTTAACAATCCAGCCGGAGCGAGCCAGGTTGCAGGGGTCGTGATAAGTAACCCGTTCCTGAATGATGTTCGGGTCCAGTTGGAGTTTGCCGGCTGTAAGCATTTGATGGGTGAGCTCAAGAATATTGACCACCGGCAGCGCCTCGCCATCCGTCAGCGCCGCCGCAAACTGCTTGGCCGAGCGCGAAGCGTGTCCGCATTCGCCGATGAGGATTTTTTTGGCGTTGAGCCGCCGCGCTTCGGCCACCAACTTTTGAACAATCCGTTCCAGCACCCAGTCGTTGTAAAACAAGCCGTAATTGATGCCGTCAAAATAACCGGACCCAATGGTCCAATCGATACCGGCGGCATGCAGCACGGCCGCGTTACCCATCAGCGTATCGGCTTCCATCAGGTAATCGCTCACCGCCGGAAAAAAGATGTATTCGGCGTTTTGCCGGTCAACAGGGAATTTAACCTCCACCCCTTTCATATCGGCCAGTTCTTCTTCCAGAAATTCCAGATTATCCAGCAGCGCCGGCAGCGGAATGGCCGAAGTGTTGCCGGTTTTGCCTTCCAACTGCTCTCGCACCGACACAACCAGCCCTTTGGGCGCAATACCACTTTCACTGAGGATGTATCGCCCCAGGTGAGTGATCAGGCCGTGATCTATCCCCAGCGGGCATTCAAGCTTGCAGCGGCGGCAGGCCGTGCAGCGATAAAACGCCTCGGCCATTTCATCAATCTTTTCTTCGGTGAGGGCGCTGTGGTTAAAGAACTTGCTTTGCAGCCAGCCCGAGGTGGTAAAATGCCGGCGGTAAACATCGAGCAGCAAGTTGGTGCGGTAGCACGGCACATCGCACGGATCACCCGTGGCTTGATAAACCTGGCAGGTTACGGCGCAGCGGCCGCATTTTGGACTGCTGTGAGCGTAGAGGTCCAGCAAAAAGTGATAGTTACTGTGCCGCAAAATGGCGGCAAATGCAGTGAGAAAATTTTCAACGCGATTGCCGGCTGGCTGGACCGGCTCAACATGGTAGTGACTGGCAGGTGTTTGGCGCTGTTTGTTCTGCGGAGGGTTGTCGGTTGGGGTCGAAGTCAGACTCATCGGTTGTTCTCCTTCCGGGATGAGAATCACGATGCGCGCCGGGTAAAGGTGCAGCCGGCGCAGTGAGTAGCGGCGCAACCGGCACAGCCACTGCCGCCAATGACTGCGCTGCCGCTGTGCCCGTTGCTAAAAGCGATGACCGGGGTAAACACTCGCCGGGTGTGCTGGCCGGCGCACTCCGGGCAGGTTACATCAGTGGCTGCTTCGCTCAAGGCGCGCCGAATCTCAAAATTGTGGCTACAATCTGCGCAGTGATATTCATACAAAGGCATCGTGCCCTCCTTTGAAAATAAGCGAATCAACGAATCGGCGAATCAGCGAGATGTAGGGGCGGTTCGCGAACCGCCCCTACTCAATTTTCATTCCTGGTGTCGTTCCGATTGGAACTATCGGACTCCTTTGAAAATAGCGAATGGTGAATGGTGAATAGCAAACTCACCAAACCCACCCAACTCACCCAACTTCCTCACATTTCATCCTTCACCCTTTACCGCCCCCCGCGCTCGCGCCACCAGGCCCGCTGCCCAGCCGGGTGAACCGGCCGCATGCAGGTGGGTGTACGCCGCCAGAATATTGTGATAAACCAGGCCATCACGCCCGCCGCCAAAACCGTTACCACGCTTTAGCTGGTAGGCAAAAGGTAAATCGCCGGCCAAATTGATCACGTGCGAATTGTGAAATTCGTGGCCGCGGATGGTTGTATAGCGGGGCAGTAACAGGTTGCCGGGCAGCGCCTCGGCCATAACGTAACCGTGCCCCTGCGGCTGCGGGGTCATTTCCACATCACAGGGCAACGCGCCCACCATGTCAACCGAGCGAGTATCCCATTTGATTCGCCGGGCCAGGTACATCAGCCCGCCACACTCGGCGTAAATGAGCAGCCCATTGGCGGCTGCCACGCGGATGTCTTGTCGCAGGCGACGGTTGGCCGCCAGTTCGTCCATAAACATTTCCGGGAAGCCCCCGCCAATGTACAGGGCATCCACCCGGGGCAAACTGGTATCGCACAGGGCATCAATAAAAACCAGCTCGGCGCCCGACTCTTCCAACGCTTCCAGGTTTTCCGGGTAATAAAAGGTAAACGCCCGGTCACGCACAACTCCAATCCGAACCGATACATCATTTTTAGGTGCGGCGGTCAAAACCGGCTCATCCCCGGCCTCGTTGGGCAGCGGCGGGGCCGCACGGGCAATGGCCAGCACCGCATCGAGATCAACGTATTGTTCCACGGCCTGACGACAGGCGGCCAGGGCCGGAATCAGCTCATCGTTTTCTGCGCGAGGAATCAAACCCAGGTGACGGTCGGGGATGGTTAGCGCCTCCCGGCGAGGCAGCACCCCCACCACCGGCAGGTGGCAGTGGTGCTCAATGGCCTGGCGCAGTTTGGTTTCGTGCCGGCTTTGAGCCACATTATTTAAAATCACACCGGCAATGTTGGTCTCCGGCTCAAAAGTTTGATACCCGTGTACCAACGCCGCCACGCTGCGCGACATCCGGGCCGTATTGACTACCAAAATAACCGGAGCTTGCAAGCTGCGAGCCACGGCCGCGGTGCTGCCGTCGCCGTCATCATCCGGGCTGTCGTACAGGCCGTGGTTACCTTCAATCAGGCTGATGGCCGCTCCAGCGGCGCCGCGTTTAAAAGCTCGCCGCAGGCTGGCCGCCGAGATCAAAAAAAACGGGTCCAGCGAGCGGCAAACCCGCGCGCCAGCGCCGCTCAGCCACGAAGGGTCAATGTAGTCAGGTCCTTTTTTAAACGGCTGAACCACCAGCCCACGAGCAGACAGCGCCGCACATAACCCAACCGTTATCGTGGTTTTGCCGCTCCGGCCCTGTGGCGCGGCAACAACCAGACGGGGATGAGGTAAAGGATTGCTCAAAACAGTAGACATAGCAGGGTCACATTTCGGTGACGGTGATGGCGCCTTCTTCACACACCGCCTCACACGACATACAGCCAATGCACTCGTCGGGGTCGCCGGTGAAAATGGCATATTTTTTGCCGTCCTCTTCAACAATGGCAATCATCTCGTTGGGACAATTATCAACACACTCCGCACAAGCCTGGCATTTGTCAATATCAATGGTTACAATGAACATAGGTTTCTCCAATTTTTAGGGAATTAAAAATTCAACACCAAATTTGCCTCAAGCCCGCCGGTGATCAGAAAAGATGGGCCAACCAGGCTGTCCACCTCGTCAATCAAGTCACCGGGCGACATATCATTCATTTTCAGGGCGGCATCACAAACATTAAATACAACACCGGCCTGTAACGCTGCCTGGATAAAATCGCTCACGGGGCGGCCTCCCTCTTTGGCGTATACACTATTGGCCACGCCTTGTTTAAGCAGCAGGGCGCTCTGCAAAATAAAGCAAATGCTAACCCTGGCCCCCTGATCCGCCGCCTGTTTGGCAAAGAAAAATGGCGCTGCGCACCGTTCCGGGGTAGCGGGACCGCATGTGGCTACAATAAACACTCTGGCATCTTTTGGACTCACACTGTGTCTCCGTTGAAAACAGGTTCAGGTTTATCTGGATGAAATTTGCCGGGCGGCCTCGCTTGCCTGATCAAAGGCCATCTCGGCTTTGGCCGGGTCAATCGGCGCAAAAGTTTTGGCCAGAGCCAGCGATGCCTCAACCGGAGCCAGCGGGTTGCCGCTGACGCGAGCCGCCAGAGCCAGATTCAAAGCTCGTTCAAAGGTGAGCCGCTCCCCGGTAGCGGCGGCAATAACCCGCAGGGCCTCGGCCTTGTCTGTTTCACGCTGCATTTTGTCCACCACGGCTAACGCCGTCTGCGGATTGGTGTTGGCCCAGGCCACCGCCAGCGCCCGCAGCGGATAAGTATCACGCAAGTTATCAGCTTCGGCCCAGGCAAGTTGGACCTGCCCCAAAGCAGTGAGCGCCTCCACCCGGTAGTAGGGCGACTCAATTGACTGGGCCAGCGCCGTATCTTTTTGGGCAATGGCGATGTCTCGCAGAGCCAGGTCGCGCAGGGTGGCATCGGCAATTTGGCGCGCCGCCTCAATGTTGCCCCATGCCCCGGCGATAGCTGCCTGAGCGCGCGCCCGGTCAAATGGATTGCTGATGGCCGCTGTTGAAGCCCAGGCTTCTTCAAATTGGCCCAACCGGTACAGCGCGGCGGCGCGAGCATCGGGATAGGCCGGGTCAATTTGGTTCACCAATGCGGCATCACCGGAGCGGGCGGCCAAATCGCTGAGGGCATAAGCCAGCGGCACGCCGGTTACACCGGACAGGGTTTGCCTGGCCTCGTCAAACAGACTCCGGTCGCCGGAGCGAAGCGCAATTTCACCCAGCAGTCTGGCCCGGCTGACCGGGTCGGCCACCTGCCGGGCAGAGTCTATCGCCTGCGGATAAAGCGACGAGTCGCCAGAGAGTTCGGCAATTTCCGACACAGCCCAGGCCCGCAACGCCGGGTCATTAATCTGCCGGGTAACAGCCAACCCTTGAACCGGATCGAGGGCAGCCCAGGTAACAGCGATAGCCCGGACATCCAGTTCACGGTAGGGGCCGGCGCTACTGTTGGCTACGGCCAGCGCTTCCCGCAGGATTTTTTGGGCCTGGGCCGGATTAACCGAAGCCCATTCGGCGGCGATGAGCCGCAACCCCCAGGCCCGCGAATTGGCTGCCATGAGACGATTGGACACCAGCCAGGCTTTTTCCTGAAAATCCGGCGAGCCAACTGCCTCCTCTTGGGCGGCCTGGGCCTGCCCCCACAAGGCCGGAGTGTTGAGCTGGACTTCGTTAGCCGCAGCCAGGGCGTCGGTTAGCATATCGGCGGCTTGTTGCGGGTTGGCATTGGCGCGAGCCGCTCCCACACGGGCCAGCATCCAGGCGCGAGCGAGGGCGCGGTCGGCGGTGGTGGCTGCGCGGGCAGCGGTATCAATCGCTGTTTGGCGAGCCTGAGCTTCGGCGCTGGTGGTTTCTACCGGCGCCGACCAGACTCGGAAAATGGGCAGCGAGAACAAAATGAAGACCAATCCCAAAAAGGCAAACGCCTTGACCCCCGGGTGAAATCTCCCCGGCCCACCGGCGGTGAAGCGAGCCGTCTGCCGCAGCCCCCAACCCAGTGAAATGAGCAGAAACAGCGTGACCAGGCCGGCAACCAGCAGAACAATATCGCGTTTAACGGTATCGGCCTGTTGGTTGAGCTGAGTGTAACTTTTGCCCAACCGATACCGGAGCTGTCCGGCTTCGGTGCTAAAGGCATTAAGGCTGGGCACCGGCGCATCGAGCAACCGGCTATAGGTTTGGCGAGTGGCAGCAATCTGGGTATCCAGCCGGCCGGTATCAACCCAGGCCGGTAAATTGGCCCTGGCTCGGTCGAGGCCCAGCAGGAGTCGTTCGGTGTAATATATTTCCTGATGAATCTGGTAAGCGGCCGGGCAGGGATCGATCTGTTCCCGGTCCATACTACCGGCCCAGGCCAGCACTCCGGCCGGGCGGTCATCTACGGCAGTGTGGCAACCGGCGCAGGTGTTGCCCGGCTCAAGCTGGCCGGCAGCCGTCTGGTCGGGCGCATCGGCCAAAACAGGTACAGCCGCCAGCAGAATGACAACAGCTATGGCAACGGCCACAAATAACCGCTCGGTTTTCATGCTGTATTACCTTTCATCCGGGTTATTTAACCGGCCGTCCGTTCCGTTTTTGGCAGCAGATCCATTGATGGAGACGCGAACGGAATCGGGCGGCGCGCTTTGAATCCAGCGGACGGTTAACCCATAAGTGGTGAGTACGCCAAGGCCAATGGCAATGACAATCATCGCGCCGATGCCGGGGGTGTCGATTAACCAGTGGGCTACTGCTTCCATAATTACCTGCCTCTGAAAGTGGGTCATCTCCCTCGTCCCCTCTTCCAAATTAGGAAGAGGGGAGTCGCGCCAACGACGGGAGAGAGGGAGAAATTCTCATCATCTGTGGCGTAATATCAGTGGTGATAACCTCTCAATTGACCGACCTGACAGTAGTGCCGGTTGCCGGTAGCTTTTCCTGCTCAGCCAGCAGCCGGGCCTGGCGCTGGACAGACTCGATGGCTTCACCCTCTTCAACTTCCCACACCGAAATGGCCGGGAAAAGTTTAAAGAACAACAGCACACACAGAGCAAACAGAGCCAGCGAGCCGAGCGTAATGGCTATCTCGGTGAGGCTGGGGATGTAGACAGCCGGCTCAAAACCCAGGGTTGAGCGGGTGAGGCTGGGAGCGACGATGAGATAGCGCTCAACCCACATGCCAAACACCACCCCAACCGACACAATAAATGTGCCGGTCGGGGTGCGCCCCTTGCGCCGCAGCAGAATGGCCAGCGGGATAATCAGGTTGGTACAAACCATCAGCCAGAACCAGCCCCCATACTCGCCGGTGAGCCTGGCCCAAAGCACCTGCACTTCCTCCGTCATCGAACTGTAGCCGGTGGTCAGGTTTTCGGCGAGGGTAAAGTAGAGCCACAGGCCGCTAAACACCAACAGCAGCAGCCCCAGATAGTTGTACTGTTTGTCGCCAAACCACTTTTCCAGGTGCCAGGCTTTGCGCAGCAGGGTCATAAAAATAAAGAGCACCGCAATGCCGGAAAAGATGGCCCCGACAATAAAATACGGGCCCAAAATGGTACTGTGCCACATCGGTTTCATGGTCATCCCAAAAATCCACGAAACCACCGTATGCACCGAAACGCCGATGGGGATGATGACAATAGCCAGCACGCTGATGGCTTTTTCAAGCCGGCGGTGCTGTTCGTGGCTGCCGTGCCAGCCCAGGGCCAGAATGGTGTACAGCCGATGCCGCCAGGGTGGGGCACCGGTCATGTGGTCGCGCAGGCGGGCCAGGTCGGGCAGCATCGGCAGGTACAGGTAAACGCCGCTGCTCAACAGATAGACGCTGATGGCCGTAAAATCCCACAAAAAAGGCGACTGGTATCGGCCCCAGATGAACGGATAAAAAACGCGGTCCGGGCGGCCCATGTCAATCCAAACTTGCAGCACACACAGGATCAACGCAAAAAAGGTGATGGTTTCCGCCAGGCGGGTTACAGGCCGCCGCCACTCGGCCTGGGTAACCCGCAAAATAGCCGAAATGAGCGTACCGGACATGCTGAGGCCGCTAAAAAAGATAAAGTTGCTCAGATAGATCCCCCAGTACACCGGGCGATTCAGGCCGGTAACGCCCAGCCCCAGCCACCACTGCTGGCCCAACGCCACGGCTCCCCACAGCGAAATCAGCCCCAGCAATCCGGCAACCAGCCAAAACTGTTTAGAAGTATGCCGCAGCGGTTCCAGAATAGTTTTTTCAAATTCTGATTCGCGGTAAGATTTGTTCATCGGGTTGCTCCAATGCTCACCCCTGTTTCAAGTAATAAACTTTGGGTTGCGTCCCCAGCTCTTCCTGCAACCGAAACGCCCGCGGGCTGGCGGCCAATTTGGAAACCAGACTGTTGGGGTCGTCCAGATCACCAAAGTAGCGGGCGTGGCCGGTGCAGGTTTGCACGCAGGCCGGCACAAAATCGGTGGCATTGAACACACGGCCTTCGGCCTCGGCTTTTTCTCTGGCTTTGCGTAACCGCTGCACACAAAAGGTGCATTTTTCCACCACCCCTTTGGGCCGGGGCGCTACCTCCGGGTCCGGGTTGAGGTGCGCCCGGAGCGCTTCCGGCCACTCCGGCTGATACCAATTAAAGTAACGCACCTGATACGGGCAAGCCACGGTACAAAAACGGCAGCCGATGCAACGGTCGTAATCCACCAAAACAATGCCCTCGTCAGTTTTATAGGTAGCCTGCACCGGACAAACTTTTACACAGGGCGGGTTGTCGCAGTGCTGGCAGGGACGGGGAATAAAAGTCATTGTTACGTTTGGATATTCGCCTTCTGTAAAAGGCAACACCTCGTTCCACAAAATGGCCCGGTCCCGCCCGGCCTGATCGGGTCCGGCCACGGGGGTGTTGTTTTCCATCCGACAGGCTACGGTGCAACTCTGGCAGGCAAAGCACTTATCTAAATCGATTACCATTCCCCAGCGGGCCATCTGCGCGTGCCTCCTTATGCCTTGTAAATCTTGACTCGGGTTGGACTGGTGCCGGCCGTCACCAACTGATTGGGGTTGACACCCACCACCCGATTGTTGCCGGAGTCTCGGCCCCACTTAACCAGGGTACGATGCCCCTGGCCGGGCGGCAGATAAACCGCGTTGGGCCAGATGCCCTCAAACAGGCGCACCGGCGCCTGCACCCGGCCTGTCACCGACTCCACCCAGACCAGATCGCCGTTTTGCACGCCCAGCGACTCGGCGGCGCGGGGATTGATTTCTACCCAGCTTGACCATTTCATATTGGTTTGGAGGCCGTAAGCTTCTTCCAGAGTGGGGACGATGCCATCCCAATTACAGGGCTGGGTGATCAACGTTTGCGCAACCAGCAAAAAGGGATAAGCGGCGGCTGCGGCGGAGTCGTTGGTTATAGTGGGCGGTGTGTCAAAATGGGGCAGGCAGTCCAGATCGGTGGGCGCGACCAGCGCCGCGAACAGCTCGCGCGAAAAGAAATCAAAGCGGCCATCCTGGGGAGCGTTGAGCCGGTCTCGCCCAACTACCTCGGCCCAGGCCGGGCTGCCCGGCGCGGCATTAAAATACACCATTTCCGACCAGACCCCGTTGCTTTCAAATTTGTCCCAATCCATATCGATGCCGGACAGCCGGTGCTGCACCAGTGCCTGGTAGGTGGCCCAGGGCAGCGCTGTAGCCACCGGCTGGCCAACCCGCGCTGCCAGATCGAGCAGCACGTCGCCCGGATTGCGGGTATCGTGCACCGGCTCTATCACCGGCTGGCGCAGCGACACCCCGGCGTAGCCGGTTCCCTCCAAATAATCGTCGCCCCACAGCTCCAAAAAAGTGCTGGCCGGTAAAATCAGGTTGGCGTGGGCTGCGCTTTCATCCAGCACCGAGGCAAAGCTGACCACAAAAGGAATTTGCTTGAGCGCCTGGGCAAACTGCCGGCCGTCGGGCGCATCGTAAACCGGGTTGGTGTTGTACAAAAAGAGCGTATTGACCGGGTAAGGCTGCCCGGCCAGCAGGCGGCCGGCCACATTTTGATATGCAGACAAAGCCAGCAGCAGTTCCGCCGAGCCGGCCGCATCCACCCGTTCCTGAGCCAGACCGGTTTGAGCCGTCGCGTCGAGGGTGAACTCCGGCCAGTCGGCCAATTGGGGAAACCGCTGCACCAGCACCCCGCCGGGCGCGTCAATCGCCCCGATCAGGGCATTGAGGGCGTGGATAGCCATTGCGGTGTACAGGCTGTTATCGCTGGACAACCCGCCGGGTTCGGTGGGCATAATGGCGACGGCGGGCCGGTTGGTGGCAAACTCGCCGGCCAACCGGGCGATGATTTCGGCGGGGACGCCGGTAATGGCTGCGGCCCGGTCCAGCGGGTAGCGTTCTAAAACCAAATTTTTAAAGCCCTGGTGAGGCTGATCGTCTTCGTCTTTGAAGTCCTCAAAACCAAAGGTGAAGTCGCGCACAAAAGTTTCGTCGTACAGTTTGCTATTGATGATGACGTTAGCCATCCCCAGGGCCAGTGCGCCGTAAGTGCCGGGCCGGATGGGAACCCACTCGTCGGCTTTGACGCCGGTGAGCGACAGCCGCGGGTGAACGGCCACCAGTTTGCCCCGGTCGGGCCGCCCGCGCCGCATAAAGGCCAGCGCGCCCAGGTAGCCGATGACATGGCGGCTCGATTCCAGTAAATTGCCGCCAAAGGTCATTACGTAGCGGGCGTTGTTTAAATCATAAACGGGCAAGCCGTTAATGCCCTGGGTCAGAAACATCCCCAGTCGGGCCGCCTGCTCATCCTGGCTGTGGCGAGAAATGACGTTGGGCGAACCGTAGGCGGCCATAAAACGGTTAATGAGCGCCCGCATCTGGCCGCGGGTTTCGCCGTGCATAAAGGCCACGGTGTGGGCCTGCCCCTGCTGCCGCAGATCGGTGAGGTGTTCCGCCACCATTGCCAGGGCGTCATCCCAGGAAATTTCGGCCCAATCGCCGCTGCCGCGCTCGCCGGTTTGCAGGCGGGGATGCTCAATCCGTTCCGGGCTGTACAGCACCTCCAGCGCGGCTTGCCCTTTGAGGCAGCAAACGCCCTGATTGAGGGGGTGAAGCGGGTTTCCTTCAATTTTCACCGCCCGGCCGTTCACCACCCGCACATCCAGACCGCAGCCGGCGGGGCAGAGCGCGCAGCTAGTTTTGACCCAAATTTCCTCAAGTGACCCCGCTGCTGCAACCTGATTTCGGATGGCCATCGAGCCATTCTGCCGGTCTAGCAAGGCCCAAACGCCGCGATGGGTGGCCATCACAGCGGCCCCAACGGCGGTAGTGGTCGCACCTAGTTTGATGAAATTGCGTCGAGAAATCTTGTCCATACTTGTTCTCCAGAGACGCTCCCGCTTAATTGCCCGGATAATCCTTGAGCCAGGCGCGAATCTTTTCGACATGACCGGTTTTGAAACGAAGCGGCGCAGCCGGTGGAACGTTGTACCCAACCGGTGTGATGTAATCCTGCTCATTCACAGCCAGGTGAACTCCCAACAACGCAAGCGACTCGGCCAGATCAGGCACGGCAGCGGGTTTGCCGGCGCCCACCCAGGCCTGGCCCCGGGGCGTGCGCAACCCGCCGCCGGAAGGGCTGGTATGGCAGGTAGCGCATGGCTCGCCGGTTTGGGCGGCGTATTCCGGCAGGGCCTGAGTGGGACGACCGGTAAAGGTGAGGGCCACTACCACAGCGATGAACAGGATTAAGAGCGTCATCAATGTTTTCATCGTAAAACCTTCTCCTCCTAAACCAGTTCCCCCACAATAATCCGGTCACCGTCCACACTCACCGGGAACTGCTCTAATGGCACCGGCGGCGGCCCGGCAATGACTTCGCCAAACTGATCAAAACGGCCATCGTGGCAGGGACAGTAAAATTGCTTTTGGCCGGCCTGCCACTGCAGCGTACACCCCAAATGGGTGCAGATAAGCGAATAGGCTTTTATCGTTTCTGCGGTGCGGATAACAATCACCGGCGACCCCGCGTAAGTAATATATTTGGCCGCACCCACGGCCAACTCTGCCAGCGGAAATGTAACCGGGCTGGCTTCCTGGCTGGTGGGTTGCGGAAAAAGCTGTGATTGCACAAAGGTTCCGGCCCAGGCCGCGCCGAGCGTAGCGACTCCCATTTGAATAAACTGCCGGCGGGAAGCAAAGGCCGATGGTCGGGGAGGCGTATTGGTTTGGGATTTGTCCGTGTCGGTCATAGCCGTCAGCTCCTTAAAAATACAATTGCGAATGTGCGAATTGCGAATAGCAAATGAACGAATTTACGGATTTGGGACCTTGCGCCTCTGCAACCTTCTATTGGCTGTCTACAATTTCTGGCACGCCGACGTAAGTGTGACAATTGTTGCAAGAGGTTTGTGGCTGATGGCAGTGCAGACAATCCTGCTGCGTAAAATCGCCGCGATTGACCACATCCATGTGGTGGGTCTGCCACCAATTGAGCGGATTGTGGTAAGCCGGCGCGGGAAAGCGGGGGTCAAGCCGTATCGCCATTGGGCCGAGGCCATCTTTGACCGGTTTTTCAACATAACCGGGATAAAACCCCACAACCAATCCCATCATCACCAACAGTGCCACGGCTAAAATTACTTTGCGCATTGCATTCCTCCACGGGCAAAACGTTACAACTTTAGCGCGTTGGCCAGCAGGTCTATCACGCCGCCCACCTGTACCGGCACATCCCAATATTTCATTACCTCCGGCAACTGGGCCTTGCAGATAGCGCAGGGTGTAGCCAGATAATTGGCTTTGACATACTTAACGGCCATCGCCCGGGGTTTGCCACCGGCCATCCGCACAGGCATCAACTCATCGGTTAGCATGCCACCCCCGCCGCCGCAGCAGTAGGTTTTTTCACGGATGGTATCTGCCGGCATCTCCACAAAACGGTTGCACGATGCCCGAATGACCTCGCGAGGTTCGTCAAGCAACTGACCGGCCCGGGCCGGATTGCAGGGATCGTGATAGGTAACCAGCAGGTCATCGTTGGCGCTTTTGTCGATGCGGCCGTTTAGCGCGCCCCGGCGAAGCATATCGGCAATAAACTGGCTGATGTGATAGGGGTAGGGCGGGTCAAACTCATCCATTGGGCCGCTGAGGGTGGGCGTTAAAATTCCGGCACGCCAGGCGTGGCCGCACTCGCCCCAAATAATGGTTTTGGCCTTTAACATGCGGGCCGCTTCCAGAATACGGTTGTTAACCTTTTTCAGGTTGGCGTAATTGAGAAAGAGACCAAAGTTGCCACCTTCATTACAATAGGTACTGGTCGTCCAGCGAATGCCCAGTACGTGAAAGAGCTTGGCGTAGCCAATCATTGTGTCTACGTTGGCAAAATTATCGGCAGAAGGAGGCACCAGTAAAACATCGGCCCCTTCGTCATCCACGGGAAAACGGAGCGGTACACCGGTTTCTTCCAGCAGATCGTCCTCTAAAAATTCGCAGTTATCTTTCCAGGCTGCCGGGGGGATACCCAGGTTGTTGCCGGTTTCGTACACTTTGGCCACCACCTCGCTAACATATTTGGTGGTCACGCCGATACTGCTCATAATTTCTCGGGCAGCCATTGTGATTTCGGCGGTGTCGATGCCGTAAGGACAAAAAACGGAGCAGCGCCGGCACTCGGAGCATTGAAAGAAATAGGTGTACCATTTGGCCAGCATTTCGTCATCAAAATCGGCGGCGTTGTTAAGTTGGGGGAACAGCCGCCCGCCCAGCGTGTAGTAACGCCGGTAAACCTGGCGCAGCAGTTCGGCGCGGGCCACCGGCATATTTTGCGGATCGCCGGTGCCCAAATAATACTGGCATTTGTCGGTGCAGGCCCCACAGCGAACGCAAATATCCATATAAACGCGCAGAGCTTTGTTCTTTTCCAATAACTCGCCCAGTTTGGCGATGCCTCGCTCCTGCCAATCCGGAACACGTTCCGGCGGCAGGTCGATGGCGGTTTGATCTTTGGCTTTACCGGGCCAGCACTGTACCTCTACCGAGGCATGCTCGCGGATGGTGGGGGCGCTCAGTACGCCATTTTGCGCCGGTTCTTTGACGATGGGAGCTTCGTCGAATTTAGCCATTCAATGCTCTCTCCTTGCGCTGGTTCAGAGGCTTTAGCGGGCTGAAAAATCCCAGGGATTAACGTAGCGTTGGCCGGGCTGCTGCACCTGATAGGGCTGGTTGCGGGTGGGGCTAAAGAAGACTCCCCCGGCATGCAGCAGTTTGCTAAAGGGAAAATAGAGCAGCAAGCCGATAACCAGCAACAGATGCAACAGAAACAACGGATGCAGCGGCGGCGCAACCGGGTGCAGTGTTAGCAGGCCCAATGTAAAGGCCTTCACCTCAACCAAATAAACGTGCGCCCAATATTTCAACAAAAGGCCGGTAGCAGCGATGGCCCCGAGCAACACCAGCGTCCCATAATCGGGCAGATTTGAGACGTAAAGTGTGCGCGGCAGGACCAGACGTCGCCACAGCAAATAAAGCATCGCCAGGCCAAAGATGTAGCCGCCCCACAAGGCATACGGCTCTACTGCCACAACGGCCCCGGGTACCGGATAGGTAAAGTAACGCAGGTGTCTAAACAGGATAAAAAACAGGCTGGCATGAAAAAGCCAGGCTCCGGCCCACAAAAACTTGTCGGCTTTGAACAGATTGGGGAAAAAGAACACATCTCCCAAAACACGAACGACCGCGCCGGTGTCAGATGTAGAGGCAGGAGTGGTGGCTTCTGGCCAGGGCATCGGCGTGCGCAGGTAACCGTATAACCGCCAGAGTAACCCCAAAACAAAGGTTAGGCCGGCAAAATAGGCCAAACCGATAATTAATGATGAAGTCAACATCCATAACGCCGTGGCTGTATCCATATTGGCTTTCCCAAAAATGATAATGGCTGACGGCCTTTGGGTTATCACTCAGAGTCGTGGTCAGACAAGGTGACTGCTGTGCGGCGGCCAATGACCATCAGCCATCGATAATCTGAAAAAGAGAAATCCGTATTACACGCAGCCGGTTGGTTTGGGTAGGCCGGCAATTTTGCACGCGCCTTTGGCCGGGCCGCTGGGGAACAGTTCGTAAATGTATTTGAGCTGAAACCCGGTTTCTTTGCACAACTTGCGGATCATCGGGGCAATGCCAAATTTTTGGTAGTAGTCGCGCAAATAGTTGATCACTTTCCAGTGGTCTTCGGTTAATTCGGGAACTTCTTCAGTTTTAGCAATGGCCAGGGCTACGGCTTCGTTCCATCGATCCGGGTCCTGAATGAAGCCGTCTTCGTCAACGTCAATTTGGATCCCTTCAAGTTCAATAATCGCCATATTTTTTCTCCTGTTAAAATAAGTGTCAGGACTCAGGAATTAGAGAATCTCTCAAGCAGCCTCCCCGCCAAATATGTACAGGGCAGGCTCTGAGCGAAACGATCTGTGCCCTTTAGGGTAAGGGTTTCCTGACCGGTTAACGATAATTCTTTCGGGCGAGGTAGGCGAGGACGCTCGCCTACCCGTATGCCACTCATCCTTCGGGGAGTTTGATAAAGGTGGCTCCACCAAAAGACGTAAACTCCAGCGTACCTGCATTTACTAATTCTGTAAGGACTTTTTTGGCCGTGCGATGGTCCAGTTCCAGCGCATTGGCCACATCGCGGCTGGTCAGCATTTTGTTTTTTTGTTTAAAAAACTCCAGCACTTGTGCTTTGAGGTCTTCGGTGACTTCTGCCATAATTGCTCTCCTTACCACTTAAACGTGGGCGTGGAGCGGAAGGTCTCGGGAGCCAGGGTGAAATCGTCGATAAGCTGCATAGAGAAAGGAATTTCGGCCAGGTCAAAGAACCGTTCCCAGCCAATCCGGTCGATCCACTCGCCCATGCGCTCGTGTTTGCGGGCGTGAGTGGCCCACGTTTCAACAATATTTCTAACGGCCTCTGTTACTTCTGGCCAGCGCGGCGGGTTGTTGGGCAGGAAGGGAATGACCAGCCGGGAGAATTTTGGCGGCGTGCGAGAACTGGATATTTTGCCGCCCACCCAAATAGACACCCCATCGCCAACGGGGTCTGCCAGGGGCATGCCGGGGCACATGGTGTAACAGTTACCGCAATACATGCACTTGGCCTCATTGATGGTGAGCGACTTGTTCTTGGGGTCCGGGCGGATGGCGCCGGTGGGACAGGCCGCAATCACATTGGGAATCTCGCATTTGGTGCGGACCAGATCGTGATTGATCACCGGGGGTTTGCGGTGAATCCCCAAAATGGCGATGTCGGAGCAATGGACCGCGCCGCACATATTCAGGCAGCAGGCCAGGGCAATCCGGCAGTAGGCCGGCAGCTTCCAGTCGGTGAAGTATTCGTACAGATCATCCATCACTGCCTTCACCACGCCGGAGGCATCGGTGGCGGGGGTGTGGCAGTGAATCCAGCCCTGGGTATGCACCGGGTTGGTGATGGTGTGGCCGGTACCGCCCACGGCAAAGCCGTTAGCCTTGAGATGCGTTATTAGCGGTTCTACCTTGTCTTTGTCGGAAACCAGAAATTCCAGATTGTGCCGGCTGGTAAAACGCAGGTAGCCATCGCAATACTGGTCAGCGATATCACACACATCCTTGATCCAATCGGTGCTGACCAACCGGGACGACCCCACCCGAATGGTGTAAAGTTCATCTCCGGATTCGGCCACGTGTTTAAGCAGGCCCGGTTTAATGCGTTCGTGGTATTTCCACTGGCCGTAATTTTTTTCAACAACCGGCGGCAGCATGTCTCGATAGTTTGGCGGGCCAAAATCTGTTTTACTCATAGTTATTTAACCTCCTCCGGATCCCAGAAGTAATAAGGATTCGCTCGCGGAATGCGGATCATTTGCGGCATTGGCGGTAAATCGACCGCCTTTAAGAAGGCGCGCATCCCCAGACGATTGATCAGCTCGCCCAGCCGTTCGCGCATTTTGGCGTTTTCATCCCACCAATCCCAAATTTTTGAAATCAAGTCTTTTAACTCGTCATACGGCGGGTCCATCTTCATAAAGGGCACAATTACCCACGACATCATTGCGCCATGAACAATGGGCGCTTTGCCGCCCACTAAAATGGTCGCCCCTTTCTCAGTGCCCGGCCGCAGCGCTTTGGGCATCAAATTGATGCAGTGCATACAACGGTTGCATTCAGCGTTGTCAAGGGTCAGGGTTTTGGTGGCGGCATCCCACTTCATACATTGGGTGGGGCACATATCTACCACTTCGGTTTGAATGTCGATGCTGTCGTTGGCGTAATTGGCCACTTCAGCCTGATCTATGCGAATATCGCCACGCCAGGTGCCAATAATGGAAATATCAGAGCGGGCTACAGCAGCGATGCAGTCATTGGGGCAGCCGGCAATTTTAATTTTGGATTTGTAGGGGAACATCGGGCGATGGAGTTCATCCTGATATTCCATGGTAATGTTGTGAAGCAGGTCCAACGTATCGATGCAGGCATATTCGCACCGGCCCGGCCCTACGCAACAGCTTGGGGTACGCATATCGCTGCCAGACCCCCCCAGGTCAAAACCAATTTCAGACAGGTCATCAAAACAGGGTTGAAGTTCACTGGTGGGCGCGCCCAACAAAATAATATCGCCAGTAGCGCCGTGCATATTGGTTAACCCGCTGCCGTGCTTATCCCACACATCGCAGAGTTGGCGCAGTTTTTCGGTGGTGTAAAACCAGCCGGCCGGGTGATTCACCCGAAACGTGTGGAATTCGGCCACGCCGGGATATTCATCCGGCAGGTCCGAGTAACGGCCAATTACCCCGCCGCCATAACCCCTAACTCCCACAATGCCGCCGTGCTTCCAGTGGCCAATCTTGTCTTCGTAAGAGCGTTCGAGCTGGCCCAGCAAATCTTTGGCCGCCTCCTTTTTTTCGGCGGCCCGCTTCATTTCAGTAACAAAGCTGGGCCATGGCCCTTCCTCTAATTCATCGAGCAAAGGAGTATTTGACTCTGACATATAAGTTGCCTCCATTTTGATTTGTGACCATGCGCCGGTAGCAGGAATGAGGATTTTAATCGCAGATAAATAACTTCCTCTACCGGCGCATGTTGGTTTGGGCAGGATCAACGCTGCCCAGAATAACTCTAATTATTTAAAGCAACATCTAAATTTAGAAGCTGCCGGGGAAAAGGGTATAGCTGACAACTACCAATACCCCCAAAAGCACAACCCCAAGAATCAAACTCCAGGCCACCAATTTCTTTTCGATGGGCAGCAACGGTTCAAATTCGGGGGCCGGTTTTGACTCTTTATCAGCGACAACGCCATGAGCAACGTGATGTGTCATTTTGTATTTCCTCCATTTATTAGAAAATCCGTTAATTTAATTACTTGTGTTTTAACATTGGCAAAAAGAAGCCAAATATCTTGCACAATGGTTTACCCCAGCGGCGGAGTCAGGCCGTGGAAGAAGATGAACGAAATGGCCAGCCCAATCCACAGGATAAACCCAAACAGGCACACCAGATAAACCAGGGCCAATTTGCCGATACCTTCTTCCCACAGTTTCCTGAAATCCGATACCAGGCCAATTGACAGAAAGGTGAGGACAAAGAATAACACTCGAAATACGTCCGCTTCGCCCGAGGCCAGTTTGGCGCCATCCATCAACTGCGGCGCGGCCAAACCAATACCCAGCATAATAATGAAGGTTAAGAAATAGCCGATAACAAATTTGGGGAAGCGATCCCAAATAGCTTTGGCTCCCACCGCTTGCTCACCGGGCTGACGATCAATAACAAAGGTCCAGATCATGGCCAGCACAAAGGCCCAGATACCAATGAACATATCAATGAAAAGCTTGGTTGTGGTGGCTGCCATCAAAATCCAGCCCTCTTGCCAGTTAGTCCCTATCGCCGCTGCCTGCCCTCTGATCAAAGCATCGGTGATAGCTCCACTGGCCACAGCGGCCCCATCAGTTTTAACTGCCAGCCCCATCCAGGCTCCGGCAACCATAGGTTGGGTGGACAAAAATCGAGCTGCCAATCCGGGCAAAATTACCAGCTCTACCACCGCAAAAATAACAACCAGAGAGGAGATCATCACCGGCACCACCGGCCGGGAACGAATAGCGCCACCGGTAGCGATAGCAGCAGAGACGCCGCAAACTGAAATACCCGAAGCCAACACAGCCGACCATTCCCGGTTGAAATGGAAGAAGTAGCGGGAGACAAAATAAACCAAAGCCCAGTAAATCAGATAGGCTTCAACAATAGCGCACAGCCCCCGGAATAAAACCGCTGTGGCCAACCCTGTGGCTCCGGCGGCTTTAACCCCCAGTCCGGCCCCAAGAATAACAATGGCGGTTTTAATGTACCATTCTGGTCGAGTGGCTTCTTTGATATATCCGGCAAAGCCTTTGGCAAAGTTACTGATGAACAGCCCGACCAACAGCGCGATGATAAAGCCGGACTCGCCGGTGAGGCGAAGTGAAAAGTTGAGCCCAAACTTCTCCATGTCTGCCGGGGTATTCACCGCAATCGGCGCCCAACTCCCAATCAACCAGCAGATGTAGGCAATCCAGAACAGCAGAGTGAAACCGATGACATATTTCTGCATGTTAAATCCCAGGAATTTAGCACCTACACTGGTGACGACCAGCATAAACACAAAGGTCAAGATCAAACCGACGATACCAGGCGTCCCAGCATAATTTTTGGAGACAACCCCCAATGCTTTGCTCATGTCCATCCAAACATTTGTTTTAACACCCCAGCCCAGGAGATCAACCCCGGCCATGGTAAACAGTGAAACTACAAAAACAAACAGGCCAATCCAAACGGACCACCAGTCTTCGGTTTTAAATAGCTTTTGCATGTTTCCCTCCATGTGCAGGAAAAATATCAATAACCCAAATTGTCAGCAGATGAATTTGTGCGACGCTGTGCAGGTATTTTTGGTGCAATTAACTTCACGTTTGTGGCACAAATCCCTGTTTACGGAGATGAAACCGTCATCCCCTGTCAATCGGTTCGCGAGAGATGCCGGGCCATACCCCATAATGCACTTTGAAAACCTGCTCCCTCATCTATTGAATCCCCTCACCTCCTTTTTGCGCTTTTCCAATTTGGCCTTGCCCACGCCGGATCAGATTCGCGCTGCGCTGTCAACGTAACCGAATTGGAAAATCTGTAACTGTAACGGCCAACTGGATAGTAATTGGCTCAAATTCAGGCCGGTTATTAACACCCGTAAATGCTTTCTCGCAACCATCAGTGGAGACTTTTGTGGCAGAAGAAATCACGATGGAGAGCAAACATTTCTGCGCTTTGAGTGGAGTTAACCAAAATGAAAACTCAGTCTTACTATCCCGCCGAACCGGTTGTTCCTGCGTTGGGGGAGGCTCCAGAAAGCTGTCGCCGGCAAATTGCAACTCAACGCGAATAGCTGCTTCCGGGTCCTCGGCATCAACTTCAAAATGTCCATTATGAACTATCAGTTGAGGATCATTTTGGGCTACCTGAGGCCAGTTGTAGTAATAACTTTCCTCAAAATGATGTCTGCCATTTAAACCGAGGGCCACATGTGCAGTAGTAACCCCCTCTTCGGCAATAACCACACGTAGACCAAACGGGTAATGAACAAACACCTGGGGGCTAAATATCACCTGATAGGCTCTGAAAATTCGCTGCTTGTTTTCGGCGGCTGAGTCCGGGCCAGAGTTTGCCTCAAGCGTCAGATTTAGCTCTGGTCGGGCCTGCGCCGGTTCAGGAACAGTCCGGGTTAGCACGTACAGGATAAAAGCAAAGATAAATACAAAAAATAACGACCCCAGAATCCACGCCGCTAACATGATTTACCTTTGCTTACTTCTCTTCGCGGCAAATTTTTGGTTACCATGTTCAGCCAGGTATTGTTGCCGCCGTCGCAGAAATTCTCTAAAGATCAAAGCGATGCCGCCCCCAGCCATTGCCGCCGCCAAAATCCTAACCCCCGTTTCAGCCCAGTTCAGCCCCAACCAGATAGCCGCTCCCAACAATAACCAGCCTAACATCAGCTTCCACTGCTTCTGCAGCACATTAGAAAGCACAAAACTAGTCAAAATGTAGAGGCTGCCGATAATTGCCTGTTCCCAGGCTGTTGGCCGCACCAGGGCCCCGGTCAGAGCCGTCAAAATCAGCAGAATCCCTACTAAAAGGGGCACCAGGGCCAATACCAGAAAAATTTGGTACCACAATTGTTTTTGAGTGGAATGGTTTGATAGTGAGCGCCGGCTTAATGAATGTTTGATGGCCATATCTGATCACCGCTTTCTCAAATTTCAGGTAATTAGGAGGAGAAAGTTGAAATTCAGGGCGTGCCCAACTTAAAGGGTGGCATTGAACGATCTTTATTGTACGATAAATCACAATCCAAGAGAATAAGGCTCGGCTTATTCTCACCTAAGGAAATCCTTAGTTGAGATAAGGCCCGGCTTATTGTTCTGCCTGTCGGAGGGTGTTAGAATCGAGGCAGGAGAATAGGAGCGAGGAAATTGATATATTTTGCGCTCCAATAGCTGAAAGACGGCAACTATGCTGCGCAAATTGAGAGGCTTTTTTCAATCTGATTCCGACCGGCCTTACCGACTGTTCCAGATCGAGTCTTCGTTGAGGTGCAATCTGGATTGCGTGATGTGCCCCTGGGCCGACATCCATACCCCAAAAGCCGTAATGTCCTGGGACACTTTCAGCCGGATCGCCCAGAACTTTCACCTGACTCACAGTGTCGATCTGACAGGCGGCGGCGAACCAACATTAAACCCTCGTTTGTTTGATATGGTGCGGGCGGCAAAAGAGGCTAAGTGTGAGGTTGGCTTTAGTACCAACGGTACGCGGCTCGATGCCGAGGCAGCGAAAACCATGCTGGCATTGGGGCAGGATTGGGTCTCTTTTTCTCTTGATGGTGCAACAGCGGCAACTTATAATCGTATTCGGCGTGGGGCTGATTTTGAGGTTGTTACAGCTAACATCAAAACCTTACACAGGTTAAAAACCAGGCAAGGCAGCCCCACTCCCAAACTGATACTGGTTTTTGTAATGATGCAGGAAAACTATCACGATCTGCCACTTTACATCGATCTGGCGCATAACCTGGGCATCGAGCACGTTATCATCAAGAATCTGGATGTTATTGTCAAGGAAGAAGATAATACTCGCCGCCTTTTCAGCCACACCAACGAAGTAACCCCAACCGAATTAGAGGCGCTCGTAGCTAAAACCCAGCAACAGGCGCATTACGCGGGTATTGGCTTGCGCTTGTACGCTTTGCAACCCCAAGAATTACCAATTTGCGAACACAATCCGCTGCAAAGTCTCTTCTTTAACTGGTCCGGCGATGTTTTCCCCTGCATTACGCTGGCCTACGCCGCCGAACGATATTTTAAAGGCCAGCGCCATATTGTTCCCTGTCAACACTTTGGTAATATCAATCACAATTCTCTGGAGCAAATCTGGAACACAACAACCTTCCAGGAGTTTCGCCGGCCCTATCAGGAGCGACTGGCCCAAATGCAACAGGCTCGGCTTAAATTGCTGAGTGGAGGCGCAGAAAGTGAGATAACAGAAATGCTTCCGGCTCCGGAAGGCTGCCGCACCTGTTATTATTTATATGGAGTTTGAAGTTTGACGATTGATGTGGGCGGGTAGTGCGCCGCGCATGCCCGGCAAATTGCCGAGTGCAGCCAGGGGCAGATTTTTACGCAACAAGGTGAATTTGGCAGGCTTAACACCACAAAAAAACGCCGCTAAAAAGCGACGTTTCTACATAAAACCTGCCATAAAGTACCTCCGGAGGGATTCGAACCCCCAACCCTCAGTTCCGAAGACTGATGCTCTGTCCAATTGAGCTACGGAGGCAGGACAAACTTAATAATATTTGTGAGTAATCACCTTATGCCCTAAATATAGCAAACAGGGCGTGATAAGTCAAAAGCTATCACGCCCTGTTTTTGTTTTGGCTGAACTGGAATTCAGGGGGTTGACAAGAAAAAACGGGTGCGCCCCTCTAAATCGAGCCATAAACGTTGGAATAAAGTTGAGACCTTCTTGATCCCGTAACAACGTCGTTTGAGGACTTTGATTT
>JAJVIM010000037.1:0-15870 GCA_022071955.1 Anaerolineae bacterium
CTAAATTCAGTTGTTAATGACCCATTCAACGGTGTCGCTTCACTCACCCTCAAGCGTAACCTGGTTACGCTTAAACGTAACCCACTCGTAACCTTCCCGTAACCAGCTTTTCCTGGTCCAACCCTCTAAAGTTGCAGAGGCAGACCGATGAGCCGGGAATTAAAGAACGATGATGTAGAATCCGCCCCTGATCACGTTGCTAAAGAGTTGTATCAAGCTCTCTTTGAGCAGGCTGCCGATGGTATTTTTATTACCGACGCGCAAGGGCGCTTTATTGAAGTTAACCAGCGCGGCTGCGAGATGCTGGGGTACACCCGTGACGAAATCCTGAACCTTTTCATCACAGACTTGGTCTCGGCAGAAGAGCTGGCAACCAGGCTGCTGCAACTAAATGAACTGTGGGCCGGCAAAACAATGCTCAAGGAACGGCGTCTGCGGCGTAAAGATGGCCGCCTGCTGCTGGTAGAAATTAATGCCCGGGTACGTTCCGATGGTAGTTTGCTGGGGATTGTGCGTGACATTACCGAGCGTAAAAAGGCAGAAACACAGATTCTTGCCAGCGAACACCTCTTCCGTGCCCTCGTGGAAAACTCGCCCGACTTTATCGCTCGCTACGACCGTGAATTTCGTCGCATCTACGTTAACCCTGCCATTCAAAAGCTGTTTGGAACACCAATAGAAAATGTGCTCAACAAGACGCCAAACGATCAGTCGCCGGTTTACGCCCCGCAGGTTTACATTGACCAGTTGCGGCAGGTCATTGAAACCGCCACCGAGTGCGCCATTGAGATGCCATTCCGCACCGCCCAGGGCGAGATGCACTGGGGCCACATGCGCTTTGTGCCGGAATTCGGTCCAGATGGACAGGTGGCGTCTGTACTTGCTATCGGGCGCGACATCCACGAAATCAAGGAAAGTGAACGGCGCTTTCGCACGCTGGCAGAAAACTTTCCCGACTTTATCGTTCGCTTCGACCGCGATTGCAGACTCACCTTCGTCAACCCTGCTGTCACACAAGCATTTGGGTTACCCGCTGAAGCCTTTCTCGGCAAAACATTACCGGAATTGCCACAACGCCACAAGTTGGAACAGAACGATATGCTCATGGCGCTGATCCACCGCGCTTTTGACGAGGGCATTCCTAACAACTCCGAGGCATATTGGGATACACAGAGGGGCAAACGCATCTTTGAAATTCACCATGTACCGGAGAAAGATGCAACCGGAAACGTTGTCACCGTACTCGGCATTGCTCATGACATCACCGAGCGCAAAAAGGCCGAGGAGGAGCGGCTGGCCTATCTTCGTTTTCTGGAAAGCATGGATCAGGTTAACCGGGCTATCCAGAGCACCAATGATCTGGAGGAGATGATGCGCAATGTGCTCGACACGTTGCTTTCAATTTTTGAGTGCGACCGGGCCTGGCTGGTTTACCCGTGCAATCCCGAAGCCGCGACGTGGCAAACGCCGATGGAGCGCACCCGCCCGGAATATCCCGGCGTGCTTCCGGTGGGGGTTGAACTGCCTTTGGACCCAGTTGGCGCGGAGGTGTTTCGCATCCTGCGCGCCGCCAGCGGCCCGGTGCAATTTGGCCCAAAGGCGGCATACCCGATACCGGAAGTGATGGTGCAGGCTTTCAACATTCAGTCGTTCATCGCCCTGGCCCTCTATCCCAAAGTAGGCCAGGCCTGGTCTTTTGGCCTGCACCAGTGTTCTTACGCGCGGGTCTGGACGCCGGAAGAAGAGCGGCTTTTGCAAGAGATTGGCCGGCGGCTGGCCGATGGGTTGACCAGCCTGTTGGCTTATCGTCACCTGCAGGAAAGCGAAGAAAAACTGCGCACAGTGTTTTATACGGTGGAAGAAGCGCTCACATTGAATGAGTTTGTTTTTGATGACAACGGTGAATTTGTTGATTACAAAATTTTGGAAGTAAACCCTGCTTTTGAACAGGATACCGGGCTGACCCATGAACAGGCGGTTGGGAAAAAAGCGACCGAAATCTATGGTATGAGTTCGGAATATATCAACGCTTTTTGGAAAACCCATTTGCACGACGAGCACGCCATCAAAACAGAAATGTACATTGATCAGATAAAAGCATGGAAGCATATTTCTACCTCAAAACCTGTCGATAATAAATTTGTTGTCTCATATGTTGATATTACAGAGCTGAAGAATGCAGAAAAGGCCCTGCGTGAAAGCGAGAAACAATACCGCCTTATTACTGAAAACACCGCGGACACAATCAGTGTTTTCGATTTGACCCTTAAACCGGTATACATTAGCCCGTCAGTGTTAAGGCTGCGGGGCTATGCGGTTGAAGAGGCAATGACTCAATCACTGGATCAAATTTTAACACCTGCGTCTCGGCAAATAGCAAACAAGGTGTTTACCGAGCAAATGGCTCTGGAGGCAAGCGGAACAGCCGACCCGGACAGGACTGTTTTGCTGGAACTTGAAGAATATTGCAAAGATGGCTCTATTATCTGGGTTGAACTTGCCGCTTCAATTTTAAGAGACAACCAGCTCAGCCCCACCGGGATACTGACGGTAACCCGAGATATTACCGAGCGCAAACAGATGGCCGAGGCGTTGGCCGCGCAAGAGAGGGAGTTCCGCACCCTGGCCGAGAACAGCCCGGACAATATCGCCCGATACGATGTCGATTGCCGAACCATTTATGTCAATCCCACTCTGGAAAAAACCCTTAGACGCCCGGCGTCCGAAATGCTTGGCACAACCCCCTTAGAAGCAGCCTTCATCAACGAGTATAGAGAATACCAGGAAAAGATTATCGAAGTGCTCAAAACCGGGAAAAATGCCGAATTGGATATTGTTATGCCGGACATGGGAGAGGGTGTTCGCTTTCATAATATACGCTTTGTTGCCGAACGGGGGGCAGATGGCGTAATTACCGGGGTTCAGACTATAGGCCGCGATGTTACCGACCGCAAACGGGCAGAGGAAGAGATCCGCCTGCTTAATCAGGAACTCGAACAACGGGTAGCCGATCGCACCGCCCAACTGGAAGCGGCCAATAAGGAGCTTGAGGCGTTTGCCTATTCCGTTTCACACGACCTGCGCGCCCCCCTGCGCCACATCGATGGTTTTTTAGACCTGCTGCAACAACGGCTGGCCGGAGCGCTCGACAACCGCAGCCAGCACTATATGGCCACCATCTCCAACGCAGCCAAACACATGGGCCAATTGATCGATGACCTGCTCTCCTTCTCCCGGATGGGCCGTTTCGAACTATCGAAAACGCCGGTTGACCTGAGTGTGCTGGTGCAGGACATTATCCGCGACCTTGCGCCGGAAATGCAAGGCCGAACCATCCGCTGGACCATCGCCAACCTGCCTACTGTTAGCGGCGACCGGGCTATGCTGCGCCTGGTGTTGACTAATCTCATCGCCAATGCCCTCAAATTCACCCGGAGACGCCCGCAGACAGATATTGAAATTGGCTGCCAGCCGGGCCAAAAAGAGGCCATCATCTTTATCCGCGACAACGGGGTGGGCTTTGATATGGCCTATGCCGACAAACTTTTTGGCGTTTTCCAACGCCTGCACCACGCCGATGAATTTGAGGGCACCGGCATTGGCCTGGCCAATGTGCGCCGGATTATCAGCCGGCATGGCGGGCGCACCTGGGCAGAGGGTCAAATCGACATTGGGGCCACCTTTTACTTTTCTCTGCCGCATTCCAATCAGGAGGCATTGCATTGAAACCATTAGCTCGCATTCTACTGGTTGAAGATGATCCTCGGGACATTGAGTTGACTCTAACCGCCCTGAGTGAATACAATCTGGTGAACGAAATCGTCGTAGCCCGGGATGGGGTCGAGGCGCTGGATTATCTGTACCGGCGGGGAAACTTTGCCCGGCATCCCGCCGGAAACCCGGTGGTTATTCTGCTTGATCTCAAAATGCCCCGGCTGAACGGTGTTCAGGTTTTGCGGCAGCTCAAAACAGATGAGCAGATGCACCTCATTCCCGTTGTTGTTTTAACCTCGTCGCGTGAAGCGCGTGATCTGGAAGAATGTTACAGGCTGGGGGTTAACGCCTACGTGGTGAAACCGGTTCAGTTTGCTGAATTTGTCAAAGCGGTTAAGCAGGTCGGCGTGTTTTGGGCGCTGCTTAACGAACCGCCGCCGGGCAGTGGGGCATCAGGCTGACCCGGCTGTTTTTCCAAGCGCGCAAAAAGGTAAACTCAACATGGCTCCATTAATTCACATTCTACACCTGGAAGATGACCCGGTAGACGCAGAACTTGTTCAAACCAGGCTCGAAGCGTGCGATTTCAATTGTCAGATCACCCACGCCCAGAATCGCGCCGAATTTGAAAACGCACTCAGGCAAAGGCAATACGATATTATTTTGGCTGATTTCCGGCTGCCCATGTTCGATGGCATGGCGGCGTTACGGCTGGCCCGGGAACTGTGCCCGGATACGCCGTTTATTTTTGTCTCCGGCACAATGGGCGAAGAGGCCGCAATTGAAGGGCTAACGGAAGGCGCCACAGACTATGTGCTCAAACAAAAGTTATCGCGCCTGGTACCGGCCATTAAACGCGCCTTAACCGAGGCCGAGAATTGGCGGGAACGTCGCCGGGCCGAGGAGGAATTACGCAAACTCTCCCGGGCTGTTGAGCAGAGCGCCAGCACCATCATTATTACCGATACACAGGGTTACATTGAATATGCCAACCCTCGCTTCACCGAGACCACCGGCTACACTTTGGAAGAAGCAATTGGAGAACATACCCACATTTTGAAATCAGGCCACGTGCCTACAGAAATATACCAGCAGATGTGGCAAACAATTTTGGCCGGCAAAGAATGGCGCGGTGAGTTTTTAAATAAAAAGAAAAACGGTGAGTTATATTGGGAAGCTGTTTCAATTTCACCTATCAAAACCACAGATGGAACCATTACTCACTTTCTGGCCGTAAAAGAGGATATTACCGACCAAAAACAGGCTGAAGAAACCCGGGCCAGGCTTGAGGAACAATTGCGGCAGGCTCAGAAAATGGAGAGCATTGGTCGCCTGGCCGGCGGCGTGGCCCACGATTTTAACAACCTGCTTACCGTGATTCAAGGTTACGCTGACCTTATGGAAACAGCCATCCCCGCCGGAGACCCGCAGCTCAAAGACCTGGAGCAAATCCGGTTGGCCAGCGAACGCGCTGCCGCGCTAACCCGGCAACTGCTGGCTTTTAGCCGGCAGCAGGTGCTGGCTCCCACCATCCTTGACCTTAACGATCTGGTGGCTAATTTACACAAAATGCTGGGCCGGCTAATTGGCGAAGACATTGCCCTCACTACAGTGCTTCAGCCGGGATTATGGTTAATCACCGCCGACCCCGGCCAGATTGAGCAGGTAATCATGAACCTGGTGGTCAACGCCCGTGATGCCATGCCCACCGGGGGCCGGCTAACCATCGAGACCGGCAACATTTACCTTGACGCTGACTACATCGAAACAGATTTTGAAGCGCCAACCGGTCCTTGTGTAATCCTGACGGTCAAGGATACTGGCCACGGTATGGATAAATCTACCCTGGCCCGTATTTTTGAACCTTTCTTCACCACTAAAGAGTCAGGCCAGGGTACCGGTCTGGGTCTGGCTACCGTTTATGGTATTGTAAAGCAAAGCGGCGGCCATATCACAGTTCAAAGTAAACCGGGCGATGGCACTACCTTTAATATTTTTCTACCCGTCACCGCAAACGCCGCCGTGAATCAGGCAAAATCTCAGCCTCAGTTGCAAACCCGAGGCGGCCATGAGACCATCTTGCTGGCTGAAGACGAGGAGACGGTGCGTTTCCTGCTGCGGCGCACCTTACAGGACGAAGGTTACACTATTTTAGAAGCGCGTTCCGGCAGTGAGGCACTTTCTCTTGCTGCACATCATCAGGGGCAGATTGATATGTTATTGACAGATGTGATAATGCCGCAGATGAGCGGCCGGGAATTGGCCGAACTGCTAAAAACGCAGCGCCCGCAATTGAAAGTATTGTTTATATCCGGGTACACCAACGATGCTATGGTGCGTCACGGAGTTCAGGCGGCGGAGATCAACCTTTTGTTCAAACCTTTCTCACCGGGCCAACTGGTCTCCAGAGTACGTGAGGTGCTCAATAAATAACAGTGGTTAAGTTATGAGTGATGGACTATCATAACTCCCGATTTATGCCTGGCGACGTGCAATTTCGGCCCGCACCAGCGGGGCCACTTTTGTGCCAAAAAGCTCGATGGCGTGCATCACCTGCTGATGGGGCATTGTGCCAACGCCCATCATTAACAGAAAGCGCTGGTGCCCAAAAATTTCATGCTGCCACAGAATCTTCTCAGCAATGTCAGCGGGGGTGCCGATAAAGTTTGCCCCACGCAGCGCGGTGGAGGCGTCAAACTGCGCTCTGGTCATCGGCGGCCAGCCGCGCTCGCGACCAATTTTATTCATTGTTTGCTCAAAATAAGGAAATGCAGCGTCCAGCGCCTGCTGCCGGTCATCGGCAATGAACCCGTGCGAATTAATACTCACCGCAAGCTGCGCCGGGTCGTGCCCGGCTTGCGCTGCTGCCCGGTGATAAAGGTCTACCAGCGGGGCAAACTGCTCCGGAAAACCGCCAATGATGGCCAGCGCCAGCGGCAGCCCGAGCGCCGCCGCCCGCACAACAGATTGCGGCGTGCCGCCAACGGCAATCCAAACGGGCAGCTTGTTTTGAACGGGGCGGGGATAAACCCCCTGGCCATCGAGCGATGGCCGGTGCCGCCCCGACCAGGTGATGTGCTCCGACTCTCGCAAATGCAGGAGCAGGTCGAGCTTTTCGGCAAAAAGGTCATCGTAATCTTTCAAATCGTAACCAAAAAGAGGAAAAGACTCGATGAACGATCCCCGCCCGGCCATAATTTCTGCCCGGCCGTTAGAAATTAAATCCAGCGTAGCAAAGCGTTGAAAGACTCTAACCGGATCATCGGAGCTGAGTACTGTTACGGCGCTGCTGAGGCGGATTGTCTGTGTGCGAGCCGCTGCCGCCGCCAGAATCACCTCCGGGGCCGATGAAACAAAGTCGGGACGATGGTGTTCACCCAGGCCAATAACATCCAGGCCAACCTGTTCGGCCAACTCTACCCGTTCAAAAAAATATTGTAACCGTTGCGCCGGGCTGATGCGCTGGCCCGTGCGCGGATCGGGGGTTAACTCGGCAAATGTGTAGAGACCAAGCTCAAAATGATTTGACATATCTCAAACTTTCCTTTTAAGAATTGGAGCAACTCTTATTATAAAGATGACTCTTTACATTGCCAACGAGGCCCAATGGTTTCGAAACCATTTGCGCCAAACTTATTTGCCTTGGTTTTCATTCGGTTTTAATATGCGAACGTTCCAAATTAACAGACGATAACGCCGTGCACAGGGAGGATTTATGGGGAAACGTATTGGGCTGCTTACCGGCGAAGGCGATGCGCCGGGTTTGAATTTTTGCCTTAAAACCATTGTTCACGGAGCCATCGATCGCGGGCACGAAGTTGTTGGCATTAGAAAAGGCTGGCAGGGGTTGATATATTATGACCCGGACGAGCCGGTGACCCACGCCGACAACGCTATGATCATGACCAAACCCAAAGTGCGGACCATCGATCAATTAGCCGGGTCGTACCTGCATTCCAGCCGCATCGACCCCGGAAATTGTCACCCCCAGGAAGCCCCTCCTTTTTTACGCGTTAGCGCCACTCAAGATCAACCCCTTGATTTAACCAACCACATCAAACGAGCGATTGAGCATTTGCAGCTTGATGTGCTGATTGTGCTGGGAGCTAACACCTCGTTAAAATATGGCGCGCGGTTGAGCCAGGAAGGCATACCGGTTATTGGCATCCCCAAATCGGTTCACAATGATATTAGCGGCACCACCTATTCTCTGGGTTTTTCATCGGCTTTGCGGCGCGGCGTGAATTTTGTTAACGAAATTCGGGATATTGCGGCTTCGCGCGAGGAGATTGCCGTGATTGCAGTACTGGGCCACGACTCCGGGCTGGCAACCATGCTCATTGCCAGTTTTGCCAACGCCGACCGCACCCTTATCCCCGAAGTTCCGTTTAACCCCCAACCGCTGGCCGAGCATTTAATAGAAGATAAGCGCAAAAATCCCAGCAACTACGCCATTTTAGTGATGAGCGAAGGCAGCCGGATTGACCCAACCACAGCCCCGGAAGAAATCGCCAGGCTTTCGGCGGATATTGTGGTGGCCGGCCAGCGGGGCAGCGGCGCTATGACCACCCGCGTGCTGGAAGACATTGTTGGCGAGCATATTCTGTACCAACCGCTCTCCTACCTCACCCGAACCGGCGATACCGATGGCTGGGATCTGGTGACCGCAACCAACTTTGGCATTATGGCCGTCGATTTGATAGCCAACAATACAACCGGGCGGCTGGTTTCTTATCGCGTTGAAGATGGGTATATCGATGTGCCGCTGGCAGAAGTGACCAGCCCCGCCGTTGTAAATATGGCCGATTTTTACGACGCCAATAATTATGCCCCCAAATCTACGATTTTTACCGTGGCGGCCCGGAGAACATTGGGGTTGTAAACAATGGCTAACGCACCTGCCAAAACGCCCATTGTGGACGTGCAAAACGTTGTCAAAAAATTCGCGGTTGGCAATACGGAAGTCACCATTCTCAAAGGGATTTCGTTTAAAGTTTACGCCGGCGAATTTGTAATTATTGTCGGCCCGTCGGGCAATGGCAAATCGACCCTGCTCAATATGTGTACCGGCATCGATTACCCCAATAACGGCGCCGTTTTGGTTACGGGTGAGAATATCCACGATATGAACGCCAACCGGCAATCGTTGTGGCGCGGCAAAAATGTGGGCATTGTGTTTCAATTTTTTCAGATGATGCCCACCCTAACCCTGTTCAACAACGTGATGCTGCCCATGGAATTGGCCGGCAAATACAGCGGCAAAGAGCGCAAAGAACGAGCCGAATATCTGCTGGAGCTGGTGCAGCTAAAAGAGCAGATGCACAAACTGCCGAGCATGGTCAGCGGCGGGCAGCAGCAGCGAGCCGCCATCTCGCGGGCGTTGGCCAACGACCCACCGTTGCTGATTGCCGACGAGCCAACCGGCAACCTCGATCCAACTTCGGCGGGGCTTGTGTTTAATATTTTCAAAAAGCTGGTTGATGAGGGCAAAACCATTATGATGGTGACCCACGACAAAGAGCTGGCGGCCCAGGTATCGCGCCAGATAGAGATTGTTAACGGCAAAATTTCCCGGGACGAATTCCGCCAGCGACAGGATTGGGCCGGAAGTTAAAGCTACAATTTTAACAATGGGCAAAAATTTATGGCGAAAAAAGACGGCAAAGAATCTCTCATTGTTGTGCAAAATGTCAAAAAAAGCTTTCCGCTGTCCGATGGCGGCCGGGTGAACATCCTCAAAGGCATCTCGTTTGAGATCAGCACCGGCGAATTTGTGTCGATTGTCGGGCCATCGGGCAATGGCAAATCAACCCTGCTCAATATGATGACCGGCATCGACCGGCCCAGCAGCGGCGATGTGATTGTTACCGGCCAGGATTTGAACCGGTTGAGCGAGAATAGTTTGGCGCTGTGGCGGCGTCATAACGTGGGCATCATCTTTCAATTTTTTCAAATGTTGCCGTCGCTGACTCTGGCTGAAAATGTGATTTTGCCGATGGATTTGGCCAACAAATACAGCCCCAAAGAACGCCGCGAACGAGCATTGTACCTGCTGGATAGAGTGGGGCTGGCTGAACAGGCCAACAAATTACCCAACGCCGTCAGCGGCGGCCAGCAGCAGCGCGCCGGAATTGCGCGGGCTGTCGCCGTCGATCCACCCTTTATTGTTGGCGATGAACCAACCGGCCGGCTCGATCCCACCGGCGCGGAAATCTGTTTTGAGCTGTTTGAAGAATGGGTCGCCGAGGGCAAAACAATGTTGATGGTTACCCACGACAAGGCGCTGGCCGAACGTGTGGCCCGCAAAATTGAAATTGTCGATGGCTACGTTAATCGGGATGAATATATTGGCGTGGGCACGTGGGCCGGAAGTTAGCGTTATGAAAATTGCAGCGCACACGCCGGACAAATTGGTGATCAAAACAAATTCAAAAACCGGGCTGCTGGTTATCGGCATTCTGCTGGTTGTGGCCGGAGGGTTGGGCATGGCCCTGATCCGGGTGCGGCCGGTAACATTCCAGGATTTGCAAACGCCATCTCTCTTTTTGCAGCAGCAGGTTGATAACCCCGCCACCGATAGCGAGATTGAAACCGTATCAACCAACGAAGCCGGCTATCGAATAGCAAATTATGTGGGGCGGTTACTGTTTATCAGAGAACGGCCCATTGTTGCCCTGGCCATTATTAGCGTTGTGGTGGGCGGGGTTATTTTGCTGGGGCCATTTTGGGGAACCAAACTTACGTTTGACAAAAGTAACCAGCAGGTGCAGCTCAAACAGCCGCGCTGGTTTTTTAGAGCCGCAGTTGAGCGGCATCCCTTCAGTGAAGTTTACGAAGTCAGAGTTGAGCGAGACCGGTCGCACGGCAAATCAGACAGGAATTTTGGGGCCAACCTGGTTTTTAGCCACCACGAAGGCGCGCCGTTATCCAAAAATTACGTTCACTATAAAACCGTTTTTCCCTTGAGTGAGTCATTTCGGTACGATTATCAAAGCGCCGAGGCCGTTGTTAACACTATTCAAACTTTTATGGCCGATGCCCGAGAGCCTTAACCAGCTAACCCGAGGATTGCAATGTTAAAGGGCGTACTTCGGAAAAAAATCCGCAGCGACTTGTTCGACAACCTGAGCCGGACGATTCAGGTGATAATTATTATTGCCATTGGCTCGGTGGCGGTGGGCACTATTTTGGGGTCGCTGGAACTAATCCAACGCGACATTTCCACCAACTGGTTGCAAAACAACCCGGCCTCGATTGGGCTGGCCCTGGGTGACAAAGGGATTGACCAGGATATGGTCGACACCATTGGCAAATTCAAAGAGGTCGATCAGGCCGAAGCGCAACTGCAAAAAGGCATCAAATGGCGTCGCAGCGCCAGCGAAGCCTGGCGGCCGGGCCTGTTGTACGCCCGTGACGATTACGAAGCCATGAAGCTGTTCACCCTCAGTCTGGAGGAGGGTGACTGGCCGCGAAACAAAATTATGACCGTCAACCGGGGCTATGGTCTCAAATCCGGTGACCGGCTCATTCTTTCGATCAACGATAAAGAGCGCGTGGTAGATATTGGCGGAGTCACCTGGTATTTAAACTTCCCGCCCCCCAACTTTGGCGGCGACCCCATCTTTTTTACCACCAAAGAGCATTTTGCCGAACTAACCGGCGAAAACAATTTTACCTATTTCACGGCCTCGGTGCCGGGTACCTATCGGGAAAACACCAGCGCCACCGCCGCCCTGCGCATTGAAGACCGCATCGAAGGGGACGATGTTGAAGTTTACCCCGGCACCAACGAAGGCACCAAAGTGATCGACCCCGGTAAGCATCCGGCGCAAGACCCGGTAAATGGCATTTTTCTTATTTTGCAGATTATGGCTTTTGCCGCCCTGATTTTGGGGCTGTTTTTGGTATACAATACCATCACCGCCATCATCAGCCAGCAGGTGCCCCAAATTGGCGTGCTCAAGGCCATTGGCGCCACGCGCGGCCAAATATTATTGCTCTATTACACGATGGTCTTTATTTACGGGCTGCTGGCGGTATTTGTCTCGATTCCACTGGGAGCGTTAGCGGCCCACGGCATGCGTGTGTGGCTGGTTGAATTTATGGAGATGAATCCCGGCCCGTTTGATTTTTCGGCGCAGGCTATTTTTACCCAGATTGCTATTTGCATTTTTGCGCCTCTGCTAATTGCCACCCTGCCCATTTTTCGGGGAGCCGGCATTACCGTGCGCGAGGCCATCAGCAGTTACGGCCTCACCGGCGGCGGCGGGCTAATTGACCGCCTGATGGCCAAATTGTCCTTTTTGCCCCGGATGACCTCGATGGCCGTTAGCAACACCTTTCGCAACAAAACCCGGCTGTTTATGACCGAACTCACGCTGGTTGGGGCCGGGATTTTATTTATGGCGGTGCTGAGTACCCAATCATCGATCCGCTATACATTTGGGCCGATTTTGTTTGATACCCTCCGCGCCGACATTCTTTTAAGCTTTGACGAAGCTGAACGTTTTTCCGAGGTTGAGCGTGTGGCCCGGCGCGCCGCTCCCAATGTGGCAGAGGTTGAAATGTGGGCCGAGGTGAGCGGCGAGATTCGGCCGGCCGGACAGCCGGAAGCCTTTGATGACCGAAACGTAACAATAACCGGCATGCCTGTTCCCTCGGCAATCTACGGGCCTCAACTGCGCGCCGGCCGCTGGCTGAACTCCGACGACACCTTTGCCCTGGTGATGCACCAAAAAGAGGCCGCCGAGATTGGCGTGGGCGTGAATGATTGGGTTACATTTGATATTCCCACCAAACAAAAAATAAATTGGCAGGTAGTTGGGCTGGTTAATGACCCAATTGACAGCAAAATCATCATTGCTCCCCGCGAGGCCCTGCTTATTGCTAACCGGCAAGTTGGCGAAGGCCGGCGGCTCTATGTTAAAACAGCCGGAACCACCCCCGAACAGGCGGTGCAGGTAGCCAAAATGCTGCGCCAGGAATTTGAGCAGCGCGGACTTGGCGTTACCGCCAGCGAGGCCGATACGCTGGAACTGCTGGCCAGGCAAGCGATCAGCAATTTCAACATCATCATCTATTTGCTGTTAATGATGGCCATTATCATCGCCGTTGTTGGCGGCATCGCCCTGAGTGGCGTTTTGTCGATCAATGTTATGGAGCGACGCGTTGAAATTGGGATTTTGCGCTCCATTGGCGCGTCAAATAACGCCATCGCCACGCTCTTTATTACCGAAGGGATCTTGATGGGCTGGCTGAGTTGGCTAATCGCTGTGCCCATCAGTATTCCCTTTGGCCAGGGCCTGAACGCCGGCGTGGGGCTGGCGGTTGATGCAGAAATGGCCTTTGACTATTCGGTAGCCAGCGTTTGGATTTGGTTTTTGATCATCACCGTTCTGGGCATTGTGGCCAGTTGGTTTCCGGCCAGAGCAGCCATTGGCGTCAGTGTTCGGGAAAGTTTATCCTACGAGTAAACAACGAAGCCCGCAGTGTGTCGGCGCTAACTCTTGTTCCACGCTGAGTTGCCGCCACCCCAGGCGGTGAACCAGCGCCGCGGCTGTTGCTCCCCCTTCCACAAACAGAGAATCAACCGGGCTGGCAGCCAGATTTTGCTCAACCACGTCGGACAGATAACCGGTAAGCGTCTGCGTCAAACCGGGCGCTTGCTGCCGGGGCAGATCGATGGTGACCACTGCCCGGCGCGGGCGCGATTATCTATCTGTCCTATTGACGGCTTTTATCCCACCAGATACAATCACAATGCATACCATATGACCCCTAATTGAAGAAAAGGTGAAAAATGGCCGATCTTGTCGGGCAGGTGATTGGGCAGTATCAGATTATCGAGCAACTGGGGCGGGGCGGGATGGCTGACGTTTATAAAGCGTTTCACCCCGGCCTGGCCGTTTATCGGGCGCTGAAGGTAATTCGACGTGAGTTTGTTACTGAAGCCGGTTTTCAGGAACGGTTTCAGCGGGAGGCTCAGGCCGTTGCCTCTCTCCGCCACCCGAATATTGTCCAAATGCACGATTTTGGCGTGCAGGACAATCTCTACTATATGGTGATGGAATTCATTGAAGGCCAGGATCTCAAAACCTACCTGTCAACCCAGGGCCAGATACGCCCTTTTGACCGCGTGGTAAGCATCATTGAGCAGGTTGCCTCGGCCTTGGGTTATGCCCACCGGCGCGGGGTCATCCACCGTGATATTAAACCGGCTAACATTATGCTGACCAACGAGGGGCAGGTTATTCTGACCGATTTTGGCATCGCCAAAATGTTAACCGCAACCGAGGCCATGACCCAAACCGGGGTAGGGATTGGCACGCCGGCCTACATGTCGCCGGAGCAGGCGCGCGGTTTGCCCAACATTGGCCCCGCCGCCGATATTTACTCGCTGGGCATTGTGCTTTATGAAATGCTGGTTGGAAAGGTGCCCTTCAGCGCCGATACCCCGCTGGCCGTTATGCTCAAGGTGGTGTCCGACCCCCTGCCGCCGCCGCGGGATTTTAGCCCCGATATCCCCGATGTGCTGCAAGGCGTTGTTTTAAAGGCCACGGCCAAAGATCCGGCCCAGCGCTACCAAACAACTGAGGCGCTGATTGACAGCTTGAAACGCAGTTTGAATCTGACTTCCGAGGCAGCGCCGCCGGCCGAAAGAAGAGCAGTTGATACCCAGGCTACCCGGTTGTCTGTTGCCTCATCGACCACAACGGGCAAGGTTAAACCCAAAGCCTCCAAAGCCAGCCCAAAGCGGACACCCTGGCTGCTGATTGGTACCGTGTTGCTGGTGGGCCTGTGTTTGTTCATTACCGCCGCCGGAGGACTCTGGTATTATTTTGCGTCGGCCCCCGCCCCCTCGCTGGCAACATGGCAGTTTGTTATTGACGCCTCGCAGGGCATGAACGATACCATTGACGGGCGCACCAAAATGGATATCGCCCGCGCCGGTTTGGCCGAAGAGTTGAAAATTTTGCCGTCCAATGTAAACGCCGGCCTGCGAATTTTTGGCGGCGGCAAATCCGGCGCCGAACCGTGCCAGGACACCGCTTTGTTAGTGAAACCGGCCACACAGCAGCGGGAGCAGTTGGTCAAAAATCTGTCCGAGGTGACGCCATCGGGCCAGGCGCCCTTAACCCAGGCGATTGTTCAGGCAATTGGTGATTTTGACCTGACCCGCGACACAAAAAATACGCTGATTGTTATTACCGCCGGCCTGGATACCTGCGAGGCCGATGCGGTGAGCCAGTTAGAATCGCTCAGCCGGCGGTTGGGGATTGAATTTGATCTGCAACTCATTGGGCTGGGCGTCAGCGAGAGCGACCGGGCTCAGCTTGAGCAAATTGCCCAGGCTGCCGGCGGGCAATACCACGACGCCCAAAACGAGCAGGAGGTGAGACAGGCCATAACCCAACCACAGGTTGAGCCTGCCAATCCGCCGCCAGGCAGCCCGTTCACCGGCACAGGCCAGATGCCACTGGGCCAGGAAGTTACCGGTGAAATTACCGCGCCCGACCAAACGGTGCAGTATACGTTTGACGCGCAGGCCGGCCAAACCATCTTCTTTCAGTTTGATTCCGCCAGCGAGGGCACTTACTTCTCGCTGCTGGCCCCGGATGGCCGCACCGAGTTGTTTAACGTTTACAACGGCAATAAAGGGCCGGTGACGTTGGACCAGGCCGGCACTTACACCCTCGTCGTCAAACCCGATGGCTCGGCCAAACCCAAATTCTCGTTTGTCATCTGGGATGTCAACCCGCCGGTGATCGATGGCGGCGCGCTCACCTTTGGCCAGTTTGCCGATGGCCAGATCACTATCCCCGGCCAAACGGCGCGCTACACCTTTGACGGGCAGGCCGGCCAAACCATCTTCTTTCAGTTTGATTCCGCCAGCGAAGGCGCTTACTTCTCGCTGCTGGCCCCCGACGGCCGCACCGAGTTGTTTAACGTTTACAACGGCAATAAAGGGCCGGTGGCGCTGGACCAGGCCGGCACCTACACCCTCACCGTCACCCCCGATGGCCCGGCCAAACCCAAATTCTCGTTTGTCATCTGGGATGTCAACCCGCCGGTGATCGATGGCGGCGCGCTCACCTTTGGCCAGTTTGCCGATGGCCAGATCACCATCCCCGGCCAAACGGCGCGCTACACGTTTGA
>JAJVIM010000037.1:15880-79919 GCA_022071955.1 Anaerolineae bacterium
AACCCAAATTCTCGTTTGTCATCTGGGATGTCAACCCGCCGGTGATCGATGGCGGCGCGCTCACCTTTGGCCAGTTTGCCGATGGCCAGATCACCATCCCCGGCCAAACGGCGCGCTACACGTTTGAGGCGCAGGCCGGCCAAACCATCTTCTTTCAGTTTGATTCGGCCAGCGAAGGCGCTTACTTCTCGCTGCTGGCCCCGGATGGCCGCACCGAGTTGTTCAACGTTTACAACGGCAATAAAGGGCCGGTGGCGCTGGACCAGGCCGGCACTTACACCCTCACCGTCACCCCCGATGGCCCGGCCAAACCCAAATTCTCGTTTGTCATCTGGGATGTCAACCCGCCGGTGATCGATGGCGGCGCGCTCACCTTTGGCCAGTTTGCCGATGGCCAGATCACCATCCCCGGCCAAACGGCGCGCTACACGTTTGACGCGCAGGCCGGCCAAACCATTTTCTTTCAGTTTGATTCCGCCAGCGAAGGCGCTTACTTCTCGCTGCTGGCCCCGGATGGCCGCACCGAGTTGTTTAACGTTTACAACGGCAATAAAGGGCCGGTGACGTTGGATCAGGCCGGCACTTACACCCTCACCGTCACCCCCGATGGCCCGGCCAAACCCAAATTCTCGTTTGTCATCTGGGATGTCAACCCGCCGGTGATCGATGGCGGCGCGCTCACCTTTGGCCAGTTTGTCGATGGCCTGATCACCATCCCCGGCCAAACAGCGCGCTACACGTTTGAGGCGCAGGCCGGCCAAACCATCTTCTTTCAGTTTGATTCCGCCAGCGAAGGCGCTTACTTCTCGCTGCTGGCCCCCGACGGCCGCACCGAGTTGTTTAACGTTTACAACGGCAATCAGGGGCCGGTGGCGCTGGACCAGGCCGGCACTTACACCCTAATCGTCACCCCCGATGGCCCGGCCAAACCCAGGTTCTCATTCAAAATTAATTTGGAGTAGAGTTAGGCCGGTGGGGCGTCGAGGTATTTGGCGTCCTCATAAAAACTGTAATAATCAGGGCTGATTGAAAAGCGGCGCGTCCGGGTAAGCCGTCACTTTGGCCAGCCGGGTTTTGACCACGCTGGCCGGAGTGAGGGCCAGCACCGCGTCTCGCAGGCGGCAGCCCAACCCGTTTTCAAGCTGGCCCAGGCGGCCAATCTGCCACGACTGGTTGGTAATCCAGGCGGTGCGCGGCTGGCGTTCCTGCTCGTAAGCGGCCAGCGCCGTCGGTACATCCGGCGCGGCGGCAATAGAGCGGGCCAGCGCCCAGGCGCTTTCAATAGCCATGCATGCGCCCTGCCCCATGTTGGGTGTAGTGGGGTGAACGGCGTCGCCCAGCAGGGTTATCCGACCCTGGCTCCAGCGCAACAGCGGGGCGATGTCGTAAATATCGTGATGAAGAATAGCCTCGGCCGGCGTGGCCTCCAGCAGGCTTTCAACGGGACGCATCCAGCCGGCAAAATGTTGTTGCAACAGCGCTTTCTGGCTTACCGGGCTGTAATCTCGTCCGGCCGGCTGGTTGAGCGTGGCGTACCAGTACACCCGGCGAGCGTCAATGGGAACCACACCAAAACGGCTGCCCCGCCCCCACATCTCCGTGGTGATGCCTTCGGCAACCGTGTCAGGGGCGTTTACCACGCCGCGCCAGGCCGAATACCCGGCGTAACGCAACTTTACCGCCGGAAAGAGCTGCTGTCGCACCTGAGAGTGAATACCATCTGCGCCGATGAGCAGGTCAATCCGGTCAGTTTGGCCGCCGGCGCTGTTAACCGTCACCCCGGTTTGGGACGGCGCAACGGTGAAACCGGATACGCCCAACCTGACCACTCCCGCCGGCAGCAGCGACAGCAAAATGGCGTGCAAATCGGCCCGGTGAATGGCCACGGTTGGTTCGCCCAAAAGCTGCCGCAGCTCGCCCGGTTCGCTGCGGGACAGGATTTTGCCGGCGGCGGTCCGAATCTGGCCGTGGTCAATGGCAGAACCGGCGTTGATGATCGCTTCTGCCGCGCCCAGTTGGCGCAGCACCCGGATGGCGTTGGGCCACAGCACCAGCCCGGCCCCCACGTTGCCCAAAACAGGCGCTTTTTCCAACACGGTTACGTCTATTCCGATTTGCCTCAGGACAATGGCGGCACACAGCCCGCCAATGCCGCCGCCAATAATCATTGCCCGTTGAATGGTTGCATTGCTCATAATCTGGTTCTCCTTTGAAAACAGGGGTCAGGAATCAGGAGTCAGGAATTAGGATTCATTACTTTCGCCTGAAGGATTCGATTCTTTCGCCTGAAGAATTTGATTCCGCCGCCTGAAAACTTATTCACCTGAAGCCAGCACCTCAAGGGTGGTTCTGACACCCGGCCCGGCTTGCTCATCAATCATGTCAATCCGGCGGGGCAGTACCCGGATCAGGCGGTATAATGGATTGCTCAGGTTTTCTGAAGGAGCCGGCTGAGCCAGACCCTGGTAGTAAAGCCAGCACAGCCCCCGGTTCTGGTCGCCCAGAATAATGGTTAACGCCACTTGCGGGTTTTGTTCCAGGTAGTATAGCGCGTCGCTCCAGCCTGGCACCTGGCAAGTGAGGGTTAACCTGTGGCTGCGGTACGCAACCAGTGTGCTCGCCACTCGCTGCGGGCCGGCGGCGCACAGGGTAGCCACCCGGTTTGCGGCAAGATAAGCCGCCATCTGGTCACGCACCCGGTCTTGCATAGGCGTTACCTGTTGCCGAAGGGTTGGGCCGGTACCGACTGTAAATAGAGCCACAACGCCTGCAACTCGTCATCGGTCATCAGTTTAAAGCTGGGCCAGGGCATCGCCTTGGGATCGATGGCCGTACCATCGGGCCGTTGGCCTTCACGGATGGCCACCAAGAAATCCTCCTGGCTCCAATTGCCCAGGCCGGTTGCCGCATCCGGGGTAAGGTTGCGGGGCAGCGGCGGTTCCGGCGGCAGGCCGGGAATTGCCCCGCCGGATAACCCCTCGCCGTGGCAGCCAATGCACGATTGCGATAAATAGTAGCCATACTCTACTGTAGCACCCCGCGCAACGGCGGTGGGGCGCGGCGCGGCGTGATTAATCCGCCCGGCTGGCAGCACGGGCACCAACCCGGTAACCAGCAGGATGCGCCCCAACAGGCCCACCGCGTTGGCCGGCGGCTGGTGATCAACCGGGGACATGCTTTTAAGATAGGCCATAATAGCCCCCAGGTCGTCGTCGTTAAGCGGATTGTACTCGTGCGAAGGCATAACCAGCAAAGGCCGGCCATCCGGGGCCACGCCATGTCGAATGGCCCGCACCCAGTCCAGGTCGCTGTAGCTTTGGACAATGCCGCCCGCCCCGGGGGTTAAATTACTGCCGCTAATGCGACCAAAGAGGGGGTCGTCAATCACCAGCGCGCCGGCCCCATCCGGGCTGTGGCAGTCGCCGCAGCCGTGGGTGGTATACTGGCGCTGACCCTCGGCAATGGCGGCGGCAGCGGTGGGAATGGCCACCGGCTCGGGTTCAACGGTGTAGCTTTTATTCAATTGCATACTGCTGAGCAGGTAAACACCTGCAACCGCAACAATGAGCAGGCCAACCAGCCCGGCCAGCCCAAATCTCATCCATTTTAACAGCTTTTTCATCCCTGTCACTCCTCTTTTGCCGGGGAATTGCCGCGCCCGGCACTGTTTTATTTTGAGTTGAGTATAGCGGTAAAAACAGGGGCGTTCATCGACCGATAAGGCCAATTTGGCACGAACAAGCAACTGGCCCGGCATGGCCCGATTGGGCCATGCCGGGGTTCTGCACCCCACTCACAGGCAAAGGGAGTCGGCTCCGGCGATTGACCCGCCAGAAAACCTCGACTATAATGAGCGCAGCCAAAATCATCAATTGAAAAGTAGATTTTTGGCGAGGGCAAATTGAGCGAGCTGCCACTTGAGCCACCGTTGTGGCTCACCCAAACCAAGCTGGTTCCGCCCCGGCTGCGCGATGATTACATCCCCCGCGCCCGTTTGCTTTCCCTTTTGGGCGCCTCCGTTACAGATCACTCCTTAACCCTGGTGTCCGCGCCGGCCGGTTACGGCAAAACCACCCTCCTGGCCGACTTGCCCTCGGCCTGCCCCCACCTGCCGATGGCCTGGCTGGCCCTGGGTGAAGAAGATAACGATTTTAGCCACTTCTGCCTGGGATTGGCCGCCGCGCTGCAGGGATTAGCGCCCGGCATAGGCCACAAAGCCCAAACGCTGCTCACCGCCCTGGACAGTCAGCCCGCGCTCGACCCCGCCGAACAACCCCGGCGAGTCATGGCCCTGTTCATCAATGATATTGTCACCGCGCTGCCAGCGCCGTTTGTGCTGGTGCTGGATGACCTGCACATTGTCACCGAACCTCTTGTTTACGCGGCTCTGGATTACCTGCTGGAACGACTGCCGCCGGCGATGCGGCTGGCTGTTACCACCCGTCACGACCCGCCGCTGGCGCTGGCCCGACTGCGGGCGCGCGGGCAACTGGCCGAGCTGCGGCTGGCCGATTTACGCTTTACCACGGCCGAAGCAGCCGCCTTTCTAAACGAGCGGCTGCACCTGGCGCTGTCAACTGTAGAACTGGACAACCTGCATACCCGCACCGAGGGTTGGGCCGCCGGGTTGCGCCTGCTGGCCGGCTCGCTGGCCCGCCTCAACCAGCCGGGCGACCGGGCGGCCTTTATTGACCGGCTGGCCCACACCGATCGCTATTTGTTTGACTTTTTGGCCGAAGAAGTGCTGCGGCGGCAGGAACCGGCGCTGCGCGCCTTTTTGCTTGAAACATCGATTCTGGCCGAATTGACCCCGGCTCTCTGCCAGACCGTTACCGGGCGCGACGACGCGGCGGCGCTGATGGAAGAACTGTACCGCCGCAACCTGTTTCTGGTAGCGGTTGATGATTTACTGACGCCGGTTTACCGCTACCACGCCCTGTTTGCCGAGTTTCTCCAGCAGCAACTGGCCCGCGAAGCCCCCGTCCGGTTAACCGAACTGCACTGCCGCGCCGCTTCAGCATCGACCGCACCACGCCAGGTTATTGGCCATTATCTGGCTGCCGGCTTGTGGCTCGAAGCGGCTACGGTGATTGAGCAAGTGGGCGAACAATTTCTGGATCAGGGAGCGTTTGACACGCTGCGGGGTTGGCTGGCTGCCCTTCCGGCAGAAATCATCGCCGGGCGGCCGCAGTTGAACTATTTGCAGGGCATTGATGCCTGGCGGCGCTGGGAGTTAAACCGCGGGCAATCGCACATCGAGCAGGCCTTGGCCGGGTTTGAGGCCAACGGCAACCGGGTAGGCGCCGGTGAAGCCCGGGTGCAACTGGCCCGAATTTTGGCGCTGAAAGCTGATTTAATGGGCGCTACCGCCATCATTGAGCAGGCGCTCAACTATCCCATCTCGGCTTACAGCCGGGCCAGGTTGTTAATTATTCGCTCAACCGTGCAGTTGAGCATGGGCAACTGGCCGCAAGTTGTCGATGATATTGAAGCGGCCGTTAGTCTGGCCGAACGCGATAGCGACCCCCGCATTTTGCACGCCCTCAACGAAAATTCTATTTGGGGGCCATTCACCGTGTTGCCCGGCGGGATTGCCCGGGCCGAACGCCTGACCCGCCTCATCGAACGGCAGGGCGACTCGGCCCCGCTGCCCTTGCAGGCAACGGCCAAACACCTGCGGTCACTTATCTGGTTATGGCAAGGCAACTGGCCGCCGGCCATCGAAGCCGCCGAAGAAGCCATCGCCATCAGCGAGCGGTTTGGCGGGGGAATCTGGATGAGCGCCGCCATCGGCACGCTGGCCCCCATGTGCTACGCGTTGCGGGGTCAAACAGAAAAAGCCGACGCCGCCTTTGAGCGCCACTACCGGCGTTTGTCTCAGCCGGATATGGATAACTACGGCCCCACATTTTTAACTGTTTTCTTTTTCTGGCTGGGGCGGATTCGCTGGCAGCAAAACCGTTTAGACGAGGCGCGAGCGGCATACAGCCAGTTAGAGTCGCTGGCCGGCCCGGCTGAGTGGCCGTTTGCGCCGGGGCTGCGGGCGATGCTCGCCGCGCTGCTGGCCTTGAGCGAAGGCCGTGCGGAGCAGGCAGAAACGCTGCTGCAACAGGCCGTCGCCATTCAAAACCGGCTGCGTTTCACAATGATGTTCAGCAACGCCCACGTGTTGCTGGCTTACCTTCATTGGCATGAAGGCCGGCAGCAAGCCGCCCTGGCCGAATTTTCTCCGGTGCTGGCGGAGTATGAGACCGAGAATTTCCCCGGCCTGTTGATGTGGGAGGGCGACAGGCTGGTTGCGCCGCTGCTGCAATTGGCCCGGCAAGCCGATGTTCATTCCGGGTTTTGCGCCCGCACGCTGCGCCTGATGGGGATTGAACCGGCCGCCGCAACCGAACCGAAGCCGGGAGCCGGCCTGTTGATTCCAGACACCGGCGAAACGCTAACCGCCCGCGAAATCGAAATTCTGCGCTACCTGGCCACCGGGGCCAGCAACCCGCTCATCGCCGAGCAGCTATTTGTCAGCCCGCACACGGTCAAACGGCACGTAGCCAATATATTTACCAAGCTGAACGTTTCTACCCGCACCGAAGCCACCCTTCGCGCCCGCGATTTGGGACTGCTCTGAGTCGCTTTTGAAAAGCCGTCATTCCTCCACGGGATTGATCTCAAACTGTAATTGATACGTCCGGCTCTCGCCCGGCTCAAGGTGGGGCAGGTCGTTGCGCTGGCGCGCGGCCGCCCGGCCTGCGATGCCGCTGCTGTTGGCCGGCTCGAGGCCCAGCACGTAAGCGCCCTGTCCCATCTGCTTCCACTGGAACAGGTGCGGCAGCGTTTTGGCGCTGTACCGGAGCCGGAAGCCGAAATCCAGCTCCGGGTTGTCAATCCGGGCCACCGCTTCCCCCTGCTCGTTGGCAACCGGCGCATGGCGAAACACCTGCTCGCGGTAGCCCGGCGTCGGCGGCTGAAAACGATGCCATTCGCCCAACCCGGGTTCCGCGTCGGCGTCTCGGGGCACTACTGCGCCGCCGGCCACGTGCAGCGTTGCCGCCGGGCCAATCAGCGGGAAACCCAGGTTGCAGTGGTACAAAATCATGTGCGGTTGGCGGTTGAAACCCTCATTGGTAACGGTATCTTCCAGCCAGATGGTGTTGGCTCCCAACCGGGTGCTGATTTTTCGGTGCAGCACCAGATTCTCGCCAAACAGCCGTGTTTGCCGCACCTGCCCGCTAATTTCCAGGTGATACTCATCGCCGGCCCAGTAGGTTTGATAATTAACCTGACTGGCCGGCAGGTTGCTCACCCGGCCATGAAGGCCAAACGCCTCGCCGCCATCGGCGGCCGGAGCGCCAAACTGGTCCAGCCCACAGGTGGCCAGCAGCCCTCCCTGAAATGAGCGCAGCCAGCCCAGCCCCTCGGCCTCGTAGTAAGCGGGGTGCACTTCGCCGGTTGACGAAGCCCAGGCCAGCGGCACGCCCCGGAAGTGACAGGCCGAAATATCCAGCGCCCGGTCGGCCAGCACCCGGAACGTTAGCCCGGAACCGGTACTGACCTGAAAAACGCGGCTGCCCCGGCCCATTCCATCCGAGAGTTCCAGCGCGCTGATGCCGGCTATCTGCTCAATGTGACCGACATACTGCAATAATTCGGTGCGGGTCCAGTTACGTCCCCAAAGATTCGCCATTTTTTTCCCTCCGACTCGCCCCAATGCCGCGCCCAACCGCGACACAGGCAATAAATTTATTACGTTCACAGGTGAGAAAGGTGCGGCGCACCCTGTTGGCCAAAGGTTATCAAACTCAACCGATTGCGCCAAATGCTACATCATTTTCTGCATCGGGGCCACTTTGCTGAAGCCAAATCACGGCAACTTAATCGCTTCCTGGTCCGGCTTAACCTGGCGCCGCAACAGTCATCGATCAATGGCGCAAGATTTTTGGTTCAGCGGGATTTCAGAGGGGGTGACAAGTTGTTGCTTGTTGCGTATTGCGTATGCTGATCGCACAAGGGGGTTGAATTTTATTTCCGGCCGGTGCATGTTAAACTTGGCCGGAGAGTTACCAGAGCTGATAACAGGGGGCGCGGCCGCGGCGCTCTGCCCGGCGCTGATCAAAACATTCCATAAACTCACACCCTGCGGATACGCGGTCATCGGCCGCATGTCGTCAGGGAATCCATACTTGAGGGAGCTGAATTACTATGAGCAACATAACACGTCCGCAATTAGGCACTTTATCCGTTTGGGCCGGTGAAGATGAATACCTGCTGCAAGGCGCTACCCAGGTGCCGGTGGTCCACAGTGTTTCTTTTGGCTACAGCGACATGGACCAATGGCTGCGGGTGGCGCTGGGGCAGGAAGCCGGCCATATCTACAGCCGTAACACCAACCCCACCGTCCACGCTTTTGAAGAAAAAGTGCGGTTGCTGGAGGGAGCCGCAGCCGCCACCAGCGCTGCCACCGGCATGGGCATTATCAGTAGCGCCTTGTACACCTTTCTCTCACCCGGCGACCGGGTGGTATCGGTGAAAGATACGTACGGCGGCACCAACAAAATTTTTACCGAGTTTTTGCCGCGCTTGCAGATAGAAGTGGCCCTGTGCGACACCACCGACCACGCAGAAATCGAGGCCGAAGTGGCCAAAGGTTGCAACGTGCTGTACCTGGAAAGCCCCACCAACCCCACCGTTAAAGTGACCGATCTGGCCCGGTTGGCCAAAGCCGGCCACGCGGTTGGGGCAATTGTAATTGTAGATAACACCTTTGCCACACCCATCAACCAGAATCCCCTGCAACTGGGCGCGGATTTGGTGCTGCACAGCGCCACCAAATATTTGGGCGGCCACGCCGACGCGCTGGGCGGGGTTGTGTGCGGCTCAAAAGAGCTGATCGAGCAAATTTATCACTACCGGGAAATCAACGGGGCCACCCTGCACCCGATGGCCGCTTATCTGCTGCTGCGCGGCATGAAAACGCTGCACCTGCGCATTAAACAGCAAAACGAAAGCGCCCTCAAAATTGCCCAATTTCTGGAATCGCACCCCAAAATTGAGCGGGTGTTTTACCCCGGCCTGGAATCGCACCAGAATCACGATATTGCCAAAAAACAGATGCGCGGCTTTGGTGGCATGCTCAGTTTTATGCTCAGGGAAAACAGCCTTGATGCCGTGCGCCGCTTTTTGCCCCGGCTGCGCTACGCCCACGCCGCCGCCAATCTGGGCGCGGTGGAAACCATTGTTGGCCCGCCGGCAACCACCAGCCACGTAGAATGCACCGCCGAAGAACGGCAGGCGATGGGCATCCCCGAAAGCCTGATCCGGTATTCAACCGGCATTGAAGATACCGAAGATTTAATCGCCGACCTGGAACAGGCGCTGGCCGGGGTGTAATTGCGGGGTGACAGAACGGGGGCACCAAAACCGGCGCAATCCGGCTACAGTGCAAAAAACTTACACGGGCGGTGGCGACTCGGCCAGGGCGGCGCTGAGACAGGCGGCAAATTCGGCGGTTATTTTTTTGGCGCTTTGCTGCACCACCGCAAATCCCATTGTGGCCAGGCGGCCGCGCATGGTGATGTCCATCTGGTAATCCAGTTGGGTGCCGGCCGCAATGGGCGTTAGCTGCACGGAAAATGCGCCGGTCACAATGCTGGCCAAAGCCCTGTCCTGCGCCTTAAACGAGGCCGACAACTTTTGCGGGCTGATTTTTTCCTCAATTTTGGCCTCGCCCTCAAAAGCTGCTTTCACCGCACCAACTTTGGCTTTCAATTTACCCCGATAGGCATCCGGCTCGGTCTGGTTAACGCCCTCTGCGCCGGGCACACAGGCGCTCACCCGGGGAATATCCAATATAAAAGCCCAAACCGCATCGACCGGGGCCTCAATGATTAATGAATCCTGTAATTTCATTGTTACGCTCCGGGGGCGAACCCCTGCAAAATTTCCAGACCCGCCGGGCCGGCCACAAATTGATACTGCTCGCCGCGTTCAACCCACAGCACGCACTCAGCCGTCAGCGGCATTTCCTGGCCGTTAACCACGGCCAACCCGCTGCCCCGGATCACATACAGCAACTGGTCGGTATCGCCCTGTTGCTGTTGCGGGCCGCGCGCCTCCGCTTCAAATACCCAGCGGCAGGTTGTCATAGCGGGCACACCTATCACACCGGCATCGGCCACAATAATTTGGGTCCAACCGTCGCCCCGTTGGATTCTTACGTCGTCAACATTCACAATTATCGGCATATCAACCCTGCTCCATTGCATAGATTTGTCCGGTTTCATAAGAGGCGATAGCCCCGCGCACCACCTCCAACGCGGCCAGCGCCTCGGCGGCGCCCGTTTCCGGCGCGGCCTCACCCCGAATGCAACTGGCAAACTCGGCCAGTTCTTCAAGCAGCATGTTGCGGGGGTTAAAATCGATGGTTTCTCGGCCGGCGTCGCTGTGCAAAGTTAGCGTTGTGGCGGCGTCCATTTGATCGGCCTGCGGCCAGATGGACATATCGGTTTGGTAGTGCAGGCTGGCCGCCGTGCCAAACAAACGCAGGTAAAAAGTTTTGGTAACACCGTAGGCGCTGGCGAGCGACCCGCGCGCGCCGCCGGCAAACTCAAGCAGAGCCAGCCCTACATCGTCAATTTCCGCAGCAGTAGCCACCCGCGCAAACGATCCCCGCACCCGCGTAACCGGCCCCAACCAATAGTGCAGCGTATCGGCGTGATGAATGCCCAACTGCATCAGCGGGCCGCCGGGGCACGTGTCGCGGTAAAAGCGCCATTTGTCCGGCGTCAGCAGGCCCGGCAGCGAGAAATTCGCCTCGGCCAGCAGGATGGTTCCCAGCCGGCCGTCATCGAGGAGCTGCTTTACTTTTCTGGCCGCACCCAACCGCCGAAAGGCGTGTCCCACCAGCAACACCACACCGGCGGCCTGGCAGGCATCCCGAATTTTGCGGCCATCGCTCAACGTATCGGCGATGGGTTTTTCCACAAAAACGTGTTTGCCAAGTTGGGCGCAGGCCAGCGCCTGTTCGGCATGGGTGTTGTTGGGGGTTAGCAGCAGCACCGCCCGCACCCCGGGGTGGGTGATGGCCGCCTCAAAAGATGCCGCCGCTTCACACTCAAACTCGGCGGCGAAGGTGGCGCACTTTTGAGCGTTGCGGCTGTAGCACGTTACCAGCCGCAGCGAGGCGGTTTGTTTGACCGCCGGCGCCAGCCGCCGGCCCCACATGCCGGTGCCAATGAGAGCAACCCCGATTTGGTTCATTGCTGCTCCTTTACAACTGCTCGCTCAGCCAATCACCCACCAGCGGCCGGTACTTGTAGGGTAAATTGTTGCATACGTGATTGCCGTCCGGGTACATGACCAGTTCGGCGTGGGGGGCTTCGGCGGCCAGCCGTTCCGCGTGCTGCCAGGGAATGAGCCGGTCCAGCTTGCCAAAGACAACCAGCAGCGGCTGCGAAATCCGCTCGGCCACGCCGGCCAGGCTCAGTTGCAAGGCACGCTCCCGCCCTTCGGCTTCATTGGCCGCGCCGGCGTGATGCACAAATGTTTCGCGGGTTAATTGCGGTAGTTGATCCCAGCACTCACCAAAATTGTACGGCCCGCCAATGGCCGCCACCGCCCGAATGCGCGGTTCAAAGGCGGCAACCCGGGGAGCGTAATAGCCACCCATGCTGACACCCACCAGCCCTACCCGCGCCAGATTCAAGTCGGTGCGCGCCGCCAGCCAATCCAACAAGGTTGAGACGGCCACATTGTAATCCGGCCGGATGTGCGAATGGTAGCCGGTTTCGCCCTGCCCCGGCCCGTCGAGCGAAAGGGTAGCCAGGCCGCGCTTCAAAAAAACATTTTCCCAGTTAAAAAACTCCTCTTTAGTGGAGTCCAGCCCCGGCAGCAGAATGACCAGCGGCGGTTGGGCGCTGCCGGGCGGGCGGCGCAGATTGCCCGCCATCGTAATCCCCTCGAATGGGATTTCGAGGCGCTGGGCGGTGGGGTCAAGCTGGCGGTGCGCGGCGTACAGGCTGCTCACCGCTTTATCGGCCGCAGCCCGGTATTGGGCCATGTCTACCATCCAGACAAATTTGGCAAAATGGTAGCAGAGGGCGGCCCGCACCCAGGCTTCGCCGGCGCTCACCCCCCGCCCTTTGGCCGCGGCGGCCCGGGCCAATTCGGCGTGCATATCGCCGGTGGCGCGCCAGGCGGGCAGCCATTCGGCCCAGGTTTCAAGACTTTGAGTGGTACGCACAAAATCGTTATAATCGACACCTTGCGACGTGAATCGCGGCGCCCAATTGGCGATAGCCGCCTGGACTCGTGCATCTGGCATAGCATCTTCTCCTTTTTGGCAGTTGGCTTTCTTTTTAGCGACTGAACCTCAGTCGTCCCGGCCCCACGTTCATATATCATCTTCCACAATCCAGATAGTTTTGAGCGGCGGCGGCGCCCAAAACTCAACAAATTTAAAATTGGCGTCGGTATCGTTTTCAAACCAGTGAATCTCTTCCGGCACCACGATAGCGGCCATGCCCGGTTTGAGCCGATGGCTGCCCGCCGGGGTGAACATCAGACCCTCACCTTCTAAAATGACAAACATGTGGTGGCAGCCCAGGTGATAATGTTTGGCCGCCGAATCGCCGGGGTGATAGATGATGCGGTCGGCCCGCAGCCGGGTTGCGCCCACCGGCACATTTTCGGTGAGCAAATCCAGCCGGTCGCGGGTATCGCGGGTGGAGTGGAAATGGGGCAGTTGATCTTTGGTAAAAAGTTTGGCCATTGGTACATTCCTTTCTATACTTTTGTACCCCTCCCCCCAACCCCCTCCCCAAATTGGGGAGGGGGAGCGATTGATTTGGTGCGATTTTGAGCGGCTTCACCGTTCAAAATCGCACCAAAAAAGTATTTCTCCCCCTTCTCCCTGAGGGACGAAGTACCCGTAGGGTGGAAGGGGGCCGGGGGGATGAGGGCAAAAGTGTAACTCTCAAATTTATTTCAGTATAAAAATAGGAATCAGGAGTCAGGGTAGGGATTGCGAATGAACGAATTTTGCGGCACTCTTCACTCCTCACCCCTCTCCTGCGTCCTGAGCCTGAGCCATCGTCCTGCACTGCTGCACGGCTTCCAGAATATTGGCGTAGCTGCCGCAGCGGCATAAATTGCCGGCCAAATAGCGGCGAATAGTGTCGTCGTCCGGGCTGGCATCTTCCGCCAGCAGGGCCACCGTTGACAGAATGAAGCCCGGTGTGCAGTAGGCGCATTGAAAGGCCGAATGCTCCACATAGGCGTGCTGCACCGGATGCAACTGCTCCGGCGAAGCGAGCCCCTCGATAGTGGTGATGGTTTTACCGGCGGCCTGCACAGCCAGCAGCAGGCAACTGCTCATAGCTTGCCCGTCAATTAAAATGGTACAGGCCCCGCACATGCCAATGCCGCAGCCTTCACGCGCCCCAACCAGCCCCAACGACTCGCGCAGCACCGCCAGCAGGGTTTGGTCCGGCGAAACCGTCAATTCGTGCGGGGTTCCGTTGATTTGCAGGGTAATTTTTAACTCATTCATTTTTGATGGCTCGCAATATTTTTTCTGCCGTGAGGGGCAGATCCCGGATGCGGACGCCCACCGCGTTAAAGATGGCGTTGGCAATGGCCGGCGCTACCGGCGGCAGGGTCATCTCGCCGATACCGTGAAACTCGCTGCCTTCGCTTTCCAGCGAGACCGTCTCCAACCGGCGCGGCGTATCCAAAAATGAAGGAATCAGGTAATCCGACAGGTTTGGGTTGATGACCTGCCCCCCCTCCGTCACAATTTCTTCCATCACGGCCGGGCCTAACCCAAAAATAATGTTGCCGTCATTTTGCAACCGGGCCAGCGCCGGGTTGACCACCCGCCCGGCAAACGACGCCCCCACAAAACGCAGCACCGTCACCTGCCCGGTCTCGGTGTCCACTTCAACTTCGCAAGCGCCCGCCCCCTGATGCCAGTGCGGGGTAGAAACGCCCTGCCCGGTGTCCGGGTTCAGTTCGCTTTGGGTTTGATAAACACCCATTGCTTCGAGCCGCTCCAGCCGGTTGCGGCTGACCACCTCGGCGAAGGGCATGCGCTGCGCCGGCGCAGCCACGGAGACAACCGCCCCGGCCCGGATGGCCAACTCGGCGGGGGGCTGCTCAAAAAAGGGCGCAGCGGCTTCGATTAACTTTTGCTTCAACGCCTCGGCCCCGTGCAAAATTGCCGCGCCCATCATTCCCGTGGAACGCGCCGCGCTGGTGGTGGTATCAAACGGCGTAACAGCCGTGTCCGGCCCGACCACCGCCACCGATTCAAACGGAATGTCCAGTGCCTCGGCGGCGATTTGCCCCAGCGCGGTGTGCGCCCCCTGCCCCATTTCGACGGTGCTGGTAAATAAGGTGACGGCTCCGCCGGCGTCAACCCGTAAACGGCACTCCGACCGTGAGGTGGGGACGGTACTTTTCATCATCACCCCCAACCCGCGCCCCCGCTTTTTGTGGGGCGGGGCGGCAGTCTGCTCCGGCGGCGCGGCCCAGCCCAGCTTATCGGCGCAACTCTGCAAACATTCCACAAAGTGGATGTCGTGCATAATTTCGCCGGTGGCAAAGTGATCGCCGGGCAGCAGTAAATTTTTCAACCGCAGTTCCAGCGGGTCGAGGCCCAGCCGGTGGGCAATTGTGTCCATGTGCGATTCGTAAGCCCAGGTTGTTTGCGAACTCATCGCTCCCCGAAACGCGCCCGCGGGCGGCAGGTTGGTGTACACGCCCAGCGAGTCGACCCAAACGTGCGGGATGCGATACGGCCCCACGGCTCGCACCATGCCCGCCGCTACCAGCCCCGGGCTGGCGTCGGCGTACGCGCCCCCGTTCCAGTGAATGGCCACCCGGCGGGCGGTAAATGTGCCATCGTTTTTAAGGCCGGACTCGATGGTGATGGTGGCCGCATGTTTGGTCACGGTGACAAATTCTTCGGCGCGGGACAGCACCAGTTTGACCGGCCGGCCGCCCGTTTTCCAGGCCAGCGCGGCGACCATCGGCTCCAAGCGCAGGTGGCCTTTGCCGCCGTACCCACCGCCCAGCGGCGGCACAATCACCCGCACCGCCGCCGGATCGAGGCCAAACAACTCGGCCAAGGCCCGCTTGACCAGATACGGGGCCTGGGTAGCCGTCCAAACTGTCAGTTGCCCGTTACGCCATTGCGCGGCGGTAACGTGCGGCTCCAGCGAGGCGTGCTGCGCCGGCGGGCTGGTGAATGTTTCCTCGACAATCACATCGGCGGCGGCAAAACCGGCCTCAATATCGCCGTGCCGGAGTTTGGCGTGTTTGAAACAGTTGTTGCCAAACGCCGAATGCAGCGCCGGCGCGCCGGTTTGCAGCGCAGCCTGCGCCTCGTAAACCGCCGGCAATTCCTCGAAATCAACTTCAATCAACTCCAGCGCCGCCTCGGCCAGCGGCAGCGATTCGGCGGCCACCAGCGCCACCGGCTCGCCAACGTAGCGCACCCGGTTGGCGGCCACCACCGGCTGGTCTTTGAACGCCGCCCCGGTGAGTAGCGCCGGCCCGCCCGGCTGCCCCAAATCGGCGGCGGTGAGCACGGCAGCCACGCCGGGCGCGTGTTGGGCAGCAGCGGCATTCAGGCCGATGATTTTGGCGTGCGGCAGCGGGCTGCGCAGCACTTTGGCCACCAGCATATGCGGCAATTTCAAATTGACGCCATACGGCGTCGCGCCGGTTACCCGCGCTGCGGCATCGGGCATGACCATCGCTTTACCCACGGCCATGCTGCACCTCCGTTAAAGCCCAAAATTTAAATAGCTGGTCCAATGTCATTCTTCACTCCGCTGCGCTTCGTTCAGAATCTCCCCAGACTCCAGTCGGTTCAGGCCGTGCACCCCGGGAGATTCTTCGGCCTTTGGCCTCAGAATGACCCGCCCGAAACGAAAAAGTCATTGTCGCACCAATTCCAAAGCCCGCTGCACGTAAACCCGCACCATTTCGGTTTTGTACCAGGCCGAGCCGCGCAGATCGGGCAGGGTTTCAATGTTGGCGGCGTAACCCGCGGCGATGTCGGCAATCAAACCGGGGCGCAGCGCCTGCCCGCGAGCCAGCGCCTCAACTTCGACCAGCCGGCGGGGAACTTCGCAGGCCGCGCCAACCGCTACGCGAAGGTCAATACAGGTGTCATTTTCAAATGCAGCCAACGCGGCCACGCCCACGCAGGGCCGATCTTCTGAGGCGCGGCTTTTGTATTTGAGATAAGTCATCCGGCTGCCGGCGGGCGGCAGCGGCACAAAAATATCGGTGATGATCTCGTCCGGGGCTAACGCCGTGGTGTAAAAACCCAGCACAAAATCGGCCAGTGCAAGGGTACGGCTGCCGGCCGGCCCGGCCAGAGTCACAGCGGCATCGAGGGCCAGCAGCACCGCCGGCGGGTCCGAGGCGTAATCGGCTTCGGCCAGATTGCCGCCCAGCGTGGCCTGGTTTTGAATGCGCACGTTGCCCACCTCGGCGCAAGCCTGGGCCAGCGCCGGGAACTGCTCCCGCACCAGCGGCGAGCGGGCGATGCGGCGCAGCGGCGTCAGCGGCCCCAAATGCAATCCCGTCGCGTCGGCCCGGATGTAATCCAGGCCGGGTAGCCGGCCCAAACTGACCAGCACCGCCGGCGCGATCAGCTTTTGTTGCAGCATCAACACCACCGCCGTCCCCCCGGCAATAATTTTGGCCTCGTCACCGTGTTGGGCCAGCGTTTCCAGCGCCTGTGATAACGTTTCGGGTTGGACAAATTCAAAGCGCACGTTATATCTCCAACACAACCCGGCCTAAAATTTGCTGCTGGCGCAGGCGGGTGTGCAGCGATTCGGCTTCGGCCAGCGGATACACGCCGCTGACCACCGGCCGCACCTGGCCGGCCTGCACCAGCGCCGTCACCTCGGCCAGTTCGCGCTTGGTCACGTTGCGCGAGCCGAGAATCTCCCACTCGTTAGCGACCATCTGGCTGGCCTCGACAGCAAACTTGCTGCCGGTGTGAAAGCCGACAATCACCAGCCGGCCCCCTTTGCCCAATGCCCGCAAACTGGTGGGCAGAGTGGCCGCACCGGTCAATTCAAGAATGGCGTCAACGCCGCGGCCGTGGGTCCAGTCGCGGGCGGCCTGCGCAAAATCGTGCGTGGTGGGATCGATGGTTATCTCAGCGCCGTTGGCGTTGGCGGCCTCAAGTTTGGCCGGGCCAATATCCACGGCCAGCACCCGCGCCCCCATCATGCGGGCCAACTGGATGGCGTGCAGCCCCACGCCGCCGCCAGCCCCGGTAATCACAATTTGCTCGCCGGGATAGAGCCGCATTCGTTTGGTAAAAGCGTGAAACGGGGTGCCGATGGCGTTGGCCAAAATGGCCCCCTCGGCAAACGGAATCGACTCCGGCAGTTCCACCAGGTTGGCTTCCGGCACGGTGGTGTATTCGGCGTAACCGCCCGGCGTTTGAATGCCCACGTAGCCGATGAAATTTTCGCAGATGGTTTCCCGCCCGGTCTGGCAGTGGCGGCAGCGGCCGCAGGTGAGATACAGGGTTGAAGTCACTCGCTGGCCCGGCTGCCAGCGGGTCACCCCCGGCCCTAACCCGACCACCTCGCCGGCGATTTCGTGGCCCAAAATGAGCGGCACTCTGGCGTGAGCCAGTTTGCCGGCGCGAATGGTCAAATCGAACTGATCGACCGCACAGGCCCGTACCCGTACCAGCACTTCGCCGGGGCCGGGTTCGGGCGGGGGTAATTCTTTGAGCCGCAACGGGCCGCCAAATTCTTCAAGGACAAGAGCTTTCATTTTAAATCCAGTAATCGCCGGGCATTGCCGCCTAAAATGGCTGCTTTATCGGCCGGGCCGAGTCCCGGCAGGTTTTCCACCAGTTCGGCGGGGCGCTCGTAGCCCATATCAAAGGGATAATCCGACCCCAGCAGCACCCGGTCCGCGCCCACCAGATTAATCAGGTACAACAGCGCCGGCCCGGAGTGGGTCACGGTGTCGAAGTAAAATTTTTTGAGATAGGTGCTGGGCGGGGCGCTGATTTTTTGGCGGGCTTCCGGGCGCACTTCATAAGCACGGTCCAGCCGGCCAATTTGATACGGCAGATGACCGCCGCCGTGCAGCAGGCAGATTTTCAGCCGGGGGTGTTCCTCCAGCAGGCCGGAGAGAATCATATGCGCGGCGGTGAGCGCGGTTTCGGCGGGGTTGGCAAAGGCGTTCCACAGGTAATATTCCCGGTTGGTTGGCCCGCCCAAACCGGAGACGGGGTGAATTTCAACCAGCGCGCCCAGTTCTTCGGCGGCGGCCCAAAACGGGCGAAACTGCGGATCGCCCAGATAAACGCCGTTGACGTTAGTGCCAATTTCAACCCCGCGCAGCCCCAACTCGGTCACGGCGCGCTTTAGTTCGGCCACGGCGGCGGCGCTGTTTTGCAGCGGCACCGTACCGAGCGCCGCCACCCGCGCCGGGTATTCCGCCGCCAGCCGGGCGATGGCGTCATTTTGCAGGCGGTTGGCCCGCACCGACGCCTCCAAATCGGCATCGTAACGAAACAACGATGACCACGGCGACAGCACAATTTTATCAACCCCGGCTTTGTCCTGCTCGGCCAGAATGGCCTCAATGCTGACAAATTCGCGCACCGCCGAACTGAGGCGCTTGCCGCCAAATTCAACAAACTGCCGGTTGTTCTCCCAAACCACGTCGGGCCGCCACTCTTCGTGGGGCGCGGCGCGGCGGGTGATGTCCGGCACAATAATGTGAGCGTGACTATCAATGTTCATTTTGGGTCAATGATACAAAATCAGGATTAAAGAGCCGCCAACAATTAAGCCGGAGCCAAGCCATACCTGCACGGTAACGCGCTCCAGGTCTCGGCCCACCAGCAGCGGCGAGAGCAAATTAACCACCGGCACCGAGACCAAACTTAAAGCCAGCACCACGGCCACCGGGGCCAAATCCAGGGCAATCCAGCGGCCCCATGTTGCCAGCCCCACCAGCAGAGCCGCAATCAATTTAAAAGCCAGCGCGTCGGTGGTGATAGGGCCAATTGATGCGCGCCGGCTTTTGATGAGCATAACGATGGCGTACCCCAGCACGCTGGCGACAAAGCCAATCGTTACGCCCAGTATTGGCGAGGGTATTTCAACCAGCCCTTTGCGAATAAACGTGGGGCTGATCGACCAGCAGAGCGCCGCCGCCAGCCCGTACAACAACGACCGCCAGCCGCTATCGGTTTTAGCGGTGAGGTAGGGAATCGCCGCGCCCCCACCAATCGCCGCCGCCGGGGCCGGGCGCGGGCTGCGGGCGTAATTGACCAGATAAACGCCGGCCACAATGAGCAGGATACCGCCGATGGAGAACAGGGTGGGAAATTCCGAAAGCGTTAAGGCGGCAAATATCGCGCCAAATAACGGCGTGGCGCCAATCAGCGAGCCGGTTCTGGCCGCGCCAATCAATTTTTGGCTGGCGTTCAAAAATGTCCAGCCCACAAAAAAATGGAGAAAACCGGCCAGGCTAAAATTGAGCCAGGCCCAGACCGAGGCGGTAGCCAACACATGCAAATCCTCGGTGAGCAGCGAGACCGCAATCAGCACCAGAGCGCTAATGAACAACTGCATAAACGTGGCGGTGTAAACGTCCATGCCGCGCACGGCTCGCCGGTTGAGCGTTTGAAAAATACCAAAACCGACCCCGGCTGTAACGGCCCACCATGCGCCCGTCATACCGCCTCTTCCACCGGTTCCAGCTCATCAGCCGTGTCGCCCTCTTGCATTATCGACCCTCCCAAATAAAGCTGAGCAACTCTGGGATCGTTGAGCAACTGGTTGGCGGGGCCTTCCAGCCGTTCCCGGCCAAGTTCTAACACGTAGGCCCGGTCAGAAATAGCCAGGCCGCTTTTGGCGTTCTGCTCCACCATTAACACGGTAATGCCGGTTTCTGTTTGCAACCGTTTGATGGTGTCAAACACCATGCGCGCCATTTTGGGGTCCAGCCCCAATGAAGGTTCATCAAACAGGATCATACGCGGATTGATCATCAAAGCGCGGCCAACCTCCAGCACTTTCTGCTGCCCGCCGCTGAGGTTGCCGGCTTTTGAATGCTGCCGCACTTTGAGCAAATCGAACATATCATAAACCTGCGCTAAACGGCGCGCCCGCTCGGTTTTATCTTTGAGAGTGTACGCCCCCATCAGCAGATTTTCGTGAATGGTCATCGCCGGAAAAGCGCTGTGGCCCTGCATTACCTGAGCAATGCCTCGCTGCAAGATGAGATCGGGGCGGAGGCCGGCGATATTTTGACCATCAAACAGAATTTCCCCCTGCGAGGGAGCCAGCAGCCCGGAAACGGTGCGCAGCACAGTTGACTTGCCGGCGCCGTTGGGGCCAATCAAACAGACCAGCTCGCCGGCGTTAACATGCAGGTTGACGCCGCGCAGCACGGTGACCCCGCGCAAATAGCCGGCCACAACATTTTTGAGTTCAAGTAGCACCGTCAGTCTCCTAAATAGGCGTCCAGCACCACCGGGTTAGCCTGTACGGCCTCCGGTGAACCTTCGGCGATTTTTTGGCCCTGATCCAACACCAAAATGGGATTGCACAATTCCATCACCAGCCCCATGTTGTGCTCCACCACCAAAAAGGTTACGCCTTCGCGGTTGAGGCTGCGAATGAGGTCCATCAGAAAACGAATCATAGATGGGTTGACCCCGCCGGCCGGCTCATCGAGCAGCACCAGTTCCGGCTCGGCCATTAAGATGGCGGCAAACTCCAACAGTTTTTGCTGGCCAAAGGATAGTTTGCGGGCCGGCTCGTCTTTCATATGATCCAGCCCGACTCGCTTGAGCAGGCTCAGCGCCCGCTCTTTTTCGTGGCCGTGCATCCCCAGCGCCAACAAGCTGCGAAAGCCCACCTGCCGCACCGGCACAATCATATTTTCCAGCACGGTCAAATCCCAAAAAAGGCGGGTTATTTGAAACGTGCGGCTCAACCCCTGCTGGCAGAGCCGGTGGGGCGCCATGCCGGTGATCCGTTTATCCCGCATATATACGTGGCCGCTGTCGGCTTTGTAAACGTTGGTGATCAAATTAAACAGGCTGGTTTTACCGGAGCCGTTGGGGCCAATGAGGCCGGTGATACTGCCCCTTTCAACCGAAATTGAACAATTATTAACCGCGATGATGCCCCCAAAACGGCAGGTGAGACCTTCTGTTTTTAGCAGTGTGGCCATATCAGGCTATTCTCTCCTCGTGCATTTCAATCATTGAGCGCGCGCCTTCGTGGGCAGCCCGGGGGGCGCGGCGCTCTTCAATCCAGCCGGCGATGGTTGGCAAAATACCGCGCGGCAAAAACAGTAAAATAACCGTCATTAAAACGCCCAGCACCACCAAATGCAGGGTCGATGAGCCAAAGCGGAACAGGATCAAATCGGAGGCGGGGATGTAAATAAAAGCGCCCAGCACCGGCCCCCACAGCGTTCCCAGCCCACCCAGCATGGTAACCATAATCATTTCCACCCCAACGATAATATCAAAGGCGAAAACCGGGCTGATGTGCGTGGTAAAGTAGGACCAAATTCCGCCGGCGACGGCCACAAAATAGGCGCTTACGCCAAACGCAACCACTTTGTACAACGTGGTATTCACGCCGACCATTTCGGCCTTGCCTTCATCATCGCGGATAGCCAGCAGCCCCAGCCCAAACCGCGAATGGCGAATAAACATTGATACTGCCAGCGCGGCAATCAAAACAACCAGCATGGTGTAGTAAAACGGCATCCGCGAAAATTCAGGCGACCAGGGGGGCAGCGGCTGGCTGAGGCCGGGCGCGCCTTTGGTGATCTCTTTCAGGTTGAGCGCCAGCAGCCGAAAGATCAGCAGCATGGCAATGGTAGCCAGCACAAAAGCCGAGCCGCTGGTTCGGAGCATCACCCAGCCCAAAAACATGGCCACAACAGTAACCACAATGGCCAGCAGCGGCGCGCTCCACAACGGGTTCCAGCCCAACTGGTTGTGGGCAATGGCCACCAAATAAGCACCCAGCCCAAAAAAGGCGCTGTGGCCCAACGATTTGTAGCCGGTGTAGCCGCCCATAATATTCCAACTGATACCCATTGCCGCAAACATCAGCGTGTTGAATCCCAAAACGTGGAAATACGGCTCTCGATAAAGCCAGGGATATCCCAGCAAGACAATTAGCGCCAGCGCCGGCCACCAACGACGAAGCTGTTTCACAGGATCACCCCTTTCGAATAATAGTCCCCATTAATCCCTGCGGCCGGAAAATCAGGGTGAGGAACAAAATCAGGTAAAAAACAATAGGCGATATGTAGCTGCTCATCATTACAGCGGCAGTCGACTCCGCCATGCCCATCAGCAGCGCGGCCACAAACGCGCCGGGCAAACTGCCCATCCCGCCCAAAACAATTACCGCCAGCATTTTTGATATCCATTCTTCGTGGCTGCCGGCGTTAAACGTCCAGATCAGGCTAAAAATTGCGCCGCCGCCGGCCACCGTCGCCAGGCCGATGCCAAACGTTACAGCCTGCACCCGGGCCACGTTCACGCCCACCAGTTGCGCCGCATCTTTGTTTTGCACCGTCGCCCGGATCGCCCGCCCCAAATCTGATCGGGAAATGAGCAGATAGAGCAAAACCAGGGCGATGATCGCCGCAAAAAAGCCGACAACCCGAACCACGGGCAAACGCAGCGTGATGTCGCCCAGAGTCACCGGCCACACCTGGCTGGTGTACCAGGTGCGGATAGAACGGCCGGTAGATTGCCAGATAACGCCCATCACCCCTTCCAAAGTCAGGGCGATGGAAAAAGTCAGCAGCACCACCAGGCCCGGCTCGTTGCGTAATTTGGCTAACAACTGACTCTGAAAAACATAGCCAATCACAAATAAAAGCGGCACACTGACAATAACCGACAAAAACGGGTCCAACCCAAAACTGTTAAACAGCCAATAAGCAATGTACGCGCTCAACACCAAAAAAGCGCCGTGAGCAATATTGATAACGCGCATAACGCCAAAAATCAGGGTTAGCCCGGCGGCCATGAGCGCATACACACCCCCGGTCAGCAGTCCAATGACCACCACCTGGGTTAAAACATTCAAAGAAGGAAGGTGCATCTCAACTCCTGTAAAAATAAGTTCGGTGAGTTGACCGGGCGCGGGGCGTAATCAGTCACTCGCTGGCCGCCACTCGCCACACGCCAGATTTTCATTCCCGGTGTCGAACCCCGGTTCTGTCACACTCCCCTGTAAATAGCGAATCTGCGAATCAGCGAGTCTGCGAAGGCAGGGGCGCTTCGCGGAGCGCCCCTGCCCCATTTTTACCCGTGTCCGGGGAGGTTTTGCACCGAAAACTAAATTACCACGCCGGTTTGGGCCAAACTGCATCAGCCTGAGCGCGCACGGGCGGGCCAACAATTACAAAGGAATCGCCCTGCCATTGCAACAGCATAAAGCTACCCTGAGGTTGGCCAACGTCGTTAAAACTGAGCGGGCCAACCACGGTTTTGTAGGTACTCTTGTGCAATTCGGCAATCAACGCGGCGTTATCAATTGACTGAATATTTTCAGCCGCTTGCTGGAGTACCTGGCCCACGGTAAACGCGTTGGCCACGTCTTCGGGGATGTCGCCGGCATTGCCGCCAAACATTTCAAGATATTTGGCTACCATTTGCTGGTTTTGGTAATCTTTCGATTCGGGGAACCAGGAGATTGAGGCAAAAATTCCTTCGGTGGCGCTGCCCACGCCTTCTTTGAACGGTCCCGGCAGCGACGGGCCGGTGGTAAAGAAAGCGCCCCGGGGTTGATAACCCGCTTCCTGATAAGCCCGAATCTGGCCGATGGAGTCTTCGAGCACCGTGCCGCCCACAATCAGGTCGGGATTCAGGTCGGCAACCTGAATGGCAATGGCCGAAAAGTCGGTGGTTTCCGGCGCGTAGACCTCGTCAAAAACCAGGCTCAATCCGGCGGCGGTCAATCTATCGCGCACGCCGCCCATCACGCCCAGGGTAAAGGGGTCGTCCTGGCTGACAATGGCAAAACTCTTGGGCCGAACATCATCTGGCAGCGACAGCACGTAGTCAACAAACGGGTCAGCCTGCGCCGAGCCGGCAGCCGGCTGCGCAAAAAAGATGTTGGTCAGGCCGCGGTTGAAGACATCGGGCGCGCCGCCGGCCGGTTCAACAAAAGCATAGCCGTAACGAGCCGCTACTTCTGACGTGGGAATAACCAGAAAACTGGAGAAGGGGCCAACCACCAGATCAACTTTGTCAACCGTGATCAATTTTTCGTAGTCGGCCACGGCGGTATCCTGATCGCTGGCGTTATCGACAATGGTCAACTCGACGGGACGCCCCAGCACCCCCCCCGACTCGTTGACAATAGCGGCCCACACTTCGTACCCCTCTTTGGCGGCGGTGCCCGGCTCGCTAAAGCGGCCGCTCAACGGCAGCGATGCGCCAATTTTTATCGGTGCGCCGGTTGGAGCTGCCATCCCTGCCATACTTGGGCCAGCCAACATTGCCTGCGCATCGGCGCTGCTGGGCACGCACAACTTCCAGCCCGGCTCAATAATATCGGGGTTATTAATTTTGGCGTAGCTGGCATCAGTGGCGTTGAGTTGGTTGGTCGCCTCAACAATGGCCGGATAGGCCAACACGTCTCCATAAAATTTGTCGGCCAGTTTAGAGAGCCAGTCATCAGCCTGGACGACCACATCCTGCTCACAGGCAACACCTTGTGCTCCCGGCGCGGCAAACATTGTTTGCGGCGTCAGACTTAACGCAAATACCAAAACCCCAAAAACATAAAGTAGCTTTTTCACTGTTTGCTCCTCCTCGAGCTAATGCTGACAATTGATTCCACGGTAAAGAACTGTATCTTTTAAAACGTATCTTCCATAAAATCCCTCCTTTACAGGGGTCAGGAATTAGGAGTCAGGAGTTAGAGTCAATACTTTTCAAATGAGCGGATATGTCATGCTGAGCAAAGCGAAGAATCTCTGACATGGCGGTTTCCAATCGGCCTCCGGCCTCAGCATGGCATGTTCGCTATTTTTATCCGACCACAGTGGATCAGATGAACCAACAGGTATTGGATTTAGGGAGTGTTAACATTCCCTGACTCCTAACTCCTGATTCCTGACACCTCATTACCGCAGGCTAGCGCCCTGTATCAACGCCCGCCATTCGGGCCAGCACATCAAAAATAATAGAGAAATCGTAATGGCCCAGCCCCATCCCCCGCGCCGCCGACATATATTCGTTAACGGCGGCGGTGGTGGGCAGCGGTACGTTCAGCTTTTGGCCCAGTTCGATGGCCAGATTCAGGTCTTTTTGCATCATTGTGCAATCAAACAGCGCTTCTTCCGGGTGGCCCAGCACAAACGGCCCGCGATAGATAACCATCGGTGAGGCGATGACGCTGTTGGTCATCACTTCAACCGCCTGCTGGCGCGAGATACCGCTCTTTTCGGCCAGCAGCACGCCTTCGCTAAAAGCCAGCATTTGCACGGCCAGGCTCAGATTTACAGCGATTTTCATCGCCACCGCTTTGCCATTTTCGCCCACGTGAAAAGCCTTTGGCCCAATATCCAGCAGCACCGGTTTTATTGTTTCAAACGCGCCGGCATCGCCGCCAACCATGAAAGAGGCTTTGCCCTGCTCCAGCGTAATGGTACTGCCGGAAACCGGCGCATCGAGCATTTTTGCACCGGTTTCGGCGGCAACCTGATCGGCCAGCGCTTTGCTGTAGTCGGGACTCATGGTGCTCATGTCCACGTAGAGTTTGCCGGGTGCCAGACCGGCCAAAATGCCATCGGGGCCCTGGGTTACGGCCTCAACCGCGCCGGTGTTGGTAACCATTGAAAAAACAATGTCCGCGGCCTGCGCCACCTGCCGCGGGGTATCGGCCCAGCGCATCCCCAGTTCGACCAGCGGGGCAGCTTTTGACCGGGTGCGATTGGTACCCGTTACGGTATGGCCGGCGGCCAGCAGCCGTTTGACCATGCCGCTGCCCATTGCCCCCAACCCAACGTATCCCAGATTTGCCATGCCATCCTCCTTGATTGCTGCGAGCGTACTGCCGGCGATTAATCCAACGCGCTCAACGGGTCTTCGATCAGGCCGGCCAGCGTTTGTAAAAACTGCGCGCCCCGGGCGCCATCCACCACCCGATGATCGCAGGAAAGGGTCAGCGTTACCATTGGCTGCACAACGGGTTGCCCGCCCACGGGCGTCACGCGGTCGGCCACCCGGCCCACGGCCAAAATAGCGGCCTGCGGCGGGTTGACAATGGCGTTGAACGCATCGACGCCAAACATTCCCAGGTTGCTCACCGTAAACGTACCGCCCTGCAAATCGGCCACGGCCAGCTTGCCGGCCTGGGCGCGAGCCACCAGTTCCTGCCGCCGTTGGGCCAGCGCCTGCAAACCCAACCGATCGGCCTGATGAATAACCGGCACCAGCAGCCCCTCTTCGACTGCCACCGCCAGCCCCACATTAACCTCGTTGTTCAGCACAACATCGCCGTCGCGCCACATGGCGTTTAAACGGGGATGCCGGCGCAGCGCCACGGCCACCAGCTTAACCAGCAGATCGGTGAGGGTGGCTTGTGGCTCAAACCGCTCGTTGGCCCCAGCCCGCCAGGCCAGCAGCGGCCCGGCGTGAACCTCTCGTTCCAGATAAAAGTGGGGCACAGTTTGCCAGCTTTCGGTGAGCCGTTGGGCCATCACCTGCCACATGCGGCTGAGCGGCGCAAGTTCGGGTACAGGCGGCGATGGGGCTTCTGCCCGCGCGGCTGCTGCCTGCAGCACATCAGCCGCTAACACCGCGCCGGCGGGGCCACTGCCGGCGATGGCCGCCAGTTCCAGATTGTGCTCGCCAGCCAGCCGCCGCGCTTTGGGCGAAGCCGGCTGGCGGCCATCGGCGGGCGCGGCCAGCTGTTGCGACAGGTAGCCCAGCACATCATCTTTTTGAATACGCCCCCCGCCGGGTTTGACTCGCGCCAAATCCAGATTGTGTTCCGCCGCAATCCGAGCCGCCACCGGGCTGGCCAAAACCTCCGGCCGGGCCGAGGCCGGTTGGGGTGCGGTTTCGCCGGGGGCCAGAATCAGAGCGATGGGCTGCCCCACCGGGATTTCATCGCCGGGCCGGGCGGTAATCTGCGCCAAAATACCGGAGGCCGTGGCTTCAACTTCCACGGTGGTTTTGTCCGTTTCAATTTCCAGCAGCGGTTCGCCCCGGGTTACCGGCTCGCCTTCGGCTTTGAACCAGCGCAAGAGCACGCCGCTTTCCATTGCCATGCCCAAAGCCGGCATAATCACTTCTTTAGCCACTGGCCATCTCCCCGCCTGATTTCAGGCATTGACCGCCTCACCTTTGGCGCTGGCGGCGACTGCATTCTGCAAATTACCGTTTCTGGGCGAAACGTGCTCCCAGGGCCGGTCGCCGTGGCCGTACTCTAAATTTTTGTGCGATTCGGTTTCGCGGGTGGGCGAGAGCGGCCCGGTGGCGGTGTAATAGCGCACGCCGGCCACCATCAGCTCCTCGGCCGGGAAACGGGTCATCACCTCGCAGCCGTCTTTGGTCACCACCAACTGCTCCTCAATCCGCGCCGCCGACCAGCCATCGGCCGCCGGCCAGAAAGTTTCCAAAGCAAAGACCATCCCTTCCTGAATCACTTCCGGGTGCTCCAGCGAAACCAGCCGGCTAAAAACCGGCTTCTCCCAAATAGCCAGCCCCACACCGTGGCCGTACTGTAACGCAAAGGCGGCCTCTTCGTTGGGGAAACCGAACTCTTCGGCTTTGGGCCACAGTTTGACCACGTCGGCGGTGGTGACGCCGGGTTTGATCATATCGATGGCAGCGTCCAGATAGTAGCGGCAGCGTTTGTAGGCATCTATCTGCGCCTGCGAGGCGCTGCCAATCACAAAGGTGCGGTAGTAGCAGGTGCGATAGCCCATGTAGCTGTGCAAAATATCAAAATAAGCCGGGTCGCCGGGACGCAATACCCGGTCGCTGAAAACGTGAGGGTGAGGGCTACAGCGCTCGCCGGAAATGGCGTTGACGCCCTCCACATGCTCGGACCCCAGCTCGTACAGCACTTTGCTGGCCAGGGCCACACAGTCATTTTCACGTATGCCCGGCTTCATTACCCGATACAATTCCTCGTAGGCGGCGTCAACCATCATACAGGCGGTGTTCAACAGGGTGATTTCATCCTGCGTTTTGATCATGCGGGCTTGCTGCATCAATTGCTGCCCATCAACCACTTTGACGCCTTCTTTTTGCAGGGCAAACAGCACGGGCAATTCAACCACATCCACACCGACCGGCTCGTTGAGCAGCCCGCGCTCTTCCAGTTCAATCCGGATTTTGCGGGCTACATCTTCGGCGCGGCCGGCCGCCGGCAGCATGGCCCCGCGCAGGGTAGAGATGCCGGCCCGCGACCGCTGTTCGCCGTCCAGCCAGGGGCAGTAAATCTGGTGGTGCCGGGCCGCCGAGCCAAAATCCCAGTTGATGGGTTCATCGTTTTGCGGCAGCAAACAGAAGCGGGCAACTTTGTCCATGGCCCAGGTGCCAATGTGGGTGGCGGTAATGTAGCGGACGTTGACCATATCAAAACACAATAACGCGCCCAACTCTGATTCTTTGAGCAGGTTTTTTATCCGGTTTAGCCGCTCGGTGCGGAGGCGCTCGTAATTTACGCGCTCTTCCCAATCTACCCCCATTAAACCGTATGTTTTTAGTGCCATCATAAACCTCCTTTAAGAATAGTTGGGTGAGTTCGTAATCCGCCACTCACTGCCCGCATTAAACCCGTCCGCACAAGGTTTTGGCCAGTTCCACCACCCGGGCGGCCGTTGGAATAGTTAAATCCTCCAGCACCGGTGAAAAAGGGATGGGCACATCCATTGCGCCCATGCGTTTTACCGGCGCATCAAGGTAATAAAACGCGCCATCGGCAATAATTGAGGCGATTTCGGCGGTCACGCCAAAAGCCTCGTACCCTTCGTCTATCACAACGGCCCGGCTGGTCTTTTTTGCCGACTCGATCAGAGTGGTTTTGTCGAGCGGAACCATAGTGCGCGGGTCGATCACCTCGGCGCTGATCTGGATTTGGGCCAATTGCCCGGCGGCTTCCAGCGCCACGTGCAGCATGCTGCTGGTAGCTACCAGCGTAATATCGGTGCCGGAAAGTTTGATGTCGGCCAGGCCAAACGGCACGGTGTACTCCTCGGCGGGAACCGGCCCTTTGAGCTGGTACATCATTTTATCTTCAAAAATAATCACCGGGTTATCGTCCCGAATGGCGGTTTTCATCAACCCCTTGGCATCGTACGGCGTGGCCGGAACCGCAACCTTCAACCCCGGAATGTGGCTAAACCAGGCGTGCAACGACTGCGAATGCTGCGCCGCCGAACGCCGGCCCGCACCCATTGTCGTGCGCAACACCAGCGGCACTTTGAGCTTGCCGCCCGACATATAATGGGTTTTGGCCGCCTGATTCACCATTTGGTCCATAATTAAGGTGGCAAAATCGCCAAACATAATATCGACCACCGGACGCATGCCGGTGATGGCCGCGCCCACGCCCAACCCGGTGATGCCCGGTTCAGAAATAGGTGAGTCGATAACCCGTTCCGGGCCAAACTCATCAATCAAACCGAGCAGAACTTTAAAAGGGGTGCCGGCTTCGCCCACATCTTCGCCGATTATAAAAACGCGCCTGTCGCGCCGCATCTCTTCGGCCAGCGCTTCTCTGATGGCTTCGCCAAAGGTGATGATGCGCCCATTATTTGGCGTTGGCCGGGGTTCAGGCGTAGACATGCATGGCTACCTCGCTTTCGGGAGGATAGGGTGCGTCGAGCGCAAATTTTACCGCGTGTTCAACCTCGCTGTACACTTCTTTTTGAATCTGTTCAAAAATAGCGGCGTCCGCCAGGTTTTCGCCCAGCAGCCACGCCGACAGAATTTTCAAGGGGTCGCGCTCGTTCAGCCAAAGCTGCTCTTCTTCTTTTGAGCGATAATAGGTGCGGTTAATATCGCCCACGTGGTGGCCGCGAAAGCGATAAGTATGGGCCAACATAAAAGCCGGCCCTTCGCCGCCGCGAACACGCTCAACCAGTTGTTTCATCGTATGGTGAACTTCCCGCACATCCTGCCCGTTCACCTCGACGGTGTAAATACCAAACGCTCTGGGCCGGTCGAGCATGCTGCCGGCGGTAGTTTCAGTGTGGTGGGTGTACTCGTTGTACAGGTTGTTTTCGCAGACGTAAATTACGGGGAATTTCCACAGTTGGGCCATATTCATCACTTCGTACAGCAGCCCCTGCCCCAGCGCCCCTTCGCCAAAAAAGCAGACGGCCACCTGATCGCTGCCGCGCATTTTGATGGACATAGCCGCGCCAGTGGCAATTCCGGCGCTGCCGCCAACAATGGCATTAGCGCCCAAATTACCACGCTCCTGATCGGCAATATGCATCGAGCCGCCTTTGCCCCGGCAGTAGCCGGCTTCTTTGCCCAGCAGTTCGGCAAACATGCGGTCAACCGACGCACCTTTGGCCAGGCAGTGGCCGTGGCCGCGATGGGTACTGGTAATGTAATCATCCTGCCGCAGGGCTTCGCAAACGCCAACAGCCACGGCTTCTTCGCCAATGTACAGGTGTGTTAAACCGGGCATTTTTGCGCCGGTGTAAAGCTCGTTGGCGCTCTCTTCAAAAGCCCTGATTTTGCACATTTGCTGGTACATATGCAGCCATAGTTCAACATCAACCGCGGCCGGGTTGGCCACGTTGTTCACGTCAATCATACAGCGCCTCTTTTACCATTTTGATGGAAAACAGTTCGGACCACCGGATTTCGTAAAAGGACATGCCGGCCTCGTCTAAAAAAGATTAACAGGCTTGTTTAATGTCAATTGGGGGGAGTTTTGTTTTAGGTGAAGGTGGAAGAAAGTTGAGAGAACGCGCCTCCAGCCCCCCGACAGGCAGCGTTTTATTACTCGTTTGAACCATTACGGAACCGAACTGGTAGTTTTGGCCAGATGTTCAATATACCGAACACTTAAATCAAACTATCGAATAATAGTGGGCATTATAAGCTACTCTTGTTTGAAATGTCAAATTATCACCGGGTTTTTTTCGAATACTGCACATTGTGTTAAATATCACTAAACAAAACGTGGTGAAAATTGCCAATTTGCAACGCCTGTTTTATAATGGAAACATAGCTACCCGGGAGGGTTGAGTATGTTCGATTTGAGTGAAAAACTGCGCACAGCTCGGTTAAAACAGAATCTCAGTTTACGAGAGCTGGCTGCCAAAGCAGAGGTCAGTGCAAGTTTGTTAAGCCAAATTGAAAACGGTAAAGCCAACCCCTCGGTGAGATCGCTTTACAGCATCGCCGACGCGCTATCGCTGCCGGTAGATTATTTCTTTCCCACCAAAAATGGCGATGAAGAGGATGTCGAGCCAGCCCCGGAGACGGTAACTGTTAACATGACCGCCAGCGAGGTCCGCACCGCACAGGATGCCGCCCTTATCGAAGCGCTGAAATTTGATGGGGATGAACGGGCGGTATCAACCAACAGCCCCGTTGTTCGGGCAAATGCCCGCCCAACCATTGAATTGGAAGGCGGCGTAACCTGGGCCCGTTTAACGCCCGGACCGGAAAACAAAATTGAATTCTTACAGATTCGGTATGAGGTTGGAGCCAGATCGGGGGCCAAAATGTCGCGCCACAACGGACGCGAGTTAACCCTGGTGCTAAAGGGGGAGTTACTGCTGGAACTTGGCTTTGAAAGCTATTTGCTGAAAGCCGGCGACAGCGTCATTTTTGATTCAACCACACCCCACCGGTTAACCAATGCCGGGCAGGAAGATATGCAGGCGATTTCGGTGATTTTTGACCCGGAATAACTTTGCAGCAAGCCATCCGGTTCACCGGACAAAAAAGGCGTCAATTGGAGCAACTCTAATTGACGCCTTTTTTGTGTTTGCAAACTACCTATCGTCGAACCTGCCCGTCGATATGTACGTATTTTCCCCGATGCCGGATAATTTCTTTTGCAGTACACTTAATCGAGTTAAAATATTACTTTCTCAGTGCGTTCAATTAAAAATTTTCAGACCCAATCAACCCCGGTAGTTCAGCAATTATGGAGGAAAAGCTAATGCCGAAAGTGAGTTTTGCGGTGTCAAAAACCATCAATGCCCCCAGCAGTAAAATCTATCCTGTTTTGGCCAATTACCGTGACCATCACCCCAATATTTTGCCGAAAGCCTACTTTGCGAGTCTGGTAGTGGAAGAAGGCGGCGTGGGCCAAAATACCGTTTTCAAAGCCTCGATAAAAGTAATGGGCGCCGAACAATTTTTCCGTATGCGCGTCGCCGAGCCGGAGCCGGGCCGGGTGTTGACCGAAACCGATGTGGAAACCGGCCTGTTAACAACCTTCACCGTTGAACCACGCGGCGCGGAACAGGCAGATGTCACCATTGCCACCGAGTTTCAACCGAGGCCGGGATTACAGGGATTGATCGAAAGGTTGTTTTCGGCCGTGTTCCTGCGGCGGGTTTATCGGGTAGAGCTGCAACAACTCGATGATTATATGCAGCAGAATAAAATGTCCGGCAGCTAACCAATAAGGTCAACGAGGCTTGCAGCAATGAACAATCGCTCATTATTGGCCATACTCACAGCCTTTATCCTGGCGGCGCTGATAACCCGGCCGGGCTTGTCTGCCTCGGCCGGGCAACAAACGGCTCAACCGGGCGAGTGGCGCACCTGGCCCACCCAATCGCCGGTTACCGCCCTGGCTGCCCACGGCGACACACTCTGGGCCGGCACATTTCAGGGATTGGTTCAATTTAACCGGACAGATGGCACATCCAGCACCACCACCACCGTTGAAGGGCTGATAGATAACAGCATCAGTACCGTGACCATTGGCCCCGATGGCAACCCGTGGGTTGGCACGTGGAACGGCAATCTCAGCCGCTTTGACGGGCAGCAGTGGCAAAACTCGCGGCTGCGCGAAGCCCCGGAAGACAATGTTTTTCTCAGCGCCATTGTCTTTGATGAGTTGGGGCACGTCTGGACCAGCCAGTACGGCTACGGCGTTTTCACCGGCGATGAACATTTTACCTCGGCCAACGGCCTGGCCGATGACTACGTGCTGGCCATGGCCGCCAACGGCCCGGAAATCTGGGTGGGCACCCGGCTGGGGCTGAGCCGCTACAGCCGCGCCACCTGGGTCACCTTTACCAAAGACGATGGCTTAACCAGCGCCACCATCACCGCTCTGGCCGCCGGTTCGTTGGGCCAGATTTGGGCCGGCACCTTTGATGGCGGAGTTAACCGGCTGGATGCGCAGGGCTGGACCGGCTTCACCACCGCCGATGGCCTGCCCGATAATCGCGTCAACGCCATCGCCATCGATGCCGCCGGGCAGCCGTGGGTGGCTACACCCAAAGGCGCGGCCTATTTTAACGGCCAAAGCTGGACCACCTTCACCAGCGCCGACGGCTTGCCCGCAGATAACGTTAAAACCGTAGCCGTGGCCGACGATGGCCACATCTGGTTTGGCACGGATGAGGGCCTCACCGAATTTACGCCGCCCGCCGCTACCCCAAACACCACCACCTTCACCACCGCTGAGGGGCTGGCCGATAACCGTATTTGGGCCATTGCCGCCGGCGATGACGGCCGCATCTGGGCAGGCACCTATAAACAGGGCGTCAGCCTGTTCGACGGCCAAAACTGGAGCCGCCTCAGCACCGCCGATGGGCTGGCCGATAACGATGTCCGGGCTATTTTGCTGGCTCCCGAAGGACACATCTGGTTTGGCACCGGGCACGGAGTCAGCCTGTTCGATGGCCAAAACTGGCGCAATTTCACCACCGCCGATGGGTTGGCCAGCAACGGCGTCGAAGCCCTGGCGATTGACCCCGCCGGCCACATTTGGGCCGCGCACCTGGCCGAAGGCGCCAGCCGTTTTGACGGCGCAACCTGGGCCAGGTACACCGTTGACGACGGCCTGGCCGACAACTGGGTACACGATATTGCCGTTGACCGCGACGGCCGGGTGTGGTTTGCCACCAACGGTGGGGTCAGCCGGTTTGATGGCCAAAACTGGGCCACCTTCACCACCACCGAAGGGCTGGTTGACGACACCGTTTTTGCGCTGGCAGTTGACGGCGGCGGCCATATTTGGGCCGGCGCCAGCGGCGGCATCAGCGAGTACGACGGCCAACAGTGGCAAACGCATCTGCCCGGCCAGCCGGTCAACGATTTGACCATCGACCCGGCCGGCGCAATTTGGGCCGCGGGTGGCAGCAGCGTCAATCGCTTTGACGGCCGGCAATGGACCGACGTCACCCCAAACAAGCTGGTCGGGCAGGACATTCGGGCGGTTTCCGCCGGCCCCGGCGGGCAGGTGTGGATTGGCGCGTTTGGCGGCGGCGTCACCCGGCTGGCTCTGCCCGCGCCGGCGGAGCGCGTGTGGCTGGGCACAAGCAACGGCGTCAGCATGTTTGCCGATGGACAGTGGCAAACTTTCACCACCGCCGCCGGGCTGGTTGATAACGATGTGCGGGCCATCGCCATTGACCCGCAGGGCCGCAAGTGGTTTGGCACGGCCAACGGGGTCAGCATGTTCGATGGGCAGCAGTGGGCCAGTTACGCCCCGCTAACCAGCAGTCTGGTCAGCAATTTTGTGCAGACGGTGGCCGTTGACCCGGCCAACCGGCTGTGGTTTGGTTACGGCGAGCGCGGTCAGGGTGTCACTCTGTTCGATGGGCAAAGCTGGACAACTTACACCACCGCCAACGGGCTGGCCGATGACCACGTGTCCGCCATCACTTTTGGGCCGGATGGCGTGGCCTGGCTGGGCACGGTGGCGGGCGTGAGCCGTTTTGATGGCGAGCAGTGGCAAAGTTTCACCGCCGCCAACGGCCTGCTCGATGACCGGGTACGGGCCATCGCTGTGGGGCCGGATAACCAGGTTTGGTTTGGCACGGCGGCAGGCGTCAGCCGTTTCAACGGCGAGCAGTGGCAAAGTTTCACCGCCGCCGATGGGCTGGCGGCAGGGCCGGTCAACGCCATCGCCATTGGCCGGCAGGGGCAGGTGTGGGTGGGCACCCAACCCAACACCCCCGGCGACGGGTCGGGCGGCATCAGCCAGTTTGATGGCCGGCAATGGCACAATTATCCGGTGCAGCGGAGTTACACCGACACCAGTTTTGGCTTGCAGGGCGACTGGATTACAGCCATTGCCCTCGACGCCAACGACCTGCCGTGGGTAGCCACGCTGGCTCACCCGCTCTCCAAACCGCTGTGGGTGCGGGGCGGTCTCAGCAATTTCAACGGGCAGGGCTGGAACAATTACTCCGGCGATGTGGGGTTGGTCAGCGGCTATTCCAGTTCGGTGGCCATTGACGCCAGCGGGGCCAAGTGGGCCGGATCGTCGCAGGGGCTTTTCCGTTTTAACGGCGGGCCGCCCCCGGTGCGATACACCACCAAAAACGGTTTGCTGGCCGATGACGTGCGCGCCGTGGCCATCGACCAATCGGGCCGAATTTGGGCGGCAACCTGGGGCGGCGGCGTGGCGGTGCTGGAAGGCGAACGATGGACAAATTACACCACCACCGGCCTGACCGACCGCGAAGTGAACGCCATCGCCGTTGGCCGGGACGGCCAGCTCTGGTTTGCCACCCCGGGCGGGGTCAGCCGGTTTGATGGCCAAAGCTGGCAGGTGTACACCGTAGCCGATGGGCTGCTCGATCATCAGGCTAACGCCATTTTAGCCGATACCGGGGGCAACGTGTGGGTAGGCACAGGCCAGGGGGGCTATTTTGGCGGCGGGGTGAACCGGTTTGATGGCCAAAGCTGGACATCGTACACCACCGCCGAGGGCCTGCCGCGCAACAACATCAGCGCGCTGGCCCTCGATGGCGCGGGCGATGTTTGGGCGGTCAGCTTTACCCCCGGCGAGTACACGGCCCTGAGCCGCCTCAGCAAACTGGACGGCGAACGGTGGGTGTCGCCGGTGGAGGCCGGAGCGCTGGCCGATGACGCCGTTTACGCCTTTGCCTTCGACCCGCTGGGCCGGCTCTGGTTTGGCACCGATGGCAGCTACGACAGCGGCCCGCTGGTGCGGTTTGATGGGCAGGGGTGGCGGGCCTTCCAACCCGCCGATGGGCTGGCCGCGCAGCAAGTTTACGCGCTGGCCATTGACTCGGCCGGGCGGCAGTGGCTGGGCACAGACAAAGGCGTCGGCGTGCTTAACGGTGAAAGCTGGACGAATTACGGCCCGGCGGCTGGGCTGGCCGGCGACCGGGTGCAGGCCGTGGCCATTGAAGCCATCGTTCCTGATTTTTCCGGCGCGTGGCAGTCCATCGACCGCAACTTTCCGTTTGACCTGACGCTGGTTCAACATGAAACGCAATTGAGCGGCTGGCACTGCGCCACTCTGCTCGATGGCTCCCGCACCGACTGCCAGCCGATTGACAGCCCCGTTCCTTCCATCGAGGGCAGCATCGAAGGCGATTCCGCCGCGCTTCGTTTTGTTAGCGGCTACAGCGGAGCGGCCGGGCAGGCCACGCTCACCCGCGCCGGCGACAGCCTGACCTGGACGATCAGCCAACCGCCCGCCGCCGAATTTTACCTGCCCCGGCAGGCCGTTCTCAAAAAACTGCCGGAATCCGGCGCGGGCGATTAGGCCGGATCCGTTTTTGAGCCGATTTCAACGCTTCCCTTAAATTATCCGGCCGGCTATTGACCCGGCCCGGGGAATGGTATACAATAAAATGGTCATACCGGTCTGACCGGTATGACCATTTTATAAAACCGAAGGTGAGTTGTGCTTGCTCCCGGACCGCGCTCAAGTGTATCTGCTGACACTGTGGAACAAATAGCGGCGATGATTAGAGCCGGCGATTACGCCGCCGGCGACCGGCTGCCCGGTGAACGGATTTTAGCCAAACAGCTTCAGGTTAGCCGCGCTTCGGTGCGCGAAGCCCTGCGCACGCTGACCACCATCGGCCTGCTGGAAACCCGGCAGGGGTTGGGTTCTTTTGTTAAAGACCCCAGCCAGGAACTCCTCCAGGCGTCTTTACCGCCCCCTATCCTCACCAATCAGGCCACGCTTGAAAAAGTTTTTGAAATCCGCCAGATTATCGAAGTTGAAGCTGCCGCGTTGGCCGCAGAACGGGTTGACCCCAACCAGTTAGCCGTAATGAAACATTGGCTGCTGGCGGTGGAAACCCACATTGCCCGCGACGAAATGGAAGATATGGTCACTGCCGATATTGAATTTCACCGGCAGATCATTGTCGCAACCGGCAACGATATTCTCGTTGGCTTGATGGATAGCATTTCCGATTTACTACGCGATATGCGCTGGGACACTTCAAAAATCCCGGAACTACTCACCCAGATCATTGCCGGCCATCGGGCCATCTTTAAAGCCATTGAAGCCGGAGACAGCGGCGCGGCGCGGCAGGCAATGCAGGCCCATCTGGACGTGATCAGCGCCAGAGTTAAAAGTTTCTGGTTGGGTAAAGACGAATAGATACGCAATTCCGGCTTGCAACCGCGCGGCACGGGTTAAAACAAAGCGGAATGCGTTTTTCAACAGAGGTTTTAGGCTATGATGCGTTTTGAATATTATGCGCCGACCACCCTGGCTGAAACCGCGGCAATTTTGGCCCGATTTGACGGGCAGGCCAAAATTCTGGCAGGCGGCACCGATTTACTGGTTGAAATTAAGGAAAACATTCGCCGCCCGGCTGGGGTGGTCAACATTAAAAAAATCCCCGGCCTGAACGGGTTGAGTTACAACGACACCTCCGGCCTGACCATTGGCGCGCTGAGCACCGTCCGCGCCGTCGAAACCTCGCCGCTGGTGCAGCAGCGTTACGCCGGGCTGGCCCAGGCCGCCCGCGAACTGGGATCGATTCAGGTGCGCAACCGGGCCACCGTGGCCGGCAACATCTGCCGGGCTTCCCCTTCCGCCGATACGCCCCCACCGCTCATCGCCGATGACGCCAGCGTTACCATCTTCAACCCGGCCGGTGAGCGCACTGTGCCGTTGACTCAATTTTTCACCGGCCCCGGCCAAACCGTGCTGGCTCCCAACGAAATTCTGCTGGCGATCACCGCGCCGCCGCCACCACCGCACACCGGCAAAGCTTATCTGAAACACGGACGCCGCCGGGCGATGGAGCTGGCCACCGTCGGTGTGGCCGTTACGCTGACGCTTGACGGTGACGTGTGCCGTCAGATTCGCCTTGTGCTGGGGGCAGTAGCCCCCACGCCCATCCGGGCCACCGAGGCCGAGGCGCTGCTGAACGGCGCGCCGCTCGACGATGCCCGCATTGAGCAGGCCGCCCGCGCCGCAATGGCCCAGGCCCGGCCTATTAGCGATGTGCGAGCCAGCGCCGACTACCGGCGTGAAATGGTCGGTGTGCTGACCCGGCGGGCCATCCGGCAGGCGTTGGCCCAGGCCAGAGACTCTATTTGATGAACCACAGAGACACGGAGGACACGGAGAAAAATAAATTAAAAAACCCTGTGTTCTCCGTGCCTCCGTGGTGAAACCTTTTTCAGGAAGCAACTGATGAAACAACTTGTGTCGATGACCATTAACGGCGAACTACACGAAGTCGCCATTGAGCCGTATCGCACCCTGCTGGACGTGCTGCGGACCGACATCGGCCTGACCGGGGCCAAACGCGGCTGCGATGTGGGCGATTGCGGCGCTTGCACGGTACTCATGGACGGCCAACCGGTGAACGCTTGCCTGGTGCTGGGCGTAGAAGCCGACGGCGCGGAGTTGCTCACCATCGAAGGGCTGGCCGGCCTCGCTCCCAACGGCACGGCCCTGCACCCCCTGCAGGAAAGTTTTTTGGACCACGGCGCGGCGCAGTGTGGCTTTTGCACGCCGGGGATGCTGCTCGCGGCCAAGGCGCTGCTCGATACCAACCCGCACCCCACCGAGGCGGACGTTCGTTTTGCCATTGCTGGCAACATTTGCCGCTGTACCGGCTTCACCAAAATTGTCGAAGCGATTCTGGCGGTGGGTGCGTCCAATAGTATTGGTAAGCACAGAGGGGAATTGGGGGGACACCCCCCATCCTCCCCCCTTCCTCCTGTAACGTCGGGCACGGCCGTTGGGCAGAAAGGAGCGGCGTAGCATGGCCAACCTGACCATTGTAGGGACAACTCCCCGCAAAGTTGATGGCGTGGCCAAAGTGACCGGCTCGGCCAAATACGCCGCCGATTTTAATCTGCCGGGGCTGCTGTACGGCAAAATCAAACGCAGTTCCCACGCCCACGCCCGCATCGTCAGCATCGACACTACGGCCGCCGAAGCATTGCCCGGCGTAAAAGCGGTGCTCACTTTTCGGGATGTGCCGGCCATTCCTCACGCCGGCGCACCCGCGCCCCGCGAAGGCGGGCTGGTGGCCGACCAGCTTATTCTCACCGGCCAACCGCTGTTTGTTGGCGATGGCATTGCCGCGGTGGCGGCCATCACAGAAGAAATTGCCGACGAAGCGTTGGGCCTCATCAACGTTGAATACGAACCTTTGCCAACCGTGTTCGATCCCGTACTGGCGATGCAGCCCGACGCGCCGCGGCTGCACCAAACCGAACAAAATCTGGTGATGCCGCCGGTACATATTCAGCACGGCAACATCGAACAGGGTTTTGCCGAGGCTGACTATATTATTGAAGGCGTCTATTCCACCGGGCGGCCGCACCCGGCCTACATGGAGCCGAACGCCTGCACCTGCCATTTTGACGGCGACGGCAAATTGACCATCTACAGTTCCACCCAGTGCGCGTTTATGGTCCGCGGCATTTTGAGCCAGGTGCTCGATATTCCGCTGCACAAGGTACGGGTGATTGTCGAGCACATGGGCGGCGGTTTTGGAGCCAAGCAGGATTTGTACCAACACGAATTTGTTTGCGCGCTGCTGGCCCGGCGCGCCGGCCGGCCGGTAAAAATGGAGTACACCCGCTACGAGTCGTTTGTTGGCAGCAAATCGCGCCACCCGGTCACGGTCAACCTCAAACAGGGCGTCAAAAAGGACGGCACACTGACCGCACGGCAGGTGAAATACGTATCGAACACGGGCGCGTACGCCTCGCACGGGCCGGGTATTACCTGGGTTGGCTGCGAAGACCTCTCCTCACTGTACCGCTGCGGCAATAACTATTGGGCCGATGGCTATTCGGTATACACCAACAACCCCATCGCCGGGGCGTTTCGCGGCTTTGGCGGGGTGCAGGCCTTTTTCGCGCTGGATACCCAAATGGATGAAATTGCCCACCGGCTGGGCATGGACCCGGTGGATTTTCGGTTGAAAAACGCCGTGGGCGAAGGCGACGCCAGCCCCAGCGGCCACCTGCTCAATGGCGACGCCCTGGCGGCCTGCCTGCGCCGCGGCGCGGAAGAAGTAGACTGGTACGGCCGCCACAACCACCCCCAACCGGCCGAACCGCATCGCAAACGCGGCTGGGGCGTCGGCACAGAAATGCACAGCAGCGGCGCATTCCCGGCCATCCGCGAACAATCCAACGCCGTCATAAAAATGAACGAGGACGGCACTGTTACCCTGCTGGTTGGCATCGCCGATTTGGGCACCGGCGCGCAAACGGCAATGGCCCAGATTGCCGCCGAAGTGTTGGGCCTGCCGTTTGACCGGATTCGGGTTATCAGCGGCGATACCGACGTGACGCCGTTTGATATTGGCGCGTACGGCAGCCGCACCACCTTTGTGGGCGGTGGCGCGGTGTTCAAAGCGGCCCAGGAATTGAAGCGCCAACTGCTCGAGCTGGCCGCGGCAAAACTGGGCGCGTCCGCCGCGGCCCTGTCCATTCGGGCCGGACGGGTGTTTGTCGACGCCGATCCCCGGCAGGGAATGGCGCTGGCCGAGCTGGTTAAAGGCGAAGGCGGCCAATCGCCGCGCACGCTGATTGCTTCGGCCACCCACGAGGCGGAAGTGGCCTACTCCTTTGCCGCCCACTTTGCCGAAGTGGAAGTAGACACCGAAACCGGCCAGATTGAAGTGAAACAGGTGGTAGCCGTCCACGAAGTGGGCCGGGCCATCAATCCCAAAGGGGTTGAAGGGCAAATTGAAGGCGGCATTCAGCAGGGCATCGGCCACACCCTCACCGAGGATTTGGTGGTAGACCCGCGCACCGGGCGCGCCCTCAACGCCAGTTTTGTCGATTACAAAATGCCGCTGGCGATGGATATGCCCCGGATTAAAACTATCATTCTTGAAGTGTCGCCGGATATTGGCGGCCCGTTTGGCGCAAAAGGCGTGGGCGAAGACCCGATTATGGCCATTGGCCCGGCCATTGCCAACGCCGTGCACGATGCCATCGGCGTCCGCTTTACCGAACTGCCCATCACCCCGGAAAAGGTGCTGCGGGCATTACGTCAAAAAGAGAAAATGACGGGCAGCAAGTAGTAGAAGAATGGAGTCCAAAACTGCAGTTTTGGACTCCGGTAAGATGGAAGTAGCGCGGGGGCGCTTCGCGAAGCGCTCCTGCCATTCGCAGTTTTGTAGATCCGCTTATTTTAAGGAGCAAACATTATGATCATCGATTGCATTACCCACATCAGCCAAAATGCCGATGACGTGATTGGCTGGGGACCGCGCTTTCTGGCCGAAGATTTATTGGCCCAAATGGACGCGCCCCGCACGGTGTTGGGTGAACCGGCCCGGATTGACAAGTCGATTGTTTTCCCGGCGCTGGGAGATACCGTGCCCACATCGACGCTGTCGTTTGAGGAGCAGCATGCTTACGTGCGGCAGAGCGTGCAAAAATACCCCGACCGCTTCATCGGCGGCATTGTGATCCACGCCCGGCTGTGGAGCGAGCAGGTTAAACAGACCATCGTGCAAATGGTGCGGCAGGAAAATTTCAGGATGATTTATATCCATCCGTCGCTGCACAAATACTGGTTGCCCATCCAAACCCCCAGCGAGGGTGAAGGCTCCAAGCAGATGCTGTACCCCATTTTTGAAACGGCCCGCGAGTTGAACGTCCCGGTACTCATCCACACCGGCGAACAGCCCTATTCCCTGCCTGCTACCGTAGATTTTGTGGCCGGCGAGTTTCCCGACGTGAAAATGATTATCGCCCATTTGGGCACGCAGGGCGAGATGTTTACCGTGGAATCTTTGCTGGTGGCCGGTCGGCACAAAAATGTTTACGTTGAGACCAGTTTTGCCATGCCCCACATGTTGATTGAAGCGGTGCACACCATCGGCCCGGAGCGAGTTATTTTTGGCAGCAACTGCCCGCCGCTGGAACCAACCCAGCAGTTGCTAAACGTGGAAGAAGCGCTCACGCTGGAGCCGCCCATCGGCATGAGCCTGCCGGCGGCCGATACCCGCAAAGTGATGGGCAGTAATCTGGCCGGTTTACTGGGCCTGTAAAAAAGGAAGGATAGAAAAATGACTTACAAAGTTATCGACCCGCACTGCCACATTATCCCGCACCGCGAACCGGTATGGGGCTGGGGACCGCGCTTTACCGTTGAACAACTCATCGCCATGATGGACCGCGATTACGACGTGATGGGCGAAGTGAAGCACGTGGAAAAAGCCGTGGTGATGACCGGCCTGGGCCTGACATCCGTTGACCACCGTTCGATTGCCGAATCGCACCAGTACGTACTGGAGAGCATCAAGAAATTCCCGGATCGCCTGTTTATGAATCCGGTCATTAACCCGCGCTACAACATAACAGACCAGCTCGACCAGATTCGGACCTGGAAAGACGATTACAACGTGCGCATGTTGAAACTGCATCCCAGCATGCACAACTACTACCTGCCGCTCTACGCCCCCTTCCCCGGCAATCGCAGCCGCGAATTGATTTACCCGGTTTTTGAGCTGGCCCGCGAACTGGATGTGCCGGTGATGATTCACATGGGCGAGTCGCCCTACTCGCTGCCCAATCAGATTGCACCCATTGCCGAAGCCTTTACCGACGTGCCGATCCTCTGCGCCCACTCCGGGGCCAACAACGTACCCAGCAACGCCTTCGACGCGATTTTGCTGGCCCGCACCCACGATAACGTCTATCTCGGCACCAGTTGGGTGCAGATGCCGGAACTGGTGCAGATGTTTTACGCCATCGGCCCCGGCAAAATTATTTACGAAAGCGACTGTTCGCCGCAGGCAATGGGCCAAACGCTGCGCATGGTTACTAACCTGCATCTGGCCCCGCCGCTGGGTGTTGGCGCCTCAAAGGACCAAGTGTACCAGATGATTGGCGGTAACGCCGCTCAATTGTGCAAAATTCCAGTATAGCATAGAATAATGACTCGGTTCAGAAGTTCCGCAGTACCCGGCCCCGAGTCGCCGTCCACACGAGTCGCGGGGTGCATTACCCCAGATTCCCCGCTTTGGCCTTTGGTCACTCTGGCTGCGCTCGAAACTGCGTAACTTTCAAATATACCAATATAAATTTTTACTGCACGGAGGAGATAAACTATGAAAACGGGACGTTTGTTTGTTTTATTGACCATGTTCGTGCTGATGTCGCTGGTAGCGGCCTGCGGAGGCGGTGCTCAACCGGCCGCCGAACAGCCCGCGGCCCAGCAGCCGGCCGCCGAGCAACCGGCCGCCCAACAGCCGGCGGCCGAACAACCCGCGCCGGCGGAGAGCGGCAAACCGTTCAGAATGGGGCTGCTGGTGCCGGGCAGCGCCAACGATGAAGGCTGGAACCAGATTGCTTACGATGCCCTGCTGCGCATTGAAAAAGAGCTGGGTGCGGAAATCAGTTATGTTGAGCTGGAACAAAATCCGGCCTCTTTTGAAAAAGCTTTCCGCGATTACGCCAGCCAGGGGTACAACGTGGTGTTGGGCCACGGTTTTGAATTTCAGGATGCCGCCCTGACCGTCTCCAAAGAATACCCCGCCACCATCTTTCTGATTTCCAGCAGCCGCATCCACGAAGGCAACGTCATCGGCCTCAACACCGACTCCAGCCAGCCGTTCTACCTGATGGGTGTCATCGCCGCGATGACCGGTGACCGGGCCGGCATTGTTGGTGGGATGGAAATCCCGCCCGTCGCCGAAGCCATCACCGGCTTCATCAACGGCGCCCGCAGCGTCAAACCCGATTTCCAGGTCAGCAGCACCTACGTTGGCAACTTCACCGATGCCGCTGCCGCCAAAGAGGCTGCCCTGAGTATGCTCGATGAAGGCGCTACTTTTGTGGTGCCCGATGCCGATGTGGCCGGGCTGGGCGTCTATCAGGCGGTCTCGGAAAAAGGGCCGCAGATTGGCACCTTTGGCGCGTTTGGCGATTTCACCGACAAAGCCCCCGAGAACGTTCTGGGTAACTATTTTGCCAACTACGGCCAGGGCATTGTCAACATTGCCAAAGAAATCAGGGATGGCACCTTCAAACCGACCGGTAACATTGAGTTTGGTCTGGACAATCCCGATGTGATGTGGATTGAGTACAACGACAAAGCCGCCAATCCGGTCCCCGCCGATGTCCGTGCCGCCGTGGAAGAAGCTCAACAAAAAATCGTCAGCGGTGAGGTGAATACCCTGGCCGAACCCGGTGAAGCCGCGGCCGCGCCGGCGGAGAGCGGCAAACCGTTCAAAATGGGGCTGCTGGTGCCGGGCAGCGCCAACGATGAAGGCTGGAACCAGATTGCTTACGATGCCCTGCTGCGCATTGAAAAAGAACTGGGCGCGGAAATCAGTTATGTTGAGCTGGAACAAAATCCGGCCTCTTTTGAAAAAGCTTTCCGCGATTACGCCAGCCAGGGGTACAACGTGGTGTTGGGCCACGGTTTTGAATTTCAGGATGCCGCCCTGACCGTCTCCAAAGAATACCCCGCCACCATCTTTCTGATTTCCAGCAGCCGCATCCACGAAGGCAACGTCATCGGCCTCAACACCGACTCCAGCCAGCCGTTCTACCTGATGGGTGTCATCGCCGCGATGACCGGTGACCGGGCCGGCATTGTTGGTGGGATGGAAATCCCGCCCGTCGCCGAAGCCATCACCGGCTTCATCAACGGCGCCCGCAGCGTCAAACCCGATTTCCAGGTCAGCAGCACCTACGTTGGCAACTTCACCGATGCCGCTGCCGCCAAAGAGGCTGCCCTGAGTATGCTCGATGAAGGCGCTACTTTTGTGGTGCCCGATGCCGATGTGGCCGGGCTGGGCGTCTATCAGGCGGTCTCGGAAAAAGGGCCGCAGATTGGCACCTTTGGCGCGTTTGGCGATTTCACCGACAAAGCCCCCGAGAACGTTCTGGGTAACTATTTTGCCAACTACGGCCAGGGCATTGTCAACATTGCCAAAGAAATCAGGGACGGCACCTTCAAACCGACCGGTAACATTGAGTTTGGTCTGGGCAATCCCGATGTGATGTGGATTGAGTACAACGACAAAGCCGCCAATCCGGTCTCCGCCGATGTCCGCGCCGCCGTCGAAGAAGCTCAACAAAAAATCGTCAGCGGTGAGGTGAATACCCTGGCGCCCGTTGAATAACCCGTTTTTGCTCAAAAACGCCGGTTAAAGTACACCAACCCAAAACCCCCGCGGGGGCGCGGTCAACATTAGTCCAGCCGCGCCCCCGCGAAAATTGTAGACAGATAGCCTTCGGAGAGTCTAGATTATGAGCGAGACTCACACCACTATCGCCTCCTCATCCGAGCAACCTCCTCCTGCCGAACCTGCAATGGGCGGAATGCGGATTTGGGACAGCTTTAGCAGTATTCTGATGCCAATTGGGGCCATCGCCGTGGCCCTGCTCATCAGCGGCCTTATTTTGCTGGCCGCCGGTTACAATCCCATCGAAGCCTTCCGGGTGATGTGGGCGGGCGCCTTTAGCGATATGCGCACCTTCACCGAAGTGCTGCTCAAAGCCACGCCGCTGATTCTGATTGGGATTGGGCTGGCCGTGGCCTTTCGGTGCAGCATCTGGAACATTGGCGCCGAAGGGCAGTTTTACGTGGGCGCGGTGTTCAGCACCGCCGCCGGTATTTTTCTGGCCGATCTGCCGGCCATCGTTCTCATCCCGCTGGTGTTGCTGGTGGGCACCATCGGCGGGGCGCTGTGGGCCATGCTGGCCGGCTGGCTCAAGGTTCGCTTTGGAGCCAGCGAAATCGTGACCACCATTATGCTCAACTATATCGCCATCATTGGCACCGGCTATCTGGTGACCGGCCCAATAATTGAAGAAGTGGGCAAATTTCCCCAAACAGCCAAAATCGCCGAAGCAGCTTATCTGCCCCGTTTTTTGCCGCCCACCCGGCTGCATATCGGTTTTATTCTGGCCGTGGTGCTGGCTTTTCTGATTTACCTGCTGATTTTTAAAACCAGCGCCGGCTACGCCATCCGGGCGGTAGGCATTAACGCCGAAGCGGCCCGCTACGCCGGGATGAATGTGAACGGCAACATTTTGCTGGCCATGGCCATCAGTGGCGGGATGGCCGGGTTGGCCGGCGCAGTAGAGGTGGCCGGGCTAACCTATCGTCTTTACCAGCAAATTTCCCCCGGTTACGGCTTTGAGGGAATTGCCGTGGCGCTGCTGGCCAACAACCACCCGCTGGGCATCATCTTTAGCGGCATTTTGTTTGGCGCGCTGCGTTCCGGCTCGGAAGTGATGCAAATGAACGCCAAAGTGCCGTCGGTGCTGGTGTTTGCCATTCAGGGGCTGGTCATTTTGTCGGTAGTGGCCTTTGGCGCGTACTCCCTGCACGCCAGTCGTCGGAGAGGTTAAAAATGGACTTTATTTTCTGGATTGCCGTTTCGCAGAGTGTGCTGGCTGCCAGTTGGCGGCTGGCCACCCCGTTGATTTATGCCGCCATCGGCGAAGTGTTCACCGAGCGCTCCGGCGTGCTGAATATTGGCCTGGAAGGGGTAATGCTGATGGGTGCATTTGCCGGCTTTGCGGCCACCTTTTACACCGAAAGCCTGCTGATTGGCCTGCTGGCGGCGGTGCTGGTGGGCGCACTCAGCGGTTTGTTATTTGGCCTGTTTACCGTCACCATCAAAGCCAATCAAATTGTGGTTGGCGCGGCGATGAATCTGGTTGGTCTGGGGTTGACCGGTTTTCTGTACCGCGCTCTGTTTTCCGGCAAATCTCAGGGGATTGACCCCTTCAAGCCGCTGAACATCCCTTTTCTCAGCGACATCCCCTTTGTGGGCGAAATATTGTTTAAACACAACATTCTGGTGTACGGCACGGTGGTACTGGTGCTGGCGGCCTCGTTTGTGCTGTACCGCACCGCCTTTGGCCTGTCTACCCGCGCCGTTGGCGAGCACCCCCGCGCCGCCGATACCGTGGGTATCAACGTTTTCAGACTGCGTTATATGGGCATCATCATTGGCACCTCGCTGACAGCGCTGGGTGGAGCCTATCTGACAATGGCCCACACCAACCAGTTTGTCGAGGGGCTGACCACCGGGCGTGGATTCATCGCGCTGGCGGTGGTGGTGTTTGGCCGCTGGTCGCCAAAAGGAGCGTTTTGGGCTTCGCTGTTGTTTGGCCTGTTCTTTGCCTTGCAACTACGTTTGCAGGCAATGTCGAACCTGGCCATCCCGTATCAATTTTTGCAGGCCCTGCCCTACGTGATGACCCTGGTGGTGCTGGTCAGTTTGCGCGGGCGCTCGGCCTCACCCAAGGCGCTGGGCGTGCCGTACCAGCATTAATCACGTGTTGCGTGTTACGTGATGAGTTTTTGCCAGGCATCTCTATGCAACACGCAACACATTCCACGCAGACAACGAAACCTGTGTTCGGCTGCAAAGGACAACCCTTATGAACCAACCCTTACTCTCAATGGAAAACATCGTCAAAACTTTTCCCGGCGTGGTGGCCAACAAAGGCATCAACCTCACCGTCAACGCCGGCGAAATTCACTCGCTGCTGGGCGAAAACGGGGCCGGCAAATCGGTGTTGATGAGTATTCTCTACGGCCTGTACCAGCCGGACGAAGGCCAGATTTACTACAAAGGCCAGCCGCTGCACGTGACTTCGCCCAAAGACGCCATCCGCAACCGGATTGGGATGGTGCATCAGCATTTTATGCTGGTGCCCACGCTCACGGTGGCAGAAAATGTTATTTTGGGCCAGTACCAGCCCTGGCAGGCGTTGAATAATATGGACCAGGTGGCGGCGCGCATCCGCCAGATGAGCAGCGATTTTGGCCTCAACGTCGATCCGCTGGCGTTGATTGGCGACCTTTCTGTGGGCGAGCAGCAGCGGGTGGAAATCCTTAAAAACCTTTACCACGGCGCCGACCTGCTGATTCTGGACGAACCGACCGCGGTACTGACCCCGCAGGAAACGGAGCACCTGCTGAAATTTTTGCGTGAGCTGGCCGACCGCGGTCTGACCATCATTTTTATCACCCACAAACTGGACGAAGTGATGCAGGTGAGCGACCGGGTAACGGTGCTACGCGACGGCAAAGTAGTGGCCACCATCAACACCAGCGAAACCAACCCGCGCCAGTTGGCCCGTCTGATGGTGGGCCGTGAGGTGCTGATGGAACTGCCTCGCAAGCACGGCGAAGCCGGGCAGGTGGTGCTGGCCGTTGAAAAGCTGGCCGTGGACGATGAGCGCGGCCTGCCGGCGGTGCGCGGCATTTCTTTTAACGTGCGCGCGCAGGAGATTGTCGGCATTGCCGGCGTCTCCGGCAACGGCCAGAGCGAACTGGCCCTGGCCCTGGCCGGGCTGCGGCCGGTTCACAGCGGCCAGATTTTGCTGGATGGCAAAGCCGTGCAAAACATGCCCCCCCGCGAATTGAGCCGGCTGGGTGTGGCGCATATTCCGGAAGACCGCCAGCGGATGGGAGTAGTGCTGCCCTTCTCCGTGGCCGAAAATATGATTTTGCACGAATACAACCAGCCGCCCTTTGTTCGGCGCGGATTTTTGGCCTCGCGCACCATTCTCAACCACGCCCGCAGCCTGGTTAAAAAATTCGATGTCCGGTTGTCTGGCGTGGAAGTGGCAATGGCCAACCTGTCGGGCGGCAACCAGCAGAAAGCGGTGGTGGCCCGCGAACTGCACCGCAACCCGCATTTTATGCTGGTCAATCAACCCACGCGTGGCATCGACATTGGCGCGACGGAATTTGTGTTGCAGCAAATTCTGGCTCACCGCGATAACGGCGCGGCGGTGCTGCTGATTTCAACCGAGCTGGAAGAGTTGTTCGCGGTGAGCGACCGGATTCTGGTGATGTACGAGGGCGAACTGGTGGGCGAAGTGCCACCCGACCGCAATCTGGTGGAAGAAGTGGGCCTGATGATGGCCGGAAAGAAAATGGGGGTAGCCTGATGACGTCACTGCGAGCATTTTTGGATTCACTGCCGGATGATGAATTTTTGCGAATTTCCGAACCCATCGATCTGGATCATCTGCCCACCGCGCTGGTGCTGGCTCTGGAAAAACAGCGCACGTTTCCGGTGGTGGTCATCGAACAGCCGCAGGGGTTTGATATGCCGGTCATCGTCAACCTGTTTGCCGACCGCGACCGCATCGCCCGGATGGCCGGCGGCGCAACGGCGACCGATTTTAACGAATTGTGGCTAAAGGCCGAACACAACCCGCTGCCGCCGGTGATTGTTGAGTCCGGGCCGGTGCAGGAGGTCGTGCAGTTTGGCGATGACATCAACACCGAACTGCTGCCCATCAGCCGCCATTTTGAGCAGGACGCGGGGCGGTACATCGGTTCCGGGATTTTGGTCTGCAAAGACCCCGATACCGGCGTGCGCAATCTCAGCTACCAGCGTTTGCAAATGAAGGGCAAAAATCGGTTTGGAGCCAGTTTGCACTCGCGCGGCCACATTTGGGAGCATTTGCAACGGGCCGAAGCTCGCGGCCAAAATCTGGAGGTGGCGGTAGTGCTGGGGGCGCACCCGGCGGTGCATCTGGCGGCCGGGGCCAAAGTAGCGATGGAAGTGGACGAGTTCGATATTGCCGGGGCGCTGATTGGCCGGCCGGTGGAGCTGGTCAAATGCAAAACCATCGATGTGGAAGTGCCGGCCAACGCCGAAATTGTCATCGAGGGCGAAATTCTGGCCAACACCCACGAGGACGAAGGGCCATACGGCGAATACACCGGCTACTCCACTTTTCGCTCAACCCGCAACCTGTTTGTGGTGAAGGCCATTACCCGCCGGGCCAACCCCATCTATCTGGATTTGATTCCCGGCTACTCCACCGAGCACCTGCTGCTGGGCCGGGTGGCCAAAGAAGCGCACGTGTACCATCGCCTCAAAGAGGTAGTGCCGACGCTCAAAGCGCTCAATTACCCCAAATCCGGCACCCACTTTCACGCCTACATGTCGTTTACCAAAAGCGCCGAGGGGCAGGCTCGCCACGCGCTGATGCTGCTGTTTGGGCTTGATAGCTACATCAAGCTGGCCGTGGCCGTGGATGACGACGTGGACGTGTACAACGAAGAGGACGTGCTGTGGGCGCTTGCCACCCGTTTTCAGGCCGATACCGATATGTTTATGGTGCCAAAAGTGTTCTGCAACCGGCTTGACCCCTCTTCTGTGGACGGGATGTCGGCCAAGCTGGGGCTGGACGCTACCGCCCCGCTCGATTGGGATGTGGAGCGCACTTCGCTGCCGGCCGCCGCTGTTGGGGCCGCGGCGGCGCTGCTGGCAAAACGGTAAATCAATTCTGTTCCAAACGCTGTTTGAGTTGCTCAAGGTTAACGGCGCAGGCCCGTTCAAGTCCCGTTGCGCCGGCCGCATCGATCATACGCTGGGCCGCGCCGTTTTGCGGCCGATAAACAAACCGTTGGGTCAGGCAGGTGGCCTGGTCTTGCGGCTCCAAAAGCAGTTCCCACTGGGCCAGGTTAAAAAATCCATCACCTTTGGGCACGCCTGCCTGCCAGGCTATGCGCCGGTTCGGTTCCAGCGCCGTTATCTCGGCCCGGCTGTAGGTTTTGGCCCCGCTCAATACACCGTTCAAAAAATGGAACATCATCGGCAGCTTTTGCCACAGAGTCACCGGCGGCGGCCCTTCCTGGGTTTGAAACGTTGCGCCCACACGGGTGGGGCCATCGGACTCCGGCCGGACGCGCTGAAGGTTTTTTACCCACTCCGGGTGGCGGGGAAAATCCAGCAAATAGGCATAAACTTTGGCCACCGGGGCGTTGATCACTATTGAAATTTGGCCACTGACCTCGTTCATTTTTCCCTCCCGTTTAACGATATTTTCAAAAAACGATCAATCATCGCGTTGACCTGCTCCGGTACTTCCAGTTGCAGAAAATGGCCCGCGCCAACAGTTTGGCCGGTGACCAACTGCGGGCATAACTCTCGCAGGCGAGCCAGGTTGGCCGGAAAAATGCTGTGCAGATGCAGGACCGGCACGCGGCATTTTGCGGCCGCGGCTTCGGTGTTGTGAGCCAAAAAGTTCTCCCAGGTAGAAACCATAACCTGTTGGGGAACGTTGGCCATTGCCGCAACAAGGCTGGCCTTTTGCTGTTGATTGTCCGTTGGCAAAAAAATCAGGTTGTCTGCCGTCTGGCGCAGCACTTCGCGGTAGGCCGCACTGCGCAACCCCGCCAGCAACTGCTGAAACCCAGCCTGCATTTCCGGCGGCGGCGAGAACGGGACATCCAGCAAGATCACGGCCGCGGGCAGATCGGGAAAACGGGCGGCCAGTTCCAGCCCAATTGCCCCCATACTATGCACCACCACCACGGGTTTGTAGAGGCCCAATTCCCGGCACAGCCAGGCCAGATCATCGGCAAAGTCCTCAATAGTGTAGACCTGTTCCGGTTTGTCGCTGTGGCCGTGGCCGCGCCGGTCAACTGCCACCACCCGATGATTGCGCCGGAAATGGTCAAACTGGGGCGACAAATGGGTGTGATCACCACAAAAGCCGTGCACCAGCAGCAGCGGCGGCGCACCGCTGCCGGCTTCGCGGTAAGCCAGGTTAACCCCATCACGATTTAAGGTTTGCATTTTTCACTCCTTATTGGTGGGCTACAATTTCGCCGACCAGTGTCTCTGGAGCGCCGGCTAACACCTGCCCCAGATTTTGACGAAGCCAATCGAGGATGAGCGCGTTGCTTTGCTCGGCGGCGGCACGGTCCGCAAAAATACTGATGGCCGCAAACGTGTCGTCATCGCCATGCACCACATAAGCGGTTTTGAAGCCGGGAATATCGTTGAGGATGGGCAAAGCGCCCGTTTTAATGCGAGAAACAACCTCGGCCACGTCTGTTCCGGCTTTGATATTACCCTTTCGAATTGAGGCGTACATTGTTTTTTGCTCCTTTCAAACTGTGCGCAAAATACTGTTTGTTATTTATGCGAACAGTCTATCCCAAAAAGGAACCGCCGTCATCGCGGCAACTATGTATTCCGGCAACAGGCAGGAAAATTGAATATGCGGGAAAGTATGTACGATGGGGTTTTATTCTGGCCGGGCAAAGCCGGATTGATGGGCAAACGCCGCGGCCTCGGCGCGATTACGGACGCCAAGTTTGTTGAAAATGTTGGCCACGTGGCGTTCGGCAGTAGCCAGGCTGACCACCAGTTGAGCGGCGATCTCTTTGTTGGTAGCGCCCGTTGCAATCAGGCGCAAAACTTCCGCCTCGCGGGGGGTGAGATTTTGCGGGAGTTGCGCCGCCGCAGCGGTGGCGAGTTGTGCCTGTAACGCCAGAGCGCGCTGCTCCCAGGGTTTCATCGCCAAAGCTTTGAACTGGGTCAGCGCCGCGTCAAGCAGCGAATCCACCTGAGCGCGGTCCGGCGAACTACTCCGGACTAACGCCAGCGCTTCATCATAATCGATCATCGCCCGCAAAGGACGCTGGCCGCCGCTTTCGGCGGCTTGCCGGGCGCGGGCAAAATAGGCGACCGCCTCAACCCTATCGCCGGCCAGCGCGGTCATCCGGGCCACAATCAACGCGTTGGAACGGTACGGGCTGCCCGCAAAACCAGCGGCCAACAGCGCCAGCGCAAGCTGCCGGTATGTGGCGGCAAATTCAACCGCTTCTAATTCCCACACGGCCGTTGCGGCGCGGTCAACCCCGCCGTTGTAAAGATAGGTGGTTGCCGGCAGGCGTTGCAGCACCGGGGTCAACAAGGCCAGCAAACGGCGGGCTTCGGTGGGATTACCGGCCCGCAGTTGGTTGAGAACGGCAAAATTAGCGGCGGTCAGCCCCATCACGCTCCGGGCCGTCTGCGGATCAGTGGCAATTTGGGTAAAAGTTTGGGCCAAACGGCCCCAATCGACATCGCCAAAATCCCCCAACACGCTTTCGATGCTCAGCCCGGCCAACGCCGACAGCCGGTGCCCGGCCCCCAGCCGCGCCACCAATTCGCCGGCCTGCTGCTGAGTTTGGCGGGCGGCAGCCACGTTGCCAAGCAGGGCGTGGCACAACGACAACTGGACCAGCGCCTCGGCCTGAGCCGGGATTGAGCCGTACTGTTTGCCGGCGTGCAGCAGCTCGGCCAATCTGTCTTTGGCCGCAAGGCTATCACCGTGACGAAAAATCAAATCACGGGCGGCCACATCCAGAGCGCGTAACACGGCGGTGGGCCGCTGCCAGCGCCGCGCCAACGCCACTACCGCAGCGGTCTCTGCCGGCGAGCGCCAATCCAGCGGATCGAGGGTGCGGGCGTAATCGTCTTCATCACCGTGAGTGCGGGCCAAAGCCACCGCCTCATCATCGAACCCCAGCCAGCGGCTAATATAAAGCCCCTCGTCCGTCACCGGCTCAATTTGCCCGCGCAGCAGCATCAACCTGGCCCACGGCAAATCGCGCCGATCACCCACCAGCGCCAGCCCGCGCTCCACCAGCGGCTCCCAGGCGTGAGACGCCGCGCCCGCATCTTTGAGCGCCCGCGCAATCCCCGTGAGAAATGAAATCACGTCCTCCGGGTTGGCCTGCGCCTGGAGCAGCAGGACCAGCGCCGCCTCGCTGCTGCGCTGGGCATCGGCCAGTAACAATGCCGAGGCTTCGGCAACCGCCAACTTGCTGGCAATTTCGGCGCGGAGCGTAAGCGGGCTGCGGCCGGCCAACTCGCGCGCCATCCGCAAAAAGGTAACCGCCTGTTCGTGGCCGTAACTGGCGCTGGCAGCGGTGGCGGCGGCCAAACAAAAAGGGATGCCCTGTTCTGCGCCGGGCAGCGCCGCCGAGGCGTGATATTGAAAGGCCAGTTCGCTGTCTGTGGCCGGCTGCTCCGGCGACATCTGCTCCAACACCTGGGCAATGCGGCGATGCAGCCGCGCCCGGCGGTCGGGGTTGAGGTTATCGTAAAGGGTGTGGCGGACAATAGCGTGGGTAAAATCATAGCGGGGCGGCTGGCCGCCCATCGACCGCACCAACCCGGCCTGCAGCGCTTCGTCGATGCTGTCCAGCAGGGTTTCTTCGGGTAATCCGGTTAACGGGGGCAGCAGGTAAAAGACAAAACCGCCGGTAAATGCGGCGGCCACCTGCAACAACGCGTTAGTTGCCGGCGAAAGTCGAGCCAGACGGCGGGTAACCACCTGCCGCACGGCAGGCGGAATACCCAGCTCGTTCAGGCTGAAATCGGTAGTCCAGCGCCCGGCGCGGCGCTCGATTTTGGTTTCTTCAACAAGATGATGAAAAAGTTCGCGGACAAAAAACGGGTTGCCTGCTGTTTGCCGGTGGATAGCCTGCACCAACGCCTGCGGCAGTTCTTGCGCCGCAACCTGGCCCAGGTAGGCGCTCGCTTCCGGCAGGGTAAAGCCGCGCAGGGTCAACTGCGCCGGCCGCGACTCGCGCTGGATGGCGGCCAGAGCCGTGTTGAGGGCTGCCCGATGGTCGGTGGCCGCGTCGGGGTCACGGTAAATACCAATTACCAGCAGCGGGCAGTGGCCGGCAAAACGGGCTACATAGCGCAGCACCTCCAGCGAGTCGCGGTCGGCCCAATGCAAGTCGTCAAGAATTAACACAATGGGCTGCTCGCCGGCAACATTGACCAAAAACTGAGCCATCGCTTCAAAAAGGCGGTAGCGTTCTTCGTTGGGAGACAGGGCCGAGGCGGGAGGGATTGCCGGCCGGCGCGCCCGAAGCTGGGGAATGAGTTGGGCCAGCGGCGGAGCGCCGCCAGCCAGATGATGCTCCAACCGGGCGTCGCTGAGGCTGGCGACCAGTTGCCCCAGCGCGTCAGCCCAGGGCGCATACGGCGGCCGCCATTCGCCCTCAAAACAGGCGCCCCACAATACAAGCGCGCCACCGCGGCGGGCATCTGCGGTAAAATGTTGAAGCAGGGCTGTTTTGCCAATGCCCGCCTCGCCGGCAACTAACACAAGGCAACCGTGGCCGGCGGCGGCCGAGGCGAACTTTGCCTGTAACTCTGCCAGTTCCGCCCGGCGGCCAACAAAATAGTCGCCGGCCACAGAATTGATCACCATCTTTGGGGTACCCCGGATTTTCCGCAATTTTGTATCTGCCATTTTACCTCAAGCAACAGGCCGAAGCAATCTATTTTACCGGGGGGCAGAGCATCTGATCAGATTAGATATGGATTAGCACTTTTAAAAACGAGTTGTTCGCCAGCCACAAATGAGGTACAATCCAACTATTGGTAGTGCCAAAATAATGTATCGTCACTAACAGCGATTTTTGTTAGCCAATGTCTGGGGGGACAATGGGTTATCAAACAGTTAGTATTGCTCCAGCTTTGCAGGACTTTCGCGAGGCCCGCCGCCAGGCGGCTTTGCAAGAAGTGATGTCGCGCATTACCGGCGCGTCCACAAAACTCCTCTCTTTTGATGATGTTAGCCAGAAGCTCAAAACCGAAGGGCGGGTTGATAAAGGCATCCAGCAAATTCCACTTGACGCGATCATCGGTAGCTGTGGCCGCCACGAAGATTTTACCCGAACGTTTTTGCCGCTCCGTGAGAGTGACAAAGAACGATGGGCCCAGGTTCGATTGCACGTGAGCAAAACCGGCCTGGCCAATCTCGCGCCTATTCTGGTCTATCAGATTGGGCAGGGTTACTTTGTTTTGGATGGCAACCACCGCGTCTCTGTCGCCAGAAAAATTGGGGCCACGCACATCCGGGCGCACGTGACCGAATTGAAAACCAAGGTCAGCCTGTCGCCCTTTGACCAACCCGACGACCTGATTTTGAAAGCGGAATACAGCGCATTTCTGGAAAAAAGCAATCTTGATGTGAGCCGGCCCGAAACCGACCTGCGGGTTACGGCGCCCGGCAAATACTGGATTCTTGAAGCCCAAATTGAAGCTCATCGATTTTTGGTGTCTGGCGAGGCGACTTATCAGAAAGCGGCTGTTTTCTGGCACGATGGGGTCTATCAAAGCGTTGTGCAGGTTATCCGGGATCGAAATTTGTTGCAGGATTTTCCGGAACGCACCGAAACTGATCTTTACCTGTGGATTTTTGAGCATCGGGCAGTCCTCAAACAAAACATCACCTGGAACATTACCCCGCACGAACTGTTAACAAATTTGGCGGTAAAATACCGGCCCAAAACTCTGATGCTGAAAAGCTCCGGCAGAAATTCCCTGGTGTACCGCGAGCCTAAAGCCCTGACCGGCCAATGGCGGCGCGAAAAAATGTTGATGCCGGAGCAAAGCCGTCTGTTTTTTAATGTTTTGGTGGCAGTTACCGGGCAGGCCGAAGGCTGGCAGGCTCTGGCGCAGGCGTTTGAGATTGCCCGGCGGGAACACGGCCAGGTGTTGGGGCTTCATCTGGTAGCCAATGAACGCGACATCGACGCGCCAAATTCAAGGGTGCTGCGCGATGAATTTAACCGGCGCTGCCGGGCCGCCAATCTTGCCGGCAGCTTAACCATTGAGGCAGGGCCAGCGGTTGACAGAATATGCCAGCGGGCCGGCCTGGCCGATCTGGTTGTGGCCCCACTTCTCAACCCGCCCGGTTCCCGGCTGCTGGGCCGAATAAGTTCTGACTTTAGAACGTTGATCCAGCGCTGCGCCCGGCCGGTATTGGCCGTGCCAGAAAAGCCGTCGCTATTTTCCAAAATCCTTCTGGCTTACGATGGCAACGCCAAAGCAAAGGAAGCCCTTTACGCCGCCACGTACATTGCCGGGCAATGGAACATTCCATTGGTGGTATTAACTGTGGCCGAAGTTGGCGCTGATGAAAAAGTTTTGCAAACCGACGCCCAACACTATCTTGAGAAACAAAACGTAGCCGCGTCACTGATCCACAAAAGCGGGCCGGTCGGCGAGAAAATTCTTGAAACCGCCGAAAGTTGCGGCGCAGATTTGATTATTATGGGCGGATACGGCCGCAGTAAGTTAAAAAACCTCATCCTCGGCCATTCCGTGGACCAGGTGTTGCGCGAGTCGAAACAGGCTATGTTGATTTGTCGCTAATTTCGAAGTTCAATTCTGGTGTTTCTAAAGTACACCCAATTGGCGCAGTCCTTCGGCCACGCCGGCGGCAAAAGGCTGTTGGGCAAAATAAAGCTGCGCGGGCGGATCAGCCTGCATCTCTTTGAGTTCGGGCTGGGCATTGCCGACCACAATGCCGTAATCCAACCCAACCAGCATCGAGCGATCATTGCCGCTGTCGCCGGCGGCAATCACCTGCTGCGGGGCTAACTGCAAATGATGGATAAGGAAACGCACGGCGTTGGCTTTGCCGGCAGCGGCCGGCAGAATGTCCAGATGCTTACCGCTGGACCAGACAACCTGATAGCTGTCGCCGGCGGCGGCTACCCGCTGCTGGACCAGTTCTGCCGCCCGGTCCGGGTTGGGCGCTTGATCAAGGTAGAAACTGGCTTTCAGAGAGGTGTTGTAACGATCTGCCTGCAAAACTGCGCCATCAATGTTGCTGAGAAAAGAAACAGCTTGCTGGCGCGAATACTGCCGGTGCAGGCGGTCGGCCCATTCCTGCAACGGCTGCATCCCGGCCGAGAATGGCGGCAGGTAGATTTCGGTGCCCACCTGGGTGATAATGGCATCGGCCTGGGGAATATTTTCCCCTTCAAAACCGGTCAGCGTTTCTTGCAGGGTGCGGCCGGTGGTCAAAAATAAAGCCAGCCGGCCCTGCGCCCGCAACTCTGCCAACTGCCGGCCCAGGCGCAACAACGCCTGGCTATCTCCGGTTAAAGTATTATCGATATCAGAAGCCAAAACCCACTGAATTTGTTGTTGTTTGGTATGCGTCATTCCTCCGCCTCAATGCCAATGGTTTGTCGAAAGGTGTCGACCATTTTACCCGGGTGAAGCGAAGAAAGGTAATCTGGCATTCGTTTTTGGCCAGCTCCCGGCGCGCCGAGTCGCCTTGGGCGCAGCCAAAGGCCACCCACTCACACCCCCGATTCGGCTTCGCTTGCCTGCACTGTGATTTTGGCCCGGTAAGATACGTTCATTTACGGCTGGGGAAAAATACAAAGCGCGACGTCTACCACTTGGTCTCGACGTAGGTGCTGGGGTCATGGGGATTATTCAGATTTTTCAAGCACTCCATCATATACTCCGCGTCATAGGCAAAGTGGGGGTTGTTGAGTGATTCGCACAATCCATCGCACCACAGGTAGGCCAGGCTGTAACTGCTCAAATCACGATAGGCGACACGGGGGCGGCCGTTTTGGTCCAGAACCAGCGCTGAATAGTCACCACTGCCATTGCCCAAGTCAAGTGAGTAACCATCCCAATTCTCGGCCTGGCACAGTTAGTGTGGCACCACAGATAATAAAATGGGCCGCCGCGTGGGGTGAAGGTCAATTGCACGCCGCCCGCCGCAGCCTTGCTGGGGTTGGCCGAAGCGCAGCCGCGCGGCACGGTCGGCTGGCTGGCGGAGTGGGCCTGGCTGGCCCAAATGCGCCAGTTGGCGCGGGAGCAGTTGAGGGCAGCGGCTTTTGAGACGGCGCGGCAACACGGCGCGGGTCAAAATCTGCTGGTGGTGGCCGTCTCTGTATCATCGAGTTTGAGCCGCCGCTCATAGTGACCGTATGCCATCAACGTCGGCAGCGCCCAAACGATGGCGGCTACCAGTTCAAAGGCAAGTTCTCCATCGAGCCCGACCCGGACGATGTCCGGGTCAAACTTGGCTACGGGTTGTCTTATTAACCTGATGTACTAATCACCTTTGTAATAATCGGGATACAGCTTTTTAAAACAATCAGGACAAATACCATGGCTAAAGATCGCCTCAGAATGATCCTCAATGTAGAATTCGACTTGCTGCCAATATCCTTGATCGTCACGTATTTTTTTGCAGGAAGCACACATCGGAAGTAAACCTTTCAATGTTTTGACCTGAGTAAGTGCCTCGCGCAACTCAACTATTAGTTTCTCTTGCTGTGTTTCGGCCTGTTTACGCTGCTTGGCAATACTGAAAACCAGTATCAGGATAATAGTCAGCATCGGGATTTCCCCCAATTCCTCAAGGGGGATATTACCCATTAGCGCAAAAGTTATAATCATTATTGTGGTTATGACTACCCAAAAAATTGTCCGCCATACAAAGGTACGAAAACTCCAGTAGAATGCGCCAAAAGTTAGAAAGATAAAGGTTAAATGAAAGGAAAGAATTTTGGCATCAGTGAAAACAAGAAAAATGACCGATAGGATCAGCGCCAGATCCAGAAATCTCAATACAAGCTGCTGCATTCGCAAAGAATTGTTGGTGATTATTTTTTTGAATGCATTGCTTTTGTTTTTAGCCATTAGTAAAGAATTTCAGATTGCAGTTTCGATACTGCTACTCTCATCTTTTGTTCTCGAGTTTATATCACAATTATTTTAACTGTAAAGAATTTTAACCTGACTAAATCATTGTTACAACTATCGTCACCAGCGGGCTGACGTTCCCAAAAACGCGATTGGCAAAGCCAGCAACAGAAAGCTACAATCTTGTAGCCTTCGCAAGCCCGGCCAACCTCAATAAATGATTCGCTTGCTAACTCGCTCCGCTCAATCCTCCTACCCCTCAGCCTTTACCAACTTAGGAGCAAGACAGCCAACCCGGCTGACCGACCGCCCCCGCCGATAAAAACCAGCAAACCCCGGCCACGAGCGATTTGTTAGGCCGCACGGAGCTCTAACTTGGACACTCTAGCGGTGATTACTGACCAGCGAGTCGTGAGATTAGGCAGGAACGTAGATCAACCGGATCACATCCTCGTCAATTCGGTCATGAGTCATGAGGCGGAGCGGCGGCCGGGGTCCGGCGAAATATGGTTTGCCGTGGCCAAGCACGACGGGGTGCAGGTAGATTCGATACTCATCAATCAGGCCAAGTTCGGTGAGGCTGCGCGCCAAGTCCGGGCCAGCAACTTCGATCTCCCCGTCGTGCTCGGCCTTCAACTTGCGGATCGCGCCCTCAAGATCATCCTCAACAAGCCTGGCGTTGGGGCCGACCGACTTCAACGAGCGCGAGACGACCCATTTCGGCTGGGTCCGCCACGCCGCCGCGAAGGCGTGTTCCTCTGCATTCCATTCAGGATGATCGTCGTCCCAGTACCGCATGATCTCATACATCTGGCGACCGTAGACACTGCCCGCCTGCCCCTGAGCCTCCTCGATGAAGTGGCGGAAGAGCGTGGGGCTTGGCGAAAACGCCATATGGTCGACGTAGCCGTCTAGGGACTGGTTCATTCCAAACACGAGCTTAGCCATGTCACTCCCTTTCCTCGCGCGGCACATCCGCGCGGTTTTGAGTATCTTTGATGACTGAGACATTGCGAGTTGTGCGGCCTAACGACCAAGACTACCGGCGCTGCAGGTGGCAACGTCCGGTACATCACCTAGTTAGGCGATTCCTCAACCCAATGCATTGCCGATTCTAGATTCCTAAACGCGGAGAGTGTAATGTGAAACCTGCCTTCAGCCAGCATTGCCAGCATGCGCATCATTCCAAAATGGAAATCGTTCTTGGCAACAATAGCTGTTTTTTGCCCCATCCTGATTTCCGAAATCTTTTCCCCACAGTCAATAAACCATTTGATATCCTGACTCGTTGTATCAGCCAGATTTATAGCATCAACATTCCAGATCACATTTTTCCCTACCCAATCAGCAATATTCACTTTAATATACTCAAGAATATCTGGGAGGATTGATCCGGCCAAGGCAGTATTATGTACTATCCCGTTTATAATCTCACTTTTCGCTGGTTCCATAAACTCTCCAGTAACCATGGCTTTCCAAGTTAGTCGCCTCCTAATACATTTTTAACAATCTGATTGTGCAATGGGTTCAGTGAGTTCACAATGATAGTAGGCACAGACACGGTGCATCACTTCGGACATTGACAGCAACCGGGTTGGTTCAGCCACAGCCCGTTTGCCGTGGACCCACTTGGGTTCAATCGGATTGAGCCAGGGGCTCTTGCTGGGCAACCGACAAACAATCAAACGACAACCGCCCTCCTGTTTGGTCCGGCGGTTATGGGTTTTAATCCAAGTCCGAACTTCGTGGCTGATGTGCTAGGAAGCGTTGTCCCAAATGAGAAACAGGGCCCGCTTACCTTGTCCGGCGAAATAAGCCAACAGCCAAGCCAGAAAGGCGGTAGTGACAGCACTGACCGGACGCCCAGTCACAAAACGTAATAACATTTGGTTCAGGCCAGGCAGATACAGACTATAACAGGCGATGGCTTTGCCCTCCGGGTCCTTGCGAGTTACCTGTTGTTGAACCAAGCGCAGCGGCTCTTGCTCAGACCAGCTATGCAAGTCCGGTTGCCGTTCCCGGCTCCACCACACTTCATCTTCAAAGCCCAGAGCAATATCCGGGTTGTGGTCTGCCAGCCGAATTAGCCGGTCACGTTGCTTTTTTTTAATGCATAAACCGGATAGGATCCATAGACTACTTGGCTTACCAAAATTGCGCGGACTTTGATGGAGCATGGCCCGTATCTGTTCCCGCTTTTCGGCCGTTAGCACCGGCTCGACACTGAGGGGTGCATTCGAGCCAGGTTCCAGGCAGGCCAGACCCCGCTGTTCAAAATCGTGAATAACATTGCGGACAGTTTGGCTGGCGCATCTTAAATTTTTGGCAATAACCGAGGGCTTTTGGCCTTCATTGCTGGCTAACAATATCTGACAACGGCGCAGGATGAAAGCTTCTTGACGACGCAGACCCGCTTCAAGCGCTTCACGCTCGTCCGGCCTTAACTTGTCAACTTATAAAGGTGTTTTCATAACTCATGAGTATACCACCCTCATGTAGCTTCACAAATACTTTGTTGATAATGCATTAGACGAGATATTAGATGTAGTGAAAGAAACATTAATGAGATTGCGCATTTAATAAACATAGCATTTCCCGAAGCGAAGTTAAAGGTAAAGAATGGCAGAATTGAAACAAATATCTGGGATATGGATTTGATGGATTTTCTTGGGAGTCAAGTTTGGGAATGTTGGGAATTGGTCGTTGGGTATGACCCAACATCACCAGGTAGTGATACCAAGTTGTTATGGAAACGACCGCTCTAAATCTTTTGATGGTGAAAAACCACCTAACAATGCTGTTTGTGCCGACCCATTAAGCTGGGTTTTTATCGCAAGACTTGGTTTTTATTGGGGTTGCCTTTGGGCGGCACAACAGCGGCGTTGGGCGGTTTCCCATAAATCTTTTAGCTTCAAGCTCCTCCTAAAAAATGGAAGCGTTACTACGATTTTTTAGCGGACTTGTAACGTAACCCACGATCGCGGTGGAAACCCGCAGATGGCGTCGGAGCCTCCGAATCCTGCACCCGCCAGGCGATGACGACCAGCCAAATCATCCACGCCGCGCTGAGGGCCTCGGCTAGCACAATCGCGATCGACATTGTTTGCGAGAATCCCTCGGAGCCGACCACCCAGCCCTGCATCAAGTAGGTGAGTCCGGTAAGCCCCATAAGATAGGCTATCGGTCGCGGGAGCCAAGCCGTCCGCAGGACCGCGACTGCGAACAGGAACACGGTGAGTCCCATTGTGAAGGCTTGGTAACTTCTCATCCCCCACTCAATCCAGCGGACCGCCTCGGCGCTTGCGAAGCGCGCTGCCTTCTCGGCGTCCGGGGCACTCATCCACGCGACATCGGCCAACTTGTTGGCGACCCCATCCACCGCCTGGAGGGCGCCGTATAGCGCCAGCGCGGCCACCGCCGCAGCGGCACCAAATCGACCCGCCCATTTCGCTGCCCCATCGTGAGCGTCCAGGGCGAAGAATAGGGCGAGCAGCCCCGCGAGCAAGATCACTATGCTCGCGAACTGGCCAAGATGCACAGCCGTCCAGGTCTCACTGCCGGCGTATGCGGCGAAAATGGCTGGGTGATTATTCGCCTCCCCGCCGGTGTGGATCAGAGTGACCACAACGTACAGGAGTTGTCCTGCGAGCAGCAACGTGGCGGACAGACGCAGCGACGTGCGATCGAATGTTTTGTTGTTCATTATCAATCACCTCTAATAGTAGCTAACTTACTCCAACGTATTAAATTTGTGATGTTGACATTTGAAATTTTCTTTTCGAATTTTTATTCAATGTTTTCGATTGGCTTTTTTTATTGATTGGCTAGCATCTGGATGAGTTGTGCGAATTCACGACAGGGCGGGGATATCTGGGGAATTCCTCGAAACACTTATGTTCCAGTCAGAATAAATGGTTGTGGCAACTTGGGGGGTGATAACAACCATAGTCTTGGCCCGTGTACGAGGCGCTCAAAGTTGTTATTACGATTTTTATACGTGGCTTTGTCGAGGGAAGGAAGTATCTCGACAAAACATGCGCTTTATTATACAACATCGATGTATAAAAAGCCAAATAAATATGCTATGAAATCTGGTCTAAAACAGGTCTGATTTGTGCAAATTTTGCAATAGCCTGCCTCACTTACAACCTTACTCTACGAAATCGAGCCGGGCAACTATCCAGCAGCAAACAAACTTCGCCATCAATCGGGTGTTGTGATAGTGTCATATACTTACCCCCAAAAACTAGACCACGAGCTAAGATGGAAAATGTTAAAATCATCGCAGCTTGTGGAGGCAACAATTGGCGAAAAAACGACAACAATACAGCAACGACTTCAAGTTCAAGAT
>JAJVIM010000034.1 GCA_022071955.1 Anaerolineae bacterium
CGACCGGATTCGCATCTCGGTGCAGGGCCGGCCAATGGCTGTGGTTGGCGGCGATTTTCAGGCCATGCTGGCCGCGGTGAAAAACCTGCCGGGCCGCCGCTTTGACGGGGATAACAAAATCTGGGAGATTCCCGGCGAGGCGGCCATTATCAAACAACTTGTGGAGGCCGCCGGTTTTCAGCTCGAAGGGGCCGGCGATATGTTTGCCGGGCCGGCGCCGGAAATGGAAACGCCCAACTTTGGCCCGGTTGATGATGCGCCATCATTTGAGGAGCCGGATTTTTTGTGGGACGAAGCCGATGTGCCGCCCTACGAGCCGCCGGATTGGTGGGACGATGACAACTCGCCGCCGCCCCCGCCCGAACCGCCGGATTGGTGGGCCGATGAGTCTGCTCCGGCCAGCGCCGCGCCAACGCCCGGCCGCCCGGCGCGCAGCCAGCCCCAACCGCGCCGCGCCGGCGGTGACCAGATTCGGGTGCGGGTGGGCGGTATTCCGTTTGTAGTCAGCGGCGGCGGGTTTCAGGAAATGCTGGCGGTGATCAAACAAATTCCGGGCCGCAAATTTGATGGTCAGGACAAAATCTGGGATTTACCCGCCGGATTGGATGCGGCGCGGCAGCTCATCGAAGCCGCCGGCTTTGACCTGTCCCGCGATTAATTCAGCAGCGTGGTGAAGTTGGGCGTTTTAATAACTGGCGCGGAGCTGACCGCGTAACTTTTGTTGTTTTGCGGGTCCACAGCCTCAACACACACGTAATACACTTTGCCTTCGGTAAAAACGCCATCGGTCAGCGTCCACACATAATCCTGGTTCGATGGCCCAATCTGCCCGTCCGAAAAGCCACTGGCGACGGGTGATTTAATGATGATGGGCAGAAAAACCCGGTATGGTAACGCCGGCAAAGCCGTCAGCGTAATTGAGTCGGCGTTGGCTTGAAGAGATGTCCACGTATTAATATTCCCCGCATTGCAGGCCGGTGACTGCGATGGCAGCAGCAGTTCGTTGCTTTCTTTGTAATACAGGTTAGAGGTAATCGTGCCCCCGTCGCGGTCGCTCACGTTCCACTTAATGGTGTACTGGTCGTTGAGTGAGACAATATCGCCGGTCAGGTACAGGTAGTCAATGTAAAATTCATCGGGCGAGTCGCCGGAGGGATTGCCGGAGCCGGTGGCCCAGTTTTCGTGAGGCCACAGGCCAAAGGCTTTGATGCTGCCGGTGGCCCACTGCCACGGGTTGGGGCTGCCCGGCCCATTGATGTTTTGCCGCAAATCAAAAAAGTAAACACACCAGCCGCCGTAATCGCACATGGCGTAGGGTTTGGAGTAACGCCGGTAGGGAAAGGCCTCGAAAAACCAGTTTGACCCCCAGTTCGATGCATACAGAATCCGGCCGTTGGTAAACTGGATGCCCGCCTCGCCGGATTGATGCGGTTTAACCCACGAGCGATAGACCAGATATTTGTAAACGCTGCCGGGAATTGACGTGCTGCTGCTGGTATAAAAAGCGGTGGCCAGGTCGCTGCCTTTGGGGGTAACGCCGCGCAGAGCGGTGCCGTAAGTGCCGGTTGGCCCGCTGCTCAGATTATATTGCACCGTCCTGCTCGAGGCGTCCGGCTGCACCCACTTGATCTCACTCAAACTACTGCCGTTGATCACATCGCCCAGCGCCGCGCCCATATCGCCCTGCGCCTGCGAAGGCGCGGCAATCGACACGGACGGGCTGTCGGCCAGCGCCGGGCCGGACAGTCCGGCGAGCAAAATCAATCCCAGCAATGCTGCGGTCACTATTTTTGTTAATGATCCCAATCTGTTCATCGGTTTGTCAACCTCCTGTTTCGGTCAACCGCCGGTTTGCAGCGGTATCTAAAGTATCGGCTGCTCAACACTAAACTTTTTGGTTTGGGTAATATGTGGCGAAAAGGGGAATCTGCGGAGAAAGACGGTTCAGGCTCCGTCTTGAGTATATTTAAAACCGTGGCGCAGCGAGAGTTCGGCTTTGGCCAGCTCTTTGCCCAAATACGCGGCGTGGCTGAGTTCAGTGACCCAGCCATTTTCTATAATATTCAGGTAAATCGAGCGCGCCGTTTTGCCCTCGATAATACGCAGCAGTGAATTATCGTAGTTGTAGTGTTCAACATTAATAAGCCCCTGCCGGGCCAGCGGCAGAATTACAAAATAACCCGCTTTGTCCAGTTTGACAGTGATTTCGGGGTTGGCGATTTTTATTTTTAGCGCAGGATTGGCCAGCGTGACCGGGTTGTCACAGCCGCCATCGCAGCCACACGCGGAAACCGGCGAGGCGGACAGCGCCGAAATTGAGGCGCTGATCTCATTCAGATCGGTGCAGCCAATCATGTCAACCACCTCTATCTGGGCGCAAAACTGGCTGACTTCATCGGGAGTTACATTTTGCAACACCGGCCGTTTGCCCGGCGCGCCGATAACCCGGCGCCGGTCGTCAACCCCGTTTTGAACCAAAGCCAGCAAGGTTTGGCCGGTTTTGTGCCCCAACGAGTCGCTGCCGCAGATGAGCAAAAAGCGCAGCGCCGGATTGGTAGTGGTATTCTTAATAATTTTGTCGATGCCGATGTTCTCGGTTTCGGTTTTGCCCACAATGGACAACCCGGCCGGCTGGCGTTTGGCCAAAGCCTCGGCCAGGTCTGCGCTGGCCAGCGTAGAGACCGCCACCGGCGCAGATGGCGACAGGACGAAATATTCACCGGCAACCGGCGGCCAGGTTTCGTTATCGGTTTGAAGACCGCAGTTCGCGGCCGGCAGGTTAAGCTGGGGATACCCGGCCGAAAATATATTTTGAGCCATCGCCGGGTAACAATACGCGCAACCCAGGCAAGCGTATTTTACCGGCTGCATCTGTTGTGACCAGATCGTTGCCGTGTCTTGCAGAGCGCGGGCTGAGTCGGTGTCAATGTGGGGCAACGCCAAAAGCAGACGGTGCAGGGCATCCTGCATGCACCCACATTTTTGGCACTTGGACAACTTAAGGCCACCCGCCAATTCCTGTTCAATTCGCTGCACAGCATCAACAATCATAATTATTCCTGTTGCCCGCATTGTACCGGTTCAAACAGCCTGCCGCACCGGAATGGACAGCGCTTCGGCCTGTCCGCCGGCGTGGTAGCTGCTGCGGACCAGCGGCCCGCTTTCAACCCATTTAAAGCCCAACTGCCGGCCCATTTCTTTGTATTCGGCAAACTCATCCGGGTGAACGTAACGATAAATGGGCAGGTGCAGCGGCGTGGGCCGCAGGTATTGGCCAATGGTCACAATGTCAACATCGTGCGCCCGCCAGTCTTCCATCACTTTTAAAATTTCGTCGCGGGTTTCGCCCAGACCAACCATAATGCCGGTTTTGGTGATGGCCGCCGGGTCCAGCTCTTTGGCTCCGGAGAGCACGCGCAGGGTGCGCTCGTAGTTGGCCTGCGGCCGAACGGTGCGGTACAGCCGGGGGACGGTTTCGGTGTTGTGGTTGAGGATTTCCGGTTGGGCGTCCATTACTTCCTGCAAAGCGGCGCGGTCGCCTTTGAAATCGGGAATGAGCACTTCGATGGTGCAACCGGGCCGCAGTTTGCGGATTTCGCGGATGGTGTTGGCAAAAATGTGCGCGCCGCCGTTGGGCAGTTCGTCGCGGTTCACCGAGGTGAGCACGCAGTGGCTCAGGTTGAGCACAGCCACGCTTTCGGCCACGCGGCGCGGTTCGTCCTCGTCCAGTTTGGCCGGGCGGCCGGTTTTAATGTGGCAAAAGCCACAACTGCGGGTGCAGGTATCGCCCATCAGCAAAAAGGTGGCGGTGCCTTTGCCCCAGCATTCGCCAATGTTGGGGCACATCGCCTCTTCACAAACGGTGTGCAGCCCGTGCGAACGCATCAGCCTTTTCACGCGGCCATATTCTTCGCCGCCGGGCAGGCGCACGCGGAGCCAATCTGGCTTGCGTTGGGGGAGTTCATTTTGGACGGCAATGCTATCGGGTGAGATCAGTTTCATTGTTTATCCTTCCAGTTCGGCCAGCGCTTCTTCGAGCAGCCAGGTGATTTCGTTAACGCGAGGCAGCGGCCCTTCCAGTTTGTCCAGCGCCGCATCGAGCACCGGCAGCAGTTCCGGGGTGGCAGCGTTGGCCGCCCGCACCCGGGCCAGCCGCAGCCGGCGAATGGCCTCGTTGAGGTTGGGTTGGTGGTAAAGTTGATCAATGGCGCTGTAAACCAGCTCCAGCAGGCTTTCCGGCGGGGTGGGCGCGCCGGCCGCCTCTAAAATTTGTTTGGGGCCGGAACTGGTGCGCTGTTCCGGCGGGGCGGGTTTGGCGTGCCAGTCGTCGCCGTAGCTGTGTTGCAGGGTGTCAAAATCGCCGTTGAAAAATACGTACACGTGCTGATTCCACAGCACCGTGTTGACCGCGTCGGCAATGTCGTCCGGGTTGGTGCTGTGGCCGATCAGCTTGCCGTGCAGCGGCTCAAAATCGTCGTCTTCCTCCGGCGAAATAATGAACGCCAGCCATTCGTTGGGGAAAATGCGGGCGATATCTTCAATCAGCGGCAGCCGGTCAATTTCGGTCATTGTATTGTACGGGCAACCGCAATCGCAGTCGCCGCCGCATTGGCCGGGCGTTTTGCAGGCGGTGCGTTTGGTAAACGGTTCGGCGTACCAGTTTTCCGGCGAAGACAGGCGCGGTTCGCCGCCGTTGGGGGTGAGCGGGATCACCAAATCAGAGTCAAATTGGATTGTCAACTAAATCCCTCGGTTCAAAATTTAGCTTGATTATTATACGTGGCCTATCGACAAAAATCAACCGGCGGAGATTTGGCAGGCCCGGGTGCGGTGGTAGAATAGGGCGAATTTCATCGGTTTGAAAGGATGAGCAGCAATGAGCGTTATGGCCCGGCGCGTGCAAAATTACGGCACCACAATTTTTTTTGAAATGACCAATCTGGCCAACCAATATCAGGCGGTCAATTTGGGGCAGGGCTTTCCCAATTTTCCCGGCCCCGATTTTTTAAAGGAGGCCGCTATTGAGGCCATTCGGGCCGATCTGAACCAGTACGCGCCGGGCAGCGGGGTGCTGCGCCTGCGGCAGGCCATCGCTCAGAAAATGGCCGCGTTTCAGGGGATGACTGTTGACCCGGCCACCGAAATTTTGGTAACACACGGTGCTACCGAGGCGATTTTTGCGGCGATGCTGGGGCTGGTGGACCCCGGCGACGAGGTGATCCTGTTTGAGCCGTTTTACGACAGCTACCTGCCGGCGGTGCAGATGGCCGGCGGCGTACCCAAATTTTACACCCTGCGCGCCCCCGATTGGGCTATCGATGCCGACGCACTGGCATCGCTTTTTTCAGACAAAACCAAACTGGTGCTGATCAACACGCCGCACAACCCCACCGGCAAGGTTTTTTCCCCCCAGGAGTTGAGCCTGATCGCCGAGCTGTGCCAGCGGCACAACGTTATCGCCGTGACGGACGAGGTGTACGAGCACATTATTTTTGATGGCGTTGAGCACGTCAGTCTGGCTTCGCTGCCGGGGATGGCCGGGCGCACCGTCACCATTTCCAGCGCGGGTAAAACCTTCAGTCTGACCGGTTGGAAGGTGGGCTGGGCTATCGGCGCGCCGGAGCTGATTCTGGGCCTGTTTCGGGTGCATCAGTTTATGACTTATGCTGCCGTCACTCCGATGCAGGAAGCGGCGGCGACCGGGCTATTGACCTCGGCGGAGTACTATCGCTGGCTGGCCGGGATGTATCAGGACAACCGTGATTTTCTGGTCGAGGCGCTGCGCCAGGCCGGGCTGACCCCGATTGTGCCGCAGGGAACCTATTTTGTGACTGCCGACATCAGCCAACAGGGCTTTGCCAACGATGTTGAATTTTGCCGCTACCTTACCCGAGAGATTGGTGTGGCGGCCATTCCGCCCAGCGCCTTTTATCACAACCCGGCCGATGGGGCGGCGCTGGCTCGCTTTGCCTTTTGCAAAACCCGGGATGTGCTGGAAGAGGCAGCCATCCGCTTGAAAAAGTTGGCGAACAGACGCCAGCCATAAGACAAACTTATAGCTAGTACGAAATTGCACAAACGCCTCGTCTAATTGATAACACTACCTTTTCATCTTACAGGAGAAACATTTCACAATGGGAGTAACAAACGTATCCGCCAGTTGGACCGGCGAAAAACTCAATTTTTTGGGCCAGGACACCAAAGGTAACCAGATTCCAATGGGCGGCTCCGATGTGTCGCCGTCGCAAATGATGCTGCTGGGATTGGCCGGTTGCACCGGCATGGACGTGGTCAGCATTTTGCAAAAGAAACGGCAGGTGGTCAGCGGCGTTGAAGTGCAGGTAACCGGCTACAACCCGGACGAATACCCCAAACCCTATCAGGTTGTTGAGCTGAAATTTATTGTCAAAGGCGAAAATCTTGACCCCAAAGCCGTTGAACGGGCCATTGACCTCTCTGAAAGCAAGTATTGTGTGGTTGGCCAAACGCTGCAAAACAAGGTTGAGATCAAAACCTCGTTTGAGGTGACGGAAGGCTAATCAGCCTGTTTTATCCCCTCACCCCCTGCCCCCTCTCCCCGCAAGCGGCCTATCTTTACCCATAAGTGGGGGAAGTGACCAAACAGGTAAATAGGGTTGTACCCCCACCCCTGACCCCTCCCCCATTTTGGGGGAGGGGGGAATAATACGGGGTCAGTTTGGGGCGGCTTTGCCGCCCCAAACTGACCCCAAAAGACAAATCCCCCCTTCTCCCCGCCGGGGAGAAGGGGGGTAAGGGGGGATGAGGGGCGAAAAAGAGTTGCCCCACTTCAATTTTTATACCACGGCTGTTTCTTCTTGCAGGATGGCGGCGTTGGTTTCGCGGCCGTTGAGCGAGGGCGCGGCCACACCCCACTGCACCACGGCGCTGGCCCAGGTAAGGCCGGCGCCAAAGCTAACCAGCGCCACTTTGTCATCGGCTTTGATCCGGCCCTGTTCCAGCGCCTCAACCAGAGCAATTGGAATCGACGCCGCCGAGGTGTTGCCGTATTTGTTAACATTAACAAATACTTTGGCCGGGTCAATGCCCAAATATTTAATGGCCAGTTCAATAATGCGGGCGTTGGCCTGGTGCGGAATCAACATGTCGATGTCGTTCAGGTTCAGGTTGGCGTGTTGCAACACTTTGGCCGTGGATTGGGGCAAAATTCGGGTGGCAAATTTAAATACTTCGCGCCCGTTCATTTGCAGGTAATGTTTGCCGGTGTCCAGCACTTCCTGGCTGAACGGGTTTGCGCAGCCGCCGCCCTCTAAAATGAGGTTGTGGCCCAGTTCGCCGTTCGATCCCAAATCAAAGCCGAGCACTCCGCGCGGGGTGAGGCTGGGGGTGAGCACCACCGCCCCGGCGCCGTCGCCAAACAGCACGCAGGTGTTGCGGTCGTTCCAGTCGATGAAGCGGGAAATCAGCTCGACCCCCACCACCAGCACCCGTTTAAATGCGCCGGTAGCAATAAATTGATGACCGGTGACCAGCGCATATACAAAACCGGTGCAGCCGGTCATCACCGTAAAGGCCGGGCAGTTGGCTCCCAGCGCCGCCTGCACGGTGCTGGAAACTGCCGGCACAAAATAGTCGGGCGAGGAGGTGGCCACAATAATCAGGTCAAGGTCGGCGGCGGTTAGCCCGGCCACGCTCAGCGCCTTTTGCGACGCAGCCACCGCCATTGTGCCGGTGGTTTCGTTTTTTGTGGCAATGCGCCGCTCTTCGATGCCGGTGCGTTGCACCACCCAATCGTGGCTGGTATCAACCATTTTCTCCAGATCAAAGTTGGTCACTACGTTATCTGGCACATATTTGCCCCAACCGCTGATCTGACTGTAAATTTGGTGCATCTCCGTGTTCTCCTCCGCCAAAATTTGTGAGCTTTGCTGCTGTGGCCTCAATATTACACAAGGTTTGGGTTTTTTCCAAAAAGACCAAAAATTCCGGGCAAAAACCGACGCGTCAGGCGCGTCTGGTTGAAAAATGGCGCTGCATAACAATGAGTGCGCCTGCCGCAGAAAACACCAGCGCCAGCGCCAGCAGCAACATAAATAAATCTCTAAACGGGTGAGGCGGTTCGTAGCCCTCCACCTGCCGTAGATGGGCCGTGGTTAGAAGCTGGCGTTTCAGCTCCTCTTCAAATTCGTGCGGCGGGCTGACCGGCCGCAGTGTTGATTTTACGCGTTCCGCCACGGTGAGCAGCGGCGCCAGCTCTTCGTCACTGTCTGGCATAAACTGCATGTCATCGTCGGCGGCCTGGCCGGTTACCAACCGGTCGGCGTGCGCCGCCAATATTTCTTTGAGTTTTTTCTTGTCCATTCCATCTTCCTCCGCGGCTATTCGGCCGGGTAAGCGGCAAAACCCACGGCGCCGGGGCCAAAATGAACAGCAAGCGAGGTCGCCAACTCGGCGATAAATGTATCACGGCAGTTGAGCCGGGCCGCAACCAGTTCCAGCAACGCTTCGGCCTGGGGCTGGCAAACGGCGTGAGCCACAGCCAGATGCACCGGCCGCCGGCCAACAGCGGCTTCGGCCAGCGAGACCATCCGCTCAAAGCCGCGGTGCTGGCCGCGCACGCGGTCCAGCGGAATCAGCGCCCCGCTGTCTACGCCGATGATCGGCTGAACATTTAACAGCGAGGCAAATGTTTCTCGCACCCGGCCCACACGCCCGCTCATGCGGGCATAACGCAAATCTTTTAACAGGATGGCCACAAATATCTGCGAGCGGCGCGCTTCAAGCCGCGGCGCAATTTGCTCAACCGTCAACCCGGCGGCAACCAGTTGGGCGGCTTCTCGCACCATCAACCCCAAGCCCACCGAGCCGGTGTGGCTGTCGATAACTGTGATACGAGCCGTTCCGCTCAGTTGACGGGCGGCCAGGGTGGCGGTTTGCCAGGTGCCGCTCAACTGGCTGGTCAGATGCACCGACAGGATGTCACTACCGTCCGCGGCCAGTTGCTCGTAAATCTGGCAGTACTCGCCTACCGAAGGCTGCGAGGTGGTGGGCAGCGCGCCGGTGCTGTTAATCCGCTGGTAAAACGCTGCCGGCGAAATGTCAAACCCTTCGCGAAAGGTTTCTGCCCCAAATTGAATGTTGACCGGCACCACGGTGATGTTCAGGCGGGCCAGCCAGCCGGAGGGCAGATCACAGGTTGAATCGGTTACTATTTTGATCACTTTTCGGGCAGGTCTTGAATAATGTTTTCGTGCTCGGCCATCAAATCTTTGAGCGATACCAGCGTGCGGTGATACAGTGATTTGATGGCGCCTTCGCTGCGGCCCATGATTCGGCCGATTTCGGCGTTTGACATTTTTTCAATAAATTTGAGCGTGAGCAGTTTTTGACGTTCTGCCGGCAGTTTTTGGATGGCTTCCAGCAGAATTTCGCGCTCGTTGTTGCGTTCGGCCACCCGCTGCGGCATATCGTGCCCGTTGTCTGTGAGCGTAATTTGCTCCAGGGCTATCACCTGGCGGCGGCTGTGGTCTCGGTGCCAGTTGGCTACCAGATTGTGGGCAATGCGGTACAACCAGGCCGCAAAGGGTACGCCTTTGTTGTTGTAGCTGCCAATATGATTGAGCGCCCGGTGAAATACCTTGGCCGTTAAATCTTCAGCATCGTGGTGGTTGCCAATCCGGTAGTAAATATAGCTGTAGATTTTTTCTACATACAGCTCGTACAGCTTGCCAAAGGCATCGGGATCGGATTTTGCTTGTTCAACTAGCTTGTCTTCGTCAAATTGCTCGGCCGTCGTCATCGGCTCTCCAAAAAAAGAGCGCCTGAGGCGGCGTTTAATTTCTAAAACACCGCCGGGCGCGTTTGGTTGCACTTTTCCACAGAGAAGGCTTGGGTTGCAAAAAAAATGTTGCTTGCAGCACAAGGGCGCGTATTAATCACGCGCCCCCGAGGAAAAAGTAAAATTGGGATACCTGTTACGTATGATTCAAGGTCATCATCGCATCATTTAAAAACGCCGACAGCTTACCAACACTTTCGTCGCTGAGGGTGGCCAACTGGTTTTGAAAACGCTGGGTGTGCTGCAGCAGCTTGTCGCGCAGGCTCAGGTCGTCGGTTTCCTGGCTGAGCGTGGTGCCCAGGCTGAACCCGGCCAGCGTGGCCAACCCTAAATGGCCGCGGGTGGTCATATTTTCAAGCGCGGGCGCAATGTTGTGGTCTTTAATTTGCTGTAAATTTAACAGCAATACCGAAATCATTTCGGCGCAGTAGTTGAGCGGTGTTTTGGCGTCTGGCAGGTTAGAGAGCGCCTCGCGTAGCGCTTCGCCGGGGTTGGCGCGGCCGGCTTCTTGCAGGCGCATTAAAATGCCTTCTTTTACCCGCTGCCAGTCGGCGTTGTAGCGCATTTCTTCGCGTAGCTGAGTTAAAAACTGGGCCGCTTTGTGCGTGGGATAAAAAACCACCTGCGAGCGCCCCGGGCCGGCTTGCTCATCATTCAGTACGTAGTCCGAGGCAGCCACGCCTTTTTCTTCGAGAACTTTGAGCATATCGTAGGCTGAAAATTTGTTAACGCCCAGCTTTTCGGCAACAACTGAGTAGTGAACCGGCCCTTTCAGCTCGCGGTACAACTCAAACAGGCTGTCTAAAAACGTCTGCTGGCGAGGTGTTAATTTCATTGGGTCGTCCCCTTTTTGCTTACCAAAGAAGCCAAACTTTTATGGATTTTACCTGTATCAGCAGGGCTTGTCAATAAAATGGCAATATTTTAAGAAAATTTGACCAAACAGAGTGACCAATTTTACATTTGGGGGTTTTAACTATAATCATACTCTGAATTTTGGCAGTGAGGAGGATTATTAATTATGTTTGTCAATGGAAACAGACGGCGGGTGGTGGTTACCGGTTTGGGTGCGGTTACGCCGCTGGGCAACGATTGGCCCTCAACCTGGGCGGCGATGATGCGCGGCGAATGCGGCGTGGGCACCATCGACCGGTTTGATACCACCGATTTTCCCTGCCGGGTGGCGGCGTTTGTGAAAAATTTTGACCCGCTGGATTATTTGAACAAGCGCGACGCGCGGCGGATGTCGCCGTTTTTGCATTTTGCCATTGCCGCGGCCGGGCAGGCCATTGCCCACGCCGGCCTCAATTTTGAGCAGGTAGACCCGCACCGGGTTGGGGTTGAGGTTGGCACGGCGATTGGCGGGGCCGATGTGGTTGAGGAGCAGCGGCTGGTGCTGGAAACGCAGGGGGCGCGCAAAGTTAACCCGACGACTATCCCGGCGCTGCTGGTGAACATGCCGGGCTGCTTTATTTCGATCCAGCACAATTTGCGCGGGCCGGTCAACGCGTCGGTTTCGGCCTGCGCCACGGGCATTTCCGGCATTGGCGAAGGCATGCGCCGCATTGTTTGGGGCGACGCCGACGTGATGCTGGTCGGCGGCACCGAGGCGGCCATTACGCCGCTGGTGGTGAGCGCCTTTGGCCGGCTCACAGCGCTTTCTACCCGCAACGATACGCCCCAGCGTTCAATCACCCCGTTTGACGCCAGCCGCGATGGCACGGTCATTGGTGAGGGCGCAGGCGTGATGGTGATTGAAGCGTTGGAGCACGCGCTGGCGCGAGGGGCCAACATTCTGGCCGAGGTAAAGGGTTACAGCCTGACCAGCGACGCATTCCATATTTCGTCGCCGCGGGAAGATGGCGATGGCGCGGTGCGGGCGATGACCCGGGCGCTGGCCGACGCCGGTTTGCTGCCCGGAGACGTGGATTACATTGCTGCGCACGGCACCGGCACCCAGATGAACGACGCCATCGAAACGCAGGCAATCAAAAGCGCGTTTGGCGAAGCTGCCTACGATGTGGCTATCAGCTCGGTGAAAAGTATGACCGGACACATGCTCGGCGCGGCGGGGGCTATCTCGGCCATTGCCGGTGTGCAGGCCATCCAATCCGGTATGATCCCGCCGACGATCAATCTTGACAACCCGGACCCGGCCTGCGATCTGGATTATGTGCCCAACTCGCCGCGGCAAGCGGAGGTGCGGGTGGTGATGGCCAACGGCTTTGGCTTTGGCGGGCAGAACGCCTCGTTGGTGCTGCAAAAGTGGGCGGAAAATTAAGTTGGGTGAGTTGGGTGAGTTGGGTGAGTTGCGTAGAGTCGGGACGATGAGTGAGGAGTGAAGGACGACTCGCTGATTCGCTGACTCGCTACCCGCAATTCGCTACCCGCAATTCGCAATTCGCAATTCGTTTATTGTGGCGGCTGCTTTATCAGTTTGAGCACTGTTTTTGAGTCGAGGGTTTGGCGGCCAATCAGCTCAAAGCCAAATTTCAGATGGAATGCCAGCGACGTTTCGTTTTCGGCGTACAGGTCCGAGGCCAGCGGCAGGCCGCGCTCAAAGGCAACGGCGGCCACATCGGCCAGCAGCGCCAGCCCAATTCCCCGGCGGCGGGCCCAATCGGCCACCACAATCCGGTCAATGTAAATAAATTGGTGGTAATGCTGGCCAAACCAGCCAAAATAAGGGCTGTCATAATTGGCCGTGTGCGGCAGCGCCAACACAAAACCGGCCAGTCGGGCATCGAGGGTGGCTGCGCTAAAACGGGCGGCCATTTCAGCCAGCCTGGCCAGTTTCTCCGGCGACAGGCTATTGACCCGCGGAATGGCGTTCTGGTTGAGGTGCAGCACGGCGGGCAGATCGGCGGGGGTAACGGGTTGGATGGTCATGGGTCATTTCTCCGGCGATAAAGTGGGGCAGGGCGTTAGTGTTGCGCCGTCGAGCAGCCAGCAACTCCGGTCGGGAAAGAGGGCGCGCAGTTTTTGCGCATAGGCATCGTTTTCGGCGATGGCGAACAGCAGCGGGCTATCGAGCATGGGGCCGTTGGCCACAAACGGCGCGGCAAAATCGCTCCAGCTTGTTACGTGGGGCATCAGAATTAAGGCCGGCTGCGGCAGATTGGCGGCAGCCACGGCCTCCAGTGGGGCGGGCGAAATGCCGTACTTGGCGCGCTGTTCGGCCAGCAGCGGCGGCAAATTCCACCCCAAATTAGTTGCAGCAAAAATGATGACCGCCGCCAGCGGCAGCCAGCGCCAGCCGCTGCGCCATCGCGCCAGCAAATCAGCACAAATTGTGATGCCGCGAGCCGTGAGCAGCACCAGCGCCGGCAGGGCATCGTAGTAGTAACGCGGAAAGCCGCCGTCGCTGCCACCGTAAGCCCAATAAAACAGGTGCACGCCGATCAGCGACAGAATGAGTCCCAGCCATAGCACATCCCAGCGATTGGCCCGGCGCGCCAGAAACGGCACCGGCACAAACACAAGGTTGGTCCAGCCGGGCCAGCCAAACAGGCCGGTAGCCAGCGCGGTCAATTTGAGTGGCAGGTTGATGAACAGGGCGTCGCGCAGGGTAAAGCCCAGCGGCCCAACGTCCGGGCCAAAACCGAGGCGGTCGTAGGGCCAAACCAGCAGGTAAGCGTTGAACAGCGGATTGCCGGCCACGGCCCACCAGTACAGCGGCGATAGCCCGACCACGGGCAGGCCGCCCAGCAGCAGCCAGCCGATGAGGCGCATTTTTTGTCGCTGCCGGCCGAATTGGGCCAGCACAAACAGCGCCAGCGCCAGCCCAACCCCAACCGCGGCCAGCGGGCGGGTGATAAAGGCCGCGCCCAGCGCCGCGCCGGTGAACAGAGCCGGCAACGGGCGCCGGGTTTGCGCCAGTTTCACCAGCCCGATCAGCGCCAGCGTCACCCAAGCCAGCGAGGCCGCGTGCGAGAGCAGCGAGCCCGACAAAAACAGAAAACCGGGCGCAGCCAGCACCAATCCACCGGCCAGCAGCGGCAACCAGCCGGCCGGCCGGTAGCAAGCTTGCGCCAGCCAGGCGATACCGGCCAGCGTCAGCGCGGCCAACAAGGCGTTAACCAGCCACGGCTGGCCAACGCGCACGCCCAAACTCAGCAGCAGCGGCCAGCCAATGGGATATTTGCCAAAGCGCTGGCCGTGGTAATCCAGCACAAACGGCGACCAAAAAGCCGTCGCCAGCGGCGGTGTGGGCACGCTGAGCCGATTTTGGGCAAATACCTGGGCCTGAAACAGGTAGGCCACTTCGTCTTCTGAGTGGGGGACGTGCCGGGCAATTTGCGCCGCAAAAACAAGCACGGCGACAAAGGCGATCAGGCTAAGGGCGGCAGTCGCGCCCCGGATAAGTTTGGGTGAGGTCACAAGTCACTTTGATTTGGCTGAGATTGCTTTCGATTCTACTTGAGTTGAGAGGCATTCACAAAAAAAGAGGGGCAGAAAAACAGAGAAGCGGCTCACGGGTAAACGTGAGCCGCTTCCAAACAGAGGGGGGAGGAAGTTGGTAAATTAAGCGGCGATAGCTTCCTGAACTTTGGCCATCAGCATTTGTTCCGGGGCCGCGCCTTCAAGGTAGACACTTTCGTTGATGACGGTACGGGGCACGCCCTGCACCTGATATTTCATTGACAGGTGCGGAAATTCGATGGCTTCAACCATATCGCCGCGGATATTGTCGCTTTCAAAGGCCAACTGGTGGGCCAGCAAAACGGCGCGCGGGCAGTAGGGGCAGGTGGGCGTAACAAACACTTGCAGGTGCAGTGGTTTGGTCAGATTGGCCACGTAGCTTTTGGTTTCGGCGGTCAGGCCGGAATCGCCGCGGCCAACCATCAGAATGTCTTCAATCAGGGTGCTGAATTCGTAGCCGGAGGGGATGCCGTACAGCCGGATGCCGTAGTCTTTGGGCTGGTCGCCGCCTTTGGTCACGGCCATCGCCGGGATTTTGTCGATATTGAAGTGCTCCGCCACTTCGGCGTCGGCTTCAAAATCGTATACTTCCAGCGAAATCCTGTCGGACAGGGCCGATATTTCTTCGGCGATCATGCGGGTTTCGGCGCAGTACTGGCACTCCATTTTTTGGGTAAAGACCACCAGCTTAACCGGCTGCTCCAGTTTTTTGAATTCTTCTTTCAGCATTTCTTTATCTTTGTCTTTTAACAGGGCCATTGTTTATCTCCTTTGCTGGCCTAAGTGGCGCCGGGTTGGCGGCCGCGAATTTTTGATTGGGCAGAGGACACGCCTCTGGACCGGTTTATCAGGTGTAACACCCCTTTTTTGAGTAGCCGCAGGCCGGGCACCACAGAATGCCATCGGGGTCAATATCGGCCAGGGGGTAGCCGCACAGCGGGCACTCGCCAACCGTCCAGGTTTTGGGTTCGGGGGTCGGCAGCGGGCACACCGGCAGTTCGGTTTCTTGTGAGTCGTCCATCCGTTTACAGCAGCGGGCTGATAACCCGGTCTAACTGGTCTTTGGTGATCTCGCCGGTATGCACGTATTTGATCAGGCCATCGCGGCCAATGATAAAGCTGGTGGGCAGGCCCAGCACGTTGTACTGATTCATCATCGCTGCGTGGCTGTCGAGCACCACCGGGAAGTTGAAGCCGTTTTGCTGAATAAAAGCGCTCACCGTGCCGGCGTCTTCCTGGCTGTTAACGGCCAGCACTACAAACCCTTCGGCCTTGTGCTGCTGGTAGTAAGTGTGCAGGGTGGGCATTTCTGCCTTGCAGGGCGGGCACCAGGTGGCCCAGGTGTTCACCAGCACCACCTGCCCGGAAAAATCGCTCAGGCTGACCGGCTGGCCTTCGATGGATGTGAGGGTGAAGTTGGGCGCGGGCTGGCCCTGCTGCGGCATGGCCGGGGCAGCGGCCTGGCGGCTGGACTGCTCCGCCACAGATTGCCGGCCCAGCCAGAATAACACCACAATTCCGGCCAAAATCAGGATGACGGCAACAAAGAAATTTACAAAGATAAGTTTATTGCCGGGGGCCGCCTGTTTTTTGGGGGTGTAATGGACAGCGCTTTTTTTGTGTTTGCTCATTGTAGTTGCCATTGAAGCTGCACCTTATTAATGATGATGCCCGGGGGCGTGAACCAAGGCTGGAATGTTTTCAAGGGTGTTGTGCAGGTAAGCGTGTAACGCCGCCTCTATATTTTGTTCTGTGGTGAGGATAAGCTGCACGTTCAGGTTGGTAATGGCCCGGTAAGCCGGTTGTCCCATGCCCCCGGCGATGACCACGGCGCACTCTTTTAACGGTTCAAACATGGCGGCGTGGGGGTGATGATGGTTTGGTCCATGCGGTGCGTGACTCGGTTTGGGTTGCAGGTTGCGCGAAAGTTCCTGCCCGGTCTCATTAAGGCTGACAAAAAGGTAGTGCGTCGCCTGCCCAAAATGAGGGTTAATGCTAATGCCATCGTTGGTGGGAAATGCAATTTTCACGAGCACATCTCCTGAGTCGCCCCCAAATGCTGGTTGCGCCAACATTTGGGGACGAACGTGTAAATCGGTTTGCCGATTAATCCTTCAGGCGAGCCAGAATGTCGCCTTCGTCCATGATTAGATATTTGGTGCCGTTAAGGGTAATTTCGTTGCCGGTATATTTGGGGAACAATACCTTGTTGCCAACAGCCAGGTCGGTGGTCATGTCATCTTCTGTGCCGACGGCTTTAACAATACCCTGCTGCGGCTTTTCTTTGGCGGTTTCCGGCAGAACAATACCACTGGCGGTGGTAGTTTCCTGCTCCAGAGGCTGAATAAGGACGCGTGGGCCAAGAGGTTCAATAGTCATTGTGTATACTCCTTTGGTTATTTTTAGTATTCTTTAATACCCAGTAACTGGTTTATTTTGGGCCGATCAAAACCAACAATAATTCTGCCCCCAATATCAATTTGGGGCACTCCCTGTTGCCCGCTGCGGCGAACCATGTCACGGGCTGCCACCGGGTCTTTGCTCACATCAACGTCTCTGAATTTTATGTTATGTTCTCTAAAGTACCGTTTTGCGGCGTTGCAATAGGTGCATGTTGGGGTAGAAAATACAATGACTCTGGGTTGTCTTCTTTTTTGTGCTTCCATTTTGTCAAATCCCCTTGATTCTTGTCAGGACACCCGGCCCTGATTAGCGAATGCCTCAACCAATTGGCCCGCAGGCCGGAGCACTGCTGGCGGCAAAACCGCCACTCGAGCTGCCGCCGGTGGGCGAACTGAAGGCCGATAATGCTTTGTGGGTTTGGCCGCTGCCGCAGGTGGGGCATGCGGGTTCGGTTTGGGTGAGCCGGGAGCGGATGAGTTTTTCAAATTTGTTGCCGCAATCCTGGCAAACGTATTCGTAAATTGGCATACATGTCCTCCTGATCAGGTTGTGTTTGCCTGTTTCACTGGGTTAGATGCAGGTTGGGGCAAAAGGTTACAATAAATTTGAGGGAAATGGATTCTATTTGTTGTTGGAACGGGAACGATAAACTGACTACGGGGAAACGAGCAACTCAACCTGCTGCCGCACCGGGCCGGGGCGGATCAACCCCACCTGCGACAGCGTTACCTGGCCTTTGTTGTCTACTACCAGCAGGGCCGGCAAGCCGCGCACGCCAAAATGGCCGGCTGCCTGCCGCCCAAGGCTGCTCATAATATCAAGCCGGATAACTTTGGCTTTACCGGCCAGGTCTGTTTCTAACCCATCCACGATAGGTTTCGCCACCAGGCAGGACGCTCAGAAGTTTGAATAAAACTCGATGACGGTGGGTTTGCCGTCAAACAGAAGGCGGCTTAACTCGTCGGCGCTGGCGATATCGCTGGGGCTGTTGCGCAAAAATATAAAAGCCCCGGCAATTATGCTCAACACCGTCAGCAAAATCCAGTTCAGTTTGAGCCAGGCAATCAAACCAGAGAGTAGCGCCATGATTAATCCTTTGTTGGGTCCTGTTATTCTATTAGATGCGCCCCGGGCCAAAAGGTTACAGAATTATTGACCGGGTACGGTCTCCGGGGGATGGAGCTGCGCCGGCGTGAACCTATTGTATGCCGAGGTTACGCCCCAGGCAAAAAGAACTGTGCCTATTCCGAGCGGAGCGCGGATTAACGGCGGCGCAATCAACGCAATGCGAATGAGCACCGTTGCCACGGCAAAACCGGAGTTGCGGAACGCCACGTGATAGGTGGAACTGTACCGCAAAGCGATAAGCACCAGCAGGATATCGCTGAAAATCAGCAGTGTGTAAAACGTTTCAAATGCGCTGGTTTGGGGGTGGTCGGGTTGTTGCAGATAAACGCGCAGGTTTTGCAGCACAATCAACCCAAAGCCGGCCAGCAAGATCAGGCCGATCAATTTTTTGGTGGCGATGAACGTTTCCTGCTCGTGGGCGTCGTGGGTGATAGGCAGGTGTTTTTGGGCGCGATAAAAAAAGCCCAGCACAAAAAAGATTAGCAGCGCGCCCACCGCTGTCGCAATAATGGGCAGCACCACCGGCTGAATTTCGTCCCACGAGAGCGGTTCGCTGAAGTGAGAGAACTTTTCAAATGTTTCGCGCAGCAGGATCAGCGAAAACACTTCAAACTGCTTGCCCACCGACGTGGCCACCGAATAGGCCAGGGCAAAAACCAGGCTGATAATCTCGATGACCAGCAGCAGGGTAAAGGCCAGTTCAATGGCATTGAGGTGATTGGTCGGCAGCCGGTTGCCCAGCGAGGCCGGCAGCAGGCCCAGCCGGTTTACTTCAATAACGGCGATGGCCAGCACAAAAATTACGGCCAGGCTGCTGCCCAGCAACCGCCGCAACTGCGGCCCTTCCCAGCGGCGTTCAACACGGTCAAATTGCCGGCCAATCACCAACAATGGCTGGTGTAGCATTCTTGGCACCAATCAGGCGCGCTTGCTGTGATCTACAGCTTTGAGGATTTTTAAATTGAGCACAATAAAGCGCCAAAATTGGTACAATTTGTTATTCATCCAATAGCGTTCACGGTCGGTAATTTCCATTTTACTCTCCTGTGAAAATAGCGAATTGCGAATGAACGAATCAGCGAGTCTGCGAATTACGTTTTACGCAACACGCAACACAAACTCAAAACTCAAAACTCACTAAACTCACCAAACTCCCTCACCCTCTACTCCGGGATGAGTTTCCAGCCCACCCGCCCTTGCAGCTTGTGCATAAACGTGGTGTGGATCATCCGTTTCATCCAGGCGCCGGCAAGCCCCATTTCCATGTCGGTTACAAACATATCGCGTCCTTGCTCGTTGGGGTATTTGCGAAAGTCCGGCACCACCGGATAAACCACAATTACGGCAGCAGAGCCATCCCACAGCGAGTCGCCCATCGAGGCGATACAGGCCGCCGACATCTCGCTCATCCGCTCGCTGTGAGTCATCCGCCCGTGTTTTACCAGATCGATGATGTTTTTAGCCACAATCCGGCCAATGATGCCAGAAACCATACCGGTGCGCGGTGGGGCGGCGGCGATGCTCATCCCTTTGGGGTTGGTGTGCGGCACAGAAATGGGGCCGGGCGGAGCAAAGGCAATCCCGGCGGCAAAGATGTTTTTGTAGCTGGGATTGCGGTAAACAGCCGGCCAGGTATCGGGGTTGGCTGCCATTTCCTCATAGGGCAGGCCGTAGTGGGCATCTACCAATACCAGCCCGTTTTTGGCCACGACTTTGCCGGACACATCTTCGCCATTGGCGCCGGTAAATTTCAACGGCCGGCCGGTAAACTGCGGGATTAGCATCGCGAAGTCAAAATCGGTTTCGCCGTCGTTTCCCTCGTAATCTTGCCAGTACACTTTGCCCGGCTCAACGCCCGTTACCCCTCTTTGAACCGCCCATTGGGTATCATATTCTTTGAAGAGCGCCTTCAAAAAATCTTCGCTGGTCAGTAGTTTGTCGCTTTTTCTAACGTGAACACCGCGCACGCCAAAATCGCCCACTGCTCGCTCGTTAGATAAATAGAGCAGGTCGGCTTTGTCTCGCACGCCGCGCTTGACCAGGCTTTTGTGAACATTGGTGATGTATTCAAAGGCTGCACCCTGGCAGGTTGCCCCGGGGTGACCGGTGCCCACCACAATTTTTTGGCGTTCGCCCCGTTTCATGCGCTCCACGGTTTCCAGAAACTTGTCCCGGGTTTGCACGGCGTGGCCGGCGGTGCAGATAGAGTAGGTGTTGCCGATATCCGGCCCCAGCCCCGGCGTGGCCTCAAAATTTAGTTTGGGGCCGGTGGCAATTACCAGATAATCGTACGGTACGTTGATGGTTTCGCCCGGTTTATCGCGGCGCTGAACAACCACAAACTGATTTTCCGCGTCCGGGTGAACTTCGGTGGCCAGGCCGTGGACCAGGTTTACACGCGACTTGTTGTAAACCGGTTTCAGTGGAAAACGCGTTTTTTCCACGTCCATGTGGCCCACGCCTACCCACACCCAGGACGGAACGTAAGAAAAACGATCAGACTCGCTGATCATCGTTACGTTATGGTCTTTGCCCAAGGCATCACCCAGGTACAACGCCGCCGTATGCCCGGCAAACCCCGCGCCAATTACTACAATTTTTGCCATTTTTCCTCTCCTTGATGACTTTAACAGCGTTGTTTATTGTTGCCACAACCGCAAAAAAGCAATGACGTTGGCGATGTCGATGTCGGTGAGGCGGGTGTTGAAGCCGGCCATTACGGTGCCGGGCCGGCCGGTTTGGATGAATTGCAGCAAATTGGCGTTGGCGTTGGATTGAATGAAAGTGTTATGGCGCAGGGCCACGCCGATGCCGCCCTCGCCCTGCGCCCCGTGGCAGGGCAGGCAGTGGGTGCTGTAAACGGCCGCCCCGGTGGCGCTATCGCCGAGGGGCCACTGCTGTCGCAGCAATTCCAGCGCCGTGAGCGCGGCGGCTTCCTGTCCGGCGTCAAGCCGGGTGGCAATCTGGTCGATGACTCTGGCCCCGGTTTCGTCGGCGCTGCCGGCGGCGCGCTGGAGTTGCAGGCGGGCGCTGGCCGTATCACCGGCTTGCAGGGCCACCGCTGCCGCTTCCAGCATATCCGGCACGGCAAAAATGGGTGTCACGGTTTGGCCGCTGCGCCAGGCTTGAATCAGGGCGATCAGGTCCTCTATCTGCGCCGGGGAGAGAACGCTGCCCCAAGTGGGCATCCCCCGGGCCGGGCGGCCGCTGCGGATAGTGGCCCGGTACCAGTCGTCCGGCAGGCCTTGCAGCCGCTCCGGTGCGTTGATGTTGGGGCCAGCGCTGCCGCCGCGGCCGCTGTCGCCGTGGCAAATGGCGCAGGTGGTGGCAAACAGCAGTGCGCCGCGAGCGGGGTCGGGTTTTACCTCAACCGGCGTAATTTCCGGCGCGGTTGGCTCCCAGGCGCGGATGAAGGTGACAACATCGTGAATGTCTTCATCCGTTAGCGGGCCGCCAAAATTCACGCTCCAGGCCGGCATTTGCGTGCCGGGCACGCCGGAGCGAATGAGCGAGAAAAAGACGTCATCAAGCGTGTTTTTGAGCAGGGTGCGGTTGTTGAGCGGCCGGCCAATGCCGCCTTCGCCGTTTTGGCCGTGGCAGGCCACGCATTGGGCGGCGTAAATCTGGCGGCCGCGTTCCACGCGCTGCGCGGTAAATTGATCGGCGGCCTGGGCCAGCCGCGCCGATTCGCCCAGCCAGGCCAGGCTCAGCAGACCGAGAATGACCAGCGCCAGCGCCAGGCCAGCCCATCCGTAACGGCTGTAATCTTCCTGCCCAATTTTCACGGGTTACGCTCCGGTAATTTGCGTTGGGTCAAATGCGGCCCGCTGAACGGGCCGGCTGGTATCTACCCACACCTCACCGCTTTTAACGGTGATGGGAAATGTGTCGAGCGGGCGCGGCGCGGGGCCGCCCAGCACTTCGCCCAACTCGTTGAAGGTGGAACCGTGGCAAGGGCAGTGAAAGCGGCCTTCGGCCTCAACCCAGGGCACGGCGCAGCCCAAATGGGTGCATTTTTGCCACAGCGCCAGCAGGCCGTCCTCGGTGCGGGTGATGTAAAATCTGCCGGCCAGCACCCGGTTGACGCTGTTGACGGCAAATTCTTCAACTTTGCCGGCGTAAAGTTGCCCGCCAAAACCGCTGCCGGTGGTCGGCTTCAGAAATCGCAGCACGGTTAGCGCGGTTTGGGCCGTGAGCAGGGCCAGCGCGCCGCCAAAGGCATAGCCTAAAAAATTGCGGCGGGTCACAGGTTTGGGTTTGGTGGTCATTGAAACACCTACAAATTATTAAACGGATTGTAGCCGCCGGGCATGGCCCACGGCCAGTACAGCCCAAAGCCCGGCCCGCGGAACAGAAAGCCGACCAGCGTCAACACCACCGCCGAGACCAGCAGCAGCGTAAACAACAGCAGCAGCACCTCGCGGGCGGTGGGTTTGGCTCGCCACAGCGCGCCCAGCGGCAGCAACACAAAAGTAGCCAGCGTTAGCAGGGGGATGAGTCCTTGGCTGACAAATTCCGGGGCCAGCCCGCGCAGCAGTTCTCGCGGCGGAAAAAAGCTATCGAGCAGGATGAAGGCCGGCACCACCAGCAGGGCGTACAGCGCCGTATACAGGCTGATGCGTTTGCCCCGCGCCGAAGTAAACCAGCGGCCCGCGCCGTCGCGGCTGTGATCGAGGTAGGGGATGGCCAGCACAAACAGCACCAGCACGGTGGGAATGATAACGCTCATCAAAATGGGGTGGCCGTGTTCCAGCATTTCTTGCAGGCCCATAAAATACCAGGGCGCTTTGGCCGGGTCGGTGGTTTCGTTGGGGTTGGCAATCTGTTCCAGCGGCGCATTAACCAGCAGCGACATCGCCAGCAGCGCGGCCATTACGCCCAGCGCCAGCAGCAGTTCCAGCAGGGCCACCACCGGGAAGGCAAACACGGTGTCGTCCGGCCCACGATCAACCATCAGCGTGGGCGGGCCTTTGACCAATTCCACCAGCGTGTAAGTTTTGGTTTTGTCAGCAAACGGTTGCTGGGGTGATGATTTGTCCATTTACTCTGTGTTTTCTACCTCATTGGCAGCCAGGCCGCCGTCTTTGCGCACCCGCCAGATGTGCAGGCTGGTCAGCAGGCCAATGCCGAGCGGAATGAGCATCACATGCAGAGCGTAAAAACGAGTCAGCGCTTCCTGCCCAACTTCCGGCCCGCCGAGCAAAAAGCTACGCGCCTGCCCGCCGATGCCGGGCGCGTAGCCGGCCACGCTGGTGCCCACGGTGATGGCCCAAAAGGCCAGTTGGTCCCACGGCAGCAGGTAGCCGGTAAAACTGGCTGCCAGCGTCAGCAGCAGCAAAAACACGCCCACCACCCAGTTAAACTCGCGGGGCGGTTTGTACGCGCCGGTGTAAAACACGCGGGCCATGTGCAAAATCGCGGCCAGCAGCATCAAATGGCCGCCCCAGCGGTGCAGGTTGCGCAGCAGTTGGCCAAACGGCACCCCCGTTTGCAGGGTAATAATGTAGCTGTAGGCGCGCTCAACGGTGGGCACGTAATAAAACATCAACAGGATACCAGTCAGCACCAGCTCGGTGAAGAGGATGGCGCAAATAACGCCCAGCCCAAACGAGTAGGTGGGCCGCAAACTGCGGCGATTTACTTTGACCGGGTGCAGGTGCAAAAACAGGTTGGTGGTCATCACCAGCGAGCGATCCAGCGGGTTATCCGGCCAGCCGTGGCGAAAAATGGAGCGCCACACCCGCGAGCGCGTCAGCCGTTCACGCATAGGTCAGCGCCTCCTGAAAACGGAAGGCTTCCATGCTGATGGCCCCGGTGGGGCAGCGCTCGGCGCAGAGGGCGCAGCGCGTGCAGGCATCGTCATCTTTGAGCATCGCTGCTGCCGTGGGCGCAGATTCGGCCTGCCAGTTGGCCAGCGGCGCGCCCAGGTGGGTTTCAACGGCGCGACGCAGGGCGGCATCGCCGTCAATCTGGCTGAGGCTGACAATTTTCAGGCAGTTCCAGGGGCACACATCCACGCAGCCGTTGCACAAAATACACTTGCTGCCGTCAAAAATGGTATTGACGCTGCATTCCAGGCAGCGCGCGCCCTGTTCCGCGGCTTCGGCCTCGGAGTAGCCCAGCTCAACCACCGAAACGCCGGTGCGCCGGTCGATGGGCACCGTTGGCACAGGGCGGCGTTCCAGTTTGCACCAGTTGTCAAACATCACATGGTTGGGCAGTTCGATCCATTCCGGCTGGGTGTAAATGCGCAGCCGCCGGTTTTGCAAGTATTGCTCCATGCCCAGCGCGGCCAGATGGCCGTGCTTCACCGCATCGATGAGCAGGTGCGGGCCGTAGGCAATGTCGCCGCCGGCAAATACATCCGCGGCGGAGGTTTGGCCGGTATCGGGGTTGATGGCCACAAAACCGCGCGGGGTCAGATTGATGTCGTTGCCCCCACCCAGCACGTCCAGATCGGCCTGCTGACCGATGGCCAAAATCACGGTATCGCACTCCCACACGCGGGCGCTGTTGGGTTTAAAGGTGGGCGCAAAGCGGCCCTGGCTGTCAAAAACCGCTGCCACGTCGATGACTTCCACGCCGGCTACTTTGCCTTCAACACCGACAATCCGGTGGGGGCCGCGCCGGGGAAAAATCTGGATGCCTTCTTCCAGCGCCTCTTCAACTTCAAACTTCGAAGCCGGCAGTTCGTCCCAGCTTTCCAGCGCGATCATGCGCACGTCGGTCACGCCCAGCCGCAGGGCGGTGCGGGCCACATCCAGCGCGGTGCGAACGGTTTCGCTTTCTTCACTGGTGCGGGCCGGCACATCCCGCAACGCCGATTGCTGCTCGGCGGTGAGTTGGCCCAGCCGCAGGGCCGTGCGGGCGGCGTCCATGGCCACGTCGCCGCCGCCAACCACCAGCACTCGCCGGCCCAACTCTACTTTGTAACCGCTGTTGTAGTTGAGCAGCAGGTCAACCGCGGTGATCACCCCATCCAACGTCACGCCTTCAATGTTGAGCAGCCGGCCTTTCATCAGCCCCAGCCCCAGATAAACGGCATCAAACTGGCGGCGCAGATCGGCCAGTTTGATTTTTTTACCGATGGGCGTATTCAGTTTGACTTCAACGCCCATGTCCAGAATTTGCTGAATTTCCAGGTCGAAGGCTTCCTGATCAAAGCGAAAGGCCGGCACGCCGTAACGGATCATCCCGCCGAGTTTGGAACCGGCTTCAAAAATAGTGACGTGGTGGCCCAGCAGGGCCAGATCGTGGGCCACGGTTAGCCCCGATGGCCCGGCTCCGATCACCGCCACTTGGCTCCGGCGGCGGCCCGGTTGAGCGGCCAGCTTGCGCAGTTCCTCGCGGGACCAGCGCACGGCAGAGAATTGCGATATTGGTCCGGTTCCCGGCCGGGTGCCGCGAGCAGTTTTGCCGGGGTTGGCCGAGAAGACCGCGGCCGCGTTTTGGGCAACGGTTTCCAGCGGCACAAAGGCCGCCGCCGATACCCGGCCGGGCAGGCGAATGCCGGCTTCCGGGCCGTGGCGTTCGGTGACCACCCGTTTGAGCGGGCGAATGGCCACGGCTTCGGCCTGCGGCGAAAGGGCGGCGCGGCGGCAGGCGGCTTCGCAGGGCGCGCTGCAAATGCGGCCGCAAATGGTGGAGAGTGGGTTGGGATCGTGGGCAATCTGGTAGCCGGTTTCAAACTCGCCGCGGGCAACGGCGGTTACGTAGCCGCGCGCGTCGGTTTGCACCGGGCAGGCCGCCTGGCATTTGATCTGGCTGCGCCAGTAGTTGACATCTGGCACGGTTACGGTGAATTTGCCGTTAGCCACGGATTACCCCTTGGGAAAGGATGAAGGCGGAAGGATGACCGTCACGCTACAAGCGTAACCTGCTTCCTGCTCCCTACTCCTCTTTTGTTTGGTCAAAGGCCAGGTGCAGCACAGTGCCCTGGTTAATAGTGATTGTTTCATCAAACAACGGCTGGCCGGCGGCGGTAAGCCGAATTTGGTGCGCGCCGGCGGTAACCGCAACCGGCTGCAGCACATTGGCCGAGGTTGCGGCCAGCACGGGCGCGCCGTCAACCGTCAACTCCACCGGTGCGGCGGCGGCCTGGCGCACGGCTACGTTGATGCCGGCCTGCCCGTTTTGGTAGGGCGTAAACGGGGTGTAGGTGAGCCGCACCTGCAGCAGCAGCCCCACCGCCAAAATAACGGCCGCAACAATGAGATTGCGCCGGCTGAACATCGCCATCACCTGGCTCAGGCTGGTGGGCGCGTGCTGCTCATCGGCCTTGTTTTCAGCGCGATGGATGGGCAGGGCGTCGGTAAAGTGGTCGGGGGCCAGCCAGGTGGTAAAAATAGGCGCATCTTTAAAGCGCGGTTTGAGTTTTGGCGCTCGCACTCGCTCCAGCCGTTCGGCGGTCCAGATGTTGCCCTCGCGGTTGGTGCAATCGTTGGGCGGGCAGCCGACTACCTGCACTTCGGCCGCGCCGGCATCCAACGCGTGAGTCATCAAGCCGGGGTTGACCATGGCCACGCAAGTGACCGGCACCACCTCGGCCACAGCGTCTTCGTTATGGGCAGGTTCGCTGGATTTGGCGTAGGTGTGCGTGTTATGCGCGGCGTGACGTTCGCAGGTGAAAACCAGTTTTACCGGCCGATTGTGGGTTTTGGCAATATCCAGCCGGGCGGCGATGTCTTGCCACAGTAGTTCGGGCTGGTTTTCGCCCAGCGAAATGGCCATTGTGTCGCAACTGCCAATGCAGATACCGCACGAAACACACAATTTGGGGTCAACCACGGCCAGTTCGGCAAAAGGCATGCCATCGCTGCGCGGCGCCATCGACAGGGCAGTGTAGGGACAATCCAGCACGCAGTGGGTGCAGCCGGTGCAGCGTTCGGCGGTAATGGTGACCGGTTTGAGTTTGGGGCGCGGAAAGAGCCACGGAATAACCGTTACCAGCGCGGTAACGGCCAGCACAATCAGGCTGATCCAGACAGCGGCGGGAACACTGCGCAGCGAAGGAGGCAGGTAAAACAGAAAAATGGGGTCGAGCGGGGTGGTGCCGGGCATAATGTTGAAATTGGCCGGTGGCAACATGCCGGCCGGAAAGGCGACGCCGGCAATCACCAGCAGCGCGCCCATGCCGATAATCCAGTAGCGGGGCGGGAAAAATTTGGGCCGTTGCAGCCGTTTGATGTGCAGCCAGTAAAAAACGCCGGCAATTACCGTTAGTCCCACGTGGATAACCACCAGCAACAGCATCAGCAGCCAGCCGTTTTGGCCGGCCACCGAGGCGTCCATAAATTGAAAATAAAAGCCGGTAGCCAGCGCCGGCGCGGTGTTGAGCAGGTTAACAAAGCCGTCGGTGATGAGTTGCGCGCCCAGGTCCCACGGCAGCCAGTAGCCGGTGATGCCGGCCAACCACAGCCAGGCCACAGAAATTACCCCGGCGGCCCAACCCAGCCAGCGCGGCCCGCGGAATCGATCCATAAAAAACATGCGGATGGCGTGCAGTATGCTAAAAATCATCAATCCGCCCGAAGCGTAGCGGTGAATGGCCCGCGCCGCGCGCGAAACGATAAACCGTTCCATACTTTCAACGGAGGTGTAAGAAATGTCGTAACCGTACTGGTAGAACATCAGCACGTAAACGCCGGTGATGACCACCACAACCAGCATAAAAAAGGCGATGGTATCGCTGTAGTAGAGCGGGTTGAGCTGAGATGTGCCCACCAGCTTGTTGATGGGTTCTTTGAACAGCAGCGCCAATTTTTCAACCCGGCGCAACAGGCCGCGCTCTCGCCCGGAACGCGCGCCCCAGTCGATGACCCGGCCGTCGCCGGGGCGTTGGTCAGCCGGGGGCAGTTTGTCCCAGGTGGTGAGGCGGGGCTTGTTTTTTTTTGGTTCGATGGGGTCAGGTGGGTTCGAGTTGGGCATTTTTGGCATCCTGTTTACTTTTGCGCGATCATGTGGCCGCATCGGCGTGATACGGGTACATGATTGAGCAAAAGCCGGCCCGACCAGCACGCCGCCGGCCGGGCCAGAAAAATCTATTTGTGAGTCATCAAAAAGGCAACCAGGTCTTTTACCTGCTGTTCCGATAGCTCGGTGGCCAGCCCGACGGGCATGGTGCCGGCATCAAAACCGTCTACAGTGTAGGCATCGGGTTTGGTGATGGATTCGATCAGGTAATCTTCGGCGGATTTGCCGGCTTCGCGGGTGGCAGCCGTGGTGGCAATCCCGGCCAGCGACGGGCCAACAATTTTAACGCCCGGTTCAAACGAGTGGCAGGTGACGCAGCCCGGCTGCGCACCAATGAGCTTTTCGTTGAAGACTTTTTCGCCGGCGGCGGCATCGGCTGCGCCACCGCTTCCGCCCGAGCTGCTGCCGCCACAGGCCGCCAGACTAATAGCCATAACAAGTACAAGTAAGATGGTGAGTTTACGCATTATTTTACCTCTCCTGAAAATTGGGTTGAATGGATTTTGAATACACTTTAAAAAGGGGGAAGAGATGTGACTCTCTGCCCCCGTATTCAACATTTTGAGTTAACTTTTAGCCTACCACGGTTTGAAACCGGGCGAAGTGGCCTCCGCAGTGCGGATCAGTTCATACAGGATGGGGCCGTAAGCCAGTACAATCAGCAGCGCCGTAGCGGCAAACCAGGGCTTCCACTGCGAAAGCCACATGGGGCCGGCTTCCGGAGCCACCATCGCTTCGGCTTCGGGCATTTCCGGCACTTCGTCTTCGGCCAGTTTTTTGCCAAAGAAAGGCGTAGCGATGAGGTTGGTGTACAGCAGCAGCACCGAAATAAAGAGAATGACCCCGCCAATGCCCACAAAGATCAACGGCACGCGCCAGTCCGGGTTAAAGAAAACTTCGGCTTTAATGGCCGCGCCCAGCATTGTGCGGCGCGGCGCGCCTTGCAAGCCCACCAGATGTAGCCCGCGCGAGAAGATAACCATACCAATGAACCACGTCCAGGCTTGAGCCAGCGCCACCTGCGTATTCCACAATTTGCGGCCGGTGAGGTGCGGCAGTAGCCAGTACATTGTCCCCATAAACGTGAGGGTTACCGCCGAGCCAACCGTTAAGTGAAAGTGGCCGGGCACCCAGGCGGTGTTGTGAATCACGATGTTCATATTGTACGAGGCGTTGATCAACCCGCCGATGCCGCCAAAAATAAACAGGATCATAGCCAGCAGTTGGGCGGTGAGTTCCGGCTTGCCCCAGGGCAGTTTCAAAATCCAGCCAAAAGTGCCGCTGCCGCCATTAGCCTTACCGGCAATATTAAGCGAGGCGAACACGTTAAATGCCGTCAACAGGCTGGGTACAAACACCGCATATGTTAGCACGGCATGCAGATATTTCCAACCAGCCGCGATGCCAGGGTCAACATACTGGTGGTGAAAGCCCAGCGGCACCGACAGCGCCAGGAACAGGAAAAATGCCAGCCGGGCCATCGGGTCGCTGAACAGTTTGCCGCCGGCCAGTTTGGGGGCCATAGCATACCACGACAGATACGCCGGCAGCAGCCAGAAGTAAACCAGCGGGTGGCCGGTAAACCAAAAGAACGTGCGGGCCAACTGCGGGTCAACCCCCTGAATCAACCCCAGCGACCAGGGGATAAGCATAAGCAGTTCTTCAACGGCAACGCCCAGCGTGGCAATTTGCCACAGGGCCATTGTGATCACGGCGGCCAGAGCGATGAACGGAGCGCGTTTGCCGGGGTTGTCTCTGTACCAGCCAACCAGCGTAAAATACATACTAAACCCCACCACCCAACTGCCAACCACCATTACGGTGACGCCAATATAAAAGGCGGGGTTGGCTTGCAGCGGCGGGTAAAAGGTGTACAGCACGGTGGCCATATCCAGCAACAGCGGGATAGCAGCCACCACCAGCCCCAAGGCCATCAGAATCAGGCCCAGGTTGCTGAGCCATTGGTAGCGCATGGGGCGGTCTAAACTGCGGGCAGTGGCATAGGTTAAAAAGCCGGTAATGAACCAGGTGGTAAATACCAGTGCATTGAGGACGCCGTGCAGGGTTAACCCCTGGTAATAGGTTTGCGTCCACGGTACCAAAAAGTACAGGTCAACCCCCATTTGTTCCAGCGCTTGCAGCGGCCCGTACAGGGAGCCCAAAAACAGGGCAAAAAAGGCCACACCAAGATGAATGAGGGTGATTCGCTTCTCAAAAGCAAACTTCGGTTTGGCAGAAGTCGCAACGGTCATGTAGAGTACCTCCCTTAAAAATTAGTGATTCGCCGGGCTTGCGAGTCAAAGCAGGCCGGGTCGAATTCCTCCTGATGTTTAGGTTTAGGTTGAACTTCTGAACAACGCAGGGTGCTGGTTGGGCGGTGTTCAACCGGAACGGTGTGTAACAAGTGCAAAGCTCTGACAGCCAGGCTTATCGCCCTTCTACAATTACCTTGCCGGCCATAGTGTGGTGACCAATGCCGCAATATTCGTTGCAGACAAACGGGTATTCGCCCGTTTCTTCAAACGTGATGGTCACCCGGGAAACCTGGCCTGGAATTGTCATAATGTTTAAGTTGGTGTTCCACAGCATAAACCCGTGCTGCACATCTTTGCTGGTGATAAAAAAGGTGACCGTTGAGCCAACCGGCACGCGGATTTCTTTGGGAGACCAGTTCCAGGTTTGGCCGACAATGTAGGCTTCATATTTGCCGCCGCCCAGATCGCGCAGGCCGGGTTCGCTAAAGGGGCCGGACTCGGTGACAACGCGGGGATCGACCCGTTTTTCTGGCACCGGCACCTGAATTCCAAAGGCGATGGACGCAATGGTGAGGGCAGCCACCATTAATACCAGCACCGTAATACTGACGATAATCCAGATTTTCTCGTAGGGGTCTATCCAGCTGTGTTCTTTAACAGATTGAGTTCCCGATGTCATTGCGCCATCCCTCTTTCAAGTAAAATCAGGTAAACATAACCCCACAATGCAATTGTGACTACAATAAACAGCAGGGCAAAAATCAATGCATTTTTGGCCACTTCCAGATATGTTTTTTCGTCTGTTTCTTCGTGGCCGGATTTCTCTAATTTGCTCACAGTTTCCCTCCGTCTTTTATCTTGGGTTGACAATAAGTGCAAGGCAACAAAATTATTAATCCCCTCCTCTCAACTACCCTCCTCCTTTCCGAGTGTGGTTGGATTACCCAATTACTCAAGCTCAGTTTTAACCAGATAATCAAGGTCGGCGGCCACAGTTTCTGGCGGCGTTTCAAACGCGTACACAATGCGCCAGTTGCCCTGAGGGTCAACCAAACTCACCGATGTGGAATGATCCATTAAATAGCCGGCTTGAGAGCCGTAATCCACCTTTTCGTAATGCGCGCCAAAAATTTTGGCCGTGCCCGCCAGTTCGGCCGGCGTGCGCGGGATCAGCCCCAGCATAAACTCCGGCGAGAAATGGCTGATGTAATCTTCTAAAATCTCCGGCGTATCGCGGTCGGGGTCAACGGTAATCCATAGAAATTGTACGTTGGGCCTGGTTTGAGCACTCAGCATGGCGTACGTTTTTTTGTAAGCCGACAGACTGGCCGGGCAAACATCCGGGCAGGTGGCGTAGCCAAAGTAAACCAGCACAAATTTGCCGCGAAAATCGCTCAGGCTAATCGGCTGCCCGGTTCGGGACGACGTCATTGTAAAATCCGGTACGGGCAGCGGTGGTTCTAACTGTAACCCCTGGATCGCGTACGGTCGCAACGCCCGCCCGAGCATGTACGCAGAAGCGCCCATCACCACGGCCAAAAGCAGTCCACCCAGTATCAACCACTTGAGCCAACCGTAAGGTTGGCGCGTGGAAACAGCCGGATTGGGGGTGGTGGTTGTGTTCATGGGTTCACCATCGGCTTAGCACGTAGTTCAGGTCTGCCGCCAAATCACGTGGCTCGGTGCCAAAGGGGTAAACCACACGGATGTAGCTGTTTTTGTCGATGAGCGTTAACGTGGCGGTGTGGTCCATCAAATAGCCGGTCGCCGAGCCGTAATCCCGTTTTTCGTAATAAATACCGTATTGGGTGGCCACGGCAAAGGTTTCTTCCGGCGACTGTGGCACCAATCCCAAAAAATGCCCGCCAAAGTGCTGAACGTATTTTTCCATCTCTTCCGGGCTGTCGCGTTCGGGGTCAACAGTGATGAACAGCAGTTGCACCTGGTCGGCTTTGCGGCCGAGTCGATCCAGCGCTTTGGCCACATCAGACAGGCTGGCCGGGCAGACATCGGGGCAGGTGGTGTAGCCAAAATACAGCAGCACCACTTTGCCTTTGAAATCACGCAAGCTGACCGGTTCGCCGGTGCGAGAGGAAATCAGGGTGAAGTTGGGCGCAAACTCCGGCGAACTCATTACCATACCGTGAAAGGCGTACGGGCGGTAGCGCCAGCCAATCAGTAATGCCAGGATCACCACAATCCCGGCCACGGAATACAACACAACTTTTGTGCGCTTGCTGAACATAAACTGTTCTCCCGGTGATGTCACGGTGGGTAGCAGGCAAACAGGTGGGCGGCTTCGTAGGCCGATTTGGCAATCCCCCGGCTGTTCCGTGCTTCCTGAGCTACCAGGCCAATATCACGCAAAATAATATTGGGGTCGATGTCGGTAGTGCCTTCGCTGTAACTCAACCGCTCGGTGTCTTCGTACTGCCGGTATTCGGCCCGGACAATGCCCCATCCGTCGATCAATACGGCCATTGGCGTAAATTTAAATTGATAATCCTGGCCGGCAGCGGATGTTTTTTCGTGATACAGCTCAAAGCCGCTACTGACCATAATTTTCACCAGTTCGGGATTGTTGCCGGTAACAAAATGCCACGGGGTCATTGTTTTATTTGATTCCGGCGTGGCGCCATAGTTTGCGGCGTATGTGGCCAGTTGTTGCGGCGTGTCTCGTTCCGGGTCGATGGTGATAGTTACCAGTTCAAACTTAACATCGCCCAGTTCAACTTCGCTTATTCTGTCTCGCACCTGCTGCATCTTGCTCATCAGTTTGGGGCAGGCTTCGGTGCAGTGCGTGTAGGTAAAACTGTAAAGGACAATTTTGCCGCGCATCGACTCGTTGGTGATTTTTGTGCCCTCGGTATCAGAAAGGCCAAAACCCGGCCCCAGGGCTACTCGGGGCAGCACCTGAATGGGCCGGAAAATAGTAAACGACATAATCGCCGCCACCAGCAAAATGGGTAATCCGTAGGCTAAAAGGGTGATGGTTTTGCGCTTCACCGGGCGTTACCTTGAGTTGTGCAGGTTCATATTTTGCAGCCGGTCGATCAAATCCAGCCGTTCCTGGCCAATTTCTTCAAACGTCCGGGCCTGCATTCGCAGCCAATCGCCAATGTGTGCCTGTGCTTGCTCATTGAGCACGGGCAGGGTTTGCGCTGCGCTTTTCAGTTGCGGCAAATTGAGTTGATGTTTGTTGGCCAGTGCTTGCAGCCGTTCGTCCTCTTCTGCCGGCGACGGTTTTTCGGCGTAAAACTGGCCCGCCACAAAAATGGCGTCAAATTCATCTTTGATGGTGATTTTGGCCCGAGCATACTGCAATCCGGCGTGGCAGGTGGTAAATTTGATCTCGTCACTGGATTGCTGGGCCAGCTTGCGCCACGACTCGTAGCACGCTTGCTGGCCAGATTCGCTGGCCAGGATCAGGTGGCAAAACCGGCACGAATTGCTGATCATAGTGATGGGGTCACCAGCGAGGTTGGTTGTAACGGCCCCAACGCCAAGTATTTCGGCAAACACATCCTGCATCGCCTGAATACATCTGAGGGGCACGGCCTCAACCGGCAGTGTTGCCCGGCTCTTTTTGGTACTGATTTCACCTTTGGACGCCGAACTGCCGGATAACAACGTGTCAACTTCTTCGCGAGAGAAGCGCCATTGATTACCCACCTTTACCCCTGTTAATCGCCCATCTTTCAGCATGCGATACACAGTGGTGCGGTCAATATTGAGTAATTCTTGCAGTTGTTTTGTCGAGAGTAATGTTTCCACTGGCGGTTTGCCATCGTTTGCTAGCGTTTGCTATATGTTGCTATATTGAAACTGCCCAAAAAACTTTATTTGTTACCTGTGTCGCAGCGATTAAGCTGTTTTTTGCCTGTTATTTTGTAATACTGCGGGGGAAACAAGTCAATTAAGGGTATGTGCTTGCTATTGTTTGCAATACAATGCAATAGTATATTGGCAGCCGGAATCTTGCTAGTGACAAATGTCACGTCAAAATAGTGACATTTGTCACTTTGTGGGGAACGGGTGGCAGAGGAGACTGGGTCAACCCGGTTGACCCAGTCTCCGGGGTATTACGCCGGTTGTTGACGCTTTTGTGCCTCAACCACGGCTAACGCGGTAATATTAACTATGTCGCGGACTTCATCATCTCGCTGTAAAACGTGGACCGGTTTGTTTATGCCCAACAAAATGGGGCCGATTGCCTCGGCGCGGCCAAGCCGCTGGATCAGTTTGTAGGCAACATTGGCGGCTTCAAGGTTGGGAAAAATCAATACGTTGGCATCTTTAACACGGCTGAAGGGGTACTGGTGGTCAATAATCGCCGGCACCACTGCCGTATCGGCCATCATTTCTCCATCAACAACCAGGTCTGGCGCTTGCTGGCGAACGAGTTGCACGGCCTGTTTAACTTTTTCAGCAAAGGGATGGCGGGTGCTGCCAAAGTTAGAAAAACTGAGCATGGCTACCTGGGGTTCAATATCAAACTGGCGAGCTTCGTTCGCCGTCATTATGGCAATTTCTGCCAGGTCTTCTGCCGAAGGGTCGATGTTTACTGTGGTGTCGGCAAAGAAGTAGATTTTGCCCCGGATAATGATAATGTATAACCCGGCGACTTTGTGCGTGTCTGGCGCGGTGCCTACTACCTGCAAGGCCGGCCGGATGACTTCCGGGTAGTTGTGCGCAATCCCCGAGATGTAGGCATCGGCGTCACCTGTTTGCACCATCATTGGACCAAAATATTCGCTCAGTTGCATCAGCCGTTTGGCGCGAGACATCGTTAACCCTTTTCGCTGCCGGCGTTCAAACAGAAGCTGGCAGTAGCGATGATAGGTATCGCAGCATTCCGGGTTGACTACAGTTGGATTGTATTGCAGCCCAATATCCATAATTTTTGAATGGATAACCTCTGGTCGGCCCAGCAAAATTGGTTGGCCAATCCCTTCTTCTTCAATAATGGCCGCGGCCCGGATAATTTTGGGTTCTTCGCCTTCGCCAAAGGCAATGCGTTGGGGATGATGGCGGGCTTTGTTAATGATGCGTCGCATCAGCTCCCAGCCTTTGCCCAGCCGGGCTTCCAATTGTTCCCGGTAAACAACCGGTTCAATGGGGCGACGCGCTACACCGGATTCGATGGCGGCGTTGGCCACGGCCGGGGCCACCCACAGCAGCACGCGGGGATCAAACGGTTTGGGAATGATGTAATCTCGTCCAAACTTGAGCGCTTCCAGATCGTAGGCTTTCAGCACGGAGTCGGGGACATCTTCGTGGGCCAGCGCGGCCAGCGCTCGGGAGGCCGCCAGTTTCATCGTGTCATTAATCTGGCGAGCCTGCACATCGAGCGCCCCGCGAAAGATAAACGGAAAACCCAGCACGTTGTTGACCTGGTTGGGGAAATCGCTGCGGCCGGTAGCGACGATGGCGTCCGGGCGAGCTTCTTTGGCCAGCTCATAGGAGATTTCGGGGTCGGGGTTGGCCATCGCAAAAATAATGGGATTTTCAGCCATTGAGCGGACCATATCCTGCGTGACCACGTTGGCCACCGATAGCCCAACAAAGACATCGGCGTTATGCATGGCATCGGCCAGGGTACGAGCGGTTGTTTCTCTGGCAAATCGAGCTTTGTATTTGTTCATGCCCCGGTCTCGGCCAGGGTGAATAACCCCCTGCGAGTCCAGCATAGTGATGTTGTTGCGGTTAGCCCCGGCCAGCACAAACATCTCGCCGCAGGCAATGGCCGAAGCGCCGGCCCCGTTGATGGTAATTTTGGCTGTCTCAATAGATTTGCCCACAATTTCCAGCGCGTTCATTAACCCGGCGGTGGCAATAATGGCCGTGCCGTGCTGGTCATCGTGAAAAACGGGAATATCGAGCATCTCTTTGAGCGTTTCTTCAACCACAAAACATTCGGGGGCTTTGATGTCTTCCAGATTAATGCCGCCAAACGTGGGAGCCATCGCTTTGACCACGCTGATGATTTCTTCCGGAGTGGCGGCATCTATTTCAATATCAAACACGTCAATATCGGCGAAGCGTTTGAAGAGCACGCCTTTGCCTTCCATAACCGGTTTTGAGGCCAGCGGCCCGCGGTTGCCCAGCCCCAAAATAGCCGTACCGTTAGACACCACGGCCACCAGATTACCTTTGGCCGTGTAGCGATAGGCGTCGTGCGGCTCTTCGGCAATGGCCAAAACCGGCACAGCTACCCCCGGCGTGTACGCCAGCGATAAATCCAGTTGGCTGCTGGCCGGCTTGGTCAGCGTGACTTCAATTTTGCCGGGCCGGCCCTCCTCGTGATAGCGTAAAGCAGTTTCTTTGGTGATGTTCATTGTTTGCTCCTTACGCAAAATAAAAAAACGTAGCCACGGTTAATCGATTTGCTACGTTACCCAAAAAAGTGTTCAGTCATCTTCATTGAGACCAACAATATTTCTGGAAGACTCAATCTTCCGCTATCTTTGGTTACGTCGATGTCGGGAATTTATTCGGTGTGGGTTGCGGCGGTTGAATAATCAAATGGAGGGGGATTTTGAGAACAGGCTGACTGTACTCATGATAAACCAGGGACGCGGTGGTTTGTAGTAACATTTGTCACTATTTTTAGTGATATGTGTCACAAAAAAGCCCCGCGCGGGGCGGGGCTTCACAATAGGCGGAGAGATTCACTCTTCCGGCGAGGCACAGCCGGCGTCGTCGAGGGCTTGCCACAGCCGAGCCGAAACATCGGCCGAGATTTCGGCTTTGGTTTGGTGGTGCAGCCGAAACAGGGTGATGGTCTTTTTGGTAGTGTCAACCAGCACCTGGCAATCTTTGCAGCTGGACAGATGCGTTTCCAATTCGGCGCACAGTTTGGCCTCGAGTTCGCCGTCAAGATAATCCGAGATTTGCCCCAATAGTTCCTGACACTGCGCCGAGCGATGGTAATGTTCAGCCATTGTTGTGGCCTCCATTGGGCGAGCGTTCGTTAAAATAGAGGGTGAGCCGTTCGCGGAGCATAAATCTGGCCCGGTGCAGCCGCACTTTGAGGTTGCTGGGCGAAATCTCCAGCGCGTCGGCGGCTTCTTTGGTTGACAACCCTTCCAGATCGCGCAGCACAAACGCCGCCCGCAATTGATCCGGCAGCGAGGCCACGGCCTCGTCCATTACCTGCCGCAGTTCGTCGCTCAGGGTCAGGTTTTCCGGGTTCCAGTCCCAATCTTCGAGCTGCGTGGGCCAAAACTCACCATCACCCTGATCCGGCGGGGACTCCAGCGGCACGGTGGGCGGCTGCCGGCGGCGCAGTCGCATCAACCCGTTGTTGGTGGCAATCCGGTACAGCCACGTCCCCAAACTGGAGTTGCCTTTAAACGACTCGGCGCTTTTGCAGGCGTTGATAAAAGTTTCTTGCAGCACCTCTTCGGCTTCTTCAGGGTGACCGGTGAGCCGCAGCGCCACATTATATATTTTGCCGGAATATTTTTCCACCAAATCGTGGCAGGCGTATCTGTCGCCACGATTGAGCGCCTGAACCAAAGATTTTTCTTCGTGCGTCATAGGCAGGTTGGTGTGGTTGGGTTATCCAACCGAAAGTTTTGCGGGCGGCGGAGCAGTTCCAGTTCTGCCGCGTCATCCAGAGTTTGCAACGGCAGGTGCGGAAACTCGTTAGAGAGATGGCTGATAAACGCCTGTACCGCCTGAGAATCGAGGCTGTTTTCGCCCCAGACCAGCTTGAGGGTTCGCCCCAGCGGGCCGGTAGACAGGCGCAGTGTGTGCAAATTGTAGTCCGAACCAACCGCAAAACACGGCAGCAGGGCAATCCCCAATCCGGATGCCACCGCCTGTTTAATGGCTGCCGGTGAGTCAAACTCGGCGATGATTTGGGCAGCGATGCCGTTTTCTTTAAAAACCCGCTCTTCCCAGGCGCGGGTCAGGCTGCCTTTTTCACGGACAACAAAATATTGGCCGGCCAAATCGTTGATGGTAACTATTTCTTTTTCGTGCCAGGCGTGCGCCGCTGAAACTACAATGGCAATTTCTTCGTCCCACAGCGGCGCCCATTGAACGGGTTCATCGGCCAGTTCACCTTCGATGATACCAATTTTTATTTCATCGTTTAAAATGGCCTCGATGATTAACGGCGTCACGGCGGTTTTCATGGTTACCGACAGGCTGGGGTAGCGATGATGAAAAGACCTGATCCAGTTGGGCAGCAGATAAATACCAATGCCCGGGCTGGCCCCAATTTTTACCTGTTGCGGCAGGTCAAGCTCGTCAACCCGGGTCACAGCCTCGCGGGTTTCTTCTGCCAGGCGGAGCAAGCACTGGGCGTAGTCGGTAAGAATTTTGCCGGATGAGGTTAATTTGATGCCCCGCCGGCCACGTTTAAAAAGCTGCACGCCCAAATTTGTTTCGAGCGTTTGAATATGCTGACTCACAGCCGGTTGGGTAAGGTACAACTGTTCTGCGGCCCGGCTAAAACTACCCTGCTGAGCCACAGTTTGAAAAATGTGGAGTTGGTACAGATTAAGCATAGTGTTTGCTGGCTTATAAATGTTGACGGTAGTGTATATCAAGTCAACGTATAAGTAAAAACTTATGCCCCGGTGTTGAGGCGCAGCGGGCGTGACAACCCGGCATGAATTATGCTATAATCAACCTTTACTGGCCGGCCAGCTTATCGATAACTTTTTCCAGCCGGCGGCGGGCTTCGCTGGCAACCGGGGCCAATTCCTCATTTTCAACCACACCCAACATTGAAATGGGGTCAACAATGCCAACCGTGGTCTGGCCGGTGTCCGTTTCATACACAATTACATTGCACGGCAGCAGCAACCCCAGGTCCAGCTCGGCTTGCAGCGCCTTGTGCGCCAAATTGGGATTGCACGCCCCCAAAATCACGTACCGCCGAAAATCGGCATCGATCTTCTTTTTGAGGGTAGCTTTCACATCAATCTCGGTCAGCACGCCAAAACCCTGTTCTTTGAGCGCGATGGTTACCTGCTCAATGGCTTGCTCGTAAGAAATATCCAATGTTGCGTGTAGCCCTAAATTTGTGGTCATTGTTCAATCTCCTTGTATTTGAAAATTAGGGGTAAAAGTGATGCGGGCCTGGCCCGCGTTAACTTGTGCGTGATATTGTAGTGCAAAACGGGCGCGCCACCAAGAACAAGCGCCGATTTTCACAAATCAGGAGCGTTACCAAACCTGCGGCACGGCAACGGGGAATGCCTGTCCCTAAAGGGATACCCTTGCGGTATACCCGGCAGAGCGCAGCCTCCCTGTGGGACGGGTGAAAATTGGGTAGGGGCGGTTCGCGAACCGCCCCTATAGTCGCTGACTCGCAGATTCGTAGATTCGTTTATTTTCAAAGGAGACAACACTATGAAACTTGGACTTGGCCTGTACCGCCGCATGCTCACTGCCGAGAATTTTCGGTTTGCACGGCAGGCCGGCGCCACCCACATTGTGGCCCACCTGGTTGACTATTTCAACAGCGCCGACAGCCTGTCAACCGCCACCGCCGGCGATGCCTGGGGCATCACCACCAACCAAAACCGGTTGTGGACTACCGATGAACTGCTCAGCCTGCGCCGCGCCGTTGAGGCCGAAGGGCTGCAACTGGCTGCCGTTGAAAATTTTGACCCGGCTCACTGGTATGATGTGTTGCTTAATGGCCCGGCCAAAGCGCAGCAGTTGGAAAACCTCAAAACGATGATTCGCCGTATGGGGCAGGCCGGCATTCCCTGCATGGGTTACAATTTCAGCATTGCCGGGGTGTGGGGCCGTATTACTACCCACGCGGCGCGGGGCGGCGCGCCTTCGGTGGGGTTTGTGGCCGCTGACGCGCCACCGCAAACGCCCATCCCCAACGGGCAGGTGTGGAATATGATTTACCGGCCCGATGCGCCGCCCGGCGTGGTGGGCCAGGTAACGCCGGAGCAACTCTGGCAGCGGCTGGCCGATTTTTTGCGGGCGCTGGTGCCCGTGGCCGAGGAGGCCGGCGTGCGGCTGGCGGCGCACCCCGATGACCCGCCTCTGTCTACGGTGCGCAATACCGCCCGGCTGGTTTACCAGCCACAGCTTTACCAAAAGCTGCTCGATATTGTGCCCAGTCCGGCCAATGGCCTGGAGTTTTGTTTGGGCACTCTGGCCGAAATGAGCGAAGGCGACATTTACGAAGCCATCGACCAGTACAGCCGGCAGGGTAAAATTTGTTACGTACATGCCCGCAATGTGCGCGGCAAAGTACCCACCTATCACGAAGTTTTCATCGATGAGGGAGACATCGACATGCTGCGGGCGCTGCGGATTCTCCGGCGCAACGGCTTTGATGGCGTTATCATCCCCGATCACACCCCGCAAATGAGCTGCGTCGCCCCCTGGCACGCGGGCATGGCTTTTGCCCTGGGATATCTTAAAGCGCTGATCAGCGTGGTAGAGCGGGAGCAGGCCGATGACTAATGACCCTTTCCGGTTAGATGGGCAATTGGCGCTGGTAACCGGTGGTGGCAGCGGCTTGGGCCTGGCCATTAGCCAGGCATTTGTTACGGCCGGCGCAAAAGTGATCATCACCGGCCGCCGCGAAGATCGACTCAAACAGGCCGTGGCTCAGCTTGGCCCGGCCGCCGGCTATGTGCCGCACGATGTCACCGATCTTGATTCGATACCGGGCATGGTGGCGTTAGTGGAGGAACGCTGGCAGCCGGTTGACATTTTGGTGAACAACGCCGGGATTCATATTAAAAAACTGGCCGTTGACACCGACGCCGCTGATTTGCAGCAGATGATGCAAACCCACCTGTTTGGCGCGTTTCAACTGAGCCGCGAATGCGGCCGGCGCATGGCAGCCCGGCAGCGCGGCTCAATTGTGATGATTTTGTCGATGGCGGCGATGTTTGGTATTCCGCAGGTGGCGGCCTACACGGCGGCCAAATCGGCGCTGCTGGGCTTAACCCGGGCGCTGGCGGTGGAGCTGTCGCCGCAGAATGTGCGGGTTAACGCCATCGCCCCCGGCTGGATTGAAACCGATATGAGCCGGGGCGCGCTGGAAAACGATCCGGCGCGCGAGCAAAAAATACTGGGCCGAACCCCCATGAACCGGCTGGGCGAACCGCTGGATATTGGTTATGCCGCGGTGTTTTTGTGTTCGCCGGCGGCTAAATTTGTCACCGGGGTTATCCTGCCTGTTGATGGCGGGGCCAGTATTGGGTTTTAAGCAGGGGGTTTGGTTTCTTTAAAAATGTCAGGGTAATGTTTGCGACCGCATTCGGGGCAAAAGGTGTGGCTAAAATAAGCCTCCGAATGGAGGCTAATATACTCTTCCAGGGGTTGCCAGTTTCCGGCATCGTCCCGAATTTTTTTACAGAAACTGCAAATGGGCAGAATCCCCTCCAGCGCTTTGACCTCGCGTTTCAACATTCGGCTTTGCACGGCTTCGCGCGCGGTAAACCAGGCTAAAAGGCTCAGTACTATGGCCTGAATAGCGGCATTGAGCAGTTCGTAGTGCTCAAGTTCTGGCGTGGCCCAAATACGAACATAGTAGAGCCGCGCCAGAGGTAAGCCAAGCGCCAGTCCAAGCCCCCACCAAACTCCCAGAGTCCAGGCGGCAATTGAAACCGGCAGCACAAAAAATATTGGAAACAGAATGTACGGCCCGGTGATATAATCGGTTAGCAATACCAGCAGGGACAACAACAAACAGATGAGCAACCACAATCGGTGATAGATTTGCGGATTATCGAGCAATTTGTCGAAAGGTTACATCCTTTTACGCTGTTTTGAATCAGTCTACTACAAAATTGTCTTAAAGGTGTCGAAAAATCCTACGATTTTTGTAGAAGGACTAAAGATTTGATGCTGCCGTTACGGTTGCCGGCGCGGGGGCAGGCGGCGCCGGCTGCCGCAGCACCACAGCAGCCAAAACCAGAGTCAACAACACCAGCCCGCCGGCGACAACAAAGATACCCCGGGCCGTGGTAAAGCCTGCAACCAATGCTACCAGCAGCGGTCCCAGTACCCCACCCAGCCCCAGCACCGCCTCTTTGACGCCAATCACCCGCGAGCGATACTGGGCGGCGGTGATGTCCAGATAAAAGGCGCTCAGCGCCGGGTTGAGCAGCGCCGCGCCCAGCCCGCCTACCGCGGCAACGCCGAGCAGCAGGGCAAAATTAGTGGTTGTGGCGGTGGTGGCGTAAAACGTTATATTCAGGGTAAGGCCGATGAGTATCATCGGTTTGCGGCCAAACCGGTCGCTGAGTTGCCCCAGCAGCGTTTGCCCCAGCATCATGGCCAGGCCGTATGCGCCAACCACCACCCCAAATTGCAGGGTTGTCCAGCCCAGATCATCATAAAAATAAAAGACCATTTGCGGCTCGATAAATGCGAAGGCAAAGACCGCCACAAAATCAATCACCAGCAGCATGCCAAAGATGGTCAGCGGCCGCGGCAGCGATTGCCAGATTGAGACAGGTTCAGATGTTTGCAGCGGTGTGCTGCTGTGCTGGGTGAGCGTTTCTGGCACCAGTATTGCCGCCAGAGTTAACCCCAACACCGCCAGCCCCGCCGAAACCAGAAACGGCGCGCTAAAACCCCAGGTATCGTACAGCAGGCCGCCCAGCGCCGGCCCAAAAACAAATCCCACAGCGTAGCCGCTCATCACCATGCCCACCCAGCGGCCGCGCTCGGACTCGGGCATAATATCGGCCACTATGCCCATTGTTGCTGGAAACAGGCCGGCAGTGAGCGCGCCGCCTAAAAATCTAACCACAATGAAGGCTGTGGTTGAATTGGCCAGCAGGTATCCAATATTGGCCAGCGCAAAGGCGGCCAGCGCCAACAGCACCAGCGGCCGCCGGCCGCGGCGATCGGCCAGTGATCCCAGCCAGGGCGCGGCGATCATTTGTGACAGGGCAAAGGCCATCGTCATCAGCCCCATCGCCTCAACCCCGGCGCCAAATTCGCCCAGCCGCCGGGCAAACACCGGCATAATAATGCCAAAGCCGGTCATCATCAGAGCTACACTGGCGGCCAGCAGATAGATGATAGTTTTGGCTCGATGCGGTTCAATGGATTTCGTGTTCAGATTGTTGTTCATTGTTTACTCCGTATGGTATGCATTGTCAGCCTAATTTACCAGTAAACAGGGTGTATTGTCATCTGGCAAAAGATGTAGCGGCCGGTATACCCGGGTATATTTGGATTGTACGGCGGGCGGGTTGTACTTTTTGGCAAAAATGCTATGCTTTCTACATTGACTCTGCCGGGGCTGGCAAACAACGCCGACCAGGATGAATATTTTGATAATGAGTTTGGGGTTATAGCCAGTTTGGTATAAATTTTAGAGTGATTTTTAAAGGATTTTGCACCTGCTCTTCTGAAAGCGGTCTTGTTGACCAAAACATGATTTACGTCAAGGAATATCTGCACTATGTCTATGCTTGAATTACTGTTGTTTGTGGCGGGATTGGTTTTGCTGGTGGCCGGCGCCGAGTTTTTGGTGCGCGGCGCGTCGCGGCTGGCGGTGCTGGTGGGGGTGTCACCGCTGATCATTGGGTTAACGGTAGTGGCCTACGGCACCAGTTCGCCCGAGTTGGCTGTGAGCGTGCAGTCGGCGTATAACCAGCAAACGGGCATTGCGCTGGGCAACGCTGTGGGCAGCAATATTTTCAATGTGCTGTTCATTTTGGGCCTGTCGGCGTTGATCACCCCGTTGATTGTGTCAAGCCAGTTGATTCGCCGCGATGTGCCAATTATGATTGGGGTATCGGTGTTGCTGCTGGTGCTGGTGCTGGATGGCCGCCTGGGCCGGTTGGACGGGCTGCTGCTGGCCAGCGGGGCGGTGGCCTATACCGTGTGGTCGATTGTGCAGGGGCGCAAAGAAAACGGAAAAATTGAGCTGCCTGCCGGGGGGCAGCCCCACGCTACCGGAATTAAGGAGGTGGGGCTGCAACTGGGGTTGATTTTACTGGGCCTGGGCATGCTGGTGCTGGGATCGCATTGGCTGGTTGAAGGCGCCATTGTGCTGGCTCGGGTTTTTGGCGTGAGTGAAACCGTAATCGGGTTGACCATTGTGGCTGCCGGCACCTCGCTGCCAGAAGTGGCTACTTCCGTGGTGGCCAGCCTGCGCGGCGAACGGGATATTGCCGTGGGTAACGTGGTGGGCAGCAACATTTTTAATATTCTGGCGGTGCTCGGTGTGGCGGCGTTGGTTTCTTCAAATGGCATCCCGGTGCCGGTAACCACCCTTCGGTTTGACCTGCCGGTGATGGTTGGCGTGGCGCTGGCCTGCCTGCCGGTCTTTTTTACCGGCGGCCAGATTGCCCGCTGGGAAGGCATCCTCTTTTTTGGCTATTACATAGCCTTTACCGCCTACCTGATTTTGTACGCCACCGACTCGGCGGCGTTGTCGGCTTATTCCTGGGCTATGGCCGTGTTTGTGGTGCCGCTGACAATTATCACCCTGATTATTTCCACTCTCCACTTTGTTTATGTAAAAAACAGCGGGCAGGCGGTTCAGGGACGATAGCGATTCATAATGCGCTCTAACTCATCCAGCGGCAGGGCGTAAACCGTGCGGCCCTGGTAGCCGGTCATCGTTTCGGCGGCGGTGAGTGAGTTAAGGATAGACTCTTCTACCGCTTCTGCCACCGCCTCAAAAAACGGGTTCAGGTGTTCGTGGGGCACCATTTCCAGCGTGCGCCGCACCGAAAGATCAGCGGGGATGTGGTTGCCGGTAGCAAAGGCCAAAAAGATGTCGCCGCTGCCGTTGTGGCCCACGCCGCCGGCTCGGGCCAGCCCTACGGTGGCCCGCTGCGCCAGCCGCCGGCACTGAACAGGCAGCAACGGCGCGTCGGTGGCAATTACCACAATAATCGAGCCGCCCTGCGGTGGTTCTTCCCACGGCAGGGGCACTATTTCCGGGCCAATGGCCCGGCCAACCGGCACGCCGTCAACACGCAGCAGCGCCCGGTCGCCGTAATTGGATTGCACCAGCACGCCAACGGTGTAGGTGCCGCTTTTGCTTTCTACAATGCGGGATGAGGTACCGATCCCGCCTTTAAAATCGTGGCAGATCATGCCGGTGCCGCCGCCAACATTGCCTTCTTCAACCGGCCCGTTCCTGGCCACGGCAATGGCCTGATGCACGTGTTCTTCTTCCAGATGAAAGGCGTCAATGTCGTTGAGCCAGCCATCGTAAGTTTCAGCCACTACAGGCAGCTTGAAGCCCCGGCTTTCGAAATTTTCCACATCGTGTACAATAAGGGCATCACGCACCACCCCCACCTGGTTGGTATTGGTCAGCCCGATGGGTGAGCCGAGCAACCCGGACTCGTCCAGCCACAACAGCCCGGTCATCTCGCCGTTACCATTAAATGAATGATAGCCGGCAAAGGCGTGGTCGTCTCTGATTTCATCCTCACGCGGAATAATAACAGTTACGCCGGTGCGGGCCACATATGGCGAGTCGTCAATTAATGTGGTATGGCCAACCAGCACACCCGGCACATCGGTAATGGCGTTGCAGGGGCCGGGCGGCATTACTCCAATGATAATACCCAGGTCTCGCAGGCGTGCGCGACTCATAAAGTCCTCCTGAAAATTATTTGGTCTATTGTTGTCCCGAATTTGGCGGAAAGCAAATCTTAAAGCGCGGCAATTTGGGATGATGCAATGAAAGAGAGTTTGTTTGATGTATGCCTTGTTGGTAACGGATGATCCCGATGATATGGCCATTTTATCCATCGCCTTGCAGCGAGCCGGGCTGGCCGTAACCACTACCCGCGAGTTGGAGCCGGCGCTGCAAAACTGGATTGAGCGCCCCGCCGACCTGATTTTGCTGGCTTCGCCCGGCCAGCCGGTGCTGGAATTGGTGCGCCGGGTGCGGGCCGAAACGTTGGTGCCGCTCATTGCCGTGGTGGACGGCTTAACCGAAAGGCTGCATTGCGATCTGCTCAACAGCGGCGCGGATTTGATCATTGTTCCGCCGTTTAGCGCCAAACTGCTGATTGCCCAGGTTGGGGTATTGATGCGCCGGGCCGGAACAGCGCCAAACTTTAACCTGCCCAATATGCAGTTGGGCCAGCTCACTTTAAATCCCACTAACCGCGCGGTAGAGTTTCAGGGAAAACCGCCGCAGCGGCTCACCCAGCTTGAGTTCAGGCTGCTGTACACGCTGGTGCTCAATCGTGGGCAGGTAATCCCAACAGAAACTATTGTTGAGCGGGTGTGGGGCTACACCGGCCAGGGAGACCGCGATTTGATTCGCGGGTTGGTCAGCCGGCTGCGCGCCAAAATTGAGCCGGAACCGCAGTCGCCGCGCTATATTTTAACGGTGTCTGGCGTTGGTTATCAATTTAAAGGAGACGGTGATTAATCAGGAACAGCCGCTTGATCAGGTGCAGCGAATAGTAGAGGCAGTCAACGGCTGCACCCCGTTGCTGATTATGCCCCACAACGATCCCGACCCGGATGCCGTGGCCGGTTCGCTGGGGTTGCAGTATTTGCTGGCTCAAACCATCGGCGTTGAGTCTGTTATTGGCTTTAACGGTATTATTGGCCGGGCAGAAAACAAGGCGCTGTTGGATTATTTGGGGCGGCCACTCACGCCCATGACACATCTGGACCAGCACGAATTTATGGCCGTGGCTTTGGTCGATACCCAGCCCGGCGCCGGAAACAATATGCTGCCGCCGCACGCCCAGGTTGCCGTGGTAATTGACCATCACCCCTGGCGCGAAGCCACCGCCGAAGCCCGCTTTGCCGATGTGCGGATTGAGGCCGGTTCTACCGCGGCCATCCTCACCGAATACCTCCGTGCCGCCGAGTTGCCGGTGCCCCGGCAGTTGGCCACGGCCCTGTTTTACGGCATTAAAACCGATACAATGGGGCTAACTCGCCAGGCCAGCCCCCTTGATGCCGACGCCTACCTGTTTTTGCAGCCGCTCATTGATACTGATGCCCTTATTGAAATTGAACGCGCCCAGGTGCCGCTGGACTATTTTAAAAGCCTTGACGCCGCGTTGCGGGCCACCAAAATTTATGACCGCGTCGCGGTTTCATACATCGGCGTGATGACTTACCCCGATCTGGCCGCAGAACTGGCCGACACCCTGCTGCGGTTGGAAGGCGTAGATTGGGTTATTTGCACCGGCGTGTTTGAGGACAAACTGATTTTATCGGTGCGAACCCGCAGCCGGCAGGGCGGCGCCGGCCGGCTGGCCCAGGCCGTGGTTGGCCAGCAAGGCACGGCCGGCGGTCACGGGGCAATGGCCGGCGGCCAGATTGTGTTGAACGGCGGCGATCCCCGGGTGCTGGCTCACCAACTTAGCCGGCGCGCCCTCCGGCATCTTTCCATTCCCCTCAAAACCACCAGCAAGCGCTTGATCTAGCCCAAATTTATTCAGTATTGACATGTTTTTTGCACGTTTTTTAAACGTTCCGCTTCTATATTTATAACTGCTTGTCCCTGCTTGTTGGCCGATGATGACCAGGCGGGCAGCGATGGTGCATAAATCACAGGAGCTTGATATGGACAACGGTAAAAGATCAATCGAGGCAGTTTGCCCGGATTGCGGCGAAAAATTTAGTATTCGAACCACCCCGGAGGTGGGCCAGCGTATTACCTGCCCCAACTGTTGGGCCTATTTGCAGGTTATTGGTCTCAATCCGCTGGTACTCGAGTGGGACTCGCTGGACCCGGAAGATGAAGAATTTGGCGACGAGTCCTGATTGTGGGAGAGATAATCAGTCCGATGACTTGGTAGTTTGCCTGATATAGTTCCCCTTTCCACCTGACCGGAGGACTCTGCTATGAAAAAAACAAAGTGGTGGTTGCGTATTGTTGGTGGGTTCTATTTACTGCTGACCCTGCTGAATTTGTATGCCCTCTTTTTTTCTGATCTTCAGATTTTCCGCGATACGCTGCCCTTCCCCGCAGATGCGTTTGCCGTGCGGGCGTTTGCCGACGCCTGGATGGTGTTTATCTTTGAACTCGGCGTTTTGGGCGCAATGATGCTCTACGCCTCGCGCGAGCCGGCCCAAAGCAAAATTCTGGTGCTAACGGTCGTGATGGCCGAGGTTTTTCGCGGAGTTGTCGCCGATGCCGTGTGGATTGGGCGGGGATATTCACCGGCCAGCTACATTCCTTTTATCATTGTGCATTTGATCATCATCGCCACCGGTATACTGTTTGTGCGGCAGGAATTTTCTAATTCCTGATCCCTGAACCCTGTTTTTAAGAGAGACTAACGGGAGTTACGCTGCCGCAACGCAACGTAGAATGCCTGTACCCGGCACGGGTGAAAATGTCACTCTGAGCGACCGCCGGGAGCGAAGAGTCTCTACGAAGCAAGAACCGGGGACTCTTCGCCTTCGGCTCAGAGTGACATAAAAGAGACTATTTTTACAGGAGATAAAATGAAAGTTGCAGTACTGGCCAATTTAAAACAAAATGCGCCCACCTGGCCCGGCATGTCCCCCGACCAGTGGGACGACCTTGACTCTTGGAGCACCATCCAGGCCATCACCGCCGCGCTGGAAAGCGCCGGCCACAGCGTTGTTTTTTTAGAAGGCGACACCACCCTGTATAACAACATTCAGGCCGTTAAACCAGACATCTGCTTTAACCTGACCGAGGGCCATTTTGGCGACTCGCGCGAGGCCCAGGTGCCGGCTATCCTTGAAATGCTGCAAATTCCGTACACCGGTTCGCGGGTGCTCACTCTGGCTTTGGCGCTGGATAAACCGATGACCAAGCGCGTTTTAACTTACCACGATCTGCCCACCCCGGCGTTTCAGGTATTTGAACGGCCCGATGAACCGCTGGACCCATCGTTAAAATTTCCCCTGTTTGCCAAGCCCAGCCGAGAAGGCACCGGCATGGGCGTTAGCGCCGAATCGATTGTGCACACCGAGGCCCAACTGCGCACCCAGATTAACAAAATTTTTGAGCGCTACAACCAGCCGGCGCTGGTGGAACACTATATCGAAGGCCGGGAGATCACCGTTGGTATGGTCGGCAACTTAACTGCGCCGGTGGCCCGCCGCCTGCCGGAAGATGAAGACGCGCCCCGAATTGTGCGCGGGCTGCACTTTTTCCCGCCGCTGGAGGTTGACTTCAACGCCTACCCAACCGAAGAAGCCGGCCTGTACACCAACCGCATCAAGGTAGAGCTGGTTGACACTTTTTACTACCTTTGCCCCGCGCCGCTCACCCCGGAACAGATTGAGGACCTCAACTGGCTGGCGGCGGCCACATTTAGGGTGATGGGCTGCCGCGATGTCTCCCGGGTTGATTTTCGGCTGGATGCCAACGATAACAATAAACCGTACATCCTTGAAATTAACCCCCTGCCCGGCCTCAACCCCGGTTACTCTGATTTGTGTATTGAAGCCACCGCCGGCGGCTGGACTTACGAGCAGCTTATCAACCGCATTCTGGATGAGGCCATTGAACGCTACGAACTGCGGAACCGCCACAATTCGGCTGCAAAAACGCCCCGGTTTTCAGGCCGTTAAGTACGGTAATAAGTTTACCAACCTTTTTTCACCCCTCATCCATCCTCTCCCATTTTGGGCTTATCTTTACCCATAAGTGGTGTAAGTAGCAAACCAGTCAAATAAGGTTAACCCCCACCCCCTTCTCCCCATTGGGACGAAGTGCCCGAAGGGTTGAAGGGGGGTAGGGGGTGAGGGGCGAAAAAGAGTTGACAGACTTATGGGAAAGGATAAGATTTTGGGGGAGGGAGCAGGGGTTGGGGGTGCTTTTTATCAAAAAAATTTGCTGCGGTTTAATGCGCAACTACTCCGCATTGGAGCGCCGCTCAATTTGGCATCAATTGATCAAGCGGTATACTCAGGCGAAGGAATCGGATTTTTCAGGCGAAAGAATCAGCTTGCTTGCCCAAACCGCTTATGGACAGTTCAAATTTCCAGGCCAACCGTTGGGGTCACCCCTTTAACTTAAACCACGAACAAACCGCCGTGTGGGACATCGGCCCGCTGCATCTGGCCGTGCGCCGCCTGGCCGGTGAATGGCAGCTCGCTTACCGCCGCTCCGATCCCTTTGCCGAAGATTACACCAACTGGACGTTGCAACTCAGCAACAACGCTTTGGTGGCCGACGACTATCTGGCGATGGAACGATTTGTCTTTGGCCAGACCGATGCCCTGGTGCAGCTCACGCCGCTGCTGGCCGACCGCCCGTTTGTTACCCGGCCCATTGTGCCAATGTTTGTGCCTGCCGGCGAAGAAACCTCCATTTTTATCAGTTCGCCGCTGTGGGTGGCGGTAGAAGTGGGCGCGCCGCCGCGCCGGTTGCAGGAAATCGCCGTCTATCGCCCGTCCGACACGTGGTTTGGGCCATCGACGATGGAAGGTGAGTTGTGCTACGCCAGCCGCACCCACGGCCGCCTGAATTTTGACAACATCCCCCGCCAGCCGCACCGGGCTTACACCCAGGTGATTATCCGCAATTTGGCCGCCGGCCAACTGGCCATCGAGCGCTTCAGCCTGCCGGTGCCCTACCTGTCGTTGTTTGAAGCCGAAGACGGGCTGCTCTGGACCGAACTTGTCACTCTGGCCCACACCCGAGACACCGAAATGGCGACGATGCAGCTTGAAAAAGCGCCGCCGGCCCTGGCCCAAAACGCCCGGCAGGTCGCGTCGCCGCGCCAGCATTCCGGGCATAATATGCTGGTGCGGGCCTTTGGCTCGCTGTTTGGGGGATAGGAGAGATTATGGATACCGGCCAGCTTTGGAACCAGCTTCAGGCTCTGTTTGGCCAAAATTTTGGACTGAAACTTGTGCAGGCGCTGCTCATTTTGGCGATGGGGTTAATTATCACCCGGCTGGCTGGCATTGTTTTGCAGCGTGCTTTTAGCCGTTGGCCGGTTCACTGGGGACTGTTGGTGCAGCGCGGGGCCACTTATTTATTGGCGGGCCTGTTTGTGCTCGCGGCCCTCACCCAACTGGGCCTTAACCTGGGGCTGATGCTGGGCACGGCCGGCGTTTTAACCGTGGCGCTGGGCTTTGCCGCGCAAACGTCGATGTCAAACCTGATCAGCGGCCTGTTTTTGATTGGCGAGCGGCCGTTTGCCATTGGCGATGTTATTAGAGTTGGCGAAACCGTGGGCGAGGTGCTGTCCATCGATCTGCTGTCCATTAAACTGCGCAAATTTGATAACACCTTTGTGCGCATCCCCAACGAAACCATCATTAAAACCGAAGTGGCCACGCTGACCAAATTCCCAATCCGGCGGATTGATGTGCGGCTCAACATCAGCCTTACCCAGGATATTGAGCGGGTTAAGCAGGTGCTTTTTGACACCGCCGACGCCAACCCGATGGTGATGCAGGAGCCGGCGCCTCTGTTTATTTTTCAGGGTTTTGGCGATGCCGGCCTGGCCATTCAATTTTCGGTGTGGGCCCAGCGCGAGCAGTTTTTGGCCGTGCAGAACAGCATTATGCTCGATATCAAAGCCGCGTTTGACCGCGAGGGGGTTGATTTGGGACTGCCGTATCGCAGCCTGGCCGTGGGCCGCGCCGGCGAGCCGCTGCCGGTGCGCGTTGTTGCCGATAACGACGGCTGAGCGTTACTCTGCGCCGGGCAGCAGCCATAGTTTGTCCGGCGGCAAATGCAGGGCCACGCTCTGGCCGGGGTGAATCCGGCTGGCCTGCGCCGCAGCGGTGATCACTTCCAGCGCGTGCGGCGGGGCATCCACTTTAAACCGGGCGTGTGTGCCCAAATAAACGCTGGCGGCAACCTGCCCCCGGATCAGATTGTGATCGCTGCCGTTGCCCCAGCCCACATTTTCCGGCCGGATGGTCAGCGTTACCGGGCCATCGTCCGCCCCATTTGCGGCGCACTCCAGCACGCCCAGCGCCGTGGTCACGCGTCGCCCCTTTTTGACACCCGGTATAAAATTGACCGCCCCAAAAAATTGGGCCACCCGCCGCGAGCGAGGCCGCTCGTAAAAGGCCGGGGGCGGGCCAAACTGCTGCAACTGCCCCTCAAAAATCAGGGCGATCTGCTGGGCCAGCAGCACCGCCTCTTCCTGATCGTGGGTAACAAAAATTGTGGTCAGCTTGAGCCGGCGCTGAATATCGATGATCAGATCGCGCATTTCACCGCGCAGGTGGGCGTCCAGGTTTGAGAGCGGCTCATCGAGCAGCAGCACCCGGGGTTTAACAATGAGCGCCCGGGCCAGCGCCACCCGCTGCTGCTGCCCGCCCGATAGCTGCGCCGGACGGCGGTTTTCCAGGCCGGGCAGGCGCACCAGTTCCAGCAGCTCGGCCACCTGCCGGCGCATGCTGTTTTGATCGACCCCGCGCATTTTTAAACCAAAGCCCACGTTTTCGGCCACCGACATATGCGGAAACAGCAGGTGGTTTTGAAAGGCCAGCACGGCCTGCCGCTTTTCCGCCGGCACGCCGCCCACCGACTGGCCATCGAACAGAATATCGCCGCCGGTGGGGGCAATTAGCCCGGCAATCAGCTTGAGCGCCGTGGTTTTGCCGCAGCCGCTTGGCCCCAGCAGCGCCGTAATTTGCCCGCCCGGCACGGTCAGGCTCAAATCTTTGACGGCGTGCGCGCCGCCGGGTGCGTAAATTTTATTGAGATGGCGCAGTTCAACCTGGGTCATTGCTTGCCAAAGCCTCCTATCGCTGCGTTTTTGCCGGTGAGGTAGCGCGCGGTGAGCACTAAAAAAAGGATGGCCGGCCCCACAAAAACAATGCTCAGCGCGGCGGTAACGGGGTTGTCGCCGCTGTTGGCCATCGAAAAGAGCAGCAGCGGCAGGGTCAGTACCCGCCCGCCGCCAATCAGCACCGTCAGCAGGTATTCGCTCCAGGAAATGATAAAGGCAAACAGGCCGGCCACCATCACCCCCGGCCAGATGGCCGGCAGGGTGATGTGCCAGAAAATTTGCCCCGGCCCGGCTCCCAGGCTGCGCGCCTGCTGTTCAAATTCCGGGTTAAAGTTGGCAAACACGCTGCTCATAATCAGCACCACGTAGGGCGTTACCGGAATCAGGTGAACCAGCACCACGCCTGGCAGGGTATCGGCCAGCCCGTAACGAATAAAGACAATGTGGATGCCCATCGCTGTGGCCAGCGGCGGCACAATGGCCGGGGCCAAAATCAAAAATCGGACCAGTGTTTTGCCGGTAAATTGATGCAGCCCCATTACCCGGCCGGCCGGAATACCGACGGCCAGCGCCAGCAGGGTAGCGCCGGTAGCCACGGCCAGGCTGCCCCCCAGCGCCGCCAGCGTTTGCGAGCGGGGCGACAGCACGTAAGCCCAGGCTCGCCAGCTAAACTCGGTGGGCAGCAGCGCCGGAAAATACCAGCGCTGGCTCACCGACCACAGCAGCAGCGGCGCAAATGGCAGCAGCATCCCGCCCACTATCGCGGCGACGGCCAGCCAGCGGCCAGGCCGGGCCACGGGCATCGATTTGGCGGTGCGGTTCAGTTGCATTGGTTCACCTGCTCCCCAGCTTTTGGCTCAATTTTAAATAGACAAACACCAGCCCGGTGACAATGGCGGTGATAATCAGGCTCACAGCCATCGCTTCGGCGCGGTAGTTGAGATCGGCGTTGGTGTAGTAGCGGTAGGCCAGCACCGGCAGCGCCGAAGGATAGCGCTGCCCCAGCAGCAGCGGCACCTCAAACGCGCCAAACGTAAAGGCAAACACCAGCACCGACGCGGCCAACACCCCCGGCAAAATCAGCGGCAGCAGCACATACCGAAAGCGCTGCCAGCGGTTTGCGCCCAGCGTTTGGGCCGCCTGCTCGTAATCTTCGCCGATGGATTGCAGCGCGGCCAGCACAATGACGCCTGTAAAGGGGGTTGCTTTCCACACGTATTGCAGAATAATGCCGATGGCGTAGCGGTCAAACACCAGCGCCGGGAAATCGGCGGGGCCGTTGATGAGGCGCAGCAGGTAGGCCGCCCGCGCCGCCAGCCCGCTCTGCGAAAAGAGAAACAGCACCCCAATTGCGCCAACCAGATAGGGAATGGGGATATTGAGTTGAAAAATAAAAGTGACCCAACACCGCCCGTAAAAGTTTTGACGCAGCAGCAGCGCCGCCGCTACCGCCAGCACCGTTGAAATTGAGGTGGCGGCCAGGCTGATCCACAAACTCAGCAGCAACGAGCGGTATAAATCCGGGCCGGTGAGCAGGGTACGGTAGGCGGCCAGCGACAGTTCGGTGCGGCCAATAAAAGGCAGGTAACCCAGGCTTTGCAGCCCGGCCAGCGCCAGCCCGCCCAAAAAGAGCAGCACAATCACGGCCAGCGCCGGGCCAAGCATCAGCGCCAGGCGCAGGCGCTCGCTCCACACCTGGCGGCGCAGGTTGGGCGGCGGCACAAAATATCGGGCGGCACGGAGTCCCAGTTGAGTGAGCAATGGTTGGCCTTATTTCTTTAGTACATTCTCTTCCCAGCCTTTTTCGGCGGCCACGCGCCACGCCGATTGCAGTTCCGGCAGGCGGTGCGCGGCCAGCACCTCGTTGGGCAGGGTGGCGACGCCGCGCGGCAGGGCGGCAAACTTGGCCTGCCATTCGGCCGGGGTGCGGCTCACCTCGATGGCCGGAAAATCGCCCCAATTGGCGACATCGGCTTTACTGAGCTGAGCCTCCGGCGAGAGCAGCAGGTTGGCGGTTACCATCGCCGCGGCTTTGTGCGGGGAGTTAACCGGAATGGCCACGTAGTGGGTGTTGGCAATGGTGCCGCTGTCAAACACAAAGGTGCGGGTGGTCGGCGGAAACTTGCCGGATTCAACGTGGCTGGAGGCTTCGGCGGGGTTGTAGGCCACGTCAAAATATATTTCGCCGTTGGCAAACAAATCCTGCTGGCGGGCGTGGCTTTCCGGATAGGTTTGGCCCCCGCGCCACAGGTAGGGTTCAAGCTCGTTGAGCAACTGCCAGCAGCGGCCAAACTGGGTATCGAACAGGGTTGGGTCAAATTCGGTTAAAAACTGCTGGTGGCCGCCGGCGGCGTGGTAGCACAGGTGCATCATAAAGGCGGTGCCGGTGAAATCGGGCGGCGCGGGATAAGTGAATTTGCCCAGATTGGCTTTGATCCACTCAATCAGCCCGTCGATGCTGGTGGGCGGGTCCGGCACTTTGGCGCTGTCGTAAATTATCACCACCTGCGCTTTGCCGTAGGGCGATTCGTAGCCATCAACCGGCAGCCCCAAATCGGTGCTGACGCTGGCGTCGTTCCAGTTGACAAAGGCGGTGTTGGGCAGATATTGCGCCCACGGGCCGTACAGCAGATTGGCCTGGCGCATGGTGCGGAAGTTTTCGCCGTTAATCCAGATCAGGTCAACCGCACCGGCGGCAGTGACGCCGGCCTCTTTTTCACCGATGACTTTGTTCACGGCTTCCGCCGTATCTACCAGCGGCACCATATTCAAGGTGATGTCGTAGCGCGCCTCAAGCGTATCGGCCACAAAGCCGGTGACCCAACTGTTAATGTTGTCCTGCCCGCCCCACATATACCAGTTTACCGTTTGGCCGCGAGCTTGGGCCACAATATCGGCCCAGCTTTGGTGGGCGTAACCGGGCGGCGGCGCTGCCCCGGCCGGCGCGGTTTCGGCCAGGTCAGCCGGGGCAGCCTGCGCGTTTTCTGGCTGCGGATTATCGCTGGCGGCGCAGGCGGCCAAAATTGGCAGCAGCAACAAAACTAATACGGCTAATTTTTTCATCAGGGCTTCTCCTTTGGCAAGTTAGTGTACACATTTTTGGGCGGGTGAACATTTTGACCGGGGAAAATCATCGCTCCTGCTTATTTTACGGGATTTTGGGCCGTAAACTGTGATCTGCCTTACATTCGGAGCGGTACCCCAAGCTTAAGGAGTAATTGTTACAAAAAAATTACGCGTGATTGCCGCCGGATTTTGCGAAATTGGCACAAAATCGGATTAGAGTCCATAATTAGCCGTTTTTTGGCTACAAAATTTATCGAGATTAATGAAGGAGACCTTGTAATGTCGTTTTATGTGAGACATGCCACCCCCAAAGACCTGGATAAACTGGTGTATTTTACCATTGCCGAGGCAGTTGAATCTGAGAGCCGGCAGATTTCGCCCGATGTGGCCCGCAAAGGGCTGGAATTTGCCCTGGACAACCCCGACCAGTGCCGCTACTGGGTGCTCGACAGCAGCAAATCCGGCGCGGTGGGCTGCGTCTCGGTTAAAAAGGAATGGAGTGTGTGGCACGCCGGCTACTACTGGTGGCTGCAGCGCATGTTTCTGATGCCGGAGTATCGCGGCCAGCGGCTGCCCAAATTACTGATTGACCACGTGCGCGACGAGGCGCGGCGGGCGCGGGCGCTGGAACTGCGCATGTATTTGCACCGGGACAACGTGCGCGCGGTCAACGTCTTCAGCAAAATCGGTTTTGCCGTATCGCCGTACGATATTTTGATTCAGGAATTGTAACTCAACTCAACCACCGAGGTGGGCGCGTGATTTTTTATTTTTTGCAGGGCGCGACGTTGGGGCTGTCGGCGACGGCTGCGCCGGGGCCATTTCAGGCGTTTTTGCTGGCCCAAACCCTGAAAAACGGCTGGCGGCGCACGCTGCCGGCCTCGCTGGCTCCCCTTCTCAGCGATATTCCTATTGTGACGCTGGTGTTGCTGGTGCTCACCCAAACGCCAACCTGGTTTTTGAGCGGGCTGCAAATTGCCGGCGGCCTGTTTATTTTGTACCTGGCCTGGAGCGCGCTGGCTTCGCTCAAAGCGGCCGGCGACGTGGCCGCCCCCGTGGATGAGGCCGTGCATCGCAGCTTTTTTAAAGGCGTGCTGATGAACGCGCTCAGTCCCGGCCCGTACATTTTCTGGAGCGTGCTGGCCGGGCCAATTGTGCTGGAAGCGTGGCGGCAATCGCCGGGGCTGGGGCTGAGTTTTGTGCTTGGCTTTTACGCTATGCTGATTGGCGGTTTTGCCGCGTTTGTGATTGTGTTTGCCACCGCCAGCCAGTTTGGCCCCAAAGTCAGTTTGGGGCTGCGGCTGGTTTCTGGTGTGGCGCTGCTGGCTTTTGGCGTATATCAGCTTTGGGTTGGTACAGCGGCGATAATTGGTTGACAAATACGAACATTTGTGCTAAAATAGTGAAAATTCTGCCGAAATAACACCCTAACCGATGGAACTTGCCGCACTCACAACGTATATGCTGGCCAAACCGGCCACCACTCAGGAGCAACCTTTTGGGCCGGAGGTGCTGGTTTTTAAAGTGGTGGGCAAAATGTACGCTCTTGTTGCCTGGCAGGACACCCCACTGAGCCTCAGCCTGAAATGCAACCCCGATCTGGCCCAATCGCTGCGGGCCACCTATCCGGCCATCACTCCCGGTTACCATCTCAACAAGGAACACTGGAACACGTTGCTGCTCGATGGCTCGATTCCCGAAGCCGAGGTGTTGAGCCTGATTGACCATTCTTACGAACTGGTGGTGAAGGGCTTGAAAAAATCGGAGCGGGCCAAACTGGGCCAATTGTAGCCGAGAAAGGTGTTTAATTAATGTCGATGATCAGGCCGGAGTTGTTTAAATTTTTTCGGGAGTTGCGGGCAAATAATAACCGCGACTGGTTTGAGGCCAACAAAGCCCGCTACGAAAAAGAGGTTCGAGAGCCGCTGCTGCAATTTATTGTGGATTTTGGCGTGCGCCTGCCGGAGATCAGCCCTCACTTTGTGGCCGATGCCCGCAAATCCGGCGGTTCGCTGTTTAGAATCAACCGCGACATCCGCTTTTCTAACGACAAAACGCCGTACAAAATCCACGCCGGTGTCCAGTTTCGGCACGAGCAGGGCAAAGACGTGCATGCGCCGGGGTTTTATCTGCATCTGGAGCCGGATTCGGTCTTTGTGGGGGGCGGTATCTGGCACCCCGATAACACCACGCTGGGCAAAATCAGGGATGCAATTGTAGACAATCCGGAAAAATGGCAGTCAATTAAAACGGACGAGGCGTTTGTGGCCGATTACACCCTCGGCGGCGACTCGCTCACCCGCGCGCCTAAGGGCTACGATCCCGACCATCCGCTGGTTGAGGATTTGAAACGCAAAGATTTTGTAGCCGGGGCCAACCTGACCGAAGGCGACGTTTGCGTTCCCGATTTTATTGACCGGTTTACCGCGCTCTGCCGCGCGGCTTCCCCGTTTAACGAATTTTTAACCCGCGCCATCGGGCTGCCGTATTAGGCCCAAAAAATGCGAAGTTGGCCGGCCCGGCCGGCCAACTCCGCACCTCTGTTATTTGTTATCCCAAATTACTCAATCCGTGCGACAGCTCTTTTAAAGCCGGGTAAAGCTGGCGATAGAGCGCGTACACTTTTTCGTACCGGGCTACGCCCTCGGCCTGCGGGCGGGTAGAGCCGGTAAGCTGCACGCAGGCAGCGGCGGCGGCGTCAACGCTGGGCCAGACTCCCGCGCCCACGCCGGCCAGCATGGCCGCGCCGTACGCCGCACCTTCGGTGGTGTTCACGGTCACCAGTTCTGCGTTGAGCACATCGGCCAGAATTTGCCGCCACAGCGGGCTTTTGGCCCCGCCGCCCGAAACGCGCACCTGTTTGATGTCGGTCAGCCCGGCGCCTTTCATCAATTCAAAGCCATCGCGCAGGCCAAAGGCCACGCCTTCCAGCACCGAGCGGGTCATGTGCGCCTGGGTGTGGCGCACGGTTAGCCCGGCAAACGCGCCGCGTGCCAGCGGGTCCGGGTGGGGCGTGCGCTCGCCGGTGAGGTAGGGCAAAAAGAGCAGTCCCTCGCTGCCGGGCGCAACCGCCGCCGCCGGGGCCAGCAGCTCATCAAAGCCAACGCCGGGGGCCACGGTGTCGCGGTACCAGCGCAAACTGCCCGCCGCCGACAGCATCACGCCCATCATGTGCCAGCGGTCCGGCACGGCGTGGCAAAACGAATGCAGCCGGCCTTCTTTTTCAATGAACGGCTCGGCGGCGCTGGCAAACACCACTCCGCTGGTGCCGAGCGTGAGCGCCACAATGCCCGGCTCAACCGCGCCCACGCCCACCGCCTGCGCGGCCTGATCGCCGCCGCCGCCGACCACGGGCGTGCCTTCTTTTAAGCCGGTGGCCGCTGCCGCCGTTGCGGAAACGGTTCCGGTGACTTCCGGCCCTTCGTGAGTGGGCGGCAGCCAGGCCGGGTCGATGCCGAGTGCCTGCACCACGTCATCGGACCAGGTGCGCTTTTTCACATCAAACAGGGCCGTACCCGAGCCGCCGGCCCTGTCGGTGGCGTATTTGCCGGTCAATTTAAACCGGACAAAATCCTTGGGCAGCAAAATCTGCCTGGTTTTCGCGTAGATAGCCGGCTCGTTGTTTTTGACCCACAGGATTTTGGGCGAGGTGAAGCCGGTCAGGGCGTCGTTGCCGGTAATTTGCACCAGCCGCTCTTTGCCCAGTTTGGCCCGGATTTCGTCGCACTCCGCGCCGGTGCGCTGGTCGTTCCACAGGATGGCCGGGCGGAGAACCTCTCCGTTTTCATCCAGCAGCACCAGCCCGTGCATCTGGCCGGTCAGGCCGATGCCTTTGACGTCGGCCGGGTTGATGCCGGTGGCGGCCAGCACCTGTTTGATGCTTTTAACGCTGGCGTCCCACCACAGGTTGGGGTGCTGCTCGCTCCACAGCGGTTTGGGTGTTTCAAAAGAATATTCGCTGGCGGCCACGGCCACCACCGCGCCGGAGTCATCAACCAAAATGGCTTTGGTGGCGGTTGTGGATGCGTCAATGCCGATAAAGTAACTCATAGGTTGCTCCTTTGAAGATAGGGTTTAAGAGTCAGAAGTCAGGAGATTCCTGACCCGGTTCTTAAAAATTGTGACAGGAGTCCAAAACTACAGTTTTGGACTCCACATTTTCACCCGTCCCAGGTGGCAGGGGCGCAGATTCGCCGATTGGTTTATTTGCCCAGCAGCGCGCGGATGATCTCCATTTCCAACTGCTCGTAATTGCGTTGGGCAATCAATTCGTCGATACGGGATTGGTCCAGCCCGCGCACCACCTCAAGCAGCGACAGGAAAATCTCGCGGCTGTTGCTCAAATGCAGGGCGGCCACCTCGGCTTTTTGGGTGCGCATCGCCTTCACGTCCAGCCCCACAAATTCGCCGTTGTTGCCAAAGCCGTTCCGGTCCAGCACCCACACCTGCATAAACGCCCGCCGCAGATCGACCGCGCCAAAGGCTTTGTCCTGATCAAATTTGAGGCCGTTCTGGTCATTAAGGTGAACGCTCCACAGTTTTTTGTGGGCGAGGGCGTAGGCCATTTCATCGGATGGGTCCAACCCGGCCAAAATGGCGTGCGCCGATTCAACCAGCGCGCCCACCCGGCCGGGGTCGGAGGTAACGTACGACAGGCCAATGGCGTGGCCGATGGTGGGGATGTAGGCCAGGTCCATCGGCTCGTTGGGTTTGGGTTCAATGAGAATTTTGATGGCGGAATCGTGGGCCAACATTTTGTTGATGGCCGTTACCAGCAGTTCAACCGCTTTGGTGGCGTCTTTGGCCTCGCGGATGTAAGTGCCTTCGCGGGCCAGCCACAACACCACTTTATCGCAGTTGAGGGCGCGGGCAATATCCACCGTTTGCAGGCTGCGGTCGATGGCGTACTGGCGTTCGGCCGGGTTGTTGCTGGTGTAGCCGCCATCGATGGTGCGCGGGTCTTCCCACAAGCGTGGGGCGACAAACTCGGCCACCAGCCCCTCGCCATCGAGTAGTTTGGCCATTTCCCGGGCGGCTTTTTCTACCTGCGCCGGGGACATGTGGTTCAGTTGGGGCACGGCATCGTCATCGTGAAACTGCACGCCATCGAACCCCATCTTTTTGTATAGCTTCAGTTTTTCGGCAAAAGCGACGGTCGGGCGCACCGGCGGGCCAAACGGGTCCGCACCTTCGTGGATGTTCCACGGCCCAAATGAAAATCGAAATGTGCCTGGCATATTAGACCTCCTTGTCTATTTTAGTTGTTACCAGTATCCGCGGCGCAGCACAATTTTAGCGCACACCCATTAACAGTTCAAAAACCAGTTGGTCCAGTTTTTCGTAGGGCTGGCCGCGTTGAGCCATCGCCGCGCGGTCAAAGGTGTGGGCTTTGAGAGCCTTGGCTTTGTCTGCGGAATATTTGCCAAAGAAGGGGGCCATCGAGCCGTCATCGGCGGTGATTTCGGCCAGCAGCTCCTGAATTTCGGCGTCTTCTTTAAACTGCTGGGCTTTTTCTTTGAGGATGAGGTAGGTGCGCATGCAGCCTTTGGCAAATTCTTTAACGTCGGCCAGGTCAGCCGGACGATAGGCGTGCGCGTCAAAGTGGCGGCTGCTGCTGTAACCCACATCTTCCAAAAATTTAACCAGGAAGAAAGATTGTTTGATGTTTTCCGCGCCAAACCGAAAATCCTGGTCGTAGCGGCCAATTTTCTGATCGTTCAAATCGATGTGGAACAGCTTGCCGGCGTCCCAGGCCTGGGCCACGGCGTGCATAAAGTTGAGACCGGCCATTGTTTCGTGGGCCACTTCCGGGTTTACGCCGACCATTTCCGGGTGATCGAGCGTGGTGATAAAGCCGAGCATCGCCCCGGTGGTGGGCAGGTAAATGTCGCCGCGGGGTTCGTTGGGTTTGGCTTCCAGCGCGAATTTATAGCCGTAATCCTGATCGATGTTGTACTCGCACAAAAAGTTGAGCGCCTCGCGGAACCATTTGCCGGCATCGAGCGCGCTTTTGCCGGCGTCAGTTTCGGTGCCTTCACGTCCGCCCCAAAAAACGTACACCTTGGCCCCAAACTCGGCGCCCAAATCCATGGCCCGCATGGTTTTTTGCCGGGCGTAGGCCCGCACTTTGGGATCGTTGCTGGTAAACGCGCCGTCGCGGAAAACGGGATCGTAAAACAGATTGGTGGTCGCCATCGGCACCACCACGCCGGTATCATCGAGCGCTTTTTTAAACTCCGCCTTGATTTTATCCGCTTCCGCCGGGCTGGCGTCGATGGGCACCAGGTCGTTATCGTGAAAATTAACACCCCAGGCGCCGACTTCGCCCAAAATGCGCACAATCTCCGCCGGGGAGAGTTCGCCCCGCACCGGCGCGCCAAAGGGGTCGCGCCCAACATTGCCAATGGTCCATAGACCAAACGTAAATTTGTCTTCAGCTTTTGGTTGATACATTTTAAATCCTCTCGGTGATGTATGTTTTATCAATTAGTTTGTTGAGTCAACAAACTAATTATTGGGCCAAAAAAAACCACAAAATTGACTGTGATTGGCCAGTCATTGTAAGTTCGGTTGGAAAATTGAGCAAGTGTGTCTGTACGCGGCCGGTAATGGGTTTTGCGTGGGGGTTGAGCGATTTTGCCGCTCAACCCCCGCTTGCCAGGCGTTAATCAAACGGCAGCCATTTTTGATCGCTGCGGCTGCTTTCAACCACTTTTTCAATAAACTTGACGCCCCGCGCGCCGTCGTAAACGGTGGGGAAATCAAGTTCGAGGGCGGTCGGTTCCCGGCCCACCAGTTTGGCCCGGATGGTATCGGTGATATTCATAAACAGGTTGCCAAAGGCTTCAAAGAAGGCTTCCGGGTGGCCAAAGGGCAGGTGGGTGGCCCGAGTGGCGGCCTCGCCAAAATAGCCGTTGCCCCGTTTGTAAACCTGCATCGGGCCGGCCGGGTCTTTAAAGTAGAGCCAGTTGGGATGTTCCTGATGCCATTCCAGCCCGGCTTTGGTGCCGTACACCTTAATGGCGATGCCGTTTTCTTCGCCGGCAGCAATCTGCGAACACCACAGCACCCCCCGCGCCCCATTTTTAAAGCGCAGCAGCACATTGACATCGTCATCCAGCAGCCGGCCCGGCACAAACGTGGTCAGATCGGCGCACAGCGATTCCAACTCCAGCCCGGTGATGTAGCTGACCAGGTTTTCGCAGTGAGAGCCAATATCGCCCATCGCCCCGGCAATCCCGGAGCGTTTGGGGTCGGTGCGCCATTCGGCCTGCTTGGCCCCGGTGTCTTCAATTTTTTCCAGCAGCCAGCCCTGCGGGTATTCCACCACCACCCGCTGAATTTCACCCAGCCGGCCGGAGCGCACCCAGTCGCGGGCTTCTTTGGCCATCGGGTAGCCGGTGTAGTTGTGGGTAACGCCAAAAACCACGTTGTGCTTTTCTACCGCGGCCACCAGCGCCGCCGCCTGCTCGCTGGTGTGGACCATCGGTTTGTCCAGCACCACGTTGAACCCGGCTTCGACAAAGGCGAGGGCCGGCTCAAAATGGACGTGGTTGGGGGTGACGATGTTCACAAAATCGATGCGTTCCCCCGGCGGCAGGGCGCTTTCTTTTTCCAGCATTTCCTGCCAGGTGCCGTAATTGCGGTCATCGGCAATGAGTAGCTCTTTGCCGGAGGCTTTGGCTTTTTTCGGGGTGCTGGCAAACGCACCGGCTACCAGCTCGGTGAGGCCGTCGGAAATGGCGGCGCGGCGGTGCACAGCGCCGATGAATGACCCCTGGCCGCCGCCAATCTGCCCAAATTTAATTTTGCGATTCAGTGTTGTCATAGTTTTGTCTCCGTTGAAAATAGGATTCAGGAGTCAGGAGTTAGGAATTAGGGGTAAGTCTCAGATATGTCACCCTACCAACTACACGTGGGACAGGCTCTGAGCCGAAGGCGAAGAGTCTCCCGACCGGTTAAAAGATTTATTTTCATTCGCGTTGCTGTGGTGCAGCTTCGGTATCACTCCGTTGAAAATAAGCGAATCTGCGAATGTAGGGGCGCTTCGCGAAGCGCCCCTACTCGGTATTGTCCCTGTTAAAGCTGTTCTGTTTACTCGTCTGAGGCAAACGCGGCGTCAAAGGCCACGTTGGATGGCGCAAAATCGGTGCGGCGGATAAAGGCCAGCGCGTCGGGCGCGCCCCAATCGCGGTCCATGCCGCTGTCTTCCCACTCCACCGACAGCGGGCCGCTGTAACCAATGCGGTTGAGTGTGCGGAAGATGGCCTCAAAATCAACGCTGCCGTGGCCGGGGGAGACAAAATCCCAGCCGCGCCGGTCATCGCCAAAGTTCAGGTGCGAGCCAAGAATGCTGCGCCGGCCGTTGCCCACCTTCACTTTGGCATCTTTCACATGCACGTGGTAAATGCGGTCGGCAAATTCTTCAATGAAGGCCGCCGAGTCGAGGAACTGGTGCACGAGGTGGCTGGGGTCAAAATTGATGCCAAACGCCGGGCGGCGGCCAATGGCGGCCAGCGTTTTTTCGGTGGTCACAAAATCGTAGGCAATTTCCGAGGGGTGAACTTCAAGCCCGTATTTAACGCCGACTTCATCGAAGACATCCAAAATGGGATTCCAGCGGTCGGCAAATTCGCGGTAGCCGGCTTCAATTTTGTCAAAGTCGTTGGGCGGGAAGGAGTAAATCATATGCCAGATGGGCGAGCCGGTGAAGCCATTGACTACTTTCACGCCGAACATGGCGGCGGCGCGGGCAGTATTGGCCACTTCTTCGGCGCAGCGCTGGCGCACGCCTTCGGGGTCGCCATCGCCCCACAGGCGCGGCGACAAAATACTTTTGTTGCGGGAGTCGATGGGGTCGCAAACGCATTGGCCAACCAGGTGAGTGCTGATGGCCCAGCAGTTGAGGCCGTATTTTTCCAGCAGATCGCGTTTTTCGCGGACGTACTTGTCGCTTTCCAGGGCTTTGTCCACTTCAAAGTGATCGCCCCAGCAAGCCAGTTCCAGGCCATCGTAGCCCCAGTCGCTCACTTTTTTGGCCAGGGCTTCCAGAGGGAGGTCGGCCCATTGGCCGGTAAATAAAGTTACAGGTCGTGCCATTGTAAAATCTCCTTTGAAAGATCTACAGTTTATGGGTTGGTTTTGTTCCGTGAAACGTAAACCGTTTCGCGGTTAATGATGCATTTGCCTTGAAAAATTGGCGGCGGTTGCACCCAAATCAGGGTACCGGAATTTCTATTTTCTGGCCGCCATTCAGGGCGGACTCGTGCGAGCAAATACCGGTCATCGTCCAGTTGGCGGCGGTGACGGCATTCACTGCCGGCGCTCTGTCTTCGACGATGGCCCGCACAAATTCGTGGGCCATGTGCGGGTGCGAGCCACCGTGGCCGCTGCCCTGAATAAATGAGGTGTGCTCGTGCTCCTCATCGTACACGCCGCCCAGCGTAAAGGGCGCAATCTCTTTGGGCAGCAGGTGGCCAAAATCCGGCACCTGAATGCGTTCGGCATCTTCAAAGCCGGAGAAGATGACCATGCCTTCTTCCGCAACCTGTTCCCATTCAAACGAGAGTTTGGTGCCGTACACATCAAAACTTTCCCGGTACTGGCGGATGGTGTCAAACAGCGAGCGGGTCACTTCGCAGGCCAGGTCAGAATCGCGCAGCTTCATGGTTGTGGTTTCTGCGGCAAAGGGTGAGTTGTATTTGGCGGCGTATTCATCGCTGATCTGCCCGGAGCCGTGGCAAACCACATATTCGGCGGTGGTTTTGGCCAGCGCCAGCAGCGGGCTGACCGCGTGCGTGGCGTAGTGCATCGGCGGGAAGCCGTACCAATAGGCCGGCCAACCCGGCAGCCCCATATTTTGTTGGTGCGAGCCGCGCATAAATTGGATTTTGCCCAACTTGCCGCTTTCAACCAGCTCTTTGGCGTACAAAAATTCGCGGGTGTAAACCGCTGTTTCCATCATCATGTACGATTTGCCGGACTCTTTGCTGGCCTGCACAATCTGCAAACATTCGTCAACGGTGGTGGCCATGGGCACGGTGCAGGCCACGTGTTTGCCGGCCTGTAACGCGGCAATCGACATCCAGCCGTGGGCGGCAATGGGCGAGTTAATATGCACTGCATCGACATCTTTGTCGGCCAGCAGCGCTTCAAAACTGGTATAACGTTTGGCAACTCCAAAGGCGTTCCCAATGTTGTTGAGGTTTTCTTCATTTCGCTGGCAGATGGCAACCATCTCGGCATCGGGGTGTTTTTGGTAAATAGGGATAAACTCCGCCCCAAAGCCCAGGCCAACAATGGCAACATTCACTTTTTTTGACATTTTTTGCTCCCTGCAAAATTGGCTGCGGACGGGCGAAGCAATCTCGCCCGTCCCAAATTTTAATGGTGATGGTTTTGCCGGCGCGCCGGTTAGCCCAGCAACTGCCGCAGGAATTTGACCCCATCGTAGGCGATGATGTCTTGCGTGGGGGCCATTGCCCGCCAGATGGCGGCAGCGCGGGCAATGCTTTTGACTTTGGCCGTGAACGATTCGATGACCACCGGCCCGTCAAAATTAATGTCTTTGAGCGCCTGGGCCACATCGTTCCAGGGCACGTGGCCGGAGCCGGGCGCGCCGCGGTCGTTTTCGCAACTGTGCAGGTGCACCAGCCGCGGCCCGGCGGCGCGAATGGCGTCGCCCAGCGAGCGCTCTTCGATGTTCATGTGGAAGGTATCGAGCATAATTTTGCAGCCGGGGCTGTCTACCCGGTCAACCACCTCAATCACCTGCGAGGCCAGGTTGATAAAGCTGGTTTCAAAACGGTTGAGCGGTTCAACCCCCATCACCACGCCGTGGTCGGCGGCGTACGCGCCCAGTTCTTTGAGTTGCTTCACCAGCAGGTCGGTGTCGCGGGCGCGCTCGTCATCGGTCATTTGCCAGGTGCGCCCCACCGCAGAATAGATGGGGCCAACCAGGTTGGTGGCGCCCAGCGTTTGGGCGGCATCGATACAGTGGCGAATGTAGGCTTTGCCGTTTTCCTGAATGGCTTTGTCTTCGTGGATCAGGTCGCGGTCTGGCCCCATAGCGGCGCAGGTGCTAACCCCCAGGCCGTATTCTCTGATAACGGCGGCGGCTTCTTTGGTGTCAAAGCCGTCAATCATTTCCAAAGGCAGTTCAATCATATCAAAACCGCCTTTGGCCATTTGGGGCGCCACCGATTTTATATCGGCCACGGTAACCGGCGCAAACCAAATCCAGGTATTTGCTCCAAATTTCATAAGTGTACCCTCTCATCTTTGAGTTGAATAGATAGTTGTTAGGTGTGGCTTTCTTTGTGTTCAAATTCACTAATAGAAACGCTGCCCACGTGTTCGGCGTGCACGCCGGCGGGCGTCACGTGACTCCACAGAATGAACGACAGGGTTGAAAACAACAGCAGCAGAAAGCCGTATTTGTAGCCGGCAAAGAGCCAGGGTTGGAACATGCCAAAAATGCCCAGCACAATCCCGGCAATGATAACGGTTTCTACCACGCGGTAGCCTGTGGCCGGCACCTGGCCGTTGAGCGCGGTGGCAACCAGCCAGATGAACGAAATGAAAAAGATGATGATCGAGGCGAAGATCAATACAAACGGAATGGCCGACAGCAAAACGTTGGTGGCGCGCTGCTGCTCGGTGGTGAGCGATTCGATGACCGGGCCGGCGGCAAACCCAAGAATTAGGGTGATGACTCCGGAAATGAGCAGGCCAATGGGTACTCGGGGACGGTTTAGCTTCATAATTTTCCTCAATCCGTGGCGTTACGCCGTAATTCGGTTTTGGCTGGCTTTGTCAAAAAAGTGCAGGTGTTCGCGCACAATGTTAAAGCGGATGGTGTCGCCAATTTTCCAGGCGGCCATCCCGGACACGGTGCTGAGCAGGGTTTGCTGGCCGGATTTGATGTGCAGAATGGTTTCCACGCCCAGCGGCTCAATCAGCATTACCTGGCCGGCAAACGCGCCGCCGTCATCCGGGTGAACATCCTCCGGCCGCACCCCGGCCACAAAATGGTCCGGCAGTTTGAGGCCGTTGCCCGCCAGCGACAGTTTGATGTCGCTCTGGTCAATGTGCAGGTCGCCGTTGGCCCGGCTGCTGTTGAGCAGGTTAATGCCCGGCGTGCCGATCAACCCGGCCACAAACATATTGGCCGGCCGGTCGTAAATATCGTCCGGGGTGCCAATTTGCACCACCCGGCCTTCGTTGAGCACGGCAATGCGGTCGGCCATGGTCAGGGCTTCTACCTGATCGTGGGTTACAAACAGGGTGGTGCTGCCCTGGGTGCGCTGCAAGTGCTGCAACTCAACCCGGAGCGCCTCGCGCAGTTTGGCATCCAGGTTAGATAGCGGTTCGTCCATTAAAAAGACGCGCGGGCTGCGAACAATAGCCCGGCCAATAGACACGCGCTGCATTTCGCCGCCGGACAGGCGGGCGGTTTTGCGGGTGAGCAAATGGGTAATGCGCAGCTTTTCCGCGGCTTCTTCTACCCGTTGTTTGATTTCCGCTTCCGGGGTTTTGCGCAGCGGCGAGCGCAGCGGAAACGCCAGGTTGTCGAAAACGGACATGGTGGGGTAGAGCGAATATTGCTGGAACACAAAGGCAATGTCGCGGTCGGCCGGCGAAAACGCGTCGATGATGTCGTCATCAAACAGCACGTGGCCTTCATCCTGCTTTTCCAACCCGGCCACCACCCGCAGCGTGGTGGTTTTGCCGGCGCCAGTTGGCCCCAGCAGCACAAAAAATTCGCCGTCTTTGATGGGGAAGGAAACGTTTTTTAGCGCGGTGACGCTGCCAAAACGTTTGGTTACATTTTGTAGGGTGACATTGGTCATTTCAACACCCCTCCCTTTATTGCCAATTGAGTATCGGGGTTAAAAAAGCGTACCATGTCCGGGTCAAGATCAAAGCGAACCCGGGTGCCGATGGGGTGCCGGTTGAGGCGGTCGCTGCGAATGTGGACAATGGTGTCGCCGTTAAGGTTAACGTGCAGCATGGTGTACGCGCCGTACAACTCCGAGGCGTAAACCTCGCCGGCCAGTTGGCCGTTGGGGTTAATCTGGGCGGCTTCTGGCCGGAAGCCAATTACCACCTGCCCCTGGCCCGGCAGGCTGGCCGCCTGCAAGGTTGAGGCCCAATTGGCGGGCGGGGTGTAGGGGTTGTTACCGGCCAGTTGCACCACGCCGTCGCGGTAGTCGCCGGGGGCCAGGTTCATGCCGGGGCTGCCAATAAAGCGGGCCACAAACAGGTTGGCCGGGTCGTAATAAACTTCGGCGGGAGTGCCTACCTGTTGCACTTCGGCGGCAGACATCACCACAATGCGGTCGCCCATCGCCATTGCTTCAATCTGGTCGTGAGTCACGTACACGGTGGTGGCGTCCTGTTTGATGTGGAGCTGCTTGATTTCGGCGCGCATCCGCTCGCGGAAATCGGCATCCAGCGCGCCGAGTGGCTCATCCATTAAAAAAGCGGCCGGCCGGCGCACCAGAGCGCGAGCCAGCGCCACCCGCTGCTGGTCGCCGCCGCTGAGTTTGCCGGGGCGCATGTCCAGCAGGTGCGGAATTTGCAGCATCTCCACCACATCATTTACCCGTTTGTTCACGGTAGCCTGGTCTTCGCCCTGGGCCAGCAGCGGAAAGGCGATGTTTTCGCGGGCGGTCATATGCGGGTAGAGGGCGAAAAATTGAAAGACAAAGGCCATATCGCGCTCGCTGGGAGCCAGCCAGGTCACGTGGCGGTCATCAAGGTAAATTTTGCCGCCGGTAACGCTTTCCAGCCCGGACATCATGCGCAGGGTGGTGGTTTTGCCGCAGCCCGACGGCCCCAGCAGAACCACAAATTCGCCGCTGTTGATGGTCAGGTCCATAGGTTTAACGGCAAAAACTTCGCCGTATTTCTTTTCAACTTGTTTGAGTTCAATTGTAGCCATAGTGTTGTCCGTAGGGTTACTGGCGAATTGCGCCAAAGGTTACGCCCCGCAACAGGTGTTTGCGCAGGGCAAAAGTGATAATCACCACCGGGATGAGAAACACCAGCGAGCCGGCGGCAATGGCCGACCACTCGATGCCGCCGCGGCCCTGCATGGTGGCAATAGCCGGCGGCGCGGTGCGGGCGGCCTGGCTGGTGAGCATCAGGGCAAAGGCGTATTCGTTCCAGGCAAAGATGAGGGCAAAAACGGTGGTGGCGGCAATGCCGGTTGCCGCTTGCGGCAGCACAATTTTGAAAAACGCCTGAAAGCGCGAGTAGCCATCAACCAGCGCGGCTTCTTCGTACTCTTTGGGGATTTCATCAATGAAACCTTTGAGCAGCCACACCGTAAGCGACAGGTTGAAGACGGTGTACAGGATAATCATCCCCAGGTGGGTATCGTACAGGCCCAATTGGCGGTACATTAAAAACAGCGGAATGGTAACCACCACCGCCGGTAACATACGGGTGCTGAGGATGAAAAAGAGCAGATCGTCTTTGCCGGGCATTTCAAAGCGACTAAAGGCGTAGGCGGCAAACAACCCCAGCGTTACCGAAAAAATGGTTGACCCCACGGCAATAATAAACGAGTTGCGCAGGCGCATTACAAAATCGCTGGGGCCGGTAATAACCTGCCCGTTTTTTAGGGCCACGGCTTCAAACAGGCTCAGGTCCTGGGCGTTGGCTTTGGCGTCTTCCAGCCGTTTGCCGGACAGGTTTGAGCGCTCGGTGAGCAGAAAAACGGGGCCTTCCAGAGTGGGGCTAAACAGCAGCTTGGGCGGCACCGAAACAATAGCGGCGCGGGATTTAAAAGTAGTTATGCCCATAATAAAAATGGGGATCAGGCCAATAATGGCCAGAGCAATCACAATAATAATCCTGATCGATTTGAACAGTCTGGCGTTGGGGCTAACTTTGTCAACCCGAATGCCTTCGGTAACAGGAATGCGCGGGCCGGTTTCTTTGAACGACATGGCACTCAGGCTCCTTTCATCTTGTTAAGGTTTCTGATGTACAGGTTGCTGACGGCAATAATGATGATCAGCACCATGTACGCCAGAGCGCTGGCCCGGCCGGTTTGCCACTGGCCCTGAAACGCCTGCCGGTACAGATCGACTGAAACCACTTCGGTCTGGTCGCCGGGACCGCCGCCGGTCAGGCCCATCACCAGATCAAACGATTTGCTGAAGGCTTCGATGGTGCGAAACAGCAGGGCAATGAGCACCAGCGGGGCTACCTGCGGCAGCGTAATCCGCCGGAACTGAAACCATGAGCTGGCCCGGTCGATGGCCGCGGCTTCGTACAAATAATCGGGGATGGCTTTAAGGCCGGATAGAATGAGGAGCATCACAAAGGGCGTCCACATCCAGATATCAACAATGATGATGGCCCACAGGGCCAGGTCTGGCACGGGACTGCCGGCGTATCGGCTGGCCAGCCAGTCCGGGGCCAGTTTGGGGTTTGAAAACCCCAGCATGTAGTTGAGGTAGCCAAAGGTGGGGTTGTACAGCAATTTCCAGAATAACCCGGCAACTACGGGCGACAGCATCATGGGTACCAGAATGAGGGTGGTAACCAGCCCGCTGCCAAAAAACTTTTCGCGGATGAGCATGGCCAGCACAAAGCCCAGCACCAGTTCCAGGGCAACCGAGAAGAAAACGTATTTACCGGTAAGAGTAAAGTACTTCCACATGGTTGGGTCGTTGAGGATGCGTGAAAAGTTATCAAAGGCAATCCAGACCGGCGCATTTTTGGCGATGGCCGAATAATTGGTAAAGCTCAGGTACAGGCTGTAGGCCAGGGGAAACAGATTTATTAAGATAAGCAGAATCAGGGTGGGCCAGATAAACAGGTTGCGGATTGTTTTATCACTTAAGCCCCGGTTGTGAGTGAGTTTTACACTCTGCTCCGCGGCGGCGGCCCCGCTTTGCGTTTTGGCTGATGTTGACATGCGCTTGCCTTTCCAGTCTGCCGGGGATTGCCCCCGGTAGAAGCAATTCGGTTTAGGTCCCGTTACCGGGAAAAACAGCTTTTTGAAAACGGAAGGGGCAGATTTTTATTCTGCCCCTTCCGGGGTTATGGCCGGTGTCTACTTAACAAAACCGCCATCTTCGAGCATTTTTTGATGCTCTTCGGCAATGCGGTCGAGGGCTTCCTGAGCGGTACCCTGGCCGCCAACCACGTAGTTACCCAGTTCGGTCTGGCTAACGCGCAGCAGTTCACCGTAGATGGGGATGTTCCAGAAGTCTTTCACAAAGGTCATGGTTTCGGCAAAGGCGGGGTTGAAGGGCGCGGCGCTGAGGAATTCTTCCGATTGCAGCACTTTGCTGTTGCAGGTGTAGCCGCCCAAAGCGGCCCATTCCTGCTGAATGCTGTCCTGAGCAAACCACTTAATGAAATCTTTAGCGGCTTGCTGGCGGTCGGGGCTGATGTAGGAGATGATGCTCATACCCTGGCCACCGAGAGCGGCGTACTGATCGCCGCCCGGCCCTTTGGGGTTCACAAAGAAACCGGTGTCGGCGGCGTAGGGGTTGACCTCGGGGTTGACCAGCGCCGGGAAGAAGGCGAAGTAGTTCATCGACATGGCCACCTGGCCACCGATGAAGGCGTCGTTGGTTTCCACAAAGAAGGCGTTGGACAGGCCGGGCGCCTGGCAGCAGTCGTACAGCTCTTTGTACATTTCCAGAGCGGCAACGCTTTCGGGCGAGTTGACGACGCCCATCGCATTGTTGCCGGCATCGGCCCAGTTGCCGCCAAAGGAGAACATGGCGTTTTCAAAACCCATAGTGATGGCGTCGTAGTCGGCCTGGGTGTAGATGGCCACGCCGTACAGGTTTTCTTCGGGGCGGGTGAAGAATTCGGCGATGTCTTTGAGTTGGGCGTAAGTTTCGGGCGGAGCCAGATCATAGCCGTACTTGTCTTTGAAGGCAGCCATTTCGTCGGGGTTTTCGAAGAGGTCTTTGCGGTAGGCCCAGCCGTCGGCGTCACCTTCGGTGGGGTAACCCCAGTAGGTGCCGGAGCCGGGCGGATATTCGCCGTAGTACTGGAGGGTAGCCGGAGTGACGGAGTCTTTGATGCCGGTTGAAGTCAAAAAGTCGGTCATATCGAGGTAGTGGCCCTGGGAGCTGGATTGGCCGAGCCACTGGCTGTCGCCGACGACCATATCGTAGCTGGTGCCCTGGGCAGACATTTCGGTGAAGAAGAGGTCGCCAAAGGAGCCCCACGGTTCCTGAATAACGTTGACCTTGATGCCAAATTCCTGCTCGTACATATTGCCGATTTCCTGCAGGTAATCCGCCGGGTCCCACTGTGCCCACAGAATGTTCAGTTCTTTGATCCCTTCCGGGGGCGGCGGCAGTTCGCTCATCATGGCTTCGGCCGGTTTTTCCTCGGCCATCGCGCCGCCTTCTTTAACAAAACCGCCATCTTCGAGCATTTTTTGATGCTCTTCGGCAATGCGGTCGAGGGCTTCCTGAGCGGTACCCTGGCCGCCAACCACGTAGTTACCCAGTTCGGTCTGGCTAACGCGCAGCAGTTCACCGTAGATGGGGATGTTCCAGAAGTCTTTCACAAAGGTCATGGTTTCGGCAAAGGCGGGGTTGAAGGGCGCGGCGCTGAGGAATTCTTCCGATTGCAGCACTTTGCTGTTGCAGGTGTAGCCGCCCAAAGCGGCCCATTCCTGCTGAATGCTGTCCTGAGCAAACCACTTAATGAAATCTTTAGCGGCTTGCTGGCGGTCGGGGCTGATGTAGGAGATGATGCTCATACCCTGGCCACCGAGAGCGGCGTACTGATCGCCGCCCGGCCCTTTGGGGTTCACAAAGAAACCGGTGTCGGCGGCGTAGGGGTTGACCTCGGGGTTGACCAGCGCCGGGAAGAAGGCGAAGTAGTTCATCGACATGGCCACCTGGCCACCGATGAAGGCGTCGTTGGTTTCCACAAAGAAGGCGTTGGACAGGCCGGGCGCCTGGCAGCAGTCGTACAGCTCTTTGTACATTTCCAGAGCGGCAACGCTTTCGGGCGAGTTGACGACGCCCATCGCATTGTTGCCGGCATCGGCCCAGTTGCCGCCAAAGGAGAACATGGCGTTTTCAAAACCCATAGTGATGGCGTCGTAGTCGGCCTGGGTGTAGATGGCCACGCCGTACAGGTTTTCTTCGGGGCGGGTGAAGAATTCGGCGATGTCTTTGAGTTGGGCGTAAGTTTCGGGCGGAGCCAGATCATAGCCGTACTTGTCTTTGAAGGCAGCCATTTCGTCGGGGTTTTCGAAGAGGTCTTTGCGGTAGGCCCAGCCGTCGGCGTCACCTTCGGTGGGGTAACCCCAGTAGGTGCCGGAGCCGGGCGGATATTCGCCGTAGTACTGGAGGGTAGCCGGAGTGACGGAGTCTTTGATGCCGGTTGAAGTCAAAAAGTCGGTCATATCGAGGTAGTGGCCCTGGGAGCTGGATTGGCCGAGCCACTGGCTGTCGCCGACGACCATATCGTAGCTGGTGCCCTGGGCAGACATTTCGGTGAAGAAGAGGTCGCCAAAGGAGCCCCACGGTTCCTGGATGACATTGACTTTGATACCGGTTTCCTGCTCGTACATATTGCCGATTTCCTGCAGGTAATCCGCCGGGTCCCACTGCGCCCACAGAATGTTCAATTCTTTGACGCCAGAGGTATCGGGGGCTTCAGCAGCGGGTTGTTCGGCGGCCGGTTGCTCGGCAGCGGGTTGTTCGGCAGCGGGCTGTTCGGCAGCCGGTTGTTCAGCCTTGGGTTGTTCGGCGGCCGGCTGTTCGGCCTTGGGCTGTTCGGCCGGCGCTCCTCCGCCGCAGCCACCAATCACCAGGGCTAAAACCGCTAACAGGGTTACTAGCCACACGACGCGCTTATTCATCATTATTTCCTCCTTGAAATCTTTTCATCTTCATCATCATCATTGAAAATATAGGTCACATCATCGTTAACGAGATAATGTTTTTGGGCTTGGTTTAACAATCACCTCCTTTCAGGTTGTTGTGATGATACTGGGTTGAGCCAGAATAGCCTGGTAAATCAGAGCCATTCCGCCGATGACACAGGCATCGGAACCGTGTTGGGCCAGAACAACCTGGGTTGCCTCGGTATTCCAGCGCAAGGCCCGTCGGTAGAGTTCGGTTTTGAGGGCAGGCAGCAATACTTCGCCCAAACTTTCGTTGATGCCGCCCAAAACAACCAACTCCGGATTAAAAATGTTGACCAGAGAAGCGACCCCCACACCTAAATAGCAGCCGATTTCCCGCAGAATTTCCAGCGTGAGCGCGTCGTTGGCGCGGGCTGCTTGCTGAATATCGGCCAGGTTCAGGGTATCGGAACTGCCGTTAACAATTTTGGTGAGCAGGCTGGGCCGGCCTTTGCTGAGTTGGGCCTGGATACGTTTAAGCAAAGCCCGGTTGCTCACCAGGGTTTCCCAGCAGCCGCGATTGCCGCAGTTACAAAGCTCTCCATCCGGCAGCACGGTCATGTGGCCCACTTCGCCGGCAAAGCCGGTAACGCCGGTGAGCAACTGTCCGCCTTGGATAATGCCGCCGCCAATCCCCACGCCAATACTAATGTATACAATGTCGTTGTAATGCTGGGCCGCACCAAAATAAAATTCGCCCAAAGCGGCCATGTTGGCGTTGTTATCAACAAAAATGGGCAGGTTGAATTGCCGGCGCAGAATAGCGCCCAGCGGTACATTTTCCCAACGCAGGTTGGGGCCAAACAGCAGGGTGTCGGTGTCTCGATCTACCAGGCCGGGCACGCCCAGCGCCAGACCGAGTACGGGAATCCCGGCGCTTTGGGCGGCAGCGACAGCCTGGTTTAAAAGCTCAAAGAGTTGTTGCAGCACCTCTTGGTAATCCGCGCCCGGTGCCGTTACTTCTTTGCTGCGCCAGATAATTTCGGTGGTAAAGTTGGCGCAAATAACAGAAATAAACCCAACCTCAATTTCGGCGCTGATAATGCAGCCGGCATTGGGGTTAAATTCCAGCAGCATGGCCGGCCGGCCAGCACCGGTGGTATTTAAACCCACTTCTCTGACAAATTGATGGGTGATTAGTTCCTGGACCAAACTGGAAACGGTGGTTTTATTCAGGCCGGTCATCTCGGCAAGGGCAGACCGCGAAATGGGGGCATGTTGGTGGAGCCGATTCATGATCGCCGAGAGGTTAATCTCGCGAACAAGCGCCTGATTTCCAGTTCGGTGACGATAAGGTCGAGTCGCCAATGTCTGACCTCAAATACGTTGATAAATCGCGGCCCAATTTTGTTTGTTGATGCAACAAACTAAACGTGACGGAAGTTTAGCATACTTTGCATACTGTGTCAAAACCATCAGTATTATTTTAATATGTTACTTGTATACAACTAACATACATTTTTTAAGTGAGGTTTTGCACGGCAAAACCTCACTTTGCTACTCGATAATACCGGCCCTACGCCCAGAACATTTCGCCGGGTTGCTCAAACATAACCGCCTCTTTGAGCAGAGCCACCGCTTTGCCCAACCCCTCGTCGGTTGACATCAGCGCGTCTTCGTGTTCAATGGAGATCACGTAATCGTAACCCACCAGCCGCAGAGCGCTGATCATGTCTTTCCACACCGTAGCGCCGTGGCCGTAGCCAATACTCCGAAATGTCCAGGCCCGATGCAGAATTTGGTTATAGGGTTTGGCATCGTTGCAGCCGTTTACGGCCACATTCAGCGAGTCAACGTAGGTGTCTTTGCCATGCACGTGGAAAATGGCGTCGCCCAGCTTTCTAATGGCCGCCACCGGGTCAACCCCGTTCCAGAACAGGTGGCTGGGGTCAAAATTGCAACCCAACACCGGCCGGGTGACGGTGCGGAGTTTGATCAGCGTTTCCACGTTGTAAACCAGCATGCCCGGGTGCATTTCAAAGGCAAACCTGAGGCCGTGCTCGTCGATAAATTTGGCGGTTTTTTGCCAGTAAGGGATGGCCACTTCGTTCCACTGGTAGTTGAGGGCTTCCAAAAAATGGGGCGGCCACGGGCAGGTGACCCAGTTAGGGATTTTGTCGCCGGGTGCGCCGGCCGGCAGGCCGGAAAAACCGTTGACAACCGGCACTCCCAGCAGAGCGGCCAATTCTACTGCTCTGCGAATATCTTCATCGGCTTTGGCAGCAACATCCGGGTTGGGGTCGAGCGGGTTGTTGTGTACACTGAGGGCGCTCAGCAGCAGCCCGCGGGATTTAAATGCGTCCAGATATTTCTGGCGGGCGGTTTCGCTGGCCAGCAGTTCGTCTACCGGGCAGTGCTGGTTGCCGGGATAGCCGCCCGCGCCGATTTCAACGGCGGTCACGCCGGCAGCGATGGCTTTATCCAGCGCCTCCTCAAACGGAAAATTCTGAAACAGTGCGGTAAATACACCAATTCGCATTGCATACCTCCTTGTATAGTTAAAATTATGAAATCGATTGATCTGGAATTTTGGTGCTCAAATACAGATGGTTGGCCTGTTACGTTTTGAATCTATCCAAATTTGCAATTCGAGTCAAACAGCAGCGGGCCGTGTTTACCCCGATGACGGCCAAATTTGGTACGGGCAAAAAATCGGTATAATGGGATGTGTCCCCAAATCCTGCCTTCAAAGGAGCAGCTAATGTCTGAAAAATTTGTCCTCGCCAGCGACCTCGGTTCCGGGGGCTGCAAAACTGTCATTTTAAACGCCGAGGGCCGGGTGGCGGCCAGCGCCAGCGCCGAGTACCCCACCGCCTACCCCCACCCCGGCTGGGCCGAGCAGAACCCCGACGACTGGTGGGCCGCTTTTGTGGCCACCACCCGCCGCGTGCTGGCCGAGAGCGCCATCCCCGCCGCCAGCATCGCCGCGGTGGGCATGGTCAGCGTAACCCACAACACGGTGCTGCTGGACGCCGCCGACCGGCCGCTGCGCCCGGCCATCCTCACCTTTGATCACCGCAGCCAGCCCCAATGCCGCCAGATTGATGAGCGCTGGGGCCGGGCCGTGCTGCGCCGTACCCGCAACGGCGTGTCGCCGCTGTGGAGCTGGCCGCAGTTGCTGTGGCTGCGCCAGCACCAGCCGGAGGTGTGGCGCTCGGTGCGGCGGATTCTGTTTCAAAAGGATTACGTGCGCCACCGGCTGGCCCCGGCCCACGTCACCGACTCCATCGACGCCGCCGGCTCGTTGCTGTTTGACCCGGTGGCGGAACGCTGGATTGACGATTTTTGCGCGGACGTGGGGCTGCTGCCGGAGATGCTGCCCCACATTGCCCAGCCGCTTGAGGTGGTGAGCGCGGTCAGCGCCGCCGCCGCCGCCGAAACCGGGCTGGCCGCCGGCACGCCGGTGATCGCCGGCACCACCGACACCGTGGCCGAGGTCTTTGGCTCCGGGCTGCTTTCGCCGGGGCAGGGGATGGTCAAATTGGCCAGCGTGGGCCGGCTGGCGGTGGTTGCGCCGGGGCCGGTGGACCACCCCAACATGCTCAACTACCGCCACGTGCTGCCGGGGCTGTGGTATCCCGGCAGCGGCACCAAAAGCGCGGCCACCGTGCCGCGCTGGCTGCGCGACAACCTGTGGCGGCAGCCCACATTTGCGGAAATGGACGAGGCCGCCGCCCAAATTTCGCCCGGCAGCGACGGGCTGTTGTTTCAGCCCCATTTGCTGGGCGAGTGGGCGCCCTACTGGGACGATTCGCTGCGGGCCAACTTTATTGGAGCCACCATGCGCCACGGTCAGGCCCACTTTACCCGCGCCGCGCTGGAAGGCGTGGCCCTGGCCCTGCGCGACGCCATCGCCGGGCTGGCGGCCATCGGTTTGAACTATGAGGAATATCGGCTGGTGGGCGGAGGAGCCAAAAGCCGGCTGTGGTCGCAAATTGTAAGCGATGTGCTGGGGCAGGAGCTGCTCATTCCCGCCGAGCAGGACGCGGCCTACGGCGCGGCGCTCATTACCGGCGTGGCCGCCGGTTTGTTTGAGCTGTCGGCGGCGGCCATTGCGCCGCTTATCCGGCTGGAGCGCCGGGTGCGGCCCCACCCGGTCACGCACGCCCGCTACAACGAGCTGTTTGAAATTTATCGCCGGGCCGAAGCCAGCCTGCACGACATAGCGCGGCAGTTGACCCGGTTTGAGGCCGGCCAGCAAGGTTAATTCTGACAGCCGGCGGGGGCGGCCCAGTGGCCGGTGATGGCGGCTTCGTGGTTGGGCGGCTCGCAGGGCGTGATTACGCTGCCGTCGCCATCAGCCTGCAGCAGCCACGTATCGCCGGTCAGGTTTTTGGCCCGCAGGCCAAAGGCGCACGGGTCGGCCACTTCAGTGAGCCGCAGCATGCGCCCATCTTTTTGCCAGGTGTAAACCCCAACATCCAGATGGCAGTTGGGATCGTTGAACAGGTTGAGCCGGTTGCCCTCAATTGTAAAGGAGCCAATGCCCTGAAAATTGGTCAGGCTGTGCGTTACCCGGAACACGCCCCGGTCAAAAGCCAGCCGCCACTCGCCGCCGTTGGCCCGATAGGGTGCGCAGCGCCGGCAGGGCACGGGCGTGCCCAAAAATTCAATTTCCCGGCTGAACGCGCCATCCAGTTGAGTGGGGGTGGGGGGCGGCAGCGGCGTGGTGTAGGGATAGGGTTGGGCCAGCGGTTGGGCGGTGGCCGGCGCGGGGGTGGAAGAGGCGGTGGGCGGCGGCGTGCCGGTGGGCGGCGCGGGCGTCGGTGTGGCGGCGCAGCCCGCCAGCAGTAACAGCGCGAGTATCGGCCAGAAAAGTTTTTGTCGATCCATATTTCCCCCGCAGCGTTGACAAATAAAATCTAACCATCTATTATTGTTTTGATGGTTAGATTGTAAGGCAATTAATCTTGCCTGTCAACCCTGTTTTAAAGCAGGGTTATTTGCCCCTCCCCCAACCCCCTCCCCAAATTTTGAAAAGGGGGCCGGGGGGATGAGGGGGAGCATCGCACTTAACCGTGGAAGCCTTTTCGCCCCATCCCCCCTGGCCCCCCTTCCCTGGGGAAGGGGGGAACATTAAGGAAACGGTGTCAAATTTGGGCGCTTTGCGCCCAAATTTGACACCAAAATCCTCATTT